>NZ_JACHKT010000006.1 GCF_014204325.1 Arcicella rosea
CAAAATGAAATATCTCGTCAACTTCTAAAATAGCTTCATTATTTTGTGTTGGTATAATCGTTGTCTTAAAATGATTTAATGACTTGGCTTTTTTTTAATCAATTGTAAACCGTAAAGTGGCTTTCTTTATATTTGAAAATAAATATATGTTTGTAATTGGATAATAATCAATACATTGAGAAGCTGTTGTAGTAAGGTTATTTCCTTCGACCCAAAGTGTTAAAAAGAATCACGTTCTTCCAAAACATAAGGGATACATATTCATTTTGCCTTGAAACATTTTAATATAATCAATAAGACCTTTCGGGCTTGTGAATCTTCCTTGTTTTTTGGTCTTAGTATTTCCTAAAACTAGTTTTGAATTGATACGTCAGGATTAAAATCGGCTGGAAGTCTTGTAATAGTAGTCACTCGTTAGAAACGAGTGACTACGTATGTGCATGAACGTTTCTGTTATTTACAGTATTTATCATAAAATTCACAAAAAGAGTCGATTGTGAACTGAATAGCGTCCATGCCAACTGATGAGGTGGGAGCAACCATATCAAATCCATGGAATACTTTTTCATAAAATTTGAATTTTACGGGAATTCCTGCTGAACGAAGATTCTCTATATAAGACAATGTCTCATCTCGAAAGGGTTCATATTCTCCTATAAAAGTAATTGTTGGAGGAAACCCAGTGAAATCCGTATTTCTTCCTGGAGCAGCATAAACTGGCACGTCCATCTTTTTTTCATAGATCTCTCTCAAATAAGTTTTCCATGCAAAATTATTACTCTTGGTATTCCAAACTGGGACATCCATATCTCTGGAAGAGTCCGTATCTTGACGATCGTCAAGCATTGGATAGATTGGCATTTGAAAAGCAATTTTTACATCCTGAGTGTCTCGAACTTTATTCGTTATTGCAGCAGTAAGTCCCCCTCCAGCACTATGTCCTGCGATGATGAATAGATTTGGATTTATCTGAAGTTTTTCAGCATTCTCTTTTGCCCAAAGCAAGGTATCGTAGCAGTCATTGAAAGATGCAGGATAGGGTGCTTCTAAAGATAGGCGATAGTCAGGTGCAATTAGCACACATGGTCTTGCTTGAAGCAATTTTTCAATAATGGATAGAAACTGTTCAGGATTTCCCATGAGATAGCCACCACCATGATTAAATAAGACACACGGCAGATTTTCAGCTTGATTTTCTGGACTGAATATTCGTGTTCGGATTAATGTTTCAGAACTTTTGCTTGGCACCTCAACAACCTCATTTTTGAAACCTTTAATTTTTTTACTTTCCAAAAACTGAAATAAGAAATTATTGATTTTAATACCTATTTCAGTACTAATTAAAGGAGCCGCTAAAGTAAAGGGAGTATAATACTTTTGAAGATCTGGATGTAACATGTCTTTTGTAACTTTCATACGATATTTTAAAATTAAATTTTTAGAAATAATATTAAAAAATTTGTTTGGACGATATTACCAATACAATTGCATGGCTTTCCGCTATATTTAGTGATTTTAAAGCTCATTCAATTGATAATCAAAGGTAATTTATGTAACGTTATTTCCTAAATTATTGGTGGCATAATAACGTTATATTTTGAAACTTAATAAGAAAATCAACAATCATTTCTACAAGAAAAATCATTCAGAGATTCGTTTTATTAGTCGTCTAAAATCGCATTCAGCCCTAAAAATACTACATTCTATCATGCTAAAAATTTGATTGAGCTGATTTATGATTATTTTATTGTCAGTTAAGTATGCCTGTTTTATTTGAAAACAAGTATAAATATTTTGGGTATATTGCTCGTGTAGGTATGAAAGCTCAACTTCTATTTCCTCAAGTTCTTCTGTCTTTATTCCTTGAACAAAGTGCTGCTTTAATAATATGATGCCTTCCTGAATATATTGCATATTATCACTCATCATTTCGTGATATTGCTGTACCAGAAAAAAAATTCTTGTATTTGACATTGATGTTTCCATGCTGTTTATGCTTTTTAACAAATGTTATGGTTATCAACTTAACGCTTAAATTGGCGAGTGATTTGTATTAAACCACATTTCGCTATCTGAAAATAGAAAGGTATTTTAGGTATAGTTTATTATCGGTTTTAGCTAGAAAACATCTTTTTTCAGAGCCATTTTTTGCCCATTATTGTTGAGTAATGATCGTAAGAAAGCATCATTAGAACAAGAAAAAAAATTGATTCTATCAACTTCCACTTGGAAGGACACATCACTCATCATTTTTTTTATAAACCATATATGTACTTTGATTATCAATTCTGTATTACTTCGATAAATATTTTCTGTTTGTCCTCTAATGATATTTTGCATTAAAAAAGCATATATTTTTTCATCGGTGAACTGTAACAACAATTGATATGCAGAATTATATTGCATTAAATCATGATAGAACATCGGAGAAATAGCCAATACGTTGACTTCTAAATATTGGAAATAATACCTTATTTCTGAAATTGCATTTGGTGAAATACTTGGACAAACTCTAATGTATCGCTCCGTTTCACTTAATAAGTGCTTAACAACATTTTCTACCAAAGCAGACTTATTGATAAAGTATTCGTAAATAGTTTTTTTTGATAATTCACATTTAATTGAGATTTCATCCATTGTTACGGCTTTAATACCCTGTTTAGCAAACAGAGACATTGCCTTTTCAATAATATGGATTTGTTTACTCTTCATTTTATCTTAATTCTCCAACAGCTTTTTTATAATTGGCTATATTAACTTTATACTCCACTTTAGCGTCTATATTACTGCTATAAGCCTGTTGCCAAATCACCTGAGCTTCTAGGACATCCTTTCCTGTAATTGTGCCAGCTTTATAGCGGTCATTGGCCAATCTGAGGTTTTCTTCAGCTTGTTTCATTGAATGTCCTGTTAGGTTAATCTTTTTTACTGATTGGTTAATTTGCAACCACGCACTTTGAGCTTGAAGGTTAATTAACTCTTTTGTTCCCTCTAATTCCCATTGTTTTGCTTGTATGTGCAATGTTTGTTCCTTTACTTTCTTAGCATTTTTTCCCCAATCAAAAATAGGAATAGAAACATTTAACAAGCCGTAATAAGACGTCATTGAATTTTCCCCATTACTAAAATTAATTTTTTTACCTACACTGCTAAACCCAGATAATGAAAAACCTATTTGTGGTTTAAGGTCTGCTTTAATCAGCTTGGTCTGAATTTGCTCAATCTCAATGGCTTTTTTTAGTAAATTGATTTCAGGTCGATTGTCTGCAATTCCATCGAAAGACTGTGTTGCCATTGCACTGAAATTTCCATCAACTGAATCCTTAATATCGAAATCTGTATGATTAGATTGTCCAATGATTTGTGCTAAATTGAGTTTTGCCAATACCAAACCATCATTAGCTTTTGCTATGTTCAAATCAGCTTCATTCATATTTACCTCTACTCTTAATAAATCATTCTTATAAGTAAGTCCAGCATTTACTGCATTTTCGAGTTCAGCATGAAGTTGCTGTAACATTTCTTTGTACTTATTGGCAAGCACTATTTTATCCTTTACTTGAACAATCTGCCAGTAGGCATTTTCTGCTTCAAATAGCACATCTACTTCGGTCATTGTTTTTTGCTCTTCTGTTATTTCAATAGCTTTTGAAGTAGCAGCTTGACCCAATTTTATTTTTCCGCCAGTATAGATAGGTTGTGTTGCTGAAACAGAACCATTTAATTGGGCAGATGGAAGTAATTGGTCAAGAGGTTTTCCGACATGAAGCCCCATGATTGAAGCATCAAAAGATGGGCGATTATTGAGTCCAGCGGTCTCATTAGCAATTTTGGCTGCTGCAATTTGAGATTGTACCGCCTTTATTTTTTTGTTTTGCGTCACTGCCAGTTGTCGGCATTCTTGAAGCGTTAGTGTGACGTTTTGTCCGTCACAAGGTAAACTCATCCCCGCAATTATTGTGACTGTTAATACTTTCCAATACTTGATAAAATTCATCTTCTTATTTTTAGTTTTTATCGAACTCACTTTCGTTTAAGAACATTTGGGGGATTCCATCTCAAAAAATAACCTTCTTCTCACTTATCCCCCTCAGCTCATTTTATTGTACTCATTTAAAATCTTAGAGATGTTCAGGCTTGTATTGAATTTCTACGTTTGCATCATATTCATCGGCAGGTTCAGGTACTGGTTTTACAAATTTGTAATAAAGCACAGGAACAACAAACAAGGTAAGTACCATAGAAATAATTAGACCAAAAGCTAATACACTTCCAAGTGGAGCCCATAGTGGAGATTTGCCAACAATCATTGGGACAACACCTACTGCCGCTGCTGCTGAAGTAAGAAAAATAGGACGCATTCTACGTTTTGCAGAGGCTAAGGCGGCTGCTTTAATGGTATAATGATGTTCTAAAACCAATTCATCGGCATAATCAACGAGGATAATTCCATTACGTACTACAATACCAATGAGACTGATTACGCCCATAAAGGCAGTCATTCCTATTGGATTATTGGTGAGATATAGACCAAGAAAAGCACCAAGTAAGCTTAATGGGAAAGTTGATAAAATAATTAAGGTTTTAGCTAAACTCTTAAATTGGATTAGCAAAGTAATAAAAATCAAGATTAAGCTTACTCCTAAAGCGTTGAGCATTCCGGGTGAATTTTCAGCATTTGATTCATAATCACCTCCATATTCAATACTGATCCCTTCAGGCAAATTTAGCTTTTCAATTTTAGGTTGAATTTCCTTTAGAATATTGGAAGCTCTAATCCCATTTTGAGCTTCAGATAAAACAGAGAGTGTTCTAATGCCATTTCGGTGAGCAATAACCCCCGTATGCCAAGAAGGTTTAAGTTCTGCTACTTCATTCAAAGGCACTTTTGTTCCATACATTGTACTTAAATGCAAATTTCCCAATTGGTTTACATCCTTTCTGCTATTTGCATCTAATCGAAGAAAAATATCAATGGGTTTATCTCCTTCCCATAACTGAGAAACGGCAAAACCTTTTAGTCCAGCTCCCAGCGTTTGAGTGATTACTTGATTGGGCACTCCCAAACGAGCAGCAATATCTTCTTTTACATTTAGACTAATACCTAAGTAATCATTTTCGTAGTCGGTGCGTACCCAGTTTGTCCCTTTAGCTTGGCGTAAAATATCTTCTATCTGTAAAGCCACACGTTTCTGGTCGTTGATATTATTGCCAATAACTTTTACCGCTATCGGAGAGCCTTCTTGGAAACTCAATTGTCTGAATCTAATATAAGCGTCCTTTACTAAGTATTCAAGTTTAGGACGATACTCATGTACAATATCATCAGTAGCCTTGTTATCAACGGTGGTGATAAATAATTGAGCAAAATTTCTGCGTGGAATTTCTGGTGCATAAGTAGTCTGAAAACGAGGAGAACTAGTACCTACAAAACTTGCAACACTCACAACTCTTTTATCTTTTTTCAAAATAGTTTCAACTTCTTTCACGGTTTTATCCGTTTCAGCAAGAGCTGTTCCATCAGGCATCCAAACTTCGATATTGAATTGATTGCGTTCGCTTGTTGGGAAAAACTCTTGATCTACTTTACTGGCAATGAAGAATGCCAATAATACAGCGACTATTGCGGAAACCATCGTTGTTTTTGGCCAGCGGAAACAAAATTCAACAGCTATATTAAATACATTTTGTAAATAATCTAATAATGATTTTCTCGGTGGTCGGCCAGATACTTTGTGTTTTAACCCTTTTTTAATAAACACATAACATGTATAAGGTGTTAAAAACAAGGCAACTAACATAGAGGTAATCAATGCAATGGCAACTGTAATAGGTAAAGATGCCATAAAGTCTTTGGTTATACCATTCATAAAAAATGCTAATGGTGCAAAAGCAAAAATAATAGCTAAAGTGGCGGTAAATATAGGCAAAGTAAGTTGAGTTGCTGCCTGCCAAGCACCAGTCCACGGCGTAATACCCTCATCTAGTTTTTCAATATAATTATCCACCACCACAATGGCATTATCCACTACCATTCCAAGCACAATAATAAGTGCTGCCAGTGAAACCTGATGTAGTTCTACACCAATCATATTCATCAAGCCAAAAGTAATAAGAATGGCAATCGGTGCTGCAATAGAAGAAACTGCTGCCATACTGAAAGGCAACAACAACATTACTACGATGATAACAGACGCAATAGCCATTCCGAACTCAATCATAAAATGATTGATACTTTCTGCAACAACTTCAGGTTGATTAACTATCGTTTTAATTTTAATATCATCAGGAAAGCTACTTTGAAGTTCTTTTAGTTGCTCGTCAACCTTTTCTCCAAAAGCTACAATATTATTGCCGGGCTGCATCTCTGTTGAAATCAGCATCACTTTATCATTTCCAATGCGAATGTATGAAGATTCCTCTTCATAACGTCTTTCTATATACGCAACATCTTTTAGTCTTACCACCACTCCATTAGGCGTTGTATAGATTACTTGATTGGCGATATCAGCTTCTGTTTTGTATTGACTGTTCGTAAATACAGGAATAGTATTTTTACTGATAGTCATTTCTCCAGAATAACCAGTAATGTTTTGCATTTGTAAGGTCTTGACTATCGTTCCTAAGTCAAAGCCATATTGTAACATTTTTTGGTCATCTACAGTAACATAGATTTGTTGTTTCTGCCCGCCAGAGCGATTAATTTTTGATACTTCAGGAATCGTTTTTAGTACATCTTCCATCTTATCAAGATACTTCTCTAGTTCTGCATAACTCCTTGTCGAAGAAGATACCGCTATAATTTGAGCCGTTACATCACCAAAGTTACTATTGGTGATTGGCCCAATAACACCCGATGGAATATTACCACGAACAACGGTATTAAACCCATGCTGTAAAGTAGCCCAAAATTTCTTTCTATCTTTTACACTTGCATGGAGCTCAACGGTGATAAAGACCTGTCCATCTCTTGTTTGCGATTTTGTTTTTTGTTTGTTTACTTCTTCAAAAGAGAATAAATATTGTTCTATTTTGGAAGTTACTTGTTTTTCCATTTGTACCTCATCGGCACCAGGATAAAAAGCATAGACCATTGCTACTGGCGTATCAATTTTAGGGTCTTCGGCACGGGGCATATTCCGAAGAGAATAATAGCCGAATATAAATAACAAGCAAGTGATAACGATTGTTACTTCCCTGTATCTCATTGCAGCCTCAATAAAATTTACCTTTCGTTTTTCCATTTTTTTATGTTGCTAAAAACTGACATTGATGTGTCATGTTAAAAACTTACTAATGAGCCATCTCTAAGTTGAGTCTGACCTTCCACAATAATTAAATCACCTTTAGTTAGTCCGTCTTTTACTACTGCTTCTTTATTTCCAATAAGACTACTGATGGTTATACGTTTACGAACAGCCTTTTTCTCTGCATTGACAACAAATACATAAGTAATGTCATCTGCATCTCTAAGTACTGCCGTAGCTGGAATCGTAATTACAGGAACATACTTATTTGGATTAATTTCTACATTTGCAATCATGCCAGGTAGTAATTTTTGCCCGATATTATTCAAAAGGATTTTTGCTGAATAGGTTTTTGAGACGGCATCTGCTTGTGGATTAATAATTGATATAGTTCCTTTTACTGAATCACTTAAGGTCGGAATAAATACATTTGATTGCATGCCTACTTTAAAACTTCCTATCTCATTTTCTGGAACAGTGATTTTAGCATAAACTTTATCTGTTTTAATAATAGTAAATGCTGGAACACCAGGAGCCGCCATACTTCCACGTTCAATCAACTTCTCTGTAATAATACCCGACATAGGAGCATACAATTTACTATCAGCAATATGTTTACTATTAATACTTTTACTGGCTTTAGCCTGAGCCAGCTTTGTTTTAATATCGATGTAATCTTTTGCTGGAAGACTTCCTTTTTGATAAAGTTCATTGAGTCGCTGATACATGTCTTCGGCTTGTTCCAGACCTGCATTGGCAATAATTAAGGCATTGTCGTATTCGGTAGCATCAATGCTTGCTAATAACTGACCTTGTCTTACAAACTGACCTTCTTTTACCGTAACATTGTTGATTACACCAGGTACTGCAAAACCTATTTTGGTAATAATATCTGGCTCGATAGTAGCAGAATAGCTAAGTTTTTGGCGGCTATTAATTTCTTCAACTTGCTGAGTCGTTACCTTAACAGGTTTAGGTTTATCTTGCGTTTCTGTTGGCTTATTTCCACAGGCTGAAAGCATTAGGGTGGTCACTAATAAAGGGAAAGCCTTTACGAGATTTGACTTTATCATAAGGATATTCATGTTTAAATGATACTATAATTTGATGGTACAAAGTTGGCACACCCAATAGCATTTAAAAAGGTCGTGAATTCGCTAAGATTGGTCAGAAAGTCGTTTTTCTATTTTTTGAAATGATAAGAAGTCGAGATTATTTTACAAAAAAGAACATCGTAACGCATTAATCTAATTTGCGATATTCTTTTGGAGAAATCCCAGTATGTCTTTTAAAGAACTTTCCAAAGAAAGATTGGTCACTAAAATGAAGTTCTTCGGCAACTTCGGAAATGCTTAAATTTGAATCACTCAAGATTATTTTTGCTTCTTGAATAACAAAGTCGTCAATAATCTCACCTGCACTTTTTCCAGCAATTTCTTTAACAGTTTCAGTAAGGTATTTAGGTGTAATATTTAGTTCAGAAGCATAAGCCCGAACATTTCGTTGAAATTTAACTTTTTGTTGTAAAAGAGCTACAAAGTTCATCACCAAAGTTTCTTTTCTGGACAAATTAGTACTTTTAAATATTGAGTACTTTTTAGCAAAACCGCCTAATTCGTATAGAAGAATATTAAAATGAGTATAAAGTAGTTCTTTCCCAAAAGGATGTTCTTTTATATCAACAGTACGATATGAGATTTGCTCCAACAGCTTTTTTAGGATATTAGCATCTTTAGGCTCTAGCGTCCAAAGAGGTAAGCTTTGATAGGTCAAATAACTAAAAACTTCAGATATATTTTTAATTGTATCGGTCGCTTTAGTCATAAAGTTAGCATTAAAAGCTATACTTGATACAAGAGCATCTTTGGTAGAGACAGAACGTTTTAAATCGTTAGGAGAGACAATAATAATACTGTTTTTCTTAGCACTGTACTCTTCTAAATTAATATCAATCCTTAGTTCTCCTTCTAAAACAAGAAATATGATAAAACAATCTGTACGAAAATATTTCTTAAAGATTTCGAGCTCAACCAAAGGAGTATTCACTTTTATGTTAAAATCATCTGATTTTATATCATAAAGTTCAGGCTGTGGATCGTCTATCATTAAATCTGTTAATTTATAGACTGGTACACTATTTTCTTTTGGTTTCATATATGTAAATTCAACTCTCTGCTGAAGAAAATAATTCGACAGTTCGTAAATTTATCACATAATTTATAATTTTCAAGTCTTGGTTTTTCAGACAAAGCATTTTAATAATCAATATTTGTCTTCATTTGGCCCGCATCTTCTTATTTAGAAGCTGTTTAAACGAATGAACAACATTCTCCAATAAGTGAAAATTGTGTGCGGGAGTGCCCATGCAGTGTAGATGATAAAATAACACTTGATTAGAATGCTGCTTCAAAATCCAATAGATAAGTGGATTATTCCAAATTTATTAGTTGGAAGCCGTGGTTTTTAGCCTATAGAACCTTTGTCTGAACTAGTCTAAGCTGCTGCTTTCTAATGGAGAAAAGCAGATTGTTGGGGAAATATTTTCATGAAATTTCCTCAAAGAAAATCGTTATCATATAGATTTATCAAGTCTTGCTTTAGATGGCTTTCATACACCTAAGAATAATAGAGGAGAAGCTGTTACATATCAATGGAGAACGTATTTTATAACAAATAACTATTTTTTTTGACTGATAATCAGGTGATTACATTGACTATAAGTGTCGTTCAAGTAGGTAGTCATTGCGGATCAGAGACTTCGAATTATATGAAATAGAATCATTATTCATCGAACTCTATACATCATAAATGAAGGGAGTATTAATTTGGAAGGGTTATTTCTAAATGCTGACTCAGGACTGTTCGTCGTTGCGAGCGATTTGAGTCAAATACATTTTAAGAAATATATCTAAAAAAGATATTTCCCAATATTAAATCTAATTACAAATGCCAGATGGACGGTCAGTTATTGACTGATTAAAAACCTTTTTGATGAGGGTTAAGTTTTTATCTCAAAATTAGTATCACAGAAACAAGCAAAATATAGTCAACGGTTTAGCAATCGTATTAGGGCTTTCAGAAGTAAATTTGGAAGATTAAGTAAGAAAAAAATTGAAGTAAATATAGAATAGTTCAATTTTGGAAACTTTAAATCCTCAAAAGATATAAATGCTTATCTTTCAAGAAAAAAAGCATCATTAGTATTTAGCTTATAATTATAGCCCTTTAAGAAATGAGAAGTAAAAAAGATACATTTTTAAGCAATAAGGGAAAACGTATAATCATTGTAGTATTCGCTTTCATCTTGTTAAATCTCGTTTCTTACGTCATTGACCCTTATTCTTCCTACTGGGATTTTTACTTTAGTCGTTCTTCCTTAACGATTTTAGCAGACTTGGCACTTTCGTTTATTTTTTGTCTATTGATTTCAGAATCAAGTATTTATATTAGTAATAAACTCAACGATTCGTATTCATGGACAGAAACGCCACGAAAGCGGTTATTGATTGAGACTTCCCTAAACTTAATTGTCGTTTTTCTGATACTTGCCATTCTTGATCAATGCTACCGACTCATGTATGATGGAGAAACCTGTTTAGATTTTCATTCGAATGATAAAATAACTAGCTTTTTTCAGTGGATTGTAGTCAGTGTCATTATTGCTTTTATGATTATTGGCATTAATACTTGTAATTACTTGATTGTCAACTGGAAAAATGCTGCTATGAAAGCCGCCGCACTCGACCAACTCGCTGTTGAAGCAGAACTACAATCTTTGAAACTTCAGATAGATCCTCATTTTGTATTCAATAACCTAAGTGTGCTTTCTGAACTGATATTGGTCAATCAACAATTGGGCTATGAATATGCCGAGAATTTATCAAAAATATATCGCTACATGTTGGTCAATTCGAAGAAAGATATAATTATGTTAGAAGAAGAGTTGAAGTTTCTGAATTCTTATATGTTCCTGATTAAGAATCGAATAGGCGATGGCGTAACATTTGAAGTCAATATTGACAAAGCCAGCAAACAACTGTATTTACCACCACTGACTTTACAATTATTGGTTGAAAATGCCTTGAAACACAACAAAACCAATAAGAAAAACCCTTTGAAAATTAGTATTTACAATATTGATGAACAAGTATTAATGGTTGAAAACATATTACTTCCCATCGAAAATCAGCTTGAATCATCAGGAATTGGTATTCAAAATATCATTAGAAGATATGATTTGCTTTGGCAAAAACAGCCCGAAATTATACAGGACGAAACTACCTTTAAAGTAAAAATTCCGTTAATAAAACAATGATAGAAAAAATACTGATAGTAGAAGACGAAAAACCAAATGCGGATAGATTGGAACGGTTGATTAAAGTAATCAGACCCAAAGCTACTGTCCTTGAGGTATTAGATAGTATTTCCGACAGTGTGATTTGGTTCAATACACATGAAAAACCAGATGTGGTGATGATGGACGTAAGATTGTCGGACGGATTGAGTTTTGAAATTTTTGAGCAAGTAAACATCAATTGTCCAATCATTTTTACAACGGCTTATGACGAATATGCCGTAAAAGCATTCAAATACAATAGTATTGATTATTTGTTGAAACCCGTTGAACAAGAAGAATTACTGACGGCATTTACAAAATTAGAAGCATTATCTGTCGATTCTCACCAAAAATCGTTGGAAGGATTATTAGATTTTTTAAAGCCAAAAGACTTTAGAAGTAGATTTTTACTTCCTTATAAAGATGGTTATAAAACGGTTCAGGTAAGTGATATTGCCTTTTTTTATTCTAAACTAAAAATCACCAGAGCCAAACTTTTCAGTGGCTCAGAAGAAACCATTCCTCTGACGTTGGAAGAACTTGAATTACAGCTCAATCCAAAAACCTTTTTCAGGGCAAATCGTCAAATTATTATTCATATTGATGCCATTCAGCAAGTACACAATTATTTCAATGGGAAATTGAAAATTGACATTGAAAAAAACGCAGACATAGAAGTAATCATTAGTCGTGATAAAGCTGGATTATTCAAATCGTGGATGGATTATTAAGTACCGATTATCCAATTTAACATTTTTTAAATTACTCTTTTCAAATTCTTTCCCCTTCAAAATTCGGGAAGGTAAATCTTCAATTCAGGAGTAAAAATATACGGTTCAGTGATTTTCTCCATAATTAATGAGCCAGTGAAACTTCCTTTGTAGTATAAATTAATCCTTATACTCAATGTTAAAACTCACGTCTAAAACAAGGAATACTTTTAAAGGAATGATATTTCTTCTCAGTTCTTTAATGATATTTTCTTGTAAAGAACAAACTCAAGAACAGCCTGAGCAACTACCGCTAACTGTTGATTTCCTTCAAATAAGCATTGCAAATGCTGATGTTGCCAAAAAATATCCCGGAGCCATTGAAGGGGCTGTCAATGTTGATTTGAAAGCACAAGTATCAGGCTATTTAGAGAAGATATTCATCAAGGAGGGCGATTATGTACAAAAAGGGCAACCACTTTTCAAAATTAAAGCAGAGGTGTTCAACGAGCAGGTGAATAATAGTTCGGCAACACTCAAAGCTGCCTTGGCAGCACAGTCCAATGCCAAATTGGAAATTGAAAAGATTCGCCCTTTGGTAGAAGGAAAAGTAGTTTCTGAAATCCAATTACAAACGGCTGAAGCCAATTACGAAGCTGCTTCAGCACAAGTAATCCAAGCAAAAGCCATGTTAAGTTCTTCTAAAATCAATGCAGCATTTAGCTTAATAATAGCTCCGATTAGTGGTTACATTGGTAGAATTCCTAACAGAATCGGTAATTTGGTAACCCCCACAGACCTTGTTCCTCTTACAACCCTTTCAGACATTAATCAGATTTTTGTTTATTTCTCGCTCACAGAAGCAGATTATATCGCTTTTATGAAAGAGAAAGGGTTACCAAAAAACATAAATACAGTTTCATTGGTGATGGCTGACGGTAGCGAATATGCACACAAAGGTAAATTAGAATTTGCTAGTGGGAATATCGACCGCACTACCGGAAGCATTGCCTTGAAAGCCATTTTTCCTAATCCTGACAAATTACTACGTTCGGGAGGTTCTGCTGGTGTGATTTTACAAAAAGCTTATCATACTGTACTATTAGTACCAATGGCAAGTGTCAAAGATATTCAAGACAAATACTTTGTTTTCTCCTTGGCTGATAGCAACAAAGTAGCCATGAAGCCTTTTGAAATAGAAGGTAAATCTGGCAGTAATTATATCGTAAAATCTGGCATTAGTGAAGGTGAGAAAATTGCCACAACAAGCATTGATGTATTGAATGAAGGAATGACAGTTATTCCTAAAATCACAAAAAATTCATTGGGAAAATAGGTGCATTTCAAAATTGAAAAAACATGTTAAAAAGAATAATAGATAGACCCGTTTTGGCAACGGTAATTTCTATCGTGATTGTGGTGTTAGGGATTATCGGACTTGATAGACTTTCCGTAACACGATTTCCAGATATTTCACCGCCAACCGTCATGGTGTCTGGTTCATATCCAGGGGGTAATAGCGAAACCGTAATTCGTTCGGTTGTTACGCCACTTGAAGAGCAAATCAATGGAGTAGAAAATATGCAGTACATCAAATCTACAGCTAGTAATGATGGAACATTTTCAATTTCAATCATCTTCAAACAAGGCGTAAATGCCGACCAAGCAGCAGTAAATGTACAAAATCGTGTGCAACAAGCTACACCGATTTTGCCACAAGAAGTAATTAGAATGGGGCTCACTACTTCCAAACAACAGAATAGCATGATTATGATATTCAACTTGTTTACAGAAGATAATAAAAAATACGATGAAAAGTTTTTACAGAATTATGCCAATATTAACCTTATTCCGCAAATCAAAAGAGTTTCGGGCGTAGGGCAAGCCATGGTTTTTGGAACAAAGGATTATTCCATGCGTATTTGGCTCAACCCTCGCCAAATGGCTAATTATAATTTAGTTCCTACAGACATCAGTAATGCCATTGCCGAACAAAGTTTAGAAGCTGCACCTGGAAAATTGGGTGAAGAATCTAACGCTGCTTTAGAGTATGTAATTCGTTATAAGGGGAAAAAGAATCTACCTGAAGACTATGATAATATTGTTGTTAAGAATGCTGGGAATAATATTATTCGTTTGAAAGATGTAGCACGAGTTGAATTTGGAGCAATTTCTTACAGTGGCAATAGTACTTCAAACGGAAGGAATACTGCTACTATTGCTATTTTACAAACAACAGGTTCAAACGCTAACGAAATCGAAATAGGAATAGATAAAGAGATTGAACGACTCTCCAAATCATTCCCCTCAGGTGTAAAATACTCGAAATTAATGAGTACCAAGGAAAAATTGGACGAAGCAACCAGTCAGGTAAAATCAACTTTGTTTGAAGCCTTTGTTCTTGTATTCTTGGTTGTATTTCTGTTTTTGCAAGATTTTCGTTCTACGATTATTCCTGCAATTGCTGTACCTGTAGCCATTATTGGAACATTTTTCTTTTTGCTCGTACTGGGTTTTACGATTAATGTATTGACACTTTTTGCCTTAGTTTTAGCCATTGGAATCGTGGTAGATGATGCCATTGTAGTGGTAGAAGCGGTTCATAGTAAAATGGAAGGAACTCATTTAAGTGGGAAAGAAGCGACACATTCAGCAATGGGGGAAATCACAGGGGCTGTAATTTCTATCACGCTTGTGATGTCTGCGGTATTTATTCCGATTGGCTTTATGACGGGTTCAGCAGGAATTTTTTATAAGCAATTTGCTTATACACTGGCTATTGCCATCATCATTTCAGCCGTAAATGCCCTGACATTAACACCTGCTTTATGTGCTTTACTCTTGAAAAATACGCATAGTGAAAGTAATACTAAGATAGGTTTTAGTAAACGCTTTTTTGCTGGTTTCAATGCGGGTTTTGATAATCTTACTAACCGCTATGTAAAGAGTATTCGTTTCTTGGCAATACATAAATGGTTGGCTGTTGGCTTTGTGGTGTCAATAATGGGAGTGGCTACTTGGTCCATTATGAGTACCCCCAAAAGCTTTGTGCCTATGGAAGATGATAGTATGTTCACTTACGTACTCAGTATGCCTCCGGGTACGGCTTTGACTCCTACAACCAAAGTAGCCGATAAAATCAACAAGCTTTTGTCTGAAATAGAAGCCATTGAAGATAATACCACCATTACTGGCTTTAACCTGATGACCAATAGTACAAGCCCTGCTTATGCAGTAGGTTTTGTTAAATTTAAGCCCAGAACACAGCGAGGAAAAATTCAAGACATCGACGAATTGATGCAGGTTGTTGATGCTAAACTATCTGTCGTAAAGGAGGGAGGAATCCTCACGATGAGAATGCCTCCAGTAGATGGATATGGCGTTACCAACGGCGCTGAAATTGTATTACAAGATCGTCAAGGTCGTAGTTCTGTAGCATTGAAAGCTCAGGCTGATAAAGTAATTGCCGACTTAATGAAGGTTTCTGGCGTGCAATTAGCCTATACTATGTTCCGTGCGGATTATCCACAATTAGAGCTGGAAGTAGATGAAGACAAAGCCAAACAAATGGGGCTTAATATTAATGGTATTTTAGGTACGGTTCAAAGCTATTTCTCAGGTGACCAATCTTTAAATTTTTCAAGATTTGGGAAATTTTATCGGGTAAATATCAAAGCAGATGGTGTATTTAGAATGGACGAACAAGCTTTTGATGAAATTTTTGTACGAAACGATAAAGGAGTAATGATTCCTGTAAAATCAATTATCTCCTTGCATAAAGTATATGGCCCTGAATCGGTAAGTCGCTATAATCTTTATAATGCATTGACAATTAATATCAATGCTATGCCTGGAATAAGTAACGGAGCTTTGATGGAACGTTTGGAAGCTGTTTTGGATAAAATGCCAACAGATTACAGCTACGAATGGACAGGTCTGAGCTTAGAAGAGAAATCGGCAGGGAATCAGACGATAGCCATTTTGGGGCTTTGTTTACTCTTCGTGTATTTACTATTATCAGCTCAGTACGAAAGTTATTTATTGCCTCTTGCGGTTTTATTATCTATTCCAACGGGGATTCTGGGAGCCTATATCGGTATCAAAAGTATTGGATTAGACAACAACATTTATGTACAGATTGGGATTATTATGCTGATTGGTCTATTAGCCAAAAATGCCATTTTGATAGTAGAATTTGCTGTTCAACGTAGGCGTGCAGGATTATCTATTTTGGATGCAGCATTAGATGCTTCAAAAGCCAGATTAAGACCAATCGTGATGACATCACTCGCATTTATTGTAGGAATGCTTCCTCTGATGTTTTCAAAAGGAGGCACCGCAACGGGAAATCATTCTATCAGTACCAGTGCCGCAATGGGTATGCTAAGTGGTGTGGTTTTGGGCGTAATTGTTATTCCTTTATTGTTTATATTATTCCAATACTTACAAGAAAAAGTATCAGGGAAAAAGCAAGTGTTTTAATCTTAAAATGACCTGAAATGAAATTCTCAAAAATACATATATTCCTAAGCGTTATTATGTCATTACTACTTTCTTCTTGCATGATTGAGAAGAAATACAGTCGTACAAACTTAAACATTCCTGAACATTATAGAGAAACCATCAAAGTAACAGCAGATACTGTTCAATTGCCTTGGAGAACATTTTTTAAAGATACAATATTGGTCAATCTCATTGAAAAAGCACTTCAGAAAAATAATGAAATTGCTGTGGCAGTGATGAATATGCAACAGTTGGATTTGATGTACAAACAGTCAAAATTGGGGCTTTATCCATCTGTAGATTTGAACGTTGGTGCAAATAGAAATTGGCTTTCTAAAAGTTCTCTTAACGGTTCATTGACTGAACAATTTTTGGGAACAAGTTACATGGATGATTATGCTGCCAACCTAAGATTTTCTTGGGAAGCTGACATTTGGGGAAAAGCCAAAAGGCATAGAGAGGCTTCACTTGCCAACTATTTTGCCCAAAAAGAAAACCTTTCTGCCTTAAAAACTAGGCTCATCGTTCAGGTTGCTCAAGCCTATTATCACTTAATTGCACTCGACGAACAATTGAAAATAGCAAAACGTAACATTGTTTTGGGAGATAGCACGCTGGCGATGATTCGGCTTCAATATAAATCTGGACAAGTAAATTCCTTGGCAGTTGAACAGACAGAGGCACAGAAAAAAACAGCAGAATTGTTAGTGCCATTAGCTTTACAAAATATTGTAATACAAGAAAATGCACTTAATATTTTGTGTGGAGAATATCCCAGCAGCATTGCAAGAGTTGGCATTATAGATAATGTCATGCCTTCTTCCATATTTCCTTTGGGCGTTCCAGCCATGCTTTTGAGTCGGCGACCAGACGTAAAAGCAGCAGAATACGCCGTGGTATCAGCCAATGCAAACAGAAATATTGCCAATATAGCGATGTATCCAAGTATCAGTCTTACGCCATCTGTTGGGGTGAATTCTTTTAAACTTAATACTTGGTTTAATCTGCCGGGTTCTATTGTGAAAAACATAGGCGTTAATTTAACTCAGCCAATTTTCATGAAAAAATCGCTTAAAACAGCTTATGATATTGCCGTCATAGAGCAAGAAAAAGCAGTAAGTACTTTTAAACAATCGCTATTAACAGCAGTAGGTGAAGTATCAGATGCCCTTGCCAAAGTTAAGTATGCCGACGAAAGAATGGACTTAGTTAAACAAAAAAAAGCTTCACTCTCAAAAGCTACGAATGATGTATTTATGCTTTATAAAAGTGGAATGGCTACATATTTAGAAGTAATTACTACACAGAATAATTCTTTACAAAATGAGTTGGAAGCCATAGAAATCAAAAAAGAAAAGGTTAATGCCATCACTGATTTGTATCGAAGCTTAGGTGGTGGTATTGAAAAATAAGAGACGAGAATCATTAAATCGTAATTGTTGCCAATGGTATAGTATGGTAGTTGCTCCAAAATCTAACATAGCTTTTATCGAAGAAGATTAATTTCTTTTTTTCCAAAACGAAGAGTCATTCCATCGGTTTTCTCTATCGTAAAAAAGTGTTTTTGTTTCAAGATAATGCTTGAAAATAGCATTAATATTTTCTTGATAATTTAAAAATGTATTTGAATCATTGGCCTTGTCTATGATAGCTTTTGCTGCATGACAAGCTGAGCTAATAGCAAAGCCAATGCCCATTGATGATATTGGATCAAAAGAAGCTACAGCATCACCTACGGCCAAAAAATTACTTTTAGCTCCTACATTTGAGATGTGAGAGAACGCATTTCTGACCCAAGGTTTGGCGTTAGAAGAAGTATTTGCAAGCATTTTTTTGATGTGTACTGTATTGGAAAGTAATTCACTCCAGTTTTCTGTTTTTTGTAATTGCTTTTCTTTTACTATTGCTGAATCTGTAAAAAGTGAAACCACCATTTCTTGATTAGGCAATCCTGCAAAATACCACCAACCATCTTCCACTGTTTCTAGTAAAATTTCTTGTTTAATAGCTCTTTTAGTATCCTTGAAGTGCAAAAAAGTACCAATAGCCACCAAATCATCATATTTTTCGATTGGAATTCCTAATTTTCGGCACACATGACTTTGTCTTCCACTAGCATCAATCAGATAGGTGGATTTAATGGTGAAATCCCCTCTGGTTTCATGCCTTAATTCGATAGTCCAAGCAGTATCAGTCTGCTTGAAATCGATACATTTTGTTCTTGGGAAAACAATTGCCCCTTTTTCAGAAGCTTGTTTCAAAAGCATTAAATCAAAATGCTCTCTATCTAGTTGAAAGCTATCTACTTGGGTGCTAAAAATGGAATGCCTTGACGAAATATGTGAGCTTCCCCAAGCAGCTAGACTACTGTATCCGGGTAAAAGACTATTCTCTTCAAAATCACTTTTATTAATGCCTATGTAATCAAGTAAATCAAATAAGCTTGCATTAACTTGTTCTCCGACTCGGATGGAATTTAAGTCGTTTTGCTCAATAATCATTACCTTTAAGTTAGAGTATTTAAGCAAACTTAAAGCGGTGGAAGAACCCGCAGGTCCCCCACCAACTATAAGTACATCTGTTTCAACTGTATTTGGCATGTTAACGTCTATTTCGAGTTCCAGAACGTGGGAAACCAAGTCCTTCGCTATGAATATCAATAGCTTTGAAACCAACTTCTTCAAAGTGTTCCATCAATACTCTTGCTTTATTACTTTTTCGTTTTACTGTGGAAGTACTTGATTCAATAAAGAAAACAGGGATGGTTGTTTCAGCATCTTCTGGGTTACCACTTATCGTACTTACTGGTACTTCCCTCGATGTGAATATTTCATTGTTTCTTTCTGTTTCAAGCATGAAAGGGAAACCGCTATTATACGAATTTTTATCACGAATAAAACCTAATGAATACCAATATTGAACCATTTGCGTAAAACTATTGATGCCACGGGCATAGTTCATTTGTTGACCAGCGGGAATTCCACCTCCAGCTAATTGACCTTCTTCCGTCAACTCGCCCACCAAAACATCCCAAGGACTTTGTGGCGGCCACCAGTACGAATAATAAGTAGGAGGTAGTGGAGTACTAGAACCATCTGGGAGCTTAATTTTATTGACAGATGGATCGGTAAAGTTAATATACTGAACTGTGCATTGGAAAAAGTCAGCTTGCCAAGGACATGCCATTCTTTTTGTTAAATCTCCAGGTTCACATCCACCACCTTCACATTCGTCTCTCGAAGGTGTTAATCCATTGGCTAAATACCAATTTTCATCTTGATATTGTAAAATCGTATAAGGAGAAGCGTAAACAACAGGATTTTGCATACTCCAAGTAACTTCAATGCCTGGACACATCGGTAAACCAACACAGTTTCCTACGCTTGCTGCATCTAATTGATTGACAGGGAATGGTTGATAGGATGGGTTACTTACAAAATACCCATTCGCCCACTGCTCTAATAGAAAAAGTTGTGTTTGGTCTAGTGCCAAAAATTTCATGATATTGGTATTACTTACCGAATTACTACCTGAATTTAATGGCATCATAGGAAACAAATTATCTCCATTTGTTTGAAATAATTGTTCTTGTGGCAAAGTTGGAGGAACTGGAGGCTGACCGTCATTTTGCCTAAAATAATAGGCGTAATTCAGCCTGTTTGCTTTATTGGCCTCTGAAGGGTCTGAATAATCAAATTGATAGCTCGCAAAAGCCATCATTGACTGAACATTAGCAACCCATTGGTATCTGCTAATTCGATTTATTATTGGAAGAATGTCTCTTTGAAAATTTGCAATGTAATTTGGATTGTATTGCCCATCGATACACATTTCGGGTACTAGATTAAAACATCTTACCCCAACATCAAACATCGTATCGCTTAAATTAGAGATATTTACAATCTCTGGAGCAAAATCAGGTGAGCCTACAATAACCCATGCTGAAAGCGTAACAGAAGGCGTTCCATCATTAAATGTGACTGTACAATAAACAGGGCCATCCGAAATATCATCGTGCCAAGTACTAGAGCCACCATATGAAGTTAGGGGTAAATCTCCTCCAGCATTTCCGTATCCTCCTAAAACTACCAATCTTCCACTATTATCTGTTAATAAATTTCCGAGAGTGGTTACTGCCACACCATACTTTACCTCTGCATTGGGATATTGAACAGGATAATTAGCTGGGGCGTTTTCTCTGTCAAATCCAATAGAGCTAAGTTTTCCTGAAATCGTTCTTGGCCCTGGATCAATGATTAGCGTTTGTCTTTCTGAACCCGTTATATCTGGGTTGCGGAAAGGGATATTTTGATTCTCATAGCTATTTTCATTTCCATACAACAAATTGCCCTGTAGTTCACTATATTGATACCAAGCCGCTTTTTTGTTGGCTAAATGAACAGTCCACTCTATCGAAGTGACATTGGGTGTGTCAAGGGTAATTTCTTGTCCATCGTCTTGAAATATTTTAAATGGTTGCCCTTGTCTTTTAATGAGCCCTTTGGCATCTTTAAAATTGGTTATTGGCCCAATCAAATTTCCGGAGTTATCTGCATCATAAGGTAGTCCTCCGATGCTATCTGGCGACAAACAAATTTCAGTTGTACTATTTCCCAATCGAGCAACTCCAATTGAGGGATGAATTTTAAGTTCCATATTGTGATTGTTTTATGATATTTCCTACTCTTATGGCTTTTCAGAATACGCCCCGTTTTTTGAGAAGGTTCAGGCTTCTTCTACTACATTACAAATTTTTCATGCTGGGTTGTCAGCCCTTATTATCTTGACGAAAATATTTATTTTAAGTAAAACTATATTTTAATTAAATATTAAATCAGAGGCAAACAGATATTGATTAACTTCTTTAACAAAAGTAAAAATTTATCATCACAGATTTTAGCGTATAAATACCTGTTTTTTCATCACTTATATTTATTTTTTCATTCTATTATACTTTTAAAGTATAATCATCCCTTTTCTTTAAAGAGAAATGATATATATATAAAAGTACATTAAACTTAATTTATTAACGATTGAGTATTCGATGGATTTCCTTGATAACACTAACCGTTAAATGCGTTACACATATTAAAACGGATGTAAATGTGAATATCCACTAAGCGTAAGGAGTTTGTCTTGGAGGGAAAATAAATCATAAAGCAGCTTTACCAAATGGACGATTTAATTTTTTAGAAACGATTTAGGGAAATGAAAGGAGGGATTAAAAGAAAGTAATGGCTATTTGATAAGGCATTGCATAAAGGTGAGTGTTTTGTGTTTATTTCTAGTTGTCATCCAAAAATCTTAACGATTATAAGTCAAACTTACTTTTTATTGTTCGCCTTCATTATTGCAGCATGTTGGGCTATACATAATTGTAAATACACATAACTCAAATCAGTAGGAGAGGAGATTATACCTTGATTTAAGCATTTAGAAATATCTACAACTACTCCGAATTAGTTTTAAAGAATAGTCATTTATTTTTTTCAGTTGTTGAAAGAAATATTTAGTCTTGTTTGGCAAGACAGTCATTAATGAAAAAATCTACTTCACTATTTCCAAAACTTCCAATGCTAAGTCAATTTTTTGAAATTAGAAGCATTTACTTCATTCAAAATTCGCTCGGCAACAATAGTAATTTTATTCCTCAAAACTGTGATAAATAGCTTTATTAAAGATACTTAATGAGAGAGGGACATCGAATTGCTCTTAAAAATATCGGAGTTTAATCAATACCTAGGTTGCGTTAAAGCAACTCTTCCGAAGCCTTTTAATACTCTGTGTTTGGGTTACTTCTAAGAATATTGTAACTGATGCAAAGTATGATTCATAAATATTTTTAATGGTTATCATTACAAATATAAATAAAAATATATGAACGGCTTTTAAGAATTTTGCAAAGTCAAAAAAATAAAAGCAAATCAACATGACACGAATCACCGTAGCAAAAGGCGATGGCATTGGACCAGAAATTATGGATGCCACTTTGGCAATCATCTTAGCAGCAGGAGCGGCTATTGAAGTCGAGGAAATTGAAGTAGGCGAAAAAGTGTATTTGGCAGGAAATACGGCTGGTATCGCTAAGGAATCTTGGGATGTAGTACGAAGAAACAAAGTATTCTTGAAAGCTCCCATTACTACTCCGCAAGGTGGCGGTTATAAAAGTTTGAATGTAACGACTCGTAAATTTTTAGGACTTTATTCAAATGTTCGCCCTTGTGCAAGTTTACATCCTTTCGTAAAAACGAAGCACCCAGAAATGGATATTGTGATTATCAGAGAAAACGAAGAAGATTTATACGCAGGAATTGAACATCAGCAGACAGACGAAGTAGTACAATGTTTGAAATTAATTAGCCGTCCGGGATGTGAGAAAATCGTGCGTTATGCTTTTGAATACGCCAAACAATACGGACGCAAAAAAGTGACTTGTTTTACCAAAGATAATATCATGAAACAAACAGATGGTTTGTTTCACCAAGTATTCGATGAAATAGCCAAAGAGTATCCAACAATTGAAAATGAACATTGGATTATCGACATTGGAGCGGCAAAAATGGCTGACACACCAGAAGCTTTTGATGTAATCGTAATGCCGAATTTATACGGCGATGTACTTTCAGACGTAGCCGCACAAATTGCAGGTTCGGTTGGTTTAGCGGGTTCTGCCAACATTGGCGAAGAATGTGCCATGTTTGAAGCCATTCATGGTTCTGCCCCAAGAAGAGCAGGACAAAACCTTGCGAATCCTTCAGGATTGTTACAAGGAGCAATTATGATGTTGAATCACATCGGCGAAACAGCCGTAGCAGAAAAAGTACAAAATGCTTGGCTAAGAACCATCGAAGAGGGGATTCATACTTACGATATTTTTAAAGAAGGAATCAGTACTGAGAAAGTAGGGACAAAAGAATTTGCAGAGGCAGTAATTGCTAATTTGGGCAAACAGCCTGAAACCTTTAAACCTGTTAATTATTCAAAGGGAACAGCCTTAAATTTACCGAAGTATCAGCGTAAAGCTCCTGCCAAAAAAGCACTGGTTGGGGTAGATATATTTGTACATTGGGCGGGTACAGACCCTAATGAGTTAGCAGAAAAAGTACAATTATTAAATAATGGAGATGTAAAACTTTCGATGATTACCAACCGTGGTATTAAGGTTTGGCCCGATGGATTTAAAGAAACATTCTGTACAGATCACTGGCGTTGTCGATTTAAACCAACGATGAGTCACCATATTCAAAAACAGGATATAATTCAATTGTTGTATGATGCCCATGAATTATCAATTGATACCATCAAGACTGAAAACTTGTATGAATTTGATGGCAAATCAGCATACTCTTTAGGTCAAGGACAATAAAATGTTTGAAGGGCGAACATTACTGATTGCAACGAAACATCGAAAAGAACAAGTAATAGCACCCATTTTAGAGGAAGCGTTGGGAGTAAAATGTGTTGTGTCGGAGAATATAGATACAGACGAATTGGGAACATTTGCAGGCGAAGTAGAAAGGACGAAAAGTCCTTTAGAAACGGCAAGAATGAAATGCGAATTGGCAAGAGGAAAGGATAAGTTTGATTTGGTTTTGGCAAGTGAAGGCTCTTTTGGTTCACATCCACAATTGTTTTTTATGAAAGCAAATGAGGAAATGTTGTTATTGAAAGATTACCAAAACGAAATAGAAATAGTTGTAAATAAACTTTTTACTGAAACAAATTTTGATGCCGAAACGTTTTCTTCTGAACAAACACTTATTGACTTTGCTCAAAAAGTACAGTTCCCCAGTCATGGTCTTATTCTTCGACCTTCCAAAGACAATTTTACCGAAATGACCAAAGGAATTATAGATTGGCAAACCTTAAAAAAAGTTTTTCATAGCATTCATAAAAAGTATGGATTTGTTTATGTCGAAACAGATATGAGGGCAATGTATAATCCGACAAGAATGAAAATGATTGAAAAGACGACGCAAAAACTGGCAGAAAAAGCCAAAAGTCTTTGTCCGATTTGTAGTACACCCGGTTTTGGGATTACTGGTTTTCATTCGGGGCTTCCTTGTCGTATTTGTGGCTTACCTACAAGTTCTATCAAAACGGTGATATTAAGTTGTCAAAAATGCTCGCACAGCAGCGAGCAATTATACCGAGAAAATAAACTAACAGAAGACCCAATGTATTGTGATTTTTGTAATCCATAAATTATGATTGAAGTAACAAAAGATATAAACAGAGCAGCCTTTTTTTTAAATAATAACGAAGTAATAGGTATGCCAACCGAAACGGTTTACGGTTTGGCAGGGAATATTTATAGTGAGCAAGCGATTAAAAAGATTTTTGAAGTAAAAAAAAGACCTTTCTATAATCCTTTGATTGTACACATAAAATCGGTAGAGTACCTTGACAAAGTAGCCGTAGAAATACCAGAACAAGCCATTAAGTTGAGTAATCATTTTTGGCCCGGACCACTTACTTTGTTATTAAAGAAGCATCCGAGTATCCCCAATATTATCACCGCAGGCAAAGAAACTGTTGCCGTTAGGATTCCCAAACATCCGACAGCTCAGTCGCTTTTGGCATTATTGGATTATCCACTTGCCGCACCAAGTGCTAATCCATTTGGTTCGATTAGCCCAACAACAGCCGAACATGTAGCCGAGTATTTCAGTGAAAAAATTCCCGCAGTGTTAGACGGTGGTGCATCTGAAAATGGATTAGAATCAACTATTATCGGATTTATCGACAATCAGGCAGTTTTGTTTAGACATGGAGCGATTTCGATAGAAGAAATTGAAGCGGTAATTGGAAAAATTGCGATTAAAACCAGTGCCAAAGACCAACCCGACGCTCCCGGGATGCTTTTGAAACACTACGCCCCGAACACGCCTACTTTTGTTACCGACGATGTAAAGAGCATGATAAACTCATTTTCGAGAAAAAAAGTAGGACTGATTTTATTCAAAGAGCAATTAGAAAATCTGGGAAAATATACTCATGAAGTACTTTCAGAAAAGGGCGATTTACAAGAAGCAGGAGCAAATCTGTATGCCGCAATGCACCGATTAGATAAACAAAAATTGGATGCAATCATTATTGAAAAACTACCCGATATCGGCATTGGGCGAAGTATCAACGACCGATTAGAAAGAGCACGATTCAAATAAATTTTATCATCATAATCCTTAAATCCTTACAATATGAACTTACAATTACTCATTGAAAATTTAACCAATCCAGCACTTTTGTTTTTTGTATTGGGTATCATTGCCGTACAACTCAAGAGTGATTTAGAAATTCCGCCAAATTCTTCTAAATTCATTTCGCTCTATCTCTTGTTTTCGATTGGTTTCAAGGGTGGGCAAGAGTTGGCACATAGCCCATTTAACCTTGAGATTATTTGGGCTTTACTTTTTGGGGTTTTCTTGGCTTGTTTTATTCCACTTTACAGTTTCTTTATCTTGAAAAAGAGACTAAGTATCGAAAACGCAGGAGCAATTTGTGCCGCCTACGGTTCGGTAAGTGCCGTAACTTTTGTAACGGCGGTTTCTTTTTTAGAAATGCAAAATCATACGATGAATGGCTATATGGTAGCCGTAATGTCGATGATGGAAGCACCAGCCATCATTGTTGGCGTAGTGTTAATTAGGATTTTTGGCAGTAAAAGCGATACGCCACAAGGTTTGAAAACAGTAGTAAAACACTCATTAACCAACGGTAGCGTACTGTTAATTATCGGGAGTTTAATCATCGGTTTGTTGGCAAGTGAACAACAAGCACAAGGAATCAAACCTTTTACAACCGATATTTTCAAAGGATTTTTAGCGATTTTCCTTTTAGATATGGGGATTATCAGCGGTAAAAAAATCAGTAATTTTTATCAATCGGGCTGGTTTCCCATTCTTTTTGCCATAATAATTCCCATTTTCAATGGTTGTTGGGTAGCTATTGCCAGTGGTTTGATTACCCACGAAGTAGGCAATAGATTCATTTTTGCGATATTGGCGGCAAGTGCTTCTTACATTGCCGTACCTGCTGCCATGAAAATAGCAGTACCCAAAGCCAATCCCGGTTTATTTTTACCGATGGCTTTGGCGGTAACCTTCCCAGTTAATATTACTTTCGGAATGCCCATTTATCTGGCAATTGTTGAGTATTTCTAATTTTAATCACATTAATGAACGGATTACTCTTCAGTAATTATCTAGCATTATTTTTAATACTACAGTAAAATGGGAAAATTTGAACTTTTAAAGTTATTGATAACACAAGTTGAAAAGTATTATGCTAGCGAAGACACGAGTAAAAATTTAGATTCCTTCCTAATTTGGCTTACCATTGAAAATAATAGAAATAGCATTATTTTGGACAAGATAAACGATAAAACAGATGCTGAAAATAGTATTGAAATGCTTAATGGTTTATTACATCGTTATGTCAAGATGTATTCCAAACAATTATTAGAATACTCTACCAATCTTAGTTTTGAAGAGTATTCATTTTTAGCGACGCTGGGAGGGTTAAAAAGTTGTACTAAGTCTGAGTTAATTGACTTGATGGTTTATGAGAAGTCAACAGGGCTTGAAATCATAAAAAGACTTATTGCGAAAAAACTTATTTCTGAGGAGCCCAACCAATTAGACAAACGAAGTAAACAAATCACGCTAACAGATATAGGCAATAATATCCTCATTAAAGCCTTAGTTCAAATGGAGGGGGTTTCATTAGAATTTACGACAGCTTTAGATATAGCTGAAAAAAGCATACTTCATCGTATCTTGCTGAAATTAGTAAACTCCCACAGGCAACAACCTGATAGGGCAAAGTGAAAAGATTGAGAATGAGCTATTGTATCTTTTCACTCATTATTTAACAATAACACAGATAAAAATTTGCTGATTATAATTGCTTTACTATCTAACGGAAGACTGATAGTAAAGCGATTATAATTAAAAGATAACAAATGAAGAAATTATATTTTGTATTGCTTATTCATTGTTTGATAATCAATAATTCTATTGCTCAAACACCCGATTTGGGTACTTGGAGCATATTGAATGTAAAATACAATCTCAATGAAAAATGGAGTGTTTGGGGCGAAGGACAAATTCGTTCATTAAAATTTTTTACTAATTTTCATTACTATGAGTATAAAGGAGGGGTTAATTATAAGTTCTCTAAAAACCTTGCATTAACCTTTGGAACAGGTAGTTATCAAACCTATAAAGAAGGAGGAGATTTTATCTTACCTAAAAATAATGATGAGCTTAGGATTTGGCCTCAAGTTATACTTTATCAGTCTATTAATAAACTTAAAATTGAGCAGCGATATAGGACAGAATTAAGATTTACAAGCAATGGTTATCGGAATAGATTTAGATATAGGCTCGGATTATCATATCCTCTAGGCAAGCAAAGGGATGAATACAGTCCTCTACAAATTAATTTAAGCAATGAAATCTTTTTTACCGATCATGAACCTTATTTTGAAAGAAATAGAATGTTATTTTCTATCAATTATAAACCAACAAAAGCATCAATAATACAAATCGGCTATTTGCATCAATTTGACTACAAGATTGATGATGAGACAGGTCGTGATTTTCTTCAAATAGGCTACTTTATAGATATTTTCCCTGTAAAATCATCTCATAAAACTTCTAGCAACGACATAAATGATAATTAGGTGTATATTGAAAATATCCAAAAATATACTGTTAGTATTGGAACAACGGCTTGTTCCAATGCTTTAATATCTCCATAGATTATTCGTTTACTAATCGAGAATTTTTCAGTTAATTAGTTAGTAATCAATAGTCATATTGTCTGTAATTAAGTCAAAATCGCAGTTAATCTAGGGAAAGTCATTTTGTATCGTTCATTGGTAACGCTTAATAATTTTCATAAAATTTCACCCAAAAACAAGTAATAAAGTACATTGGAAATGTTGTTTCTCTTATTTTAAAAGTCGCTCTAACTGTACCTTAAATAGTTTTCCAATAGGCACCGTGTAGTTATCAAGAAATATCTGATTTCCCTCTATGCGTTTGATGTGCTTCTGTGCTACCATAAACGATCGATGTACTTGAAGAAAACTGTCAATAGGCATGAGTTCCATCATGGAAGCTAATTTTCCACGGGTAGTAATGATTTCTTCTTTTAGTACAATTTTAATATAGTTGCCCGAAGACTCAATAAATAAAATATCATCCATTACAATTTGAATGTATTTATTCTCTGAACGTAGGAAAAACCTTCCTTGCTTTTCATCGCTCACTGTACTTTGCGTGTTAGATGGTACTTTTTGAGTGTCTGTACGCACCTTATTAACCGCTTTCAAAAAGCGTTCGAATGAAAAAGGTTTAAGTAAATAATCAACAATGTTTAATTCGTAACCTTCTAAGGCGTGTTCTTTATAAGCTGTAGTAACAATTACTTTTGGTGAATGAGACAACGTTTTTAGAAATTCGAAGCCCTTCAGTTTAGGCATATTCAAGTCCAGAAAAATCAAATCTACCTCGTTATGACTGAGGTATTCAATGGCTTCAATGGCATCGTAGCAGTGCTGCATCAATTGCATATTGGGCAATAGCGAGCAATACTTTTTGATGATGTCATGTGCCACCGATTCGTCATCCACAATAATATATTTAATACTCATAAAGTAAGTCTTAATCTAATTGTATAAATATCTGCACGCTTAGAAGATATTTCTAATTCATGTTTGTTCAAATAAACTAATTCAAGTCGTTTTTTCAAATTATTCAGACCAATGCCTTGATTCCCAACTTGTTCCTCAGTATCAAAATTATTTTCAATTTCAAAATCAATATTTTGCGATGTAGCCTTCAAGCGAATATAAACAAACGCATCTTTTCTGAGTTTTTCTACACCATGCTTAAAAGCATTTTCAACCATAATAATCAAGAGTAATGGCATAATTTTAACATGGCTATCTTCTACATCTACATCAAAGCGAACGGTAATTTCCTTGTGGTATCGCATTTTATGCAAATCCATGTAGTTTTCAAGATAGGTAATTTCATCCGCTAAAGTAACCCAATCATTTTGTCCTTCATAAATACTATACCGCATCATATCAGATAATTTGAGAATTAACTCCTGAGCTTTAGCGGTGTCTTTTTCTACCAATCCATACAAATTATTCAAAGTATTGAAAAAAAAGTGCGGATTAACCTGACTTTTCAAGTGCATTAACTCAGCTTGTGTTTTATCTTTTTTGAGTCGGAGTATGAATTTAATCTGAATAATTAACCATCGTATCATCCAAACCATCATCGAAATGAAAAATAGTAGAATGAAGATGTGATAGTCTTCTTCTTTTCCAAAAAAATCATTAAAAACCACCAGTAACATGGTGGTCACGATGAAAAAGTAAGGCACCAGCCTTTTAAGAAATTGCTTATCGAATAGTTTTTGCCGTAAAGTCATTCCACAAAACTACACAAAATTTCAAGCCCAGTCGATTGGTTGTTACAGATTTATCAGTTGGCGTGATGAACGTACTGTTTACGGTTATCAAGTGCTTTTGCCACGCAGCACCAGCAATTCATACCTATCTGAAGTACGCCTGTCCCAGTTCTTTTTATAGCCATTCTATTCAGTTTAATATTGGGTCAAAATTAAATTAATCATGGATAATCTAATAATTACTGACCTTTCTAAAACATACAACAATGGAGTTAAAGCACTCCAAAACGTATCATTACAAATACCCGTGGGGATGTTTGGACTGCTTGGACCAAATGGAGCAGGGAAATCAACGCTCATGCGTACAATAGCGACCTTACAGGAAGCCGATGCTGGAAGTATTCAATTGGGAAATCTCAATATTTTAGAAAACAAGAATGAATTGAAAAAAGTACTGGGTTACCTACCTCAACAATTTGGTGTATATCCAGCACTATCTGCCGAAATGTTATTGAATCATCTAGCGGTCTTAAAAGGGATTATAAACCGAAAAGAGCGTAAAGAAATGATACACGCCCTTCTCGACAAAGTAAACCTGTATGAGGTTCGAAAGCAAAAATTGGGGGAGTTTTCTGGAGGAATGAAGCAACGCTTTGGCATTGCTCAGGCATTGTTGAACAACCCTAAGTTACTGATAGTTGATGAGCCAACAGCAGGTTTAGACCCAGTAGAACGCAACCGATTCTATAATTTATTAAGTGAAGTGGGAGAGCATACCATCGTAATTCTCTCAACGCATATCGTTGATGATGTGAAAGAATTATGTCCTAGGATGGCCATCATTAACAAAGGGAAGGTGGTTATTCAGGGGAATCCCGCCGAAATCATCAAAAACCTTCAAGGACGGGTGTATGAAAAGACGATACACAAAAACGAATTGGAACAATACAAAAAGGAATATCAGGTCATCAGTGAACGTCTGTATTTAGGAAATCAAATTGTTCATGTAATCAGTGACATACACCCAGGCTCAACCTTCAAACTTATTGAAGCCAACCTCGAAGATGTTTATATGTCTCAAATTTTCAACAGCTAATCTTAACGCACCATGCTATACGAATTTTTTATATTTGAAATTAAATACCGTTTAAAGCGACCTGAAACCTATTTCTTTTTTCTGCTGCTATTTTTATTCTCCGCAGTGGGCGTGGAGTTTGTTTTTCAGGGCATAGATTTAGGGTTAGTGAAGAAGAATTCGCCAATGGTGATTGCTAAAACCATGGGAGCGATAACTGGATTGTCGATGATTATTGCATCGATGATTATGGGCGTTCCTGTACTACGTGATTTTCAGTACGACGTTACTTCACTTATTTATGTTAATCCCATTTCCAAAAGGAATTACCTTTTAGGACGTTTTTTAGGCTCTTTTGTGGTGTTACTCTTTATTTTCAGTGCTGTGCTTGGGGGAATGATAGTGGGAGAATTCTTGCCATGGAATAATCCAAACGAATTTTTGTCTTTTCAATTTATCAATTATCTACAGCCCTTTCTTTGGGTGGTTTTACCTACTTTGTTTTTTGGTGCTGCTGTATTTTTTACCACTGGGGCACTCAGCAAAAATTTAATGGTCGTATATACTCAAGGTGTAGTCATTTTTGTATTGTTTATGATTACTAAAGGCATTACTAATGAAACATTTCAAGCCTTACTGGATCCCTTTTCGCTTACTACATTAACAAAAGCAACTAAAGGCTGGACGGTAATGGATAGAAATTCTCTGCTGATTCCTATGTCGGGTATTATGCTACTTAACAAACTTTTCTGGGTAGGCTTGGGTATTCTGGCATTAGCGATTGGCTATATCAAGTTTCAATTGATGCTCATCAATGAAAAGACTTTCAATAAAAAACAAAAAGTAAAAACCTTACCAGTTACTTTCATTAAGAGCCTAACCACGGTTACACCTGTTTTTCATATTAAGGCTCAGTTCGTTCAGCTGTTGCTCAATGCTTGGTTTCATAGTTTGTCTATTCTCAAACTCATTTCCTTTTGGGCAATTATTCTGTGTTGCTTCATTATTATTCTTGTCAATTCTGTGAGTTTAGGCACATCGTATGGAGTAGATAGTTATCCAACTACCTATTTAATTATTGAAGAATTGCGAGAGATGTCCATTTACTTTTTCATGATTATTTTAGTCTTTTATGCTGGTGAAATCATGTGGAAGGAAAGGGATGTAAAGCTTAACCTCATTCATGATGCCACACCAATCTCTAGTTTTGTTATTGTGAGCAGTAGATTTTTAGGATTATTACTCATCTATGTCATTGTCATGCTTTCGCTCATTGTTGCAGGTGTGCTGTTTCAAACATTGAACGGCTACTATCGCTACGAGTTGGATGTCTATTTCTTTGGTTTTTTTGTAGAACTATTTCCATTTCTGGCTCTTTATACCTTTGCAGCCATGTTTTTTCAGGCACTTACTGGCAACAAGTTTATGGGGATGCTCGCAACCATCTCGTTCGCTATCATCAACGTAGCTATTGGCGTATTTGGTTTGGAACATGCCTTACTTAACTTTGGTGGACAGGCATTGGCCTCCTACTCGGATATGAATGGTTATGGACACTTTCTGAACGCTTATCTCTGGGTAAAATTCTATTGGGTATTGTTTGGTTTACTACTCTTAATTTTCGCCAGTGTTTTGATGGTAAAGGGAACTGAAACAGGCTTGAGTAAACGATGGACGAGGGGACTAAAGCAAAAAGAAAAATCGTTGAGGATTTTCAGTTTAGTTTGCTTGACGCTTTTTATCAGTATTGGAAGTTATATTTTTTACAATACCAATGTGTTAAATGAATTCTGGACTAAGGGTGAACAAAATAATTTTAGAGCTGATTACGAAAAGACGTTGAAACAGTTTGAATATATTCCACAGCCTAAAATTACAGATGTTAATCTAAAAGTTGAGCTGTTCCCATCACAAAGAGCATATAAAATTACAGGTTCTTATGTGCTTATTAATACTTCACCATTACCCATTCGGGAAATTCATGTACAAAAACTAATGGCATCAAATGTAGCATTAACAGATGTAACCTTTGACCGTTCTGCTACAGCAAACAACAATTATGAAAAATATCATTATACCATTTACCAATTGGGTCAAGCATTAGAGCCAGGGGATACAATGAAAATGAGTTTTAAACAGACCTTACAACCAAGGGGTTTTGAAACTGACAATGCTGATATTGATGTAGTGTATAACGGTACTTTTTTTGACAATGCCGTGTTACCGAGTTTTGGTTATCAGAAAAAATATGAAATGCAGGATGAGGACGAAAGAAAAGATTTTGGGCTGGCTCCAAGACACCCAAAAGCCAAACGTGATGATGTAAGAGAATTGGTAAATGCACGCAGTGGGAGTGATTCGGATGGCATCAACTTAGATATTCTAATCAGTACCGAAGCACCACAAACAGCCCTCACTTCTGGCGATTTAGTGGAAAAATGGAACGTAGATGACCGCAATTATTTTCATTACAAAACCAATCAGCGGATTATCCATTTTTATCCCATTGTGTCAGGACGGTATGAAGTAATGAGAGACACTGCTATTCCGTCAGGTAACATTTCAAAGGAGCGGGTTAATTTAGAGATTTATTACCAAAAAGGACATGAGTACAACCTGAAGCGTATGATGGAATCTATGAAAATGTCCTTGGATTATTACAGCAAACATTTTAGTCCTTATCAATATAAACAACTTCGTATTGTGGAGTTTCCAAGGTATCGAACATTTGCTCAATCTCTGCCAAGCATTATTCCTTTTTCGGAAGCTATCGGTTTTGTGATGGAAATTGATGATAAAAAAGATGTGGATATGGCATTTTATGTTACTGCCCATGAAGTGGCTCACCAGTGGTGGGGTTTACAACTAGAAGCTGCAAACGTACAGGGACAAAATATGATTTTGGAAACAATGGCACAGTATTCAGCCATCATGGTGCTTAAAGAAAAATACCCTGATAGTAAAGTTCGGCAATTTTTGAAGTTCCAATTGGATGAATACACAGAAGATAATTTAAAGTCTAGCAAGAAGGAATTGCCACTGACTTTGGTTGAAAATGAAGAACATATTTACTACAATAAAGGAGCAATCGTTATGTATGAATTACAGAAACAAATTGGAGAAAAAAATGTAAACATCGCTTTACAGCATTTTCTGAAGGATTGGCATTCTTTTAATAATCCTAAAAAGCCAAATCGCTATTCTACTACGCTGGATTTGATTCAGTATTTTCGTGAAGTAACTCCCGATTCTAAACAACATATTATAACAGAATTGTTTGAACAGGTGAATAGTATTAAGTGAGGATGTGTGCTTATGGTAATTAGTGGTATATTGATGATGGACTTTAAAGTGATACTATTCTAGCATTACTTTAAAGTCTGAAAAGGCTTTACTTAACATAACTATAATTATATGACAAAACACAAAACACTTTTTAAACCCCAAATATCCTTAATAATAATGAATATATGACAAATTCATGAGAGAAATAGTAGAAATCCTTAAATAGTCGATTTTTGTAAAGAACATTGATGGTTTCTGTGCAATGGCACTCAAATCAGAATTTGTTAAAAAAGCGTAATTAGCTACTTTTAGTTTTTACAAAATTGTCAGCTTAAAATCATCTCTAATTCTGTTTTAAAGCAAGTAATTGCGCTTTGTATTATACAATAGTAAATATGTTTTTTTACTGGTATCTGAAAGAAAAGAGCGATTCGTTAAGGTTTCTACTTGTGTTTGTCGTTGTAAAAATGGGTGCAAAAGTTTTACTACTCTATGTGTTGCAATGCCAATTCTTTCGCCAAATTCTATAAAATCATCTTGATGAACATGTCCTGAATTTTTGAAATGTTCAGATTCAAAACCATCTTTGAATAAACCCTTGTCTAAAGCAAAATCTGTATCGTCAACATGTAAACGAGTATTTATTAAATCGTAAGCAGGACTCAAAATGTAATCTCCTTTTGGAGTTTCAAGTACAGAAAAATTCTTTAAATGAGCGTCTCCATTACTAAAAAGGTAATTGAATACAACCAAAGAAAAGTACTTGTCCATTTCTATGCGCCAAGTTGGAATATATTTTTTTATCAATTCGGCCAGTTCCTCGTAACTGAATTCATATTTATAGTTGATTCCGAAGTTATCTTTCGTTTTACCTGCCAAACTGGCAAAGTCTTCTTCACCCCATTTCAAACCGTCGGGTCTGATGTCAAAACGTTTGGTGATATAGGAGGGAGTACCATCCTTAAAAAATACCAAAGCATTTTCTGCTGTTTTAATACCATAAACTTGGGCAGCAATTTGCATCGTGAGATGTTCATTGGCAGGAACTTGATCTACTTTTTTTAAATCTCTAGGAATTGGTTTTAGGATATACTCGCCTTGTTCGCCTTCTTTGGTAAGCCTCAATTGGTTTTTATCTAATAACAAACTTAGTTTTTCCTGAACGCCAGAAATGGAAATCCGTTTTCTATTTTCTATAAATAAATCTTCTGTTTCTTCATTCAATTGCGGTACTTGATAGGGTAAAATATGACTAACTTTTTTGTTCTTAAATACTTTTCTCAAACAAACTGGGCTATATGTGTTGAATCCTTCTGCTAAAGTGCCAGGGCAAAACTTAATGTCTTTCATATTAATTCAAAGGTTTAAGCGTTATGGCACCAATAGTATCATATTGAGAAGTTTTTGACAGCAATCCGAAATGGTCGTTCTCGTCAATTTTCAAAGTCATACTTTGCAATTTCTTGTTTACGCCTTCACTGAGCATATTATAGAAAAAAGGGAATAAAATTTCGGAAGTATATACTTGTGTTGATTTTGGTAATGTTAAACTAATTGATTGATTTTCAATAGATAATAAATAGTTATCATCATACTGGAATAAGTATTTTTCCCGATTTTCTTCAGTGAGTATTCCTGCTAAAATACCATTTCTGTACACTGCTAATTGTCTCATTGTTAGATATTTCAAGGATTAATTTTCTTAATAGACCAAACTAATTCCATTCCCAAAACTTCTGAAAGTTTGGTCAGGGTTTCAAGTCTTGGATTGGCTTTCCCGCTTTCAAAAGCTTTAATTGTTCTAAGCCCGACACCTGCCAACTCTGCTAAGTATTCTTGCGTAACACCTAATTCTTCTCTTCGTTGTTTTAGTTCCTGTGATAAGTCCATTTCTTTTAATTTGCGTGGTGCAATATACAGCACTTTTTTGTTTAAATATATATATTATAACAAAAAAAGTATCATAAAGTGCAGGAAACAGCACTTTATGATACTTTTTAATTACTAATTACGTATTTTATTTGATTGAAAAAAGAAAGTTCCGAGTAATATGAAAGTGTTGTTATGCTACTCTTTATAAAATTTTATGCCAGTAAAGCCATTTGATGATATTTCTTTTTTAAAATTATCCTTCTTATTCAAAATGCTCGGTGATATTTGTTACATAAAGATTTTTTTTGGAGGGGAATTATATTATCAAATTCGGTATCTCTTTCAATAGCAATAATCCCATCTATTTCAATATGTGAAGCAATCTAGTCATAGCAATACATTCTTGCTTCTTTGTACTTGCTAAGTAGTAAATATTTTCCGTTTTCTGAGGCTATTTCTAAAACGCTAACTTTACACAAGGCATCAATTCTAGCTATTTGGTCACTTGCTGAATCTATCTTTCCTAATTCTTCATCGAAACCTGCAATATTTGCTATAGCATTTTTAATGATTCTGGTAAGTTTTTCAAAGTTTTCAAAAGATAGGTCTGAACTACCCAGATAGTTTTCGAGCCTTGCTCCTTTTCTATAAATTGGATAATTTTCTAATCCCATGAATGCCAACATCCAATCCATATTATAGTAACCAATAGTCTTAGTAATTCCTACATAATCTGCAATTAGTTCGTCGTGAAGGTTATTAGACGCACACCCATATTTTTTTAACGTTAATAGATGTGTACACTCGTGTTCAAGTCTGATTGAATAGGAATACAACTTCCATTGAGATTCAGATATTGCTAAACTATTTGCAGAAACATTACTGTAAGATTTTGTACTTAAAATGATTATTCTATCTTTAAATAACTCTGAATTGGGTAAGACATTTTTTGCAAATTCCTCATTCCAGTTTTCTAAAGGATTATTGGCTAACCAATCTTGTTTCAAAGAATGTAATCTATGCCAATTATTAATTCCATTAATTAGGACTGCTCCCATTGAATCAGGAACAGATATTGGGTTGTTCTTGTATAAAAGGCTTTGAATGATTTGTTTAAAATCCTGATTGTTAGGAACTTTTATCACTGGAACTTTACCCGCTACACTTTCGAAAATATTAATTTCAATTCCCTCTGGGTCAATAAGATTTAGTGTATTCTCCCTTTTGACTGTAGTATTTTTCCCTTTCAATACTGTATTAATGTAATCCTCAGTTTTGTTTATTCCTTCTTCTATAGGAAAATTTAATTGAGGATAACACATTTTCAAAATGGAAAAGGCATTTCCACCAATAGCATCTGTCGCATAACTTTCCCATGAACTAATATATGGCTCGTCAATCAATAAGGAGTTAGGTTGTGCTTTTTGAGAAGAAAACTTATTCTGAAAATACAGTTCCAGTTCTTTAGATAAACCGTCACTTTCTTCTTTTAATGCCAAACTTGATAGAGTAGTTTCCATTGATTAAGCAATTTGGCGTTTGGCAAGTTGTGCAAAAAGAGCATCATTTTCCATTAATTCATCATACGTACCAGCTTCAACGATAGTTCCTTTATCCATCACATAAATACGGTCAGCATTCTTGATGGTACTTAGTCTATGAGCTATTATGATTCGGGTTGCTTGAAGTTTATCTAAACTTTGAGAAACAATATTTTGTGTTCTATTGTCTAATGCACTAGTTGCTTCATCCATAAACAGTAACCTTGGCTTATGTACAATTGCCCTTGCAATCATCAATCGTTGTCTTTGTCCACCCGAAAATGTGCCTGCTCCTTCACTAACAACAGTGTGCATTTCCATTGGCATTTGCTTAATATCATCCTCCATTCCTGCCATACGAGCAGCTTCCCAAGCATCATCTAATGTCAATTCGGAATTTCCCACAATATTTTGATAAATACTTCCTGACATTAATGCACCATTTTGTAAAACAACGCCGATTTGTCTTCGTACTAATTCTTTATTCATTGATTCAAAAGAATCTGTATCATAATAAATAGAACCTGCTTCGGCTTGTTCAAAGCCTAAAAGTAATCTCATAATGGTAGATTTACCAGAACCTGAGGCTCCTACGAAGGCAACCATTTCACCTGGTTTAACTTTAAAAGTAACGTCATTCAATACCAGTGGAAGGTCTTCTTTATATCTGAAAGAAATGGAATTCATTTCTATTTCTCCAGCTAATTCACCAGGGTCTATACTTTGTTCTGCAGATTCTGTTTCTTCTTCCAAAATAGGTTTAACTCTTTCGTACAATGTAATTACATTCAGAGAAGTGATGAGAGCCATACTTAGTCTCAAACTATCACCCAAAAATTTGTTAAAAGCACTAATAAAAGCCAAAAAAGCTCCTACTGAAAGCATATTTACGGCTTCAGCCGAGTTTAATATGGTATAATATAAGAATGAGAAAAAGAAGATACTGGTTAGAAGTGGGTAAGACGCATTGAATGTTTCTACAAAATTTTGATACATTCCTGAGTTAAATCCAAGTTTCTTTAAGTTTGAAAACTTATCTGCCCAAAGTGTAAAAACCCTACTTTCTCCTCCTGTTATTCGTATTTTAGTAATTCCTGATAGAAATTCAAATAAAAATCCTTGTATTTCGCCTTGATACTTAGATACTTGTCGATCATATTTTAATTTTAGTAATCCAATGCAAACGATAAAAGCGGCTGCAATTGCTCCTAAGAGTACACCAACCCAAGCTAACTTGGCATCGTAATAAAAAAGTAATATCAAATTGACAAAAGAGAAAGCTCCACTCAATACCGCTGTCATTAAAGTACTCGATACAATTTGACGGATAGCATTAATACTTAATACTCTATTGGTAAGGTCGCCGGCAGAGAATTTTTTATAAAAAGTCACTGGTAGTCTTAACATGTGATCCATTACTCCTGCTTGCAAATTAATACTTGACTTTGATTCAACCCTTAATTGTAGGACTCCTTGAGCAAGCTGTAAACCTGCGGATACGAATCCTATCATCATCATGATGACAAAAACTTCCGTGTGAAGAGATTTATCAGCAGTTGGAATAACATCATCATACATCAATCCAGATAGCATTGGTATCAATAAACCAATTAAAGTCCCTACGAATGCTGCAAGTATCAATATTTTAGAGTCTTTCTCTACTCCCTTGATGGCAAAAGTAACCACTTTTTTGATTGAAGTCATTTTACCATCAAATCCAGCAAAGAACATGTTGCCAATCGGCTCTAAAGTATCTGCAACTTCATTATCAATGATTAACTCTTCGCCACTTGACAAATTTTTCATTACATAACTTGTAGAAGTTTTTTGTAGTAATGCTACTGGAGTTTTGTCTTTTTTGGTAAAAGCCAATAAATGTCCGTTTTCTTCTTTCCACCAAGTTCCTCGCAGAATAACTTTACGAATTCTTATTTTTGAGCTCTTTGCAATGGCATATAATTGATTGGTAATACTATTTTGGTAGGATTCTATATACTTTGGCTCTTCCAAATCAAACCCAATTTGATTGCCAATTAATTGACAGGTTGCAAAAAGAACACTCTGTTTATTTGAACTTTGATAAACAGCAGATGGAGACTTTTCATCATTACCTACAACGATAGATTTTATTTTTTCTAAAGTAGTTTTTAGTCCTTGTGCTTCATTAATAAGTTTATCATGGAAACGATTGCTTTCTTCTGTTCTTTGGTTTTCAATAATTTTATTAAGTTGAGTATAGAAATACCCTTCTAGTTTGGTCAATGAAAGTAGAAAATAGATTTCGTCTTCAATGAGTACCTCTCTAGTACTTAACACTTTCACTTCTGTAGCATTGGTAAGAGTCTTTATCCATAATTTATTAGAAACAGGTGCAAGAAAATCAGGATATTGCACTGAACTGATAGGAGTACTTTCAGAAAAAACGTCAATTTCACCCTTTAGCAGGTGAATCCAATTGATACCACTTGAAGGGAAAGCAACCGTATTTTTTTCTAAAGTAGTTATTTTAAAATCATCAAGTGCTGTGTAAATTCTTGGAGTATTATTAGTATTTAAAACGGTGGATGTTTTAGCAATCCATTTATTAATCATGTTCTTTAAAAAGAAGGGATCAACATCCATTAGATTATTTTTGTCAATGGCTAATAGAGTAGCTTTATTTGATGAAATGATAAGTCTTGTATTGTCAGCATGAGTATGCTCAAGAGCCAATAAACTAAATAATATTTCTCCTTTCTGTGCGGAGTACAAGTGTTTTAAAGCGATTAAATACTCTCCATTTTCACCAATTTTAGTGTAAAAAACATTTACTTCACCCGAAAGTACTAGCCAAAATCTATCCGTATCGTTCAGAATAAAGGGATTTTCAACTCCGATATATATTTTTTCGTTTACAGACATGAGAGTAAATTTTATTGGTTCTAGATTTAAGTAATGAATACAATTTAAGCGACGTTTTGTATTTATGTAAGTAGTTGACTATTAGGCGTATGAAGTGCTAATCGCCAATCACTTTTTACTAATCACTACCTAAGTAGATAATTATACTTTATTTTGATTCAATCAACTGAGCGTAAACACCGTTTTGCTGCATCAGTTCTTGATGAGTTCCTCGCTCTACGATTTTACCGTATTGCATTACGATTATTTCATCACAATCCATAATAGTGCTGAGTCTATGAGCAACAATCAAACAGGTGCATCCTCTTCTTTTGATATTATCCATCACTAATTTTTCGGCAGTTGGGTCTAAGGCACTTGTTGCTTCGTCCATAATCAAAATAGACGGATTGGTAGCTAATGCCCTTGCTATTTCTAAACGTTGGCGTTGACCACCGCTAAAGTTAGAGCCTCCTTCCATCACCATACTATCATAAGCATCTTTTCTGACGGCTATAGTATCATGAATGGCGGCATCACGAGCAGATTGAATAATATTTTTATCCGAAATGGTAGTATCCCAGAAGGCAATATTTTCTTTAATCGTTCCATTAAAAATGAGTACTTCTTGGTCAATTACTGCCAAAGAATCTGTAATGATATGTCGGGGAAAATCGTCTTTGGGTTTGCCATCGAACAAAATTTCGCCTTTCCACGGTTTATATAATCCCGAAGCTATTTTAGCCACTGTTGACTTGCCACTTCCAGAACCTCCAACCAATGCAACCCTACTGCCGGGTTTCAATTTTAAATTAAAACCTTCAACCAAAGCTGGCATCGTGGTATTATATCCAAAGGTTACATCCTTCATCTCGAAATACCCAATCAACTTTTGATTGATGGCAGTATTCGAGTTTTTTGTTTGCTGATTATCGCCTCTAAATTGCTCATCCACTTCATAATTTATCACATCGTCTATACGACCCATATCACTTTCTGTTTCATTTAATAATGTACCTACAGAAATTAATTGATTAACAGGCGAGATAAAATTCCCCATCAAATAAGTAAAAGCTACCAAGGCTCCAAGGGTCATTTGTCCATCCATGATTCTTAAAGCACCTATGCCTAAAATCAAAGTAGTTGTCAATGAGGTAAGTAAAGGAGGAATCGCATTGAACCTAACTGATAACCATCCTAATTCTTGTTGTCCATTGGTTACTTTTGCTAAATATCCAATCCAATTAGTAAAGAAATCATTTTCTCTCCCCGACGCTTTCAAGGTCTCAATCATACTGATGCCAGATGTTGTTATGCCTAATAGTTTGCCCATTTCATTGCTCAAACGACGATTTCCATCTTTCCTCGCTCTTGATACATATTTAATAACACCGACATTAAGTGCTGCCATTAATATTCCAATAAGGGTTAAGGGAAGATCATACGAAAACATCAGGATAGCATAAAATACAACAACAATGATATTCAAAGCAGCATTGGCAAGGTCTCCACTTAGTAGTTTAGCTACTTTGTCGTTGAGTGATACTCTATTCCCAATTTCACCGCTATAACGTTGCGTAAAAAAAGCTATTGGTAAGTGAAAAACATGCCACAGGAACTTACTGGAGGTAGTTAAAGCTAGTTTTGTTTCTAGTTTGAGCAAATAATATTGTTGTAGATAAACTAGCACAGCATTAATTATTAAGGTTACTCCCATAATCAGTAACAATGGCATTACAAAGCCTGAGTAGCCATTTATCAAGTATTTATCAATAAATATTTGAATGAATGAAGGAATAACTAAACCAGGAATAACTAAGAAAAGGCTCACTAAAATAATATAGCCGATACTTAATTTTGAATTTGCAATTCTTGAACCCAAGGATGCAAGAAGTCCTCTTTTTTCATTTCCTTTTTCAAATGTTGCACTTGGATTAAAGGTAAGTACAACTCCAGTATAAGCTTCATCAAACTCTTGATGACTTACTTGGTATCTTCCTTGGGCAGGATCACTTAGAAATACTTTATTTTTGGTAAAGCCTTCTAACACTAAAAAGTGATTAAAATTCCAAAAAATAATCGCAGGTGTCTGGATTTGCATCAGCTTTTCAACTGATTTCGCATAGCCTTTAGCTTCCAAGCCAAATTCTCTGGCTGCTTTGATAATATTGGTAGCCTTCAAACCATCTCTTGAAACTCCACAAGCGATTCTCAGTTTTTCCAAAGGAACGAACTTCCCGAAATATCCTAATATAATGCTCAGTGCGGCAGCACCACATTCTACACTTTCCATCTGCAATACTGTAGGAACCTTAACGGGTCTTGCCTGTTTTTCGATAACAAACTTGGTAGTATCCATTTTTTAAAATTTGTTCATTAGTACAGGTCAAAAAATTTCTTAAATGCTGGTACAACAATTGTAGCAGGTGCTTCCTGTTTTATGGTAATTTTACCCGTGCAAGAAGTACCTTCTTTTATCAAAATGTCAGGACCTTTAGCTGAAGTCCATTTGAATCCACTGAATGATGCAGTATCTTTTTCAAATTCTACGTGAACTTCAAAAAGAGGCCCAGAAGCTAATAAACCTTTCGCTAATTGGTCATTCTTGACAGAAGTCATCATACCTTGTTGTGTAATGGGGAAGTCAGAAATGTAAGTAACTTTGGCTTTGATAAAACCGTATTCTTGTGGTTGTACGGTAGATGGAACTACAAAAGCCTCCATGCCTTTTTTAATTTTTTTGCCATCTTGCGAAGGAATATAAAGTACACCTTTCAACTTAGTTATCTTTTTTTCATGTAAATTTTTGACTTTAAACAAAGGCGTACCAGCAGCTACCATAACTCCAGCATCTGTTAGCACCTCGACTACTTCACCATCATAAGCACTTCTTATATTCGACTGAATATCATATCTTTCAGATATAAACTGAAGATTCCTTTCGGCTTCGGCAATTCGTTGATTTTGCAAAGTAATTTTTTGTTGTAAATCAAATCCTAGATTGAGTTTTCTGCTTGAGGTTTCTGCCATTTGAGATTTTAATCTTTCGATAGTGTTCTTAGAAGCATCAATTTGTTGTTTTGTATTAGCAACTTGCGATTTTACGATTAATCCTTTTTCAAGTAAATTATTTTCAGCTTCCAATTGATTACTCAGAAATGATAGTTTCTTTTTTTCTGATTCGATTTCACCTTGAATACTTATTCTATTTTGATTAATTATTTCGCCCTCCAATTGTGTTCCTTGACTACCGTAAGACATTAATTTTCCCATCTCCAATTTCCTGTCCGCCAATACAGCTTTTGCAGATTCTATTTGTTGAATAAGTTCAGGTTGTTGTATTTCAGCGATAATATCGCCTTCTTTTACATTCGTACCTATAGCAACGCTCAATTTTACAAGTTGACCTTGCGAAGTTGCAACAACCTCATGAACCTCTCCACCTAAAACTACTCCAACGGCATTGAGTTTTGTTTTTACTCTGCCCACAACAGCCCAGCCTATACCTGTACCTAATGCCAAGAAAACCGTAAAAAGAGCAATCCAAGCTTTTGGCCCAGTCACTTTTATGAGTTGGTCTAATTTCTCTGGTGTCGAAAGTTTTTCCAATGCTGACTTTCTGAAAAATCCTGCTGCCATAGTTTTATATTTTTATTAGTTATCGGTTTGAGGAATACTATAAAATGATTTTTGGTCTATCGTAAAACCTTGAATATCTTGAGAAATTAGCGTTCCAGTTTCATGTCTAAGGTTGATGATTGCATTAGCAAATTGTTGGTAAGCCTGTAAATATTCTAATTGTGATGACGTTAAGCGTTCTTGGAATAATATCAAATTTAAAAGAGTAGTCAATCCTGTTTGGAATTTTTCTTGTTCATTTTTGAAAGCTACTTGGTAATTATCCAATGCTTCTTTCGCCTTTTCAAGGATAAGTACACTGTTGTTCAGATTATTAAAAGCATTGCTAATGTTTAACTCTACATTTCTTTGAAGATTATCATTAACCACTTTTTGGTCATTTAAGGCAATGTTAATCTTAGCAAGATTACCTTTGGCTAAATTATTATTTACAGGAAATGTAAAGCTCAATTTAGCTCCAACGCTCATATTTCTACCTTGATTGCTTGTGAGTGAAGAGAAGGTTTCGTTAATACCATTACCCATACTTGCACTTCCGTAAGAAGCTAATGCCGTTAAGTCTAATTGTGGAGTTGTATTATTGGCTGCCAATTTAGCTTGCATTTCTAATGCTTCATATACTTTCTTGAGTGCTTTTAGGTCTGCCCTTTTTTCTTTTGCAAGTTTAAGGAAAGTGTTTTTATCTAAATCATTTCTATATTCTGACTGAGAAATTGTTGGAAACTCATTTTCAGGAATATCCAACAACATACTTTCTTCATTACTAAGTCCGATTGCTCCCCCTAAATTAAGCCTTGCTGTATATAAGTTCTGTTCAGCCAAAATCGTTAGTTTTTCCTGATTAGCTAAATCTGCATTTACCTGTACTATATCTCCCGCTGGTTTTTTGTCGGCTTTTATTAACTCATTCGTGATTTCTAAAACATTTCTAACCCTACTTTCATTCTGTTTATAAATTTCTACATTTTTGAATGCAGTAAAATAATTCCAGTAAGCAAAGCCTATCTGTAAGATTTCATAAGAGTTTGTAAATTCATTATTCTTTTTTGAATTCTCAATATAAAGTAGAGATACTCTTTCAGAAACAGTAGTAACCTCACGTCCTCTTCCTCTTAATAATGGTTGTGTTAAAGAAAAATTAATAGTACTTGTATGATTTCCCCAATAAGCTCCTACATTTTGATTAAAACTATTGAAGGGGAGATTACTATTATTGAAACCATAATTCAAACTTATATCTGTTGTTTGCCCTGAACGAAGCTTTTTACGAACACCCGCTGAGAATTCAGAAGTATTTGTTTTTAAAACCTTATCAACAAACTGATTTCTGGTATCTGCATCAAAAAGATTGTATCTACTATTTCTAACCAATAATCCTGAATATGAATTAACATCAAATACACTTTTTTGAATCTGAAAATCAGCTCCAGCATCTTGAATCGTATAAATACTTCTTTTTAATAAAGGATTTTTATCAAATGCCTTAGATGAGATTCCAATTAAATCACATTTGATTTTTGACTGACCGTATAAGTTGTTGATATAGACAACAAATAACAATATGTAAATACATTTACAAAACCTCATTACATTATGTGTTAAATATTTACTTTATACTTCAGAAAATCTATGCAGTATTTGCCCAAATCTAGCTCCAGCTTGTGCCACACCATCCAATACATTAATATCTATTAAATCTTCTTCTTCTGGATTTCCATATCCTAACTGATCTGTGGTTTTTCTCAATCTATTTGATAAAAACAAAGCCAAAGCATAGTAGAAATTTGCTCTAAATTCCATATTTGTTGAAAATCTAGCAGTTATCATTTCACGAGAAATTTGATACACAACAGTAGGCTGAGTAACGATAACTGAAACGGAAGGTGGTCTGGATTCTAGGAATGACATCTCTCCTACTATTTCACCAGCTTCTAGCTTTGCAACTGTTTCATTATTGTTGGTACATACTGCCAACTGACCAGATAAAACTATGTACAAACTATCAACAGATTCTCCTTTATTGATGAGTCTATCGCCTGTTTCCAGTGTTAATTTACTTCCGTTGGTAATCATCCACTCAACGTCTCTGTCATTTAGTTGACCTAAGAAAAAAAGGACTCTTTTCATAATTATCTTGTTTTAAAGTAATACACTAATTTATGCTGTTAATATTTGTCAATTAAGCCAAAATGTATGTCATTACTGCCATTGAAAGCTTTTGATAAGATAATGGTATAGATTTCAGTCGGTATAGGATGGACAATTTAATGCTTTCAACGCAGCGTTTTAATAAGGTCTTTAGGTGAAACATTATATTGACACATAAACAGCGTTGAAAAATAGTGAACATCATTATATCCAACGGAATAAGCAATTTGTGAAATAGAACTTTGGATATAATTATCAATCATCTGCTTTGCTTTGTGTAATCGTAGTATTCTTATATATTTGTTAGGCGTTAAACAGACTAAATTCGCAATTTTTCTATGCAACTGTCTTTCACTAACAGCCATTCTAAAAGCTAAATCGTAAAGACTGAGGTAATCTTTGGCGATACAGCCATAAATCTCTTTTTCAAAGTTCATTAGCCATTCCTGATCCATTTGTGTTATTTTTTGAGGTTTTATCTCATCGGTACACATTGCTCGAACATTTTGATTTTCCTCATAAATCTCAAAAATTTCTGGACGATCTTGAAAAGTAATATTGAGTGATTTAGATTTAGCTTTTCGCATAATTTCTTCCACGATGTCACTAATTTCTTTGCTACTCGAAAAGATGATTTCATCCACTACATTTTTATGCTCCATCGAACTATTTTGACTCGCACTAATAATGTTTTCTAATGGATTTTTAATATTCTGAACAATTTGTTCCAAAACATCAGGAGAAGCCCAATCGATAGCTATGTTTTTTCTTGTGTCCATCATATTATTTGTAAATAGCGTTTAGAGGTATTTGAAAAAAAATGGTTAATGAGTTCAAGAGTATTGTTATAACGATAGTTAATATACGTTTTTTGATTTAGTATCACTTTTTAAAAATGTGTCAAACTCAAGGAAATAAAATCTTCGCCAAAAAGAATCTTGTGGATTGCTAAAAGCTTCAAAAGCTAAGATTGTTTCTTGGTCTATTTGTTCGATACTTGTATTTTTTTCTTTTAAAAAAAGCTGTTTCAATTTTTCAGATTTTTCAAACCAATAATTGGCTCGTTCTAAATACAGCTTTTCGTTTGTCAAAAAATAAATGGTTTGATAAAGTAATGCAATACCAATTGTTCCACTTTTCAAATCAAAGGTCAAATCATTTTCTTTAAATCTATCTTCTTTAATTTTTGAAAAAGATGCTATAAGATTAGCTTTTTTAAGTAAGCATTCATCTTCTAATAAAATCGCAATTTTTACTAATAACATTGCGAGTTGTAACTCACCTTCATACAAAGAAATTATATTATTGGTGGTAATGTAATCTCCTTCAAACGCTACAGGGAGAATAGAGCTATCTTCTTCTGACGCATTTAATGGCATTAAATAAGTCCAAATAATTGCTACACTTCTTTTGAGTATCTGTCGAATTTCTTCTCTTTGAGATAAGTCACTTGAATAATATAATTGAATAAGTTGATGTAACGTCTGACAAAAACCATTCATATTCAAATTAATCAGCAAGGATTCTCCTTTTGATAGCTTATCGACAATATTATGGCAATAGTCCAGATATTCGATAGTATGATTAATCGTCTTGGTATTCATAAATAAGTACAATTCAGAGATTAATACATATTTTCATATTTGGATAAAAGGTACCAGCAATTCAACGTTGAATAAAATCTTTCTCCTCGTTTGTCTTTAATAAAAGTAGCAATCGTGTTGAGGCTCAGAAAATTTATTATGTGAAACCCCTAAAATATTATGTGAAAACCCTTTTTGGGAGAGATTTTATAAAATGTGTAGTTTCGATGAATAGAATAATCTGGTTTCTTGTTAAATCCCTTAAAATAAGCGTTTACTCAAGCTTTGAAATACCAATTTAGTATTAAATGCCCCACGTGCGAACAGTACTAATGTTGGTCAAAGATTTTTGTTGTAAATTACCTATATTAACTTCACTGTTAAATTGAGTAATAGTACCTTTTTTTAAAATCAATTTGGTCGAATTTTTCATTTTGTTATTGGTTTAATTGAGTTATTGATTCAAAATTATTTAATAGAATGTTTAGCGAGAAAATATTTATGCGAACCCATTAAAATATTATGTGAAATGCCAAAATTGTCGAATATAAGTATCAGTTATTTCAAATTTATACCTCTTCAAAAGGAACATCTTTATCATTTATTGGTTTGGGGGATATATTTTACCTTAACCAATTTTAATTTTTATTTAAGCACTGATGGGCATTTCAATTTATTAGGTATTTTTATTGGAATGCTATTGGTGGCTACAGTACTCTTCTACGCTAACATTTATCTGATTATTCCCAACTTTTGGGCTAAAAAAAGATACTTAGGACAACTTCTGGGAATGATTTTATTAACGGGTATTTATATTTTCTTACGATACTTATTGGATTTTCATTTCTTCCCCTACTTAGGCAAAGAGTATATTTCGTATAGCTCTTTATCCAAACAGTTTTTTGCTGACTCTTCTTGGTTTGCAACGCAATATTTTCTATTGAGTTTTGGGTACTGGTATGCAGTTGATGGAATAGAAAAAGAAAGAGAAAATAAAAGAATGGCAATCGAGCTTTTTGAATATAAATTACTCTTGAACAAACTTGAATTAGATTTTCTCAGACAGCAAATTAGCCCACACTTTGTTTATAATGTGCTCAGTTCTGTTTATACCAAAGTTTATAAACAATCACCTGATGCCGCAGAAATTATTATGCTACTTTCTGAAATAATGTCGTATTCAACTGGAGCTTCTAAATCAGACGATGAAGTGCCTTTGGAAGAGGAACTCAGAAATGTTGGAAGATTTATTGAGTTGGAAAAATATAGATATGGCTATGATTTTATCATAGACTTTCAAATAACTGGTAGCCCTGATTCAGCAGACCAAATACTTCCATTGATACTCTTAACATTTATTGAAAATGCTTTTAAATATGGCGATAGAAATAATGCAGAAAGACCCATAACAATCAAAATAGAAATTGATGACGATAAATTGACTTTTTACTGCAAAAATGTAATTCAACAAATTTCTCCCTACAAAAAATCAAATAAAATCGGGATTGCCAACACCCAGAAAAGGTTAGCGATAAAGTATCCAGGTAAGTTCTATTTGTCAAATACGGTCGAAGGTGACGAGTATGTTGTTCACTTCTCTCTTGATTTGAGGTATTAAACAAAAAAACTTATTAGTTGTTACTCAATCAGAGGGATTATATATTAGATTTAATTATTGATAAATCAACAATTAAATAGTTTAGTGCTTTAAATTGATGTTTAATATTAAAAATTTCACTTTCTCCATTAAAATAAGAACATAAAATACTAATTTTAAGTAAAATATAAAATACTAACCCGCCATCCAATCCATTTAACGCTTGATCTTTCACCTCTAATGCCAACATAAAATGCTGAATTGCTTAATCATTGATGATGAAAACCACGCCATAGAGCTACTTACCGACTATATTAGTAGTGTTAGTTTTCTAAAATTAGGAAATACTACCAACGACCCAATTGTTGGACTAAAACTAATAAATGAAGGGGATTATGATATAATTTTTTTGGATGTTGAAATGCCTAAAATTACGGGTTTAGAGTTACTCTCTGGTATTACAAACAAGAGTAAGGTCGTCATTACAAGTGCTAATCGTGGCTATGCTGCGGATGGCTATGAAAATGAGATTTTTGATTTTCTTTCAAAACCAATTCGTTTTGAAAGGTTTTTAAAAGTGGTTCAAAAAATTTTTAATGCTACGACAAAGGAAAATTCGGATGCTAAAGGAGATTATATTTTTGTAAAACTTGAATCTAAAAATAAACTAAAGAGAATTTTATACAACGATATTGTTTACGTAGAAGGAGCAGGCAATTATATAACAATTCATACCATCAACGAAAAAGTTGTTACCTATTTAACCATTCGAGATTTTGAAGAATTGGTACCTTCTGAGAAATTTATGAGGGTTCAAAAATCATATCTTGTTGCAGTCGAAAAGATTTCGGGTTTAGAAGGAAATGAACTTCTCCTTGAAAATAACAAAAGTGTATTAGTGGGAGAATCTTATCGGCTGAAAGTCATTGATTTTTTGAGTGGCTTTATGAAGCAGAAAAAGAAGTGAAACAAAAAATAGCTTCAATATAGCACTTATTTAAAAAATTGCTTTCCTATCTCATTTACTATGTAGCGCATTAAGCCATTGTTAATTAAAACTACCACAATCGAGGTAACGATACTCCTAATAATGAGTCCCCGCTTCTTGTAACTAAAAACGGAAAAATATTGATAAAAAAACCATGCGGAATATGCAATATCTATAAAGCCAATTGTATCAAACAAAATATCTAACACCTCCATATTATTATAAAATATTGTAATAATATAGAAAATAGTTAAAATTATTGACCCTACACTCATTCTGTAAACATTCATAATTAAATGTTCGGTGTAGTTTTGCTTACTTCTTTTAAAAATAAAGTAGCTTGCTAACGACAAAAGAGGAATACCAGTAAATGCCAATATTTTATAATAATCTTTAGCTACTTTTTGATAGCCAGAAATTCTATCTACATTGTTATATAATTCATTAGTCTCTATTGATGAAAACCCTTTTAAATAATGGCTTAAAACAAGAATTATCAGAGCGAAGGAAAAATAATTAAAGTGATTTATTCTTTTGCCTTCAATATATTCTCTTATGCTATGTCCTGGTCTGATAAAGAGTTCTTTGAGAGTATAAAAGAAGCCTTTGTCAAAGTGAAATACCCCATGAACTAAATCATGGACAAAGAAATGTTGTAAGGAATAACGATGTGTTGATGCCTTTTGTCCGCAAACTGAACAAAAATTATTTTGTACATCACTATTACAGTTCAGACACTTTGTGATCATATATAATTTTATTTGGTTTAAGGAAGTTAAAACCTTGCGTAAATATAAGATATTTATACGTTTAAGCGTAAAATAATGCCCAATTGTTCATTTTTATGCTGTTTAAAAGTAAGTCTATTCTATGATTTATATTTTTCTTAGCCATGCCTTTTGAATAACTAACACAATATTCTTGGTAGGTAGAACCATTGATTTTATTATTCGTATGAGCAAGACTTGTTATAAAATTCCCATTTCACAATCTCAGGGGTACGTTCACTCTAAATTATAAAAACTGGCTACCAATGCTGCTAAAAGTAGAAGAGTAACTATTAATGATGTTTGCCATTATGGTTATGGCATATGTTTTAAGTATTTATCTGGGTCTTAAAAATAAAGTCGAATATATGAAAAAGTATAAAGACAAATCAAAAAAATTATCGGTGTCATATTTCCGACAAGGCTTGTCCATTTTCAAATCAATAGCATGTAATTTTTATGAAACTCAAAGGATTTTTAATTAATTTCTTCAAGGAGACACATCAAAGGGACTGACTGTATGTCCAGTAGTAAAGCAAATTTCCTCGAAATTTGGGTAATGCCCCAAGTGTTTTCAAAATCAATAACCGTAAAATGGTATAACAGTCCAGAAGAGAAAAAGTGAGCCGTTTTTATTCAATGTCTAACTGTATAAAGTTTACTATTTCAAACACATAATCTTGTAGGTTTTCGGTGTATATGGAATGACCAGAGTTTTTAATTACTTTTAATTCAGAGTTTGGATAAAGTTCTTTGTACTCGTGAGCAAATTCCCAATCTAAATAATCACATTCTGATTTTAGTATGAGAACAGGTTTGTCGTACTTTTTCATTTTGTCTCTTATACTTTCAGAAATATTTTCACAGGATTTTTTTGTGAACATTGAGCAATACATACCTGGTCTTCCAGTCGGGATTGAAACTTTGGTTGAGTCACAAACCATACCTTTTACGAATATTTTAGAAACCTTATGTAGAATACCATCAACTTTATTGTCAGTTATGAATATAGTATTTTTAGTAAGATTTGCTAACGCTACCCAAGTAATTTCTCTAAAACTAAAATCATTTATTTTTGCATTTATTTTATCAATTCTATCATCAATACTTGTTAGTTTATAAATGTAATCTGAAGAATCAAACGTATCATACTTTGAAGAATCAATAGGGCAGATTTGACCAGGAGATGTTAAAACTAATTTTGTTACTAAACTCGGGTTCTTAGCGACAAAATATGATGCTAAGAAACCTCCCCAAGATTGTCCAACCAATGTTATATTAGGTGCATTTATTTTTTCTAATATTTCTTTTAAATCTTGAGAATGACGCTCAATAGTGTATTCAACGGGATTTTTAAGTCTTTCAGATAGACCACATCCTATCTGGTCATATAAATAAACATTATAGCCTTGTTTCGATATTTCCCTAAATGTTTCAATAACTGAATTGTCTATATAACCGCCTGGACCGCCATGAAGGTAAATAATTGTTGATTTGATTGAATCAGCATCTGATTTCAGTTGTGTGTACGCAATTTTTGATCCAGTGCTTAATTCCCAATATTCGGTCGATTTTCTTGGAGTGTCATCAAAATCTGATTCAGGGTTCGGAAGTAATATCCAAATAATTACAGCTGAAATAACGGATAGAAATACATACATCAAAATTTTCAGTATTATTTTCATTGTAAGTCGAATTTTCTTTAATTTATTGATACAGTCCTAATACTTTATCTGCTATATCTTTTGTATTGGTAAAATTACTACCATTCAAAATCAATATCAATATCAAAATCAGTTTGCCCCACGCTAAATTTCCCTTTTATTTTAACATGAACACCACCTGCAATAAGTCCCAGATCTTCTTCAGTCAATTCCATATCGAAGTCCATATCTAAATCCTGTGGATTTGGAGGAATGTTGAGATACAAGGTAGAAGTATCTGTTTGATCATTTACTTGGATTTTTACTCCTTCAAAGCTGAATTCTCCTATTGTAACTCTATTAAGCGTGGCAACTGGATCATGAATTAAACTTTGCTTGAACGACTCATCTTCCCATGTTTTGGCATAAATTTTTCGTAAGTTACTCTCTGCGTTCTTTTGTAATTCTAATAAATTCATCTTTTTTTAGTTTAAATTAAAAACAGTCTTTAAATGTTAGGTTAAAAATTTCATAAAAATTAATATGAACTATCCTTTATACTGCCAACAGCTTCAAGCTGTTCTTCATTTAGTTCTACTTTATACAATTTTTGTTCAGAAGGATATTAGTATAAATTTCGGATTCGTCAGTTTGATCTCTAAACAACAATAAATTAAATATATTAATGTAAGTTGTGTTAAACTGAAAACTGCTTAACCATGATATACATAATGATAAAACAGAGTATTTTCAATAGAAAGCTCTTTGCAGTTACTGCATGAATTTTCTTTGGGGACTTAGCTGTAATATCTGCAAATTTTTTCGATAATTGCGATTTTCAAGTTCTTCTACCCAAGTATTTTTCACCATAGAGTTTTTCTTAGTGGCGGTTTGAAGTTTCATTTTATTAAATTCTAAAAGTAATTCTTGATGTTGTTGGTTCAAATAAGCGGCATCACCATGTAAGTCCCCATTCTTGAGGAATGGTTTATATCCATCACCTGAAATACTGTATTATCATGGATACTACCAGCAGTAACCATGAACTCAACCGCATCAGCGAACCACAGGAATACCTTTGCCAGCAGTGATTACATGAACCGAAACGTCGAACCGCTTAAAACCGTAGAAGAATTCTCTTTTAGAGGCATTATATTCTCTAAACCCTTGTCCTTTAATCAATTTGGTACACCCAATACGTATATTTTTACAAACAGGTCTTAGAAAAAAATCAATAAGATAAATACTTTCAAGGTTAAGGTTTTTAAAGATTAGACCTAAAGTAGAGAATAATTCGGCTATTAATTCTGTCAAACTATGCAATATTCTATTATAATTACTCTTGTCAGGGCTTAATCCTAATAGTGTTTATGCTTGGCAATCTAAGGAATCTCCCTACGTTCTACCTGCCATTCGAGGCGAAAGTCTCTCCATGGCAGGATTCCTGAAAAAAAACTTTTCAAGGATATACATTAATGGAGCGTGTAACACCGCAACTTTTATAGCTATTATGGAAGACTTTATGAAAACAGTAACTTTTTGATTATAAGTAACTTACATTCTATTATTTAGATTTCATCAAGAACAATAAAGGTTGTGTTATGCTAGTGCATATTTTATAACTTCCTCCATTCGAAAATTTGCCATTGTTTTATCTATTTCATTTTTTAGTCTATTCATCATGCCATAATCTGTTAATGTGTGTGTTTCAAACTTGTTCATTAGTTTAATAAAAATGTTCCAATAATCAGGATTGTCATCTGGGTGAGGTATATGACCAGACACACCAAGTTTCTGCAACCTTTGTGCAATGTCTTCACGGTCGTAACACTGAGTTCCAATTGTAAGAAATGCTTTTTTTGTCATTATTGGATAATGGTACATTCCTGAACCACACTGATGTATAACTAAATCTGATATTTTACAGATGTAATCCAAAGGGAGTAGTTCATTATAAAAAACATTTTGTTTATATTCTTCGCTTATTTCACAATTATTAGTAGTTATTACGGCATAATTACGTTTTGCAAAGTATTCGATATATTTTTCAACAGGAGTTTTATCAATAGTACCTGTTGTAACCAAAACTACAGGTTTATTTTTATTTAATTCAAAAAATATCCCCAATCTAATCAATAGGTTTCTTGAAGGTTGATTCTTAACAATTAAAGGCCCAGAATAGAAATATGATTGTCTGTTTTCTATGTCGTCAGGAAGGCACTCGATGGAGGGTATGCCAGGTATGATTTTCGCCTTGGCACTCCGATAACTACTAAAATTGTTTTGATTAAGCTCACTATTTAGTAATAATTTTGAAACAGTCTTTGTAGAATCGGCTAATGAATGTTGTACAGAGTCCCCCTTTTGCAGAGAATGAAGATGGTCAGGATTTCTATAACATTTATCAATTGATCTAAAGAATCCTGTCCGCTGAATAGAAATTCTAGGCACATTGTTCTTTTCAGCTATGAGAGGGGAGGTAAGCGAACAGTCCTCTATTATTAAAGTGGGTTTAATTTTTTCATATGCCTCTTTTTCTTTTTTTACAACATACTCTATGGCTTGCTTACTATTGTCAAGATACTCAGTTTCATTTCCAAAATAATCTATAGGTACACAATTTACACCTTTCCCTTTCAAAAAGCCTTGTAGACTACTATGAACCAAGAAATAACTGTTCAAACTTTTGTTATATCTATGATTAAGGGCAAGTAATGGAAGCATGTGCGACAAACCTCCAGTAAAATATGGTATATTCAAGATAGTCATCTTAGTATAATTAGTTTAATAGTGAGGCAACTCATACTCATTTCTTTACTCCAACTATTTAGTTAATAAAGTTAAATTTCCGAACTTGGTTCTTGACTAAAACACAGTGCTATTCTAATAGCATTGCATTCTCAAAAATCAAATCATTCCAGAAACATAAATGATTTATGATTATAAAAAAGGCATATAAGGCAGAATAATCTTGCCTTATACACCATATATTTTTGTTAGTAAATACTACCACTCAACCAGAATATCAATGTCTATGGCTCCCCACAAATAACTTCCTTTTACATGAACCTTGCCACCACCTGCAATAAGTTCCAGATCTTCTTCAGTCAATTCCATGTCGAAGTCCATAACTAAATCCTGTGGATTAGCAGGAATGTTAAGATACAAAGTAGAAGTGTCAGTTTGGTCATTTACCTGAATTTTTACTCCTTCAAGTTTAAATTCTCCCTTTGTAATCCTAGTAAGTGTGGCAACTGGATCTTCAATTAGACTTTGCTTAAACGACTCGTTTTCCCATGCTTTGGCATAAATTTTTTGTAAGTTACCCTCTGCTTTCTTTTGTAATTCTACTAAGTTCATCTTCTTTTTGTTTTAAATGTTAATAATTGATTTTATAAAGATTCTATTGTTATTTATGTAATACTATTGAGTAGTAAGAGGGTCAAGTAAATCTTTAATAGGATTATAAATGGTACCCCCAGTACATCCCGTACCATCTCCTTTATCTACAATTCCACCAGCTAGTATTTCCAATTGTTCTTCGTTTAATTCTTCATCTATTACTGGAACAATTTCTGGATTTGATGTTTGTTTTTCTGTTGATTTCATTATTTTATTAGTTAAGTTTAAAATATTAGCATAATTAGATTATAGACTTTCATAATCACTAGGTGTTGGCAGTAAGATTATATCTGGAAGTTTTCTAAACTTAATAAGAGGGTCTGTACAACCACCGCCTGAACCATCATCAACAATACCTCCAGCAACTAATTACAATTGTTTCTCTTTTAAATCTACATTTACTGACTGTAAGATTTCTTTGTTCGGTTTTGCCCTTTTGGAAGTTTTAATATTCATTCATTTGGGATTAATAACATCTATTATATCCCCAATAAAATCTTTAATTCTTTTGAGTGGATCTCCCGCACCACCTGCTACAATCTCTAATTGTTCTTCATTTAACTCTACATCCACTGCTTGTACGATTTCTTCGTTCGATTTTTGTTCTTTCGCTGGTTCCATTTTTTTAGTATTTAAGGTTTAACATATTTTTTTTGAATTCAGGACTTTCCCATGCTTTCTGTACAATTTCTGCGTACAGTTTTTGCTCTTGTGTGAATTCCATGATTTATTGAATTTTAATGTGTTCAGTGATGTCTGAGAATAAATTTTTAATCAAACTATCCCAAATTGGTTCCCCACCTCCTGCAATTGATTCAAGCTGTTCTTCGCTAAGTTCCATATTCTCCATTTCTGGTTCGGATGGTATATTAAGGTAGATTTTAGACTTGTCTGTTTGATCTGAAATTACCAATGTTTTTCCTTCTGGTATTACAACTTTTACACCTGTTAGTTTCTCAATTGCTGATACAGGATCGGCTAATAATTCTTTTCTAAAATTTAAATCTTCCCAAGATTTTGAAATAACAGCTTGTATGATTTCTTGCTTTTTCTGTTCCATATCGCTTATTTGTATGATGTAAAATTAGAAGAGTATTTACTGATAAGTTTGCCAAAAAAACCTACAAAACAGCCAATTCAATTTTTGTTTTAAAATCTTAATTTATTAATTATAAAAATATAGTCAACAAAGTAACCAATTGATTATTAGGTGTATATACAAAATAAGGCCATTCTAGTACTTTTGTATTTTTATGTTAATGACTTCTATTTTGTCTTTTCTATACAGTAAAAGTAGCGTAGATTTTCTTGATGAAATTGCCAAATATTCCGACAAAAAAGACAATGAATAATAAACAAAAACAGATACCTCCGATGATGGAGGTATCTGTCAAATAAAATATAAATTAGATTTATATGAAGCTAAAATTTACTCAAAATGAAGCGGTATTTTTAGCGTATTCCAGTAAGTATTTTTCAAATATTATTTGACAATCTTTACTAAGACTGTCAAAGATTTTTAGTGTTAAAATGTATTATTTTCAGTAATTAAGGCACTGTTAACATCCTCAAATGTATAGTCGTTTCTTTCTACAAAATACATGGCAATTTCTCCCTTGCCTTTCGCTATTATATTTCCTCTATATTCAAAGGTAAAACACTCTTCATCCTTAATTAAGTGGTATAACGACTCGCTGATATTTACTTTTCCTACCATTCCGTTGCTTTCTATTCTGCTGGCAGTATTTACAGTATCACCCCAAACATCATATTGAAATTTCTTAACGCCTACAATTCCTGCTACAATTGGCCCTGCGTGGATGCCCAGACGCATTTCGAAGAAAGGCTTCTGATACTGCTGGTTTTCAATGGCTCTTTGAATGACAAAGGCTTGCATTTCTAAACCAGCTAACACAATGTTTTTTAGTGAATTTTCATCAGGATGCGGAATGCCTCCTGCTGCCATATAGGCATCTCCGATAGTTTTTATTTTTTCAATGTTGTACTTTTCTGAAATCAAATCAAATGCTTTAAAGCATACATTTATTTCTTCGACCAAAAGATGAGGAGTCATTTTTTCTGCCGTTTGTGTAAAGGATTTGAAATCTGTAAAAAGGATTGAAACCAAACTAAAGTCTCGGGCATTTACGCTCCCTTTTTGCTTTAATTCTTCAGCTATTTCTGCTGGAAGTATATTCAGTAGCAATGCTTCTGAACGATTTTTTTCGATACTTAAGGCCTTTTTTGACTTTCTTACAAAATTTAAGCTACTCCATAAACCAATAGCCACAACAAGCATAAAACATAGCGAAGCAATAATAATATTTCTTTGTTTTTCTTTTTTTTGTATCTCTTCCTTATGTTTTTGTTCGATGATATTTCGCTTCTTCACATACACAATACTATCCATCAATTGTTGTTTTTGGAATTCCATATTCATCATCCTATTAGAAGCTTCTTCAGCCTTTAAACTATCTTTAAAGGCATTTGATTTTTCATAGTATTGAAGAGCTAACTTACTATTATTTAAATATTTATACGATTTATACAAGCATTCACAGGCATCTTTTTTTACAGAAATTGCTCCCAATTTTTCAGCTAATTTTAATCCTGTGCTACATTTTTCAATTGCTTCATTGTCCTTTTTTAATTGACGGAATATATTACCAATGGCAATCTGAGACACACTTTTATATCGCACATTATCAATTTCTTTGGCATATTGGAAACAAAGATTGAAATAATATTGAGCCTTTTGAAAATCTGATTGTTTGTAAAACAACTCTCCTAAATTTGAGAGTACTTCTAATTCTAACTGTTTATCTTTTTCTTCAACTGCAATTTTTAATGATTGATTAAAATCCTCGAAGGCTTTATCAAAATTCCCTTTTTCCATAGAAATATATCCTATTTCTATGAGCATTTTAGCAATGCCTTTTCTATCATTAATGCTTTTGAAGATAGCATAGGCTTTATTGATATACCGCATAGCATTCGGATAGTCTTTTACTTTAGAATAAATAGCTCCAATATTTTCGGTAATGGTAGCTACATTTTTTCTATTTCCTATTTCTTCTTGAATAACAATTGCCTGTCTATAATATTCTACTGCTTTGAGATAATTTCCAAGACTGTAGTATATAACTCCAATATTGTTAAGAATGTCAGCTATCCCTTTTTTATTTTTTGCTTTTATTTGCCATCCTAAACTTTCTTTAAAAAAAAATAAAGTTTTAAAATAATCACCCTTAAAATAATATATAGTCCCGATGCTATTGAAACAGTCTCCTATTTTTTGATACTCGTTAATACTCTGATAAATTTTCAAACTATTCTCATAATAGGTTAAAGCCTTTTTCGAGTTTCCTATTTCATCATATTTTGAACCAAGAGCATAAAGACTATCCGCTTTTACTTTAGATTTTGAGGCTTTATTGATTTCCATAGGTTGTCCATACCCTTTCTCCCCTATTACAATGAATAGAATTATTAGGAATAAAAAATACGCACAGTAGTTTTTCATTTATTTATAAATTTCGGTTACTCAAATATCTAAAAACGCATACATTCATAGAATATATGCGTTTAATTTAACATCATTTCAATTCAAAATCTCATACTCCTGTCTTAATAAGCACCCCTTCTCCTCCCCCTGATATAATATCCAACTGTTCTTCATTCAGTTCTACATCATCTACTACAATAGACTTCACCGACGTTTTATTTAAAGAGCTTGCATTCTCTTTTTCTTCAGTTGCAGAGGACTTTTTCTCTTCAGGAGAATTTGAATTTTTAGGGTCGTTCGTTAATTCCATGGCTTATAATTATTTGTTTAAAATATATATTTCAAAAGTACGTCGTAAAATTATCATGATTTATCACGATAAAACTGACAATTATACCGATAAAAACGCTTCAACAGGAATAAAAAAATCCACTCATGTCCTGAGTGGATTTTAGAGACAATATAAAAATTTATGGGTCTGTATAAAATCAAGTTTTGGAAGTAGTAATCAAAAATTGTTTTTTTGATGGCTTACAATCATCTCATTCTTAAAATACAAATTTGAGTATTTTTTGTGCCCAATCTGTGGCTATTATTAGTGCTACTCTTTTTGTTGATACTGTCATGATGAATTAGGATGAGATACATCGCTATTATTCAGCAAAACTTCCACCGCTCATTGCTTTCATAAATGCTTGTGGATTCCAATATTCACGGTAGTTTACAATAAGTCCATCACGGAAAGTTACAAAAGTGGCATAGCTCATTTCGTAAGGATTACCATTGCTAATTACTACCCCAGATGCACTCCATTCTGCAATGGCAACGTTAGCATCATCAGTAGCATAGATTTTTAAGGTAGGAATAGATTTTACATCTATAAAACTTGGGTAGTTGCGTAGGTATTCATACAGTGCTTCACGACCTTCAAACCTTGCAGGTGTACCTTCAGGGGCAAAAGGAAATTCTGCAACTACATCCTCTGCACAAAGCTCCGACCACCCTTTCATATCCTTGGCAAGAAATGTATCTAAACTATTACGAAGAAGTTGAGTAGCTGTTGTGTTTGTTGTATTTTCCATTTTATTAAAACTTAATGTTTTTTCTTTATTGATTTAACGATACAAAATTGCATCATAGGCAAGCCCTGAAACGATGAGATATGATAAAAAAAACCGTTGATAAATGTCAACGGTTCTGTAAACCCAAGATTTAAAATGGAAAGCTACTTCATCGCTTGTTTTCTGATTCTGCTTAAAGTTTCTTTGGTAATCCCCAAAAAAGAAGCAATGATGTGTTGCGGAAATCGTTGGATAAACTGGGGGTGATTATCTGCAAATTCTTCATAACGTTTTTCAGCTGTATTACTGATAGTAGAGCTTAATCTTCGTTGGTTAGCAATGGCATTTCTTTCGTCCATTAATCTTATCATTTTTACCAACGCAGGTATTTTTTCCATCAAATCCAGCATTTCGGCTCTTGTAATAATAAGCATTTCGGTATCTTCCCAAGCATCAATATTATAGTTGGACGGCGTAAGCATAATAGAACTTTCACGGTCGCCTGCCCAATAATTTTCAATGTATAAATGAACGATATGCTCTACGCCTTTATCATCAATACTGTATTGTCGCATAGCCCCTTTTACAATAAAACCAACGTTTTTACACACATCCCCTTCTTGCAAAAAGTATTGTTTCTTTCTGAGCTTTTTGGGTTGAAAAGTCGCTTCAATTAAGGCTTCTTCTTTGCTTGTAAGGGGTAAATTAGCATATTGGTTGATGTATGCCAAAAGGTTTTTATACATTAGTTTTGATGATTAAATTACGCAGTAAAGGTATAAATAATGTTTTGTAATGTTAGTTCACTTGACTGGTCAATAGTTACAAAACTGGTCTTCATCGGGTATAGAAGGGCTTAAATTAGTACCTAGTCGTGGACGAAAACCAAAAGTAGCACCACCAACACCCCTATTTTAAATAGAATAGAGAATATTTTAGAACAAGAATCCCGTCAGTTAAATCATATTTTAGTTGCCTTAGAAGAAGATTTTTCCATTACAATGTGTAAAAAACATTAAACCGTCGATTAAGAAAAAAACGTTGGAAACGTTACCGTAAAATCTGCCCTAAAAAACCTTCAGATGAGCTAAAAGAGGAAAAAATAACACAATTACAAAGTATCACAGAGTTATGGCAACAGCCATTAAAAATATTTTCAGACAATTTGGTACAAAGTATAAAATTTACAATGAATTATTGATGATTATTTTTGTCCCATTACTTATATCATCAAAAAATAACTTGACATGTAACCAATTAAGTCCCTGAACATCAATGGGTACCTTTCTAAATTCATTTTCTAAAAAAAAGATTTGTGATTTTATATTATGATACCCTAAAAGCCTAAAGTTATATCTCCAAAAAATCTAAATCTCTATTGTGAGTTTCTTCGATAGTAAGAATAGCGCAAAAACCGAGCGTAAAGCAAATTAAGCCCACAGATGTTCCTGCGTAAATCACTCCCCAACTAGGTTTTAATAATCCGAACAAAGCTGTCATTCCTACCACAGTTCCACGTACCATATTTGGAATGGTAGTAGCAGCAGTAGCTCTTAAATTTGTACCAAACTGTTCTGCACCAATGGTTACAAACATTGCCCAATATCCTATGCCAATGCCCATCAAAAGACAAGCCCCGTACAAATGTGAACTATTATTAATGCCATAGAATAAATAATAATAGGCAAATAACAATGTAAATAGCATCATGATAGCAACAGCTTTTTTACGTGAGCGAAGACCATGGCTTAAAAAACCACTCAATATGTCACCAAATGATAAGCCGATATAACACCACATAATAGCTAAGCCTGGTTTAATAGGTTCTGTAATATTTAATGCTTTTCCGAACTCATTGCTAAACGTGGTAAGAATACCAATCACAAACCAAGTGGGTAAACCTATGGCAATACATTTAAGGTAACGAATCAGGCGATTTTTGTTAGTAAAGAATGAGAAGAAATTACCTTTTTGAATATTCTTTTGTTCTTTAATAGCAGTAAAAGCTCCAGACTCAAAAACCCCTATTCTAAGCAATAATAAGGAAATACCCATACCCCCACCTATAAAATAAGCCGTTCGCCAAGCGAAAACTTCTACTGTAAAATAGGCAAAAACAGCTCCTAGTAAACCGATTCCTGCTACTAAAGAAGTGCCTATCGCACGTAAATGTTTTGGTAAACTTTCAGATACAAGTGTTATTCCTGCTCCTAACTCACCAGCTAAGCCAATACCAGCAACGAAACGAACGATTTTATACAAATCAGGATTTTGTACAAAACCACATATAATATTTGCTAAAGAATAGGTGAGTATTGAGCCAAAAAGTACGGAAAGACGACCTTTTTTGTCTCCCAAAACTCCCCAGAGAATACCGCCTATTAATAAACCCATCATTTGCCAATTGAGAATACTTGCTCCAACTGTTGATACTTCTACTTCACTTAGTCCTAAATCTTTTAAGCTTGGTATTCTTACAATTCCAAACAATAATAAGTCGTAAATATCTACAAAGTAGCCTAAAGCTGCTACTATTACTGGGATACTAAAAAGATATTGTAGGTTGTTTTTTTCCTTTGAAAAAGTCATGTTGGTTTTTTGATTAAGATTGAAAAATCTAATCTTTCTTTCAATAATTTTAAATATCTTTTACTGTTATTATCAAAATACTTGCCCCATTACGTCAGAGTAATGGGGCAAGTATTTTTTGAATTATCTAAACTAATCAACTATCGAAACGATATTCTCTAGCTTTATTCATTCAAATGATAAGATATGAAAAATATACTTCTTTCAGATTATTGATATGACAGCCAAGTTGTGGCTTGGCAATTAGTATTGGTAGAAAAACGAATCCATCTTGCTTGAAAATCGTTGGCAAAAGTATGCTCAAATGTTTCGTTGGGTTTCACTGTAACTTCTTTATAAGTCATCCAAGGGCCATGACCAATTGGCTCAACTTCAATCTTGAATGTAACAGCTTGGTTAGATTTATGAGAAATTTTTAAGCTCTTTTTGTCATAAAAACCAATCAAATATGGATCTGATGGGATATTTGCTATAACTGAAGTATTTTTCCACGGGCCACCTTGTCCAATTGGTTTACCTAATTTCCAAAGATCATCAATTGTACCAGCCCAAACCTTCGCTTTACCATCATTTGATACAATAACATGTTCGCCTGCTGGAGTTTGTTTGTCCAAGCCTGTCATTACCAATAAACCACGATAAGATGCATAATCATGTACAGATAAAGAATGCGAAGCCACAGGCCTAATTTTGGCAAACCCATCTGCATTTTCGGCTGGAAGTTCATAAAATGTACCATGTAAATTCATCAAGTCTCGTTCGGTTGCAACTTCTCGGCAAATACGTAAGGAAGCCCCCGATATTTTATCCGTAAATTTTTCGTTTCCTTTTGGGAATCTCCATCTCCTTCCGTTATCATCAATTACCAAAATTGACGCATCCTCAACAGTTACAACATCCTTTGGAATGGCAAATTTAGTTCTTATAAAATTAGACATGTCACTATCATTTTTTCTGACAAGATTCATAGCACTATCTAACTCATAGTATCCTGTTTCTATAAACTTATCTTTTGAAAAATCACCTGCTAAAATGCCTAATTTACGACGGTTTTCACCTAAAGCATATAACAAGCCTCCCGAAATATCTTGACTATTGATAGATGCTAGTCCGTTAAATATTTTATCAGTGCTAGCGACAAAACGAGTGTCATCCGTATAATTAAAATTAATCGTTGCGGTTGTGTTTTTATTAGATTTTACCTTTATCCACTCACCCTTTTCAGTCGGAAGGAAAGAAATAGAAGTAGCATTTCCTGCTTTCACTAATACAGAACGAAGGACTTTCCACGAACCTTTTCCATTAATATCAACCTCAAAAGTAAAGTTAACATCCTCATTTCCTGCATTATGAATCCATGCTATTCTTTTTCCCCAGCCTGAAAATAAAAAGGGGTCGGAACTTACATTTGCCTCAATTTTCTCAGAAAGCCAAATAGCACCTTGGGCCGTATTCGGGCCTAATTGATCAGGTGTATTGCTTGATGTAAACCATAAATTTGAATTTGATTGCCCAGGACCTTCGATTTTACCTTTCGTTTTCCTTTTGTTCAAAAATTCTTTTTGTGCTGAATCGTCACAACCAAAAACTAAGCCATTTTGCCAACGTGTATAATCTCCAATTACTTTCAAATATGCTGAACGTGGGCGAATTCCTGCTGTATTGTTCGAAGTAAATGTATTCGGGAACTGCCAAAACATTCCGTGCATCGTCATTAAATAATCTGGTTTCCCAGCTGTACCAATATCTCTGATACGTGGCCACTCGGTATTCCAACCATGAGCTCCATCGTAAGAGTGACTAGCTTTGGGCAATCTAAAAAACGTCCATTTATTATTATCTCTCACTCCTAAAAGCACCGATTTATGATCCCAACCTGTTGCCCAAATAGGATCTGTCTCAGGATTTGAATTACCATAGATACCACCAGGACCTGTTATCTCAGTAAACTGATTGCGACGAATAACTTTCCATCTTTTACCATCCCATTCTGATAAACTACCCGACTCAATATCAAACTGTTTCAAGGCTTTTTCACCAGGTTCGCCATTGTCAGAATACACCATTACTCCTTGCCCTGAATATACTCCTTTGCCATGTGCACCTGGTAGTAATAATCCATTTTGATTAGGTTTTGTATCATCCCTATGCTTATCGTTACCATCTTTATAAAGCATGGTAGATTCTAATGTTTTTACATCTACTTCATAAAAACCTTCTTCCATTGTCGCATAGTAAATTTTATTGGCAGGATTAGTTAAATGCCTAGCATTACCTGTATGACGACCTTGCATTTGTGAATAAGGGATCGTTCTAACCAACCCATTACTAGCAATAGCATAAGGGCCAATAAAAAGTTGATTACTTTCTTTGTGAATCATGCGATTTGCGGGGGTACCACCAATACTTCCATCAAATATTTTTTTATCCAAATTTGGGCTAATTTCGTACAGCTTATCACTAGAGCCAAAAGGTAAGTGTGGACCATAACTGATTACCCATAAGCGGTTTGCCCATGGTACAACTGCTCCTGTCCCACATTCTCCTTCATTATTATAATACGCTAAATGGGGGTAAATCCCACTGAATTGACGATATGAAGACTTAACTTGTGCTTTAATAACTAGACTAAAAAGGAGTATTGGAATTATTAGTAATTTATTCATTTGATTTCATTTTTTAAATAAAGTATTTCCTATTAAAGAAGTACAACTGATAGACACAATAAATAAAGCTTATTTAATATCCTTCATTTTGTTTCATGTTGGAATTTATCTGGATTTCTGCTGTTGGGATTGGCCATAGATATTGACGATTGTTCCAAGAAGTTGGTACTAAGTTTTTGATAAGTCCCGTTTTTGACATTTCAGTAAAATCTGGAATCCCATTTTCATCAATGGTCGGTGTACCCGCAAAAAACCAAAGGTTTTTATCAACTACTTTAGCTTTTAGATCAACTGGATCAAGTAAGCCGTAAATTGGTTGATTCAGTACTTTTTCTGCGATTTTCCAACGAATAATGTCCATGTAGCGAAGCCCTTCCATTGCAAATTCCATTCTGCGTTCTATCCGTAGGATTTTACGCAAAGAGATTTGATTTTTCTCTGTAATGGCTGGATATGTACTTGTTTCTGTCGGTATGGCTTTGTAAGCTCTTGCCCTCACAGCATTCATCGCATCCAAAACGGTATTATCAATTTCGTTTAGTTCAATTTTAGCCTCAGCATACATCAACAAAATGTCGGCATATCGTATAACTACTTGCTCTGGTTCTATCAAACGACCATTTGTCAACCACGAATCATCAATACCTTTTTTCCAAACTAGCCCATTAAAAGACGCAAATTGAGCATTAACACGGTTGTCGTTATTAGTCACTTTGGTATTAGTACTGATACGGGTTACCTGCAAAGTATAAGGATTTGGATCATAAATAAAGCCTAAATGCGGTTGTCCAAATTCAACAATGGTAGCTGTACAACGTGGGTCACGATTTTTGAATGGATTACGAGGGTCATATAATGACGATTTATCAATTGTTTTACCATCGGTACACAAGTATGAACAGAATAAATCCCATGTTGGATTGGTCGCAGCAAACCCTCCGGAATTTCTCGTAATTTTATCAGAAGTTGGTCCAAGCGTAATTTTTAATTCAAGTGAACGGGGTATCGAAAACACAATTTCCTTTGAATTTTTAGTGCTTTGTAAAAACAAATTGGCGAAGTCAGGATGCAACGAATATTGATTCAAATCCATACATGCTTTTGCAGCTTCAGCGGCTACTCTATAATCTTTTTCGTATAAAGCAAAACGAGCTTTCAGTGCTAAAGCAACACCTTTCGTTACTCTTTTTACTGCCGAAATCGGATATGACGTAGGCAAGTTTTTGGTTGCGAAATCAAAATCTTCATAGATTTTTGAGATGACAGTTTTTTTATCAGTACGCCCTTTGGTGTAAGCATCTTCAATACTGATTACCTCATCACTATATACCACATCCCCAAATTTATTAACTAATTTGGCAAATTGAGCAGCTCTATGAAATCGGGCTTCTGCCAAATATATATCCAATTTAGCTTGGCTAACTTTAGCTTTTGTTGTGGCACTATTCAACGCAGCAATTGCTCTATTGGCACGAGCTATGGATTTGTAGCCGTTTCGCCAATAATCTGTTGAAAATGACCATTGGCTTGTTACTGTTCCTGATTTTACAGGAGAAAGTGCTTGACGATAAAAGCCGTCATCCGACAAGTAATTTACATTTACTCCATCTTCGTCCCATTGCCACCAATCTATTCTGTAAAGATCATTGAGAGCTAATTGGATTTCAGTTTCGTTAGAATACCATTTTTCGGCAGAAGGCTCAGCTAGAGGATATAAATCAAGTGTGTTTTGGCAGGAAGCAAATAATAGTATGCTCATCACTACACCAAATATTTTTGTTTTCATTGTCTGTCAAATTAATTATTAAAAACCTATTGAAAATCCGCCAATAAACGTCGAAACAATACCGATACCCTCTGGATCCCAGCCTTTTGGATAATTATTTATGCTAAAAATATCGCTGGCATTTACATAGAAGCGGATATTGTTAGACATAATTCGTTTTGTGATTTTTTGCGGAAGTGTATAGCCTAATGTTACATTTTTCAAACGGAAATATCCCCCATTGAACAACCAAAAATCTGACATTACTCTATTGAGTGGCTTATTTGTTTCGGTAAATCTTGGGAATTTTGCGGACGAATTCTGCTCGGCAGTATTATTCATACTAAACGTTTTTCCATCAAGATATACAGGAAAAACGCCAAAGTTTTCAGCATTGTAATCGGTATATGATAGGTTTGAAGTATTCTGATAACCAATACCTTGAAAAGTAATTCCTAAATCAAAACCATTATAATCCAATCTGAAATTTCCCCCATACATCCATTGCGGTTGTGAATTTCCTAGAAGTACTCGGTCATATTCTGGAGATATTTTTCCATCTGGTACTCCATTTGGTCCACTGATGTCGGTATATTTCAAATCCCCAACTTTCACATTACTACTTAGCTTTGGAGAATTGTTTACATCTTCTTGTGTTTGATAAATACCTTGTGATACGTAACCGTACCATTCATCAAACTGACTACCTTGTTTCTTGATTTTATCACCAATAAATTCTGTTCCGCCCAAATTTCCCATTTCAGATTTGAATTGTGAAAGATTAAGCGAAGCAGAATATCTCAACTTACCAATTTTATCTGTCCAACTTAAATCTAAATCAATCCCTTTAGTAGTCATGATTCCAGTATTTTGATTAGGGTTCTCAAAACCAACAAAAATCGGTATTTGGAGTGCTAAAAGCATATCCTTCGTTTCCTTCTGATAAGCATCAGCTGTTAATCGTAAACGATTTTTCAGGAAATAAGCATCTAAGCCAACATCAATCGAAGAAGTTTTTTCCCAAGAAATATCTTTAATTGCATATTGTAACTGAGCCGCTGTTTGCTGAGAAGTAGCAACATTATTCTGATAAAAAAGAGCGTTACTAAAGCTCATTATTCCCACAGAAGGATAATTTCCGATACGTTCGTTACCCAAAGTTCCCCAAGAAGCTCTCAATTTTAAAAATGAAAAGAGCTGTTGTTTCTTAAAAAACTCTTCTTCACTCACAATCCACCCTGCCGAAACAGAAGGAAAAGTTCCCCAACGATAATCGGCATTAAATCTTGATGACCCATCTCGACGAACATTCACTTGAAGTAAATATTTATCTTTGAAATTATATGTTACTCTACCGAAATACGAACGATAGGCCGTTTCGTAAGCAGTACCAAAATTATCTCTGAAAGCTGCTGGCCCTTGATTGAGATAAGGATAAGTATCGAACAAATACTGATCTCGAGAAGCACCGACCATATCGCTTTTGAAATAATAGTTTTCATACCCTAGTAAAGCTGTAATCTCGTGATTGCGAACCGATTTGATATAATTACCCAAAACTTGAGTGGTTAAACTAAAATTATTGGTTCGGTTTTCATCTAAACGAGTTGTAAGGCTACCTCCTATCAAAGAAGTCAAATATTGATTAGGATCTGTAGCAGAATATATATCAACTTTTTTATCGAACCTTTTCTGAATATTAAAATCAAAAATTGGAGCAAGAATGGCGGAAAACTTCAAACCTTCTAATGGTTTTACATCTAAAGCAATCCGTCCACCAATTTGATTATAATTGATATTGTTAGTTCCTCCAGATTTAATCTTTCCATAAATATTTTCGCCAGCTTTACCATCTGCTAGACGACCGTCAGCCCATATTGCTGGATAAATTGGAACGGCAATTCTGATACGACCCAACGGATCGCTGGCAGTTGGGTCAAGGGTGTTCGTCCGTTTGAAATTAAAATCTATTGTCCCTCCAATAAGTTTATTTATCGTAAAATCATTATTTGACCGCACAAAGACACGGTTATAGTTTTTGTTCTCATAAAAACCTCCTATTTTTTCGTAACGTACAGAGGCATTTGATTTTACAAACTTAGAGCCTCCTATCACACTTATACTATGAGCCTCTCTAGAAGCCATTTTATTGAGCGTGAGATTCATCCAATTTGTATCTGGATATTTATCTGGATCAGTTATATGTTTTTGATTGTAATCAGTCAGTAAATCCTGACTAAAAGTTGGAAATTTGTTTGCATTGTTCCCTGCATCATTCCAGCGAAGTTCATTTACCAATTCCATATATCGGGAAGCTCCCATATATTCTGGCAATTGTGTAGGTTTATCAAAACCTCGCTCATAACTATATTGTAACGAGGCTTGGTCAGTCTTTGCTCTTTTAGTTGTTATCAATATAACTCCAGCGGCTGCACGTGAACCATAAATTGAGGCAGAAGCGGCATCCTTTAACACCGAAAGGTTATCAATATCGTTTGGATTTACTTGGTTTACATCAGATACAGGCACGCCATCAACAATTACCAATGGATTTGAATTACCTATAGTTGTAATCCCTCTGATACGAATGGAGGCGTCACCCATTGCACCATTTGCTCCATTTCTACTTACTAAAACTCCTGACATTGCACCTTGTAATGCTTGTGAAACTTGAGTCTCTTTACGATCTTTAAAGGTATCTGCATTGATGGTTGCAACCGCACCTGTTAAGTCTTTTTTCTTGGTGGTACCATATCCTACTACTACCACTTCTTCAAGTGACTTATTATCAATCGTAAGACTGATGTTTATTTCCGTTTTTCCAGTAATTGAAACCTCTTTGCTAATATACCCAACCGATGAAACAACTAAAATATCGTTCTCATTTTCAATACTAATTTTGAATTTACCATTAGCATCTGTTGTTGTACCCCTTTTGGTTCCTTTTATTAAAATGGTAACTCCAGGCAAAACTGAGCCATTATCATCTCTTACTGTTCCAGAGATGCTTTGCTCGACAATAGCTTCTGTGTGTTCGCTGACGTCCTCTTCTGAGGTTTCACTGGGAGTATTGCGGACGGGTTCTTCATTTCGAAGAATAATTTTATTACTTACTACTAAAAATTTAATATTCAAAGGCTTAAGTACTTTTGAAAGCACCTCTGATAGTAGTTCATTATTAGCAGTTATACTCACTTGTTTATCAAGTTTTATCATCCTTGAATTAAAGGAAAACTTGACATCTGCTGATTTCTCAAGCTTCGTTAAAACTTTTTCTAAGGTAGCCTCTTTCATGTTGATACTTACATGCTTAGCTAGCATTTCTTGACCATTGACGGTCGTTGCCATCGTCACGGATGAAAAAGCAACTACTATAAAAGATTGCAAAAAGGACATTTTCACGATTTGGTAAAGCAACCGCTTGCAGTTAAAAGTTTTTTTCATACTTTTGATTTGTTTTTGTTTAATACTGATTCTCGTTGGTTTAAGCAAAATAATCCCCGATAACCTTTAGCAGAGGGTTATATCTTTTTTAAAAAAATGGGAAATTACTGGCGTTAAAAATGTAGCAGCATTTTTAACGCTTTTTTGATTGTTTTTTCTTCATATAGTCTGAGTAGTGTTTAATTACAACCATTTGAATAAATGGTTATTTGGTTACCATTCATTTCATATTTAGTGTTTCCTCCCAAACTCTCACAAATAATCTTAAGTTTTTCTGGAAGTGGCTGATCACTCAGAGATGTTGTAAGATAGCAGTCTTTCAACTTTTCTTGTGGGTAATCAATTTCAACTAAATATGCTTGTTTTAGTCTTTCAAATATTTGGCTAACAGGGACATCAATGAATTCAAAATTTAGTTTTTCTATTGTTGTAAGGTCGTTAATATCTTCAGGCTTATTCGTATTAATAGCGACTATAGGGTCAAATGCTAAATCTTTTCGTTGAAAACGAACAGATTGGTTTGGAAGTAATAAAACAGATTGATTGGCAGGTTGAATCTTTGTATTCGAACTAATACTTACTTTTCCAGTCCGAACAACAACATCTACATTTTCATTATCTTTATACGCTTTTATTCTAAAACTTGTTCCGATAACTTTTGTAACCACTTCGTTAGCAAATACCCAAAAGGGCTTTTCCGGATTTTTACTAATTTCGAAAAATGCTTCTCCCAAAAGATATACTTTTCTTTCTTTTCCAGTAAAAAAATTGGGATAGCTCAGTTTACTATTAGGTTGTAATAATATTGAGCTACCATCAGAGAGAGTAATTAATTGAGGTTTATTAGTATTATTGGCTTGTTCAATTAGCCCACCGTTTTGTTGGCTAACTAACTCATCATAACCCAAATATTTTGACTGTAATGTAGTTTGTTGTTGATATACCCAGAACAAGCACATACCCACCAATAAAATAGCTGCCATTTTTTTGACGGTTGATAATTTTAAAACCCTAACCAAATACCCTTGTTGATTAGTGCGGTCTTGTTTGTGAATTTTTTCCCAAGTATGTCCTAAAGCTTCTTGAATATCCTCTTTCTGTACTTCTTTTTCACGAATCTGCATCGCCAATAAATATAAACGAGCTGATTGCATAAGCTCTGTAGATTCGTCTTTAGATAACGTCCATTCATACCATTTGTCATGGTGTTTACCTTCGAGAACCCATTCTTTAAATGAGCTATCACTCAGGAAGTCGTCTATTGATTGATAAGTTTTTCGCATTGTCCTATGGAAATGGTTTCAAAACTAGAGAGGACAGCTTTTTTTGTAGATACTCATCCTTTTGTATTTTTTTTCTAAAAAAATTAAATAAACCTTGAAAGGACTAGAAATAAAAGGGCTAAGTCACCAGACCAAGCAGTTCTAAGATGTTGTAATCCTCTATAGATAAGATTATTAGCAGATTGATAATTAATATCTAGGGCTTCAGCAATTTGTTCAACCGTAAGCCCTTGGTGGTATCGAAGGTATAACGCTTCCTTCTGTCTAGCTGGAAGCATATTAAGCAATTTATTTAGATGATTTACCTTGGAAGCCGTTATCTCATCATGGATGAGTTGTTCTTCAATTGAAAATTCGAGTAAAAAATCAAGTCCATCAACAGAAGCTGTTTGACGAAAAATATGCTCCCTTTCATATAGTCTAGCAATTCTCTTGCGTACACTTGAAAGAAGATATGCTTTTACCACTACTTTATCTTGAAGAGATTGTCTGTATAACCAAATATCTACAAAAACATCTTGTACACAATCTTGTACTTGATTGGAATGAGACATCAATGAACTTCCATAATTTACCATTGAACAAAAGTATCGCTCAAATAAACTAGAAAAAGCCCATTCATTACCCTCCCTTAAACTTTTCCACAAGGTTTCGTCACTAATATCCAATGCCATATCATTAAAGAAGATTGATTGATAAAACAAAAGTAATTTATTTTTTAATTAATCAAAGAAACAACTCTGACATGTTATCAACTACAGTGTATAAAGATGTTGTGGATACTTTCGTACTCAATCCTTTCTAAAAGTTAAATTTCAAATGCAATTTTTTTAAAATGAAACCTTACAATAAATAACCCTTTAAATATACGTTAATGGTTAATAGTAAGCAAGTTATATATGAAGACTTTGAATAGCCTTAGTGAATCTGATAAGGAGGGATTTGAAATAATAGGCTTATAAAAAGAAGTAGATAAGTTGAGAAACTATTTTTTAATAGTAGATTCCCAAATTTATAAAAATCACAACTGTTTATAAATTTTGGAATCTACTATTAAAAATTCTGTGATTGTAGAAAACTACAAAAAATTACTCCATAGTCATTTCTACCATTCTGCTGAAAGGTTAAATGTTTTATTTTGAATTTTCACAACAGCTCCAACAGCCTTTTCCCCTATCTTTTTATTAATAAAATTTGCTTCGATTTTTGGCGGTATTTTCTCAAAGGGAGCAATCACAGTGATAAAACGTGTTGAAGTTGGAGTATTTTTCTGTATTTCAAAACCAAATGCTGGACGTTTTTCTTTCACTCGATATGATTTAGAAATCCATCCTTCTTCCTCAACCATTTTCATATTACTCTGACCAAATACTTTCAAACAGACATTATTGTTGTCTTGGTATTGTGTATTAATTGTATTTTTTGAGTTTAAATCAAGACTTGTCTCTGAAGGATACTGATAATGGATTCCTACTTTACCTGTAGCGTTTCCTATCGTTTCATCAATAATTACAAAGTACTGCTTATCAACAAAGAAGACAGAACGACGATGTTTCAAGTCAGCATATGATTGATTTTCGGTAACCAAAACATCTAAATTATTGTCTGTTTTCCAAAATAAACATTTAGAATTTGTGTTTTCAATATTTTTATTATTGAGCGTTAGGGTTTTATGAACCATTGTTTGACGAAACCAGTTACGTTCTTTCATGGTTTCTTCGTCACCACCATAAACGAATGAACCACCATCTGGAAAGAAATTACGGCCTTTGATATACAAATCAAAAGTTCCGTTATCAGGCTGGTTATGCCATGCCGCAGGAGGACCTGCTTTCAATACCATTACGGTTGCATCTTTACTCCAGCCATTTCTAAATGTAAAAAAACCAGCATCTTTAAAACCTCTTGATAAATATGGAGGTAATTTTCCTCTCTTCCCATCTGAAGCCATATAAGCAATTTGTTCATTTTCAGGAAAATATTTTTCCCAGTTTTGAAATTGCTTTGTACTTACATGAGCTCTCGCATCACTGAAGTGAGGAGAAGTATTATCTGGGAAAGTAGAATTTATTGTAGCAATAATCATTTTTTCAATTTTGTCTAAATACAATTTTGGAAAAGCATCCTTATAACCATTAATGGTAGCCAGCTCAAGTGATTGAAAAAATGTATGGATTGCCCCTAAATGATAACCTAAGTCTAGTTCCCACTGAAAGCCGTCTTGATAAACTTGTTTTTGGAGTTCCCTGGTTAATATATCAATTCCAGACGCTCTCCACTTGGCTGAGTTTTTAAGTTCAGGAAACACAATTCCTGCATATAGTACATACTGAGCTTCAAAAAGTAAATGATTCCCCCTCTCGCTATAATGTCGAGTTATATACTCAGCATGTCTATCAACGTTTGATAGAAAAGTCATTAAAAAGTCTGGTGTGAAATACTGCGATTTTTTAAAGTATTCTAAGCATTGACCCGCTACAGGTATTCTTCCACAGGCTTCTAAAGGTCGCCAAGCAAAGCTTTCATTCTCTAAATCTTTATCAGAAACAGACATGCCATTGATTGTTTTTTTTCCCTCAATCAATGGGTTTTTTTTTATCCAATCTAAATATTGAAATACCCATTCCTTTGCATACTTTTCATCGCCAGTTTTCCTAAATACTCTCCCCATTGAACTAAACCAACTATGTCGGTGTAATTGAAAACGGAGCTCATGATCTTTAACAGGCCAATAAGTCCAGTCTATATCTTTCCCATAGAAAAAACTTGGTTGAAAACCCTTGTGTGCATATAGTTTATGTTCAAGTGCTTCATCGGCTTTTTTAAAATCTTCAGCACTTGCCTGTATATTATTAAGGTTGATAGAGGGATCAATAATTCCAGTGCGATTTTGGTAATACTCAAGAATTTTTTGGGTTGCTTCTTGGGTGTTTCCTTTATCAAATGCTGCCTTAGCTTGCTCTAACCCTTTTCTATTCAAATCAATTAATGAACCGATTTTAGTATTATCAAACTGTGCTTTAATATCATAATTATAAAGCGATAATATTGTTATAAGAAATAGCAATAAAGGCATTTTCACAGTTGTTTTATGTAATTTTTTCATATTTGATATATGTTTTGAAATGATAAATTTCGGTTATGGCTTACTTGGATTTACTCAGAGTCCTTACTTCCTGAAACATAGAAATAGCGGATTCTTGCCACATTTCCATCACTCTTACTATTTTTATTAGATGACATTTTTAGTTTCAAAACGTGGTTACCCTTGGCAAGGTCTGGGTATAAGGTAAAGTACCAAGGCAAGTGAGTACTTTTACTCCAATTCGTAAATAAATCTGTTGGCTTCCATGGCCCATTATCTACAGAAGATAAAATGATTCCTGCATCAGAACCACTAGCAGTAGAAATTCCAACGGCTCGTCCTGTAAACTTAAAGGTTAATATTTCTTCTGGTGTTTCCGTAATCAGCATAGGAACATTTACATAGTCTTCTCTAGTACCTTTGTCATCCTTAGGTTTCCATGCTGGATTTATACTCCAACCTTCACTAAGCTCTGCATGATCAATATCAACCAAATAGCCTGATTCATAGCATAATGAATCTATTTTTGCAGGTAAGAGTGGAGACATGGTTTTTGCATTCATAAGCTTGCCTTCTCCCCAAGTTGTTTCTAAAAAATCTATAATTGATCTAGCATATACTCCTTGTCCAAAGGGTGAAGGATGTAAATTTATAAAATCATTTTTCCAGTCAAACTCTCCAATATTTATCCTATCAGTAACCTCTTTAGCTAAGTTTATAGAAGGTATCTGATAGGTATTTGCTACAAAATCGTGATTAAGAATTACATCAGGAATAACATTTTTTTTGTAGGAATCTATTTTCCCAGGATCCACAAAATATAGAAAAACAATGTCCACTAATGGATTAGTTTTTTTTGTATGTCGAACAATGCCTTCCATCGCACGAATTTGTTCTACCTTCGAAAAGTTATTCCCATTTGTACCATCATTGACGGCCGCTTCCTCAATAAGTAAATCTATTTTACCTTTTGATAAAACATCTTTTTCTAGTCTGAATGCAGCTGGAGTAGAACCCATAGAAGGGACTCCAGCGTTGATAAATTCAAAGGTGGTTTTAGGAAAGCGTTTTGTTAAATATTTCATTACCGAGTCTCTCCAACCGCCATTATAAGTTATAGAACCGCCCAAAAAGGCCACTCTTCCAAATTTCAGGGTATTAAATTGTAAAAAGGAGTTCCTTAATCCATTCCTTACTGTATGGTAGTTTGATGAACTTATTGGATTAATGAATGAGTTCACGTTACCAAGCATTATTTGACTATTAATTTCTGTATCAATTCTCCAATAATACTTTACCCCTTTTTTTAGATTTAAAGCAGCGGTATTATAAAAAGGCTTTTTTACTACTCCTCTATAAGAGGGAGATTTTATGTTTGCATGAGTCAATTCTTCCAGATTTTCAGAAATATAGATATGGTAACTCCCTATTTTAGTTGACTTCCAAGTGAGGATGGACTCTTTGTAGAGTGGTTTATTATTTTGAGGGTAAATGTCGCTCAGATTATCAGCAGATTGCCCCTTCGACATAATTACTGTTAGCAACAGCAAGAAGATTATTTTGACGTACATTGTGTTTATTAACAAGTTTATATTAAATAATTATCGAACGCAACCTGACTAACATTTTAATAAGAAGGGACTTGGCACTTTTATTAATATACCATAGACTTATTCAGTGGACTACAAATGTATCAGTTTGTTGGTTTTTCCTCTTTCAAATTTGTGCTATAACCTTTAGGTTTTGTCTTGAATGCAGCGTAATGTCCAAAATTTAGAGGCTACCTGAAAGAATCTTGATAAGATTTATAATCTTATGAATTAAAATGGTTGATAGCTAGTACTTAAAAATGTTTGAGGTTGAATGGATTGATAATAACTTGTAATTAAGGGAGCTCAAAAACTAAAATTAAGTTATAAGTTTATGAAGTCAGATGATGATTTGCTTTTCGTTGAAAGTAGTAAGGCAGATAAAAAGAGCAGAAGCAATCATTAAATATTAATATTTAGCCTTAAAATATATCAATTTCAACAAATTCAAAAGGATATTCAACAATAAAGAAAGGTTTTTAAAGTAGATGTGAAGAATTTTGATAAATCTTAATCAAGACAAAATACTAAAATAAATATTTATCATTATTTTCTTTTTATCAGCATGAAAAAAAAACTTATATTAAGCTTGCTCTTTGTTGCTATATTAAATAATTCAGGTTTTTCAATGTCTCACAAGACTCCTATTAAAAAAGATTTCACTTGGTTGAAAAAAGGAATTGAAACGGCCTCATTTCAATTAAAATTACTTTGCAAAAATACAAAATTAACTTATGATACAGTTGCTTATCCTAGATCTGTTAAAAATGGTGCGGTTACTTACGTAAATAGTTTTGATTGGACTTCTGGATTTTTCCCGGGCTCAATTTGGTATGGTTATGAATTAACTGGTGATAAACATTTTTTGAAAGAAGCTCGATATTTTACCAACGGCTTACAAAAAATTCAATACTATACTGGTAATCATGACATTGGATTTATGATGTATTGTAGTTTTGGCAATGCCATTAGATTAGCACCGAAAAATGGAGATAATGCTATCTTAATTAATTCTTCTAAATCATTGATTTCTAGATATAATCCCAAAGTTGGTTTAATTAGATCTTGGGATTTCGGAGCATGGAAATATCCCGTAATTATTGATAATATGATGAATTTGGAACTATTGTTTTGGGCGAGTAAAAAAACAAACAATCCTATTTATAAAAATATAGCAATAAGTCATGCTAATAAAACGCTCAATAATCATTTTAGGGAAAATATGAGCACCTATCATGTAGTAAGTTATGAGCCAAATTCAGGTAAAGTTGAGAGTAAAGGCACATTTCAAGGTTATGCTGATTCTTCCTCATGGGCACGAGGACAGGCATGGGCACTATATGGTTATACCGTTTGCTACAGAGAAACAAAGAACCCTAAATATCTAAAACGAGCTCAACAAATAGCGTCATACATTATGAATAACCCTTCTATCCCTTCTGATAAAATCCCTTACTGGGATTATAATGCACCAAAGATTCCAAACGAGCCAAGAGATGCCTCTGCAGCGGCTATCACAGCTAGTGCTTTATTGGAATTGTACCGAATTGGAGGAAATGAAAAAAAGTATTTCAAGTATGCAGAAGATATACTAAAAACACTATCAAGCGACTCATACTTAGCACAGAAAGGAGAAAACAATGGATATATTCTAAAACATTCTGTCGGATCTTTTCCCCATACATCCGAAGTTGACGTTCCTTTAAATTATGCAGATTACTATTACTTAGAAGGTTTACAACGATATATAAAGCAAATTTAACAAGACTAACTATCTTTAAAAAAATCTAACAACGAGGCTATCCACAAATAAAAAATACTCTCCCTTTTCCTAAATCACTGATAATTAAATCTATACAGCGTAAAAATTTAATAGTTTATTAAATAACATAACCACAAGTATCAAAGCTAAAGCTTTAGAATAATAGTAAGAAATCATTCTTACAAACATAACGCCTATCTATATATGTAAACTGAAACTCAATGTCAGCCAAATGAATTATAATCGAATATTTTAAAATCAAATTTAGAGTCATTTTATTTATTTAACCCTAATGAAAAATACGCTAATGAAAAAAAATTTATTATTAATACAGATTATCATGCTGTTCATGATTCATTTTAATTGTTTTTGCCAAGGTAAATTTTTGGTAAAAGGCAATGTGACAGATGAGAAAGGAGAACCAATTATTGGCGTTGCAATATTAGTTGTTGGTACATCCGTAGGGGCAATTACAAATACTGAAGGTAATTATACCATTCGATGTGATGAAAAATCAAAATTGAAGTTTTCCCATATTGGAATGGAATCACAGACTATTGATGTGAATAGTAAACAAAAAATAGACTTGGTTATGCACAGTTCAGCTGTTGATATGGACGAAGTCGTAGTACTTGGATATGCAACAACCAAAAAAAGAGATTTGACTGGCCCTGTTGGATCTATTTCGGCATCACAATTAAAAGACGTTCCTGCAACAAATCTTTCACAAATGTTAGCAGGTAGAGTTAGTGGTATGCAGGTTACACAGGCTTCAGGAGAACTTGATGCTACTGTTAATATCAATATTCGTGGTGGAACTTCAATTACGCAAAATAATTCTCCTTTGATTATAATTGATGGAATTCCCTCGCAATCTGGTCTATTGGGTATAGCTCCAAGTGATGTAGAATCTATTGAGGTACTCAAAGATGCTTCTACTACTGCTATTTATGGCTCTCGTGGTGCGAATGGTGTAATTATTGTAACGACCAAGAGTACTAGGGTACAAAAACCAAGCATAACTTACGAAAATTACTATGGCCTTAACAAAGTAAGTAATAATCTAAAAGTATTAGATGCTGCTGATTTTGTTCGTTTAGAATTTGAAAGACTTCGAGGTAATGACGCATCATTAGTTATTGCTAGGTATGGAGCCTACGCTGATATTGACAAAAACTATCCTCCAGGCTCGGGTGTAGATTGGCAGAAACAAACATTTGGAATTACACCACTTACGCAAATGCACCGTATCAATATTGTCGGTGGTGACAAAGTTACAAAATATAATATCTCTTACACCAGAAATGACGAAGAGGGTGTTCAAATAAACAGTGGTCTTGGTAGAAATACCCTACGATTATCCCTGAATACCAATATGAGTAAAAACCTTAACGTAAAACTAAATAGCAGTTATAGTAATCAAAGTGTTCAAGGACCATCCTTGACTGACTTGGGGAGTCGTATGGTGGCAATGTTACGCTTTAAGCCAACCGCTGGAATAACTGTACCTTTAGATCAGTTTATTAATGCCCCCGAAGATTCAATTGCTAGAGTTGTAGACCCTAGTAATATTAGCCTTTTTACCAATCCGATTGCAAATTTTTCTAGAGAAACGAATATCCGAAAAAATATAATTTTAACAGGTGGATTAAATGTTGACTATAAACTTTCTAAAAATATTATTTATCGAGGTGCTATAAATTATACTTACAGAGATGCCGAAAATGATATTTTTTATGCAACAGGACATTCTGCTGCTACAAGTGTTGGAGGGCCAAATGGTTCTATTGCTCATTCATATTCTAATAATCTTGTCTATAATAATACATTATCTTATTCTAAAATCTTTGATAAAAAACATGATGTTTTAGTATTAATTGGGCAAGAAGCACTCATTAATGAATATAATTCTTTGAGTTTAAGTTCATCTAAATTCCCTGATATTAATTTTGGTGTGGATGATATGGCTATGGGAGTTGTACCGCTTGCTCCAAATACAACAAGAAGCCAGAACAGAGCTTATTCCTTTTTCTCACGACTTAATTATCAATATAATGGAAAGTACTTGCTTACAGCAACTTTGAGAGGAGATGGTACAACTAAATTTGGAGTTAATAACAAATGGGGGTATTTTCCTTCAGGTGCTGTGGCTTGGAGAGCTATTGATGAATCTTTTATTAAAAATTTAAATCTATTCTCAAACTTAAAGGTTCGTTTTAGTTACGGAATCTCTGGAAATAGTAATATCGCTGATTTTCTATCCCTTAACTTATATAGCAGACAGCCTGTAAGCGTTAATAACGGAGCTGTATCTACTTATGGTACTGCAAAACTTGGTAATCCAAATTTAGCTTGGGAGAAAAACACAACTGCCAATCTGGGCTTTGATCTAGGCTTTTTTAACGACAAATTAACTGCAACTGTCGATTTATATGAAACCAATACTAGTAATTTACTTCTTAATGCAAATATTCCTTATTCATCTGGATATACATCAGTAATGAAAAATATTGGCTCAACACGCAACAGAGGTGTAGAATTTGATATTAATGCGGATATTGTTAGAAATACTAAATTTTCATGGCATTCCTCTCTGAATATGACTTTCAATAAAAATATGGTTGTCTCTTTGGCGGATGGTGCTGATTCTTTCGAAGCTACAAACAGCAACGTTGGCTATATTGTAAAAGTTGGACAGCCATTAGGACAGATGTATGGTTACCTTACCGATGGTATTTACACGACCGATGATTTTGACTATAGTGAAACTACTAAAAAATGGACGCTAAAATCAGATGTTGCTGTCGAGAAAGGTGTATCCCCCACTCCCGGTCTGATTAAACTTAAAAATATGGATAATTCGGATGATAAATTTATTACTAGCACTGATAGAGTTGTTATTGGTAATGCACAACCTTTGTTTTATGGAGGGTTCTCAAATACTTTTCGTTATAAAGGACTTGACATGTCTGTTTTCTTAAACTTTTCTTATGGAAATAATATATTTAATGGAGTAAGGTATAATCTCGAAAATCTATGGTTCAGTAATATGAACGTGCTTAAAGATGGTTTTGAGAGTCGTTACAGATATTATGATGAAAATGGGAGTTTTATTAAAGATTGGGCTTTACTTTCTGATTTGAACAAGAATGCTACAAAGCCTACTATCAATGGGATGGTAGTAGGAAGAACTTACTCTAATTTTGTTGAGGATGGTTCATTTTTGAGAATCAATAATATTTCAATTGGTTATACTTTCCCCACGAAATGGATTAAGAAAATTAAGGCAAGCAATTTACGTATATATATTTCCGTTAGCAATATTGCCACGATAACAGGTTACAAAGGCTTAGATCCTGAAGTATCAATTAATGCAAGTGCGATTACACCTGGTCTTGATTGGGGGGCTCATCCAAGAGTACGTTCAGGTGTTGTTGGTTTATCATTAACTTTCTAATTAGCTGTAAAAATCACGATAATGAAAACAATTTTTTTGTACCAAAATAAATTAGTGAAAAATTTCTTCCCAAAGAGATTACTATTCATTTCACTTTTACTGATAACAATGGATTCCTGCGATTTATCAGAAAATCCATACGGACAATATTCAACTGAAGGTTTTTATACAAATGTGAAAAGACTAGATTTAGCAGTATTGAATGTATACGCTTCTCTACAAACTAGAGCTAGTCATGGAGAGGTTTTGTTTACAGCTTTTGATAATGGTACAGATCTTTCTCATTTCCTAGGTGCTGGTGCAAGTACAGGTGCTCGAGGGATTGCTCATTATACAATTGATGCAAATTTCTCAGAAATAGAGAGTTTTTGGCGGGTATGCTATACAGGTATCAATACTGCAAATGATGTGTTAGCAAATATTGATAAAGTTCCAACTGCAAATCCTAACGATATTGCTACAAAAGCCAAGCTTGAAGCAGAAGTTAAATTTCTAAGGGCTATATATTATTTTAACTTAGTACGCTATTTTGGTGATGTTCCCCTAAAACTTGGCTCTAGTGTTTTAGGAGATGATTTTCAAATGCCCCGCACACCCAAAGCTGATGTATATGCTCAAATTGTCAAAGATTTGGAAGAATCTATTCCTGATTTGCCTTGGAACGACCAAGTTACTGTTAGTGAAAGAGCAACTAAAAACGCAGCAATGGGTATGTTAGCTCGAGTACAATTATTTAGAGGTGGGTACTCTCTTGATCAGGATGGTATTCGAAGAAGACCAGATAATTATAAAGAATATTATAATGAAGTGTTAAAATGGACTGATGAATTAATAAAATCAGGAAAAAATAGACTTAACCCTAATTATGAACAAATCTTTATTAATCAATGCAAATACCTTTTAGACCCTAAAGAAAATCTTTTTGAAATAGATCTAGTAGCTATTCAAGGTGTATTAACGAATGGATTTGTTGGCACAAGCAATGGGCTTACTACTGTTGCTGGTGTATACGCTAGAGTAGCACCTTGGACTCGAACTCATGGCTTTGCATACAGCAAATTTGAAACGGAAGACTTGCGAAGAGATATTTCAATTGCTACTTACTCCTTAAATTCTTCGGGTGTGAGAGTTCCAATTCCCGCCGATAAATCCTATGACTGGACTGCTGGAAAATGGAGTAGAATTTACCAGACGGACGACCAATTTAAGAACTTAACCATGACTAATATTAATTTCGTAGTGTTAAGATACTCAGATGTATTATTAATGAGGGCAGAAGCACTAAATGAAATTAATGGCGGTTCAACAGCCGAAGCTAATGAACTAGTTAATCAGGTACGTCGAAGAGGATACGGAAAGCCGATAATAGCGCCAAATGTGACAGTTGATATGCCTGTAGGGTTGAACAAACAACAATTTTTAAGCTATATTCAAGATGAAAGAGCAAGAGAGTTGATGTTTGAGGGAGGGATTAGGCGTTTAGACCTGATTAGATGGAATATTCTTGGAGATAAATTAAAGGAAGTTATTGATTTTCAGACAAAAAACCCAAAATTACTCGGAAAGTATAATTTCTCCGCACCCCAATTCTTTACACAAAATCAACATGAACTTTATCCCATTCCATTGCGAGAATTAAGAGAAAACAAAAAACTAATCCAGAACCCAGGATATAACTATTGATAAGTAAATCCATGAAACGCATTTTGTGAAGTGGTCCAGATTAAGTGAAAGATTACAAAGAGCCATTTACATTTATGAATTCCTAACCACTAATTATAAATGTAATGGGCTCTTTAACTTATATTATTTTAAGGCTAGCAGATTAAGAATTTATTTAATGTTAACTTTTTGTTAGAAAAATGAATGTCCTAAAAAATAAGAATTATATTTTTTCTATTGCTAACACACCATTCTTAAAAAAACAAGTTGCTATCATTTAATAAAAGAATATTTATCTTTTTTAACTTTCAATAACTATTTATCATGAAAAAAATAAAATGGATTTTCATTGCAACCTTGTGTTGTATTAGTAATTTGTTATGTGCACAAATTTTTTCATTCGAAGATGGAACCATTCCAAGTAATTGGACAACTACAGGAGGTACTTTATCATCATCCACTTTGAAATATAAATTAGGAACAAAATCGTTGAAGTGGGCATGGACTGCTGGTAGTTCGCTAACTGTCGATAATCCTGCTGGATTATCGACGGTTTCTTCTCATTTCAGAGGTGAACAAGGAATACATTTATGGATATATAATACTACACCAAGCACTACAGGAAAGTTGGTTTTAAATTTTTTAAATAGCTCAAATCAAGTAAAATGCCATATTGACTTTAATTTGAATTTTAAAGGATGGCGGTGCTTAATGGCTCGTTTTGTACCTGATATGGGGCATGATAAGACTACCCTCACCAAAATGGTGATTCAGGCACCAGCCACAGGTAGTGGTCAGTTTTATTTTGATCGATTGGAATTCCCTCTCAGTGTATCTTGGAAACGAAATTCCGATGCACAATATTCCGTTGTCCAAGCTCCGACTGTTCATGACTATATGGGTGTAAGAGCTTATGGAAATATCCCAACAACTTCAACACCAACGAGCGCTGAAGTACAAGGTATAAAGACAATCATTCAACGCTTAGAAGATTGGTACTTAGGTACTGGACAGTATGCTACTTCATCGAATTTTATTAGTAGAAAAAATGCAATTACAAGTCATATTACTTGGGCATATAATGCTAATCCTGATGACTTAAATCTAAGCATAGGGAGCGACAGCACAGTTACAGGCTCAGGTTTATTTGCAATTTCTAATGCTAATCCAACAAACGGTACGCCTATAAAGTACTTCAATAAGGTGACCACAGGTTCAATGTATCCATTAGCCATGGACTATCGCTTAAATAATAATCCATTGCGTAAAACACAGTGGCTAAATCAAATAGATTATTTACACGATCAAGGATGGGCAGATGGTAGTGCCCTTGGTGTATTTGCCGATGAAATGCTTAGAAGTTACAATTATTTTCATAGTATGTTTATAATGAGGAAAGAATTAGATCCTGTACGTTTAGCAAGAGAATTGAATACCATTAATTGGCAAAGTTTTTATGGGTATGTAAATAAGCCTGGTATGAAAATAGGAGACAATGCAGATTTTATCAGAAATCTAGGATATCCTAAAATGTTTTTCGCACTATTGCAAGCTGATTCTGTTAAGCAAGTTGCAGCACTTAAGCCAGTTGTCAACTATTTGAACATGGCTTTATCGCTTCAGCATGGATTCGGAGAGACATTAAAACCAGATTATACAGGATATCATCATGGCGGTGCCTATTTTTCTGCCTATTATAATGATATGCTATATGCTTCGGTGTGGTATTATTATCTTTTAAGAGGTACACCTTTTGAACTTTCTCAAACAACATATAATAATTTAAAGCAAGCCTTGCTGGCTTATAGATCTCTATCATCCTACTATGACGTCCCAAAATCTTTAACTGGAAGATTTCCGTTACAAACAGAAGTAGTACAAAAGCTACTCCCAGCTTTTGCAATGCTGGGTCTGTCAAAAAATCAACCTGACACGGCACTTATAGGGGCATTCAAAAGACTATGGAAACCAACAGTGAACCCTGTTAAGAAATTCGTGTCAACTGGAAATAGTGTAGGGAATCTGAATACTTTGGGAGAAATTGAAGTATGTTTAAAAGCAGCAGCTACTACAATTCCTGAGGAATTAAACCCACAAGAAGCCACATATTTTCCTTATGCAGGTACATTAGTACACCGTTCACCTACATTTCATTTTTCAGTGAAAGGATTTAGTAAATATGTTTGGGATTATGAAGCAGGGACTACAATAGGTGAGGGACTTTATAACCGCTATATAGGGTATGGACAATTTGATTACACTGATTTAATTACAAAAAGAAGAAATAATAATTACAGCACTACTATTGGAGTTTGGGATTGGAGCCGATTTCCTGGCACAACTTACAAATATTTACCTCTTGCACCATTAGCGTCTGTTTCAGGCACTGATAGAAACTTTTCAGATCAATCATTTTTAGGGGGAGTATCTCTAAATGATACTACATCAGTGATTTCTATGAAGCTACACGATAAAATGTTTGATACTACATTTTATGCCACAAAATCATATTTCGCATTCGGAAATACTGTTGTTTGTTTAGGAAGCGGAATAAAGAATAAATCCCAAACTGATCGTACAGAGACAACATTATTACAGCAAGTAGTGAAGACTGGTGAAAGCTTCAAGGTTAATGGCACCGATGTGACAGTTTCTCAAAATAACATCAATCAACCAATCATCAGAGATAATTTAGGTATTCGTTATATTGTTAAAAGGGGGAAGGTCGATATTATCAAAAGAGATACAATGTATGCTGCCGTTATCAACCATGGATTTGCTCCTAAAGACAGCAGTTACGCTTATTTCATGTTATTGCAAGGAAATCTTAGTCAGGAAACGGTTTACAGTAATCCGAGTTCTTGTCCAATTTCAATTCTCAGACAAGATAGTATTGCTCATATTGTTAAACACGTTGGAGACCAAACAGTTGGTTATGCTATTTTTAATTCAACAGCCAATTTGAATGATACTCTAATCAATAAAGTCAACATCCCTTCCTTAGTAATGTTAAAAAAACAATCAGATGGTAAATGTAAATTAGTAATAAGTGACCCTGATATGCACAGGCAAAGTGGAAAAGACTCAGATGCAGTCGTAAACATAGATCATGAAGAAAGTGGCTCATTTGGCTATGAGATTACACTGAATGGTTTATTTCAACTTGATGGCAATAATCCAGGCGTTACCTTAACTCAGGTTGGTAATACTACTAAATTGGCACTTACAGTAGTGGATGGTAAAGCTTATAAGATAAATTTAACAACTGGTCAATCACAAAACTCATTAGCAAAAGTGCTTGATTTTAGCGGAGAAAATAAACAAGGTACTGTATTCTTAAATTGGGAAACAATTGATGGGCATGCAATTGAAAGCTTTGTCATCGAAAAAAGTAATGATTTGAATGCTTTCTCACCAAAAGCAAAAATATATGCTACCCAAGGCTCTGTAAACGCTGTTTATAGTATAATAGACGAAAATATTGAATCTGAAACCTTTTATCGACTAAATGCGATTTCAAAAGATGGTAAAATCTTGGATTCTAAGACTATCTCAATTAATAGCGACCAAGTTAAAAGCGACATCATTTTTCCAAATCCAGCAACAGATAATATTACAGTTGACCTAAAACGAATACTTAAAGATATTGATGTATCGATATATGCTATTGATGGTAGGATAATCTTGAATAAATTTATTAGCGGAGATATCAAACAATTTAGTTTAGATGTAAGCGAATTAAAATCAGGAATATATTTTGTAAATATTGTGAGTGGTGTAAATGTATCACGACTAAAGTTTATAAAGAAGTAGGACTCCATTAGAATGTATTTGATGTTTACAGTACCCACATCAAATACATTCTATTCATAACAATAAATTCATTATTACAATACAACACAAAATGTCAAATCATTTCAACTTTCACAAAAGTATTAAAAGCGATATTCTAAAAGCACTAGTCTTGGTAACTACTTCGCTAATAAGTGGAGTGTCTCATGCTCAGGATTTAGACTTAAATGTTGCTAAAGGTAAATTTATTTCAACAGAAGAATCCTTAAAGCAGTATCAGTGTCCAGAATGGTTTCGAGATGCAAAATTTGGGATATGGTCGCATTGGGGAGCAGTTTCAGTGCCAGGATACGTTGGAAATTGGTATGCTCGTCAGATGTATATCCCTGGAACAAGAGAATATGAATATCATTTAAAAAACTATGGACATCCTTCTGAAGTTGGCTACAAGGATATTATTGCGATGTGGAAGGCAGAGAAATTTAATCCTGATCAATTAATGGATTTATTTAAGAAAGCCGGGGCTAAATACTTTGTCTCTATGGGAAGTCACCACGATAACTTTGACCTATGGAACTCTAAGTATCATGAGTGGAATGCTGTCAATTATGGTCCTAAAAAAGATATTGTTGGTTTATGGCAAAAAGCAGCTCTAAAAAGAGGCTTACGCTTTGGTGTAAGTGAACACATGGTTCGTGCATATAACTGGATGAATGCTAGTCATAACAGTGATAAAACAGGGCCAAAGGCAGGCATCCCTTATGATGGAAATGATCCAAAATATAAAGGCTTATACTTTGAGAAGCATGAAGACCAGAGTACTGCTTATCCGATAAATCCACCAGCTTGGTGGAAAAAAGAATGGTTTAATCGAGTACAAGATTTAATAGATAATTATAAGCCTGATTTGGTTTATACTGATGGTGGTATTCCGTTTGAAAAGGTTGGTCTTGATTTTATGGCTGACTATTACAACAAAAATATGAAGTGGCATAAAGGTAAATTAGATGCCGTATATAATTATAAAGATTTAAAAAACAACCTTGGAAATTATATTGAGGGTGCTGGTGTACAAGATGTAGAGCAGGGTTCACTGAAAGGAATTAATCCTTTACCATGGCAAACTTGTGAAACGCTCGCACAATGGTTTTGGACGAAAGAACCATGGAAACAAAAAAACGCTAGCGACGTTATCGTGATGTTGGCTGATATTGTATCGAAAAATGGAAATTTATTATTGAATGTTCCTCAAAAATCAGATGGTACGATTGATGATTGGGCAGAGCAATTACTGAAAGACATGGGGGCATGGATGTCTATAAATAGTGAAGCAATTTATGGAACACGTCCATGGAAAGTATTTGGAGAAGGACCTTCATTAGCTCCATTTAAAGGGATTCGTAGAGCAAAAGATTATACTGAAAAAGATATTCGTTTTACTACTAAAAAAGATATTTTATATGCTATTTGTCTTGGTTTACCTGTCTCAAGTATAAAAATACAAACCTTAGCAGGTGAAAAGATTCGTTCTGTTACTTTATTGGGTAGCAAGAAACCTTTAAAGTGGAAACAAGAATCAGATGGTTTAGTGATAGAACCTCTTGAGGCTTGGCCTTCTAAAAGTGCTGTTACTTTTAAAATTAGTTTATAAGTATTAAGGTTAAATTAATTGAGAATATAAACCTGTAAGGATTTGATTTTAAAGCTCTTATTAGTAGTTAATGATACAAATTCTTATAGGTTTAACTAAAAAACTTCCGAATACTTAGCATCTTATATTGCCAGAAGTTTGAATATTTTCATTCACTTAAATTAATAAAAAAAGTTATGAAGCATATTATTGCCATACTATTACTATTTCCTACGATATTATTTGCTAACCCCATTAACATTTCAAACTCAAAAATTAGCGTTGTTTATCAGCATAAAAAGCTCTCCTTTTTTAACAAGCCATCTAACAAGTTATTTATGGATGATATTGTTCTAAATCTTGATGAGGAAGCAAAAACACAGGTAAATCAAATCAATCAACAGCCATGGGGTAAAGGAACAGAATTGACGATTTGGGATCGGTTTGATAATAGTATTAAGGTATCTGTTTTTAATACATTACCATTTGTATTAATTCAGAAGACTATCAGAAATCAATCTTCTCAAGAGATGAAAATTGATAAAGTAGCTTTGTTAGAGGGGAAACTATCTTTACCTGGTAATCTTTCAGATTATAAAACAATAAGCTCTGCTGGATTAAAACCAGCAACTACCAATATTGGAAGCTATATGTATTTGGCTGTTGGTAATCAAAAAAATAATGAAGGTGTCGTTTTTGCTTGGTTAACCGCTAATCGTGGAAGTGGTATTGTATTCTCTAACAAATTGAAAGATCAGTTGCAGTTAAAGGCAAGTATCGACTATGGTGATTTGAGAATTTCTTCAGGACAATCTGTAGATTCTGAAATCTTAGTTGTTGGATATGATACTGATATTAGAACTGGATTAGAAACGTATGCAGATGCAATTGCCAAAAACATGAAAATCAAACTATTACCTCAACCTACTATTTATTGTACTTGGTATCATGGTGGAGCATCTGATGAAAAGAAAATAGCTGCGAATACGGATTTTGCTTCACAACATTTAAAACCGTATAGTCTGGATGTGATGCAAATTGATGACTATTGGCAATCTGGTATTCGCAACAATGGCCCTCATCGGGATTTTTCTAAAGCAAACCCAACAGGTGCTTATCCTTCGGGTATGAAGAAAACAGCTGACTATATCAACTCAAAAGGAATGACCGCAGGAATTTGGTATATCCCTTTTGCAGGTTCATGGTATGATGAATATTGGAAAGATAAAATGGATTTGTTTCTAAAAGAAGGTAAATCAAATGATAATCACTTTCCTAAGATAGAAATTGAGAATAAACCAACTTTCGCAAAAGGTCAAACACCTTTTGATGCTAGTTGGGGAGGAACTTGTTTAGATTTAACAAATCCTAAGGCACTAGATTATGTTGGGTTTATAGCAAATCGTTTATCAAAAGAATGGGGTTATAAGTATTTTAAGATGGATGGTTTATGGACTGGAACAGGTACAAGACTCCAGTATGTAAATACTGAATATAAAGATGATGACTTAGGTATGCAGATTCGATATAATCCAAACATCACACCCATCGAAGCTTTTGCTAAAGGTTTAGAGACGATTAGAGAGGCTGCTGGAAAAGATGTTTTCCTATTAGGCTGTACTCAAACTCAGAACATGAGAGTTTTTGGCCCGTCTATGGGTAGAGTCGATGCGATGAGAGTTGGACCAGACAATGCTGCTACTCTGCGAGGTGTTGTAATTGGCCCTCAATTTTCATCTCGCTTATATTTCCTGAATAAACGAGTTTGGTATAATGATCCAGATCCAGGATACCCACGTATTAGCCTTCCGATTGAGATAGCACGTACTTCTCTATCGTGGATATCTATCACAGGATCATTACACGGTAGTAGTGAACAATATGCTGAACTACCTGCTGACCGCCTTGATTTATTAAGAAAAACAATGCCTTCACATAATTTAAAAACAGTTAGACCTGTTGATTATCTAGAGAATGATCCACCTAAAGTTTGGCATTTGTCTGACTCCATTAGTGCTAGTCGAAAAGATGTTATTGGCTTGTTCAATTTTAATAAAGATAATTATTCAGATGTTACTTGCTCTTTAAGTCGAGTAAATTTACCTAAGGCTAAAAAGTATGTTGGTTTTGATTTTTGGGAAAATAGATTTATCCCACCTTTCGATGGTCAAATATCTGGTTTGTTAACTCCTGGTGCTTGCCGAATTATTGCGATTAAACCTGAACGGGATTACCCCCAAGTTATAAGTACTTCAAGACATTTAACTCAAGGTATTATTGATATGACCGACGAGAAATGGAACAGCTCAAAAAATACACTAAGCGGGATTAGTGAGGTATTAGCTAATGACGTATATGAACTAAGGGTAGTGGTTCCTGTTTCAAAAAATAATAGTGGTTTAGTGGTAGATAAAGTATCAACTGATGCCCCATCTCTTAAAACATCTGTTCTTCAAGAAGGTGGCGTAATAAGAGTGACTTTACTATCTCCGACTTCTCAAAAAGTTAAATGGACTATTAACTTTAAAAAAGGAAACCTTAATATGAAAGAAGCTAGAGAGATTGAACTAAAAGCTAATTTAGACCTTGATCAAGTAGCACTTAAATGGAATCATGCTACTGAATTCCAGTACAGAATCACTAAGAATGGGGAGCTACTAGGAGAATTATCTGCTGAAAAGTTTATTGACAGACAAGTTGAGCTAGGAAAAACATATACTTACAGTGTTGAGGCTCAAGATTGGAATGGAAATTGGAGTAAAACTTCTACGGTAAAGGTGGATATGCCTTTAAATTATCCAACGCCTGCGACTCCCCCCCTTCCAAATATCCTTTGTTCAGACTTAAAACCTATTGCAGGTGCAGTTAAGGTTAATCAAACTACTTATGCCGCTCCAATCTCTTTGGATGGAAAGTCAAACTTAAATGGTATCAGTGTAGTCCCTGCACTTGATGTAAAGTATAATATTCCTGATAATTCAAAAAAGTTCGTTTCAACGGTAACAGTTGATAGTAGTATCCCATTAAATAAAAATTATAGTTGTTCTTTTGTAGTTATTGGTGATGTGTTAGAGATGGGTGAACCTCCTGTGGAATTATCAAGAAGTCCTGCTCTCAAAGCTGGGCAAAAATGGAACTTTGATATAGCACTAACAAGCCGATACAAACAAATAAAACTGGTTTCAAGGCCTACAGGAACAGCTGTAAAAGACGTGAGTATCAATTGGATTAATGCTGGGTTTTTAAAGTAATAAGCACAATAGAACATAGGCTTTGAAAGAATATAATAAAGTATCCTCTCAAAGCCTATGATAAAAATGAATGGGCTTTGTTAAGGCTATTCTAGCAAAATGTACTTTATTTTATCAAAATCTTTTATGAAAAAAGTAGATATATCAAAAATAGTAATTCTGTTTTTTATCGTTTTTGCTTTAGGATTTATTAGTAGTCCTAATGTTTATTCATTTAATAAACTTTCAGCAGGCGATACGCTTGATATTAAACAATTTAACAACGAAGATTTTACTGTAATCTTTACTTTTGGACAATCAAATTCAGCCAATTATGGTCAAGGTATGTACACATGCAAACAAGATGTGTACAACTGGTATAAAGGGAAAATGTTTAAGGCAAAAGACCCATTGCTTGGTGCTGATAACAATAGAGGATCTGTCTGGACTAGACTCGCCGATAAATTGATTCAAGAAAATTTTGCAAAAAAAATATTAATTGTACCCATCGGTATCGGTTCAACAGAGGTTGCTCAATGGGCGAAAGGTGGCAAGCATAATGAACTTGTTTTACAAACAATCAAGGCTTTAAATACACAGGGTATAATAGTTGACTATATCCTATGGCATCAGGGAGAATCAGATAATTTAAGGAATACAAGCAAAGAACTCTATATCCAAAGATTTGAAAGTGTTCGTGAAACCTTTAGAAATAATAACCAGAATGCACCCATCTTTATTGCAATAGCAAGTTATCATCCTAGTGAAAACTCGTTAACTAAAAAGAAATTAGGAATTGACCCAACTATACAGGAAGCACAATTAGCACTTACCAAAATCCATAAAGATATATTTCTTGGAGCGAATACAGACAAATTAGACAAGTCATATTATAGGCATGATGGTATTCATTTCTCTGTACTTGGACTCGAAAAACATGCTGAATTATGGTTAAAATCGCTTAAAAAGTACATCCCAAAAGTAAATTCAAAATGTTTCATTAGCTTCCAAGCTTTTTGAAGAGGTCTGTTAGCTATTTTTTATGATGAACCTTAAAAATATTGTATCAAAACGCAAAAATAAAACTTTACAGTGAAAAAAAGACTTTTAGTAATCGCCATCATATTAGTAATTATCATACCTTGTCTGAAGGCTTTAAACTATAGTCCCATTATAAATAGTGGGCTAAAAAAAACTCTTCCAGAGCTACAAAAAGAATTTTTGAATCTTCGTTTTGGAATGCTTATTTGCTTTGGCAGTTCTAACTTTTCTGACCATGACTGGGCTAATCCCAATATATCACCAAAACTTATAAATCCAAAGAGTCTAAACTGTAAGCAATGGGCAGACGCTGCTGCTTCAGCAGGAATGACTTATGGATGTCTTACAACGAAACATCACAGTGGTTTTTGTATTTGGGATACTAAAACCACTGATTATAATATCATGAATAGCCCCTTTAAAAGAGACATTGTAAAAGAATTTGCAGAAGCATTCAGGAAAAAGGGTCTTAAGGTTTCATTATATTATTCGATTCTTGACATCCACCACAACATAAGACCAGGATGGGTAAATCAGCATAAAAATAAATTTATTAAAAAGCAACTAACTGAGCTTTTAACAAAATATGGAGAGATTAATACCTTACTCATAGACGGATGGGATTCGCCATGGTCTCGGATAAGTTACGATGAAATTTCTTTCAGTGAAATATATAAACTAGTAAAGTCTTTACAACCCAATTGCTTAGTTATTGATCATAATGCTGCAAAATACCCTTCTGATTACCTATTCTATTCTGACATAAAACAATACGAGCAGAATGCAGGTCAATTAATTTCTCGAAAACACAATAATCTACCCGCACAAGCAGGCATTCCTATCAATCTTAATTGGTTTTGGAAAAAAAGTAGTCCAAACGAAATTGTAAAAAAGGCAGAATTCTTAGTCAACGATAATTTAATTCCACTTAATCAAGTACATTGTAATTTCCTTTTAAGTGTAACCCCAAATCGAGATGGGCTACTTGACAATAATGTAATAGTAGAATTAAATAAAATTGGCAAAATTTGGGATCATAGTAAATTACCATCTAATTCGATTGTAGTACAAAAGCCTTTCACTACCACTAATTTTGCCAAAAAACAGAGGACTAACTCAAGTTGGGCAGAAGATATAGCTATTTCTGATATGGCTACAGATGATGATTTTAAAACATGTTGGATTCCTTCAATATATGAAAAAAAATCCTACTTAGAGGTCATTTTTGACAAGCCAAAGTCTTTTAACACAATTGGTATCGTTGAGTCTGATTATGGCAAACCATTTGAAGCTAAAACTAAACTTAAAGCATACAAGCTGCAATATTGGGATGGTGAAAAATGGGGAAATATCAACATTAAGGAGGATTTTAATCGTATCCGTTTTCATCATTTTCCTCTATTAAAAGCTAGTAAAGTTAGAATTCAAATACAATCTTGCGAACCTCAATTTGGTATTGCAGAGTTATTAGTTTGTAAGGAATAGCTCAAGAAATTTTTAGTAAAAGGCTTATTTAAGTCTTTTACTAATATACTCTCTTTTTCAACTATCACAATCAATAAAAATAATCTTTATGAAAATAACTCCTTATATCAAATACATTACCTTTTTCGCTACTCTGCTATCTGTTGGAACTGGGTATTCAAACCCTGTAAAGTTCAGTTATGAACTCATTGAACGGGTAATCCCAGGTTATAGTAGTCAATTTATAATAGAGGAAATTCCCAATAATACATTGCAGGATACCTATGAAATTAATGTAAAAGACAACAAAGTTCTGTTACGAGGTAATACAGGTGTAGCAATTGCAACCGCTTTAAATTACTATTTAAAATACACTTGTAATGTCCATATTTCATGGACGGGTAAGCAAATAAATTTACCGTCAAAACTTCCCCTTCCAATTAACTCAATAAAGGGAGTTATCAATGGTAAACACCGTGTGTACATGAACTATTGTACATTAAGTTACTCTGCTCCATGGTGGGATTGGGAGCGTTGGCAACAAGAAATTGATTATATGGCTATGAATGGTATTAATATGCCCCTAGCTGTGACAGGCTTAGAGGCGGTTTGGTATAATACCCTTTTAAAATTCAATTTTACTGATACTGAAGCTCGCAAATTCTTGGCTGGTCCAGCTCACTTAGCTTGGCAATGGATGCAAAATATTCAAAGCTATGGTGGTCCTTTGCCTAAATCATGGATTGACAGTCACTTGAAACTAGGTCAAAAAATACTTCAACGTGAACGTGAGTTGGGAATGACTCCAATTATGCAAGGATTTTCAGGCTACGTACCTCGTGAAATGAAAGAAAAATTCCCACAATCAAAAATTGCCTTTCAATCTGGTTGGGGTGGGTTTAACAAGGGAGCAGCACAAATTGACCCAACCGACGAGCTATTTGAACGATTTGGCAAAGAGTTTTTGAAAGAAGAAGAAAAACTATTTGGCAAAAATAATTATTATGCCGCTGATCCATTCCATGAAAGTGCCCCTCCAATCAATACCCCAGAATACCTAAATGCAGTTGGTGTTACCATTTATAATTTATACAAGTCTGTTAATAATAATGCAATTTGGGTAATGCAGTCTTGGAGTTTACGCAAAGAAATTGTCATGGCTGTACCTAAAAATGACTTATTAATTTTAGATTTAGGAGGTAAAAACAGCAAAACGGAGAATTTTTGGGGATACCCTTTTATCTATGGAACACTTCACAACTTTGGTGGAAGAATTAATCTACACGGAGATTTAAATTTAATGGCTAAAAATCAGTACGAATTACTTTATGCTAAAGCTCCAAACCTCTGTGGAACAGGTTTTTTTATGGAGGGGATTAACCATAATACTGTATTTTTTGACCTTGCTTTTGAGATGAATTATCGTTCTGGGTCAATCAATGTACATGAATGGTTAAAAAATTATGCTACAAGGAGGTATGGTTCAACATCTGTCAATGCTCAAAATGCTTGGGAACTATTATTAAAAGGACCATATAATATTGGTACAAATCAACTTGAATACAGCTCAATTATAGCTGCTCGCCCTGCCTTAGATGTCAAAAAATCAGGCCCCAATGCAGGCTTCAAAATTCCTTATTCTGAAGCACTACTTTATGACGCTCAAAAACTCCTTTTAGAGGACGTTGATAAACTAAAAAAATCTAGCCCTTATCGCTTTGATTTGATAGATATCCAAAGGCAGATAATGACTAATTTAGGACAAACTATCCATAAAAAAGCTATTCAAGCATATAGGAGCAATGATAAAAAGGCATTTAAATTACATTCTCAACGCTTTATCGCCTTATTAGAAGATACCGACCGCATGCTCCGTTGTACTTCAGTGTATAATTTTGATAAATGGCTTCATGATGCAAGAAGTTGGGGTAACACACCTGAAGAAAAAGATTTGTTTGAAAAAGACGCCACTTCGTTACTTACTATTTGGGGGTATGAAGGAAAAGTCCCAACAATTTTTGATTATGCCTGGCGTGAATGGAGTGGTTTGATTGATGGTTTTTATAAAGTTCGTTGGAAAATGTTTTATGATATGTTACAAAATTCTTTAGATACTGGGGTTATATATTCAGAGCAAAAATTACCTCAACAATATGGCAAAGAAGCTTTTAGAGCAAATGACTTCTATAATAAATTGGGGGATTTTGAAGAAAGTTACATTATTACTTATAATAAACAGCGTTCTCCGATTACTGCCGGAAACGATGTCGCTCTCGTGAAAAAGTTCTATAAAAAATATAAAAATCTATTTCTTGAATATCATGATGATTTGCCAAACATTCCAAAAAATATTGATAACAAAAAGACCTATGAAAATCTTGGTAATAATTGATTAAGAAAATGAAACTGTTTAAACTTTCTCTTATGACCGTAGTAAAGTCTTATAGAAATGGGTATTACGATTTTTTATTGTATTAATATACTTAGCTTAATAAATTCAAAATTACAATTTTATAAAAATACAAGCATTTACATGCACAAGCGGAAAGTTTAAACAGTTTCAATAATATTCATCAATATTGAAATAAATAAATCAATATTTAAACTAATAATAACCCTTTGATACCCTAAATTGCCTTTCATTAAGCATAACCATAGAATTGTGCTTGATTGATTTTTTATAGATTGCATAAACTAGTTGTTTCCATGATAAACTTTAAAGCCTACATATTTTTTGTAATGCTTTTTGTAGCAGAGTTCAACCTCTGGGGTCAAATTTATCCATATAACTTTAGAAGTATTTCGATTGACAATGGGTTATCGCAGAGCACTGTTTACTCAATTACACAAGATACCTTGGGGTTTATTTGGATGGCTACTCAAGATGGTCTTAATCGTTATGATGGCTATGCTTTTACTGTTTATCATCCTATTAATGGTGATGCAAATAGCTTACAATCTAATTACTTAAAGAGTACGTTTCTTGATAGTGATGGTCATGTATGGATTGGTGGGGACAGAGGAGTAAGTAAGTACAATCATTTGACAAATCAGTTTATCAATTACAAACCTGTCCGCAAATTTGTTGGTGAATGGTTTGTTTCAGCCATTACTGAAGGAAAGGATAAGAGTATCTGGATTGGTACCAATTCAGGCGAAATTTTTGTAATTGATGCTACCAAAGGCACTATAAAACAGTTTTTTTTTGATAGTATCAAATATGGTATCAAAAGTATTAATTGTCTTAAATTCTACAATGACAGACTTTATATTGCTACAAACGTGGGGCTATATACCAAAACGCCGAATACAAATCGCTTATATAAAGTTAAATTCGATTCAGAGGTTTCGCCATCATCTGTAAATGATATTATGATAGATAATAGCACATTATGGATTGCGACAGAAGGTAATGGGTTATTTAATTATAATTTGAGAACAAAAACTGTAAATAATTACCTTCACGAGGTAGGTAATGCTCAAAGCCTTGCCAATAACGATGTTAGAGGTATCAGTAAAGATGCTACTGGAAATATCTGGATTGGCACTTTCAAAGGATTATCTGTTTTGCATAAAGACTCTAAACAATTTCAAAATTATTACCATCAGCTAAATTCACCCTATACAATCAGCCAAAACTCTATTCGTTCCATTTTCAAGGACAGACAAGGCGGTATGTGGCTTGGAACATATTATGGAGGGGTAAATTATTATCATTCAAGTGATTTAAAGTTTAATAACCTCAACCAAAATATGGGTAAGGTGTCGTTGAATGACCAAGTAGTAAATACAATAAAGCAAGATAAAGGCGGAAGCTTTTGGATTGGAACAAACGACAAAGGCCTAAACCACTGGAACCCAAAAACCAATAGCATAAGCTATTATACTCATAACGAAGCTAATAAAAATAGCTTGAGTTCGAACAATATTAAAAGTCTCGTTTTTGATGAAAAGGATAGATTACTGTTAGGAACGCATAATTCTGGATTGAATATTTTGGATGTAAAATCAGGTAAGTTTACAGTCCTTAAAAAAGACCCGAAAAATGACCGAAGCATTGCTGGTGATATGGTTTATGCTTTACTAAAAGATCATAAATCTCGTATCTGGGTTGGTACACGAACAGGGTTTGATTTTTTTGACTCAAAAAATAATACTTTTAAACATATTTTACTTGATGCTGCGGGTAAACGCCTTAGTTCTGACGAAATCTCTTTTTTAATGGAAGATTCAAAGAACCGTATTTGGATAGGTACAACCAACGGTGTAAATCAATTTTATCCTGAAAGTGATTTGTTTAATGTATTCCAAGGCTCTATGCTTAGTAACGAGGTCGTTAATTGTATTACCGAAGACCCGAAAAAGAGAATTTGGATTGCTACACGATACGGGCTTAATTTGTTTGATGAAGCACATCAAACTTTTATTTCGTTCAAAGAAAGGCCTGAATTTCCACAAGGAACTATCTATGGATTATTAACGGATGAAGTGGGGAACTTATGGTTTTCGTCTAATAACGGTTTGGGGTGTTTTAATCCAGAAACCAAAGAAACCAAGTGGTTTGATACCAACGATGGTCTTCAAAGCAAGCAATTTAACATCTATGCCTTTTGTAAAGCTAAAGACGGCATGATGCTTTTTGGGGGCATCAATGGCTTGTCTTACTTTTACCCAAAAACTATCTCACAAAGCCCTTTGAAGCTTAAATTAAGTTTTACTGGTTTGGAATTATTTGATAAAATAGTAATTCCAAATGATGAAAATGATATTCTTAGTGCGCATATTGATCGTTCAACAAACTTAATTTTGAAACACGATCAAAAACAGTTTTCGATAATATTCAATACTTTTAATTATATCTCGGCAAGTCGCACAAAATATACGTTTAGATTAAAAGGCTTTGATACTAAATGGTATTTCACTAATTCCCCCAAAGTAACTTATAGTAATTTAGGTACAGGTGAATATGTTTTTGAAGTAAAAGCAATTGGACCAAGTGGTGAAATGAGTACACTCAGAACAATAAATATTGAAATATTACCCGCTTGGTATGCCAGTTCTCTATTTTTATGTAGTTTATTTTTACTCATTTTAAGCTTTGGATATGTTGTTTACCGAAATATATCTGAGCGAATTATCACGCTAGAACAACTGAAACAGGAGCGTATCGAAAGAGATAAAATCAATTATATCAATCAGGTAAAAACAGATTTTTTCACTAACATATCTCATGAATTACGAACTCCCTTAACATTAATCCTGGCTCCTTTAGAAGAGATAATGAGTAAGCCAGTGAATGATAATTATCTGAAAAATCAATATAGATTGATGCTATCCAATACCCGAAAACTGTATCATTTAGTCAATCAATTATTTGAATTTCGAAAGGCAGAGGCGGGTACCTTAAAATTGTGTGTAGAAAAATCAGATTTGGTAACTTTCGTAAAAGAGATTTATAATTCTTTCAAACCTATTGCTGAACGCAAAGATATTAGCTATGATTTCATCTCATCAGAGATGAGTATCATTACTTTTTTTGATAAAGATGTAATTGGCAAAATCTTGTTTAATCTATTATCTAATGCCTTCAAATACACGGATTTTAATGGTAAAATTAAAATAGAATTGATCGTATCTTCAAAAAATGTTGTCATTAAAGTCTATGATAATGGAATTGGTATTCAGCAAGAATATCTTGAAAAAATCTTTGAGCGATTTTACCAGATAGATGCTAAGGAAACAAACTTAGGTTCAGGGATTGGTCTTGCTTTTACTAAATATCTGACAGAGTTACATCACGGTAGAATTACCGTTGATAGTGTCTGTGGGCTTGGTAGTACATTTTCATTTGAATTCCCACTTGATAGCACGGTTTATCAAAATGATATGCTTCGATCAAATGGAATTATTGATGCCTCTTTTGAAGATACTTGGATACCAAAATCAGGTTTGTTATTGGATGAGAATTGGGGAGAAAATGTTCAATTACCACAAAAAGAAACAATACTCATTGTAGATGATAACTCCGAGATTCTCAATTACCTTGCTAGATATTTCCAGCAATTTTATCATGTAATAACTGCAAGTAATGGTAATCAAGCATTAACTGAGCTGAATGAAAAACAAATTGATTTAATCATAAGCGATATTATGATGGCTGAATTAGATGGAATTAACTTATGTATAAAGATTAAGAAGAATATTCAGACCTCGCATATTCCAATAATTCTATTAACTGCCAGAGCCGAGACAGAACAACAAATCAAAGGTATTGAAGTCGGTGCAGACGACTATATTACTAAACCTTTCTCCATTAAGTTGCTGTCTATAAAGGTTCAAAATATCTTGCATTCTCGAAAACGATTAAAAGAATATTACTCCGCTTCCAAGGATATTATTCCTGAAAATGTTGCCTTTAATATTTTAGATGAAAAATTCTTGAAACAGGCCATGAGAATTATTGAAGAAAATCTTTCAGAGTCTGACTTTTCAGTAGAAAAGCTTAGTCGTGAAATTGGGATGAGTCGTTCTAACCTTTATCTAAAAGTTAGAGCTATTACTGGCGAGTCTGTTACTGATTTTATTAAAAGGATTCGCTTCAAAAAAGCCATTGAATTACTAGAAGAAAAACAATATACAATTGCTCAAATTGCATATATGTCTGGATTTAATTCACCATCTTATTTCTCAACGGCTTTCAAACAGTATCATGGATGTATGCCTACAGAATATTTGGCAAAAACTGACCTTGACATAAACCAAACTACTTGACTACTTAATAACTTTTTGAAAGAATCATTCACCAAATGATTTATAGCCCTTAGTCTTTTTAGGGTATGGATAGTTATGTGATTTCCTCAAAACATGCGATTAGACATAAGCGTATTTGGACAGAGAAAATCACTAGAAATTGTATTATTTTTTAACACTTAATAAATTTTAATTTTTCAAAACAATAATTGGTAAAATAAGATGACGAATAAAGTACTTTTTTGTAAAAAAAATGTTTTCACAGGTCTATTGCTCCTTGCTATCAATCTGCTACATTTTAATTATACTACTAAAGCTCAGACAGCAGCAAAACCTTTATCAGTATTACAACAATCTTTCTTGGATTTACGCTTTGGTATGTTTATTCATTTCAACATACCAACTTACGGAGGACACGATTGGCCTGATCCAAATCTTTCTCCAAAAGTGTTCAATCCCAAGAAACTTAATTGTGAGCAATGGGCAGATGCAGCTAAGTCTGCTGGAATGACTTATGGATGCCTAACAACAAAACATCATAGCGGCTTTTGTATTTGGCCAACCAAGACAACTCCCTATAGTGTGAGTAGTAGTGATTTTAATAGAGACGTTGTTAAAGAGTATGTAAATGCATTCCGTAAAAAAGGTTTAAAAGTATTTTTATATTATTCAATACTTGATACCCACCACAATATCAGACCGGGTTGGTTCAACAAGAATCAACAACAATTTATCAAAAATCAGCTTACTGAACTACTTACAAATTATGGTGAAATTAGTGGTTTGATAATTGATGGATGGGATGCTCCTTGGTCAAGAATAAGTTATGAAACGATTTCTTTTCAAGAAATTTATAGTCATATTAAATCATTACAGCCTAATTGTTTGGTGATGGACCACAACGCTGCAAAGTACCCTGCTGAATTTCTATTTTATTCAGATATAAAACTTTATGAGCAAAACGCAGGACAAATAATTTCTAGAGAAACGAATTTAATTCCTGCAGAAGCTGGGCTTCCAATAAATATTAATTGGTTTTGGAAGAAGACTTCGCCATCTGAGGTAGTGAAAAGTGCAAAATTTATTGTCGAAGAAAATTTAATTCCACTTAATAAAGCACATTGTAATTTTATTCTCAATGTTGCTCCTAATACTGATGGTTTGATTGATGATAATGCAATCGTCGAATTAAAAAAAATCGGGCAATTATGGAAACATACTGGACCTGCCGAAAAATTACCTTTTTATCAGGTTCCTATTGTTGCTTCTAATCTAGCCAAACATCAAAGAACTAATTCGAGTTGGTCTGAAGATATGGAAATTTCGGATAGAGCTGTCGATGATGATTTTTCAACCACTTGGGTTCCTTCTAGTTTTATAAAAGAACCACACTTAGATATTATTTTTAGTAAACCTACATTAATTAATTCAATTGGTATTGCTGAGTATGCTTACAATAATGGCAAGCCATTTGTTTCTAAACTACAAACATATAAGCTTCAATATTGGACTGGTAAGAACTGGCAAGATTTAAAAAGTCAAAATGAAACAAGCCGTGTTCGAGTTATTAATTTCCGTACAGTTTCTACCACTAAGGTTAGATTAAAGATTAATTCATATCAGCCAGGGTTAAGTATTTCCGAACTGATGGTTTATCATAACAAATAAACCTTAAAGTGTATTACTACAATTTTCACAAAAGCAATAGGCTTATTTCTGATAAAATTAAGTCTATTGCTATCCTTAAAAATTGGCTTTACTATCTACAACTATATTCTTTTTTAATCTTATAAAATATATAAACAGCTTCTTATGCAAGTATGATTGTTTCTATACGAAAGTGTTAGTTAACAAATCCAAAGACAAATAACTTTATTCATAAAAATGATTTTTAGAAAAAGAATAATAGTAGGAATCTTGCAAGTTATCATTGCTTCATTTCCTTTCATAGCCGTTGCACAAGAGTTGAAACCTCAGATAATCAATGGTATGTTTAAGCCTGATTCAAATTCTTTGAAACAATACAAATGCCCAGAGTGGTTTCAAGATGCAAAGTTTGGTATTTGGTCACATTGGGGGCCACAGAGTGTTCCAATGTTTGGTGATTGGTACGCTCGAAGAATGTATATTGAAGGTTCAAAAGTTTATAATTACCATCTTAAAACCTATGGTCACCCCTCAAAATTTGGTTATAAGGATATCATCGCCTTATGGAAAGCTGAAAAATGGAATCCAGATAAACTGATGGATCTTTATGTAAAAGTTGGGGCAAAGTATTTTGTAAGTATGGGTGCTCATCATGATGGTTTTGATTTGTGGAATTCAAAGCATAATCCTTGGAATGCCTATACTATGGGGCCAAAAAGAGATATTGTTGGGGAATGGGCTACAGCAGCTAGGAAAAGAGGTTTACGCTTCGGAATTAGTGAGCACTTTGCAAGAGCTTATAACTGGATGGGGTTAAGTCATGGTAGTGATAAAGAAGGGAACTATGCTGGAGTACCCTATGATGGAAATGATCCTAAATATGCAGACCTATATTTTCCTCCCAAGCTCGATGATAATGGTGATCGCTATCCTGTAAAACCACCAACTTGGTGGCAAAAAAAATGGTTTGATAGAATGGAAGATGCAATTATCAACTATCAACCTGACTTTTTGTATTCAGATGGCGCAATTCCGATGGGAAATACAGGGCGATTACTACTATCTGATTTCTATAATCAAAATATTCAATGGCATAAAGGTAAGCTTGAAGCGGTTTATACCTTTAAGAATGTTGGGGCTGATTGGGGAGAATATATTGAAGGAGCTGGAGTGCATGACGAAGAACAAAGCATATTACCTGAAATTAAAAAAGATCCTTGGCAAACAGATACTTCTCTTAGTAATTGGTTTTATGATGCTAATTTTAAAAATAAAGAAAATGGGCAAATGTATTATTCAGCAGGGCGTATCGTGAGATTACTCTCAGATATTGTGAGTAAAAATGGTAATTTACTACTGAATGTTACACAACTACCTGATGGTTCTATAGAACCTGAAGCAATAACGATTCTTGAACAACTCGGAAAATGGATGAAAATTAATGGAGAAGCCATTTTTGCTACTAGACCTTGGTTTACTTATGGTGAAGGCCCTTCTACCAATATCAAAGATGATATAAAGAATGAACTTTTTAATATCAACAAATTTCAATACACTGAAAAAGATTTTAGGTTCACAAGAACTAAAGATAGAAAAAATCTTTTTGTTATCGGCTTGATATGGCCTCAAGACCCTAATATAACGATTAAAACCCTCGTGAATGAGAATGTTGCTATCAGTGATATAAAGTTACTAGGTTATGATAAAAAAATAACATGGAAACAAACTAAGGATGGATTACAAATAACATTACCACAGACCAAACCTTCTGATTTAGCCTATGCACTAAAAATTACAGTCTCTCATTTGAGACTATAAATAATCAGAGCAACATGTAGGTACAAGAATATTCATTCGCTAAACGCTAAGATAGAACATGATATTGTTTGTTACAAAAACTAGCATTGAATAAGCTCACTGATACTTTTTGCCGATGTCATACTATCAATTTAGTTCGACAATTAGTAAAATTTGACACTATTGTTTATTAATACTAAATAATAGTTTATTATTAATAAACTATTATTTATATTTGCTTCATAATCTATTCAGATTTACTCATAGTAATGGGTTTGGTGAAAAATTAGATGTATTTGGGTAAAATCAAATGAAATGGTTGAATTGTATTGAATAATGACTCCCTAAATTAGGGAGTCGTATTCAATCTATTAATAAGATTATATCGCAAAACCATTACTTTGTAATTAATACCTTGTAATCAAAAGAATGGAGTAAAATATATGTCACTTGTTTTAGAAGTAATGTTTAGTTTTTAGACAATGGAGAGTAGAAGAAGTTTTATCAAAATACTAAGTTTAGGAAGCGCTTCTATTGCCGCCCCCAATCAACTCTTGGCAAGAGATTCAGCTTCGCTGAAAAAGAAATTTATAAAATTTGGAATTTGTACCGATGTCCACAAAGATATAATGCATGATGCCGATGCTCGGCTGAAAGCTTTTATCGACGAAGCTTCAGGTAAAAATCTTGATTTTATCATTCAATTGGGTGATTTCTGTCGTCCTTACGATTATAATCAAGATTTTATGGCAATCTGGAACAATTACCAAGGCGATAAATATCACGTATTAGGTAATCATGATACAGATGGTGGATTTACCCAAGATCAAGTAGTAAAATACTGGAATGCGAAAGCACGCTATTATTCTTACGATTGTAAAGGATTCCATTTTGTTGTTTTAGATGGTAATGAAAAGGATTATTCTTCTAATCGTCCTGCTGGCTATGCCAGATACATTAGTGAAAAACAGCTAAAATGGTTAGAAAACGATTTAGATAATACCAATTTACCAACTATACTCTTTTGTCATCAAGGACTCGATAATGATAACGGAGGAATTCATAACGGTACTCAATGCCGAATAGTACTAGAAAGAGCTAATACTAAAGCGGGATTTCAGAAAGTACAAGCTGTATTTTCTGGACATCATCACTTAGACTATTATAATAATATTAATGACATCCATTATATACAAATAAATAGTATGTCATATCAATGGCTAGGTGATCAATACAAATATTCACGCTATGGTTCAGAAGTGGACAAAAGCCACCCGATGATAAAATATACTGTACCATACAAAGAACCTATTTGGGCTTTTGTAGAAATTTCATCAGTTAATGCCTTAAAAATATATGGAAAAAAAAGTGAGTTTGTAGGTCCATCACCATCCGAATTAGGTGTGACTACTAAATTTGACTACCCAATTACGGCTCAAATATCTGATAGAAAAATATCCCTGAAAAGAAGATAATCCTTTCTTTAAGTAACTAAATAATAGATTATGTTCATGACATCTACTTAATCTTATTAAACCATATTTTATGTTAAAATCAGTAGCTGATTAAACTACTGCTAATTTTCCGAAAAATAAACCATGAATTCAAGAGTCACATTGTTGATGTTGACTGTAGTAATGCTTTTTGCTTTTACTACAGAAAAAAAGCAATGGGTTGCTATAGAAGACTCCATTACTTATTTAAATGACCTCCTGTTGAAGCGATGGCAATGACCTACGACGGCCAACATCCATCAGATGAAGGGTATCGATTGATTGCAAAAAAGTTATTGAAAATATTGAGATGAGTATTAAAAATGCTATAATTACTATAATAAAAAAGGCTAGTTATACAGTAGTCTTGTATCAGAAATTATAGCATAAATCTCAATTTTCAAAATATGAAAAAGGTTCGTATAGTCGTCCATTTAGTCATTGCTATTGCGCTAAGCCATTGGGGTATTTCCCAAAATATTAGTCCACAAAAAGATTGGTTGGTCAACCCAATTTTAGAAAAATCTTCTATTAAAATAACTGACAGTCAGGTAGTTTTAGACAATGGTCTTTTAAGAAGGAGTTTTTTTATTGGTGAAAATATAGGCTGTTACGACTATTTCAATCATTCTAGTCAGCAACAACTTATTCGTTCTGTCAAGCCAGAAGGTAGGGTTAAAATAAACCACAAAAGCTATCATATTGGCGGATTGAATGGACAAACCGAAAATGCGTATCTTAAACCCGAATGGCTTAAAAACTTCAAAAAAGGAAGTACCGACTTCGTCTATCAATCCGCCGAAATAAAGCCTATCGAACCTTTTATCAATTGGAAGGCTTCGACTTGGACAGCCAACCGCCAGAAACCAACAGGCAAGCGACTTATTTTGAATTTTATTGCTCAAGATAAAAATTTGACGGGTATCAAAATCCAAGTGAATTATGAACTCTACGACGGTATTCCGTTGCTAATAAAATGGATAGAAGTAATCAATAATAGTGCATCAATAATTACCGTAGATGGTTTCGTAAATGAAATATTAGGGCTTGTGGAAGAAGAAAGTGCTGTTGTGGGAAAGGTGTCAGAAATGAAAGTACAACATGGTATTTATTTGGAAACAAACTACGCCTTCAATAATGCCATGCGTTATGATATTAGCGACCAAACCACTCATTGGTTGGCAGATAGCACTTATACTTCTCAGGTAAATTATAATTACGATACGCCTTGTCTGGTAGAAATATACCCCGAAAAAGTCGCCAATATCAAAATAATGCAAGGTAGTTCTTTGAAATCTGTACGCACGCATGAACTCCTGATGGATTCTTATGACAGGCAAAGAAGGGGTTTAATGATTCGGAAAATGTATCGAACAATTGCTCCTTGGACTACCCAGAATCCTATATTTATGCACTTGGTCAGTAAAAATGACGAACAAGTATTAAAATGTATTGACCAATGTGCCGCAACGGGTTATGAAGCTTTGATTTTGAGTTTTGGTAGTCACCTCAACATGGAAGATATGAGCGAAGAAAACTTGAACAGATGGAAAAAAATTGCAGAAAAGGCTCATAGCAAGGGCATACAAATAGGAGGATACTCGTTATTTAGTAGCAGAAGAATTGATGATGAAAACGACGTAGTTGACTCAGTAACGGGCAAAACGGGACACGCTTTTTTCGGAAATGCACCTTGTTTTGGGAGTAAATGGGGTTTGGCATATCGAGACAAAATCAAGCGTTTTTTTGAAGAAACTCATTTTAATATTTGGGAAAATGATGGGCCATATCCTGGCGATGTTTGTGCTTCTACAACACATCCTGGGCATGAAGGTTTGGCAGATTCGCAATGGAAACAAATGAATATCCAAAAGGAATTGTATCATTGGCTCAACGAACGTGGTGTTTATATCAATGCTCCTGATTGGTACTTTTTGGATGGCACACACAAAATTGCATTGGGTTATCGTGAAGTAAATTTCTCGTTGAGTCGTTCACAGCAAAGAATCCTAAATCGTCAGAATATCCATGATGGAACACAAGAAAAAACGGCTTCGATGAGCTGGGGCTTTGTACCACTTACCCAATATCAAGGTGGTGGAGCTGATGCAATTCTAGAACCACTTAGCCAGCATTTGCCTGATTATGAGCAATTAATGATGATTTATTATGGTGCAGGTGTTCAAGCTTGCTATCGTGGGCCGCAATTGTATGATACTGATATTACAAAAGCGGTAGTTCAAAAAAGTATTAATTGGTACAAAAAATATCGGGATGTTTTGAATGCCGATATGATCCAGTTGCGTCGTGCTGATGGACGAGATTGGGATGGACTTATACACGTAGCGCCAAATTTAGCTCAAAAGGGCTTGGCTATGCTCTATAACCCCACTACCGAAACTATCGAAAGAACCATTACTTTACCTTTATATTACACAGGACTAAGCAAGCAAGCTCGTGTTCGAGAAAAAGAAGGTGTTGCCAAAACCTATACGCTCAATCGTGATTATAGCATACAAGTAAAAGTGAAAATCCCAGCCGAGGGCTATACTTGGTTGGTGATAGAATAAAAACGATGAGACAGTAGAAATCAAATAACCCAAAAGAAGGCAAATCCAAATTGAACAAGTTTATAATTACTTATCTTTTGGGATTTGCCTAATTTTATGGATATTGCTATAACTTATTTTATCTTCTCAAACTGTTCGATAGCTACATACAATACACCTGCTTCACCTCGGAACGTACCCGAACCACGAGGTTTATTATCAACCGAATACCATTCATAAAATCCTTTGTTATCAATTACTCGTTTCAACATGGGTTGTACTTGTTCATAAGCTTCTTGGACAAAACCATATTTGATTAACTGCTGAATCATTCGTCCACCAAACCATGTCCAATCGCCGCCATTTTGATAACTATATTCAGGATTCATAATTTTGTTGATGAAAAACCCCGCAGGATATGGTGGATACAATGTAAGTCCAATAGAAGGAGCTCCAGCCTGTTTTACTCGACTAATCATTTCATTCAATGATGTTTTGATTTCGACCTTACTTAATAAACCTGCTTCTATTGCAATGGTTGTTCCTCCGAAATAGTAAATGTTATTTTCGTTAAAATCAGCAGGGAAGGGCGAGCCATTCAAATAAATATGCGGAATGAATTTTTGTGTTTTACTATCCCAAAGGTGCTTTCTGCAATTTTGAGCAATACTGTCTTTTATTTTTTTCCACTGAGCAGCCTTGGTAGGATTCAACTTAATGATGTTGTTAAGTGCGATTACAAACATGGCGTTGTCATAAATATCAATGGCATAATGTGTATTGTTGTCCAAATCTACACCCCATCCAGCTTCGGGCTGTACATCACCCCAATCGGCGGTAGTTGCTCCGATAATTAGACCGTATTTTTTATTAAATCTTTTTTTCAAAAGGAAGTCCATCGACCATTCCAATCGCTGTAAAACGGTTTTGTTGCCAATTTTTTCTTGTAAAATAGACTTATCGCCTGTTAATTGAATGTACTTATAAACGGCTTGTACCAGCGAGGTTTCTTGGTCGGTTTCAACAGAATTTTTATGACCTGCATAGCGAGGCTCTAATTTTGAATACGAAAAATCTGTTTCGCCTTTGGCAATTTTTTCGGCAGGCGTAAAACCGTCGATAATATTACCATCGTCGCCTTGCATTCTAAAGAAAACTAAAAGGTTTTCTTTCAATACTTCTTTATCATAAACCACTGCTGCGAGTTCGATAAAAGTATTGTAATCTCGAATCCAAACCTCACGATAACCGTCGCCAGCATTAAATCCTGTTTTCATAACGGCCAAAGCCTTGGCTTTTACTTCTGGAAAATATTCATTCTGCTTGATTTGAGTTAGTAAGGTAGAAGATACTTTACTTTGTTGAGCAATAACAGACAGCATACAAAGCTGTAAGAGTACTATAAAAAAGAGCTTTTTCATATAATAAATTATAAAATTTGAAAATTGGATGAGTTAAAAAACAGAATATTCAAGCACCCCACCTTTGGTAATTTCTTCGAATAGTAAAGAAGGATGTTTTAAAAGTTTACCATTATACTTTACCTGTTTGATATAAATTTTATCAGGTTGATTGTTTTTTGTTACAATACTGAAGGTTTTGCCTTGATAATACTGTTGGTTGAGTCGAATCGTGATTTTGTCAAAAAGTGGCGTAGAAAGCTGCATTGTAGGTTTTTCGGACGCACCACCTTGTACATCAAATAGGCCCATTGCCCCCAATACATACCACGCACCCAACTGTCCTTGGTCTTCGTCTTGACCATATCCGTAGCCATGAATTCCCTCGTTACCATAAAACTCGTTACAAATGGCTCGTACCCATTTTTGAGTAAGTTCAGGTTTATGAGTATAATTAAATAACCAAGGAATATGCAAACAAGGCTGATTACCATGATTATAAAGTCCTTGCAAACCTGCAAAGGCATCAATGGTTTGTCCACCCCCGAAAATTGATTTTTGAGAAATACTAAAAATACTATCTAATCTACTGGCAAATAAGTTTTTCCCTATTTTAGACACTAAAGCATATGGTTGATGAGGCACATAAAAAGTATATTGCCAAGCGTTTCCTTCCTGAAACCCACGCCAAGGCTGACTGGGATTGAAATTATCAATAAACTTTCCATTCTTCAGCTTAGGACGTACCAATTTAGTTTTTGGGTCAAATATCTTTTCCCATCCTTTCGACAAACCAATGAGCTGTTGGTAATCTTGCTTTTTACCCAATGCCTTTGCCCATTGTGCCACGGCATAGGCACTAAAAGAATACTCAAGCGTATGAGAACCCGAAAAACTAGGTTCACGATTGAGCGAATCTACGTCGATATGGTCAACATAGCCATATTTTACAAATCGTTCTACATCGTCTTTCCCTGCCCCCAAAGGTCTATTTTGATACGCCAGCTCATTTTTGAGGCTTGCGGCATATCCTTTTTCTATGTCAAAGTCTCGGATACCATACATATAAGCTCCTGCAATGATTAGCCCAACGAAATTTGTACCTACTCCTGATACGTATTTACTGGAAGCAATACCATCGCCAAGCCAACCTGCATCTGAATAAACCAAAAGTTGACTTTTGATATAATCGGAATAATATTCAGGGTACGCTAATGCCCACAATTGAGTCAAGTTCCAGAAAGCTCCCCAAATGGCATCGGTATTATAATGCTGATGTTGGGGCTTACCTTGAGCATCCAAGGCAATTTGTCCGATACTACCATCATTTTTAGGATAAGCTCCATTGAAATCGCTCGCTAAACCCCTTCCCAAAAGAGCATGATAAAGACCTGTATAGAATTTTTGTCGGTCTTTTGCCAAACCTCCTTCAATGTTAATTCTACCTAAATAGTCATTCCAAACTAAGGTAGCTTGCTGATGAGCTTGGTCAAAGTCAAGGTTTTGGGCTTCTTCACGGAGATTCAAGCGAGCATTTTCGATTGAAGTATAGGATAAACCAGCTTTAATCGTGATAGCTTCTTGGTCATTGGTCGAAAACCGCAAGTATAATCCAGAACCAATCCCTTCCATTGAAGTTTTATTCGGAAAAATCTCATTTCCTCTAAATACCCCGACAGTTGTAGGCTTTTTGTTCAATACTGCCGAAAAGTACATTCTGGCATCGGCACCACGTTGATATTTTTGGATATATTCGGGCAAAGTAACTACGTATCCTTCAATACGCCCATCCTCTGTCATATACACTTTGGCTTCTTTCACACGCCCACTTTCGCCTTGTCTGTTGCCTATATCAAATAAAATATTGGCGGCATCAGTCGCAGGAAATGTATAACGATGATAAGCAACTCGCTTGGTAGCGGTTACCTCAGCTTTTACCTTGTAATCTTTTAATAAAACACTATAATAGCCCGGTTTTGCGATTTCGGTGCTACGCTCAAAAGTTGACCGATAACCTGCTAAACCATTTGAAGCTGTGGCAGGCGTAGTAATCAGTTTGCCTGTAGTGGGCATAAAAACAATGCCACCTAACTGAAACTCATGAAAATTGGGAAATCCTTCGATAGAATTATCACGATAATCGTAGCCTGTAGCTTCCCAGCCGTCTTTGTTACCCAAATGCCCATTGGTTGAAGGGCCTGGTTTGGCCATTCCAAAAGGTAAAGCCCCGGGTGCAAAGTGAAACCAGCGACAATGTGCCGTACCAATACGAGGTTCTACTTCGTCGATAGGAGAAGTTTGTGCCAATGACGAATTAAAATATAAAAGACCTAGTAGTAAAATGCCTATTTTTTTCATGATTATTACTAAAATTTAGTCGTTTGCCAGTATTTTTCTATTTCTTCTAAAGTCTTGCCTTTGGTTTCTGGAATACGCTTGATACTGAGCCATAAGGCTGGCAAACACATTCCTGCAAAAATCCAAAAAGTAACTGATGGTCCTAATGTTTCACTTTTTAACATTATTGGCGTGAGCTGTCCCACAAAAAAATTTCCAATCCATAAGGATAATGTGGCTAATGAAACCGCCTCTGCACGAATGTTATTGGGGAAAATTTCGCTGATAATGATAAAACACACAGGACCAAACGAAAAAGCAAAACTGCCAATAAAGACCAGAATAGCTCCCAAAATCCAATAGCCTTGTGTATAATCCAAAGAAAATAGAATGCCGATGAACAATAAGGCTAAAAATGCCAACAAAACACCCCAAATCAGCAAGGGCTTTCTGCCCCATTTATCAACCTTGAATATGGCAACGAAAGTAAAAAGTACGTTGACGATACCAATACTTACTTGTCCGCCGAATGCGTCGCCAAGGGTAAAACCCGCTTTGTCAAGAATAGAAGGTCCATAGTATATCACGGCGTTGATGCCCGAAACTTGACTCAAAAATGGTAATACCAAACCAATTAATAAGGGTCGTTGATAGCTTGGCGAAAAGAGTTCCTTTAAAACACCTTCGTGCTTTGTGACCGATTGTTGTATTTGATTTACTTCCTTTTGGGCATTGTCAGAATCTATTTTTTGTAAAATATGTCTTGCCGATTCTATTTTGTTTTTTTGAATCAACCAGCGTGGTGACTCAGGTACAAATACCAAACCTGCCCAAAATAATAAACTTGGCAATAAACCAATGCCAATCATCGCTCGCCAACAATCGTCCACAAATACAAATTGTAGCCAACCTGCAAAATGGCTCGTTTGGGCAATTTTCAGTAAATAAGCATTAGAAAAATATGCCGCTAAGATACCTATGGTAATTGCCAGTTGGTATAATGCCACCATTGTTCCTCGAAAGCGAGCGGGAGCTGTTTCAGAAATATACAAAGGACAAATCATAGAGGCTACGCCAATACCGATGCCACCAACCAAACGAAAGCTAATGAGTTCGGAAATATTCATGGCAAACATAGACCCAACAGCAGAAAGAAAAAATAGTCCTGCCGAGATGACCATTACCTTTTTACGCCCAATTTTATCGCTTAATTTTCCCGAAATAATCACACCAATGATACAGCCAAAAATAGCTGAACTTACAAACCAGCCTTCCATAATCGCATCGAAATCAAAGCGTTTGACGACAAAAGGAAGTGCTCCTGAAATAACCGCCGTGTCGAAACCAAATAAAAAACCACCAATGGCTGCAATAAAGCATATCAAAAAAACATAGTAACGATGATGATGAGTCGAAGAGATTTCCATAGTTTTTGAGGATTTTTGAAGTTATTATTTGATAAAAGCCTGAATTACTTTTACTTCGGTACTTCCCAAATTGATAATTTTAAAATGCTTTACACCAGCAGGAACAACAATGGTTTCGGCATAATGATATTTCGCCGAATATCCTGTATCGGTTTCTAACAGAATTGCTTCGCCTTCTACCAACATCATAATATGACATTGTTGATTGGTTGGAAGACTAATTTGACTGATAAATTCTAACCTATTGATGGCATAAAAATGTTGTTCGTGTGTAGATAAACGCACGATTTGTCCATCGTCAAATTGAGAAAGAATGGTTTCTTTAGCAATTAATTCTTGTTCAACACGCTCGCCTTTTCTGGAAAAATCTAAGTTATTAAAAGCATGCTCAATATTGATAGGGCGAGGCTGACCCGCTAAATCAAGACGTAACCAATCGTACATTTTGAAAGTAAAAATGTAGGGTGTCGCACTGATTTCCAGCACCATATTGTTAGCACCAGCACTATGAACTGTTCCATTAGGTATCAAAAACAAATCATGTTTTTTAGCTTCAAAAGCCCTTACATACTTTTCAATATCTACAGGAATATTATTTTTGACGCTATTTTCAAGGACATCTTTAAATTCATTTGCTTGAATATCTTCTTGAAATCCTAAAAATACTGTTGCATTGGGTTGAGCATCCAAAATATAATAGGTTTCATCTTGCGTTATCGTTTCACCAAAGTGTTCTTGGATATATGCCAGAGATGGGTGACATTGGATAGATAAATTTCCTCCTTGGAAGGTATCCAGAAAATCAAAACGGATTGGGAATTCTGTTCCAAAGCGAGCCGCATCTTTTCCTAAAATACCTTCAGGTTGCTGTTCCATAAGCCAATCAAATGATACTTCCAATAGCTTTTGGTCGCTTTCAAATACAAGACCATTTTCGGGTACAATCAATTCAAAAGACCATGCGTAATTGACTTCCTGTGTATAGATTTGTTCAAAATTGTCTTTCATCCACTGACCGCCCCAAGCACCAGCTTCAAACCAAGGTCGTACTCTAATGGGTTGTTGAGTTAGTTGTTTCAAACCCTTTTGTAATTCTTGAAAAAACATCCAATTGGTATCAAATCGCCACTGTCCATCTGCCACAATTTCAATTCTTTCTACGATAGATTGTCTGTGTGAATTACAAACTACCCAATCTACAAAATAAAAGCGTTTGTACATCTGCACAGCGTTTTCGGGTTTTGTATTACCCAAATTGGTAATATGTCCCGCTCGCATTCGATACTGTATTTCATTTTTAGGAAGGTCGAAATATACTATTTTACCTTTGCCAAACAGCGCAGAGCCTGTACCAATTACAATGGTTAAATCTACATCCTTTTCTTCAAAAACCTGAGATTTGTATCGTTCCACCTCAAAAAAGTCAGACATAGACAAGTTTGTTTTTTTGCCCCAAACTGCGTCTTTTTCGCCCACAAATGGATTTACTATTTGTGTGATGACTTCCTCATTTTTCATGAAATCAGCCATTTTAATCCACTCAACATGAATCCCTGCTTCTTGAAAATAAGAAGTTAAAATCTGCTGAATATAAAGCCAGTCATTACCAACGTAGCCATCTATACAGATACTTTCTTGGGTCATCATCCATTGAGCAAGCGTTTGGTATCCTTGAAAAATTTTACCATCGCCCAGCGTATGAAATGGATACATATTGTAGGTATCTTCGGGTATTTGGAGTTGCCCCATCGTTTGAGGTAAAAGGGCTTGCGAACTTTTTCTCCAAGGTTTTGGCGGAGAGTCCACCAAAGAGGTCGCACCCATAATTGCTGATAATTCCATGAATTCAGATATTTTAAGAGGTATTTTATGTGTTGCTAATACTTGTTGCAACGGAGTAATAAAGAGCGAAGCAGATTTACAGATATTACCGCCGACGACTACACATTTTGCCCCAAACTTGACTATCCAAGGCATCAGGGCTTCTTTTAGGTTTTCGCCATATTCTTCAAAAACCTGTTTGGCGGCAATATCTTCGTTTAGGGCAAGCACTGCGATGGGCAAAACCGCCGACAATTCATTCCCAGTAAGTTGAGTATAACGCTTTATTAACCATTGAGCTGACAGGTAATCTTCTGCAATGCCATCGGCAAAAGGCACATTATACAAATAGCCATTTTGAGGGATATTTTCGCCATACTTTACTACGGCTTGGTTTTCGATAAAAGTGCTTCCCAGACCAGTTCCTAAAGTTATAGCCAAAACTTTTTCATAAACTTTCATTTCAGTTGATAGACTTTCGCCAATACCAAAACAAGTAGCGTCATTTTCAAAAAGAATAGGACAATTAGGTGACAAGGCTAATTGTTCACGAAGGATGTTCGCAATATTAAGTCCGTACAAGGCTTCATATTTATTTACGCCCTGCATCCAACAAACACCCGTTTCGTAATCAAATGGGCCCGGTATTGCCAGCGTTATTCCTATCAGGTTTTCTTTGGGAATATCAGCTATTGTTCTTTTGAGTGTATTTGTCCAAGTAGTTATAATTGTCTCAGCATCAGCATTTTGCTGTATTGAAACCCTTTGCAAACTGTTATCAAGCAAAACTCTTGACGAAGCATCAATCAATGCTGCCGAAATATGCGAGCCTCCAATATCTGCTGACAAAATATATTGTTTGTTCAAATGTTCGTACATATTAAAATATAAAAAAATTAAGAGGACTTTTTAATATCAATTGAATACGTGAATTTATCTGAGCGATAATAGCCCACGTTGAACTCAATAGGGCGGTTTCCTGGATCATAAACGTATCTTTCACGGTATAAAACAGGCTCATTTTTTGAAATCTGTAACATTGGGGCTATTTCAGAAGCCAAAATCGCTTTGATGTTTTCACTTGAGCGAACCACTTTTACACCATACTTAGCTTCGAGCATACTGTATAAAGGTATTTCAAAATCTTCTTCTTTAGTTAAGCCAATGCGTGGGTGAAAGTAGCTTTCAAAATAGACAATAGGGTCATTATCTGTTCCTTTCAATTTTGATAATTTAAGTACTTCACGACCTTCATTAATATTAAAAAATAGGGCAATTTTAGGATTGGCAGGCACAAATTCAGCTTTGACAAACAGATTGTTTACTATAATTCCCCGCTCTTTCATTTCTTGGGTAAAGCTATACCAGTGGTCGAGCGACGTTTCCAGTACTTTTTGTGGTGCCGCTGTAGTACCAACACCTTTTTTACGTTTTAACAAACCTTCATGCTCCAACTTATTAGCAGCTTGTCTGATGGTACTACGGGATACACCCAACTGATTGGCCAATTCTACTTCTTTGGGCAACAATGCACCATTGGCATATTCGGGTAGCGTCAGTAAATTTCTAATCAAATCCTCTACCTGTACATGCAAGGGTAATCTACTATTATGGTCTATCTGAAAGTTCATATTTTATATGTTCGCACAAACGTACAAAATAAAAATAAATAATCAATGATGTACTATAGGGTTTAGATGATTTCGAGTGATTATTTTAACTATTCAAAAGGCAATAGATTTTACTTTTGACAAAGTATCATTCTCAGTACTATTTGAAAAATACAGCATAGCCACTGCCAAGTACACCATAGTCAGTAGCATTGATAGATTTCTGTCCGAAGAGGTCTTACTAATAGACAAAAAATAAGGAGTAAGAGACTAAGATATACTCAGCACAATCACTCCTTACTTACAGCTTTTCTACTTAAAAATTTTGGAAAAATTCGAGTAAATAAGAATCTTCTCCAGCAAACTAAATTTTATTAAACGATATCATCGCTACATAATTTTAACTGCCATCTCCACGCATCGATTATACTTTCTTCTAGCGTTTTTTGGCTTTTCCATTTTAAGATTGTTGATGCTTTATCTACATTCCCAAAAATCTTTTCAATATCACCAGCACGTCTTTCCCCGATTACATAATTTAGCTGTTGCCCACTCACCTTTTCGAACAAATTAATAAGTTCTAAAACAGTATTTCCTTTACCAGTACCAATATTATATACATCGTAAGATGAAGTACTATCCTGTTCTTTCAAGAATGTTAACGCTGCTACGTGGGCTTTGGCTAAATCTACAACATGAATAAAATCTCTGATACAAGTCCCATCTGGCGTATCGTAATCATTACCATAAATAGTCAACTTTTTACGAATACCAACAGCAGTTTGTGTAACAAATGGTACTAGATTACTCGGTACTCCACGTGGCAATTCACCAATAAGACCAGAAGGATGAGCACCAACAGGATTAAAATAACGTAATGCAATGGCTTTCAAAGCTACTTTTGAAGCAACTGTATCTCTAATAATATCTTCACAGATTACTTTTGTATTACCATAAGGAGACGTCGCTTGTTGGCGTGGTGTAAGTTCTGTTACTGGAATAGTTTCTGGCTGACCATAAACAGTACATGAAGACGAAAAAACAAAATTTGTTACGCCTGTCTTGAGCATTACATCTAATAAAGTAAGCGTTGAAGTAACATTATTTCTATAATAGTCTAAAGGTTTTTCTACTGATTCCCCGACAGCCTTAAAAGCGGCAAAGTGTATCACACCTTCAATTTTTTCATTAATAATTATCTGTTCAAGTATCTCTGAATTGTTACAGTCTTCTTGATAATATTTCACTGGGAATCCTAAGATTTGTTCTAATCCTTTGATTACCGAAATGTCAGAATTACTAAAATTATCAATAATAATTGATTCAAAACCAGCATTTGCTAATTCTATAATGGTATGAGAGCCTATAAATCCAGCTCCTCCTGTTACTAATATTTTCATAATTTTTATTTATGCCAATAAATCACACACTTCAAGTGCTATTCTTTTGGCTTCTTCATACGTTCGAGCTTCAGCATAAATACGAATGATGGCTTCTGTGTTCGATTTCCTTAAATGCACCCAAGCTTCTGGCATTTCTATTTTAATTCCATCAATCGTAATTAAAGTAAAATCCTGATACTTATCTTTAATCCTTTCTAAAATAGTTTCTAAACTGATTTCTTCTGATAAGTTTATTTTGTGCTTAAACATTTCATAAACAGGATAGCTTTTCTTTAAAGCCGACAAAGTAATATTACTTGTTGATAAATGACTTAGCAGCAAGGCTATTCCCACCAAAGCATCACGTCCATAATGTAAAGCTGGGTAAATGATTCCTCCATTACCTTCTCCACCGATAATGGCATTTGTTGCTTTCATTTGTTCTACAACATTTACTTCGCCTACTGCAGATGACGTATAGGTTGCTCCGTACTTTTCAGTAATATCTTTAAGTGCTTTGGTAGATGACAAATTTGAAACCGTATTACCTTTTTCTTTACTTAATACATAATCAGCTACGGCAACAAGAGTATATTCTTCGTTAAAAGGTTCTCCATTTTCGCACATCAACACCAGTCTATCAACATCAGGGTCAACAGCGATTCCAATATCAAAACCTCCTGCCTGCATTTTTGCTTGTAACTCTCCTAAGTTTTCAGTGAGTGGTTCAGGGTTATGTGCAAAAATTCCTGTTGGTTCACCATTTATTAGTTCAATACTTTCTACGCCAAGTTGTGCTAATAAAAGACTTACTGCAATTCCTCCTGATGAATTCACAGCATCTACCAGCACTTTAAAGTTTTGACTGCGAATCGCTTCAACGTCAACTAAGGGCAAAGAAAGAATAGCATCAATATGCTCGTTTAAAGCATTATTATTGCTCACATAAGAACCCAAACTATTAATTTCTGTATATTCAAAAGCATTTGAATCGGCTATTGATAATACTTCACTAATTGCTTTTGATGAAATAAATTCCCCCTTTTCGTTCAATAGCTTTAGTGCATTCCATTCCATTGGATTATGACTAGCCGTAAGGATAATTCCACCAATTGCATTTTCTGCCACTACAGCCATTTCAACGGTTGGTGTCGTCGAAAGTCCAACATCTACCACATCTAAACCCATCGACCGAAGCGTTCCGCTTACTATTTGGCTAATAATTTCTCCAGAAACACGAGCATCTCGACCAATTATAATTTTGCGACTTTGATTATTTTTTTGCTTCAACCAAAAACCAAAAGAAGCTACAAATTGAACAATATCATTAGGAGTAAGCCCCTCTCCTACTTTTCCTCCAATTGTTCCTCTAATTCCTGATATAGATTTTATAAGTGTCATTAAAATTGATAATTTTTTCTTAAATATTCCTGAACAGTAGCTAAATCATGTTTACTGGTTAAATCTGGTACATTTTCATCTAATGGAATACATTTAACCGCTTTAGTATCTTGAAAAACCATCATACTGATAGAAGTCGGCAACTCTTTTTCATTACGTACTGGATGAAATGGTGTTACTTTCAGGAATGGTAATAACTGTTCTGTGTTTACCATAAATGCGTTCATACTCACTCCTACTCTTCCTGTCTCTTTTAAAAGATGTTCAATGATTCCTTCGCTCGGTTTCTCGATAATTGACTCTAAATAGTTTCCTTCACTTGTTCGGATAACTGCAAATGCTTTAATTCTTTCAGGAGGAAATTCAAGGAAATCTCTATTATAGCTAATGAGAGCGTTATTGGCAGGACAACTCCAGAGTGCTTCCATTGCTTTTTGAGAATACAAATTATCACTATTCAATATCAATATTTGTCCTTTTTGCCAGTCTGAATGTTGGCTTAATGCTTGATATACCGCATCGGCTGTTCCTGCTGGTTTTTCTCTGTCAGAGTCTATATATTGTCTTGCAAAAGAAATCTTCAATCCCCAAGTATCATTATTAAGCATTTGGGTTTCATAATATGCTTGGGTAAAATCATCATTCGGATGTAGCAGTAATAAAATCTCCTCAAATCCTGCTAAATGAGCATTAAAAAGCTGATAATCAATCAATGATTTTCCAGCTTTTCCTAGTCCTATCATTCCTTTGGTTAAAGTATCAGCTTGCTCTATTAATTCTTGTGCTACTTCAACATTTTCAGCAACTTTTTTCATGCGAGAAGCCACGCCACCTGCCAGTATTAATATTCTCTTTTTCATAATTGGATAATAATTTACAAACTTAAAACACTGTTTAACAGAAACTTACAATATAAAACACGCTATTTTTCAATCCGTGTACCCTCTCCTATTTCGATGATATAGGCTTTTCCTCCTTCTTTTTCGATGGCTTCTGCTACGGCTTCTGGATTGTTCGGAGCGTATGCAAACATACAGCCACCACCTCCTGATCCATTGATTTTAGCTCCTAAAGCTCCTGCTTTCAAAGAAGCATCAATCATTCGATTGATTTTTGGTGTCGAAATCTTTTTTGCATCACGTAAATTCGCTTGGTGCAGGTTCAATAATTCCCCAAAACGAATGGCATTTACTTGATTTTTCTCCAGCATTTCTTTGGCTTCTGATAAAATATCTCTATCCGAAAGATTTCCTTTCAACAATAACATTTCCTCTGAAGAAAGTAAATCCTTAAACTTATTAGCACTGAATTGTGTCGATTTTGATAAATCAAAATTGGGTTCAATACTTTTGATTTTATTGATGATGCCTAACATACCATATTTTACGTGTTTAAGTATATTAATGGTATCTTTTGGTTCTTGAGAATCTCCTAATACGAATGTTCCCAATTGTGGGGCATACGTTTTTATCCGAATCTTGGGTTTACTTTCAAGATAAATAATATCCCCTAATGCTGTGGAATATTGATCCATCATGCCTCCTGGTTCTGAAAACTCCAATACTTCTGCTTGATAAGCTAATTGCGCCATTAATGTGGCTGTTGGAGTAATAGGATTTTCGGCCATTCTGATCAAAAAATTCACCCAAGTAACCATTAAGGCTGATGAACTTGATGTTCCAGAATTAATTGGAATATCGCCACGAACAACGATGTCAAATCCTGTCGAAAATTGATAGCCCAAGCGTTGTAATACATTCATTACACTTCTAAAATAATCACGCTCAAGTATATATGGCAATTCAGGTTTTATTTCAAAAAACTCTTCTTTGTCTATATCAGGCATTGATATATAAACAACGTTATCCTTTCTTCGTGTGCCTGTAATACTTACTCGCTTTGAAATTCCTGCCGCAATTACTGGCAAACCTAAATAGTCCTGATGTTCTCCAAACAGGCAAATCCTACCCGGAGTGGATACTTTTAAATGATTCATAAATGTTTTGTTTCGACAATCATCCTTATAAAATATGGTGATTGTTAGTAATAAAATAAGCTAATCTTAGAAAGGATTAAACACTTTCCTTTTATTTTGAATGATTCTAATAAATTATTAGACATGATAAAAAATCATTCCCCTTATCTACATTTTCATGTCTGTCGGCAAATGATTATAACTAATGTTGTTCTATAAAATTTAAAAAACGACTACTCTGTTTTAAGTTTTAGCAAGATTCGCACTTATTGAATCTCAACAAACTTAAAACAGAGTAGCCATTTTAGACTTATAACATAATTACCTTACTCATAACCTATTTAAACGCTGTTTTGACTGGTCGCCCAATCCAAACTTGTGGCGTTTTTAGTTTAAAAAGCATAGCAATGGTTGCGGCTGTATCAAAAGTCATTACACTTTCAGTAATTTCATGGTTTGCACGAATACCAGCACCTGCAATAATCCAAGGAATTTGCATTTCTTGCATCGAAATAGAACCGTGTCCTTTATTGATTCCACCGTGATCTGCTGTAAAAATTATGACAGTTTTGTCAGCAATACCCGCATCTTGAATACTTTTCAGAATAGTACCTATATGGGTATCTGTTCTCTCTACAGACTGGTAATACTCTGGCGTAGCGTGTCCAACGGTATGTCCAACGCTATCAACATCGTGCAAATGAATAAACAGAAAATTGGGTTTCTTTTCTTTGATGTAACTTACTGCCGCATTGGTTGTAGCCACATCACCATCACAATTCTGGTCTTTGTTTACTGCTTGTTTCGGAAACAAATACCCTATTCCGTTCCATTCGTAAACTACACCAATTTCGCTAGTTGGTTTTGCTTTTCGTAACAAACTATACACCGTAGGAAACATTCCGTATTCGTCTAATAATCTGGCAGGTAAATCGGGTTTTTTACTTCCCCAAGTGGTATAGCCATGTAACTCTGGCCCTGCACCCATGACCATTGAAGCCCAATTGGGAGCACTTGACGATGGCAATACTGAGCGGGTTTGCATCGTCCAAGAGCCTTCTTGCATGAGTTTTCGTAAATTAGGTGCATTGACACTTTTGAAAGCATAAGCTCCCAAACCATCAACGCCTATCAGAATTACGTGTTCTACCTTTTTCTGAGCAAAGCTCAATTGGTACAAAAACAATAGTAACAATACTTGAAAAAGTTTTTTATTGAATAAATTCAACATAACGATTGATTTAATGGGCAAATTAGATAAACACTAATTCGCCCAATTGTTGAGGCATTGGAAAAATTAGTCCAATACCCAATTTTAATAATGATGCTCGTGATAATGGTTCTCTAAAGTACCATCTTCATATAGCTTCAGAATTGCATAGCCTGGGGCTGTTTCTTGGTAATAATAAGGTTTGGCAGAATGTTCATCGCCTTTTTCCCACCAAAATCCACTCATCGCTCCATTACAGAAATATTGAACGCCATTAAAAACATTGCTGTCAAGTAAATGCTGGTGTCCTGATAAACAGACCTTTACTTTTTCTTTATGTTTATAGAAAAGCTTTCTCAAAATTACATTGTCGCTGTGCGTGCCACCTGCCCATGCTCCTGTTACCGAAAGAATAGGAAAATGCGACATTAGTAAAGCAAAATGACCAGTAGGTACTGCTTCTAAGCCTTTTTCGAGCCATGCCATTTGCTCTGGATCTAACGAAACACCTTTGTTATTACCGTCTAAAATAAAGAAATGCCAGTTTTTCTTTGAAAAGCTGTAATAGCGATGTGGCATTCCCAAGCGTTTGGCAGCATAATTTACTCCATACATTTCATCTTCTTTGGATGGAGCATGCCACCAAGGGTCATGATTGCCAACACAGCTATGCAACTCGTATTTATCAATTACTTTGATACTTTCGTCCCATGCACTCCATTGATCGAGCATTTTTTCACGAGTAACGTCGCTATAATCTGCCGCAAAAATAGAGTCACCACTATTGAGGAAAAAATCTACTTTATGTGTCATTACTTCCTTCAAGCATTTCTGAAAACGCTCAGGAGCATTATCTCTACGACGAATATGAACGTCTGTAATATGACCAATCGTCAATATTGGTTTAGCTTTGGAACGCAAACTTTGATTTGCCTGTGCCTCTTTAGTAGTAGCCCCAATAGTTGTTGCTGCCAAAGAGCTACTAACAAGAAAATCTCTTCTTTTCATTATTTTACCAACCTGCTGGTTGAGTTAAGTTTTTGTTTAAAATAATCTGTTGTTGTGGAATCGGGAAATAGTAGTATTTACTTTCGTTAAAATCACGAGGTTGATTTTTGTCTTTCGTGAAAACGATATTTCCATAAGTACCATTACTCAAATAAAAACTTCCATCAGAAAGGTAATATTTTACAATTTTACTTTTAATATCTGCTGGTAAAGTTGCCAAAGGTTCTTCTTTACCTGGAGCTTCCAAAATAGCAATATCTTCTTTTCCATCACCAGTTACATCTATTCCTCCTAATTGTTTTACATACATTCCATTAGAAGCCTTAGCCAATAACTTTCCTACTTTCCAACGATATATATCATCAAAACGGAATCCTTCGCAAGCCAATTCAACTCTTCTTTCACGTCTGATTTCTAAAATAACCCCTTTGTTACTGCCACTTACATTAGGATATTTATTGGCCAAATATGAGTCGGGATTAGCGTTGGCATTGCTCAGATTCAAGTCTGGCATTCCAACTCTTTTACGAAGAAGGTTTACTGTTCTATCCAAATCTCCTTGAGTTAGCTGTCCTAATTCTGCTTTTGCCTCTGCATAAACTAATAATGGTTCAGCTAAACGGAAAATAGGAAGGTCTGTATAATTTAGTCCAAATCCACCACGCAAAGCTGGGTCACGTGGATAGAATTTTACTTGCAAATATCCACCGAAACTTGGCTTAGGTAAGTAAGGATTTGTTCCGGGAACAGTTGTAAACCCTGGAGGCATAATAGTTTCAGATAATCTAGGGTCACGATTGGCAAAAGATTCTACAAAACCCAATTTATCGTAATTGCTTTTTGAAGTAAATGTTGTTCCATCATTGTTTAAGAAATCGTTTGCTAAATCTTGGCTCAAAGCCCATTGCCAGTCTAATACAACGTGCGTATTATTAGTAATTCCCTCTTCTTTGCTATTCTTTCTGAGCATAATAACCTCTTTATTAGCCGATAGGTTGTTACTTGAAAAAAGGGTTCTAAAATCTACTGCACTATTTCCTGTGTTAGTCAATGAAAAGCCACCTTTTTCCATCACCTCTTGGGCTGCACTTGCAGCACGAGTAAGGAATCTTGTTGAAGTACTTTTCAAATTTAATTCATCATGATACAAACGATAAGTACCTTCGTGTAAAGAAGTACGAGCCAATAATGTCAAGGCAGCCCATTTTGTAACCATGGTATTGTTGGTTCTTGATGGTAAAATATTGGCAGAAGCATATTCTAAATCGTTCATGATTGAATCTACCACTACAGTACGAGGGTCTTTAGCCTTATAGAGCTGTTCCTCATCATTTGAAGCAAGCATTGCTGAGTACCAAGGCACATCGCCATATCTTTTTACCATGTCGTAGTAAACCATTGCTCTAAAGAATCTCCCAACGCCAATATAGTGTTTGATGAGTGACGGATCGCCAGAAGCCCTTCCTGCACGAGTAAGGAAAAAATTGATACGACGTACAGTACCCCAAGAGTTCCAACCTCCTACCGTAGCAGGGTTTAGTGAGCCACGAACTAAGTTTTCAGTATCACTCCCTCCCGTATGAACTGAAAGATTATCTGAATAAATATCGTCCCAACGTGGGCCAATCGAGCCATAAAAACCATTGGTATAGGTTTCTAAATCGGCAACATTTGCAAAAAAAGTATCCTCTGTAATAGCCGTTTGTGGCTTACGGTCGAGGAAATCGTCTTTACAAGCTACGCATAAAGACAATAAAAAGAGTAAAGAAATTTTAAGATTTTTCATTATCGAAAGTGCTAAAATTAGAAGTTTAGATTTAATCCAAAAGCATAAGTACGCTGAAAAGGATACACTGCGTTACCGGCACTACCACTACCTAATGCTTCAGGGTCAAATTTCACTTTGGTATAAGATATTTCGAAAATATTTTCTGTGCTTACAAACAACCTTACTTTATCAATCTTAGCCTTTTTCAATATTGAAGCTGGTAGCGTGTAACCAAGTGTAATATTTTTGACTCTCATATAAGCAGCATTTTGCATATACTTTTTGTTAGGCAATGACAATTGTTCTCCAGAGTTCTCTGCTGTATAAGCACGAATGGCAGGGAAATATGCGTTTGGATTTTCAGGTGTCCAATGATCTAAGTTTTGTACCGTAACGTTTGTCCAAGGTTGGGCAAATACTCCCCAGAAATACACGTTAGAAGCATCTGGATACCAGTCACGCTTACCTACTCCTTGCATAAATACACGTAGGTCAAAACCTTTCCAAGAAGCACCCATATCCATCCCAAAAGTATATCTTGGGCGACTATTACCAATTTTATACAAATCGCCTGGGTCATTTACAGTTCTTAGCCCCTTGTTTACAATGCCATCACCATTTCTATCGGCAAAAATTGGATCACCCACAAAGAATTGGTACGATTGCTCGGCTGCTCCCATCGCTTTCTGGTCAGGGCTATTTTTGAGTTGTTCTTGGTTTTGGAAATACCCAATAATATCAGCTCCCCAAATCTCGCCTATTTCTTGTCCTTCGTAATATTGATTCAATAATTTACTTGGGTTATCAAAACGTGTGATATAACTGCGGCTATCGGCTAAGTTAAACGCTAAATTATACTGGAACGGCGATTTCCCTAAGTTGAATTGATCTCTCCAACCAAGACGGAACTCCCAACCTGTCGTTTTTAAGTCTCCTGCATTCTCTCTAGGTACATTTGTTCCAAAAACGGCTGGCAACGTCTTTCCCGGAATAAGCATATCATTAGTATAACGAGTAAACTTATCAAAATTCACTTGCAGACGATTACTCATAAAAGCTAAATCCACACCAAGGTTGACAGTCGCAATATTTTCCCAAGAAAAATTACCAGAAACAGCACCAGGAGCATTTACAGTCTGAGGGCGAGTTGTGCCTAAAATTTGTGAAACTTGAGACGATGCCATACTTGGAATATAATCATATTCACCCACTGAAGCTTGGTTACCCAATATTCCATAAGAACCTCTTAGTTTCAACAAATTAATAAAGTTATTTGAATTGATACTACGAATAAATTCTTCGTCTGATACAACCCATCCAGCAGATACAGACGGGAAGAAACCCCATCTTTTACCTTCTGGGAAACGAGATGTTCCGTCATATCGACCATTCAATTCTAACAAATACTTATCCTTGTAATCATAGCCCAAACGGTAGAATAAGCCTCTTACAGCCCAATCATTTATAGACTCTGAAGAACTCATTGTTCCTGTACTTAAACCAATTGAAGGTAACGTAGTAGATATAATGTTATTTCTACTAATATTAGATGTAATACTTTTTCTATACTCTTGGTTGAAACCAGCCAATGCTTGAATAGAATGCTTTCCGAATGATTTATGCAAATCACCATAGATATTGAATACTGTATAATCAGTATTTCCATTAGTATTCTGAGCCCAGCTTGTGGTTGAACCTGTATTCAAAATAGGGTTATTAGGGCCTGTTCTGTAAGGAATAGGTATATCAAACGATCGGACTAAGCTGGCTCCACGTCTGAAAGTAGCCTCTCCTTTGATGTCGAAAATCCCTTTTATTACCGTTGCTTTAGCGCCAAAACTACTTTGTAATTCAGTGATTGATGACCTTGAACGTCCTCCATCTTGTAATCTCCCTAATAATCCTGCTCCTGCACTCGTCCAAGAACCATCAGGATTTCGTGGAACATCCAAAGAGTTTGTTCTATTTACATTCCAGAAGAAATTGCCATCAATAAACACAGGAGAATCATAATTCGTAAACGAAAGCTGAGTATTATTGGTAAATGATAGCCATTTTGTTACGTTCAAATCTACTTTACCACGGATATTATACCTTTTGTAAACATCATTTCCATACTTCAAAAGACCGTCTTGTTGATAATAATCGGCTGAAAAGTAGTAGCTTAAACTCTCTGCTCTTTTTGAAATAGCAATATTTGAGTTATAAGTTGGAGCTGATTGTTGGTAGGCTTCTTGAATCCAGTTAGTATTGCCATAATAAGCCCAGTTGGCTGGAGTAGTTGGGTCGATAATTACCGAAGGTAGTGATAAATCTTCTGAACGCTTTTTCGCATATACTCTTAAAGCATCTGGATATAAGTTATAAAGAGGTACTGCCGATTGATGCTTATTGATCATTACCTGATAAGGGTCAGTAACCAATTCAGGCATTTTTCCGATTGTTCTAAATCCTACATTTGAATTTACGGTAACATTCATTTTATTGCCTTGTGGGGTCTTGGTTGTAATTAGCACTACACCAAATGCAGCTCTTGCACCATAAATAGCTGCCGAAGAGGCATCTTTCAAAACCGTAACGCTCTCAATATCATTGAAGTTAATTCTTGAAACCTCAGCTACCGTAAATGGTACGTTATCTACCAGAACAAGTGGGTCTCCACCATTGATACTTGTAATACCTCTGATATTAAAACTTGGAGCTGAACTTGGGCGACCACTTGGGTTAGCGATGTTCAAGTTGGGAATAAGTCCCTGTAAACCAGAGGCTACGTTATTGATGGGACGATTTTCAAGTTGTCTTGAACTGATGGCATCAACTGAACCCGTTAGATTTATTTTCTTTTGAGCACCGAAACCGACTACGATAACTTCATCAATATTTTTATCTTCCGACAACAATCTCACTGTAATATTCGACTGTCTTCCAATCTCAATAATTTGTGATTGGTAGCCGATGTAAGATACTATCAGCTTTGAATTTTCCGGAACTGATAAAGTAAAGTATCCACCAGCATCCGAAACTGTTCCTACCATACTTCCATCTACTTTGATATTTGCACCTGCTAATGGTTTATCATTTTCATCCAAGACTCTACCTCGAAGGCTTTTATCTTTGAAAATAGCAGATGACATTTTGTTTCCCAAAGGAGAGCCAATAGCCACAATCGGGCAATAGCATAGGAAAAACGTTACAGCTAATAAGCTGGACAACGTAATCAATCGCCATTTTGTTGGGCGAAGATTATTAATCCGGGTAAAAGTGTTCATAACTCAGACCGATATTTTAAAAGTTAAAAAGAGATAAATTGAATATGAAAGAATTTGCACCTGCAGGGCGAATAAACTTAACAAGCTAGTTTATGAAAATTAAACATCACCGCTAAAATTATCAGTACAAACTTAATAAACTTTTGTTTAATATATGTAAACTTTTTATAAAATAATTTATGTTATATATATAAAAAATATAATTGAAGCAAAGAAAGGGGTATCTATAAAACTGGAAGCATCCTTATAAAAGATTTTTAGCTTAATTTTTTGAGATAAATGAGCAAAAATCGGTAATATTGTACTTATGGAAGCATTATTTATTTTAGAGGTTGGCCGCCGCATAAAACAACAAAGGCTTGATAAAAGAATGACATTACAGGAGTTAGCAGACAAATCAGGAGTCAGTAAAGGCTTAGTTTCCCAAATAGAAAATGGGCGAACAATTCCCTCTCTCTCTGTAATGTTTGGTATTATTCAATCACTCGAAATTGAAGTAAGCGAGTTTTTTCAAGGGCTTGGTCTTCTTGAACCAACAATTTTAGTTAACCGCAAATCTGACTATACTACTTTTGAGAAAGAAGATGCTATAGGTTTTAGTTACAAGCGTATTATGATGCGTAATCTTCCTTCAAGTACAATAGATTTTGTTCTTTTAGAGCTTAGTAGCGACTCTTACCGTGAAGAAGTCACTACTGATGCTTATGAGTTTGTTTATGTCATAAAAGGTCAAACAGAATATAGAATAAATGATCAATCTCTTTTACTTAAAGAAGGAGATTCAATGTTTTTCGATGGTAGATTACCTCATCTACCGAGGAATATTTCAGACACTACATGCCAGCTTTTTGTAATTTATTTCTTTGCTCAAAGTAGCTAATCATATACTTTTTTGTGATCTTAAAGAAATAATTAAAGAGGAAAGTAAACACATCAAAGCTATTAGTAAAAAAATATGAGCTGTATTACCGGTAATATCTATCAGTTTTCCAAGAATGGGCTCCCCAAGGGCAGCAAATAAATAGCCAGTCATATTCATCAATCCAATTCCAGTACCTGTTCGTTCACTTCCAAGCATCTCTGGGCATAAAGTCCAAAAGTTACTCTGAGGTCCATAGACAAAAAAACCAGCAAACAACATCATTAATCCTTGTAGCATTAAGTTATTTATTGGAGCCACATAAATAACTAATGCTACAAGCATACTCATCAGCATTCCAAAGCGAATAGATGCGATTCTGTTTCCTCTGAATATTGTGTCTGAAAGTACACCAAATGAAAATGCTCCAATAGACATTCCGACAGGTAACAAAAAAGTCATCCATAACGATTGCTGATTCTGTTTCCAATTATTTCCTAAATAGTGTACTGGCACCCAAAAAATAAACCCATATCTTGCCATACTTTCAAATGCAAATGAAAGCATAACAATTAAAAAACCCTTATTTCTAAAAATGTCTTTATAACGGTCAAGCCATTTATCTTCCTGTGAATGTTTTACAAAGTTATCTTCTAAATCAAGGAACCCTAGCTCTGAAGGTTTGTCTCTAGCAAAAATTAAAAATAAGGTAGCTGTTACAAATAAAAGTAATACTGGCAAGCGGAAAAGTATTCTCCATTCAAGATCTTCTTGTAAAATAAAAATAGAAATAAGATAAGTAACCACCGACGAAACTCCTGCCGCCATTGTATAAAAGCTAAATGCTTTGCCTTTTTCATCGTTACTCCACCAATTTGAAATCAGTTTACCACCTGGAGCCCAAGCCATTGACTGAAAAAAACCATTTAAAGCCCATAAGACAAAAACCCATTCTATCGAATTAGCAAAACTAATAGCCACATTGGCAGCGATTGACAAATAAGCTCCCAAAGGCATCATAATTCTTGCACTATAACGATCTGCAAGATTACCACTTACAAGCTGTCCAATAGCGTAACCCAACAACATCGAAAAACTAATCCAGCCAATGGTTGTAAAAGGAACTTTAAAATGTTCTGCCATTCCATGCGCAGCCCAACCAAAGTTGTGTCGACCAGTATAAAAAAACAAATAGCAAACCATTGTTAATATCAACATTTTCCATTGCTGTTTGCGAAATAAATTGGGCATATTTTTGTTCTTTTAGTTGTTTAAACGAATACCTACTCTCAAGGGTTTGTGATCGACAGCATATTCAAATGCTTTTTGTCCCTGAGCTAAGGAAAACTCTTTACCAATTATTTTTTCAAAGGGAAAATGTAAGTAATTACGTTCCATAAAATCAACAGCATAAACAAGATCTTCATAATTATAGTTATGCAACCCCTTAATAGTAATTAGTTTTCTTACGATTTGCTCTGCATTAATCTTCAAATTACGTGAATGGAAAACGGCACCAATCCAAATTGCTATCCCTCCTACTCCTAGTGCTACTAGACCAGCCTCCATAGCTTCAGCGGCCCCACTCATATCAAACACAACATCTATATTATTTGAATATTTGTTAAGTAATGCTGAATCTCCTTCAAGATTTCCTTGTTGAAACATGTATGTTTCATCAGCACCAAAATCTAAGGATTGATTTAATCTTTCTGCATTTATATCTGCAGTAAATATTTTTGCTGCTCCTGCATCCTTACACATGGCTACACACACAATACCGAGCAAACCTAATCCTGTAATTAGCACTCGCTTTGATTTTAAATCACCAGCAAGTCGCAAAGCCCCAGCAACAGTTGCTACAGAACAATTAATCGTTGCCGCAACGCTCAAAGGTATATTTGAAGGAACTTTTATAATAGCTGTGTTTCTCTTTAAGATACAATAATCCGCTAATCCTCCATGAAAGGCATCATTATCAGTAACTTGGGCATGACCATACTTAAACAATCCAGACGATTTTTGGGGCATTCCTCTCTGTGCCTCCATTGAAAGGGGATCTGACGAAAAAATACTCCAAGTAACTCTATCTCCTTTTTGTAATAAATTACCAATATAATCATGATTAGAATGTTCCGTCCCTATTTCTATGACTTCACCTACAATTTCATGCCCAAGTACACTTGGTGTCTTTTCATGCCTTAGTCCACAAAAGGTGTGAAGATCGCTCCCACAAATAGTTGTATATAAATTCTTCACCAGAATTTCCTCAGATCCTATTGGAGGAAGCTCTCTTTCGATAAGCTTCATTTTCTCATTAGCTCCATTAAATACTAAAATTTTACCTGAACGCATTTCTAATTAGTAAATAAAAAATTGAATATAATACAAATATAGTAACCCAATAGTTTATAAATACTAAACTATTGTTTATTTTTACATTAAATTAATAATAATTTAATGTATCGTTTGAATAAAAAAGAATGTGATGTGTAAACTCATAGCTTTTAGGAAGCTAATTACGATAGAGCTACTAATTAAGAAGAAAATGATATAATAAGCGTAGAACTGAAAATGTAAATTGAAGGCGAATATGTGTTGTCTTTTTATAAAAAACCAAAGAGTAAAACCCATTAATTCGCCTATTATTTACTTCGTTTTTTAAAATTACCCAAATATTTCTTTAACTCTTTTTTGTGCAAATCCTGGAGAAGTCGTCATGCCTTTTCCTCCAATACCTGTAGCAATGAAGATTTTTTTATCTATATCATGTTCGTATATTCCCCCATCTTTTGTTTGGGAATAATAACCTGCCCAGTATTGTTGTATTTCCCACGTTGGTAAATCTATCATTCGTTGTGCTTCTTTGAGAATCAAGTCATTGATAGTCATGTTAATACTAAAATCTAAATCGGCGGCTTGTTGTACAGAAGCGTATTCGTGCGAATCACCGATAATGATGCTCCCATCAATAGCCTGTTTGAAAAGAATATGAATACCCCATTTTTGGTATTCCTCCAAAGATTCGGGTAGCTTAATGGTTGGATAAGAAGCACAAGATTTGAAACTGTCGTATCGACGAATACTTAATCCCGAAAGTATATTGCCACGAAGCTCTACTTCTGGCATTGGAACAGTGGACATCATATTGAGCTTACAAATACTTAAATCGCTATTTTCAAACAGTTCGGGATATAATGCTTTAAAATCTCGCCCGTTACAAATGGCTACTTTTTCGGCAAAAAACTTTTCTCCCTTAGCACTAACAACCTCACAAATCCCTTGATTTACAGCACAATCTATTACAGTTGTGTTGTTGAGATACTCCATTCCATATTCTTGTATCAGTAAGTTACGAACTCGGTTTACCATTAAACGAGGCTCTACCGAAAATTCTTGAGGAAAAAATAAACCGCCTTTGCAATAAGAATTTTTTAAGGATGGTATTTTCTCAATACAAACTGTTGATGTTAGTAAATGGGCTTGGTAATCTCTTTCCTGAAAAAGTTGTTTAGCTTCTTCCAACAATTGTAATTCGTCATCATCAGAGGCTAGGTAATACGAACCATTTGGACGAGCCGAAATATCTGTACGTTGTTGAATATGTCCATAAATATCTAAAGAAGTACGGCCATATTCAAACCAAGTATCAAGGGCTTGCCCAGAAGGAACTACTTGTCCAAAATTACGAACGGTAGCCTCTATAGGTGCTGCGTCTTTTTCAAGCATCAAGACTTTTTTGCCTGCTTTCAAAGCATGAAAAGCATGGAATGTTCCGAGATTACCCGCTCCAACAACAATTAAATCATATTTTGTCATGACGTATAAATAGTTAAATAAGTTCTGAGGTTTAGTTCAAATATTTTTTAATAGCCGCAATATTAGGCAATAAGCCATGATTCTGATAAGGACTCAACTGAGCTTCTGAGTGCGTACCGTTGGTTACGCCAAACGAATACTTTACATCTGCTTTTATACCAGATAATAAATCAGAAGGAGTATCGCCAATATTAATAACTTGTTTGGGGTCAGTAATGCCAAATATTTGCATCGCATACTGAATCATATCAGGTTCTGGACGACCATTTTTTACTACATCAGGGGTAATAGAAGCATCAATTAAGCTATTCCCATTAGTAATATATTGGTCATTAAGTCCTTCCAACCAACCTAATTTTCCCAATATTATATCGGCTACTTTTCGATAAAAGCCTGTTGTTAGGGCAATATTGATTTTTTTTTCTCGAAGAATAGAAAAAATTTCTAAACACCCCTCTGTTGGATAAACAGGGTTTTCGAGGTAATGATTTTCAAGGATTTCGCAGAATGTCTGATACGATTCATCTACTTTGCACTGTATCTCAACAGGGTCGGTTAATTGTTCCGACCAAAGAAGCTCAAATACGTATCTTTTGGAATAGCCTTGTAAAGCTAATACTCTTTCAGGACTTACTGTTAGCCCTGTTTGAGAGGCTGCTTTTATAAAACAAATTTCTACTTCATGTTGGTCTTGGACGGTTGTACCAGCCATATCAAACACTACTAGTTTTATTGCACTCATAATTATGGAATTGATTTAGTTTTTAATAATCTATCATGATTTTGATAGACATGAACTTGTTTTAATATATTAACTGCTTTGGGATGTTTTATTTAAAAGCATCTACGACGGGTTTACCAATCCATACTTGCGGTTGCTTTAATTTAAAAAGTTTTGCAATGGTTGCTGCAGTGTCGAATGTCATTACACTTTCAGTCACTTCATGATTAGTTTTGATACCTGGACCAGCAATAATCCATGGTATTTGCATTTCCTGCATCGAAATAGACCCATGATTTTTGTTGATACCACCATGGTCGGCAGTAAAGATTATCACCGTTTTCTCGGCAATACCAGCATCTTTGATACTCTGGATAATTGTTCCTAAATAGGTATCTATTGTTTCTACCGATTGATAATATGCTGGCGTATTATGACCGATAGAATGCCCTACGTGGTCAACTTCATTAAAGTGAACAAACAAGAAATTAGGTTTTTTCTCTTTGATATAACTTACAGCTGCCGATGCAGTAGCACTATCTCCATCACAATTTTGATCTTTATCAACTGCTTGTTTTGGAAACAAAAATCCTATTCCGTCCCATTCATATATTACACCGATTTCGCTTGATGGTTTGCCTTTTCGCAATAAACTATACACATTTGGAAACATCCCGTATTCATCTAATACCCGTGCTGGCAAATCTGGTTTTTGGCTACCCCAAGTAGTATAACCATGCAATTCTGGGCCAACACCCATTACCATTGAAGCCCAATTGGGAGCACTCGACGAAGGCAAAACCGAACGTGCTTGCATAGTCCAAGTACCTTTACTCATCAACTTCCTTAAATTGGGTACACGAGTATTCTTGAATGCGTAAGCTCCCAAGCCATCTACTCCAATCAATATAACGTGTTCAATTTTACTTTGAGAAAAAGTAGTTTGAGATAAAACAATAAATAAGAATATTTGAAAGATTTTTTTTGTCAATTGTTTTAACATAATACCTAAACTTTTATGAACCTAAAAAATGACTATCACATTAATTATTTTTAACATGATGACATTCATTGTGCAAATATATTAAACTTTTGTTTAGTATTAATGAATATTTGTCAATATTTTCAAGCTAGCAATATGTTGTCATTTACCTATGCCTAAGTACTAAGGATAAATTAATTGAGAATATAAACCTATAAGGATTTGAAGTTAAATCTCTTATTATTAGTTAATTATATAAATCCTTATAGGTTTAATTAAAAACTTCTGAATACTTATCTACTCTTAATTAATATTTAGTTTAACTTTTCACTTTTATTTTATAGAGATATTATGAAAGAAAACTCCTGTATCTCCAATCTATTTTGACTAGTATAAGCATCTTTTATTCTGTACTTGCAATATATTATTTAAGTCTGGGTACTCATTAACAAACTTCAGTATATTCCCCAGTTTCGCTTAGAGGAGCTTTCTGGTTCTGAAATTCTTTTTTTTAGGTTTGCAGATAATCTCTGAATTTACCGCCAAAGTTTGGTAGAGCTTGATGAATAGTTACCTTTATTTAATTTAAAAGCGTTTGATATGATTCTAACGCCATATTAATCAGATATAAATTGATTAAAGTGTTCATTTTTCTAGGATGTTGAATAATGAGCATAAAAAACCTCTACCCTATCCACCCTAATGTTCTAAGTTCTTGTTTGAGGCTATTCTCTTGTCTCACAAATGGTTCATCAAGCTCCTTAAATATGGTTGGATACAGTTCTCTTACTTTTGTGTTTAATACCGCAATAAATGAAGCCCTAGCTAAATTAGCTTCAAGACTAAGTTGCTTATTATATTCTGCTCCAAAAGTTAATCCTTCTATGATTTTTTCCTGAATATCTGGGTTTTTGATAAAAAAATCTTTCACTAATCTATTTTGATTTTCATAGTAATCAATTCTCAAACTTTCTAGTTCTTTCTCTTTTCTCTTAATTATTACTTTTATGTTTTCTTGTTGCTTCGTATCAGTTTTTGGAATTTTCGTTTCTTGCTTTTGAGGAATAAAAAGAACGTCTTGAAGCATCAATTTTTGTAAATAACCCATTGGATTTTTAATAACTCTTCCCTCCTTTTGATACTTCTTGAGAGTTTCTATTCTTTCTATAACATATTTAGGTGGATATTTTTCTAACCACTCATTCACCGTTTTAATATTAACCCCTTGAAAATGTTCTATCAAACTATGTATTTCTTTTGATGTTATCTCTTCTTGTTCTTGTTGATTAGTAACAGGCACTATTTCCTCTACTGTTTCAGGAAGCTTCCTTTCATCAACAACTGTTTTATTGGATAGTATATAAAAAACAATGGAATGGACAGCTTTTCCTCGTTTATCTTCTTCAAAAGTGAATTTAATATCGGTGTAATTCTCTAAATCTTCTTGTGCTTTTAGAATAACCCTTTGTTTGAAATTGGCATACAACGGATACTTGTCTGCCACAGCCAATGTATCCTTCAGTTCTGTAAGAGTAAATGTTCGTTTCCCAATACGTTCATATTGCTTTAATAATTCGTAAATACGTACAGAGAAAGAGCTTTGTAACTGTAAAATATTACGAACATCGTACATCAAGAATTGCGTTTGCAACTGCAAAAGAAAAGGTTTCATTTTGGGATGAAAAGAAATATCTATATAACTCCCCTGACTTTTACTGGTGAAGCTATCTAAACCCACAGCAATATGCGTCAAAAACTCTTTTTCTCCTTCATCTGTATCCCTTACGATTTTAATTTCCTTTTTCATTAACTTAACTGCGCCGCCTTTCAATAAATTGTAGGCTTGTTTATCGGTCGTTAAGTTAAAGTCTTCTATTACATCTTTTAAATAAATCCTATATTCTTTAAAATCTTCATCATTAGGTAAGATAAGGGTTAGCATTTTAGTGAAAACACGCATTTCCCAAATATCAAATCGATATTTGCCTTCTACAAGGTTGTTAGATTTTCTTACCAATTTAACTGATTGTGATCCATCTTTGCTGTTATCCTTTTTTTTCATGCGCAATATTAAATTATATCCTGTAAATATACCTAAATCTGTTATAGTTAACCCTAAAAAGGTTATAGAAAACCCTAAATCTGTTATAGTTATTCCCTAAAAAAGTTATAGAAAACCCTAAACTTGTTATAATAAACCCTAAATCTGTTATAATAAAAGCTGTAATCCATTGATTTTAAAGTAGTTACAAAGCCTGAAAATACATAAAAAACATAAAAGAAAAAGTAAAATACTCAAAACAGCAGCTTGCTGATTTTTTTATTTTTTTGTATAACTTTTAGTATTCATTTAGTGAAATATCCTATTTTATAATATTTGCTTATCATCTTTTAGAGCTCTCAAAACTTAATAGCCCTAAATTTGGTATAATTGTCAATAAAAATCAATCAATTAGTTTCTTCCCTATTTTTGTTATAGATAAATAGCTCGCCAACCCTAAATTTGTTATAGGATAGCTTTCAAAGGGTGTTTCTAAGCGTAATATTTACCCTAAATTTGTTATAATAAGCCATTTTTTTGACTAATTGATAACTAAAAGTATTGGAATAACATAAGAATAAACCATCCCTAAATTTGTTATAATAACTTTTTAAGTGCCTCCGAGGCTTTGATTAATTCATCGCAAAGAGTAGGATTAGGGTTTATTGATAATTTATCAACGATTCCTTGAATCTTTTTCTTAATTATTGTCAGTTCATCAATATCATCTGAGTTGCTTGGTGAATCCACTTGACCTTGTTCTCCTAAAAGATTAGATACTTCTTCTAATGATGCAATAGATTTTTGATTTACATTGTCAAGTTTGGCAAGTTGTTGAATTGAAGATTTCTTAGCTTTTACTTTTCCTGATAAAATATCTTTTTTGAGACTAGGAGCCAGTAGGTCGATACCTTCTGCAAATTCAGCATCTCTTTTTATCGTCTTTTCACTAACGTTATATTGCTTAGCAAGTTTAAGGGAAGTAGCTTCTTTTTTGACTTCTGGAGCATAAGGGACATTTTGACCTTTATGCTCTTCACGAGAATATTTACCCTTTTCGAGCTTCTCTGTATTATATCGAATACCTCTTAAATAAGAAGCCTGTTCAGGAATTAAATTTCTTCTACCTAATTGATTATCAATCATATATTCCTTTGCGTCTTTTAATGAGTCAAAAGAAATAAGGTGGATTTTAAAATTGATTTGATGCTTTTGGCAAATTCCGTAACGGTTGTGTCCATCTACCAAAACATAGACAGTTGCGTTATCTGAAGTAGTATTATCAATAATATTTTTGGTAGTTTCCCAAACCATTAAAGCTTCTCTACAGCCTTCAGCTAAAATATTTTTTTCTAGTTGTGAATATTCTTCTTCTTGGAGCGGTGGAATAAGGTCACGAAGTTCGTCAACGATATAAATCTGTTGTTTGATTGCTTCATGATTTAAAAGACTTTGATCTTTAATGATTGTGGCCGTTCCAAGACTGCCCATATATTTTTTTGCCATGATAGTATTCTAAGAAGTTTTATGCGTTTGAACAAAATTCTTTTGCCAAATTCATATAATCTACTGCCCCATTTGAGTTTTGATCATAATCAAAGATGTTGACTTGTGAAATCTGAGATTCCTTTACCGAAACATTATTTCTAATCTCCGTTTTGTATATTCTGAAGTTACTTAGCGTTTTATACACATACTCAATCATGTCTCTGTGTACTTTTAAACGCTTATCTACCATTGTTAATACAATCCCTTCCACTACAAGCTCTGGATTAATTCGTTCACGTACTTGTGATATTCGTTCAAACAAATTGTTAATTCCTTTCATCGCAGAAACCTCTGGCTGTAAAGTAACCAGACAACCGTTTGAAGCAACCAAAGCAGAGTTTGTAAAGATATTTAAGGCTGGTGGGCAGTCAATTAAGATATAATCGTATTTATCTCTGAGGGGATTCAATTTGTTTTTAAGTTGATTGACTCCTCCTACTGCTTGAACAAGTTCTAAATCAGCAAAAGCTAATTCTAAATCACTCTTTTAGGTCTTAGGAAATCTTAATACTAGTTTGGGGTTGATACGTCAGGATTAAAAAAGGTATGGTTTTAGAACGGGAATAGTGCTAGGTTATAGCCAAGATTAAGGGATAATTACTTTGTTTATAGCTATTCCATTACTTCGTTTTAGGGAAAAAACAGCAAACATGCGTATATTTACGAGTTGGTGTCAATTATGACAAACCGCTTGATTAAAACAATACAACAAAAAATAAAGACATTTTTAATGACACAAAAATGCAGACTTTTAACCATTTTTTTAGCAATCCTTCTAATAAGTAATAGTAGTTATGGACAAGAAAAAGACGATTATTCTTCCAAAATAGATAGTTTAATCAAAATGACAAATCCGAGAAGTTTCAACGGAGTAATTTTGATTACTCAAAAAGGTAAAACAAAATATAAGAAAGCGTTTGGATATTCAAATTTGGAAAACAAAACTCCTTTAAAAACCGAAGACAATTTTATTATTATGTCAAACAGTAAACAAATTACAGCTGTTTTGACTTTAAAAGAAGTTGAAAAAGGGAAAATTGATTTACAAAGTCCAGTTAGAAAATATTTACCCGACTTACCCCAAACTTGGGCAGACACTGTTACAATTCATCATTTATTGAACTTCTCTGCTGGAATAACTGATGTTGACAAACCCTTGATTTTCAAACCAAGTTCTGACTTTAAATATGGCAACACGACTTATATAATGCTTGGAAAGATAATAGAAAAAGTTACTGGCAGAAGATATATTGATGTAGCAAATGACTTGTTTAAAGCATTGAAAATGAAAAACACATTTTGTTTCGAGCAAGGGAAAGAACAAAATCGAGTTCAAGGTTATCGTAACACAAACAATAATTTTGCAATAGTAGAAAAGCCAATTGAAAATAATGACATGGTTTCTGCGGCTGGAATAATCTCAAATGTAATTGACTTAAATACTTGGGACAAATTATTACACAAAGGAAAAATCCTAAAACCAGAAACCTATAAACGAATGACAACTTATAGCATTACTGCACAACATAACGCTTTTGGAAAAGAAAAAATAGGTTACGGTTATGGCATAAGAATAAGTGACAAAACTCCAATCAAATATGTAGGACACACAGGTGGCGGTTCAGGTTTTGTATCATTTAAAGTGTACTTTCCAAAAACAGACGTGGACGTAGTTGTATTAGAAAATCAATCTAATGAGAACATAGATTTATTCTATGAATTTGAAATTAAAATTAGAGAAATAATAATGAATAGTAGCTTAATGAAAAAATAACTGTCACCAATAACTAAGCCTTTGTGGTAACTGAAAGCCAAACATTAATGAAGGCACGGTGGACGGCTTGTCTAGCCGTTCGTCTAGATTTAGTTCAACAAGTGCCCCTTCAGAACACAAAAGCTCTGCTAGTACTGAGCCATTTTACAAGCTAATCCCAAATACAAAAAGTTTATGAGAAGAATATTAACGATTTTTATGTTGACACTCTTGACAAATTTCACATTTGGACAAACAGAGAAAGTAACCTATAAAACTGTTGCAGATGCTTTTGAAGTAAACTATAATTCTGACAACTTTGAAGCAATTTTTGCAAATTTTTCACCAGAACTACAAACTGCATTACCGTTTGACAAAACAAAAGATTTTTTAACTGGATTAAAGCAACAGGCAGGAAATATAACAAAACGAGAGTTTATAAAATATGAACAAAGCTATGCTTCTTACAAGACAACTTTTGACAGAGCGTTATTTGGATTAAACATTTCTATTGACAATAATGCTAAAATCAACGGTTTGCTTGTTAAGCCATTCAGAGCAGACTACTTTCCAAAACTTGAAAGGAATACCTCCAAATTTATACTACCCTTTAATGAAGAATGGACAGTTATTTGGGGTGGTGACACAAAAGAACTAAATTATCACGTAGAAAATAAAGCACAAAAAAATGCCTTTGACATAGTTATTACTGACAAGAGAGGAAGTACATTCAAAACTGAGGGAAAAACTAATGAAGATTATTACGCTTTTGGCAAAGAGCTAATTGTACCTTGCGATGGCGAAGTTGTCTTGGTTGTTGATGGTATTAAAGATAATCTTCCCGGAACGTTAAACCCAATTTATGTTCCGGGGAATACTGTAATTATAAAGACTATTAATAACGAATACTTGTTTTTCGCTCATTTTAAGCAACATTCAATAGTTGTGAAGCAAGGACAAAAAGTTAAACAAGGGCAGATGCTGGGACTTTGCGGAAATTCAGGAAACTCTTCTGAACCGCATTTACATTTTCACATTCAAAACCTAGAAGATATGAATATTGCAACTGGCGTAAAATGTTACTTTGACAAAATACAAGTAAATGGACAAATAAAAACTGATTACTCGCCAATTCAAAAAGACAAAATAAGAAATATGAAATAAAAACAGTATATAATGTAAGTTGCTCTTATACAACTCATTCTATTCGGTGATTGTTTCCTAACACCTATAATTTAACCTTTTACTGAGGTAGTTCAGGGGCTTGTACTCTGAAAGGAGCTGAAGTAATAGCTCCCAAAAATGCGACCAAAGCTTCCTGTTCTTGTTTTGTTAAATTTAGTTTTCTAATAATTGGTGATGTTTTGGGGAACAATGGGTCTTTTTGCTGTTTTTCGTCTTTGGGTTTTGGTTGTGGCATTCCATTATTATACATAGTAATTACTCCTTCAATATCATCAAATAAGCCATTGTGCATCCAAGGACGGGTTCTGATGACATCCCGCAAAATTGGAGTTTTAAATTTGCCAATATCTTCTGCCTTATGACTGACATTGTAAAGGCCTAAATCCTCATATTCACGCCCGTAATAGGTGAGTCCTACGTTATGGAATTGATTATCAGAAAACAAAGGGCCATTATGACAATTTATACAACGTGCTTTGGTACGGAAAAGATGTAAACCCATTACTTCTTTATCGTTCAGTGCCTGACTGTTGCCTTTTACAAAATCATCAAATCGACTTTTTCTACTTACTATGGTTTGCTGATAAATAGCCAAAGCTTTCAAAATTTGTTCTTTATTAATACTTTCTTTTCCAAAAGCCTTTTTAAAGTATGCTTGATAACCTTTTATTTTGTTAAGCTCATTGGGTAGTTGTTCCAAGTTTTCATTCATTTCGCCTTCAGCTAATAGTGGCCCTATTGCTTGTTCTTCTAAACTAGCGGCTCTGCCATCCCAAAAGTATTTCTTAAAATACCAGATATTTTGGAGTGATGGAGCATTTCGCTTAGTTTTCAAATGGTTATGACCGACTGACCGTTCTCTGCCGTCCGTCCATGATAAATCTGGAGCATGACAACTAGAGCTCCGACGGTATTCTTTCCATAACCATATTTATAAGTAAGCCCCAAATACGATAAATCTGTTAGTTTATATCCAAAAAAACTCTTGGTTTAAAACTAAAAACATTGATTTGTGGCCTAGGATCAGTGGAACGATAATTCTGACGAGCAATGTAATCTGCTCCAGCTCCAATTATTACTTTGTTATTTTTTAGATCTGTAGTAATATCACCCGATAAAATATAATTTACTTTATCCCAATTCCCTGGTTTTTGAGCAAACAGATAATAAGGGCTTGGGTCGTTAATATTGTATCGATGTGCTAACCTAGCTCCAAATTGCCATTCTTTTTCATAAGTAAAACCTCCAGAAACCCTTAGTCTTTTTACATCACGAATGCCAAAAGATGAAAAAGCTAATTGGGTAGTACTTTCTGGCTCTTGAGTTTTCTTAAAAAGGCCCCTTGTATTGTTGTAAGATAATTGAGCAAAGCCAAAATTTGTGAAAGGGACTTGATGAAGTAGCACAGGATGATTCGCATAGAATTCAATCTCATTCATGGTATTAAACAAGACAAACTTTCCGCCACTGAGCATTTTTGTGTTGGTTGTATCTTGAGCCATTATCGAAATTTTGCTAAGAGCTATTATACTACAAACCAACAGAATAAACTGTTTTGGAAAAATAAAGTAAGCGAATGCCCAATGGTAAAAGCCGTAACGATTCTGAATAAATTCAGCAAAATGGCTTGATAATTATCGGCTTTCCCCCATTGTTTATTCTCTACCAAAAGCATAGCTGGTAACAGTAAAGTAAGGATGAAAAGTATATAGAACCCGACAATTCCTTTGCCTCTTGAATATAAGGTAGTGGTCTTGCCTAATATTGTCCTATTCATCAAAACGTAGTAGCACAAAGTCCGATGTGGATGAGATAGTTGTACTTTACTCCGTTTTGGCTACAACATCATACATTCTGACTACTTTCTGGCGTTTGATTTAATAGAACTTTGTGTCATCAAATAAAATTAAAAAACAAAATGGAAAATAAAGTTTGGTTAATTACAGGAACATCAAAAGGCTTTGGTAAAATTTGGGCAGAAGCCGCCCTTCAACGTGGCGACAAAGTGGTAGCAACCGCCAGAAACATTGATTCTTTAGCTGATTTGGTAACGAAATACGGCGATGCTGTTTTGCCAATTTCTTTAGATGTTGATAATCGTGAGGCTTGCTTTGCGGCAGTTCAACAAGCACAGGAACATTTCGGGAAAATTGACGTATTGATTAGCAATGCAGGTTTTGGGCATTTTGGATGTATTGAAGAGATTTCTGAAACCGAGGCAAGAGCTCAATTTGAAACGAATGTCTTTGGTTCTTTATGGATGATTCAAGCAGTATTGCCAATGATGAGAACACAACAAAACGGGCATATCATGCAAGTATCAAGTATTGGTGGCGTAACAACTTTCCCAACATTGGGGATTTATCATGCTTCAAAATGGGCTGTTGAAGGTCTTTGTGATTCACTCGCTCAGGAGGTTGCAGGCTTTGGCATTAAAGTTACCTTGATTGAACCTGCTGGTTATGCTACTGAATGGGGAACGGCATCTGCCAAACAAAGTAAAGCTATTGAGGCATATAACGGTGTAAAAGCTGCTTTATATCAAGCATTTAGCGGTGTTCCACAAGGAAATCCTGATAATACAGCCAGTGCAATTTTAACACTTGCTGATGCTGAAAATCCACCTTTGCGATTGTTTTTGGGTGCAGTACCTTTGCACGTGATAGAGCCTGTTTATGCTAAACGTTTGGCAGATTGGAAGGCATGGCAACCAGTAGCAGAGAAAGCTCAATAAAAAAGATAATAATGATGATGAAGACGATTAAAGTTGTATCGCTGTACCTTTTGGTATTGTTTTATGTAGCAATGGGGGCAATGCACTTGCTTTATCCCAAGCAATATTTGGCTATGATGCCTACATGGATGCCTGCCCATATCTTTTTGATTTATTTGAGTGGTATCGTAGAAATCGTGCTGGGGCTATTGCTTTTGCCTTTGAAAACCAGAATATTATCAGCAAAACTTATCATAGCTATGCTGGTAGTTTATTTTTTTGCCATCCATATTCCGCAGTCTATTGATTTTTATCAAACTAAAAATGAAGGTTTTGTGGCAAGTATCATCCGACTGCCTTTTCAGTTTGTGTTGATTGCTTGGGCTTGGATATTTACCCAAAAAGTCACAAATCATTAATTTGACATCTTTAAGAAGTGTCGTTGCATCTTGTAACGACACTTCTAATCATTATAGATTTTACCATGAAAAATAGTGCAAAGCCAACAATTATCAACTCTGTTTCTGAATTACATAAACTTATTGGACTACCCAAGCCACATCATCCTCTGGTTAGTCTTATCAATTTAGATACTGTGCCGAATACAGATAGTAGTACAACTCATCATTTGATTTTAAACTTTTACAGTGTGTCTTTAAAGAAAAATGTGAAAGGAAAGTTGAAGTATGGGCAACATTATTACGATTTTGATGAAGGTGTTTTAGCGACCATGTCGCCTGGGCAATTATTATCAACCAGAGGACAAGATAATTATGAAGTTTCTGGCTGGTGGTTAGTTTTTCATCCCGATTTTATACGTCCTTATCCATTGGGAAGGCTCATCAAAGAGTACGGTTTTTTCTCTTATGAAGTAAAAGAAGCTTTACACCTTTCTGATAAGGAGGAAAAAATGCTTGAAATGATTTTACAAAATATTGAATTAGAATCCCAAAATTCAATTGACCAATTTAGTCAAGATGTTATGGTTTCTTACTTAGATTTATTACTCAATTACACCAATCGCTTTTACAATCGCCAGTTCTTGACTCGAAAGAATGCCAGTAACGATTTACTCGTGAAGTTTGATACCTTACTTAATGAGTATTTCACCGATAAAATTACCGACTTAGGGCTTCCAAGTGTTCATTACATTTCACAAGAACTCAATGTTTCCGCACATTATCTAAGTGATTTATTAAGAAGTCTTACAGGGCAAAGTACTCAACAACATATCCACGAAAAACTCATTGAAAAAGCCAAAGAAAAGCTTGCTACTAACAGTCTTTCTGTGAGTGAAATAGCTTTTCAATTAGGTTTCGAACATTCACAGTCGTTTAGTAAATTATTTAAGACCAAAGTTGAGATGAGTCCGTTGGAGTTTCGGGCGAGGTTTAACAACTAATGAAATCGCCTAATTTATTGGGAGTGTTCAATAAATCAACTTGTGAAATTCTATTTTCAAATGTAATCATTAGTTCTGCAAGACTCTCTCTCCAATTTTTAGTTTTTGTATTCCAAATCTTATTCATGTTCTGAATTGCCAGATAGGTTAATTCCTTCTACTTCAAATATACCTTGTTATCGCTAATCTGAGTATTATTCCTATTATCATACTTGTAATCAGCCATGAAGGATAAAATGAGGCAGTAAGATAGAACGATTCTTTTTTATTGTCTTGAATAATAGCAAGTAATCTAAGCTAAGGGAAGTTGATGAAAACGTAAAGATTTTAATGCACTTAATATTTTCAGCAATAGAGTATGGATGATTAAAATGTTTTAGTAAAGATAAAATATGTATATTTGTATCGTGTGCGATATAATTGTAAAAAATATAAATATGAAAACTTCTTTAATCCAAAACTTATTTAGAATTGTACTTGGTCTTTTTATGACATTGGCTGGTACGGGTCACTTAACATTTCAACGCCAAGAGTTTTTGGCACAAGTACCCAGTTGGCTCCCTCAAAGTGCTGGATTCATGGATTTTGTTGTGCTGTCTTCTGGCATCATTGAAATACTATTAGGCTTATCAATGATATTTTTATCCAAACAAAAAATTATCGTTGGTTTGGTATTGGCACTTTTTTACGTGTTAATTTTTCCGGGAAATATCTCGCAATATATCAATGGCATTTCAGCCTTTGGCTTGGATACAGACACGAAGCGTCTGGTAAGATTATTTTTTCAGCCAGTGCTAACTTTATGGGCTTTGTGGTCAACAGGAGCTTTAAAGTATTTGATTCAACAATTCAAAGAACGAAAAATGATGAAAAGTGTTAACTTTTATGATTTATCAGCGAATGATATTAAAGGAAAGAGCCGTTTGATGAGTGAATTTAAGGGAAAGGTTGTCATTGTGGTCAACACGGCAAGTAAATGTGGCTTAACGCCTCAATTTGAAGGACTTGAGTACTTGTATCAAAAGTATAAAGATAGAGGATTGGTAATTTTAGGATTTCCTTGCAATCAGTTTGCTAATCAAGAAAAAGGAAGTTCTGAAGAAATTCTCGAATTTTGTCAGATGAATTATGGTGTAAGTTTTCAGATGTTTGATAAAATAGAAGTAAACGGAACCAACGCTCATCCAATTTTTACGTTTCTAAAGGCAAAACTGGGTTTCATCCTCTTTAGTGATGTTAAATGGAATTTTACCAAATTTGTTCTTGATAAAAACGGTAAACCTGTAAAGCGATTTTCGCCAATTGCTAAACCCGAAAGTATGGAGGCGTTTATTGAAAAATTATTGTAAAAATGAATACCGACGGCACAGAACTTTTCCTTGAAAATCAGCTTTGTTTTCCTTTGTATGCAGCATCGAGGCTCACTACGCAAATTTATAATGAGTTACTTAAAGAAGTAGAACTTACTTACCCACAGTACTTGGTGCTATTGGTGCTTTGGCAACATGGGAGCCTATCGGTAAACGAGGTTTGTCAAAAATTACTCTTAGCGTCGAATACGGTAACTCCGCTACTCAAAAGACTGGAAGAAAAGCAACTCTTAGTCAGAAAACGTTCAGACGACGATGAACGGGTAGTAAAAATATTACTTACTGAAAAAGGAGTAGCTTTAAAGCAATCAGTTGCTCAGATTCCTCATAAAATAGTCGATAGTTTTAAAGATGATTCTGTAAGTTTAGAAGAAATTGTTTCACTACAAAAAACGCTTTTTAAACTCATTGATTTACTAAATCGTAAACAGTTGGAATGATTATTTTAGCTTTTTGAGTCGTTTTTTCATAGAATCCTAAACGACCTATAATAAACCTTATGTTAAATAAAAGATGTCCTGCACTTTTTTATAACGTTACTTAGGCTTTTTTGTGATTGTACTATTCGTACCTCAAAGCGTCAATTGGATTAAGTGAGGCGGCTTTTTGAGCAGGATACCAGCCAAAGAAAAGTCCGATAATGGTAGAAAATAAAAATGATACTACCACAGAAAAAACAGTAATGACCACGGGCCAACCTCCAAAGGTTGCCACTAATTCTGCCACTAAAATTCCCAGTGCAATGCCAATGAGTCCGCCCATAAAACTAATGACGATGGATTCAATCATAAACTGGGTTAAAATATCTTTTCCTTTTGCTCCGATTGCCATTCTGATACCGATTTCTCGGGTACGTTCGGTGACGGAAACTAACATGATATTCATTATGCCGATACCGCCGACCAATAGCGAAATACTGGCGATACTTGCCAGCAGAATGGTCATTACTTTAGAAATTGTACCAAAAATATTACTGATTTCCGACTGAGTACGAACGGTAAAATCGTTATCGTCTGAAGGAGCGATTTTGTGTTTATCTCTTAATAAATTCGTGATTTCATCTACGGCATCTACTACTTGTCCTTCCGATTTTCCAGAAGCTAAAATGCTATTGACGTACATCGAAGACGACATCATTCTTTTTTGAACCGTTGAAAATGGGGCAAGAATAATATCGTCTTGGTCTTGTCCAAAAGTATTCTGACCCATTTTTGACAATACTCCAATGATTTTCACAGGAATACTGTTAATACGAATGATTTCACCGATGGGATTAAAATTTTCGTCACCAAATAAATTCAATACAACGGTGACTCCTACCAAACAAACTTTGGCAACCGCACGGTCGTCGGCAGTTGTGAAAGTGCTTCCTTTGGCAAGAGTAAGCGAGCGAATGGCAAGGTAGTCGTTGGTAACACCTAAAATGGAAGTATTCCAGTTTTGAGAACCATAAATTACTTGCGCTCTTTTTTGGTCAACAGGAGAAATAAAATTCACTAAATCGCAGTTGTCTCTGATGGCTTCTACGTCTTCAACCCGAATGGTTTTATTAGAAGCTGCTCCCTGACTTACGCCACCCATCGCATTATTGCCAGGATAAACCATGATGGAATTTGTACCCAAACTGGCAACCGATGCTTTGATATTTTGGTTAGAACCTTCGCCAATCGCCAACATCGCAATCACAGAAGCGACACCAATGATTATGCCCAACATCGTTAAAAAACTACGCAATTTATTTCTTAATAAAGAACGAAAAGCTACTTTAAATAAATTGAGGATTCTCATGTCGTTGATTTTTCATCGGTGAGCAAGGCTATCTTTTTCAGTTCTTCCGTGGCTATTTTCCTATCTTTTACAGTATCATTAAAAATAATTTTTCCGTCTTTGAAAACAACATTTGTCTTGGCAAATTGAGCAATATCGGGTTCGTGCGTTACCATTACCACGGTAATTCCTTTGTCGTTCAAGGCTTGAAAAATTTGCATAATTTCATAACTGGTTCTGGAATCAAGATTTCCAGTAGGTTCATCCGCCATGATAATTACAGGGTCGTTTACCAACGCTCGTGCAATGGCTACTCGCTGTTGTTGTCCGCCCGAAAGTTCATTTGGCATAGCATTTACTCGGTCGCCAAGTCCAACGGATTTTAGGGCATTCATGGCTCTGTCGCCATAATCTTTCACAGCGATTTTACTATTGTACAAAAGCGGAAGCTCTACATTTTCAAGGGCGGAAGTTCTGGGCAAAATATTAAATGACTGAAAAACAAAACCTAATTTTTGATTTCGCAATTCAGCCAATTCATCTCTATTTCTGCCTAATACATCTATTCCCTCCATCAAATAAGTACCAGTTGTAGGATTATCTAAACATCCAAGAATATTCATAAAAGTAGATTTCCCCGAACCACTTGCTCCCATGATTGCCAAAAACTCACCTTTGTCAATCGTCAGCGAAACATCATTTAAAGCATGTACCTCAGTAGTACCTGTGATATAGGTTTTTATTAAGTTTTGTACGGAAATTAAGTTTTCTGAGGCTTTCATTTTGTCTTTTTTGTACTTGGCATTTTAGGCATAAACGGATTTGAAGCGTTGGTTTCTGTTGGAGCAGATTGATTGATACCCGTGGCGACTAAATAGCCTTCTTTCATACTTCCACTTACTTGGGTAAAAGCACCATCATTCAACCCTTTGATTACTTGTATAGGAATTACGTCTTTATCTTTTATGACCCACAAAAAACCCTTTGTACCATTCGTTTCAACGATTTCTTGTTTCTTCAATTCACTATTATCTGATATTTTTTGTAACCAGAATTTTTTAGTGTTTTCTGAAAGAGAAACCGCATTCTGAATATATTCGGCTGTTGGCGTAAAGGCAAAAGCACTTGTAGCTACTTTAAGCACATTTTTTTGTTCTTGAATAGAAATATTGGCATTGACCGTCAGTCCCGGAATTAATTTCAAGGCTGGATTGGGTACTTCAATAATCACCACATAATTCACCACGCTCGACACCACCACAGGCGAATGTCTAATCTGAGTAACTTCACCCGAAAAGACATCATTCGGATAAGCATCAACCGTGAAAATAGCTTTTTGTCCAACTTTCAATTGACCAATATCAGCTTCATCAACATTGGCTTGTACTTGCATTTTTTTAAGATTATTTGCGATGGTAAAAAGTACGGGACTGGTAAAACTGGCGATTACCATATTCCCAATCTGAACATTACGGGCGATAATTAAACCACTGATGGGTGCTTTTATGGTACAATACCGCAAATTAATTGCAGCTTTATTCACTATAGATTTTGCAGAAACTACATTACTTTTGGCGGTTTGATAGGTCGTTAGTGCCAAGTCATAATCAACTTGTGCAATTACTTTATTTTCAAACAAAAATGATGCTCTCTTAAACTCTCTTTGGGCTTGTTCAAAGGCTACTTGTGCTCTTTGTAAAGCTGCCAAAGCATCTAATTTTGTAGCGTAATAGAGCGTAGTATCCAATACAGCTAAGATTTGATTCTTTTTTACGACCGTATTAAAATCAGCTTTGATACTGGCAATCGTTCCCGAAACCTGTACGCCCACATCTACCGAAGTATCCGCAGCCATTGTTCCAGTAGCCGTTATCAATACCTTTACGTCGCCCCTTTCAATGCTTACACTTCGCCAATAATATACTTTAGCCTTGTTTTGGCTTTGATAGTAGTAAAACCCTAAAGCGGAAATCACCACCACAACAAGAACACTAATGATGATACTTTTCTTTGTCATATTAGTAAATTTTCAAAATCAATCATTTAAGCGGTAATTAGTAAATAGCGATTGGTGATTAAAACCACAAACCTTTAATTATCAAATACTTGTAAATAATTAGCATAAAGCTTAGAGCATAATTATACTTTGATGATAGGTTCTAAAATGACTTTTGTTTTGATAGAATTAGAAATGGCACAAGCTTTTTCGCTCTTTTCAAGTATTTTTCGTAATTGTTCTTCATGTTTTAAAGTCGGTACTACAATGGTTGGTTTTAGTAAGATTTCCGTTACTGCCAATTTCCCATCCAATTTTTCAACCGTACCAACGGCATTACTTTCAAAACTGATAAATTCAAATTTTGAGTTTTCGGCAATGTCCAAAAAAGTAGCCATCAAACAACTATTGATTGCTGCCACAAATAAGTGTTCGGGAGTCCAAATGTTTTTCATTCCTTTCGGAAATTCTGGAGGAGTAGCTACCTCAATTTGACTAGGTAAAACAGGAGACGTTAAAATTCCTTTTCGTTCAGCATTCCACCGAAGATTCACTTCGTAAGTATGAGTATTAGAATTATCCATAGTATTTTATAAAAAAAGGAGTGAAAAAAAATCCACTCCTTTTTCTTTAGAATTTTTAATCCATTAAAGCATATTCGTATTCAACTTCCAATTCGTTATCTACCATCCAAACGCCTGGTGCATTCCAAGCTATTCGAGCCGCTTCATCTTTTTGATACCAAGAATCTACACTTCCAGTTAAGGTAACTATATGACCATCAACATTGATGTTAATATGCTCGTCGTCGATTGCCCAATTACGTTTTAAGGCGTCTTCGATGTCACTTTTTTTAATGTCATTCTGGATTTCTGATTTTATCAAAATATCGTTAGAAACACCCGTAACGCCCATAAGTTTATCAACAGCATGTTTTGCAGCATTTCTTTGATAATTCCAATGAACTTCACCTTCTAAGGTAACCCAGCCTTTTTCTACTTTTACTTTAATTTTACTATCAGGAACTTCCAAATTCCATTTAAAAGCACTTAAAATTTCGTCAGCAATTTCGTTATCATCTTTTTTAGATGTATCTGACTTAAATTTCACTTCTATTTTTTCTACTACAACCTTTACGCCTATGATATTCTTAGCCGCTTTTTCTGCCTCAAATTTTTTAGAGTAACTATCCACACTACCCGACAAAGTAACGACTCCATCCTTTACCGTAACACCGATTTCTGCAGCGTGCAATAAAGGTTCCCATTTGATAGCATTTTGTACATCCTTCTGTAATTCCTCGTTAGTTTTCATGGTATTTGTTTTTAGCGTGAAAGTGTTTTCACAGTATAAAGTTGGGAGGTTAGACATTAAGAAGTGTTACAACATTACAGGAAATAGTTGCGTTATTCACTGATTATCAAAATGTTGTCTATTATAAAAATGCTACTATTTAAACTGATTAATCAAGTTATACTTAATCAGTTGTTAATTTAATTTCGTGATATTCAAACCCGTTTTTTCCTTTTATGAGGTGAATTAGTTCGCCTCATAAGAGGAAAAACAAATGTTGAAAAAATCTTAAAATAAGCACGCAATAATCGTTTTTATAACAAGTTTGGTTTCATTGATTGCATGAATGATAGCGGTTTTCTCTGACAAAGACAGGTCTTCCGAATAACATAATTCCCAATTTAACATTAGTCAAAAGTATATTGAGTAAATGGGCGGTTTCGCTATCAATAGACGATTTGCTTTCGGCAAGTGTTCCATCTAGGTCAAAAATGATAAGTTGTTTCATGTGCTTGCCTAAAATAGGTTGACATAAAAATCAACTTATCTATGAGCAAATCGAAATCAGATTCTAAAAAAAGTACAAATTTAAAAATTCGTCAACGACGGATTTTTAGTGAATCGTTCAAACGAGAAAAAGTTCAAGAGTTAACAGCTGGGCTTTATACCGTGCATTCTTTTAGTAAATTGTGGGAAGTAGCTCCTTATACGGTTTATCGTTGGATTTACAAATATTCTCCACAACACAAAAAAGGAACAGTCATGGTTGTACAACAAGAAAGTGAAGCACAAAAGACTGCTGAATTGTTAGCTCAAGTAGCCGAACTTGAACGTCGCTTAGGGCAAAAACAAATGCAATTAGACTATCTTGAAAAGCTAGTAGAGTTGGCATCGAAAGAATATGACATAGATATAAAAAAAAACTTCAAAGTCAAACTTTAGAATATTTTCGGTTGCATACTCGTCATTATTCAATGAGTGATTTATTCAAGCTTTGTGATATTTCAAGACAGGCTCATCATCAGCGACTTATCAGAGAAAAGCACTGGGCTTTATTAGAGTACTTGGTTGTCGGTTTAATTATGCAAATAAGGGAAATACATCCTGGCATGGGTTTAAGAGTGATTTACGACATTCTTAAACCCAATGGATTAGGTCGTGATGCCTTTATTAGTATCGGACTTAGCTATGGATTTAGATTGATTACTTACAAAAATCAAATTAGAACCACTTTTTCAAGTCCATTTAGTCGTTACAAAAACCTGTTAGTTGATAAACAGCTCAATAATATTGACCAGTTGTGGACAAGTGATATTACATATTATAACATCGCTGATAAATTTTACTATATCGTCATGATTATAGATGTTTATTCTCGAAAAATAATAGGCTATTCCACAGCTGATAATATGAGAGCAGAAAACAATTGTCATGCTCTTGAAATGGCTTTTTCAACTCGTAAAAAGAAGAAGTTTACAAACCTCATCCACCATTCTGACAGAGGTGGACAATACATTAGTGATGACTATGTCACTTTACTCAAAAATGCTCACATAGCGATAAGTATGTGTAATGAGGTACATGAAAATAGCCATATTGAAAGAGTGAATGGAACTATTAAAAATCAATATCTAAGATATTGGGAAAGTACAAGCCTTGAGGAGTTAAAAACTAACGTCAAAAAGGCTATTGATACTTACAACAATAAACGACCACATAGTTCTTTAGGAAAAAGAACGCCAGACTCGTTTGAACAATACATCAAAGAACTAGAGGTCGATAAAAGACCTAAATTAAACATTTGGACATCCGATGGAACAAAAAAAACAGACCCAAATCAAACTATATTACAATTTTAAGTACATTGAACAGGAGTATAAATCTGTCAACCTATTTTAGGCAAGCACATCATTGAGGTATTTTACAAATTCGCCAATTCCCACAGCCATTGAGCCATCTTTTCATTCATTGAAGAGGTTAGAATAATCATCAAATTAAGTCCTTTTTTAGTCATTCTCCAGTCGATATTTAAAGTACTAATATCTGCATTGTACACATATATCTTTTTGAAGTGTTGTTCACTATTGATGCCTGCCAAACGACAAACTGCCAAAGATTTTTGGATAGCCTCCAAAATATTTTCTTGAGAAGTTTCTTCTGTAACAGTTAAGTGTTCTAGTGAATATTGTCGCATAGCGTGATGAATAGCCTCTTCAAAATCAGTTAGTTCCATCTGATTTTTATCCGAGAAGCAAAAGGACAGTTCATGCGTTTTCATAGTAATAGATTTAAAGATAAGCACTAGCAATTTTCTTTAGGAACAATCAAAAAGGGTCATCCAGATTACTTACCCGAATCAGCTTTTTGTTCACAAATTCATCTATTCCAAGTTCAGAAAGTTCACGACCATAGCCAGAGCCTTTGGTTCCGCCAAAAGGTAAATCAGCCTGAGTCCAAGTTGGGTGATTGATAAATACCATTCCAGTATCAATCTGATTCGCCAATCGTTCACCCCTTGCAATATCCTGTGTAAAAATAGATCCTCCTAAACCAAATGGAGAGTCATTGGCTAATTCAATGGCTGCTTGTTCATCTTTTACACGGTAAAAAGTAGCTACAGGTCCAAATAATTCTTCATAATAAACAGGATTATCGCTTTGGATATTTGTCAAAATTGTTGGTTGTACAAATGCTCCTTCACTATCAACTCGCTTACCACCTAAAATGATTTTTGCACCTCCTTTTACTGCCCTATCAATCTGTTGAACAATTTGCACGGCAGCATCTTCACTACTTAAAGGACCGAGGTCAGTATCTTTGTGCATAGGATCACCAACTTTTAACAGTGCCATTTTATCAGTAAATTTTTTCAAAAATTCATCTGCAATAGCTTCTACAGCGATAAATCTTTTAGAAGCGATACAACATTCTCCATTGTTATTGATTCTGCCTATAATCGCCCAATCAACGGTTTTATCAATATCAGCGTCTTCAAGTATAATGAAGGCATCGCTCCCTCCTAATTCTAAAACAGATTTTTTTAGATATTTCCCTGCTTCCGAGGCTAGGCTTGCTCCTGCGGCTTCACTACCTGTGAGCGATACACCTTTGATTCTTTTGTCTGAAACCAATGCCGAAGCACGTTTTCCCGATATTAAAAGATTAGTATAAAGCCCTTTAGGAGAACCTGCCTCAAGGAATAGTTCTTCTATGGCAATGCCACACTGGGGTACTAATGAGGCATGTTTCACTAATATAGTATTGCCAATCATGATATTTGGGGCAGCAAATCGGGCAACTTGATAAAAGGGGAAGTTCCAAGGCTCTACACCAAACAATACTCCAATAGGACTGTATCGGATAAGTGCCGTTCCGTGTTCGGGAGCAAGAACTTTATCGGCAAGAAATGTCGCTCCATGGGTTGCATAATAATCGAAAATATCGGCACTGAGTAGAATCTCCCCCTCTGCTTGAGCAATGAGTTTTCCCATTTCTAGCGTAATCATTTGGGCAAGCGACTCCTTTTTTGCCCGCATCAGGCTTGCTACTTTATGCAGTAATTTGGCTCGTACCTCATAGCTAGTATGTTTCCAATCGTCAAAAGCTTTTGTAGCTTTTCCAACGGCACTATCAACAGTCGAATCGGTCATTTCATCAAATGATTTTATGACTTTATTCGTTGCAGGATTTATCGTTTGTATAGACATAATTTTATTTAGATTATTCTTGATTTACATGTATCTCAATCAATTTGGTTATGACATAACTACTTCATTCTCTAGTACCAATCCTTGTTCAAAATCGGTGAAGTTTTTTAAGGTAATTTTCATGATTTGCTCTACAGCTTCCTTCGTAAAGAAACCCTGATGTGGTGTAATAAGGACGTTATGAAAAGCCATTAATCGTTCAATGATGTCGTCTTGAATAATTGTTTCGGAAAAGTCTTTAAAAAACAAGCCGTCTTCTTGTTCATAAACATCTATTCCTAAATATCCCAACTTCTTACTTTTCAGGGCAATAATAACATCTTCTGTTTTAATTAAACCTCCCCTACTGGTATTAATCAGCATTACTCCTTCTTTCATTTTATCGAATGCCGTAGCATCCAAAAGATGGTGAGATTTTTCTGTAAGTGGACAATGCAACGAAATAATATCGGCATTTTTTAATACCTCATCAAAAGATTGGTATTCCACCCCTATCGCTTTTAAGTTTTCCGATTCGACAAGGTCGTATGCAATAATTTTGCAACCAAAGCCTAGCATGATTTTACAAAAGACAGCACCTATTTTACCCGTTCCAATTACCCCAACAGTTTTCTGATATAGATTAAATCCTAGCAGATTATCTAGCGAAAAATCTCCCTCACGTACTCTATTATAAACTTTGTGTGTTTTCCTGTTCAAGGTCAAAATCAAGGCAATAGCGTGTTCTGCAACGGCTTGAGGAGAATAAGCGGGTACTCGCAATACCTTTATATTATACTTTTTAGCAGCCTGAATATCTATATTATTAAAACCCGCACTTCGCAAATCAATCAATTTTACACCAAGCTTCGCTAATTTTTCTATTACTTTTTCATTCAATTTATCACTCACAAAAACACATACACCTTCAAAGCCTTCGGCTAAATTGGTAGTATTGGCATTTAAGGATGCCTCAAAATAGGTCAAATCATGCTTAAAGTCAATATTAAGCCTATCCAGATAGGCTTGTTCATACGATTGAGTACTAAAAACGGCTATTTTCATAATTTCTTTATCAATTATTCTCTTTCTTCCTCTAAGTCGATATGATTGTCCCCACCAATGCTATAGTAGTTATTTTCTTCATCTTCGCTACCAACACGCTCTTGTTCGTCATCCAATTCTGACCCTGGCACATCTAAATCATCACCAGATTTATCATCTTCAAAGCTCTTTTCGTTCCATTCCTCATCAGTCTCATTGAGTACTTTTGTACTCGAAATATTTTCAGGATCAATATCTTCTTCCTCCTTATAATTTTGATAAATATCCTCGCTGGCAGGATATGAAAAATCTATTTCGCTCTTTTCTGAAATAGGTTTTTGGGTATGCTTATGAAGCTTTTTCATCTGAATATATTTTAAGAAAAAAGGATTTAACAAAGGCATGTCGCTGATTTTCAGACATTTTATCCGCCTCTTCGATACTAATATTAATCTTATCGAAATGGTGATTTTTTTCCAAAATATTCAATAATTCAACCTTAGCGTCTGTCGGACCAAAAAGAATTACTTCATCATATTTTTTAATAATGTCTCCTAATTCATCATAAAAACGCCTTTGTTTCAGTTGCTCTTTATTGTACAGCAAGCTTTCGCTTCTATTCAGAGTTTCATCTCGATTCTCGTGATTAATGTTAGATTCCATGATTTCAGTTTCCATCGAATCTCTTGTATATTCCATCAAATAAGCTACTGAATAATCCATCCAAATGCCTAAATATTGTGTTGGCTTTATGATTTCCATCGTATTTACTTACAGCCTGCGAATATGTTTTCGCAACTGAACAAAGATGAGGAAGTATTGAGGATAAAGTATTACAGAATTTTTGTAAAGAGTTATAACATTCACAGTTTTGCCAATGCTAGTGCTAAATTTTAAGTGATTTTTTAAGGTAATAATTTTTTAAGAGGTATCTTCGATTTAGCTTTTTGATGACATTGTGTGATACTCAGTAAAATTAAATTAGCCACAATAATTAATAGTAAATGAATTCCTTGACCGCAATGCAAAGTGAAAAATTCAATTGCCCAAATCGCAGTTATGACTCCTGAAATTATGTAAAGTAGATACGCTACAATATTAGGGTTTTGTACTTGATGTACAGATTTGAAATCTGTTTGTCGAGAATACGTATATAATTTATGAAGTCTAAAATTGAATGCCCTCATATTTTTGGTTTTTATAAAATTATAGCTGACTCTTTTAATGTATATAAAACCCTATCGCTAATCAATATACGTTTAGCTTTCCTCTCATATCATGCTTGTCAATCATACACCATACTTGCTGAAAAATTATTGGCTTATCATATTCTATTTTTTGCATATCAAACTTAGCGTAACTAAAATTTCCTGTTTTAAGACGCCATAAAACCTCAAAACTAGTTGGAACTACAATGTTATTTATCTTTTTGTAATTAGCCATTTGAATACCCCATGTTTCTAAGAGACTGTTCATTAAACTATGTTAATCTAATTTAGAACTTAAAAAAAGGGTTACTCTTTCTTCGTCGTTTTTCCTGCAAAGACAAACGTAAAGGTTTGTCAAGTATTTCTCCACCAGCCCAAAGCATTTCGTCATCAGGATGAGCCACAATAATTGCTACTGATTTGAATACTTTATCATGCACAACAAATGATTATTTATCACTTACAAATCCTTCCTTTAGCATTTGATTAAATACAGCCTGCCCAATTTCTTCTGTCATTTTTACCACGCCACTTGGGTCGGTTGTTTTAGTAATGCCCGTCCAGATAATTTTATCTTCTTTGATAGAAAAAACACTTGTTTCAACCGTGAATATTCTTGTCGTTAAGTAATAACCTGAATCAAAATAGAAAGGCCAGTTTCTATAATAATATCCGCTGAAATTATTGTAGTAAGAAGGATACAAAGCAATATTGCTTCGAGTATAGGTCTTCTCTTTATCGACATCCAAAAGACGCATCGTTATAGCACCATCGAACCCATCTTTTTTGATTTTGTCTCTGATAGCTTCCTCATTGGTCTCGCTAATACTTCTATCTAAGTAATCATAAGAAGTCACCCCTTTTCCATTCAGATAGCCCACCAATTGGTCTTCTACTTTTCGGCGAGTAGTTTCATTTTGAAACAAGGCTACCACTAAGACTTTATTTAATTTATTCAGACTAATTTCTTTGTTAGGTTCTCGCCAAGTACTTATCATTCGGGTTGAACTACACGAAGAGAGTATAATTAGCATAAAAATATAGGATACAAAAGCGATGTATTTCATGGTATCATTTATAATATTAGATTATAACAAAGGTGACGATTCTAACCATTGAAAGTGTTACATAATATCGATTAAGAATTATAATATTCACGGCTTTGGCTGAGTAATACTACTATCAAACACACATTAGGAGCAGTTGCGTTGCTAGCCCTTAACTGCAAACTGTATTGTAATACGAAATTTTTTCAAGCTTTATAAGAAGCTATTTCATGACCTCAATTTTTAAATCTATTGAAAATATAGTATTAAGATTTTAACAATGTTTCCCAAATCCTTCAATCAGTAATGATGTTAGCAACATCAGGAAATAGCAGTTTGGAAGTATCAGCCCTAGGAATGAGTTGTATGAGGCTAAGCTTTGGTTACCGCCAAGCTACCAACAAATCTCAATATTTTGAGCTAATAAATAAAGCTGAACAACATTTTGGAAAGATAAATGGACACCAACAATTCTTCATAAGCGTTCTCTTTTGTCTCATCAGGAATTCTTATCCATTAAATAATCATATCAATCTTTTTTAAGTGCTTTTCACATAATAATCCGAACCATTCAGGTCTTTTTAAAAAGAATAATACAGTAAACCAATATTTGGTAGGATAAGGATTTATAAGATGTTTCTCATCATGTATTTGCAAAATGTATAAAAAACACTTGCTTTTTATATAATCATTTACGTACATTTGTTAAAATATTTTTAGTAGAATAATTATATAGAATTTAACTATAAGAACTATGAAACAAATTAACTTTCAAAACAACAAGAATCGAAATGTAGAGTAATTGTAGGACAAATATGTATTGTCTATTTCCATTAAAACAAGGCTTGAATAGAAAAGCCCATTCGTAACTTCTTGGTCGGACGCACGAATGGGCTTGAGTTAAAATCAATTTTATTAAATACTTAAAACAATTATTTAAATACTTAAACCCAAAAGATTTTATGCAAAATAACGAAAAAAAAGTCATTGTTCCCAACAATGTTACTGATAATCAGGATGTACTCTTTTATAAACCTATATTGCCGTGTAATGATAGATGTAACGGATTCCCTCCTGATTTAGATAAAAATAATTTTTGTTGGACTTGTGTTTCACCAACATAGAAGTCTTATTGCTTAAATGCTACACCCTAATTCTTTTAGGGTGTAGGTAAAACAGGTATTTATACGCTAAAAAATGCAGAATAAATTTCTCAAAATTGCTGTACAAATTATTAAACCCTATTGATACTATGCTTACTACCCTTATCAAATTAGGCTCACAACTCAGCCACAACCGTGGCGAATGGGATGATATTATTGATTATCCGAACATTCTGAAAGAAAAAGATAAAAATATCAAATTATATGTCGCTGAATTGGTTTTTGATTTAGATAAATGTGATGTTTATCTAAGTCCATCTTTAAAAGAATATGATGAGGAGAAATCTTGTTTAGTATTTAAGAATATTAAAATTCAGGGTGGAAATAATAAGGCTATTTATGCTTGTGTTGAATCTGGAAAGTTAGAGCAAATTAGAAAAACGTTTTTTGGTGCTATTGATTCAAAAGGAAATATTCCTTCAACTGGGCAGTTTCAAGAAGCTATATCAAAAGATTTTCCTCAATTTAATGACACGAGGCTTGGGAAACTTCTTCCTAAAATATTCTCTTTAAGTAATATTTTTATTGAAAAATTTACAATTGAGAAAGAAGCTAAAGGACAAGTAGAGCGATTAATAGATGAAAAGTTGCTTACTTCATTAGTGCTACAATCGCCATTCTCAAGAATTATACTCTTTTATACAAGTGTTTTATCTTCTGAAGACGGTATAAACATGGCTACTCCTGTCTCAAAAATTGAGGGATTTGAAGAATTTATGAAAGCCAAGTTTCTTGAAAAAGGTAAAAAACAAACATCAATTGAAGTAAGTAAAAAGCTATGTTATGCAACAGGTACATTGAACTCTGATGTTGCAGAAGTCAATTTTTCTGATAGATATAGCTTAAATAAAATGTTCGTAAAAGAAACGAAAAACTACGCTTCATTTTTCGATAAAAACAGTTTTATCTTAAACTATCAAGTTTCAAATAATAATCAATTATTATTAAGTAGAGCCTCCAAATACCTTTTAGAAAACCAGAAAATCAGAATTGCAGGTATTGACCACTGTATTATCCCTCAATTTCTGAATAAAGAAGAAGTTGATATTCAATACATAACCAAAGGTATTTTCCAGAAATCAGAGCTATTATTTGATAGTAACTCTTTTGATAGTTTGGTAACTGGAGCAGAATACGAAACAGATGCACCGTTTTGGATAACTTTTTTAGCGTTTGAATCTGATGGAAATTTCTTTAAAACCATCAATGAAATAAAGGATGTAAGTAAATTTCACTTTTATAAAATCATAGAGTCTTTTAATGAAGTCAATGATTTCTTTAAAAATGATTTACAAGATTCAGTAGATTGGCTTTCTGTAATGACAGACTACGGAAAACAACACCGTTTTAACTTGGCATCTATTTATTCAATAATTCCAATTAGGAAAGATAAGGAAAAGAAAAATGAAGTACTTTCTCTCTTCAAGTTAATATTTGAAAATAGAAAGATAGATTCCAACAAGCTCTTTAAACATTTCTGCGACCTTATTTTATGCCACAGGTACGAAAGATATAAATCATTCAAAAACGTAAAAGAATACGATGACCAATACTTTGATTTCGCCGTTCGAGATTCAGTATTCAAATACTTTGCACTCATTCAAGCTCTTAAACAATTAAACCTTTTACAAAACATGGAAGAAAACGAAATTGTTACCCCAGAAACGTCGGAAGACAAACCCAATGAATATCAACAGAAAATAACTACTTTTTTTACTCAAATGGGATATAATGTAGACCAAATGGCTATGTTTTATTTGGGTAGAATGTTGAAAAATGTTGTTAAAATTCAGGATGATAAGGTTAAAACTGTTTTTAGTAAAGTAAACTTCAATGGAATGAGTGTAAGAGATATTATGCGTCTCCGTGTTGCTTTAATTGAGAAAACAGAGCAATACAAAAAACCTGAACATATGAATAAAATACAAAGGGTAAAGTTTGATGATGTAAATTTTGTAACATTTTTTAAAGAAAAAGATTGGGAAAAAAGAATGTCAAGAGAACGGGCTATCTTCTTCATTCTATCAGGATATTCATTCGGAATCGTAAAATCATCAGAAAACAAATAATTCAATACACTCAAAAAATGGAAAATAATACAATCATTCAAGAAAATTCTGACTTCCTTTTTATCTATGATGCTACACTTAGCAATCCCAATGGAGACCCAGACCAAGAAAATAAGCCCAGAATGGACTATGATACCAATACAAATTTAGTCACAGACACAAGAGTAAAGCGTAGTATTCGAGACTATCTTAAAGCTTCTGGCAATGAGATTTTTGTAGATATGGAAGGAGATACAAAAGTAAGTCCAGATTCTAAGCTTAAAGCTGTAATCAACAGAATATTAGCAGATGAAACTTTAGTCGATAGCTTTTTTGGAGAAAGCCCCTACAAAGAAGTCTTTGTAAAAATCATCAGTGAAAAAAAAGCTACTGACCCAATTTTTAAAGCCCTTCAAGATAAAAAGAATCTTGAACTAAACAGTTTTATCTTAGAACAGTTGGTCAAACAACAATTTATTGACATCCGAATGTTTGGTAGTGCCTTTGCTATTGGTGGTTTTTCCAAAGCTTATACAGGTCCAATTCAGCTAAATTGGGGTTACTCTTTACACAAAGTAGATCTAGTTGAATCAAACACCATTGTAACTACGATGAATGATGACAGTAGTACATTTGGAAAAGATTACCGTGTACATTATTCAATGCTGGCGTTTAATGGTACTATCAATAAATATGTAGCAAAGTCCACAGGATTAACGGTTGCAGATAGAACACTTTTCCGTCAAATGATTTGGGAAAGTATTTCGGCAATGCCTACTCGTTCTAAATTGAATCAGTATGCAAAATTGTATGTAGAAATAGTTTATAATGAAGGATTCTCTAATGGTCATTTTGGAGATTTACGCAATTTAGTTTCGACTAAACCTGATGAAATAATTCGTAAAGTTGAAGATGTTCATGTTGATTTAAGCAAACTCTTAACAATTATCCTTGAAAATCAGGGAGAAGGAAAAGCTATCAAAGAAGTAATCTTTAAAAATCAACTCACAGATGATAAAATTTAGGGTAAACTATGGAAATCATTCAATTTGATATTAGTGGTAAGTTTGCCCATTTTAGAAAGTATTATGCCAATAATACAGCGATGACATATAGTTTACCACCTCGAACAACGATTATTGGAATATTGGCAGCAATTTTAGGAAAGCCAAGAGATTGCTATTATGAAGATTTTTCATCAGATAAAATCAGAATAGGTATATCTATCAAAACGCCAATTAAAAAGAGTTTTCATCGTTTAAATTTTCTGTCTGTAAAAAGCTTAGGAGATTTCAGAAAATCTTTTGACTCAGACTTTAGAGGAATGGCTGGAAATCCTATTCAAACCCCTTTTGAAGTAGTAACGGGGCTAAATCTACAAGAAAATGATGTTCAATATCGTATTTTCATAAGTCACTTCGATGAAGGAAAGGAATTATTTCAAACATTAAAAGATGCTATAATTTCACAACAGCTTACTTATAATATTTCTTTAGGAACAGCAAATTTTAACGCCAGCTTAGGGAATGTAAGAGTATTTGAAAATTCACAAATCATTGAAAATACTTCAAATTCGGACGATTTGATTGAGGTTGATTCTGCTGTAAATTCTGATATGGTTAATGAAATTATTTTTGAAAAAGATAGTGAATTAATGAATTTTATCGAAGAAGAACTTTTACCAGCGGATTTTGTAGCAAATTATAACAGAGAATTATCTAAAATGAATAGAGTGCTTTACACAACGGCAGGAATTCCATTGAAGATAAGATTCTCGGGTAAATATTATGTTCTTAAAGGCAATCAAACCATTCAATTTTTAGATTAATATGTTCTATTCTCACAGTGAAACCTTGCCTGATGGTACACGCAAAGGCATAAAATCTATTCAGAAACATAATCAAGGCGTTTCTCAAAACGCCTTGACTTCTTTTGAGTCAAGTGTTTCTTTTCCAGAACTCAATACTCAACAAATAAAACTTTTGATAAGTGATGTTTGTCGATACCATGACTTAGGCAAATATTCAAAGTATTTTCAAGCGTACTTGTTAACCAACGAACGTGTTGATAATAATTTAAAAGCTCATGCACGATTTGGAGCTTATACAATATTCCAAAAGTACAAAGACCAAAACTCTACTCTCGCTTTACTCCTGTACTATATCGTTGTTAATCACCATCTTAATTTAGACAATTTAGCAAAAAATGAATTTTTACAAAAAACAGAGGCTAAAAATAACGAAGGCTATTTTAACAAACAGAAAGTAACCTTCAATGAATTTTGGGATATAATCAAAAGTGAAATTGGAGATGAAAAGCTTGAACAATATGTAAATCCTCCCGAAGGAAAAACTGCTTACAGAACAACCAAAGAGATTACAGAAAAAGAATCCAATATCCAAAACTACTTCCTAATCAACTACCTATTTTCTCTTTTGATAGAAGCGGATAAATTGGATGCTTCGGATACTTCTTTATACCCTAAAAAATCTATTGCTAAACACTTGGTAGATAAGTATCGCCCATTGAGTATTGATAAATTAGTTGAAAATCAAGATATTAGTTTGTTCTCTCAAAACGAACTTCGTAGTTATGGACGATTGCGAGTAAATCAGTTTTTGGAAAGAAACGATTGGCAAGAACATAAACTTTTTACACTTACTGCCCCAACAGGTTTAGGCAAAACGCTCATGGCTTTAGATTTTGCCATTCGACTAAGAGAAAAGATTAGAGAAACCGAACAAAGAGAAGCTCAAATAATTTATGCTTTACCTTTTATCAATATTATTGAGCAGTCATTAAAGGTTTATAGTGAGGTTTTGGGTGAAAAAGTAAATCTATTGGCTCATTACCAATATGCAGATGCTTTAGAACAAACTTCTAAGGATGAATCAAGTAATTACAATCAAAAAATGATGATGCTTGACACATGGCAATGCGATGTGGTGATTACAACTTTTGTTCAGTTTCTCCAAACCTTAATTGGTAACAGAAACAAGTTATTAAAGAAATTCAACCATTTTGCAGGCTCAATTATTATTCTTGACGAAGTACAAACAATTCGTTTGGGACAATTACCACTTATTGGTGCTACCTTGTTTTATCTGGCTAAATTTCTGAATGCACGCATTGTACTAATGACGGCAACTAAACCCAAAATTTATGAATTAGCCAATCAGGAAATATTGAATAATGAAGGCGAAGAAGCTAAAAGTATAGAACTGTTGCCTGATTATGAAAAAGTGTTTCAGTGTTTTAAAAGGACTAAAATCGTATCATTAATTGATGAAAAATTAGAAGATGAACAGCAGTTTATTAATACTATTTTTTTAGAAAAATGGTCTGAGGAAAAATCATGTATCATAGTTTGTAATACGGTAAAACGTTCATTGGATGTTTTTAAGCTTATTGCTCAGGAATGCAATGAAGATACAAACCCCGTTTATTACCTTTCAACTAATATTATTCCAGCCAGACGACAAAGTATTATAGATGCTATCAAAGCGGATTTAGAAGCTAAATTAAAACCAATTTTAGTCTCTACTCAGTGCGTTGAAGCTGGTGTGGATTTAGATTTTGATATGGGTTTCCGTGATTTGGGTCCAATGGATTCAATCATTCAAGTAGCAGGCAGAATCAATCGAAACAATAATTTGGCTAAACAATATTCGCCTTTGTATATCATAGATTTTGGCGATTGTGAAAAGATTTATGATAAGGTTACTCAGCAACAAGCAAGACTTTTATTAGAAAATAATCCACAAATTCTTGAAGACAACTATTTAGAAGTAATAGAATCTTATTTCTCAAATGTTGCTGGCAATAAATCTTTTGTAGATTCTCGCAAAATATATGAAGCAATGAAAACATTGAAGTATGATTCCGAAGACCCTAAAAATGATATTGCTGTTTCATCATTTCAAGTGATTGAAGAGCAATATCCACCAATATCCGTTTTTATTGAAATAGATGAAAAGGCAACAGAATATAAAGATAAGTTTGTCAAAATGATTCATAAGGAACTCACTCAAGAGGATTTTTCACCTTTTAAGAAAGGCTTTCATCAACATATTATTTCTGTACCAAGTCATCTGCCAAAGGTGAAAGAAGAGTTAAAACAATCAGACCATTATTTACTTTGTGAAGGTATTTATATTATTCCCAATGATGAGTTGGAAGACTTTTATGATTTAACCACAGGTTTTATTAGAACTAACGAAGACAAAGTACATTCAAGATTTTTCTAACCCATTACCATGCAAACAATCCATCAAACCATCATCCGTTTTCCTGAAATACAATTGGCTACTCGTGATGCTCATAAATTACGGGGCTATTTTGGGAATATTTTTCAAGAGTATTCGCCTTTGTTGCATAATCATTTGGAGTCGGGCGAGTCGGCATACCGTTATCCTTTGGTGCAGTATAAAGTAATTAATAGAGTTCCTACCTTGGTTGGGCTAAACGAAGGGGCTGATTTGTTGATTAACCTCTTTTTGAAAATTAAAACCCTCCAAATTGAGGATAAAACGTACCAAATCAATCAGAAAAATATTGAATCAAAAACGCTTGAGATTGGTTTGTCGAACGAACTCCACTCCTATCGTTTCCAAACACTTTGGATGGCTTTGAACCAAGAAAACCATCAAAAGTATATTCATAATGCTGCCTCCGAACAGCAAAAACAGTTGAATATTTTACTCCAAAATAATATTCTAAGCTATTTCAAAGCGATGAATTATTGGGTAAATGGTCAGGTATTGGGAATGTTGCAAAATGTTTATGAAAAAGAAACCAAGTTTAAAGATAAATCAATGATTGCCTTCCAAGCAGATTTTGTGAGTAATGCCGTTTTACCTTCATTTATTGGGATTGGCAAATCGGTGGCAAGAGGGTTTGGAACTTTGGAAGCGATGTAGTAGATATGAGTTTTGAATTATGAATTATTTTTGTAAAATATTCATAGTCAATATTTTACAAAAATAAATAGTATTTTCTGCTGATTACTGGACAACTTTTACACACAGAGTTTCGCAGAGTATTTTGTTACAATGTTTCTCCGTGAAACTCTTTGTATTCTCTTTGTTCCTCTGTGTCTTTTACAAGATTGTCCAGTTGATTAACAAATTTTTATTTTTTGTTAGGGTGAGAATAAATTAATACCCTATTGAAATGAATGAAAACCTTAAATATTTCTGTCTATTCAATCATAAACGATGCAAGTATATCTAAATACTTTTGGAACATATCTACATATCAAAGATGATATGTTTGAGGTGAAAATTCCTGTAAAAGATGGAGAACCTATCAAGAAAACTTTGGCTGCCCACAAGGTTAGTTCCTTTGTATTGGCTACTTCGGCTTCTTTGAGTACTGATGCGGTGCGATTGGCTTTGTACAATAATATTGATATTATTTTTGCTCGTTCAGACGGTTATCCTTTGGGAAGAGTTTGGCATTCAAAATTGGGAAGTACTACCAAAATCCGTAAACAACAATTACAAGCTAGTATCAACGAAGAAGGTGTAAAGGCTACCAAAAATTGGATTTCGGAAAAAATGACGAATCAGTTAGAGTTTATCAAAGACTTAAAAAAACATCGTCCACAAATGGCAGAGTATCTGGACGATAAAATAGAGCGAATCCAAAATCTGGTTATTTCAGTTGGTAAATTGGAAGGTAAAACTGTACAAGATTTTGCCGAAACTATCCGAGGATTAGAAGGTACAGCTGGGCGTTTATATTTTGAAACCATCAATTATGTATTGCCACAGTCCTATCAATTTAATGGCAGAAGTAGCCGACCAGCCAAAGATTCATTTAATGCCTTTCTGAATTATGCTTACGGTGTTCTTTATACGAGAACAGAAAAAGCCTTGATTTTAGCAGGTTTAGACCCTTACGTTGGCTATTTGCACAGAGACGATTATAACCAGAAATCCATGGTTTTTGATTTTATAGAGCCTTTCAGAATATTTGTAGAAGTACCAGTTTTTAGATTGTTTACGGCAAAAAAAGTAAACAAAGCTCATATCGACGAAATCACCAATGGCGTTACGCTGAATAAAGAAGGTAAAGAGTTATTGATTAAGGCATTGAACGAATACTTGGAAGAAGATGCTATTCGCTACAAAAACCGCAATCAAACAAGAGCAAATATCATTCAGCAGGAGGCTCATTCTTATGCTAATCAATTGATAGAGAAAACAAAAGATACATCTGAAACGCTGTATTTATAAGAAAACATTCAGCGATAAATAGTGAATACAGTTCAATTGATGTTTTTTGCTTTTCCTAAATATCGGATAATTAGAAACTTGAATACTAATCACTACTTAAAATGATAGAAATATGATTGCATGGGTATTATATGATATAAAAAACGATAAAGCTCGTACCAAAGTTGCTAAAATCTGTAAGCAATCGGGCTTATACAGAGTACAGTTTTCTGTGTTTTTGGGTACGATAGACCGCAATATGAAAGACAGCTTGCAACTGCAAATCGAAGATTTGATAAATGAAGAAACCGATTCTGTTTATATTTTTCCGATGTCAAAAAACGAATTACAAGAAACCATTTTATTGGGACAAGCCTTCGACAAGAAATTAGTTTCAGATGAAGTAATGGCACTTTTTCTTTAAGAATCCTTATTCGATTTTCATTTAATTGCCTACATGTGTATCAATTTTTTAGTATTCCGAAAGCGATAAACTCATAATTCATCACTCACACAATGACTCTTACTCCTTCACATATCATAGAATATTTATATTGTCCGAGGTTTACGTATTTTGAATATGTTATCGCTATTCCACAATATGAAGACAGACATTTCAAAGTCCAGAAAGGCAGAGAAATCCACAACCAGAAATTAGAACAAAACAAAGAATACCTACGCAGACGTATAGGAGCAGTAGAACGATACAACGACCAGTACTTAACCAACGAGTTTTTAAGAGGACGTATCGACGAAGTACTCAAATTAAAAGACGGTACGATGACACCCTTAGACTATAAATTTGCGGCCTATGACGACAAAGTTTTTGAGACTTATAAAACCCAATTGTACTGTTATGCTTGGTTAATAGAAGAGAACTTTCATTGTAAAGTCAACAAAGGCTATTTGGTATATACACGGAGCAATAATAAATTAGTGGAAGTAGCAATACAAGATAGCGACAAACATTTAGTAAAAGAAGCAAGTCGAGAAATTTATCAGATTATAGAGAACAATTATTATCCCAAAGCTACCAAATCTAAAATGAGATGTGTAACTTGCACTTATAGAAATATTTGCACAAAGTAATCAATTTCCGAGTAGCAATTTATTTTAAAAGGGGAAAAATAAGATATTAAATTATTCAAATTCAATTAGTTATGTTTACGGAAAAACTCAAAAAACAAACTAAAAAACGTACTTTGACCTACTGTTTAGAGAAGAAAAAGCAGATAGGATATAACATACAATTAATTATGTTACAAGGAATTAGCCAATCAGACGACTTCCAAAGTAACTTCCATTAGAATAAGGATTGAAACTCGAAATATCCGTTCGCCGACAAGTAATTGATGATTCTTCCAAAGTAACTTCCATTAGAATAAGGATTGAAACCATTTTTGATAAAAACCAAACGCTTCGGAATCATAGAGCTTCCAAAGTAACTTCCATTAGAATAAGGATTGAAACATGCCGGGTGGTATTACGCTTGTGGGTTGTGATTCTCTTCCAAAGTAACTTCCATTAGAATAAGGATTGAAACTGCCCGTGACTGGAAGTTTTATTTACCAGCAACCAAAGCTTCCAAAGTAACTTCCATTAGAATAAGGATTGAAACGCAAAGCCAAAGGCGGACAGGCGAGAGATGCGGACACTTCCAAAGTAACTTCCATTAGAATAAGGATTGAAACGACCGTGGTTTTATAATTCTTTCACTGGTGCTTTGTTCTTCCAAAGTAACTTCCATTAGAATAAGGATTGAAACAATTCATGCGGTTGGCGTACACCTTTGGTGTAGTATCTCTTCCAAAGTAACTTCCATTAGAATAAGGATTGAAACGAAAAATATCTTATCATTTCCCTCCTTATTGTATTACTTCCAAAGTAACTTCCATTAGAATAAGGATTGAAACTAAATAATACAAAGGCGGCGAGTTTTCTTTTAGTTTTCTTCCAAAGTAACTTCCATTAGAATAAGGATTGAAACATTGCAAATAATGATGCGTTATCATGGTCAGAGTTTCTTCCAAAGTAACTTCCATTAGAATAAGGATTGAAACATGCAAACGAACAGTATAGGATTATTGCTTTGATGACTTCCAAAGTAACTTCCATTAGAATAAGGATTGAAACAGATTGTGGGAGATGGATCATCAAAATGTATATTCTCTTCCAAAGTAACTTCCATTAGAATAAGGATTGAAACTGATGAAATATCATGGTAGCGAAAAAGGAAGTATGACTTCCAAAGTAACTTCCATTAGAATAAGGATTGAAACATTCCTTATCGGCTGTGACTTGCAATTTTGAAAATACTTCCAAAGTAACTTCCATTAGAATAAGGATTGAAACACTGGTGTTAGTCTTCTTATTAAAGCTATAAAATTTCTTCCAAAGTAACTTCCATTAGAATAAGGATTGAAACATGGTAGAATGCTAGTTTGGTATGCAAACGTGCTAGCTTCCAAAGTAACTTCCATTAGAATAAGGATTGAAACTGATTGAACTTTCTACTATTAACCAAATCACCATTGCTTCCAAAGTAACTTCCATTAGAATAAGGATTGAAACGTAAGAAATTATTCAGGAATGCCACAACACAAAACCAAACTTCCAAAGTAACTTCCATTAGAATAAGGATTGAAACCAAAAATATGCTACCGATATAGAATCAGAAATAGTTCTTCCAAAGTAACTTCCATTAGAATAAGGATTGAAACATCTTTACCATCATCGGACTATCATTTTCATAAACTCTTCCAAAGTAACTTCCATTAGAATAAGGATTGAAACTGATGAAATATCATGGTAGCGAAAAAGGAAGTATGAGCTTCCAAAGTAACTTCCATTAGAATAAGGATTGAAACTCTGGATGTGGATAATTATTCGCTACAATTGAACTCCTTCCAAAGTAACTTCCATTAGAATAAGGATTGAAACCTTTCACTCTCAAACTATCTATCGATACCAAAATGCTTCCAAAGTAACTTCCATTAGAATAAGGATTGAAACCGAGCCAGATTAAAACCTTGAAAGCGAATATTAAGCCTTCCAAAGTAACTTCCATTAGAATAAGGATTGAAACCTATTCCTTTGCCCGAAATGGTTAGTTTCGGGCTGGTCTTCCAAAGTAACTTCCATTAGAATAAGGATTGAAACAGGGTAGAAATCGCCAAACGTTTGAGGTTGAATTTTATCCTTCCAAAGTAACTTCCATTAGAATAAGGATTGAAACCTGGGTCTGTCTGAATTTAGTATCAGGTTGCCAGCGACTTCCAAAGTAACTTCCATTAGAATAAGGATTGAAACCTCAATAAAATTACCTGTTCGGTTGTTGATGCTAAAGCTCTTCCAAAGTAACTTCCATTAGAATAAGGATTGAAACTAAGTGAAACGAATATAACAAGACCATGGATGAAACACTTCCAAAGTAACTTCCATTAGAATAAGGATTGAAACGTTGTTATCGTACTGGCTGGCTTATCAATACTCATACTTCCAAAGTAACTTCCATTAGAATAAGGATTGAAACACAAAAACACTTTGGCTTCCATCAGTGCATGTTTATCTTCCAAAGTAACTTCCATTAGAATAAGGATTGAAACATTTCTAAAGTTTTCAACATAACTATCACAAAACCTCTTCCAAAGTAACTTCCATTAGAATAAGGATTGAAACGCAGGAAACATCGTTGAAAATACAATTACTCTTGACACTTCCAAAGTAACTTCCATTAGAATAAGGATTGAAACACTTTTCATTAAATGATTTGGCAACTTGAATGGCAACTTCCAAAGTAACTTCCATTAGAATAAGGATTGAAACTGTAAGAATCAATACCTATTGGTAACAAATTGGTTTCTTCCAAAGTAACTTCCATTAGAATAAGGATTGAAACAACAATATCATTATGAAATTAATCTACTTGTCGCATCTTCCAAAGTAACTTCCATTAGAATAAGGATTGAAACAACAATAGCTATATGAAACGATTAGTTTGGGCGGTACTTCCAAAGTAACTTCCATTAGAATAAGGATTGAAACCTATTCCTTTGCCCGAAATGGTTAGTTTCGGGCTGGTCTTCCAAAGTAACTTCCATTAGAATAAGGATTGAAACAAAACTTAAAGACATACTCACTATTGTTGCTGTTGTCTTCCAAAGTAACTTCCATTAGAATAAGGATTGAAACGAAGATGTTTTGGGCTTTTGAAGATGAAGTACTTATCTTCCAAAGTAACTTCCATTAGAATAAGGATTGAAACGTTTTGGAGCTGGCCGCTCCTGTTCTTCTGTTCTTGTCTTCCAAAGTAACTTCCATTAGAATAAGGATTGAAACAAAAAGAGAGCAATGGATAAGTATTTGCAACAAGTACTTCCAAAGTAACTTCCATTAGAATAAGGATTGAAACAAAAGTTCAGAAAACTCATCTGTTTTCATCCTCCCTCTTCCAAAGTAACTTCCATTAGAATAAGGATTGAAACGTAATCGACAAGCCTCATGGTGAGCATTTGTTAGTCTTCCAAAGTAACTTCCATTAGAATAAGGATTGAAACATCCTGAGGCTTTCCGTAAAAAATTCATTGGGGCTACTTCCAAAGTAACTTCCATTAGAATAAGGATTGAAACCTGCTTTCCATCTTTTCAAATCCCCAAACATCGATTTGTCTTCCAAAGTAACTTCCATTAGAATAAGGATTGAAACAGATTGTGGGAGATGGATCATCAAAATGTATATTCTCTTCCAAAGTAACTTCCATTAGAATAAGGATTGAAACTTGATACCAGAAGTAACCGACCCAACGGAAAGCCATTTGGCTTCCAAAGTAACTTCCATTAGAATAAGGATTGAAACAAGCCGTAAAAAGAAGAAAAGGAAGTAAACCTTTACCTTCCAAAGTAACTTCCATTAGAATAAGGATTGAAACACGGTTTTCTGAAAAGATAATGGATAAGCCAAAGTATCTTCCAAAGTAACTTCCATTAGAATAAGGATTGAAACAGATTGTGGGAGATGGATCATCAAAATGTATATTCTCTTCCAAAGTAACTTCCATTAGAATAAGGATTGAAACGCTCCCTAAGCATCACACCTCTGGAGTAATCGCTTTCTTCCAAAGTAACTTCCATTAGAATAAGGATTGAAACCTGGTATTAGAGCCGCTAATGGCTTAGATATAAGAAACTTCCAAAGTAACTTCCATTAGAATAAGGATTGAAACCTGCAAAGCAGATTTTTGAGTTTGTTGGTTTTCGTCTTCCAAAGTAACTTCCATTAGAATAAGGATTGAAACTATCATCTTATTCATTAGAGGCAAAGCCTTATATAGCTTCCAAAGTAACTTCCATTAGAATAAGGATTGAAACTTTGTGGCAAAAATATACGTTCAAACGAACAGTTTCTCTTCCAAAGTAACTTCCATTAGAATAAGGATTGAAACCTTTTAACTTCAAATAGCTTCGTGAAGTACTAATATCCTTCCAAAGTAACTTCCATTAGAATAAGGATTGAAACTCGAACGTACACCGGCTCTACCATTGTTGCTGGCACAATCTTCCAAAGTAACTTCCATTAGAATAAGGATTGAAACAGATTGTGGGAGATGGATCATCAAAATGTATATTCTCTTCCAAAGTAACTTCCATTAGAATAAGGATTGAAACCTAAGCTTTTTCTTTGGATTGCCGTAATGATGTACTTCTTCCAAAGTAACTTCCATTAGAATAAGGATTGAAACCACCTCTCAGCTCGGAGGGATTAAGAAGACTTCGTTCTTCCAAAGTAACTTCCATTAGAATAAGGATTGAAACTGAAAAGAAACTATTTTCTTCATTTCATATTTCTCACTTCCAAAGTAACTTCCATTAGAATAAGGATTGAAACGAAAAAGTATAAATAGCATCGAACTCAATTAAAATTCTTCCAAAGTAACTTCCATTAGAATAAGGATTGAAACATAGACTCCTGAGTCCCTATTTTCAAGCTTTTCAGTCTTCCAAAGTAACTTCCATTAGAATAAGGATTGAAACCTCGTGACTCTGTTGAACGTCTCCGTTTTTGGACAAACTTCCAAAGTAACTTCCATTAGAATAAGGATTGAAACCCAATAACTAATAAGTAACCACCTTTAGTTATTTCCTTCCAAAGTAACTTCCATTAGAATAAGGATTGAAACGTGGTTGATTTGTTTTGTGGTGCGGGAGGTACCACAACCTTCCAAAGTAACTTCCATTAGAATAAGGATTGAAACGTTGTTATCGTACTGGCTGGCTTATCAATACTCATACTTCCAAAGTAACTTCCATTAGAATAAGGATTGAAACTAAGTGAAACGAATATAACAAGACCATGGATGAAACACTTCCAAAGTAACTTCCATTAGAATAAGGATTGAAACAAGCCTGTTTAATTCTTCTTCAAGGATTTCCGCTTTCTTCCAAAGTAACTTCCATTAGAATAAGGATTGAAACTAAATAATACAAAGGCGGCGAGTTTTCTTTTAGTTTTCTTCCAAAGTAACTTCCATTAGAATAAGGATTGAAACTCTGTATGGTTTGCCAAGTTGGGATAAGAAGGATTTCTTCCAAAGTAACTTCCATTAGAATAAGGATTGAAACTTCACCAAACAATTTTCTTGAAAGTTCATCAGCTTCCTTCCAAAGTAACTTCCATTAGAATAAGGATTGAAACTAAAATGGACCAAAGTCGGTTGGATGAAATATTTTACTTCCAAAGTAACTTCCATTAGAATAAGGATTGAAACCAGATTATTGAATTGAAAGCTGACAAGATTAACTATCTTCCAAAGTAACTTCCATTAGAATAAGGATTGAAACTTTGATATGCTTAAAAATAAACTAATGTATGAATATCTTCCAAAGTAACTTCCATTAGAATAAGGATTGAAACGTTATTTCAAAATCCCAAACCTTCTTAATCTCAATACTTCCAAAGTAACTTCCATTAGAATAAGGATTGAAACGCAAAGCCAAAGGCGGACAGGCGAGAGATGCGGACAGCTTCCAAAGTAACTTCCATTAGAATAAGGATTGAAACCAAGCTGGACGGATTTCTTTGGGATAGAAAGCCGTGCTTCCAAAGTAACTTCCATTAGAATAAGGATTGAAACTAAATAATACAAAGGCGGCGAGTTTTCTTTTAGTTTCTTCCAAAGTAACTTCCATTAGAATAAGGATTGAAACTGAAACTTGAATCATAAACAAAATGAAAATCACAAACTTCCAAAGTAACTTCCATTAGAATAAGGATTGAAACGTAAGAATTTGGTTTTGTTCAAAGTTTTTTCTTACTCTTCCAAAGTAACTTCCATTAGAATAAGGATTGAAACGAAATACAAGATAAGCCCTATCTTTTTTTTGATATTCTTCCAAAGTAACTTCCATTAGAATAAGGATTGAAACGCAAATCTTCTACGGGTACTGAAATGGGATAATGCTTATCTTCCAAAGTAACTTCCATTAGAATAAGGATTGAAACATCATATCGCAAATCAATTATGCTTTCAGTTTGCGACTTCCAAAGTAACTTCCATTAGAATAAGGATTGAAACTTGAAAGCTCTTGAGGAATTTGTGCCTTGGGTTCATCTTCCAAAGTAACTTCCATTAGAATAAGGATTGAAACCGACATCATTAATCCGGGAGTTTTAGGCTTTTCTGGCGCTTCCAAAGTAACTTCCATTAGAATAAGGATTGAAACCAAAAATAGCCCAATCAATTGGGCTATTTTGTTAAAGGCTTCCAAAGTAACTTCCATTAGAATAAGGATTGAAACTCCATTCTTCAAGGTAAGTCTTCGGGTCTATGTCTTCTTCCAAAGTAACTTCCATTAGAATAAGGATTGAAACCTCACAAGTGAAGGAGTTTTGATTTTTCCCATTGTTCTTCCAAAGTAACTTCCATTAGAATAAGGATTGAAACAAGCCAGTTGAAAGTGTATCTGTAAATACCAAACAAGCTTCCAAAGTAACTTCCATTAGAATAAGGATTGAAACAAACCTTTGTATTCAGTCTCGACACCGTATTTTCTTTCTTCCAAAGTAACTTCCATTAGAATAAGGATTGAAACTCATACCTTCAGGGAGCTGGTCGGTATCTTGTAGGACTTCCAAAGTAACTTCCATTAGAATAAGGATTGAAACAATAACTTCAATGCCATAAGCATTAAAAATGCTATACAACTTCCAAAGTAACTTCCATTAGAATAAGGATTGAAACAAATTAAAAAGCCAACCTTGTGGCTGGCTTTTCTTTCTTCCAAAGTAACTTCCATTAGAATAAGGATTGAAACAAAGAAAAAGGGCAAAAAATGCCCTTTTCTAAGGGTAATCTTCCAAAGTAACTTCCATTAGAATAAGGATTGAAACACTGAGAATATACCACCAGCCAACACCCCAACGTGTTGCTTCCAAAGTAACTTCCATTAGAATAAGGATTGAAACGCTTTTTGGAAGAGAGCTTCATAAAATGCGATTTGTCTTCCAAAGTAACTTCCATTAGAATAAGGATTGAAACAAAGACGTTCAAGAATCTCTTTTTTGTCTTTTTTAGAAACTTCCAAAGTAACTTCCATTAGAATAAGGATTGAAACCTATTCTACACATAAAACCCTTGAATCAACTAAAACGGTCTTCCAAAGTAACTTCCATTAGAATAAGGATTGAAACGGTACTATTTTAGGCTGGAGAATTATTTCTGTGCCACTTCCAAAGTAACTTCCATTAGAATAAGGATTGAAACTTTTTCACCGAAATAGGGTGGCTCAATGCAAAACAACTTCCAAAGTAACTTCCATTAGAATAAGGATTGAAACTTTCAGCTTTTCAAATACGATTCACACCTATGTGAACTTCCAAAGTAACTTCCATTAGAATAAGGATTGAAACTAAACCGACTGTAAAGCCTCTTGATAATCTGCCTTCACTTCCAAAGTAACTTCCATTAGAATAAGGATTGAAACTAAACCGACTGTAAAGCCTCTTGATAATCTGCCTTCACTTCCAAAGTAACTTCCATTAGAATAAGGATTGAAACGCCTTTGGATTGGCTTCATTAGCATTATTAGTAATACTTCCAAAGTAACTTCCATTAGAATAAGGATTGAAACACTTCTTTCTGAATTCGTTCATCCAGTTTGTTCCGTGGGCTTCCAAAGTAACTTCCATTAGAATAAGGATTGAAACTTGGCTCAGTAATATTACGCCTGTGCCAACCTCGCTGCTTCCAAAGTAACTTCCATTAGAATAAGGATTGAAACAATAAATACTACCTACTACTTCTAAATTGGGTCTCATACTTCCAAAGTAACTTCCATTAGAATAAGGATTGAAACAATAACTTCAATGCCATAAGCATTAAAAATGCTATACAACTTCCAAAGTAACTTCCATTAGAATAAGGATTGAAACTAGCGTGCCTCAGCTTCTTTCTTTAGCCTTTTGTTATCTTCCAAAGTAACTTCCATTAGAATAAGGATTGAAACGTGAGGTCAATTTTAGCTTTCAGTTTGGCGATTTCTGCATCTTCCAAAGTAACTTCCATTAGAATAAGGATTGAAACTACAACCCTTGCACATTTGCCGCCCCGTAATCCAGAGGCTTCCAAAGTAACTTCCATTAGAATAAGGATTGAAACCCGTTGAAATTGACCCAAAAGAGAAAAAGACCGGGCTTCCAAAGTAACTTCCATTAGAATAAGGATTGAAACGTCAGCATTAATGAAGAATACCTCATTGATGCGGTGCTTCCAAAGTAACTTCCATTAGAATAAGGATTGAAACTGGACTAATTTTGTATTAATATGCGGTGTAGCTGTCCTTCCAAAGTAACTTCCATTAGAATAAGGATTGAAACTCGGAATATTGATGAAAAAATAATTTTTCAGACCCCCTTCCAAAGTAACTTCCATTAGAATAAGGATTGAAACTGTTACCGATATGCCTAGAAATCCAAATGAATTCTGCTTCCAAAGTAACTTCCATTAGAATAAGGATTGAAACCATTAACTTTCTGTCCTTTGTGCCAACCTCTACCCGCTTCCAAAGTAACTTCCATTAGAATAAGGATTGAAACCATATCTGGGATAAGAATTCGTACACATTCCTAAAATCTTCCAAAGTAACTTCCATTAGAATAAGGATTGAAACTGGCAGGGTGTCTTGAAGGGGGAACACCCCGAAATCTTCCAAAGTAACTTCCATTAGAATAAGGATTGAAACATACCCTTTACTCTACAATTATATTCAGCACTTACTACTTCCAAAGTAACTTCCATTAGAATAAGGATTGAAACATACAAAAATAGCAGAAAATATTGATTCTCTGCTATTCTTCCAAAGTAACTTCCATTAGAATAAGGATTGAAACTTAAAGCTCTATTTCCAGCTTTGTTAATTCGTATAAACTTCCAAAGTAACTTCCATTAGAATAAGGATTGAAACAAGGCTCGTAAAGAAGAAGCAGAAGCAGAAACTTTAACTTCCAAAGTAACTTCCATTAGAATAAGGATTGAAACAAGAACTTCTGTCACTTGAAAGAATTAAACGACCATCCTTCCAAAGTAACTTCCATTAGAATAAGGATTGAAACGTTTTGAAAACTTTGAAAGGTGAATCCAGCTTTTTGACTTCCAAAGTAACTTCCATTAGAATAAGGATTGAAACACGCTTGCCATTTTACGGGGTCGTGATTCGGAAGGTCTTCCAAAGTAACTTCCAATAGAATAAGGATTGAAACATATATAAAATACTTTTCTATATAATTCTAAAAAGCTTCCAAAGTAACTTCCAATAGAATAAGGATTGAAACACGGTTATATGTCGGATGCTACTTCTCGTTACGTAAACTTCCAAAGTAACTTCCATTAGAATAAGGATTGAAACCAAGCTTGTAAATAAACCCGTTCTTTTCTTGTTTCTCTTCCAGAGTAACTTCCAAGGTCAAAAGAATAAAATCCGTGAATTGTTTGTCGAAATCCTAGCTGCTATTCATCAAGAAACTCTTGCCAATGAATTGTACATATTATTTGAAGGAGCCTTGGCAAGTAGTAAAATTTTTAAAGAAAACTGGACTATTGAAGCTACCCGTAGAATTGTAGAAAAATTATTATAATTTTTAATTCAAAACAAGTTCAACTTCTTGATAATGAATAAGAAGTAGTTATTCCTGATGAATGTGGTGATACTTTATGGGATAAAGTTTTGGCACAATATGAAAAGACAGACACCCATAAATAACTAAAACTATGGCTAAGAATTTCGCAGAAATCGGATTCAGCTCCGCTGCCAAAAAATTACAAGAGCAATTTGGCAGCAGGGCCAATTATTCCCGCATGGAAAGCCAAACGATATACGAAGGATTGAGCAAATATGAACAACATTTTATTGCCCAAAGAGATACTTTTATATGGCAACTGTAGGCGAAAATGGCTTTCCGTATATCCAATAACGTGGTGGGCCAAACAGTTTTCTAAAGGATTGGATAAAAATAGGTTGGGATTTATTGACTTCAAAGGCAATATGCAGTAAATCTCTGTGGGGAATATGGCAACTAATAATAAAATAGCACTATTTTTAGTAGATTATCCAAATAAAAAACGATTAAAAATATATGCCAAAGCCGAAATTGTAGCATTAAAAGATAACCCAGAATTACATCATTTGCTTGATTTAGAAGATTATAAGTTTTGTCCAGAACGCCTAATGGTATTCCATATTGAAGCCTACGACTGGAATTGTCCACAACATTATAATGATTGTATTAGAGGAAGAAGCTATTCATGGAACTTCTATGCTAACGAATTAACACTATTTAAAGTTAATTGAGTCGGGAATAATCTCTTCGAAAGTAATACCTTTTCTATATAAATTATACCATTTTTGCTAGTTGCAATAATTTGTTATCTAGAAAAAAAGTTTATCTCTGAGGTTGCGACCAAAAGAGAAAACCCATGCACCAAGAATCAAAATTCTTAGTATTCAAAGATACGCCAGAAGATTTAGATTTAGGAAACTTCTTAACGTTAACCTTCTATTTAGTTGATGAGCTTTATCAAACTTTACAATATTTGGTTACCCGTTCGGGACCGACCCCATTTTTTTCAGATAGTGAGGTCATTTGCTTAAATTTAGTTGGACAAATGGTTTTTGATTCCGAAAAAGCATGGCATGGGTACGTCAAGAAAAATTATAAACACCTATTTCCAAGACTTTTGAAAAGGAGTCGTTATCATCGTAAATGCAAGGATTTACATCGAATCGCCGAAGCGACAAATTACTGAGTTAATGCGGAGTAACCTCTTGTATTATATGGCTACACATCTACAAGATTGGTTTATCATGGATAGTATGCCTGTATGTGTTTACACCAGAGCGTCTCGAAACTTACGTTTTGCCACTGACTTTCAAGTAGATAATGATACTTTGTATGGTCATTGTGCTTCAAAGAAGGAAGACTATTATGGATTAAGTTACATTTATTAGTCACTACACATGGCATATCGACTCATTACGTTTTAGCTCCAAGTGCTCATCATGATGTAGTACTTGGTTCAGAAGTATTAGAATCGTATCGAAACAATACGCTAACCTTATTTGATAAAGGGTATGTAGGTCTTGAAAAAATTAATCAGACCTAATGATTATCAATTAATTATTCAAAAGAGAGCAAATCAAACACCAAATACGCCTATTGAAAAAATATTTTTAGGAACTTTTAGGAAAACAATAGAAACAACAAATGCTCTTTTAGCAGGACAATTTAACATACAATTTTGTAGAGCTAAAAGTGCTTGGGGATTAACCAATAGAATTATTGCTAAAATAACAGCGTTGACGTTAGCTGTGTACATCAACTATTGCATTGGTTTACCTTTATTGGAAATCAAAAAATTTATCTTTTAACTAGCACAAATAGTTTATAATATAACTTTTGGAGTGTCATTGTCTTTTATGAAAAGTTAGCAAATCGGCTAAAATCATCCACCAAAGCAAAAGCTCATTGTGATACTTTGCTATCTGAAATATAACTTTTGGAGTGTTGAAAAATTAGTTTTCATCAATTTTATTCAAATAATCAAAAGCTCATTATGATACTTTGATATTAAACCTCATAATATAGCTTTTGGCGTGCTTAAAATTATATTAATGTTAAACGATAGCATGAGCTATTAACATTAAACACAACTATAACTTTTAGAGTGTTGCAATCTAATCTTTTATGAGCAAAAGCTCACGATGATACTTTGCTCTTTATCGTTAAATATAACTTTTAGAGTGTGCTTGCATGATTAAAATTTTAATGAAAGTATCTAAGATTCAAGCTACATTTTTATATATCTTTTTGAGTGTTCTAATTTTACTAAAATATTTCAACAAAAGTATTTTAACCTAAAATCTTTATAATAAGCATTACTTTTGAAGTGTTCTGTTTTCACAGGGCATTTTATTTTTATGAAAATCATGTCTTTTTTCTTATTCTAAATACATAAAAATCAACAAAATTACATTTGAAGATATTTCTTTATTATTTCCTTTATTATTTCCTAATATTTCCTCTTTTGTAACTGTTTGAAAATCAATTATTTGATACGTGTTATTATAACTTTAAGAGTGCTTGTTATAACTTTTGAAGTGTCATCGATAACTTTTGAAGTGCTTAATTATAACTTTTAGAGTGCGTTAAAATAACTTTTGAAGTGTTACGTATAACTTTTAGAGTGTTGTGTTTACTCATAAAATAATCATTATACAAAAAAATATATATTGATACAAAATTGAATCCCCCTTGCTTGTAATGCTCAAAAGTATTTGTATATTTGATACATATTTGAATCATTCAGAAAGTGTTGGAATGCAATTGTTGATAATCTTATTGCAGAGATGAAAAAAGATAACAAAAAAGAAAATCTTGTTGATAAAAAGGGCATTGATGCTCTTGAAAAAATATCAAGTAGTTCCTACATGATTGTTTTAGGAAATCCCCTGCTTAATGCAAAATTTGATTTGACTGCTTTTCAAATGAAAATATTTTATTTTCTAGTATTGAACACTAAGCAAACTGCTGAGGGTTTTTCTGTGACAAAAGTGAAGGTTTCGGAAGTGTCTCAGTTTCTAAAAGCGAAAACAAGCGATTATTTATACAATCTTCTTGAAAAGGAATCTCGAAAGCTGATGAAAAAAGAGATTTACTTAGAAGATGAAAATAGTTGGAAAGTTGCCAATATTCTTTCACAGATTGAATACCATAAAAAGGAGGGAGCATTTAGTTTTTTATTTCCACCGATGTTGAGCAATTATTTATTGCAACTAAAAAAGAACTTTACTTACATTGATGTTAGAAATTTAGTTTCTATGGATAGCATTTACGCTATTCGTTTTTATGGCTTTTGTAAAGAATTTGAACGCTTTGGGAAATTTCAATTCACAGTAAATGAAATGAGAAAAATGTTCAATCTTGAAAAAAAATACGAGATGTATGGACTTTTCAAACAAAAAGTAATTATCAAAGCACAAGAGGAACTAATCAAAAACTCTGATTTAATTTTTACATTCAAAGAAGTAAAGGAAGGGAAAAAAGTAGTTTCATTGCAGTTTAAGATTGAGAAGAATATTGCAAAATCCTCGCAACAACTAGAGATTGATGACAGAAACATTGTTTCTATTTTAGATGATGCCCCTTTTGAAGTAATAGAAACAATCACCAATCCTTCGGCTTTGGAGACAATTGAGGAAAAATTATTAGAAAAATTAAATGCTTTCTCAATCTCTCAAGAAACTATCAGCGAATGGCTAGAAAAATATCCCGTTTTGCAAGTGGAGTTAGGAGTGGAGTATGTTTTGACGGAAATTAAAAAAGACAAGAGTAAGATTAAAAATATACCAGCGTATTTAAGTAAAATCATTTCTTCGAGCCAGTTAATGGATAGACATCAGCAAGTGGAAGAAGAAAAAAAAGTAGTGAAAGCAATGTTGAAGAAAAACAACGAAGAAAAACTTCATTTCGAACAGCAAAAGCAATTACAAAAAGAGTTTTTAGAAGAGGTTTATCAAGAGAAAAGGAGAGAGGTTGATAAAATTTTAAATGGCCATTTAACGATTTATAAAAAGGTTTTAGATGTTTTGGCTGGTTCGTTGTATTCTTCAATTTATTATGATAATTACTTAACCAAAGTAGGAACAGAAATTAGCAAAGAAACCTTTTTAGCTTTCTTTCGAGAAAATACTGGTTTTGAAACCATTGTTATTACCACGCTAGAATCATTTAAAGACATTGACGTATTTAAAGAAATTCAGAAAAAGTATAAGGCTCAAGCGACCAAATTAGGCTTATCATACTATTAAAATATTGAACCATTAATATTAAAATTTATAAATCCATAGTGAGACAAAATATGAAAACTAATTTAACCTTAGAAAAAATAAGTAATTTTTTTAGACATAATCCTTCTCTAAACGTCAACGGACTTAATGATGAGGCTGGATTGCCAAAACGAAAATTAGATTTGGTCTTTAATTCAAATGGTTCACGAAAATTGAGCGAAGATGATTTTATTAAATTAGAACCTATCTTAAAGAAATACGGCTACAGCGAATATTTGTATCAGCACGCAAGAGTAATTTCTGTAGTTAATCATAAAGGTGGCGTTGGTAAAACTACCACAACTGCGTGTTTGGGAGAATCTTTAGTTAGCAAAGGTTTTAAAGTTTTATTAGTTGATTTTGACCCACAAGGAAATTTATCTCAAATTTTAGGCGTAGAAAACCCAGAAGTACAAGTAGCAGATTGTTTATTTACAAATTTGCCTTTGCCAATCGTTGAAATTTTAGATAATCTTTGGCTTGCACCTTCAGATATTTCATTGGCTGAATCGGAAGTAGATTTATTATCGAAAGTAGGAGGGGACGTTAGGTTAAAACACAAGATAGAGCCATTGTTAGAATCCTTCGATTATGTTTTGATTGATTGTCCGCCAAGTTTAAGTAAACTCACAGTTTCTGCTTTGAATGCTTCCAATGCAACGTTAATTACGATGTTGCCAGAATCTTCTTCTCTGAAAGGATTAAATTCTCTTTTAAATCGTATCAGTGAAGTAAAAACGCATACCAATCGTGATTTAACATTGGATGGTATTGTTTTCACGATGGTGAAAAAAAATACCGTTCACGATGGTTTTAAAGAAGCTGTAAGAAATAGTATGAAAGACAGTTGTAGAGTCTTTAAAACAGAAATTAGACACTTGATAGACTTTCAAAAATCACAAGCACTTCAGGCAACCTTGGGAACAATCAACAGTTCGTCTGAAGCCTATAAATGCTATAAAGATTTTTGTGATGAGTATGTTGAGTATTTACAAGTGATTAACTAATAGAAGCTATGAAAGGGATTGATTTTAAAAAACAATTAGCGTTAAGTACTGCTAATACTTTAAAGAATAATAAGCTAATAAGCTCTGAAAATATTAAGAATAACCTCATTATTTTACCTGAATTAAAGGATTTTATTCCTCCTTTGAATGCCGATGAGTTTAGTTCATTAGAAGAAAGTATCATTGCAAATGGTTGTAGAACGCCATTACTGATTTGGGATACTACCCAAAGTGTGATTAATCCAACCAGTGAAAACCCGAATGATGCCGCTTTTGTGTTATTTGATGGTCATCACCGCTATGAAATTTGCAAAAGAAATGGCATAGATTTTCAGATAGACTTGATGTCGTTTCCAACCATCGAGGATGTCAAAGATTTTATGATTGATTTTCAAGTAGGTCGTAGAAACATGACTTCTGAACAGATTTCATACTTGAGAGGACTTAAATATCAACGACTTAGAACAAAACAAGGAGGGGTTAGAACAGGTAAAGGAGTAGAAGATTTAGTATTGATTGATACAGCGTCAAAACTAGCCCAAGAGTTTAATGTAAGTCCCGCAACAATTAAAAGAGATGCCGTTTTTGCTCAGGGTTTAGATAAAATGAATATAGCGTTGAAAGGCGAAGTATTGAATGGAAAAACAAAAGTTGATAAAAAAACCATCCAACAATTAGCTAAAAGTGATATTGAAAAACCTATTACTTCAGTAGAAGAACTCGATAGCATTTTAGAAAAAAATCAGCACAAACCTGTTTTTTTTGATGAAAAAGCAGAAAGAAAAGCCTTATTAAACAAAGTAAACAATAGCATTAAAAATGCTACTGAGACAGAAATAACCATAGAAATTAAAGGTTCATTTATCATTAAAAATGCCTTAGAATCAACGTGGAAGCAATTAAGAAAAATTTCAGAGGAAATACTTATTGATGAAAATTTTACGGATAAAATATCACTTTCAGAAGCTATTTCTTTAGGAATTGTACGTGAAGCATAAAGTATTTTAAAAAAAGTGGTTTTCTAAATCTTCTAAGAAAACTACTTTTTTGAAATAAAATATTTAAAAGCTCTTTAATTTATCAAAACAAAAATTGTTCATGTTATATTTAATATCTACTTTTGTTTCATCAATGAATAATTGAACGCTTTGACTTTTACAAGTCATTTTTTTATTAAATTGAAAATGTGTATTATCGACACATTTTATTTTTGCATCAAGTGTTCTATTGTGTTATGGTTTAATCTAAAAAAAAGTATATTAAATTGCGATAAAAAACAAAACGTTTAGCTCATTTTTTTGGACAAGGTGTTCTATAGTGTTATAGTAATTCTCTCAAATAATTTAGGCTAGTAAACTATAAAAATAACAAAAGCATACAAAAAATTAATCAAGAACAAATGGTAATTACTGAATTACAAAAAGTTGCTTCGCAAGTACGTCGTGACATCGTACGTCAAGTACACGCTTGTCAGTCTGGTCACCCAGGCGGTTCATTAGGCTGTGCTGATTTATTGGTTGGTCTTTACTTCGACCAAATGACTTTAAAAGCAGATGATGCTGGAAACAAAGTTTTTGATATGGACGGTATCGGCGAAGACCTTTTCTTCTTATCAAATGGACATATTTCTCCAGTTTTCTATTCAGTATTAGCTCGTGCTGGATACTTCCCAGCGGCTGAATTAGCAACTTTCCGTAAATTAAATTCTCGTCTTCAAGGTCACCCAACTACGCATGAACACCTTGAAGGAATTCGTATCGCTTCTGGTTCTTTAGGACAAGGAATGTCAGTAGCCATTGGTGCAGCTCAAGCGAAAAAATTGAACAAAGACAATTCTTTGGTATTTGTTTTAATGGGTGATGGCGAGCAAAACGAAGGTCAAGTTTGGGAAGCGGCAATGTATGCTCCACACCACAAAGTTGATAATTTGGTCGCTGTTATCGACTACAATGGTCAGCAAATCGACGGGCCAACGGACAAAGTAATGAACAACCGAGATTTAGGAGCTAAATATGCAGCTTTCGGTTGGAATGTAATGAAAATGAATGGTAACGATATGGCAGACGTAGTAAAAGTATTAGCAGAAGCTCGTGCTTTTTCTGGAAACGGACAGCCAACAATGATTTTGATGACCACCGAAATGGGTGCTGGTGTTGACTTTATGATGGGTTCACACAAATGGCATGGCGTTGCTCCAAACGACGAGCAATTAGCCGCAGCTTTAGCTCAATTGCCTGAAACTTTGGGAGATTATTAATCAATGCAAAGTAAAAATCATTACATAATATTACTCCTTCAAAATCTATTCAACTGATTTTGATTTACTTAGAAATTCAACATGAAAAAATATACTTTCACAGAAAAAAAAGATACTCGTTCTGGCTTCGGTGCTGGAATGCAGGTGTTGGGACAAACCAACCCAAATGTTGTAGCACTTTGTGCTGACTTAATTGGTTCATTGAAATTGGATGCTTTTATCAAAGAAAATCCTGAACGTTTTTTCCAAACGGGTATTGCTGAAGCAAACATGATTTGTATCGCTGCAGGTTTGACAATCGGTGGAAAAATACCTTTTGCTACTACTTTTGCTAACTTCGGTACTGGTCGTGTTTATGACCAAATCCGTCAGTCAGTAGCTTATTCAAACAAAAATGTTAAAATCGCTTGTTCACATGCTGGTTTAACGTTGGGTGAAGATGGTGCTACTCACCAAATCTTAGAAGATTTAGGAATGATGAAAATGCTTCCAGGTATGACTGTAATCAACCCTTGTGACTATAACCAAACGAAAGCTGCTACTATCGCTGTGGCTGAACACGAAGGTCCAGTTTATTTACGTTTCGGTCGTCCAGTTGTTCCAATTTTTACTGCTCCAGACCAAGAATTTATCATCGGTAAAGCTTGGATGGTCAACGAAGGTGCAGACGTAAGTATATTCGCAACAGGACATTTAGTATGGGAAGCTATTTTAGCGGGAGAAATTTTAGCAGAAAAAGGTATTGATGCAGAAATTATCAATATCCATACGATTAAACCTTTGGACGAAGAAGCTGTCTTAGCATCAGTTCGCAAAACTGGTTGTGCAGTTTCTGCCGAAGAACACCAAATTGCTGGTGGTTTAGGGGATTCTATTGCACAAGTATTAATCAAAAAGCATCTTGCTCCATTAGAATATGTTGGTGTAGAAGATTCATTCGGTGAATCGGGAACTCCTGCTCAATTAATGGAAAAGTATGGTTTGAATGCAGCATCAATCGTAGAAAAAGCATTGAAAGCGATAGCTCGTAAACAAGCATAGGCTTTAGAAATATAGAGAAATTTCAGGCTAATCAACATAAGTCATCCCGAATTTTATTATAAAAAGCGGTCGAAAAACTAATTTCGACCGCTTTTTTATGATTGATGAGTAACGAATTCCTACTGTTTGAGCGGAGCGAGGTGGTTCGCACTTCGATTATGAATTCTTGATTTTCTTTTGCAACCGACGCTTTGGTTACTTTTCTTTCATCAGAGAAAGAAAAGTAAGGACTAGACGATAATACATTGAAATTCTCTAAAACTCATTATTCCAAAGAAAAAAATCGGATGACTCATATTTTTATATCAAATGTTTATCGTAATATTGCAATATAATAATATTATATAAAAATGGGTATTACAAAAGCAGCGCATTACAGTGCTGAGCAAAACGAATTGGCTGGTATCATTAAAGCCCTTGGACATCCAGCAAGAATAGCGATAGTTGATTATTTATTAACTGTTGATAGTTGTATTTGTGGCGATATTGTAAACGAATTGCATTTAGCACAGCCCACTATTTCACAGCATTTGAAAGAGCTTAAAAATGCTGGAATTATTAAAGGTACCATTGAAGGAAATGCCATTTGTTACTGTATCAATGAAACTGCCATTGAAGGTTTGAAAAATTACTTTAATGGTATTTTGAAGAAACTTGAAAATAAAAAATTTAACTGTTGTTAAAAACAAAACAAAAACATGATACTATCAGAAATCAAAGCAATATTGGCAACTGCTCAAGAAGTAAGTTTTGAATTAGAAAATGGACAAAGAGTACCTGCACATTTTCATGTAACCGAAGTAGGGGTTATCACCAAAAACTTTATTGATTGTGGCGGAACCGTTCGTAATGAAAAAGTGGCAAATTTCCAGTTGTGGAATGCCAATGATTTTGACCATCGTTTAGCACCACAAAAACTTTTAGGTATTATAGCCTTATCTGAAAAGGTTTTAGGAATGGAAGATTTACCTATTGAAGTTGAATATCAGGGAGAAACTATTGGGAAGTATGGTTTATCTTTCAATGGTCAAAAATTTATTCTGGTTTCTCAGCAAACAAATTGTTTAGCACAAGATAAATGCGGGATTCCTCCTGTAAAAAAGAAGATTTCTTTGGCGGATTTAGCAGTGGCAAACCCTAACGCTTGCACACCTGGCGGTGGTTGTTGCTAATAAAAATGGCTGGAAAACGCTTTCTGACAATCGTTTAGAAAATCAGAAAGCGTTAACATTAATTATAAATACTGCAAGTTTTTAATATTTACTTCAACATGAAAATTGTACTTTTTTCTGATGTTCACGCAAATTTACCAGCGTTTGAAAGAGCTTTAGAAGAGATAGAAAAACAAAAGCCTGATGCGATTTATTGCTTAGGTGATTTAGTCGGTTACAACGTTTTCCCCAATGAAGTAATCAATGAAATTAGGAAACGACATATTCCAACGATAGCGGGGAATCACGATGCGAAAGTCAAAAATTTAACTGAAAAGCAATTAGCCGAAACAGGTAAAAACTATGCTTACAGTATTATTGGAGCAAGTGAAAAAGAGTATTTGGCTACGCTACCCGCTCATATCCAAATTGATTTTCAGTTCAATGAAGACTCTCTAAAAATGCTTTTGGTACACGGTAGCCCAAAAAGTAACGAGGAATATCTTTTAGAAGATAAAGATGAAAACGATTTTATCAATGTTTTTAAAGATGCTGATGTTGATATTTTATGCTTTGGTCATTCTCATAAACCTTACTATCGTATTTTATCTGAAACCGTTGGTAATACGACCAAATATTATCACGCAATCAATACTGGGTCTGTGGGGAAACCCAAAGATGGCAATGCACAAGGAGGTTTTGTAGTCTTACATATTCACAAGAATAGCGGGAATTTATATAAAGAAAGCCTTCAAGTACAATTTATTCGCTTTCACTATGATATTGATTTATCTGTTAAAGCCATTGAAGCTAGTCCGCTTCCAAATGAATTTGCAGAAATGCTCAAAAAGGCATTTTAACTTCTCATTTTAAATAAATAAGTAATTCATCAATCTTTATGAGTGCTATCAACTGCAATCCAACCCAACGCAAAAAGCTAAGTTTTTTAGATCAATACCTAACTTTATGGATTTTCCTTGCCATGTTTATCGGTGTCGGGATTGGCTATTTTGTTCCAGATTCATCTCAATTTATTAATTCGTTTTCTAGCGGAACAACTAATATTCCATTAGCGATTGGATTAATATTGATGATGTATCCACCTTTAGCAAAAGTACGTTTTGAGAACATGGGTGAAGTATTCAAAAATACAAAAATATTAAGTGTCTCGCTTTTATTAAATTGGATAATCGGACCAATTTTGATGTTTTTATTGGCAATTCTTTTCTTTCATAATCAACCTGAATACATGGTTGGTTTAATTTTAATTGGTATTGCTAGGTGCATTGCCATGGTTATTGTTTGGAATGAATTAGCAGAAGGAAATCGTGAATATGCTGCTGGATTGGTAGCCTTAAATAGCGTTTTTCAAATTCTATTTTACAGCATTTACGCTTATCTTTTTATCACGGTTTTACCACCATATTTTGGCGTAAAAAGTATGGAAGTAAACATCACGATTGAACAGATTGCTGAAAGTGTTTTGATTTATTTAGGTATTCCATTTTTTGCAGGAATTATCAGTCGATATGTATTAATAAAATGGAAAGGGATTGAATGGTTTAATCAAAAATATATTCCTTTTATTTCTCCTATTACTTTGATTGCTTTACTTTTTACCATTGTATTGATGTTCAGTTTGAAGGGAAAATTAATTGTTCAAATTCCATTTGATGTACTAACAATTGCAGTTCCTTTGGTACTTTACTTCATTATCATGTTTTTGGTAAGTTTTGTTATTGGTAAAAAAATGGGAGCAGATTATGCTAAAAATACTGCCATTTCATTCACGGCAACAGGAAATAATTTTGAATTGGCTATTGCAGTTGCCATCGGAATATTTGGCATTAACAGTGGACAAGCCTTTGCAGGTGTGATTGGTCCTTTGGTAGAAGTTCCTGCATTAATTTTATTGGTTAGAGTAGCCTTCTGGTTTAAGAAAAAGTGGTACTCGGAAGCTAAATAAATGATTTTGGACAATTGCCTTCTTTGACAGCTCAAAGTCCATTGTATTACTATATTATTGTTGAAGCTGTTTAAACAATTTCGTTCTAGTATTTTCTACTTACAAAAACTGAATACTGCAAAGGCTCCTTCTTAAAACCTCAATATTTTCATGTGAATTATTTAAACCGTTCCCTAAAATAGAATAACGGGAATTAGCTTGTTCCCGAAATAATTGAACGTAAAGTAAAAGCCCTTCTTCATCAACCTCGTGAATATTGCGTTTATTTTAACAAGACTTATCTGAGTGTTTAATTATTTTTATGTAACCTCTTTTAAATAATTACTTTTCAAATAGGTATTGTTTCTATTGTTGGGTGAATAACGTAATTGACCATGACAAATAAAAACCTCTTTATATTTTTACTGCTGGTATTCCAACAATCTTTTGGACAAGTAAAAAACTATAATTTTATCAATATCAATAGTAAAAGTGGACTTTCTTCCAATACTGTCAACACTATCTTAAAAGATAAGTATGGGTTTATGTGGTTTGGAACCGATGATGGCTTAAATAAATTTGATGGACAAAATTTTGTAGTGTATCGCCATAGTGAAACAGATTCCTCTACTATCGGCAGAGGAGTCGTTATGGCTATGCAAGAAGACAAAGAGGGTAATCTATGGATTGGAACGAACATTACGCTGTCGTTATACAATCGAAGTTTAAATAATTTTATCAATTATGATTTTAGTAAATTAGGCTGGATTAGAAGCTTACAAGCTGACCACCTCGGAAATATTTGGGTTGGAACATACGCTGGCTTGTATTATTTTAATCCTAAAACGGAAAAAATCGTTACTTATAAAGCCAATCCGCTGAGAAAAGATCAATTAAACTCCAATGTAATTTTATCTGTATTTGAAGATAGTAAAAATAGGGTTTGGGTTGGTACAAATGCTGGTTTACATTTACTTAATCCTAAAAATGGAAATTTCATCCGTTTTGTACATAGTAAAGAAAATCCATTGACTATTTCAAATGATATTGTACGTTCTTTGGTAGAAGACAAATTTGGAAATATTTGGATTGGTACTGGTGAAGGACTCAATAAAATTGATTTAGCAAATAAGACTTTTAAATATTTTAAAGGTATTGATTCTGATTTTCAAACACTTAGCAATAATAGTATTTATAAAATTGCTTTCGATAAAGAGGGAAAACTATGGGTAGGAACAGAAGATGGACTGAACATTCTAAACCCAAATACTGGTAAAACTTTTCGGGTTGATAAGTTAACATCAAAAAAATACAGTGGTGTTGGAAGCTTCGTTGGGCGTTCAGTAAAAGATATTTATTTAGATGATAGTCATACGGAGTTTATAACTGTTCCTTCTTAAGCTGCAAAAAGAGACCCAGCAGCCGAAGTTTATAAGCTGATTATTAAGGACTTAACAGAAGCTTCCGCTGATTTACCAGACAAGTCAACGGCTCCATTCTTAGGTAAAGCTGCTACTAAGCCTGTTGCAATGTTCTTCTTGGCAAAGGCGTATCTTACACGTGGTTGGTTGACTAATTCACAAGCGGATTTTGCAGAGGCAGCAAAAATTTCAAATGAAATTATTGCGAATAAGGCAACTTACGGATTGGATTTATGGCAAGATTTCGGTGATGCTTTCGTGCCTGCAAATGATTATGGTAAAGAAACCATGTTTGTTAGTGACCACTCAAATGATGCCAAATTTGGTTATTATTCTGTAGGTGGTGGTGCCAGTGCTGGTGGTGGACAAAACCTTACGCCTTGGTTTACTAACTGGAATTATCCAAACAACAGTGGAGTTAATTCAAATGTAAATGCAAGCGGCATATTGGTAAATTCTGGTACTTCATTGATGGTGCGTGACTCATATTATGGTCGTCCATACCAACGTATTCGCCCAAATAGCGTTAAACAAACCGCTGGTGAAACTGCTGGGAAAAACTATTTTCTTGACCAAGCTTTTGTAAGAAGAGATATTGATTCAAGATTTGCCAATACATTTTATACAGTGTATATCGCCAATCAATCAATTACGAATACTGCAACAGCAGCCAATAACAAAAGAGGAATTGGTTACACCACACAAATAGGTGTTGATACTGCTGTTTGGTTGCCTGATTTTGAAGTGCCGGGTGCGCCTCAATTCGTTGGAACAAGACCATTTAAAGGTATTGTAGTTCCACCAAGTCTTTGGAAATCTGATGTTTATCCTGCAATTAAAAAACACATGGATCCAAGTCGTGGAAGTAATTTCAATGACCCATCAACTCGTCCAGTTGTGATTACACGTTTTGCTGAAGTATATTTGGTAGGAGCAGAAGCTTACCTACAAGCAGGCAATAAAGCAAAAGCAGCTGAATTGTTGAACGTGCTTCGTCAAAGAGCAGCTTATCGCAAAACTAATTCGGCAGCTCAAAATGCTGCAGCCGCAGAAGCGATGTTAATAAAAGAAGCAGATGTAACTGTTGACTTTATTTTGGATGAAAGAAGCCGTGAATTATTTGGCGAGTGGATGAGATACCAAGACTTAGTACGTACAAAATCTTTGGTGAGACGCATTAAGCTTTGGAATACCGAAGCAGCTCCTTACGTGAAAGATTTCCATCTTTTAAGACCAATTCCACAGTCTGAAATAGACCGTACAGTTGCAGGGCCACCATTTACACAAAATCCAGGTTATTAATATTGAATAGATAAAAGAGGCTGCTCCAAATTTTATATTTGGGGCAGCTTTTTACTTAATAGGTTCATTTCTAAACTACTTCAAAGTTTTATAGATATTAGTCATGCTTTCCATATTTTGAACTCGTTTTTGTAATATTATTTATATTTATTTAACAATTTCATGTTCATTGAACATTAGGTGCTTTTATTTACTTATTTGTGCTACTCAATTTTTTATCTATTCACTTACTTTGCTACATAAATTTTTCTTGAAGATGGTTAATGTTAATAAACAAGGAAATACTATTTTGTACGTATATTAATAGAGGTACATGGTACAGTTCCATACTGTCATCTATTAAAATAAATGAAATAGCTAAACCGATAAAAATGAAAAAATCAACAAGGATAGCACTTTTAGGGTTTTGCCTATTTGTCGCTATGTTCAAAACCTCAGCACAAGCAAACAAAGTAAAGAACTACAAAAGCACCAGTAACAGCTATAAAAACATAAGTCGAATTGGCTTAAATGAGTTTATGGATATGGACTTTAGACTCATCGGCTATTTTCCTAAAAAAGAACAGTGGAATCTGATTTCTGAGCAAATCAAAAATATTCCGATAGATTCTTTAAGATATGTAGATTCCTTAGATGTTAGCCAATTGGGAGATAGTTTGTATGTGAAGGTTTATACGCAAAATTATTTATATCAGAGTAAGAATGTCTATACCATTGCCAAAGACGTAAAAAACCTGACAGATACATTGAAGATTTATAACATTTATATCGATTTAGTAATGAAAGATTTCATACATGATTCCGAAACTTTTCGGACTAAGAATTATACCCTAAACTACATTTATAAAGAAAACATAGATAAAATCGACAAGAGGATTATATTCAATAAAATTTATCATTGATTTCCTACTGGTCTAAGTTTTTTTACAAACCTGTTGGCAATCCTTTTGGTTGTCGATATTTATTATAAATAATTGTAAACCAGTAAAATATAAATCCATTTTTATACAAAATGAAAAATAAGCTCTTTGTACTTGCCCTTTTTATCAGTAGCTATGCAGGGAATGCACAGCAGATTATTCCTTTGTATGAAGGTGCTGTTCCCAATGCCAAAGCAAGAAATATCAGCGAAACGGGTGCTGACAAAGGTCTATATAAAGATGTCACCGTACCAACGTTGGAATATATAAAACCCGAAAAGCCAAACGGTACTTCTGTTATCGTGATTGCTGGGGGTGGCTATGGAGTAATAGTTTACAATGGTGAGGGCTTGAGTACCGCCAAAGCATTGGCAGAAAAGGGGATTTCGGCATTTGTGCTAAAATACAGGTTGCCCAGCGATGAAATAATGGTGGATAAAAAAATAGGCTCATTGCAAGATGCTCAACAAGCTATCAAATTGTTGCGTGAAAATGCCGATAAATTTGGGATTGATAAAAACAAAATAGGCATTATGGGCTTTTCGGCAGGAGGACATTTGGCAAGTACTGCCGCTACGCATTTTGAAAAATCGTATATCGAAAATTCTAATAACACAAGCTTACGACCTGATTTTCAGATATTGGTTTATCCCGTTATTACCATGAAAGACGGACTGACGCACGGTGGTTCACGTGATAATCTTATCGGTAAAAACCCTACCGTTGCCGACATAGAAAATTTTTCAAACGAACTACAAATTAAAGCCAATACGCCACCCGCTTATTTGACCCACGCTGCCGACGATAAACTCGTCGATGTTGACAACAGTATTTCATATTTTGAAAATTTACGAAAAAATAAAGTAGAGGTAGAAATGCACATTTATCCCAAAGGCGACCATGGATTTATTTTTCGCCATAAAGGTTGGATGGAACCTCTTTTTGATTGGATGAAACGGAACAATTGGTTATAAATCTCAATATTTATCAATAGTATTTAAAGTAATGGACACAATTTAAGCAACGTTTTTATTTATATAAATTTGATTATCAGTCATATCACTCATTTATTCAATTATTCAATTTAACGTTAACCTAAAAACAATGAAAATCAAAATTTTATTACTCTTATTGACCACAATCATTTCCTTTGGATTTTCCTTTGCTCAGGCACAGCAAACGACTATTATTGAGGACTTTAAACCCTCTTCGCTCAACCAACCGCAACAAGAGTATCCGATGGTAAATTCTCAAGGATATGCCCGTTTTAAAATTATAGCCCCTGCTGCTGATAGTGTTCGTGTAAGTTTGGGTCTTGGTGGTAGAGGTGGCACAAAATTAGAAAAAGCTAGTGACGGAAGCTGGATGGGCACTACAGAAGGCCCAATGGACGAAGGTTTTCATTATTATAATGTAAAAATCGACGGAGGAAAATTTAATGACCCCGGAGCTATGAATTACTACGGCTCAATTCGTTGGGAAAGTGGCATTGAAATTCCTGCTCATGACCAAGATTTTTATACCCTCAAAAACGTACCGCACGGTCATGTACAGCAAGTTTTATTTCCTTCGCCAAGCACCAATACTTCACGCAGAGCCTTTGTTTATACGCCTCCTGGCTACGAAATGGGCAAAGAGAAATACCCTGTTTTGTATTTACAACATGGCTGGGGCGAAGACGAAACTGCTTGGATGAACCAAGGTCATGCCAATTTAATCATGGACAACCTCATTACCGAAGGAAAAATCAAACCTTTCATTATCGTAAATACTTATGGCATGACCAACGAAGTGAAATACGGAAGAATAAGAGATTTCAAAATTGAAGCATTTCAAACGGTTTTGATAGATGAATTGATACCATACATTGATGCTCATTTCAGAACCATTGCCAAACAAACGCACCGTGCAATGGCTGGACTAAGTATGGGTGGCATGGAAACAAAAACCATTACCTTGAATAAGCCAGAAGTGTTTTCATATTATGCACTTTTGAGTGGTGGTACTTATGCACCAACCGACATCAAGGATAAATCTAAAGTAAAACTTATTTTCTTGAGTTGCGGTAGCAGAGAAAGACCCGAAGGCGTCATAAAAGCTGTTGAAGCATTAAAAGAGGCAAATTTCAATGCTGTTTCTTATATTTCCGACAAAACTGGTCACGAGTTCCAAACTTGGCGTAGAAGTTTATACGAATTAGCTCCATTATTGTTTAAATAAATATGCAAAAGATGAGATTATATAATGATCCATTTTGATAAAGGACAAATGAAAAACCAGATAATTAACTTAATAACTAATAAAATACAAATAGCAGTTATATTAATATTTTCAATAGTATTATTTAAGCCATTTGTAGTAATAGGACAAGGTAAAAGCAATTTAGAAAGAGGAAATAGTCAAGCTTCCATTGTTACAGGGAAATACCATAATCTGTTTTTGGAAATAGGATATAGTCAAAACGAGATAGATGCTAAAATTGCCAAAGCATACTATGATATTTTTGAGGGATCTAATCGGGTATATTTTGCCGTTGGAGATTCTATGGCTTATGTTTCTGATATAAAAAATCATGATGCCCGAACCGAAGGACTTTCTTATGGGATGATGATTGCCGTTCAACTCAACAAAAAAGAGGTTTTTGATAAAATTTGGAGATGGTCAAAAAAATATCTTCAACACCAAAGCGGCCCACGTGAAGGTTATTTTGCATGGAGTATCAATACTGAAACGATGAAAAAAAATTCAGAAGGTTCGGCTTCTGATGGCGAATTGTATTATGTCACCAGTTTACTATTTGCAGCCAATAAATGGGGAAACAATACTGGTATCAACTATTACAATGAAGCACGAAGAATATTAGATGCCATGTGGAAAAAAGATGGTACAGGTAATATTTATAATCTGTTAAACACAGAACATAAGCAAATTACCTTTGTGCCTGAAGGCAATAGTTATAACTGGACAGACCCTTCATATCATTTACCAGCATTTTATGAAGTATGGGCATTATATGCCAAAGATGGTCACGAAGATTTTTATAAAGAATGTGCCGATACTTCTCGAGTTTTTTTACACAGAGCTTGCCATCCAGTAACAGGACTCAATTCAGACTATACAGAATTTAGTGGAACTCCCCACCCAACTCGCTGGATGCCGCCAGGCTTTCGTTATGATTCATGGCGTGTACCCATGAATATTGCCATGGATTATACTTGGTTTGGGAAAGACAAAGCTTGGCAAGAAGATTATGCCAAAAGATTTCAAAATTTTCTTCGCTCAAAAGGAATGGATACTTATGACGACCAGTTTAATTTAGACGGCACAAAACCTGATTTTATTTTGCAGGCAGGAACTGTCCCAAAACTCAGACATTCTATTGGCTTGGTTGCTACGGCAGCCACAGCTTCGCTTGTGAACAAAGATAAAAACAAAGTAGATTTTGTAAAAGCCGTTTGGAATGCCAAATTAGAACCTTACGAAGATGGCTATTTCGACCCATATTATGACGGATTGATGTATTTGTTCAGCTTAATGCACCTCAGCGGAAAGTATCAAATCATACAACCACAGTAAATTTATCTCTAATTTATCTTTTAACGATTCGACTATGAAAAAAACAATAGTAAGTTTTTCTATATTTTTTCTCATGAACCTAATGGTTTATGCACAGAAAATAGAAAAAGAAGCACCCAAAGGCTTCGACCAAGTGCGAACGGGTATTGCAAGGGTGCGTTCAGTTCGGGATGGTGGGCAAACAATCCTAAATTATCTGACCCACAATATGATTTTATGAAAAACAATACCACGACCATCAATACCAATCTTAAAGAATTATGGGTTTCGATGGGAGGGAAAGAAGATATAGCTCATGCCAATTGCCAAATCATGTTGAAAAAATTTGATGATATGGGTATTAAATACAAATATAGCGAATACGCTGGCGGTCATTCTTGGCCAGTTTGGCGACACGACATTTTCTTATTTTCACAAATCTTATTCAAATAAATACTAAGAAGGTCAATATCAAATCATGTTTTCTGATTGGATATTGACCTTTTGGATAAACCCGATGTCTTGGGTAATTATTAATCATCTATTCTCTTCTAACCTAGCAAGGAATTCATTTGCACGGTGATGAATGGATTGCTTTTTGTCTTCATCCCATTTATCAAAGGTTTTAACGAGCATACTAAGTCTTGGGTTTTTTAGGAAAAAAACTCGTTGTTTGTCTAGAAATCGCCAAAATAATGCGTCCCAAGTCTCCTGCCAGTCACCTTTGGGATAATCACTCATTTTCATAAGATAATTACTGGCACTTATATAAGGCTTTGTGGACATCATCCCACCATCAGCAAACTGGCTCATTCCGTACACATTTGGTACCATTACCCAATCATAAGCATCTATGAAGAATTCCATGAACCACCGATATACTTCGTCTGGGTCAAATTCACAAAGCAACATAAAATTACCAAGAACCATCAACCGCTCAATATGATGGCAATAACCTGTTTTCAAAACCTTTTTGATGGTTTCATCAACAGGGAAAATCCCCGTGTTTCCATCATAGAAACTCTTTGGAATCTTTTTAGTGAAGCCCCAATAATTCTTTGTTCGTTCCTCACTTCCTTTTGATACATATACTCCTCTGATAAACTCACGCCAGCCGATAATTTGCCTAATAAAACCTTCCAGCGAATTAATTGGTACGTCATTGGCATGACTATAATGCAAAGTATGCTTTAATACCTGTGCAGGACTGAGCATCCCAACATTCAGCATAGGCGTGAGCAAACTATGGTTCAGTAATAGTTCTTTATGTACTATCGCATCCTCATAGTCACCAAAATCTACCATGCGATTTTCAAGAAATTGATGTAGCCATTGTTCACTTGCTTTGTAACCAATTGGATAATTTATACTGTCTGAAAAAATACCAATATTGTCAGCAAAATAGGTATTTGTGTAGGCTCTGGCTTCTTGGGCATAAGTATCTATTAAAGGATATTCACACTTTACAATAGCCTTTCCTTTCGGATATTTCTTTCGATTATCTACGTCAAAAGTCCATTGCCCTCCTATTGGCTCACCCGATTCTTCTAACAAAATTTTCCTACTGATTCTTTCTTGTTTATAAAATTCAGTTTGAAAAAATTTCTTTTTTGATGGTTTAAAAAAATGTTCCAATTCTTGCCCTGTATTCAAAAACATAGGCGATTCTAGCACATTAATTTTGATATTTAATTCATGACAACTCGCTTTTACTCTTTTAAGTAGCCAATCATCAACAGGGTCAATCAAAACGACAGATGCTACGCCTAAACTGTGTAAATAAGGAATTAATACTCGTATGTCAGATTCTTTTTCCGTGGCTTGAACATAATTTACCGAAAAGCCTTTCTCAAGCAAGAAGTTTTCATAATACTTCATGGTAGCTCTATGAAAAGCTATTTTTTGTTTGTGAAAGTTATATTGCCTGAAAAACAGGAATTCTTCAACCAAATAGAAAGTACCTTCTACAGCAAACAATGGACTCAATTGAAATAATTGATGAGGGAAAATAAGTTTAATGGTTTGCATGTGCTATGTTTTTATTCCTTCTACATTTTTCACTACAATACTTTACATCGTCCCAATGCTTTTCCCATTTTTTACGCCAAGAGAATGGTAATTTACAGACAAGACAGATTTTTTGAGGAAGTTCGCTTTTTTTCATGTGTTTTCTTTAACTCACAAATACAAACACTCCTCTGTTTGAATTGTTTAGCATTCATTATTATCAATATCTTGTTTGAGATACGATGCACATTCTCATAATATGTTAAGAAGTAATTTTCCTGCCATAAAATTCCCAAGCTGTGTCATCAACAAGTTTAAATTTCGAACTTTTCCATTTTCCTGAGATTTTCTGTATTTGCACTTGAAGGCAAGCGTCTTTAACAATAAAGGTTTTTATAAGTACTCAACAACTGCCAGATATTTTCATGGCTGAGATACGACAATGATGCCCAGCACAAAGAATCGTAATGCTGGATTGGTTATATATTTTATTTATATTTGTTATACTAATCATTAAATATATTTATGAATTATACTTTACATCAACTACAAGTATTCTTGAAAGTAACCCAAACTCAGAGTATTACAAAGGCCTCTGAAGAATTACACCTGACTCAACCTGCGGTGTCGATTCAACTCCGAAATTTCCAAGAACAATTCGATATTCCATTGACAGAAGTAGTTGGAAGAAAGCTATTTGTCACAGATTTTGGAAAAGAAATCGCTATTGCTGCCGAGCGAATTTTGAATGAAGTAAACGCAATAAATTTCAAAACGTTAGCTTACAAAGGACAGCTCACGGGGCGGCTAAAGCTTTCGGTAGTTTCTACAGGAAAATATGTGATTCCTTACTTTTTAACTGATTTTTTGAAGCAACACGAAGGCATAGAATTGATTTTGGATGTAACCAACAAAGCCAAAGTATTGGAAAGTTTAGAGAATAATGAAGTAGATTTTTCATTAGTGTCTGTCTTACCCGACAATTTACAGGTTGAAAAAATTACTTTGATGCAAAACAAATTATTTTTGGTTGGTAATACACAAGTATCCTTTACCCATAGAAATTACGAGAAAGATATTTTTGAAACGCTTCCTCTTATTTATCGAGAAAAAGGTTCAGGGACTAGACATGCGATGGAAAAATATGTAGAGGAAAATAAAGTTTCAGTCAGAAAAAAGATGGAACTGACTTCTAACGAAGCGGTAAAGCAAGCAGTAATTGCTGGTTTGGGTTATTCAATAATGCCACTTATTGGTATAAAAAATGAGCTACTTAACGGAGACTTGCAAATCATCCCCGTGAACGGATTACCCATCATTACGACTTGGCATTTGATTTGGTTGAAAGGGAAAAATTTCTCACCAGTGGCAAAAGCTTTTCTGAATTATCTTCAAGAAGAAAAAACAAAAATCATTCAGGATAAATTTAATTGGTTTGAAAAGTTTTGAAGTAAGAAGTCAGCCAAACTGCATTTTAGATACAGTTGAACTTTTTAAGCTTCCGACCTTTGCACTTCACAATTGAATAAAAATGATGATTACAAAATTTTAGGAAATACAGGCTTGAAGGTTTCAACTTTGTGTTTAGGAACAATGAATTATGGTGGAAAAGGTTTTTGGGGTTACATGGGAAATCTTGACCAAAATACAGTTGATGAACAAATAAAAACTGTAACCGAAGCAGGGGTTAATTTTATAGATACCACAAGCATTTATTCAACCTGAGTTCGATTAAAGAGTTATCTAAAAATCACTAACTAATTAGATTTTAGAACTTCATATTTAATACTTGTTTTTTGGGGAAAAAGCAGTGGGCAATAATTCCTGCAATGATGTTTTGGTATTGTAATATTTTAACTGACAATATTTTGATTGTATGATATGCTCAAAGTTTAAAATGAAGGTTGAGCATATACTCTTTTTTAGAAAACGATAGTGTTTTTCTTACGAAACTGCTGAAGCGTTGTCTAATGGTGTTATTTAATTTCTCAATATGAGCGGTTTTGCCAGTTTCCTTTCCGACTTTGGTATGCGTTTCACTAGGAATACAGTTATATGATTTCCCAAAATCGCTAAAACTATTACATTTCAAATATTTGTAAGGTAATTTTCGCCATAGTAGCT
>NZ_JACHKT010000007.1 GCF_014204325.1 Arcicella rosea
AAGGCAAAAAGTAAGGACGAGAACCAATCCAAAAAACATTGAAATCTTTTAAAATTCACTTTTTCAAGAGAAAATTCGGGATGACTCATGTTTTTGTTGTATTTACTTTGCAGTTTTTCTGATTTGAATCACATTCACTAAAAACGAAAATGCCATTGAGAAATAAATATACTGTTTAGGAATATGGAAAGCTAAACCTTCTGCGATGAGCGTAATACCAATCATCATCAAAAAACAAAGTGCTAGAATTTTTAAAGATGGATGTTTACTGATAAAATCACTGATTGCACCTGCAACCATCATCATGATTGAAATCGACACAATTACTGCCGTGTACATTACCCAAAGTTCATCGACTAAACCAACCGCAGTGATGATACTATCAATGGAAAAAACTAAATCTAAGATGATAATTTGCCCAATAATTTTTGAAAAAGATTTATAAATAAAAGGCTTTTCAGGGTGTTCATCTTCAGTCTTTTCGAAAATCTCTTTGTTACTCTTGTACAATAAAAATAAGCCTCCAACAATCAGAATCAAGTCTTTTCCTGAAAAATCAATTCCTGAAACTGTAAATAGTGTTTTGTCGAGTTTCATAATCCAACTGATTCCAGCTAATAAAATTAAGCGAGTAACCAGTGCTAAACTTAGTCCAACTAAACGGGCTTTTTTACGTTTCTCTGCTGGTAATTTGTCAGATAGAATAGAAATAAAAATGATGTTGTCGATACCTAAAACGATTTCGAGAACGATAAGCGTGATGAGTGAAATTAGAATTTCTGTTGTCATGTTTTAATCTTTAATTGAGTTTTTAGGCTAAACCTACTTTTTGTTGAAATATTGTACCAGTCAACATATTTGTTTCTTTTCAATGAAAAATTCTATTTAATTCCGCATAAAAAAAGCCCAAGCTTCCAAATATACGTCTATATCATTTGGATAATCATGTTTTCCGCCGATTACTTTCAATAATGTAACTTCTGGTTTTTTCTTTGCTTTGAAAGTATATTTCTCAATGGTTTTATGGTCGTTCGGATCATTATCTGGCAGTTTTTCTAAAGTTGGCTCGCCTTTATAACCTGCAAGACTTGCCCAATAATCAAAAGTACGGTCGGTTGAACGAACGAAACCTAAATTGACGGTCGGACCCAGTTTTACTTCTCCGCCTTGATAGGGATTAATCGGATCTAAAGTACCGTTAATAATCATAACGGGTTTAGCGACGTGCTTTTCAGCACAATCAAGATTGTTAGTATCAGGTAAATTAGCAATGATTGCTGTGATGGCTCTAAACTTTTCGGGCATCGTTAGGGCTAATTTGTACGCCATGTGTCCACCGCCAGAAGTACCAACAGCGAATACTTTCTTTTCGTCAATTTGGTATTTTTCTTTAAAGTAAGTAATCATTTGTCCGAAAAAAGCTTCTTCGTTGATATTTTCTTGATTAGCAGCCGAATTCGCTGTTTTTCTGCATTCATTCCAATAGCGTTTGTAGCCATTAGGGTACACCAGAAGTACATTTTCTTTTTTTGCCAATTCCTCAATTCTTTTTGTATCCTTACCATTACCACTATTTCGAGTCATCAATCCATCGCCTTGCGAGCCATGTAAAATAAAAACTAAAGCGGCTTTTGGCTTCGTGGAAGGTATATAATGGTAACTTCGAGCATGGTTTTCAATCGTCAGCGAATCTGTAAGGATTTGTGCTGATGCTAGTTGAAAGGTACAGATAAAAAATAGCAGTGTAAGTGTTTTTTTCATAGTAAATGGAGATGTTTTGGATTGGGTAATAATATTTAGTGTTTGAAATTATTGATTTTCTTCAGAGAACTCCTGCTTCAAGCTCATCCAAATAAATAAATTCAGGGGATTTTACGCCTGCTTCTTTTCTAATCTGCACTAATTTTGGCGACTCAAAGAAGTTTTTGGCATTCTCAATAGAAGTCCAAACCGAAAAGTGTACGATTTTATTGGGTTCTTGCTCATATTTTAGAACTTGATATGAGATTTCTCCCGCCTCTTTTCTGATGCCAGCGGCATTGTCAAATACTTTTTTCCAAGCGGGATAATCCGCTACCTCATGAATAATTAAAACGTGTTTCATCGTTATTTAAGTTTTTTATCTATGTTCTAATTTTGCCAAAAGTAAACCAACCACCGCACCAGATAAAAACACAAAAAGAAGATACACCAAACCTAAATAGATATAAGATAAAATAATTTTTAGTATTCTTGATTTTAGCGGTAAGTAGTCGAAAAGCTGAATAAGTACCCAGAAAGTATATGCAATACCAATAACATCTGGAATCGTTAAAATGCCTAAGCCATTTTTTCTATCAAATATTAATACAAGAGGGAAAAAAAATAATCTCAAAGCAATATGAAAACCCGAAATAAAGGCATTAATAACAATATGTTGAATAAAATTATAGCGTTCCTTTTTGAAAGCCCAATATGTACTTAGCGAAGAAATTGGAATCAAAATTAAAGTTGATAAAGCATAATTAGCACTTATCCAGTCGATAATTTTGGAGACATCTACTACCTTTTTTGTATCAACATCAGGAATCGCTTTGAAAAACGAAGTAATATCAAAGTAATGAATAACAAAGCCGTAAATCCCAGCAACTACCAGCACAAATGAAATCGGCTTGAAATGCTGTACTCTTCGTCCAGCAATAAATTCTTTGATAGAATAGCCAGGACGAGTAGATAACTCTTTGAGTGTAAATAGAATACCTTTATCTAAATTCAAAAGACCTTGTTGGATATCATGCCAAAGAAAATGCGAATTAATCTCGTGTGTATCAGCAGCTTGTCCACATTCATTACAAAAATTTCCTTCAAAATGGCTATTACAGTTCTTACAGTTAGTCATAAATTAATGAGTTGATACTGAAAGATATGAATTTTACATTGATTTTGTAAAATAGGAAGTATAAGATTTGTGAGAAAAACCAAATACTCCGAAGGAGTTCAATATTTGTAAGTATGTATTATGATTTTCTAATGATATACTGTCTCTATCAGGATTTACGCACTACTTTAGATGAAATTTGGTTTTTGATGATTGGTGCGTTGCTTTCGCTCGTTTTGTTGGAGAACAAACTCCAACAGTGAAATTATCATCAATAAATGTCAAACCATATTTCTAATTCTAGTTCCGCAAGTTTTGAGAGTTGTTGTGGTGAAAGTGTTGGACCACCTTGTCCACTTTCTGACATCCAAACACAGCTAATATCAATTTCGACATCTTGTCTGGTAAGGTTTTTTATTTTTTCTTTAATTGGCAACAATTTGTCTGCGATATAATCAATGTGTCGTCTGCTGTCTTTTGAAGATATTATGTTCTTAGAAGTTAAGAACCAAGCATTAAAAGTTATATTTTCACCCATCAAAATATCTTTCTCTATGCTTTTGTCAATAATTTCAGATGGCTCTATTTCTAAATATTTGGTTATATCCTGAGGAGATAAACTCTCAGAGTATATTCTTAGGGTTGTATATGTAGTGTTACAAGTGTTGTAGTCGTCTTGATACATTGTTTTGTTTGTTTAATCAAAGTGGTTGCCAACTTCTAAATATTTAAGGCTGTTAGAGTGTTTAAACCTCCCAATCCCCTAAAGTATCACAATAACCTTAAACATAAAAATCCAAAACATCTTTCTGTTTAGAATTTATTATATGCTAATTCCTTTCCCACACCTTCCAAAACAAACCCTAATAAACCCAATAAAACTAAGACAGAATGTATAGAAGCTATTTTTTCCAGTTTAGATTTACGATATTGTAAGAAAATTCTTCAACAAATAATCCTTATAATTATGTTTCAGAAAATTTTATGTATCATCTTATTTTGTACTAGTTTTACCTATGCTCAAGAACATTTAATCGTCATCGGTGGTGGAAAGCGTCCAGCGGATGCCCTCAATAAACTGATTGAATTAAGTGGTAAAGAGCAAGGTGAAATCTTAATTATTCCTTGGGCAAGTGGCGAACAAGAAGTTGGTTTTGAATCTATCAAAAAAGATATTTCAGCGTTGTCGCCTATAAAAGTTGTTTCCGCACCTTTTGCTCCGCTGACTGCTGAATCGAAAATAGTACTTTTGAATCAACTAAAAACAGCCAAAGGTGTTTTCTTTACAGGTGGCGACCAAGTTAGAATCATGAAAGTGTTGGAAGATGAAACGATTTTTAAAGCTATGCACGAAAGGTATCATCACAATGTTGTTTTTTCGGGAACAAGTGCTGGAACAGCGATTATGTCTGAAAAAATGATTACTGGTAATGGAAAGCTAGACGTTATTGATGGCACGCAAGTTGAAACAAAAAAAGGTTTGGGTTTACTGCCTAATGTGATTGTAGATCAGCACTTTATCAAACGACAAAGGGAAAACCGTTTAATGGGTTTGATTCTCCAATATCCAACTTTGTTGGGTATTGGGATTGATGAAAATACTGCCGTTTATGTTCAAAATAATAAATCCGCTGAGGTTTTGGGAGAAAGCCAAGTCCTGATTTTTGATGCAGAGCAAAGTAAAGAAGCCATGAAACTTTATTTCTTGAAAAAAGGAGATAAATTTGATTTAGTTAAAAAGAAGAAAATAAAAATATAATATTTTTTCTGCTGATTCGCCTTTGAAAATGATTATTGGAATTTTCAAAGGCGTTATTTTGTAAAGTAATAGCAACACATTGAAATCATACATCTTTGTGTAATTAAAAGCATTCAATAATCTTAATTTCATGGGTAAAGCCGCTGCAACTCGATTAACAATACTTCAAAAAGCTTTTGAATTGATTTATATTAATGGTTATCAATCGACCAGTATTGACGATATTATTGCTACTACCAAAGTAACCAAAGGAGCTTTTTTCTATCATTTCAAAAATAAAGAAGAAATGGGTTTGGCTGTAATTAATGAAATGATGGAGCAGACAATGGGAAAAATGTTGCTTGAACCACTTTTATCTTCAGAAAATCCGCTCAATGCTATTTATGAAATGATGGAATATTTATTGATTCAAGATCCATATTTACAGATAAAATACGGTTGTCCAACCAATAATTTGATTCAAGAAATGGCTCCTTTAAATGAAAAATTTAGTGAAGCACTTTCTAAAATCATGAATCAAATGCTTTTGGCAATAGAAAATGCGATAGAAAGAGCAAAAAATTTAGGCTTAGTAAAAGCAGCAGTTAATAGTAAAGAAGTAGCCATTTTTGTTACTTCGGGCTACGGCGGAATCAGAAATCTTGGAAAATTGTATGGAACAAACGACTATTATCAAGCTTATTTAAAGGCTTTAAAGTCATATTTTGAAAGTTTAGAATAATTTTTTCTTCAAAAACATACTATTCGGTATGTTTTTGAAGTATCTTTGCATCATTAACATTCAAAAATAGATGCAGATACTTTTATTCATTCATTCACTGATGAGATGGTTTGTCTTAGTCAGTATTATTTATTCGCTTTTTAGGGCTTTCAGGGGTTTAAAAAATCAAACTTTTTTTAGTAAAACAGACAATGCTGTACGACATTGGACGGCAACGATTGCTCATATTCAATTGGCAGTTGGTATTAATCTTTACTTCAAAAGTCCGACGGTTCAATATTTTTTGAGTAATTTTAAAGAGGCTAGTAAAAACTTAGAATTTACTTTTTTCGGTTTGATACACATTTTTTTGATGTCGATTGCCATTATTGTTTTAACAATTGGCTCAGCTTTAGCAAAAAGAAGAAAAACAGATGAAGAAAAATTCAAAACGATTTTTGTTTGGTTTTCTTTAGCTTTCTTTATCATTTTTATTGCTATTCCTTGGCCATTTTCTCCTTTTGCACACAGAGTTTTATTTAGACATTTTTAAGATGAAAACATTATTTTCTACCAATATTGGGCGTTTACGCATCATTGCTTTTTTAGAAGGAGTATCGTTTATCCTTTTACTTTTTATCGCTACGCCAATGAAATATTATATGGATAGTCCGGCAGGAACAAAAATATTAGGACCAATTCACGGTGCATTATTCATTCTTTTTATCCTGAATGCTTTGAGTGTGAGCGTTGAAGAAAACTGGAAATTTACAAAGACAACTTGGAAAGTATTGTTAGCCAGTATTTTACCTTTTGGCACTTTTTATATTGACCATACAATTTTGAAGGAAATACAGAAAAGTAAAGAAGCTAATTAAATTATTAACTTTATTCATAAGATGAGCTTACTCTGTGTAGAAATAGCCTAAGCTCATTTCATTCTACCCATTTTCTGTCGGACAAATTAGTTTATATACAGTACTTTTTACCGATTATGACCAGTTTTTCAGTTTCATCGAATTTTTAGTTTGCACTATATGAAAATATTATCATATATTTGTATTGTAATTAATCAGAAGAAAATGGAAGTTTTAGAAAATAACCTCAAAGAAAGATTTCAAGAAAGCAGAAAGAAAATGGAGAAAGCTGCTTATATCCTGAAAACTGTTGCACATCCTGTTCGTTTGGCGATTATTGATTTATTGAGCCAAGAAGGACAAATGGGCGTAAATGACATTTGCAAAGTACTTGAATGTGAGCAATCCTTGGTTTCACATCATTTAATCAACATGAAATTAAGAGGAATTTTGAAATCTCAGAAAGATGGTCTGAATGTCTATTATGAATTAAAAGAAAAAGAAATCACTAAGCTTTTAGCTTGTATAGAAAACTGTGATTGCAACATGTAGTTTTTTTAGATTCACTATATGAAAAAAACAACATATATTAATTTTAAATTTATTCATAAATGATTACTAGGAAAACATATATTTCTTCATTCTCCTTTTCATTTGTTTCGGGAATCATCAATGTATTGGGAATTGTCCTTCTTGGCTTAGTCGTAACAAACGTAACGGGTCATTATAGTTCAAGTATCGTATCAAGTGGAACACTAACTACGAAGAATATACTGCTTACTTGTTCTTATATTTTTATGTATTGGATTGGTTCTTTTTGGGCTTCATCCTGTTTTTATTACGGGAAAAAAATAGATAAAGTATATGTAAAAGCTTTACCAGTTTTGTTGAACTTAATGATTCTATTGCTTGCTGTTTGGTCACAACATTTAATTGTTTGGTTACTCTTTTTTGTATCAAGTACACAAAATGCTTTTGGGGCGAATCATAGCGAAAACCAAGTTAGAGCTTCACAAATTACTGGGGTTGTTATGGCTTCTGGATTAGACATTGCCAAGTATTTTTTTGGTAATTTTTCAAGTGAATGTAAGCAGGATTTCTTGAAAGCCTTCGTAGTTAAAATGCTAAACATTGCAGGATTTATTGTAGGTGGAGTAACAGCCTTTTTTTACAGTACAATCAATATTTTATGGTTGCCAATTATATTTTATAGCGTTGTTTTAGTCCTTATTTTGAATAAAAAATTATAAGAATTTATATTTAACCCATTTAAAATCAATAAACTAAATCATTAAAACAGTTAGTTAAATTTTATCTTAAAATGATTGTAGAACAAATTTATACAGGATGTTTAGCACAAGGTGCTTATTATATCCAATCAGCAGGAGAAGTAGCTATTATTGATCCACTTCGTGAAGTACAACCTTATATTGCTAAGGCTGAAAGAAATGGAGCGAAAATTAAATATATTTTTGAAACCCATTTTCATGCAGATTTTGTTTCGGGACATTTAGATTTATCTCGTCAAACAGACGCAAAAATTGTTTATGGACCAAATGCCAATCCAAGTTTTGATTGTATCATCGCAACAGATAACCAAGTATTTCAAGTAGGTAAAGTAAGTATAAAAGTACTTCACACGCCAGGGCATACGATGGAATCTTCTTGTTACTTATTAATCGACGAAAATGGTCATGAACATTGTTTATTTTCTGGAGATACACTTTTTATTGGAGATGTTGGTCGTCCAGATTTAGCCCAAAAATTAGGAAGTATCACTACGAAAGATTTAGCAGGCTTTTTGTACGATTCGCTCAGAAATAAAATCATGACTTTGTCGGATGATTTAATTATTTATCCTGCTCATGGTGCTGGTTCAGCTTGTGGGAAAAACATGAGTAAAGAAACGTTTGATACTTTGGGTAATCAGAAAGCGACAAATTATGCTTTGAAAGAACAAACCAAAGAGGATTTCATTGCTGCCGTTACGGATGGACTTTTACCGCCACCTTATTATTTCCCGAAAAATGTAATGATGAATAAAACGGGCATTAAGAGTATTGACGACATTGTAAACAACGTTCAGGCATTATCGCCAGAGGCTTTTGAGGCGGCAGCGAATGAAACTGGAGCGTTGGTAATTGATACTCGCACAGCTCAAGTTTTCAAAGATGCTTTCATTCCGAATGCTATCAATATTGGTATCAAAGGCGATTTCGCTCCTTGGATTGGTACTTTAGTTACAGACATTGAACAAGAAATTCTTTTCGTGGCTGAGGAAGAAAACATTGATGAAGTAATCACTCGTTTATCTCGTGTTGGTTACGACAATGTGATTGGCTATTTGTCTGGTGGAATAAAAGCTTGGATTGAAGCAGGAAAAGAAACGGATAGTATTGAATCTATTTCAGCAACAGCATTTGCTAAAAGATTTGAAGAAGCTGAAGGGAAACTTGTTGTAAAAGACGTTCGCAAACAAACGGAATATACTGCCGAACACGTAGATGAAGCCATGAATATTCCTTTAGCAGTTTTGAGTGATAATATGGCAGAGTTTTCTAAAACAGAAACCAATTATATTCATTGTGCTGGCGGTTATCGTTCGATGATGGCAAGTTCAATTCTGAAAGCTCGTGGTTTTGATAATGTAGTTGATATTGCTGGTGGCTTCGCTGAAATCGCTAAAACTTCCGTACCAAAAACAGATTTTGTTTGTCCTTCTAAATTAAAATAAAGACATAATGTTAGAATTAATTCGTCAACCTTGGCACTGGGCAGTGGCAGGAGTATTGATTGGGCTGACCGTTCCAACTTTACTGATTATTGGGAATAAATCATTCGGGATTTCTTCATCCCTTCGTCATATTTGTGCAGCTTGTTTTCCTGCGGATATTCCATTTTTTAATTATAATTGGAAAAAGGAAATCTGGAATCTTTTCTTTGTGGCTGGTGTGTTGATAGGTGGTTTTATCGCTGGTCAGTTTTTATCGAACCCAAATATAATCGTCATCAGCGAAAGTACGATTACTGATTTAAAAGCTTTAGGCATTACCGATTTCTCAAATTTAATGCCTGCTGATTTATTCAGTGTCGATAATATTTTCACGCTTAAAGGTTTATTCTTTTTTGTAATTGGTGGATTTATGGTAGGTTTTGGTACTCGTTATGCGGGCGGTTGTACGTCAGGACATGCCATTATGGGTTTGTCAACTTTACAGTTACCTTCATTAATTGCTACAATTTCCTTCATGGTTGGTGGCTTTTTGATGACCCAATTACTTTTACCTTTAATCTTTAAACTGTTCTAAGAAAATGCAAAAATCAGAAGTTTTAATCAATGAAGAGTTTGTGTGTGATGCACCAAACGACCAAAAAAAGAAAGAACCTTTAGCGGGGAATTTTAAATATATGTTGATTGGGATAATTTTTGGAATTGTTTTTACGAAAGCTGAGATTATTTCATGGTTTAGAATTCAAGAAATGTTTCGATTACAATCATTTTTTATGTACGGCGTAATTGGTACGGCGGTTGTGGTAGGAATGATTTCAGTTTTTTTGATTAAAAAATTCAATATCAAAACCATTTCAGGAGAAAAAATCGTTTTTCACGATAAAGTATTTAACAAAGGACAAATCTATGGTGGTTTAATCTTTGGCTTAGGTTGGGCAATGACTGGTGCTTGTCCTGGTCCATTGTTTGCTCAAATTGGAAACGGATTTATCGTTGTTACCATTACTTTAGCAAGTGCCATCGCTGGTACTTGGACTTATGGCTATTTAAAAGATAAATTGCCGAGTTAAGATTTTTTATGGATTAAAGAAGCAAGAGGCAAGAAGCAAGACTTAATATTCAAGATACAAATTGTGTTGTTTCTAAGTCTTTTGTCTTGGGTCTTGTTTCTTTCATCTTATCTCTTTTGTCTAACATGAAAAAACCAATTCCCATCATCACCATCGAGCAACTTAATTGTTGCGACAAACATATTCTGATGACTATGGACATCAGGCGTTTGGAAATTCATGCCAAGACTTTAACGCCTGCTGATTTCCCTCATCGTCATGATTTCTACAATTTGATTTATATAAAAAGTGGCTCAGGAACACATGACATTGACTTTAGACATTATGAAGTAGTGCCGAATCAGCTTTTTATGATGAACGAAGGACAAGTACACGAATGGGAATTGAGCGACGATATTGAAGGATATTCTTTTTTCTTTAGGAAAGAATTTTACGAAACAGATGAAAAAAGCCTTGCTTTGAATGCTTTACCTTTTTTCAATAATAGCCCAAACGATGAGCCAATGGTTATTTTTGATGAAGCTCAGGGAAAAGCAATAGTAAACCTTTTTGAGGAAATCATTGAAGAGTATTCAAGGAAAAAAATAAATTATGAAGCCTATATCAAAACTATTTTAAAGCAAATTCTGATTCAAGCACTTCGGGTTTATCGACCTAATTATCGAGACGAAACTGCGATAGCAAGTATTTCTAAAATCAAAAATTTTGAAAATTTGATTGAAGAACAGCATCGAAATTATAAATCTGTGAAAGATTATGCCGACCAATTGAATATTACAGCTAATTATTTGAATGCCATTTGTAATAAAATTGTGGGAAGAACGGCTGGAGAATTGATTCGTGACCGCATTGTGCTAGAGGCAAAAAGGCTTTTATTGCACTCAAGTATGTCGATTTGCGAAATCGCCTATCATCTTGGTTATGAAGATTGTTCGTACTTCATCAGAGTTTTTAAGAAAGACGTTCATCAAACTCCTGAACAATTTCGGCTAATGAATCGGTAATTTTAATGGCTTCACTTATTCCATTAGCTAAACTATATTTCGAAAAGTTTAAACTGGTTTTGTGTAAATAATCTTAAAAATTATCAATAATTTTATAAAATTAAGATTTTTTTAATGGATTTAATCACAAACCGTTTAAGCATTCAATGGATAGACCAGAACTAATACCTATTCTTAGACCAGAAGATTTAAACGATTTTCATTACAAAACAATCGAATGGCAACCAACTGTTTCTGAAACAAAACATAAGTATTATCATGTAAACCGTATTGAAGATTTCTTTCAAAAATTATCTTTCCCATTGCCACCGCATCGCAAAACGGTACACGATATTATTTACCTCAAGAAAGGTTTTTCAAGAAGAAGTAAAGGATTGAATAAATATGATTTTCAAGCATCTCAGCTATTTTTCCTCCCAGCCTTTCAGATAACTGAACACGAAGTGATGTCTGAAGATGTGGAAGGTTACTTTTTGCATTTTGATGATCAATTATTCCCTTTTCTACCCAAAAATTATTTGAACGAAACCTTTCAATTTTTTCAACTTCAGTCAAATCCCGTCATCTCAATTAGTGAAAAAAGTAAAGTTTATATTGAGTACCTTTTAGAGCGCCTACTTGGTTTGTATGAAGATGAAAAGGAACTAAATCTGAATTTAGTAGCCACTTATCTTTTAACGCTTTTTGAAGAAATTAAGAAAGAGCTTCCAGCCGAGAGAAAGAAAACCAAAAATGCCTATTTCCAGATTACAGAACAATTCAAAAATGCTTTAGCACAGCACATTTACCAAAAACAACATGTAGCAGACTATTCTAAAATTTTAAATATAAGTCCCAATTACTTGAATAAATGTGTGAAAAATAGCACGAACAGAACCGCTCAAGACTTATTGAATGAAATGCTTACTTTAGAAGCCAAAACACTTCTAAAATTTTCTAACCTACAAATTTCAGAAATTGCTGTTAAGCTATTCGACCAAACGCCCAGTAATTTTTCCAGATTTTTTAAAAGTCAAACAGGCTTTACTCCGAAGCAATACTTAGAAATGTATTGATTTTGAATGTTATTAAATTGTTTTTGAATCACAGAAGGGTTTCTTTGCTGTTAAATTTGTAATGTTTTTTATTTGAATATTACAAAAATGGACATATTCAAATTATTGAAAATTTATAGATTGAATAACACTGTTCATGACAATTTCATCCTAACTTTTAAAATGAAAATATCTTTTTTTACTTCGGCAGTATTGCTTTGTGCTTCATTGTCCGTTTCTGCTCAGAAGAAGTGGAACGAAACATCTAAAGGCACGTTTAATCTTATTCAAAATCAAGGCGGACAAACGTTGGGTTATTCGCCTGTTTCTGGTGTTAAAATACTTACAGTCAATGGTTTGGCTTTTAAGGATTTAAACAAAAATGGAAAATTAGACAAGTTTGAAGACTGGCGTTTGCCTTATGATCCCAGAGCCAAAGATTTGGCAAGCAAGCTAAGTATTGAAGAAATTGCTGGCTTGATGTTGTATTCAGCTCATCAGTCGATTCCTGCTCGTGCTGGTGGTTATTTTGCGGGTACTTATAATGGTAAGCCTTTCAAAGAAGGCGAAGTAGATCCAAGTGATTTAACAGACCAACAAAAGAAATTTTTAAGAGAAGATAATCTTCGCCACGTGTTGATTACGACCGTGCAAAGTCCTGAAATTGCAGCACAGTGGAACAATAAATTACAAGCTTATTGCGAAAGTGTTGGTGCAGGGATTCCTGCCAACAACAGTACTGACCCTCGTCACGGAACAAAGGCAAGAGCAGAATATGATGCGGCATCAGGCGGTGAAATTTCGATGTGGCCAAGTTCATTGGGTTTGGCGGCTACTTTTGACCCTTCGGTAGTGCAGAAATTCGGTGAAGTGGCAGCAGCAGAGTATCGTGCTTTGGGTATCACTACGGCTCTTTCGCCACAAGTAGATATTGCTACTGAGCCACGTTGGGCAAGATTCAGCGGTACTTTTGGAGAAAGTCCTTTGTTATCAGCAGCAATGGCACAGGCTTATTGTGATGGATTCCAAACTTCACTGGGAAATAAATCAACCAGCAGTGGTTGGGGTTTAGGTAGCGTAAATGCGATGGTAAAACACTGGCCGGGCGGTGGCTCTGGCGAAGCAGGACGTGATGCACACTATGCAAACGGAAAGTTTGCGGTTTATCCGGGCAATAATTTTGACGCTCATTTGATTCCATTTATCAACGGAGCTTTCAAATTAAAAGGTAAAACTCAGATGGCTTCGGCTGTAATGCCCTATTATACCATTTCTTGGAATCAAGATAAAAAGAATGGTGAAAACGTAGCGAATAATTATAACAAGTATATTATCAACGATTTATTGAGAACAAAATATAAATACGATGGCGTTGTGTGTACTGACTGGTTGGTTACTGGCGACCACAAAGCGATGGATGTTTTTATTGATGGAAAATCGTGGGGAGTAGAAAACCTTACAATCGCTGAACGTCACTATAAAATTTTGATGGCTGGCGTTGACCAATTCGGAGGAAACAACGATGCGAAACCTGTGATTGAAGCTTATAAAATGGGCGTAAAAGAACATGGCGAAGCAAAAATGAGAGCAAGAATGGAACAATCTGCCGTTCGTTTGTTGCGTAATATTTTCAGAGTAGGTGTTTTTGAAAATCCATATTTAGCACCAGCAGAAACTAAAGCGATTGTTGGAAAGCCTGAATTTATGAAAGCTGGTTACGAAACACAATTGAAGTCGGTGGTTTTAGTAAAAAACCAAACACAAACTTTGCCCATTACTGCTAAAAAGACAGTGTATATTCCTAAGCGTTTTGTTCCTGCAAGTAGAAATTTCTTGGGTATGGAAAGTCCAGCTTCAAACGATTATCCTGTAAGTTTAGAGATGGTGAAAAAGTACTTTAATGTAACTGATAACGCTGACGAAGCAGATTTTGCCGTAGTATTTATTCTAAATCCAACAGCAAGTATTGGTTACGATAAAGAAGATTTGAAAAAAGGAGGTAATGGTTATGTACCAATAAGTTTGCAGTATAACGATTACACAGCAACTGAAGCTCGTGAAACAAGTATTGCTGGTGGTGACCCAATGGAAAATTTTACCAACCGTACTTATAAAAATAAAACGGCTAAAACGCCTAATATTACAGACGCTCAATTGGTAGTAGATACAAAAGCTAAAATGAAAAATAAGCCTGTGATTGTATCTGTAAATACTTCAAATCCAATGATTTTCTCTGAAATTGAATCATCAGCTTCGGCTATTTTGGTGAATTTTGGCGTACAAGACCAAGCAATTTTAGACATTATTTCGGGCAAATTTGAGCCTTCGGCATTATTGCCAATGCAGATGCCAGCCGACATGATAACGGTAGAAAAACAAGCAGAAGACGTTCCTTATGATATGAAACCACACAAAGATTCAGCAGGAAATTTGTATGATTTTGGCTTTGGATTGAACTGGAAAGGAGTGATTAAAGACGCTAGAACTACTAAGTTCAAATAGATTTCTTTTAAATATAAATAGAGGTCAGCAGCTTGTAGATTATACATATCCGTAAGCGATTGATTTTAAAATATGATTATTTATAGATAAAATAAGTATAAATTTATTTCATTAAGCTTTATAGACTAATCCTTCACGGATGAATCTCCTAGATTTCAGGAAGTTATATTCAAATAAGTATGTTGGTATAATCAGTTATTTTAAAATAATATTAAAATATGAGAGCTTGTTTACGATACGCCACGCACATACTCTTTCAAGCAGTATTTGCACTGAGTTTGAATGCTCAAAAAATAGTTCAGCCAGACCTCGGCAAGCGTAGTGTGGCTTTGCTTAAAGAAAAGAATTTTGAATTTAAAGATTTAAATAAAAACGGTAAATTAGACCAGTATGAAGATTGGCGTTTACCAATTGATGTAAGAGTAAAGGATTTGGTGAATCAAATGACTTTAGAGGAAAAAATCGGCTTTATGGTGATTAGTACTACTCGTTTGGCAGGTGATTATTCTTTCCAACCAAATGCACCGAAAGCTGAAATTTCAAGTGGTTTCAACGAGGAAGATTTGATGCAACCCATCAATATGTTTACTCGTAAACCTTTGCCAGTGCCAACGATGTCGGCGGCAGGAACTACTAAAGGAGTAATGAATTTTCAGTTGCGTCACTTTATTTTAAGAGCCAACACCAGTGCAAAAATCATGGCTGAATGGTCGAATAATTTACAGGCTTTGTGCGAAAGTTCTCGTTTGGGCATTCCTGCGGTTATCGCTTCTAATCCACGAAACCACGTAACGATTGATGCTTCTATTGGCTTGAGTGTTGGGACAACGGTTTTCTCGAAATGGCCCGGAGAATTAGGTTTAGCCGCCATGCGTGATTTAAAACTTACTCGTGAATTTGCTGAAATTGCTGGGAAAGAGTGGTCGGCAGTTGGCTTACGCAAAGGCTATATGTACATGGCAGATTTATCGACCGAACCACGTTGGCAACGCATTGAAGGTACTTTTGGCGAAAATGCAGATTTAACTTCTGACATGATTCGTGAAATTGTACTGGGTTTTCAAGGTACAAAATTGGGTAAAAACTCAGTGGCAATGACGACCAAGCACTTTCCGGGTGGCGGGCCACAAGTAGGAGGACAGGATTCACACTTCGATTGGGGAAAAAATGCTCATTATCCGGGTGGAATGTTTGAATATCATTTAAAACCTTTCAAAGCAGCAATTGCAGCGGGTACTTCTTCCATCATGCCTTATTATTCTGCTCCAAAAGGCAAAGAATTTGAAGAAGTGGGTTTTTCTTATAACAAAGCCATTATTCAAGATTTGTTAAGAAAACAATTAGGATTTAAAGGCATCATCAATTCTGATACGGGCCCAATTGACATGATGCCTTGGGGCGTTGAAAACCTTACGATTTTGGAACGTTATCAAAAAGCAATTAATGCAGGAGTAGATATTTTCTCTGGAGGGGCCGACCCTTCTTTATTGTTGGAGACAGTGAAAAAAGGCTTGGTTTCGGAAGAGAGAATCAATGAATCAATTACTCGTTTACTTCGTGAAAAATTTCAATTGGGTCTTTTTGAAAACCCTTATGTGGACGTAGAGGCTGCTGTAAAAACCGTTGGCAATGCTGATTTTCAGAAAAAAGGCGATTTAGCATTAAGAAAATCAATTGTATTGTTGCGTAATGATGATAAACTTTTACCAATTGCGAAAAAGACCAAAGTTTATTTTGAAACGTATTACGATAATGGGAGAACCAAAAATCCTATTACTGTCAATAAACCCAATATTCAGCATACCAATATTGAATTTGTTGGAAGTAAAGAAGAAGCGGATGTGGTGTTACTTTGGTTGATTCCGAATGGTGGAAGTTTGTTTAGTTCACAAGGCAAACCGATTGAATTGAGTTTATCAAAAAATAAAATTGATGTTGCTCATGTCAACGAAATCATTCAAGTAAAACCAACGATTGTAGCCATCAATTTTACAAATCCGTGGGTGATTGACGAAATAGGAGGGGGCAATCTAAAATCAGTTTTAGCCACTTTTGGCACAACAAGCGAAGCTTTAATCGACGTAGTGACTGGAGCTTTCAATCCAACAGGCAAAATGCCTTTTACAACGCCTGTTTCTGAAAAAGTAGTTTCAGAAAATCAATCAGATGTACCGGGTTATTTGAAACCCCAAGGCTACGCTTTATTTAAGTTTGGCGAAGGCATTAGTTATTAATTGAAATTTATTTATATGGATTTATGACGGGGCAATATTATTGTGGATGGAGGAACAACGTTTAGCGATGGAAATTAAGCTTATATATTGCTAAAAATTTCGTTTAAATCCACAAAAAGATTTGGGAAGATGACGCTTTCAAAAGTATCATCACTGGCATAAATCGAAGCGGGACTGTACAGCCCATTTTCTAATAAATGGAATTGAAAAGCAGTTTCGTGTTCAGGGTCGATAATCCAGTACTCTCTGATGCCATTTTCTTCGTAAAGAGCCTTTTTTAGTTTCATTTCTTTAGAAGAATTACCCGGAGAAAGAATCTCAACGACCAAATCAGGTGAACCCAAACAGCCTTTGTCGTCCAATTTTTCAAGGTCGCAAATGATACAAATATCAGGTTGTACTACGGTCAAAACATCTTTGTTTACCAAAGCTGATTTTTGTTTATCGTACAAACGAACATCAAAAGGAGCGGCGTAAGCTTGACAAGCATGATGCTTAAAATGATTACCAAGCGTTAGCGTAAGTTGCCATGAGATACGTTGATGTTTTCTGCTTGGAGCAGACATCGGTAAAATTTTACCTTTTATCAACTCAACAGCTTGTTCAAACCGCCAACTTAAATAGTCGGCATACGAGTAAATACCATTAATCGTATCTAAATCAGAGTATTTTAATACAGCTTCCATAACATCATTTTTGACAAAAATAATGAAAAAAATCCAAAATAAAGTATGCTTAGTCACAGGAGCTTCTTCGGGTATTGGTAAAGCAAGGGCTGTGGCTTTTGCTAAATCAGTAGTAAAAGTGATTGTATCGGATGTCAATGAAACGGAAGGTATGGCTACTGTTTCTAAACTTGTAGCAATGTGAGCGGAAGCCATTTTGTAAAATGTAATATTAAAGAAAGAATAACAGAGCAGAAGTACAAAGCCTTATCAATCAGTCAATTGAAAAGTTCGGTTTAGTATTTAAAATACACAATAATTTAATAGTACTCAGACCGTAGCTATATTTGAGTAAGTGTTTGAAAGCCATAAAACAGTCGTTTGTATTTTACGAACGACTGTTTGTTTATAATCTGAGGAGTAAATAAAGGGTTATTGTTTGTTTTCAACGGCTTTCTTTAATAAATCTAAGCCTTGTTGATTCGTTTTTTCCATTTCAGCTTTTGCACCGAAGAGCCATAAAAAGAAAGCATCTACCAAACCAGATTCCAGTTTGAAATCCTGTGTTATTTCAATGCCATCAGGACTTTCTTTGAAAGAATAATCAAAAGTAGGTTCGGCACTGAATGGTTTCTGAATGTAGCATTTCATGCCAACAAATTGATAATTTTCAACTTTCATAATTTCTTGATAACCCAAGTCTTTCCCTTGATTTCCTTCCCAATGATATTGCGTTCCTACAATTCCATCATTCCCTTTTACTTCATATTTTAATGTTGGGTCTTGTGCTAAAAATGGCGACCATTTCGGGAAGTTTTTTAAGTATCGTACCATATCAAAAGCTTCTTCTTTTGAAGCCTTCACTGTTACTGATTTTACAATTTGAATGTTTTTAAGTCCGCTGGCTTTGTAAAACCCAAAGCTTAAAAATGCAACTAATGCGATGGCTGTAATTGATAATATCATTTTCATTGGATGTTTTGAATTAAGTATTTAATAAAGTTATTTTATTGTAAATGAATGGTTTATCCTTTTTAATAGGAAATGAAATCGCTTTGTTGATTAATCACTTCCAAATTACATCGGCTGAATATTTCTTACTTCAACCGTGCCTCCCATCGATAAAATAGGGCAGTCTTTGGCAATCTCAACGGCTTCGTCGAGGCTATTAGCTTTCACAATCATATTACCAGCAAGTATCTGTTTTTCTGAAATATAGATACCAGAAATTACAGAATGGTCGGCTGAAATTTGTTTTCCTTCAAAACCCAATTGATGAGTACTGACTAATTTTTCTTGAATGGCAATGTTTCCGATAAAAGCACCCCATTGTTGGTGCATTTCATCCATTTCGGCAGCTGTTGGTTGGTAGTCGAAGCTTGGTTCATATCTGAACATTAGCATAAATTCTTTTTTCTGTTCCATCGTTTTTTTTGTTATGTTTTAATGATGAAACAAAGGTATAGTGTCGAAATATGCTTTGTCTTGCCATAGGACAAGAAGTGAATTTATGTTGATTTTTTTTGTAATTTTTTGAAAATAGACCAATGCAAAAACAAAATAGTAGGAGGGGCAAAAGCAGGAATAATGCAAAATGGAAACACAGCCAAAGTATCAACACCCATTGAACCAGTTTCTATTGAGATTTTGGTGAGTACGTTGGCAGCGATGGCAGTAAATAAAATATCTATTGTGCCAAAGATATTCCAGAAGTAAGTTAATTTTTTAGCATAACTTTTTTTAGTTTGAATTGCTTTTACCACAAAAATACTGCTAATGGCGGTAATTATATCACCAAAACCAGCCACGTAAGCAAAGGCTTTGGGCAAGGCATCATAAAAAGCAAGTAATACAAAAAACACACCAATAAGCCTAAAAATATGAAGTTTAACAAGGTCTTCCAGATTCGTTTTTTCTAGAATATTTTGATAGATTTTTAGGTTAGAGATTACGCCAAAAAGTAAAAAAGCATAAGGGAAAGTGGTATATAAAAGTACTGCTGGGGGAAAAGATACTTTATCAAACCAACCACTAAAACTTGCGAGGCTTATGTACAACAAGTACACGATATAAAAGATGGCTACCGCTTTGTAAGTAAAATGCCTATGTTGAGTAAAAGTTACTTTTCGTACCCACAAAACAATCATGATAAAAGGAATACATATAGCAATTAGGAATAAGGGCGAAAGCCATTCTGGTACGGAATAGTGCATTAGTTTGTTCATTTGTTATCTGCAATTTCTTTTCTAATTCTGCTTAAAGAAGTATCGGTAATACCCAAATAAGTGGCAATTTGTTTTAATGGAACGTTCTGAACAATATCAGGTTTGGTTTTTAATAAATTCAAGTAGCGTTCTTTTGCGGGGTCGGCAATGACAGAAACTGAATGGGTTTTTAGTTCAAAATAATTGTTCACTAAACGGGTACGCCCTACTTCTCGGAAAGATTCAATATGAAATAATTTCATGAAATTTTCAAAAGAAATTTTCCATGCCTTGCAAGCACTTATCGCTTGTACATTCTCACGACATTTTGTTTTTAAAAAGTAAGAGTGCCAATCAATGACTATATCGGTTGAACTAAAAAATTTGGTGCTAATATCATTTCCATCTAAATCAATTACATAAGATCTGGCAAAACCAGCCTCCATAAAATAATAATAATTGGCAGTTGTTCCTTCTTTGATTAGGTAATCGTTTTTTGCAAATTCAATTTTTTGGTATTGACTAAAAATGGTTTTTAAATCTCCTTCCTTGAAATTTTGTGGATTAAAAATCTTATTCAAAAAATGATTGTCGTTCATAAGGCAAGTTTTAGCGTAATTACTAAAGATAATATTAATCAACAATTTACAGCGAATTAGCTGAAAAGAGCCTTTCCTTTTCTAAAGTATCACATTATTTTTTTATTTCTAAATTAAATAATTAATCCTTGCTTGTAGATTGCATTTATAGATTCAATCCTCGGGGTTTTGACTTTTAGATATTGGTGTTTTAAAAGAAGTATCTTATTATGGGAATGCGTGAAGCTTTATAGACAGTGTCTCCAATTTATTGCTATACCGATACAAAAGCTACTCATGGTATGACTAATAAAGATTCACTTTTTTTCAAAATTTAATGAAAGTCATGCCATGAGTATTTTATCTATTACTTTGCACATTTTGTTGAGGCAAGAAGGTTAAAAAAAGATTTACCAAGTTTAAATCAATTTTAAAAAATATCGGGCTAATCTCATAGATTTTAATCCCCTAAAACTCCTCATTAATTAATTCATGGTTAATCAATGCACCTGCTTTATTGCCTGCTCCGATGGCATTACTTACCGACCTAAACATCGTTGTATTATCACCTGCGGCAAAGATTCCTGCAATACTTGTTCTTTGAAAATCATCTACTTGTATATGACCTTGTTCTGTTAAAGTACAACCCAATGTTGCTGGGATTTTACAATGTTGCTCGAATGGGATTCTGGCATAAAGTGCGGCTAAACTTTGTTTCGTACCATTTTTAAAAACAACCTGTTTAATTATTCCTTTTTCATGTTCAACACTTTCGATTTCATCTTCAACAATACTAATGCGATGTGCCAAAAGTTTTTGATTTTGTTCTTTGGTCAGCGTAGATTTACCATTTGTAAAAAGCGTTAATTGTTTTGTCCAGTTGCTAATAAGCTTGCTAAATTCAAAACCCATTTCACCATTGCCCAATATACCAGTGTTTTGTTCTTTTACTTCATAACCATGACAGTACGGACAATGTAAAATAGAAATACCCCAGCACTCCGAAAAGCCTTTTATATCAGGCATGATGTCCGAAACACCTGTGGCAAACAAAAGCTTTTTAGCGACAAAAATCTCTCCATCAGCAGTTTGAACTTCAAAATTTTCATCATTCGCTTTACTTGCTTTCGTTGCCAATCCATTTAAAAAAGTAACAGTATCGTAGGCTAATACTTGGTTTTTAGCTTTTTGGGTAATGGCACTTGGGCTTTCTCCATCCAGCGTGATGACATTATGAGAATGTGGTGTTTGGATATTACAAGGCTTTCCGCCATCAATGATAAGTACTTTTCTAAGTGATCGTCCCAAAGCCATTCCTGCCGAAAGCCCCGCATAACTACCTCCAATAATAATTACGTCAAATAGATTTTCCTTTGTCATATAAGTGTGTTTTATCTTTTATGAAACAAAAATAAGTTATTTATGCAACACTGTTGCATAATAAGATAAATATATGATTGTTTTTTGGAAAAAAGAGTATAAAAAATCCTGTAAGATTTTTAAAACCTTACAGGATTAAACGTTATTGGAATGGCTATACCAACTTAAAAATTCTGTCCATCAAAAGCCATTTTTCTCCTTCTTTGGCGATAGGTAATGCCGATTGATATTTCCACATTAGGGTTTCCCATTCTTGTACTTTTGGATTGCTGGCATCCATTTCTCCTTTTTTAGTGAATGAAAAATCGTCTTCGGTTTCCATAATCATAAACAGTCGATTCATGATTCTATAGATTTCCATGTCTATAATTCCAGCACCTAAAATACTCGCTTTAATTTCTTCCCAAACATTTTGATGATAGGCTTCATATTCTGCGATTAGGTTGGGGTCATTTACTAGGTCAAGTGCAAGGCAAAATCTTTTCATTGTTTATTTAATATTTTTTAGATGAATTTAACCAATAAGTAAAAAAAGTATTGGAATACTCTTTTTGCTGGCTAAATCTTACTCATTCCAAGCATTACCGACTTCACTCAAAGGCATACACGCAATGAATGCTCCCGGAACGGGGTCGTAAGAAAGGATTTCTTTACCAACTTTTTCAGAAGTATAATAGCCCAAAAGCGTCAGACTTTTTACTCTTCTAAAAAATGCCACGGGATCTGGTTTGGCTACCAAAGTAATTCCCCAAGCCGAAGGTGGCAATTTGCCTGCTTCTTTGTCGGCTTTCAGTAAAAAGGCTTCTCTTTCTTGTTCATTGCACTCTATAAAAGGCTTTTTATTGGCTTCCTCACAAGTTTCGTCAAATTTTTCTAAGTCTTCTACAAAGGCTTTTTGGTCTGCTTCCGAAAGCATTTCTTTTAACATTTTATCGATAAACTGAGGCACACCCAATTCTTTTGCTCCGGGCGTTTCGGTTTTAGGTAAAATTGTTTCAGCAATTTCAGCAATCAAATTTGCTTGATTATTGGATAGAAAAACTGGTTGCCAATTCAATTGAGCTTCTTTTTGACAAGCGATAAAAAGCTCCGACAATGCTCCAGCCGAAAGGCTATAACCCAAGAATAAAGTGGTATTTTTAAGGACTTCTCTGCGGTTCATAAGGCTATAAATTTTTACGGTTCAACTCACTCACGGCAAAATCAACCGCTCTCGCCGTCAATGCCATATAAGTAATAGAAGGATTTACACAAGAAGAGGAAGTCATACAAGCACCATCCGTAACAAAAACATTGGGTACTGCATGAATTTGGTTATTGCCATTGAGTACCGAAGTTTTTGGGTCACGACCCATGCGGGCAGTTCCCATTTCGTGTACGCCAACGCCCAAACTGCCTGCATTATCAAAGGTTTTTACATCTTTGAAACCTGCTTTTTCTAACATTTCTGCAGCATCAATTCTGATTTGTTCACGCATTTTCATTTCGTTTTCTTTCAAACCTGCGTCAAAAATCAATTGCGGAATGCCCCATTTATCTGTTTTTTCGGGGTCTAAGCTTACTTTATTTTCGTGGTAAGGCAATACTTCGCCAAAACCCATTAAAGTCATTCCCCAACCGCCCGGTTTGAAAAGTGATTCTTTAAATGCTGCTCCAACGCCTTCGCCACTTACGCCTCTTCCCCAGTTACTTCTGCCGCCGCCAGCTCCTTGGTAATCGTAACCACGCACAAAATTTGGATTTTTAGAAGCTGCATCCAAATTCACAAATCTTGGAATAAATAAGCCCGTCGGTTTGCGTCCTTTGTAATATTGGTCTTCAAAACCATCATGCGAACCCATCGCACCTGTTCTGTAATGATGATCCATCAAATTATGACCTAATTCTCCGCTATCATTTCCCATTCCATTGGGGAAACGATTGGATTTAGAATTCATCAAAATTTGGGTTGTTGCCAAAGTGGAAGCACAGCTAAAAATGATTTTTGCTTTGAAAATAATTTCTTCTTTTGTTTCGCTGTCGATTACTCTTACACCTGTGGCTCTTTGAGTTTTTTCATCATAAATGATTGAATGAACAATAGAATTGGGGCGAATAGCGAAGTTTCCTGTATTGTTTGCCGCTGGCAAAGTAGCGGAATTACTGCTAAAGTATGCTCCATAAGGACAGCCTCTTGAGCAACGATTGCGGTTTTGGCACTTTCCACGACCTAAGGCAAGGTGTTGTGGTTGTGGTTCGGTGAGGTGAGCTACTCGTCCTGTAGTGACTGGGCGACCGTTGAATTTTTTAGCTACTTCTTGGCGAAAATGTTTTTCTAAACAATTCAGTTCGATAGGAGGGAGGAACTCGCCGTCGGGCAGATGGTCTAAACCTAATTTTTCACCACTTACGCCTACAAATTTTTCAACATAAGAGTACCACGGAGCTAAATCTTTGTAGCGAATGGGCCAGTCGATACCGATGCCTTCTTTGGCATTGGCTTCAAAATCTAAATCACTCCAGCGATATACGTGCTTTCCCCAAGTAAGTGTGCGACCGCCTACATGATTCCCACGAATCCAGTCAAAACGCTGTTTTTCTTGATAAGGATTATCAATATCGTTCGTAAAAAAATGCTTTACAGATTCTCCGACAAAGCCACTTCTGATTTGAATATGATGTTTTTGTTGGTCTTCAAAACTAAGTCCGCCACGATGAGGCATATCCCAATGCTCTTGCATCATGGTTGGATAATCTTCGATATGATTGACCATTCTTCCTTTTTCAAGTACCAAAGTTTTCAAACCTTTTTCACAAAGTTCCTTGGCAGCCCAACCACCACTCATGCCAGAGCCAATTACGATGGCATCATAGCTATTTTCCTTGTTAATTTTAATGTTTAGATTTGACATAAATTTTATATAAAATTGTATTCCTCTAAGGTCGAAGATATTTCTTGAAAATGCAATCCGACTTATGCTGAATGCTCAATAATTCTACTTGATTCACGCACAATCAACTCCGAACGTAAGGTAATGGCGTTGGTTTTATCTAAATTCATTGTTCCTTTCAAATGATTAATCATACTTTTCACAGCGATTTCGCCCATTTCCTTGGCTGGATAATGAATCGTGGTAAGTTTCGGAGCAATTACTTGAGCAACAGGGTCATTATTAAAACCCACCACAGAAATATCATTCGGTACATCAATTCCCATTTCTTTTAATGCCGAAATACAAGCAACGGCACATAAATCGCTGGCAATAAAAAGAGCATCAGGACGATTAGGCATCGCTTTAATTCTTTGAGCCACCTCTTTGCCTGCTTCCAAATTCAGAGCTGTTTCCCACAAAAATTCTTTTTGAAAAGGTATTTCGTTTTCCAACAATGCTTGCTGATAGCCTTTTAGTCGGTCGGCATACACATTTCTTTGAAGATTTCCTGTGATGTGCAATATATTACTTCTTCCTTGTTGAATTAAATGATTGGTTGCTTCGTAGCCTGCTTTTGTGTTATCTATTACAATACTTGGGCAATTGTTGTTTTCTAAAATTCGGTCGAAGAAAATGAGGGGAATTTTCTTTTTTAAGAAAGGCTGAAAATGCTCGAAAGAATCAGTATCAAAAGCCACCGAAACCAACAAGCCATCTACACGACTATTGAACATGGTTTGGGCATTGGCAATTTCCTTTTTTTGCGACTCAAGCGACTGACTGATAATCAAATTAAAGCCTTCTTCGTTAGCAATTTTTTCCATACCCGCCAACACGGTGGACATGATATAACTATTCAATCTCGGCACAATAACGCCAATTGTACTGGTACTTTGCTTGCGTAAATTACTGGCAAATTTATTAGAACGATAGCCCAATTCTTCGGCTTTGGCGTTTACTAAAACCTTTGTTTTTTCATTAATGGCAGGATGATTATTCAAGGCTCTACTGACAGTAGCAGGTGAGATTTGTAGCTGATTTGCAATATCATAAATCGTGATTTCTTTTGCCATGATGAAAATAGTATTACTGTTTTTTGCCTTGTCTGAGGTATTTAGTTAAAAAATATTTACTCAAAATATAAATGCAATGATAAAACAATTTTATGCAATATTTTAATTTGTTGCAAAATAGTCAATGTTTTTCTTTAACCTTTTCTAACCTGATTTTTGTAAAATATTGTTCATAAATAATTCAAAGAGCTTTTTTAAAAATTGACAAGTACTTTAAAATGTGATATAGTAAGAATTATTGTAAAAAATTTAATGCAACCGATTGCATAATAAAAATTAATTTTCATCTTTACGATGACATTCGGAAACATTTAAAATTGTAAACAAGTAGAAAAGTAGCTACATGGTTCTTTTAAAAAATGAATGTTTGAAAAACTATGAAAAGATAAATACTATGTCACAAGAACAGAAAAACAACCTCTCACGCAGACAGTTCCTTGACCTAAGTATCAAAGGAACTTTGGCAAGTACAGTCATTGCTGGTTTTCCGACGATTGTTCCCGCTTCGGTATTTGGAAAAAATGCTCCGAGTAATAGAATCAATATTGGAGCGATTGGAACTGGAAGAATTTCAAGAGGACATGATATTCCGGGTGTTTGGAAGTACGATAATGCCCAAATCATAGCAGTTTGCGATGTGGATAGTAACCGTGCTGACTTAGCGAAAAAATTAGTGAATGAGTATTATACCAAAAAATCAGGAAAAGATTTTGACGGCGTAAATACTTATACCGATTACCGTGAATTGTTGTTGAATAAAGATATTGATGCCGTTTTGGTCAGTACGCCCGACCATTGGCACGCTCCGATTGTGATTCATGCGGTTGGTGCAAAAAAGGATGTATATATGCAAAAACCTGCTTCCTTGACGATTTCGGAAGGAAGAATGATGGCAGATGCTGTAAAAAAATCGGGAAGAATCGTACAAGTTGGTTCGCAACAGCGTTCGTCTAATCAATTTAGATATGCTGCCGAATTGGTCAGAAATGGCAGAATCGGTACTTTGAAAACGGTTTATGTAGGTTTGCCGGGCGACCCTTCGGGCGATGAAGAAGTAGCAATGCCAATTCCGAAAAACTTAAATTATGATATGTGGCTCGGCACAACGCCCGAAGTATATTATACCGAAAAAAGAGTACATCCACAAGTTGGTTTCGACCGTCCGGGTTGGTTGCGTTGCGAACAATTTGGAGCGGGCATGATTACGGGTTGGGGTTCACATCATATAGACTGTGCTCACTGGGCAATGAATACAGAATATACTGGGCCAATCGAAATTTGGGGAAAAGCAGATTTTCCTAAAAAAGGACTTTGGAATGTTCATGGTATTTTCACGACGGAAGCTTTGTATGAAAATGGTGTAAGAATGGTAGTAAGTAATGAATTACCGAATGGAATAAAATTTGAAGGAACAGAAGGCTGGATTTTTGTTTCGAGAGGTGATTCATCTGTTACAGCCAGCGACCCAATTGCCAAACAAATGGCTGCAAAAGCTCTTGATGCCAGCGACCCGAAAATCATTACTTCGGTGATTGGTGAAAACGAAATTCATTTGCCAATGAGTAAAGACCATCATGGCAACTGGTTGGAAAGTATTGTTTCCAGAAAAGAACCCATTGCACCTGCCGAAGTTGGGCATCGTTCATGTTCTGCTTGTTTGTTGCATCATGCAGCGATGAAACTGAATCGCAAATTATATTGGAATCCGAAAAAAGAACGCTTCGTTAATGACCCAGAAGCAAATTTATTATTGGCAAGAGAACAAAGAAAACCTTATGCGATAAAAATATAGCTTTCGGATTTCGGGTGTTGGATTTCAGATTTCGGGTATCGGATTTCTGAATGAGACACAGAGAAACTCAGAGCATACACAGAGTTTCACAGAGATTAGCGAAAATACTCTGTGAAACTCTTTAAAAACTCTGTTAAACTCTGTGTATAATTGACCCAAAATCAATTAATAAAGCAAATAAAAAAAGCTCAAAGCTCACAGCTATAAAAAAACATGAAATTTACTCATTTCAATACAACACTTCTTAGTATAAGTTTAGGTTTGTCTTCGCTTGCTTTTGCTCAGAAGCCTAAGCAGACTGTAAAACTTATCACACTTGACCCTGGTCATTTTCATGCGGCTTTGGTGCAGAAAAATATGTATCCAGAAGTAAGTCCAACTGTGCAAGTATATGCTCCCGTGGGCAATGATTTGCATTATCATTTAGACAGAATCAATTCTTATAATTCAAGAGCTGAAAATCCGACTTCATGGCACGAGAAAATTTATGCAGGCAATGATTATCTCGAAAAAATGTTGGCTGAAAAAGCAGGAAATGTAGTCGTGATTGCTGGAAATAATAGAATCAAAGCAGATTATTTGGCAAAATCGGTCGGAGCAGGCTTTAATGTACTTTCCGATAAACCGATGATTATTGATGCCAAAGATTTTCCGAAACTTCAAGCGACCTTTAAAAAAGCTGCTGAAAACAAAGTACTGCTTTATGATATTATGACCGAGCGTTATGAAATCAGTACGATGTTGCAAAGAGCTTTTGCGTTGATTCCTTCGGTTTTTGGAAAACTTGAAAAAGGTACGCCCGAAAACCCAGCCGTTACCAAAGAAAGCGTTCATCATTTTTATAAATATGTTTCTGGAAGTGTACTCACAAGACCTACTTGGTTTATGGACGTAGCCCAACAAGGAGAAGGAATTGTAGATGTAACTACGCATTTAGTTGATTTGATTCAGTGGGAGTGTTTTCCAGCACAAGTAATTGATTATAAAAAAGACATCAAAATCACCAATGCCAAGCGATGGACGACTGAAATGACTTTAAATCAGTTTAAAACCATCACGAAAACAGAAGGATTTCCAGCATTTTTAAAGAAAGATTTAGCCAATGATACTACTTTGAAAATTTATGCCAATGGCGAAATCAACTATCAATTGAAAGGCGTTCATGCCAAAGCTTCTGTGATTTGGGCTTATAAAGCACCCGAAGGCGGGGGCGATACGCATTACTCCATTATGCGTGGCACAAAAGCCAATCTGATTATTCGTCAAGGAGCAGAGCAAGCTTACAAACCCACTTTATACATTGAGCCTGTGAATGTTTCGGGAAATTATGAAGCAGAAATTCAAAAAGCAGTAGCTGAATTACAAAAGGATTTTGCAGGGATTTCAGTGAAAAAAAATGCCAAAGGTTGGGAAGTAATTATCCCAGAAAAGTACAAAGAAGGACATGAAGCACATTTTGGAAGAGTAACAGAAAAATACTTAGCATTTTTGAAAGAAGGTAAATTACCCAATTGGGAAGTACCGAACATGATTTCAAAGTATTATATCACTACCAAAGCTTTAGAAATTGCCAAAAAGACTAAGTCAGCTAAATAAAACCGTATTGAAACCATGAAAAACGAACAAAATAAACGTAGAGATTTTCTTAAAAATGCCCTTGCTTCGGCGACTGGTTTGGTATTATTACCCAGTATTTCACAAGAAGTAGTGGCAAATTCAACACAGAGTAAAACAATCGTATCGCCTTATATTCACAAAAATATTGCTCCAAAAATCAAATTTTCCGTGATTGGAATGAATCATGGACATATTTATGGACAAGTAGAGGCTGTCATTCGTGGCGGTGGTGAATTGGTTTCATACTTTGCGAAAGAAGCAGATTTGTTGAGCAATTTTGCTAAAAGATACCCTAATGCCAAACAGGCATCAAGCGAAGCAGAAATTTTGGAAGATAAATCTATTCACTTGGTTTTAAGTTCATCCATTGCCAGTGAAAGAGCTCCTTTGGGTATTAGAGTAATGAAACACGGAAAAGATTTTATGTCGGATAAACCGGGTATTACTACACTTGAACAATTAGCAGAAGTAAGAAAAGTACAAAAAGAGACTAAGCGAATATATTCAATTATGTTCAGTGAACGCTTTGAAAATAAGGCTACAGTAAAGGCTGGAGAATTGGTAAAAGCAGGAGCGATTGGCAAAGTAATTCAAACGATTGGTATGGGCCCGCATAGAATCAATCTTGCTTCAAGACCCGCTTGGTTTTTTGATAAAAAACAATTTGGTGGCATCCTTTGTGACATTGGTTCTCATCAATGTGACCAGTTTTTATTCTTTACAGGTTCGACCAAAGCGGAAGTAGTAAGTTCGCAAGTAGCGAATTATACCCACAAACAATATCCTCAGTTTGAAGATTTTGGCGATATGGTTTTGCGTGGAAACGAAGGAACAGGCTATGTAAGAGTCGATTGGTTTTCACCTGATGGTTTAAAAACGTGGGGGGATGGTCGCTTGACGATTCTTGGTACAGAAGGTTATATCGAAATTCGTAAAAATATAGATATTGCCCTTCGTGATAGTGGTAATAATTTATACTTGGTAAACAACAAAGAAACGAAGTACATCGACTGTAACAATGAAGTATTACCTTATGGCGAGCAATTGGTAAATGATATTGTGAATCGTACAGAAACAGCCATGAGCCAAGAACACTGCTTTTTAGCCACAGAATTGTCGATAAAAGCACAAAAATTTGCTCGAAATGTGGTGGTTTAGCTATCAGCTTTGAGCTTTTTTATTAAAATCTATGATGCTGATTAATGGACGTTTTATGAAAGCCACAGAGAGCCACAGAGAATAAAAGAGTTTCACAGAGATTATTATAATGACTCTGTGAAACTAAATAGAACCTCTGCTAAACACTGTGTAAGAAAATTGTCCAGCAATCAGATTAAAATAATTCATCATTCAAAACTCAAAACTCACAACTCAGATGATGCACACAATGCGTTGGTTTGGTCCCAACGACCCAGTTTCTTTGATGCACATTCGCCAAGCAGGTTGTACGGGCGTAGTTTCTGCTTTGCACCAAATACCTGTTGGAGAAGTTTGGACGATTGAAAAAATTAAGGAGAGAATCCAAATAATTGAAGCGGATAATGATAAATATTCGCCTCTTACTTGGGCGGTTGTAGAAAGTTTGCCAGTCCACGAAGACATTAAAAAAGGCTTGCCTTCGAGGGAAATTTATATTGAAAATTATAAGATTTCACTCCGAAATTTAGCGGCTTGTGGCATCAAAACGGTATGTTATAATTTTATGCCCGTATTGGATTGGTCACGAACAAACCTAAATTATGAAATGCCTGATGGCTCAAAAGCTCTACGTTTTGTTTGGGAGGATTTTGCTCTTTTTGATTTGTACATTCTGAAAAGAGCAAAAGCTCCTTTAGATTACACGGAAGAAGTACAAGCTTCAGCTTTGGAAAAGTTTCAGAAAATGACTGCCGAAGAAATCGCTTTGCTGACCAATACCGTTTTATTGGGTTTACCCGGTTCGGAAGAAGCATTTGAGCTTAGTAATTTTGAAGCTTTATTGGATAATTACAAACATATTGGCGATGCAGAACTGCGAGCGAATTTGTATTATTTCGTGCAACAAATTGCTCCATTGGCTCAGGAATTAGGTGTGAATTTATGTATTCATCCCGACGACCCACCAAAATCTTTGTTAGGTTTGCCCAGAGTCGTAAGTACTGAAAATGACTTAGCCCAATTGATGGACGCTTGCGATGTGGTAGCAAATGGTATTACTTTTTGTACAGGTTCTTTAGGCGTGCGAGAAGACAATGACTTACCAAAAATGATTCAACGCTTTGGTGAACGCATTCATTTTTTACATTTGAGAACGACCAAAAGAGAAGAAAATCCACTCAATTTTCACGAAGCCGCTCATTTAGCTGGCGATGTCGATATGTACGAAGTGGTAAAAGCGATTGTGTTGGAACAAAATCGTAGAAAAGCAGCCAATGAAGGTGTTTTTGCTATTCCTATGCGACCAGACCACGGACATTTAATGTTAGATGATTTGGATAAAACAGGAAAGAGTAAGTCATATCCCGGTTACGCTGCCATTGGTCGATTGAAAGGTTTAGCAGAATTAAGAGGTTTACAATTGGGGATTGAGCGTAGTTTGGAGTAAGTGTATATGCCATCATTGTTTAAGAAAATTTATCTAGAATGTTCAAAAAAATACTTTACCTTTTATTGCTTTGCCTAAGTACAAAAACTTTCGCAGATGATGGCTATCGTTTGTGGCTGAAATATGATTTAATCAAGAAGCAGCAAGAGCGAGAAAGTTATGCTCGTCTAACAAAATTCATAGTTGTCAATTCTCAACTTGACATCATAAAAACGGCTTCCATTGAATTTCAATCGGGTTTAAAAGGCTTGTTAGGAAAATCCGTTCCAGTTGTTACTTCTTCAAAAAGTACTGGAGGAATTGTCTTTCAATTGTCTCTCAACAAAGATTTGAATGAAGAAGGTTACTCAATTACAAGCCAAAATGGTAATATCGTCATCAATGCCAATACTGAAAAAGGCATTTTGTACGGTACTTTTGAATTACTCAGAAATATTCAAACGGGAAAATCTTTGGCGAACATTTCGATAGTAAGTAATCCTAAAATTCAATACAGAATGTTGAATCATTGGGACAATCCACTCGGAACAATCGAAAGAGGTTACGCAGGTTCTTCTTTGTGGAAATGGTACGAATTGCCTGAAAATATCGACCCACGTTATAAAGATTATGCCCGTGCGAATGCCTCAATTGGCATCAACGCAACGGTGGTAAATAATGTAAATGCCAGTGCAAGATTTATGACAAAAGAGTACTTGTTGAAAGTAAAAGCTTTGGCAGATGTATTTCGTCCTTACGGCATTAAAGTATTTTTATCTATCAATTTTGCGGCCCCGAAAATTCTCAAAGGAACAAAAACTTCCGACCCACTCGACCCACAAGTACGTGCTTGGTGGCAAGCTAAAACACAAGAGATTTACAGCATCATTCCAGATTTTGGAGGATACTTGGTAAAAGCTAACTCAGAAGGCGAACCCGGCCCACAAGATTTTGGCAGAACCCATGCCGACGGAGCGAATATGTTGGCAGAAGCATTGAAACCCTACACTGGCGTAGTAATTTGGAGAGCATTTGTGTATAAACCAAGTTCAAAAGACGACCAAAAAGGCGACCGCTACAAAGAAGCTTACAAGGATTTTAAACCTTTGGATGGACAATTTGATAAAAAAGTAATCGTACAAGTAAAAAATGGGCCGATAGATTTTCAGCCACGTGAGCCATTTCATCCACTTTTTGGAGCAATGCCCAAAACGCCTTTGGCAATGGAATTTCAGATTACACAAGAATACTTAGGTTTCACTACTAATTTGGTTTATTTAGCACCATTGTTTAAAGAGTGCTTAGAATCAGACACTTATGTAAATGGAAAAGGTTCAACGGTGGCAAAGGTGATAGATGGTTCTCTTCACGATTATCAATTAACAGCTATTGCAGGCGTAGCTAATACGGGTTCGGATAGAAACTGGACAGGGCATTTTATGTCGCAAGCCAATTGGTATGCTTTTGGTCGTTTGGCTTGGAATCATGAATTATCATCTGAGCAAATTGCTGATGAATGGGTGAAAATGACATTGAGTCACGAGCCAAAAACGGTTAAAACTGTCACCAAACTTTTAATAGAATCTCGTGAAAATTATGTGAATTTCACTACTCCTTTGGGTTTGCATCATATCATGGGACAAGGCATTCACTTTGGGCCAGAGCCTTGGTTGATGAAAAGCGACCGTCCCGATTGGGCTTCGGCATATTATCATCGTGCTGATACTTTAGGGATTGGTTTCGACAGAACAAAAAATGGCTCGGAAGCACTTTTACTTTACACGTCCGAAGTGCAAAATCAATGGAACGACCCAGCCAAAACGCCATTACCTTATTTATTGTGGTTTCATCATGTTGGCTGGAAAACAAAATTATCAACAGGCAACACCCTTTGGGATGAACTCTGTACTCGCTATTACACAGGTTTAGCCTCTGTAAAAGATATGCGTAAGCAATGGGATTCTGTAAAACCCAACATTGATAAAGAAATTTTTGAAGACGTAGCAGGGCGTTTGGCAGTACAAGAAAGAGAAGCCATATGGTGGCGTGATGCTTGCGTTTTGTACTTCCAACAATATTCAAAAATGCCAATTCCTGCCCAATTCCCGAAGCCTGAAAGGAGTTTAGAAGAAGTAAAAAAATTGGTGGAGATTTATCAGCTTAGATAGCTTTCGGCTGTGAGCTTTGAGCTGAGAGTTCGACACAGAGTAACACAGAGAATATAAAGAGTTTCACAGAGAAATATTACCATACAACACTCTGTGAAACTCTTAAAACTCCGCTAAACTCAGTGTCACAAATGCGTTCTTAAATACTTTAAATTAAAAAGCTGATGGCTCATAGCTCACAGCTAAAATAACTTATGTTTTCATTACAAGGAAAAATTGCCCTAATTACTGGGGGCGGAAGTGGAATTGGCTTTGCCATTGCTCAGTGCATGATTCAAGCAGGAGCGAAAGTAGTCATTACGGGCAGACGTGAACAAATGTTAAAAGATGCTGTGGCTGAATTAGGCGAAAGTGCTTTTTATTTCGTCAACGACGTAACAGCTTTAGAGCATTTAGAAGATTTAGTGGAGCAAATTGAAACACAAATTGGAGCGATTGATATTTTGGTCAACAATGCGGGAATCAATATGAAAAAATTTGCGGTAGAAGTAACAGACGAAGAATTTAGCAGAATTGTCAATACCAATTTGAATGCCGTTTTCGCCCTAACTCGTGCTTGTGCCAAAAAAATGCTTCCACGCAAAAGCGGTTCAATTTTGATGATTTCTTCAATGGCTGCCTATTATGGTATCGACAGAGTAGTGGCTTATACGGCTTCAAAATGTGGGGTTGAAGGCATGGTAAAAGCTTTAGCCATGGAATTTTCTACCGAAAATGTTCGTGTAAATGCGATTGCTCCAGGTTTTATCGAAACGGCAATGTCAAAAACCGCTATGAATTCCGACCCAGCCCGAAAACACAAAGCCCTCGACAGAACGCCAATGGGCTATTTCGGTCAGCCCGAAGATATTGGCATGGCGGCAGTATTTTTATCGTCTGATGAGGCAAAGTATATTACTGGTGCTTCACTTCCTGTGGATGGCGGAAATTCAATTGGGTTTTAATATTGTTTTAGGCGGTAAGCTACAGGCTTTAGGCGTTAAATTTTTGAAGCAAACAGCCTATTGCCTAAAGCCAATGCTTAAAGCAAACCAAGTGTTCTTATCTGTTCTATGTTATTATTGTAATAATCTTGAAAAAGATAGATATTGTCATAAATTTGTCTTCAATCATATTAAGACAATTTAAACGATTTACAACTCAAAGCTCAGGCTTCATTTCAAAATTTATTATCCATGAAAAAACAATTTTTAACTGCTTTTTTCCTTGCCACTTCGATGGCTGTTTTTGGTCAATCAAAAAAGCCTATTTCCCAACCTTTGGTTTCACATATTTTTACCGCCGACCCTTCGGCTCATGTGTTTAACGGAAAAATCTATATTTATCCATCACATGATATTGAATCTGATACCAAACGAAATGATGATGGAGGAAGTTTTGATATGAAAGATTATCGTATTCTATCAATGGATAAAATCGGAGGAAAAGTAACAGACCACGGCGTAGCTTTAGACATTAAAGATATTCCTTGGGTTGGTCGCCAGTTGTGGGCTCCTGATGCAGCTTTTAAAAATGGTACTTACTATTTATACTTTCCTGCAAAAGACAAAGATGATATTTTCAGAATGGGTGTAGCCACCAGTAAAAGTCCTGTTGGACCATTCAAAGCTGAACCAGCACCTATCAAAGGAAGTTTTAGTATCGACCCATGCGTTTTTAAAGATACGGACGGAAGCTTTTATATGTATTTCGGGGGAATTTGGGGCGGACAATTGCAACGTTGGAAAACAGGAACTTATGAGCAAAATGGAAAATTGCAAGAAGATAATCAGCCAGCTTTAGCTCCTAAAATTGCGAAGTTAAGTAAAGATATGTTGAGCTTTTCCGAAGAAGCAAAAGATGTAAAAATTCTTGATAAAAATGGAATAGAATTATTAGCAGGCGATAATAACAAACGTTTTTTTGAAGCTTCTTGGTTACACAAGTACAAAGGGAAATATTATTTTTCTTATTCTACAGGCGATACACACTTAATCGCCTATGCTACTGGTGATAATCCTTATGGGCCTTTTACTTATCAAGGTGTAGTCTTGAATCCTGTTGATGGCTGGACAAACCACCATTCAATTGTTGAAGTAAAAGGCAAATGGTACTTGTTCTATCATGATGTACAACTTTCTGGAAAAACACATTTGAGAAATGTAAAAGTGACTGAACTGAAGCATAATCCAGACGGAAGTATCCATACAATCACCGCTTATAAATGATTCTTTAACAATTAACTATGAAAAAATCAGGTACTTACCGTTGGACGATTGTCGCCTTACTATTTTTTGCCACAACCATCAATTATCTTGACCGTCAAGTAATTGGTTTGTTGAAACCAACACTCGAAAAAGAATTATCTTGGACAGAAAGTGATTATTCTAAAGTAGTAATGGCTTTTACAGCAGCCTATGCCATCGGCTTATTAATATTCGGAAGAATTATTGATAAAATCGGGACTAAATTGGGGTACACGATTTCCATTATTATTTGGAGTATCGCTGCTATTTTTCATGCCGCTGCCAAAACTACTTTAGGCTTTAGCATTGCCCGTGCGTCTTTGGGTTTTGGTGAAGCCGGAAATTTTCCTGCCGCAATCAAATCGGTAGCGGAATGGTTTCCTAAAAAAGAAAGAGCTTTAGCCACAGGTATTTTCAATTCAGGAGCAAACATTGGGGCAGTTGTTGCCCCCATTATGGTTCCGTGGATTTTAGGAGCTTATGGTTGGGAAGAAGCCTTTATCATCACAGGAGCAATTGGTTTTGTTTGGTTGATATTTTGGTGGCTTATTTACGAATTGCCTGCTCGCAAAAAAAATCTTTCAGCCGAAGAATTTCAGCATATCCATAGCGATAACGAAGAAGAAATTACGGGAGATTCTGTGCCGTGGCTTCAATTATTTAAGTATAAACAAACGTGGGCTTTTGTAGCTGGTAAATTCCTGACTGACCCTATTTGGTGGTTTTTCTTGTTCTGGTTGCCTTCGTATTTTTCTTCGACATTTGCTTTAGATTTGAAAAAACCAAGCCTTCATCTTGCCGTTTTATATACTTGTACAACCATTGGAAGTATCGGAGGCGGTTATTTGTCGGGTTATTTTATCAAAAAAGGCTGGACGGTTTTTAAAGCTAGAAAAACAGCGATGTTAATTTTTGCAGTATTGGTAACGCCAATTATGCTGGCTCGTTACGCTTCTGATATTTGGGTTGCAGTGTTTTTAATAAGCTTGGCGGCTTCGGCTCATCAGGCTTGGAGTGCCAATATTTTTACCATTGTTTCAGATATGTTTCCGAAAAAAGCCATTAGTTCAGTCGTAGGCATTGGTGGCATGGCTGGTTCTTTGGGAGGAGTGTTGTTTCCTTACTTTATTGGAATTATTTTGGATAAATACAAATTATTAGGTGACCTTAACGGTGGCTATAATATCATCTTCTTAGTTTGCGGATTTGCTTATTTGTTAGCTTGGGGAATTATTCATTTACTTACCCCAAAAATGCAGAAGGTAGATTTGTAAGTAAGGTTTAATATAAAAAGAAAATCCCCCAGTTGGTAATTGCTGATTGGGGTATTTTTTGTTTTTTTTGTAACTTTATCTGGTTGTATGAATGCTTAGTTTAACCAACGACCAGATAGAGGTAAAGCTTATAAAATTTCTCAAAAACAATGATAACACTTAATGATATACATTTTCCTGTCTTTGCAATCGCTATAAATCATACAGTATCTTCCATTCCTAATATGTCAAGATTACAAAGATGTACATTGGCAACGTTTAAAAGCGGATGGTACGAAGACTTAAAATTATATGATTCAGTAGGTAATTTATTTATTGTTGAAAAAGTAGAAAGAGTTAAAATATACTTTTCTATTGACCTTCTTTTCCTTAATCCTTTTATTCAGATATCGCTACTGTTATCTAATAAACTGCATACTTATGATTTTGATGATTTAAAAAAAATAATTCAAGATGATATTAGAAATTATCCTGAATATTGGGATAATATAAATTATAAGAAGGGAATAATGAATGAAATCAGGAACTCAAGCAATATGGAGAATTTATATAAAGCATATAGTAAATAGCAATGTCCCCGCCCCTGGTCGTAGGAACGCTTCGCTTAACTAACTACCAGATAGAGGCTTGCATAGTATAAAGAATATAAAATAATTAAATAAAAAATCAACCCTTTAAAGTACATCTAAAATGACCATCGGAATCTCAGTTTTTGTCCTATTACTCATTGTAGTCATTATTTATCTAACATATCTAATAATTACAAATAATAAAAGCCTCAATTCTCTTAAAGTGACTTTATTCCACTTGCAAGATGTTAATGCCCAAAACACAGAGTTAAAAACCAAAATAGAAGCTCTGTCTAAATTTGAAAAAATTCTGGATGTAGAAGCAGAAGCACAGAAAATCATGGAAAATACAATCCATGAATCTCAAAATATATTAGATGAAGCTAACCAAAAAAGTATTGAAGCTACCAATAGAGCTGAAAGAATAATCGATTTAGCAAAAATTGAAGCTAACAATATAAATCAAGAAGCAAAAGTTACGCTTTCAGAAGCTAAAAATAAAGCTACCGAAATTAAAAAAGAAGCCGAACTCAATGCTGAATCAATAAAAACACAGGCTCAAAATCTCTTGTTGAAAGTAAATTCTGAGTACAATCAAACTATTGCAAATGCCAGAGTTGAAGCTAACAGAATTTCAAATGGAGCATTGGCAGCAATGGAAAAAGCCAAAGAATTAGAGAATACAATTAAAGCTTTAAAGAATATAATAGAAGGATATGGTGACAGTTACATTATTCCTACTTTCGGCTTATTAGATGAGTTAGCCCTTGCTTGGCGTTGTGTTTTCCCTCGCTTGGCGTAGTGTTGTTCACTACGTCAGTGCGTCAGGCGTTCTTAGAACGCAACCGAGTCCGTTTACACACTTCGCCAACTAGCGAAAGTATTAAGCAAAGCGTTACTTGTGCTAAACTTTAATTCAGTTTCAACCTAAATTAAAACAAACGTCCAATACACAGTCTTGAACGAGATGAGCGTCCCCATCTGGTCGTTGGTTAAGCGAAGCGTTCCTACGACCTAAAACAGAGAAGAGCGTCTCGCTCGCAATTGGCTACAAGGAGTGAGTGAGTTATTGACAAATTTAAAATAAAGTGCTGAGTTAATTAATTTTCCAAATATTACTAAATTATGGTTGAACGGGACGCTCTTTTTACTTTAGGGTCGTAGGAACGCTTCGCTAAACCTAACGACCAGACCGAACTCCATTGAAGCGAGCTGTTACTCGGATTTTCAGTGTTGGAACTCCATTGAAGCGAGCTGTTACTCGGATTTTCAGTGTTGGAACTCCATTGAAGCGAGCTGTTACTCGGATTTTCGGTGTTGGAACTCCATTGAAGCGAGCTGTTACTCGGATTTTCGGTGTTGGAACTCCATTGAAGCGAGCTATTACTCGGATTTTCAGTGTTGGAACTCCATTGAAGCGAGCTGTTACTCGGATTTTCGGTGTTGGAACTCCATTGAAGCGAGTTGATACTCAGATTTTCTGTATTGGAACTCAATTGAAGCGAGCTGTTACTCGGATTTTCGGTGTTGGAACTCCATTGAAGCGAGCTATTACTCAAATTTCCCTCACTTGGACTTGTGTATTCAAAACTCCAAGTGAGGGAATAATTATCCAGATAAAATGCTGTTACAAAGGCATCACTTACATACTCCCAAAAATCTCTTTTGATAGCTTTTTGTCTAAATCGTATAAATCTTTTCTGAAATTAATTTGTCCAGCACTATCAACCCATGTAGTAAAATAGACAATATAAACGGGAACGGTTGGACGCACACGTATGCCATATTCTTTATCAGTACTTAGAATTTTGTTGACTCTATTTTCATTCCAAGTAGAATCTTTTCTTAATAAATAAAGGGCTAATCGGTTGGGTTCGGCAACTCTTATACAGCCGTGGCTGAAAGCTCGTTTTGATTCATTGAACAATCCTTTTGATGGCGTGTCGTGTAGATAAATACTGAAATTGTTCGGGAACAAAAACTTAATTTTTCCTAGTGCATTGTCGTCGCCTGGTTTCTGTCGGAAAGTAAAAGGCACATTAGTATTGTCTTTATATTTTTTCCAATTGATTTTGTTCGGATTAACCACCGTATTGCCTGAAAGTACTTCCATATTATTGTTAGCCAAATAATTAGGATTTCTTTTTAGTTTTGATAAGATTTCATGGCGAACAATACTCGTCGGAATGCCCCAATAAGGATTCAAGACAATCGTTGATAAATTTCCTTTGAAAATACTGGTTTGGGTAGCAGCTTTTCCCACTACTACGTTCATCGCCCAAGCTTTTTTACCATTTTCAAAAATGTGCAATCTAAATTCTGGTATGTTTACCAGTAAATAATCTTTTTCAATTTCAACAGGAACCCATCTGAGGCGTTCCATATTAATCATAATTTGTTTGATTCTGGCTTCAATCGGAAGATTCAATTCTTTGATGGTGGCGGCATCTAAATTCCCGTTTTGAGCTAAGCCCATTCTTGATTGATACTTTTTTAGGGCTTCTCCTAACGAATCCGTAAAAGCAATACTTCCGTCATTTTCACGGAGGTCGCCAGTCAAGAGTAAGTGTTTTTTTACATGAACAACGCATGAATCACTATCGCCAACGGCTATTCGTTTTTTATCGGTAATTACTTCCTGCCAAGCACCTTTTCGCTGAATACTTCTGTATTCACGGAGTTTGTCTTTTAATCTAATATAAAATTGATTGACAGGTTCTTGTACTTTTTCTCCTTTAGAAAGTGAAACTAAAGAATCTAATAAAGCTTGGTAGTTTTTCTTTTTTCTAGGAATAAACCATTCTAAGTCAAAAGTATTTTTCGCAATTCCACCATAAGCTTTTTCAGCATATTTAAAAAAAGTGCTAGTAAGCAAAAGCTCTAATTCTTGTGCTTGTGCTTTTTGCTTAACAAATTTTTTCTCGTCGTTTTGGGCAAGTGCCACTAAATCTTCAAGGCGACTATTGTGTAAACTACTATCGGCAAAATCTTTTTGGAAGGTAGATAATTGATGGTAAAAGTCAGTTACAGAGTGCGTTAAGCCATTTTGACTAAGCCATGCAAATTGGAAGTTTCTTCTTGAATAAAATGCTTTTACTTCATTTTGTATCGTATCAGAGTATTGATTTTTACTGAGGAAAGTATTCACAATGGAACTATCCATTACTAAATCTGTGAAATTTTGTGGTGTATAAATACTTGAATCAGGCAATACTCCACCTCTTTTCTTTTGTTCTTTATCACAACTAGCAATCATCAAAAGCACAAAAACAAAAGTAAATAGCTTAAAGTAAACGTATTTTTTTTTCATGTAAAATAGTCAATTTAGAAATATTCGGGTAGCAAATCATTTAAAATTTAGCTATGAATATAGAGTAAACTACCGTTTGCTAATACTGGAATAACTTTAGGAATCAAATCATTTGGTAAAGCTGGACAACCATAACTTCTACCTAAACGACCAAACTTCTGAATAAACGTTGAACTTACATACGACGCTCCGTGAATAATTATCTCCCTACGACGAGCATTGTCGTTTACTCCTTTTTGCAAACCATATAAAAGTAATGCCAAGCCATGCTTTGGACTTGTAATTTTACTGCCAACCAAATAGAAGCCAAGACTGCTTTGATGGGAATCTATTTTATTAGAAAACGCATGAGCCCAATTTTCACCAGACTTTTTCCCATGAGCTACCAACGAAGAAAAGAGTAATTTCTTTTTAGAGATGTCAATCACAAAAAAGCGTTCTACATTGGATGGAAGAGAAAAATCTACAATGGTAACAATAGGCTTTGATGGATGAAAGGTTTGATAGCCTTCTACAGATTCCTTAAAAGCACTGTAGCTGACCAGACCGTTTAACTGGCAATCTGCATAAAGTATTTGGGTTTCATCAAGAACGACAGCAGTTTTTGGTGGAATTGGTTTTGCTAAACAAAGATTTAGCAAGAGTACAATTGCGTGGAAAGTGAAAGTCATATTATTTAATTTCCTTGTGTTTTGTTTCTATACTAACAGCATCGTGTCTATTTTCATTGCAAACCGACAAAAATATCTTTTCTCATAACTAGACTTCTTTATAAATCCTATTTAGCAAGATTAGCATAATGGCAATAATTAATACGAAATTATCATAAAATGATTCAAAATACACCTTTTTGTTAACAAACTGATATTGTTGGAATTATTTTCAGGTTAAACAGTCAATGTACTTTTGTATCAGAAAAACGCTTCAGCAAAGTTTAATTTTTCATGAACACCTTCCGAGTTGAAAATCAACTCAAAGATACAATCAGACAAGTCTATTAAAACAGACGCCTTCACTCACTAAACTTTTATCCAATTATGAATAGGTATGCTCTTTTGCAGAAGAAATACTTGTTTATAGAAAAAATAAATTGATGAAAAAAATATACTTTTTACTCCTTTTTTGGCTGACCTTATCGAGTTTTCATTACTCGCAAGCACAAAGTGCAAAAGCCAATTATGAACTGCTAAAAGGCAAAAGTTTTGTCCAGTCTAAAAATTATTATCTCCTTACTTTATTTCAAAACCTGCCAGAAGTCAAAAATTTTCTAAGTAATGATGCAGTGCTGAAAAACATCACAAAACAGAAAATAGAAGCCTTGAATAATGCCACCAATCAATGTCAAAGTAAAGTAAGTTGTATCGCTGAAAGTATGCAATTTTCTGAAGCTGAAATTCAGGAAATCAGTAAACGTTTGGGCGAACTTTATACCGAAACTAATGCTTTGGGCAAAATGGTTTCAGTACATTTAATTCCTTCAGGTACTTATATTTTATCGCAGAAACTACCTGCCAAAGAGCAATTAATCAAAGCTTGGGAACAAGATGCTCATGGCATTAATTTCACGATTGGTGTTTATGTAGCGGGACAAAAGCCAAATTATCCAAATATTGATTCTATCAGCTTTAAGGTTACGCACAAAAGCTATCCTCAACTGTTGGGCGATTTACACAAAACACTTCTTGAAGAAACAAAAAATGACAATTTGTTTTTTGAGCCATCGCTTACTGCGGCTTTGTTGGCTTTAGAAATTAACGAACGAGAACAAGTGGCTGATTATGAGCCAATGGCTTCAACAGTAAATAAATTAGCATTCGATAGAATTAAAACGATTAACTGGAAAGCTTTTCCATACGCAGTAATTCTTGTACCAGGTGCTGGGCCAGAAGAGCCAGAAGTAGCTTTAAGTGCCGAAGGAATGTTGCGTTGCAGAGTTGCTGCTTTGCGTTATTTTGAAGGATTAGCCCCATTTGTGGTGGTTTCGGGTGGAAATGTTCATCCTTATAAAACTAAATTTAATGAAGCCATAGAAATGAAAAAATTTATGGTTGAAAAACTTAAAGTACCAGCAAATGCCATTATTGTAGAACCACACGCTCGCCACACCACAACCAATATGCGTAATACAGCTCGTTTGATTTTCCGTTATGGAATGCCTTTCGACAAAGCTTGTATTACTTCTACTTCAAAATCACAAAGTATGTATATCCAAGAATTGAATTTGGATAAACGTTGCGAAAAAGAATTGAATCATGTGCCTTACCGAAAAGGCAAACGCTTGTCGGAAACTGAAGCCGAATTTTATCCGCTTATCGAAGCACTCCAAATCAACGCACTTGAACCACTTGATCCATAAAATAATGAGTGATTGAGTGATTTAAAAAAGTACTATTTTATTTAATCACTCAATCACAAATCACTCATTCACAATTAGAAATTCACAACTAACAACTTACTCATGAAAAAAACTATCATAGAAATGAGTGGACTTTTCCTCTCTGGTATTTTGAGTTTTTGTTTTTTAGCACAAAAAGTTACTGTAAAAGACCTTGAGCTAACGCTTAAAAATGAGTTTTCGATTGATTCTCTTGGAGCTGGGCAAGGCATCAGTATTCAAGATGAAAAAGCATTTATTTATGGCGATCGAGAAGTAGGAATGATTCGTGAATATGTATTGAACGATGATTCTTTAACTTATACAGGCAAAGAAATACAATTGAGTTTGGCGGGAAAAGATGTGATAAATCATCCTACGGGCATCGCATTTCATAAAAATCAACCAACTTTTATCGGGAACAGTATTCGATTAAATCCAGAAGGAACACTTTGGAAAGCCATGATTTATTTGGTTGACTGGAATGGTTTACAAAAAACAAAAACGCTTGATGGTAATTTGTTGAATACGATTGAAGATGATGCCTGTATTCAAGGCACTCGTCCAGAATATGTACAGTATAAAAACAAATGGTTTGTAGCAACAGCCGATTATGGTAACAAGAAAAACGAAGTACGTTTATACAATACGTTAGCACTGAAAACTGCTAAAAAAACTTCAGAAGCAGGAGTACTTTATAAGAAATTTACTTGTAGTGCTTTTGTACAAAACTTACTTTGGGTTCCTGAGAAAAAAGTATTGGTGTTAATCCAGAACCAAATTGAAGGACGCAGATGGCGATTTACTTTCTTGGATTTTGAAAAATCTTTAGAGACAGGACACGAAGTAGTTCTAAAAACAATGGACTTTGATAAAACCGATGAATTAGAAGGTTTTGCACTAACCAAAAACATTCAAAAAGGTATTGCGGTAACGTCTGCTCGCAAGGCAAATGTGCATCTCGTAAGTTTAAAATGGTGAAAATATAATCCAAATTTCAATAAATAATCAACAAAAAAATGCAAAAACAAGTACAAAAACAGCTTTGGCTAAGAGCCCTGCTGTTAATTGTAATGGCTGGTACCCAGACAATCGGTACAGTAAAAGCAACTGCTTTTACACAGCAAAAACAAGTGGCAAACACAATAACAGGTACGGTAACGAATGAGGCGGGTGAGTCAATGCCAGGGGTAAACGTTTTTGACAAAACGGCGAAAAAAGGAACGGTAACAGATTCAAAAGGTAAATATTCAATTGTTTCTAACGAAGGAAATACCTTGGTTTTCAGTTTTGTAGGCTATGAATCGAAAGAAGTATTGGTAGGGAAATCTTCACAAATCAACGTACTGCTTTTTGAAAATTCACAAGAATTGCAAGAAGTAGTAGCCATTGGTTATTCTACAGTACGTAAAAGTGACGTAACTGGGGCGATTTCTAGCGTAAAAGCAAAAGAATTAAACCTTACAACACCCACTGTTGGACAAGCCTTAGTCGGAAAAGTAGCAGGTGTACAAATATCACAAGTAAGTGGTGCACCTTATGTAGGCACAAAAATTCGTGTGCGTGGTGTTGGTTCAATCAATGCCAGTTCAGACCCACTTTATGTTGTGGATGGCTATCCTGTTGGTAATGATGTATTTATCAACCCAAACGATATTGAATCTATCGACATCTTGAAAGATGCTGCTTCGGCGGCGATTTATGGTTCAAGAGCTTCGGGTGGTGTTGTTTTGATTACTACTAAAAGAGGAAAAGAAGGAACTGGTCAATTTCAATACGATGTTCAATATGGTTTGAATCAGTTGAGTAAAAAAGTAGCGTTGTTAAATTCTGAGCAATTTGCACAATTATTAATCGATGGTCATAATAATTCATATCGTGATTTAATTGTGAATTCAGGGAAAACTTGGAATGATGCCATGTTTTCGGACGACAATGCGACCAGAGTTTCAAAAGTTGGTAATGCTTCATCTGTAAGTATTCCTTCTGAATTTTACGATTTTGCTTCACAAAAATTAATTAAACCAACTATTAATACCGACTGGCAAGATGAATTATATCAAACTTCTTTAGCACAACGCCATAATTTATCTTTTTCTGGTGGAAATTCTTCTACTCGTTATGCCATCAGTGGTGGATATTTGAATCAGCCAGGTATTATTAAAAGTACTAAACAAGAGCGTATTAATTTTCGTGCAAATATTGATGGTCAGGTAAGTAAAAAACTCAGGGTTTCAGGAAACTTAGCCATGACGACCAACGAAAACCGTGAAGTACAAGAAGGACGTTTTAACCAAGGTCCAATTCTTGGTGCTTTGATTTATATGCCATTTTTTGCTGCATATAACGAAGATGGAAGTTTAAAGAAAAACGAAGCGGCTGCAAAGTCATCTTTATACGCTTATCAAACCCTTGAAAACCCAGTTGCTTTAGCAACCGAAACACATATTTCAAGAAAAGGCGTTCGTGGTACTTTTAGTGGAAATGCTACTTATCAAATTTTGCCAAGTTTGGCAGCTAAAGTGAATGTTGGTTTACAAACATATAACGAAAAGTATGAGTTTTATTTACCAACTTCATTGAGTAATGGAGCAAACCCTCCGGGTTCACCGCAGTCAATTGCGGCAGCAAATGCTGTAGCTCAAACAAGATCAGAAATGGATAAATTGGCTGAGTTTACGTTGAATTATAATGAAAAATTCAGCGAGCACAGTATCAATGCTTTGGCAGGTTACACGGCACAACAATTAGATATTGATGTAATTAGCGTAACGGCAAAAGGTTTCCAAAACGATAGAATTGAAGAAATTACAGCAAAAGGTGCAGATGCAACTTTATTTACATTGAATGGTGCTACAGGGAAATCTACAGCTACTTTACTTTCTTACTTGGCTCGTTTGGGGTATAATTATAAAGAAAGATATTTCTTAACGGCTTCGTACAGACGTGATGCTTCTTCTCGTTTTGGCCCTTTGAATCGTTGGGGGGATTTTCCTTCTGTTTCTGCTAGTTGGAATCTTTCGCAAGAACCATTCTATACAGAAAAATTTGGCGAGCAAACTTCTATCAAATTACGTGCAAGCTGGGGTTTAAGCGGTAATAATAACATCGGTAATTATAATTATTTACAGACGATGTCAAGCCCCACAGGAGTCGTTTTTGGCAATGGAACAATTCAATCTGCGGTATATCCAAACGATATTCGTGACCAGCGTTTAGGATGGGAATCTACTTCTCAAGTCAACTTTGGTACAGACATTGGTTTGTTCAACAACCGTGTTTTTGTAATGGCGAATTATTACGTTTCTGAATCTTCAGATTTATTATTTAATCAACCAGTTTCGGCTGTTGCTGGTGCGTCTTCCATCTTAACAAACCTTAGAAATTCTAAAGTACAAAACAAAGGTTGGGATTTCCAGATTGATACTCGTTTGATTCAGACTGGCGACTTGAAAGTAAATTTAAGTGGTAATATTTCAATCAACCGCAACAAAGTGTTAGACCTTGGCGGTGCTAATGCCATTTTCAGTGCAGGTGCTGAACGTTCGTATATCACACACACGACGCAAGAAGGTCAGCCAATTGGTATGTTCTATGGTTTCAAAGTAAAAGGAATGGTTCGCCAGTCGGACATGGATAATTTAGCGGCAGACAATTTGGTTTATAATGCAGCAACGCAATCTTTTCCAAAAGATTATAAAATCAAAGGTCCAGCACGTTCTACTGCTTCAAGTAACCCTTTGAAACCGGGAGACTTCTATTTTGAAGACGTAAATGGCGACGGCGTAGTAAACGATTTAGACAAAACCGTAATCGGAACTCCTTACGCTAAGTTTACTTATGGTTTTGCTCTTTCTGCTACGTATAAAAACTTCGATTTAAGTTCTTCTTTCAATGGTTCTTATGGCAACCAAGTACTCGACGGACAAGATTATTATGTTTATAACATGGAAGGTTCTGGAAATCAGTATGCTTCGGTTGTAAATCGTTATCGCTCAGAAGCAGAACCTGGCGACGGAACCGTTTATCGTGCATCTCGTGGTGGTACGCAAAGTAACAGTACTCGTCTTTCAAGTTTCTATTTGCAAGATGGTTCATTCTTACGTTGTACAAATCTAACCATGGGCTTTACTGTTCCAACAAAATGGTTAGGCAAGCAAAAATCAGTTTCCAATGCTAGAATTTATATAGGAATTGATAACGCTTTCACCATTTCAAAATACAAAGGCTACAACCCAGAAGTAGATTATAACAATGGTGCAAACCTTACTCCGGGTGTTGATTACGGGAAATATCCTTTGATGAGAGCTTATAACATTGGTGCAAAATTGACATTCTAAATGAATTTTTCAGGAATTAGTCAACATAAAATCCTGAAATTCAATTAAATAATATTCAAAAAAATGATAAAGAAATTAATAACATTACTTGTTTTGGCGACAGCCCTTGCAAGCTGTAGCGATGATTTTGTGCTACAAACAGACCCAAATTCAGTAGCCGCTTCAGATTATTTCCGTACAGATAACGACGTACTTCAAGCGGTAAATGGCGTGTATCAATCGCTTCGTGGTGGAAATAATATTGGCGAAAATAGCGGACTTTATACCGACGAACGTTCTGACGATGCAGGTAGAAATGATAACCAGTCGAATGCTGGTGAGCCTTTTCAATTCAATGATTTTGCGATTTTACCAAGTAATACAAATTTAAAAAGTCATTGGCTTTCGTTGTATCAAACTATCGCTCGTTGTAATCAAGTTACTTCAAACATTGATAAAGTAACATTTACTACGCCAGCTAATAAGGATATTTATAATGCTGAAGTGAAATTCGTTCGTGGTTTGATTTACTTTCATTTGGTAAGAAAATGGGGCGATGTGCCATTGGTAACGAAGCAATTAAATACAACTGATGATATAATTGCAAATACTTTTCGTGAGAAAAAAGAGAAAGTTTACGAACAAATTATTACTGATTTAAAAGAAGCAGTAGCAAGTGGCTTACCGAACCATCAACCTGTTTCTGAAAAAGGAAGAGTTTCAAAAGCGGCAGCTAATGCTTTGTTGGGACAAGTATATTTAACAATGGCAACTACATTAGACCAAGCGAATCGTGCCAGTAATTTAGCCAATGCAAAAACATATTTGACAGCGGCTTATAACATGAAAACCTTTACAGCTTTAAAGGATATTCCTTATGTAGATGTATTTGATGTGACTAAAAAATCGACAAATGCTGAAATCATTTTCCAGATTGTTAACAAACAAGGCGATATCACGTATTCATCTTCAATCGCTGCGAATAACCAAGCAAAAGGTGAAACAACGAATTCGCTAAAACCAAGTAATGGCGTAGGCGGAAATGTAAAACAAGATTTAGTGAAAGAATACGAAATCAATGATTTACGTAAAGATTTCTCGATAAAATATGCAAATGATGCTACCGTAAAAGATTGGTACATTACTAAATTCAGAGATGTAAGTGCTTTGGCTGGAGCTACGGGTTATGGCGGAAACGACTGGCCTTTAATTAGATACGCTGATGTGATTTTGATGTTGGCAGAAGTAAATATGTACTTAGGCGATGAAGCAACTGCAATTCAATTCTTGAACCAAGTGCGTGAAAGAGCCAAATTATCTACTTATGAAGTAATGAAAAACAATGCTGAATATGCAGCAAAGTATCCAACTTTGAAATTGGCAATTCTTCACGAACGTAGAGTTGAGTTAGCTTTTGAACACCACCGTTGGTTTGATTTACTTCGTTTCTTTACGCCAACAGAATTGGTTACTTATATTCAAAGTAAACCACAAGCAGATTACGGAACGGCTAAAGTATCAAACTTTGGTTTGAAAGATTATCTATTCCCAATTCCATTTGATGAATACAAATTGAATCCAACAAAAATGTATCAGAATACAGGATATTAAAATAATTAGTTTCAACAAAAAAGGAGATTGACAATTTGCGTCAATCTCCTTTTTTGTTTTAGGCTATACCTTAGTGTTAACCCAAATTTCGTTAGGGAAATATCGCTAATAATTCCAATGATTTAGGATTCTCCCTTGACAGTGTTTAGCTCTTGTTAGATGATAAATATCAACAACATTAGTGTTTCTAACCTTTAAAGCAATGATATTTGTCTTCATCAACTATTTCTAAAAATTCATCTAACGTTGAAACCTCAGGATTCGGTTCGTATGATTGCCATTTAAGACTTGCTCTTAGCCAAAATATTTTCCAAACATTTTTACTTTTAATAAATGTTGCTTTTGCAAAACCACGTTCTGCATACTCAGTCGGATTATCCCAAAAGGGGCGAATCTCAGTAAGTATTACACTTTGGTCTTCTATTTGGTAACCAAAATCCAACTGCTTTCTTATCTCTTCTGGAGGGCGAACTTCTTCCAAATAGTTCACCATAATCTCTATTATGTCAACGGTCTTTAAAATGTCTATAGCCATTATTAATTATTTTTTGTTTACGAATATACTAATGCTTATTCCGTAGGCGAGCACAATCTAGTCATTTAGATTATTTTGTATTTTTGATGTCGCCACTTACTGGTTCAATCCTGTGATTTGAACTTTTCAATCATTTTAGTTTCAAAAGTAATATTTTTATAAGTAAAGTGATGCTTTGTTTAACACTTGTACTATTAGGTTAATAACGAATAAACCAAAATACTCCGTAGGAGTAAAATATCAGTAGAAATGTTTTGCTAAAGATACGAATAGTTCCGTAAGAACGGTATATTACGTTCCTACGGAACTATGATTGGGAGATGGGTTTTGTGGTTCTCTACCGATATGTTATCCCTATCGGGACTTTTGTTCTTGGTGGTATTTCATCAATCAATAGGGTTGAAATTAATCCAAATACTATTGATTGACAAGCATTTAGTGGGTTTATCTCTCCTTCATAATCTCCGATGAAACTAACACAAAATCATACTTTTCAATTAAACGATACGTATCCATTGTTAGCGAACCGTCATAGACAATTTTCCGTCTGATACTTCTTATATCTACCAAAACCCATTTTTCTTTATCATATAATTTTGAAAATACTTTGGGATTTTCATTGTCATCACTTTCAAAATCATCAATGATTTTGCCTTTTTCAGTGGTATATCTTACCATGCAATACACATTGGCAAAATTAGTTTTGTTATGTTCTGCTATTTCAAAAATAGCATTTCCAATATCGTAAACTTTTGTTATCAAATTCATTCCTTTGGCTAAATGATTACTTCCCATTTTGAAGAATATTTTTTCATCTTTAGTCTTCAAGGCATCATAATATTGATAGAAATTACTTTTCATCAGGCTTGCTCTTTTGGCATTGTCACCTTCATAATAAATCTCTTTTGAAATTTTAATTTCATTGGCTAATTGTTTTAAACTTGGTGACTTCACTACTTTCGCTAAACTATCCAAGAGCTTGCCTTTAGGCATCCACCATTTAGCCAATAGACTGTCGGCAACGGGTTTGTACTGTTGTTTCAACGAACTCGGAACGCCACTATACAGTTGGTTAATACAATACGGAAATGTCATTTGAAATTCTTGGTCGATTCCCCAAATTGTATAATTCAATTTGCTGGCAGTTTGTAGCATTTGGATGTCTTCCTTACTTTCAAAAAAAGGAAAAGTAGGTCTGATATGATTCTCTTTTGAAAAACTTAAAATTGTTTCCAAAGGATTACTGGTTTTAGCAATTTTCATTAATTCTGATGCTGCAAAGGGACTTGTTTCAACACACCAAGTTTTATAGCCATTTTTTGAAGCACTTTCCAAAGCAAAGCTTGTCAGCTGAGAAAGCATTGGCGAATTATGATACTCTCCCCAAGCAACAAATTGATTTTCTGCAAAAAGATTTTCAAGAATTGTCCATCCTTTTCCATCAGGTTTTTGTCCGTCGAAAGTAAAGTGATTGGTATTTTCAGCGATACATTTGTTGAGTCTTTGTTCGTCCGTAAGGGCTTGTTTGCTTTGTCCAAAAGTACAATTGACAATCAATAAGGAAAGGATTAAAAGGTATTTTTTCATTGTGATGGTTGTTTATGTGTGTTTAGAATAATTTGAAGGCTGACTTTGAAACCGAAAGTAAGTAAGGTTTGAAACAGCGTGGTTAATTTTTTATGTTTGTTCATCAAATATAAGTAATTATGAGAAGAAAAATAGCGATGGTTTTTAACCAAACTGATTTGAAAAATAGTAATCAGTCTCTTGAAGATTTTAGCTTTTGGCTGAGCAAGACACCTCAAGAACGTTTAGCTGCGGTTACGTTTTTGGTGAATCGAAATCTAAAAACCTTTCAAAGAATGGATAAAACTATTTCTTCTCAAAAAATAATGAAGTAATGCCCCTTGAACCAGACTTTGAAGATTTTATATCTCTATTGAATCAACACCTAATAGAGTACTTAGCCGTTGGAGGATACGCAATGGCATTTCACGGCTAACTAAGCTATACAGGAGATTTAGATATTTGGATTAACATTTCAGAAATTAATGCCAATAAAATGTTGATAGTTTTGACAGAATTTGACTTTTCATTACTACGATTTCAGAAAGAAGACTTCCTCAAAGAAAATATTATCAATCAAATTTGTTACCCTCCTTTAAGAATTGATATTCTTACTTTAGAAGATTTATAGATATATCTTATTGGCTAAAGCCTCACTTGAACTAGTAGGGGGAATTTAGAATTTATCACGTGATTTAATGAAAATCAAGCCGCATATCTTGTTTTAAAGGCAGGAATTGCAGGAGTGTCATTGCCTTCAATAGTAACAACCCTAACAAAAAGACTTAACAACAAGCTTGCTACAAAAAATCTGATCACATATTATACACTATTTTTATTTGAAATTATTCTAAATAAAAATAACATACTTATAATTCCTTACTTAACTTTGCATCAGCAAGTATCATAAAAGGCAAAGTTGTAGTTTTTTATCTTATCTATAAAGCTATCTTTTTCTTTTAATGTATTAACAATCAATTTTTTACTTGTTTTGAAACTTCTTTTACTTAAAACAATTCTTTAAAACATGAAACTTCTTAATACGATTGCGGTATTATTGATTATTCAAACTTCTCTATTTAGTCAAAAAAAATCTAGTCTTACTGGAAAAATTACAGATGAGCATCACAATCCTTTAGCTGGTGTAAGTGTAGTATTGAAAGGAACTGTCCGTGGTGTGCAATCGAATACCAATGGAGTATATGCCATCAATTCTTTAAACCCTGGAGTTTATACCGTTGTGGTTTCGAGTGTGGGCTATAAAACCCAAGAGAAAACCCTTAATACAGCTACTGAACAAGAGGCAAGTTTTGTATTAAACGAGTTTAGCGAAACGTTACAAGATGTAGCTGTAACAGCTAATGGAATGCTCAAAGGTAACGAGCATTTGGCTGAGGTAGATGGGTTTAGCATTAATGCGGCTAAAAAAAATGAGGTGATACAATTGGCTCACTTGAATGCTAATTTAGCGATGAACAACAGCCGACAAATATTTAGTCGCACGCCTGGGATTTCGATTTGGGAAAACGATGGTTCAGGGGTGCAGTTAGGTATAGCATCGAGAGGACTTAGCCCTAACAGGTCTTGGGAGTTTAATATCCGTATGAATGGCTATGACATTACGCCTGACCCAATGGGCTATCCAGAGGCATATTATACACCACCGATGGAGGTTGTCGAGAAAATAGAACTTGTGCGAGGGGCTTCTTCGCTACAATATGGCTCACAATTTGGAGGATTACTCAATTTTGTGCTTCGTAAACCCGATATTTCAACCCGTATCACAGTAGAATCACAAAATACAGTAGGTAGTAATGGCTTATTTAGTAGCTTCAATTACGTAGGCGGCACAGAAGGTCGATTGAGCTATACTGCCTATTACCAAAAACGCCTTGGCAATGGCTGGCGAGAAAATAGCCAATTTAATACAGACCACGCTCATATAGAACTCAGCTATGCTCTTAGCAACAAACTTAAAATAGGGTTTGATGCCACTTACATGAACACAGCCCTTCAGCAGGCAGGTGGGCTAACCGATGTACAGTTTGCACAAGATCCAAGACAAAGTCTAAGAAGCCGCAATTGGTTCAGTACGCCATGGTTTATTCCGTCGATACACGCCGAATATGTGTTTAATAGCAAAACAAAATTAAGCTGGAAAGTTTTTTCTACCATAGCCGAACGTAACAGTGTGGGTAATGTAGCAGCTATTAATACAACCGACAATCTAAGTAGCAATCGACAAGTGGATCGTGATTTTTACACAACCCTCGGAACAGAATTACGCTTACTGACCGACTATAAAATATGGGGGTTCAACAATACATTGGCTACTGGTTTACGCTATTTTAGGGGACATATTGACCGTAAGCAACTCGGTAAAGGTACGGCTAATAGCCAGATGGATTTTAATTTGGCAGAAGGTGATTTTTCTCGAAATCTTGATTTTACAAATACAAATCAGGCAGCTTTTGTTGAAAATATCATACGGTTTAGTCCAAAATTCTTGATAACGGCTGGTGCAAGAATAGAACATATTGAGTCGAAAATGGAAGGACAACTCAATAGTACCAATGCAATTTTAAGCCCTATTACTCGTACCCGTACTTTCTTTTTGTTGGGAGCAGGAGCAGAATACCATGTGAGTCCGCAAACAGAGTTTTATACCAATATTTCGCAGGCATATCGCCCTGTGCTTATTTCTGACCTAACGCCTCCAGCCACGACAGACGTAATCGACGAAAATTTGCAAGATGCACGAGGCTATAATTTCGACTTGGGATACAGAGGTAAGGTGAAAAATTTCTTGCGATTCGACCTCGACTATTTCTACTTGAGTTATAACAACCGCATCGGTACAATTAGCAGAACTAATGCCACTGGAGGCACTTATCAGTTTCGCAGTAATTTAGGACGCTCAGTAAGCCAAGGCTTTGAGGGCTACATCGAATTTGACCCAATTACGGCCATTTTCAAACAATCGGCTTTCGGTCGATTATCCTTTTTTGCTTCTATTGCTTACATAGACGCTACTTACCAAGATTTTAAAACGACATCGGTAGTAAATGGACAAATCGTAGAAGGAAATTTAGCTGGAAAACAGGTAGAAAATGCACCAAGGCATATCAACCGTTGGGGAGTTACTTACGCTAAAAAAGGTTTTTCTATCACTTGGCAATTGAGCGACATCGGGCAAGCTTATGCTGATGCCAGCAATACAACCGTACCTAATGCCACAGCTACCACAGGTTTGATACCAGCCTATCAAGTACAAGATGTGTCGGCAAGTTTTAAATTCTTGAAATTTTATAACCTAAAAGCAGGAATCAATAACCTCAGCGATGCCCGTTACTTTACTCGCAGAGCAGGCGGATACCCTGGTCCTGGACTGTTACCTGCCGATGGACGAACACTTTATGTGAGTGCTGGTTTTAAATTCTAAATAAAATTCAGTCAGAAATAATTTCATTAGAAAGCAAAAAGCTCAGAAATTCGTTTCTGAGCTTTTTTGCTTCTATATCCTTACTCAACTACAATTCCGCTTTGTTGAGATGATGAATTTTAAATGCCCAAGAAAGGCTACATTTTTTGCTCATAGTTCCGTAGGAACGAAATATACCGTTCCTACGGAACTATGCTTGGAAAATGGTCTTGTGGTTTTCTACCGATATATTGTCCCTATTGATTGTCAATGATTTAATTCCCTTACTTGCTCAAGTTTGTGGCTTGGACTTTTCAATCATTTCAGTTTCAAAAGAAATATTTCATACAAAGTACAAGCGATGCTTTACTTATTAATTATGGGACTGATGAATTAATTTAATAAACCTTCGTTTCTTAGGTATTGCCATACCGTTGAAATATTACAAACTCTTAGGTTTGAACGATACCAATAGTCATCTGCTTGAGGAGTAACTATCAAATTTATTTTTGCTCCAAGGTCTTCTATTGCCAGTGTATTGCCTTTGCTAATGTTGGGCGAATTTCCATATTTAATCTCTATCGTAACTTTTACATGAGTATTTTGCACCAGAACCAAATCCAGTTCGGCTTTGTCTTTTGTTCTGTAAAAAAAAGGCTCAACATCACTTTTTAGATTAGCGATAATTTGTTGAATAACATAGCCTTCCCAAGAATTCCCAATGCCAATATTACCATGCAGCCCTTCAAGATTTTGAATACCCATTAAATGATGCAAAATACCTGTATCTCTGAAAAAAAACTTAGGAGATTTCACCAATCGTTTACTGATATTTGTAAAATATGGTTTCAAAGTACGTATCAAAAAAGCTGATTCCAGAAAATTAATATAGCTTTTTACTGTCGGCTGAGAAATATTAAGTGAGTCTGATAGATTCGTATAATTCACTATTCCTCCTTGCAGATTTGTAAGCATACGAAGCATATTTCTCATTAATTCAGGCGAAGCAGCCAAACCCAAATTAGGTAAATCTCGTTCGATATAAGTTTGGACAAAACCTCTGAACCAAAAATCCGCCATTTTATCGTTCGGAGCTAATAAAGCATCAGGAAATCCACCTCTTAACCAATGTTGTTGATAAGAAATATTAGGAGCAATTTCCTGATAATGAAGTCCTTGCATTTCTATATAAATAATTCTTCCTGCTAAAGTTTCAGAGCTTTGTCGCAACAAAGACGGTGATGCCGAACCCAACAAAATAAAACGACCCGCCTGCCGATTTTTGTCAATCATCGAACGGAGTAAAGGAAACAATTCTGGCATCCTTTGAATCTCATCTAAAATGACAATCTCGTTTTCATGTTCTTGAAAATACAAATCTGGGGCAACTTTAAGCTTATCTTGGTCAACATAATATTCTAAATCAAGATAAACTGAGGGTTTATTTAATTTAGTCATTAAACTTTTTACTAAGGTCGTCTTACCAACTTGCCTTGGTCCTAAAATAGCAACAGCAGGTAAGTAAGATAAACTTTCTAATATCTCTGTTTGAATACTTCTCGTAATCATATTTTTATATTATTCGTACAAATCTAAAAATTAAATTTAGATTTGTACGAATAATTGCCAAAAATTTCTTGTAATTCCAAAAGTGTGAAAAACAAGATAAAAATCCTTTGCCAACAGCATTGGTTGGTCTTTGTAAGCTCAATAAGATTTGATAAGTAGGAAAATTCAATACTCCGTCGGAACGGTATATTTCGTTCCTACGGAACTATGTTTTGGAAATGGTCTTGTGGTTTTCTACCGATATATTGTCCCTATCGGGACTTTTGTTCTTGGTGTTGTTTCCCTTAACAATTACTCGCTTTGCAGACAGCGTCTGCATTTTATTTATCGTTCAATTCTAAAGAAGACTTTGAACAGCGAAGGGGATTAACTTACAATCATAATTATTCACCTTTATTTTGAATTTGTTTTCTCACGTGTTCAATAGATTCTACAAAATCATTGTCAACTTCAATATCTTGTATTAACTTATCTACCCACATTAATTGCTTTTTTACAATGTCTTTTTGATCTTCAGGAATTTTAAAGAAGTTTCTTAACGTTTCAACTACAACAACTTTCTTAAAGTCCTGCTCCTTATTAAAAACTGTTTTTTTTAAAATTAAGTCTAACCATAGCCCTAAACTCATACACAAAAAGGAAAAGCATACAGATAACTTTACCTCTTCTTCAACTTCATCTCCAATATTTCCACCGAATGTTTTAATAAATTTATTTTTCTTATCTGCAAGAATTTCAAAGCACTTTACAAATGAGTCTACACTTTGAACATGTGCAAATTTATTCCGAATTTCAGCAAACGTCTGAAATTGCCATATAATTTCTTTGGGTACAAATTTTAAATCACTTAGCAAGTTTACTTTAGCGTTTAGACTTAAAGAGGTATTTTTACTACCTAATGAGAGAGAATTCTCTACATCTATGTCCAAAAGCATTCCAATAAGTCCTGAAATTCCTGCTTCTAAGGATACTCCTTTTTCAATTACTTCTCCACGTGTGGTTTGATATTCAAGCATATTTAAATATAGCTACATTTATCTCTCTATTTAGCAAAATTTTGTAGCATCTTTTGTATTGTAAAATAGTTAAACTTTCCTCTAAAAGTATCACATTAACCCTAAACATAAAAATCCAAAGCATCTTTATTACTTAGAATTTATTATACGGTAATTCCTTCCTGCAAGTTGTAGGAGCAAAACATCGAGTGATGATTCCTTCCTGCAAGTTGTAGGAGCAAAACATCGAATGATAATTCCTTCCTGCAAGTTGCAGGAGCAAAACATCGAGTGATAATTCCTTCCTGCAAGTTGCAGGAGCAAAACATCGAGTGATGATTCCTTCCTGCAAGTTGCAGGAGCAAAACATTGGGTGATGATTCCTTCCTGCAAGTTGTAGGAGCAAAACATCGGGTGATGATTCCTTCCTGCAAGTTGCAGGAGCAAAACATCGAATGATAATTCCTTCCTGCAAGTTGCAGGAGCAAAACATCGAATGATAATTCCTTCCTGCAAATTGCAGGAGCAAAACATCGAATGATAATTCCTTCCTGCAAGTTGCAGGAAGAAATTTAACCCACAAAAGAGAATAGCTTCTAATATTTTCCGCCGTAATTTCCCTGCTCATTTATTTAGATTTAATCATCAACTGCCATGAACCTTCCATTTTCCTTAATGCGTCTTTGTATTTTATCTGCTTTTGTATTACTTGGTCAAGGTATTTTGGGCAATACGCCTTGCAAGGTTGGGGCTTTGAAATGTGAGTATTTGGTCAATCCTTTGGGAATTGATGCACCTTCGCCACGCTTTACTTGGCAGTTGGCGGATGCTCGACAAGGGGCAAAACAAAAGGCGTATCAGATTTTAGTCAGTACCGATTCCTTGGCTTTGAGCAAAGGAGTAGCGAATGAATGGAATACGGGTCAAAAAAATACAGCCCAAACCTTAGTGAGCTATCAAGGCAAGGCTTTACAGGCTTTTACTAAATACTTTTGGCGTGTAAAGATTTGGGATAAAGATGGACAAACGACAACTTCTGACATTGCTACTTTTGAAACGGGCATGATGAACATGAGCAATTGGCAAGGTGCTTGGATTAGCGATTCGAGGGAGGTAAATACCAAGCCTGCTCCTTATTTTAGAAAGAGTTTTCAGAGCAACAAGAAAATCGTTTCGGCACGTGCTTATATTGCCGTGGCTGGTTTGTATGAATTGTATATCAATGGTGAAAAAATCAGTAGTCACCGCCTCGACCCGATGTACACTCGTTTTGATAGACGTACTTTGTATGTGACGCACGATGTGACGAAGCAATTGCAAAAAGGCAAAAATGCCATTGGCGTACTCTTGGGCAATGGTTGGTACAATCATCAATCGACAGCCGTTTGGTATTTTCATGAAGCCCCTTGGCGTGGTCGTCCCACTTTTTGCATGGATATTCGGGTAAAATATGCCGATGGAACAAGTGAAGTAATTGCCACCGGCAAGGATTGGAAAACGGCTTTGAGTCCGATTATTTTCAACAGTATTTATACCGCAGAACATTACGATGCCCGACTGGAGCAAGCTGATTGGAACAAAGCTAATTTTGATGATAAGCAATGGAAAGAAGTAATTTTCAGAACTGCCCCTTCTAATAATATCGTCGCTCAGGCTTTGCATCCGATTAGAAATGTAGAAGAAATTCCGAGTAAAAGTTTGAATAAAATCAACGATACGACTTTTGTTTTTGACTTGGGCAGAAACATTTCGGGCGTAAGTAAAATTAAAGTTTCGGGCAAAGCAGGAACGATTTTACGTTTGAAACATTCAGAAAGATTATACCCGAACGGAAGAGCGGATTTGTCGAATATTGATGTACATTATCGCCCGACGGATGATAAAGACCCTTTCCAAACGGACATCATTATACTTTCGGGAAAAGGCGAAGAAAGTTTTATGCCACATTTCAATTATAAGGGTTTTCAATATGTAGAAGTGACGAGTTCGCAGCCGATTCAATTGACGAAAGAAAGTCTTTCGGGCTATTTTATACACAGCGATGTGCCTGTGGTTGGAAATGTGGCTACTTCAAATCCGACGATTAATAAAATTTGGGCGGCTACGAATGTTTCTTACTTGTCGAATCTATTTGGTTATCCGACCGATTGTCCGCAAAGGGAGAAAAACGGTTGGACGGGCGATGCTCATATCGCCAGCGAAACGGGTTTATACAATTTTGACGGCATTACGATTTACGAAAAATGGCTCGCCGACCACCGTGACGAACAACAAGCCAATGGCGTTTTGCCTTCTATTATTCCTACCGATGGTTGGGGTTATGAATGGGGAAATGGCCCAGACTGGACAAGTACCATCGCCATTATTCCTTGGAATATCTATTTGTTTTATGGCGATACCAAGATTTTGGCAGACAATTACGAAAACCTCAAACGCTATGTCAATCATATTGAATCCATTAGTCCAAACGGATTAACGACTTGGGGCTTGGGCGATTGGGTGCCTGTCAAATCAAAATCACCTGTTGAATTAACTTCTTCGGCTTACTATTTTGTAGATGCCAGCATCTTGGCAAAAACCGCCAAATTATTTGGTAAAACCGCCGATTATGAAAAGTATTCAGCTTTGGCAGAAAAGATAAAAACAGCTTTCAACAACAAGTACCTCAACAAAACAACAGGCATTTACGGAAGTGGCTTCCAGACAGAACTAAGCGTTCCGCTGTATTGGGGATTAGTACCAGAAGAATTAAAAGCCAAAGTAGCCGAAAATTTAGCCAAGCGAGTAGAAGCCGACAACAATCATTTAGATGTAGGTTTATTGGGTACAAAAGCCATTTTGAATGCTTTAAGTGAAAATGGTTATGCCGATGTAGCGTATAAAATCGCTTCGCAAGAAACCTTTCCTTCTTGGGGCTGGTGGATTGCCAACGGTGCAACTTCACTCTTTGAAAACTGGCCGATTGATGCCCAAAGTGATATTTCAATGAATCATATCATGTTTGGTGAAATTGGAGCTTGGTTGTACAAAGGTATCGGGGGAATCAAACCTGATGCTTCGCAGGCAGGTTTTAAAAATATCATTTTAGAACCTAATTTTGTAGAAAATTTAAACGCTTTTGAAGCTTCGCATGATAGTCCACAAGGTAAAATTATTTCTTCATGGGAAAGGGTAGGAGAGAAGATTGTCTATACAATCACCATTCCTGCCAATGCAACGGCTACGGTTTTGCTAAATGTAAAAACTAATCAGCATATTCAAAAGCAGTATTCGGTAGCAGAAAAAAGTATTTCCATTACGCATAAGCAATTAAAAATTAACCCATTATCAGCAGGAACTTACCAGTTCGAGATTCAGTAAATTAACCAAAACATGAAAAAAAGTATTCTTTCTCTATTCCTTATTTTTGTAGCATCAATTGCTTTTGCACAAGTAGCACCACAGCCATTGTTTAAACCAGAAGTTAAAAAAGTATTGTTTCTGGGCAATAGCATTACTTATGCAGGCAATTATGTCAATGACATTGAGGCTTATTGTATCGCACATTTTCCCAATCAAAAGATTGAATTTATCAATGTTGGTTTGCCCAGTGAAACCGTTTCGGGACTGTCGGAAGAGGGTCATGCCGACGGAAGATTTCCCCGACCAGATTTACACGAACGCCTGTCAAGAGTATTAGCAAAAACAAAACCTGATTTAGTTTTTGCCTCTTACGGCATGAACGACGGCATTTATTTACCTTTAGATTTAGTCCGTTTTCAGAAATTTAAAGATGGCATTCAATGGTTGCACGACAAAGTAGTGGCTTCTGGAGCAAAAATTATCCACCTTACGCCACCCATTTATGATGAAGTAAAAGGCAAGAAAATTGGCTATTCCGATGTCTTAGATGTGTATTCAAATTGGTTGATAGAACAAGCCAAAAAAGAAAAATGGGAAGTAATAGATGTGCATTATCCGATGCAAAGAGTATTGGAAGCACACCGCAGATTAGACCAAAAATTGGGATTTGAAACCTCTTTTGCTTTAGCAAATGATGGCGTTCATCCAGCCGAAGCAGGGCATTGGATTATGGCAAAAAGCATTTTGATGCACTTAGGAGCAAAAGAAATCATCAAAGCAGGAACGATTCAAGCAACACTCAGCAATATTGAAAATCCCAATGCTTTTATGAAATTGATTACTGAAAGACAAAATATTTTAAAAGACGCTTGGCTAACGAATATCGGACATTCACGTCCAGAAATGAATAAAGGTTTGCCTTTGGAAGAAGCACAAAGCAAAGCAGCAGAATTGGAAGTACAAATTAGGGAAATGCTGAAGTGAGAGAAGTTTGGAGTTTTGAATGCGGAGTGAGGAGTTGTCCTCGTCTAAAATATCGTGTAGCGGCAACCCTTGTGGTTGCCGTTTTCCTTATACCTTGTCTTCTCCAATAAAATTGAAATTAGCTTGATAACTTTAAACTACTTATCTACATTTTAATTATGGTATGGTTTCTAAGCCTGAAAACTTAAAAACCCCATTCTCCTTTATAAAGTAAATACCAAGTTGTGCTCCTTCATGTCCAAGAGCATATTCATTGGCTTTCCATGTTGTTAAAAAAGCAATTACGTCAGCACGCCTACTATTTTGTTTATAGAGTATTATTTCTTTAGACTTTGAAGCTCTTTTCCAACTTTCGGAGTTCTTGATAGCTTTTAGATGTTTATTGAAAAAATCATTTCTCTTTAGGTCATAAATCCCAAGTTTTGAGTTTTTGGAATCTTCGCATATAATGCAATAGATTACTTTTGTGGATATTTTTTGGAATTCTACAAAGTCAGGATTTTTAAAGTTTTTAAAAACATTGTTTAATGCTTTCATTATCAAAAGACTATCTTTCTTACTAATGGACTGTCCATTACAAATAGTAACCCCAAATAGTAAAATTAAAGCAGGCAAAAATCTTTTCATATTATGAGTGTATTTATTGACAATATCAAAAATGACATTTTAATCATAGAAGTATTCGTAAATGGATAATCAAACCTAAAATTTTATTTCAAATTTCGTAGTATTTCATTACTCATGACATGATTTATCGAATTATTTTGACTATAAACAATCTATTTCATGCCATGAGTGAGAGTACACTCAATCACTAATTCACAACTCACTAAATCCTAATAAGAACTCTCATCCAATTTTACTTTCCCTTTAAATGTCCAGAATACAAAGAAAGTATAAGTGGCTACTATCGGTACGCCAATTGCGGCGAAGAGTAAAATAATTGACAACGATTTTTCAGAAGAAGCTCCATTATAAATGGTAATTGAGTAAGCAGGATTGATGGTTGAATGGATGATTTTTGGAAATAAGTTCATCGCTACCGTCACCAAAAGGGATGCCATCGTAAAAGCAGACGACATAAAAGCCAACATATATTTGCCTTTTTCTAATAATATTCTGGTGTTAATGATAATCAAAACCGTAATCAAAGGCACAGCAAAAAGAGTAGGATGGGCTTTGAATGTAGCTGACATATTAGGAAAATAAACCAATGTTACCATCGTTTGTAAAATATAACAAACCACAAAAAAGCGACTGGTATCACTTACCATAATTGATAATTTGGTATAAAGTCTTTTTTCGGTTTTCATTACTAAATATATTGAACCGTGCATCGTACATGAAGCCAAAGTCGTTAAACCCGTCAGCAAGGCGTAGGGATTCAATAATTGTACAAAATCACCTTGATATTCAAAATTCTCATCAATCGGAATGCCTTGAATAAGGTTTCCTAATACAACGCCCAATAGAAATGCAATCATCATGCTTGAAATCGAATAAACAATATCCCATAGTTGTCGCCACCAAAGCATGGTTTCTTTACTTCTGAATTCTATGGCAATGGCACGTAAAATCAATACCATCAAAAACAACATAAAGGGAATATAAAAAGCAGATAATAACGTGGCATATACTTCTGGAAAACCTGCAAATAACGCTCCGCCACCAATTACCAACCATACTTCGTTGCCATCCCAAACAGGGCCAATGGCGTTAAGGGCTATTCTTCTGCTTTCTTCTTTTTTGAAAAGTAAATGAATCGCTCCTGCTCCTAAATCAAAACCATCTAAAATGGCATAACCTGTAAAAACCGCTCCGATAACGGCAAACCACCATGTGGGCAAATCTATTCCTAAAAAAGTAGCCATAAGCTTCTGAGTTTATGAGTTTAAGGTTTAAGAGAGGTTTAGTCTAAAATTGGATTATTCCGTTTGGACGAATCTATAATTTCATCTTTTTCATGATGATCGCTTGGGCCGTGTTTTATCTTTTTGTTGAGTAAGTAAATAAACAAAATGAAGAGTAACACATAAATAACCGTAAACATGATGAGTGAAAACCAAACTTGATTTGCCTTTACAGATTTAGAAAGTGCATCTGAAGTTCTCAGTAAGCCATAAACTACCCACGGCTGTCGTCCGACTTCGGCAGAGTACCAGCCTAATTGATTCGCCAATTGCGGTAACAAAACCGAAGATGAGAAAATTCTAAACAGCCATTTTTGATTGAACAAAGTACCTTTATACCATAAAAAAGAAGCCAATAAAGTAAGTCCAATTAACGCCATCCCGATTGCCACCATTAAATGATAAGTCTGAAAAACAAAATTTACGGCTGTTGGTCGGTCTTTTTTTGGGAAGGCCCTGAGTCCTTTTACAGGAGTAGTAAAATCTTGGTGAAGTAAAAAAGTTAAGCCTTTCGGAATTTTCAGCCCTGTTACTTCTTCTTTTTTAGTATCAACAAAACCCAATAAATACATATCTGCCACGGCTGAACTATCATAATGTCCTTCAAAAGCCGCTAATTTGGCTGGTTGATTTTTGGCTACGCCATCGGCTGAATGATGACCAGTGAATAATTGTGCTAATGCTGAAATTGTTGCTACCGTCAAAGCGATTTTAAAAGCTTTGCGAGAAAGTGCTACATGACGTTCTTTGTACAAATAATAAGCATGAACGCTCAGCACCAAAAACGAACCTGCCAAAAATGAACCAATCCAAACGTGTGATAATCTATCAACAGAAGATGGATTGAAAACCATTGCCCAGAAATCTGTAATTTCAGCCCTTGCTTTTAAACCTTCGCCAACGATGTGATAACCCGCTGGCGTTTGTTGCCAAGAGTTAGCGACGACAATCCAAACAGCTGAAAACATTGAACCCAAAGTAACCATGATGGTGGCAAAAAAGTGTACTCTTGGGCTTACTCTATTCCAACCGAAAATTAAAATTCCTAAAAAGCCAGATTCTAAAGCGAAAGCAAAAATACCTTCTGCGGCTAAAGCCGAACCAAAAATGTCACCTACATAACGAGAGTAAGAAGCCCAGTTGGTACCAAATTCAAATTCCATTACGATACCAGTGGCGACACCAATACCAAAAATCAAGGCAAAAATCTTAATCCAAAAACGGGTTAATTGTTCATAAACTTTGTCGCCTGTTTTTAAATAAAGACCTTCCATACAGACCATCACTAAGGCAAGACCAATACTTAATGGCGGATAGATATAATGAAAAGCAATGGTAAAAGCGAACTGAATCCGAGAGAGTATTTCTACATTATCCATGAGCTGAGGGTATAAGATTATTCCTCAAATGTAAGCTACGGAGCGTCATTTCTACCTTAAAATACCTAAAAAATTAAGTATTTTTTTGCCTTATTTCTGCAAGATTTTATCATCAACTAGGTAAGTTTAACAGACTCAAGAAAATATATAATTATTAGTACTTATTGGGTGATTTACCCCGTGTTCTGTGGCACAGGCAATTGTGTTCTGTGTGCCACAGAACACGGAGTGGGGTGATTTATTCTTCTATGTCCAACAAGAAAAAATTACCCTATAAATACTCACCCGTTCATTTTAAACATTTATAGCCAAAATGTATTCGTACTTTAGCGATTCAATAAAACAATTCATTCCTGCCGAAGGAAACCAAATAATATAAACATGAAAAAAATATCATTATTGCTGTTATTGTTCATATCAATTCAAACTGCTTTTTCACAGAAAAAAGAAAAAGGTTGGGTTTCACTTTTTGATGGAAAATCATTTGCTGGCTGGAAAGTAAATGAGGAAAACCCAAGTACATTTTCTATCGAAGATGGAACGATAAAAGTAGCGGGCGAACGCACTCATTTATTTTATGAAGGAACTGTTGGGAAACACGACTTTAAGAATTTTGAATTGAAATTAAAGGCAAAAACTTTACCCGGCTCAAATTCAGGTATTTTTATTCATACCGCTTATCAAGCTTCTGGCTGGCCCCAAAAAGGTTATGAAGTACAAGTAAACCAAACGCATAGCGACTGGCGTAAAACTGGGAGTTTGTATGGCGTCAACGATGTGAAAGAAAATCTGGCGAAAGACAACGAATGGTACGAGTATCATATCATTGTGAAAGACAAAAGAATCATCATCAAAATAAACGATAAAGTAGCGGTTGATTATACCGAACCAGATACTCTTCCTGCCGACCGTGGTTTGAAAAAACTAAGCTCAGGCACAATTGCATTGCAAGGACATGACCCTAAAAGTGTCGCTTATTTTAAGGATATTACAATTAAGATTTTGGAGTAAGCAGTAATTGGTACTTCATTATTTTTCAAAAAAGGTGTAAGGTAGAAATATCTTACACCTTTTTTGGCTTTGAAACTTGCCTTTAGAGTCTTAAGTTTGTCGTACAGTTTCTAAAACATAATTAAAATTAACTATGATGAAGTATTTAACACAAAGCGGAGAAGTGCTTGAAGGAGAAACTTTTCCAGATATTATTGTTGCTTTTCGTAATGGATTGCAATTTCCAGCTAATCAAACAACTTTAGAATTTATGGTGAGTTTCGCTAATAGACATCTAAAATCAAGTGGCTCAAAAATTAGCACGCTTTCTTACGGGGCTTTTTTAGCAGATTTAGTTTCTAATAAGTACTTGACGAAGGCTGAATAAAATTTAAGTGCTCGTTCTAACCATTGTTGAAACGAGCACTTTGTCATTAAATACCTTGCTGTAATGCTACAATCTGTTCAAATTCATCTTTTAGTTTGTGGCTTAATCTTTCAAAAATCTCAAAGTACTTCATATAAATTTCGTGATTTTTAGGATTGGGTTGATAAGTCTCCACAGATTTTACGGTAGAAGCCGCCGCTTCCAAATTACTATAAACGCCTAATTGAGTAAGTCCCAATAAAGCTGTTCCTAAAGCTACGCTATCATGATGGTCGTTGACGTGAATGGTTTTTCCATACATATCAGTCAAAATTTGTGTCCACAAAGGCAAAGACGCATAAGCTCCGTTGATATAAATGCTATCGAAATTTCTATGTGTTTCAAGGATTTTTCCGATACTGTACATTTCAAAAAGAATTCCTTCAAGGGTAGCACGCACAAAATGTTTCCGTTCATGGCTGATGTTTAAGCCAAAGTACATTCCACGGGCGTTTGCATTCCAAAGTGGAGCTCTTTCGCCAAGCAAATAAGGTAAAAATAATAAACCTTCAGCCCCAGCTTTTACTTGAGCCGCTTCTTTGAATAAATCATTAACGACATCTTCAAAATCTAAATCTTCTGAAAAATCACCGAATTGGCGTGCAAACCATTCAAAAACTACTCCGCCATTATTGGTTGGTCCACCCGAAACATAATAGCCTTCTGCTAAGAGGTAATTAAAAAAGCGATTCTTTTTATCTTTCAATACTTCTTTTCCAGCCACACGCACAGCACCACTTGAGCCAATGGTAATGGTGGCCTTTCCAGAACCTACAATTCCAGCACCTAAAGTTGCCAAACAACCATCACTTGCACCGATAATTAAAGTGGTTTTGGCGGGCAAACCTAAAGTAAAACAATACTCTTTTTTCAAGAATAAATTGGTATTGAAAACCGAAAGTGGTTCTGAAAGTCGGTCGGCAGTAATGCCTGCAAAATCTAAAGAATCTTGATTCCACTTGAGTTGATGAATATCAAAAAGCCCCGTCGATGAAGCAATGCTATGATCTACAACGTATTCGCCAGTGAGTTGCTTGATGACGTATTCTTTCAGCGAAATAAATTTATATGTTTGTGCAAAACGTACTTGGTCATGGTTTTTCAGCCAAGTTATTTTTACAATCGGTGACATCGGATGTATTGGCGTTCCTGTTGTATTGAAAATATTTTCGCCTTTAGGATGTTTTTTTAAGGCTTCTGCTTCTTTTATGCCACGATTATCTGCCCAAATAATAGCATTTCCAAGTGGAGTTCCCATTTTATCAACCGCCAAAACACTGTGCATCGACGAGCTAAAACAGATTGCCGTTACTTTATATTTTTTAGGATGAATGTACTCATTCAATAAATTTTTTAGAATATAAAGCGTAGTGATAAAAATCTGTTCAGGGTCTTGTTCGCTATAGTCTGGCTGTGGATGAAAGGTTGGGTAAGAACCTTTTTTCCAGCTAAGCATTCGCCCATTCATATCAAAAGCATGAATTTTAACAGCAGAAGTATTGATGTCGATGGTAATGATGCAATCCATAGTTATTGTTTAAGCCATGAGCCGTGAGCTATTAGCTTTGAGCTTTTTTAAGTTTATAAAATTGGTTTCAGCTATCAGCCTTGAGCAATGAGCTTTGAGCTTTATGTCTGCAATAAAAAGAAGCTCAAGGCTGATAGCTCATAGCTGACAGCTAATCTGTATTCTTTCTAAACTCCCGAGGCGTGTAGCCTGTTAGTTTTTTGAAGGTTGATGAAAAATGCTGAGAGGAATAAAACCCTGTTTCCAAAGCAATATCCGTCAAACTTAAATCTTTTCTACTTAATAATTTAATGGCTTCTGAAATCCTAATATTGATAAGATAATTTAAAGGTGAAAAGCCCGAAACTGCTTTTACTTTTTCACTAAAAGCAGTTGTTCCCAAACCTACTAAACCAGCCATTTCTTCAACCGACCAAGGATATGATAAATTTTCACGAAGAGTTTGCTCCAATTTCAAAAATGTTTGTGGGAAATCTCGCCTGAGGTTATCCTGTTTACTCAAATGGCGTACCGCTGTAATCAATAATTCATCAATTAAATGGTTTACACGAGTTCTGTAGCCCAATTCTTTAGCGAATAATTCTACTTCAATATTTTGAAAAATCTGTTGGCAAGCTTTTAAACGAGTAAGAACAGGTTTTTTATTCAACGAAAGTATTTTACCGATTACTCTTTGGTCAGTTTCAGATATACTACTCCATTCACCCAAAACCAATTCTCCATTGGCTTCAAAGTGAAGGGGTTTTATGGTAATCCACATCAACGCTCCGATGTCGTAAGCACCTTTACTACTCCCGATTGTCTGCCATGAACAAGTAAGCGAAACATCGTTTGGATAAAGTAAAAAAGGTTGGCCATCAATATTCCAATCAAATTTCCCATCTACAATTAAGCAAATTTTGATGCCTTCACTTGCTTTTATTTCGTGGGAATTAAGCTGAATATTCTGGATTTTATAATTGGCAAACTCAATAATGTACGGGAAATATGATAATTCCTTCGCCTTTCCTTGGTACAGAATAAATTGACTCATCAGGTTTATGGAATAATGAATAGCATTATGCACTAGATTTTTTGTAAAAGTAGGTCAATTATTTATTACAATATTACAAAAATCACCGCTGTAAAAAAATGAAAGTTTTTCTTGAAATAACTATGCAAATTTGTGTCATCTAATACAGAATACAATCAAAAACACAACTATATTATACTTAAACTCTTATCCCCAAATTATTTAACTATGAAATAACTTAGATTAATCTGTTTAACCGATTCCCAAAGTATTAAAGTCAGAAGCATTTTGTATTTGGCTTTGATACTTTGCTCATTTACCTCAAGTGCTCAGGATTTGGAAGTTAAAAATAGTTACCAACCCAAGTAATCGTGTTGGCGAATGGGAACAAGTAAAATTCGTATTCGTGGATAATCGTCTTTCAACGGACAAAACAATTCCTAATTCGCAACTGGGGGTATTTGGCGTTTTGGTGAAAAATTTTAGCCTGACATAAAAAATATTTTGTTTGATGGCATTGAAGTATTATACGTTATAAACTTACTGATTATTGTATTTCCAAGACTCCATGTTTTGCATGGAGTCTTTATTTTATCTTTGAAATATTCAGGAGAAAATAGGGCGTGAAATCATCTTAATTTTTCTATTTTAGCTTTTTTAAATACCATTTTAATAATATTTATCCAACACAGTAAATTTTAACATTATGCAAATCGGAATTATAGGCTTAGGCAAAATGGGTTTTAACCTTGCACTTAACTTACAAAGAAATGGCTATGAAGTAATTGCCAATGATGTCAATGCTGAATTCGTTCAAAAAATTACCGAAGAAGGAATTGAACCAGCTAATTCTATTGAGGAATTAACCCAAAAATTAACAGGAAGAAAAGTAATTTGGTTGATGGTTCCAGCGGGTGAAATTGTTGACCAAGTAATAGAACAACTCTTACCTTTCTTGAATTCTGCTGACATTGTTATCGACGGTGGAAATTCAAATTTCAAAGCATCAAAAAAACGCTATGCTTATCTAAAAGGTAAAGGGATAGATTTCTTAGATTGTGGTACTTCTGGTGGTACTTCTGGTGCTTTAAATGGTGCTTGTACAATGATTGGCGGGGAAGATGAAGTATTTGCTTATGTAGAAAAAGTATTCAAAGATATTTCGGTAGAAAATGGATATTTACACACTGGTGCGGCTGGAAGTGGACATTTTACGAAAATGGTTCATAACGGAATTGAATACGGAATGATGCAAGCCATCGCCGAAGGCTTTGAAGTATTTGAACATTCTGAATTTGATATTGATTTTCATAAAACTGCAAAAATGCTTAATCATGGCTCAGTTGTAAGAGGCTGGTTGATGGAATTGACGCAAAATGCTTTCTCTAAAGACCCTAAATTAGACGCTATCAAAGGCATTATGCACTCTTCTGGTGAAGGAAAATGGACTCTGGAAACGGCTTTAGATTTAGGAGTACCTACTCCAGTAATTGCCCTCTCAGTAATGATGCGTTATCGTTCGCAAATGGAAGATACTTTTTCTGGAAAAGTAGTGGCTGCTCTTAGAAATGAGTTCGGTGGACACGCTGTAGAGAAGAAATAATTTTCATCCTTTTGCTTTGATAATTCACCGATTAAACATCCATGAACCATTTTTATATAGGAATTGATATTGGAACAACTGCAACCAAAGCAATTGTTTTTACAAACGAAGGAAAAATGATACAACAGTATTCTAAAGAATATGAAATGTATCATCCCGAACCTGATTGGAGTATCCAGAAACCTGCTGAAATTTTGGAGGCTGTTCTAATGTGTATTGAAAAAATTACGGAAAATACGAGTCCATTTTTTATCAGTTTTAGTTCAGCCATGCAAAGCCTTATTGCAGTTGATGAGCAGGGAAATCCACTTACAGAACTTATTCTCTGGGCAGATAATCGTGCAAGTGCAGAAGCAACTAAACTAAAAGAAAGTAGCACAGGCAAACAGTTTTATCAAAAAACAGGCATCCCGATTCATACTTTTTGTCCGATGACCAAAATACTTTGGTTGCGTGAAAATCAACCTGATGTTTTTGTAAAAACTTATAAATTCATCAGTATCAAAGAATATATTTGGCATCATTTAACGGGCGAGTATGTAGTGGATTCTTCAATGGCTTCGGGTACGGGTTTGATGGATATTGAAACGCTTACTTGGAACAATGATATTTTAGCACATTTGGGGATTGACGAAAGTAAGCTTTCCGAAATTGTAAGTCCAAAACATCAAGCTAAAACAATGGAAGGAAATCATACTTTAGTAATTGGTGGTGGCGATGGTGCTTTAGCAAATTTGGGAACAGGGGCAATGCAAAAAGGCAGAATGTCTTTAACCATTGGCACAAGTGGTGCCGTAAGATTACCGATTGACAAGCCATTTATTGATGATAAAATGCGGACGCAATGTTATCATCTAATTGATAATCAGTATTTAGTGCTTGGTGCAGTGAATAATGGTGCAGTGATTCTGCAATGGTTGAAAGAAGCCATTTTAGAGACAGAAGAATCTTTTGAATCTTTATTTGAACAAGCTGGAAGTATAGAGTCGGGTTCAAATGGTTTAATTTTTGTACCTTATTTATTAGGCGAAAGAGCACCCATTTGGGATGCTTCTGCACAAGGAACTTTATTGGGCATTACGATTAATCATACAAAAGCACATTTTATTCGAGCTACGCTTGAAGGCATTTTGTTTGGCTTATTAAGTATTACAGAAATCCTTTTTCCAGATAAAAGCCAAAGAAAGGAAATTACAATTATGGCAAGTGGGGGTTTTGCAAAAAGTGATGTTTGGTTGCAAATTGCGGCAGATATTTTTCAGATGAAAGTCGTCGTGGCTCAAACCATCGAAGGCTCATGTTGGGGAGCAGTAATGATTGGTTTGGAAGCTTTTGGTATCAATACGAATTGTCGTGATATTGAAGAAAAGATTTTTATGCCAAATCCTAAACATGAATTGGTGTATCAAGAAAACTATCGCAAATTTTCAAAAGTTTATGAAGCATTGAAAGATTTGTAAATGAATTTGATAAAGACAGGATAATTTGCACAGAAATTGTGCAAAAATTCGGATAATTTGCATAAATTTCGTGCAAATTATCCGAATGTATGTTTTGTCTAAGCAGGCAAAACTTTCAAAGCAAAAGCAAATTCTGCTTTAGTACTTTCTGGTAAATCAACCAATAAACCTTCTGAAGTTCTGGTAAAATTCAGCGAATTTCCTTTTCCTACTAAAATTACTTTCGCTATTTCTTTCGGGTAAAGAGCATTACCAGCCGATAAACTTTTAATCAGTAATTTATTTTCTGTTGGCTTTCCCAACGGAATGGCATAAAGTACATCTCCTTTGGTGGTGAAACGAATATCATTTACTGTAAAAGGTAAGCCTTTTCCTTCATTAAATCCTTGAGCCGAAAGTGGAGCGGCTTTTTCCATTGCGGGACCCTCGCCAAATACTTTCCAAGGTCTTGTCGCAAAAATGCATTCACTGTTAATTGCCATCCAGTCTGCAATGCCTTCTACCACTTTTTGTTCTTCCGAATCAATAGAACCATCACCTCTGAGTGGTACACTCAGCATCAAATTACCGTTTTTACTCACTACATCAATTAGCGTATGAACAACTGTTTTAGCTGATTTATAACGTTTTTGTTCGTAGATGCGACGGTCGTAATGCCAACTACCAATACAAGTATCAGTTTGCCAAGGAAGTGGTTCTATATTGTTACTTTGCCCTCTTTCAATATCCCAAACCATCGTTTTTCGTTGCTCTTCATCTAAGATTTTTCCATTGATGACGGCTTCCAATTTTCCATGTTTCTTAATACTTCTATTATAATAATGTGCGGCAAAACGCAAACCTACATTACTTGCAGGCCATAAAGGCAAAGCAGTATCATCGAAATAAACCAAATCGGGGTCGTATTTATTCACTAAATCGACGGTGCGGTTGTAGAAAGTATTGCAGTATTTTTCACTTGGTGGCGTAACGCCATTTCCCCAATTCCATTGTTTGTGAATTCCATTGATGTTTTCACTTCCTTCACTCAAAGCATGATTTTGGGCATATAAATCTTGCGGGTCATAGCCTTCCCAGAATGTTCCTTTACCATCTTTTTTAGTTATTTTCCCATCGTAAGGAATTCCTGCCAAAGCACCAGTTTTATCTGAATGTTGACTTCCCTCTAACCAAGACCAAGCATGAGCCGCATGAACGCTAACCCCAAAACGTAGTCCTTGTTTTTTGGTGGCTTTAGCCCAAGCACCAATTAAATCTTTTTTAGGCCCAAGATTTACTGAATTCCAAGGCTGATATTTACTATCATAATTATCAAAATTATCGTGATGATTCGCCAAAGCCATGAAGTACTTTGCACCAGCACGTTTGTACAATGCTAACAATTGATCAGGATTGAATTTATCAGCTTTCCATTCGTTAATGACGTCTTTAAAACCAAATTTTGAGGGATGTCCGTACTTTTCTACATGAAATTTATAGGTTCTACTTCCTTCAAAATACATTTCTCTGGCATACCAGTCACCAAATTCAGGTTGACATTGTGGTCCCCAGTGTGCCCAAATGCCAAATTTGGCATCTCTAAACCAATCAGGCGTTTGAAATTGTTTCAAAGACTCCCAATCGGGATTGAAAGGACCCTTCGCCATTGGTTCAAGTCCGTCACTCGCTAAACCATTAAAATTATTTTGTGCAATTGCTTGAGTAAGATGCAAGGCAGGAACAGTTGCCAGCATTGTTTTGATTAAATCTCTTCTTTTCATAAAATAAATTTTGAGGGTTTTTATAAATTATCCAAAATTGAATTGTGTAAGTAAAACACGATTTTCATATTTTATACTCTTTTACTTGTTGGAAAAAGAACAAATACTCCTTTAAAATTCACAAAAAGTATTAACGATAGCACTGTTTTCATGTTTGTTTAGTAGGCTCAAGAATTGTTTTTGGGATAAATTCTAAAATAATATTTGCAAATACAAGCTGTATTAATAATCTTTGTCTATCGGTTATGTAGTTTATTTATTTAATCTCAGATTCTTTTTGACGTATATTTATTAGCGTTTTTTATACATTATGATAACATATTTTTTAACAGTACCGGGTTTGGGAAGTTCAGGTTCCAACCATTGGCAAACAATTTGGGAAGAAGAGCATCCTGAAATATTCAGTAGAGTAGAACAAGAAGATTGGGATGTACCTGTAGCTGAAAAATGGGTTGAAACATTGAATGAATCAATAAAAAAACTAAACTCGCCAACATTATTAATTGCTCATAGTTTGGGCTGTTTAACAGTAGTACATTGGGCACAAAAATATACTTCTTCAAACATAGCGGGGATTTTATTAGTAGCACCAGCCGATGCGGAACGAGAATCTTTTCCAAAAGAAATTTCAGGTTTTTCGCCCATTCCAACACAAAGACTTCCTTTTGAGAGTGTAATAGTTGCTAGTACAAACGATGAATACGCTACCATAGAAAGAGCGAAAGAATGGGCTGAAAAGTGGGGAAGTCAATTTGTAAATATTGGTGCTTTAGGACATATTAATGCTAATTCAAATATTGCCGATTGGAAAGTGGGTAAAGGAATTATCAATTCAATCTTTAGTACTTCATTATAAATTTATATATTCATCAACATGCAAAATAGTATAGAAAGCAAACGTCCGAAGGCACTTCAGGCAAGCAACCTTGCACCCAATTTCAGTCTTTTAAAGGAAAATGGGCGTTGGACTACCCTTCCCAAAAATATCAATCATCAGGCTAATTTTACGCTAAGTGAAATGATGCTTTTTCGTCCTTTGGTATTAAGTTTTTACTCACCTGCTTGGAATGATTATGGAGAAATACATCTTGAATTACTTCAAAAAGCACATAAGCGGCTCAAGAATATTGGTGCTGAAATTTTAGTATTGACTGATGTTTTTACGGATGATTTAGACACACTGATAGACAAGTATAAACTCTCGTTTAATATTTGTCATGATCAAAACAATAAAATTGCAGAGCAATTAGGAGTATTTTCTAAGGATTATCCTATTTGGAAACGAATCACAGGGATTTCAAAAGAAGTACCGCTACCAGCAACGTTTATTATCGTCGGGAATTTATTGACTATCTACAGTTTTGTCGATGAAGATTTTGAAAGTATTTTCTCTATAAAAGAGATGGAAGCTTTTATCAAGTTGTATCGAAATAAATAGTTTTTTAGAAGCTAGAAAATATTTTGTCAAATAATCTACTAAGTCTATAGGATATAAAATATTTTATTGTAATTTTGTTCCATCAATTTAAAGCAAGGCACATTTATCAGTAAAAAAAGAAGTAACCATGCAAACAAACGGTCAATTAAACGCAATTATCTGGGATACTACATTTCCTATCAATATATTCAAAGGCAACACTGCTAAATTATCTCCATTAAAAATAGGTTCACGTTTACCATCTTTGTCTATTCCAACGGTAAATGGGGTTTGGCAAAATCTTTCTGAACAAGCCAATACTCAGAGACTAAGTTTTCAGCAAATTCAGCAAAATAAACCTTTGACAGTAAGTTTTTTATCTGGCGGATGGAATGAATATGGCTTGAAACACCTCAATACTTTGAAGGAATCTTATCAAGAAATTTTGGCATTGGGTGGTGATTTGTTAGTTGTTGTTCAGGCATCATTAGAAGAGACCAAAGAGCTAGTAACTTATTTCAATGTTCCATTTAATGTAGTGACCGACCCGAATAATCAAATTGCAAAACAATTTGGTGTTTATTCCCAAGAATATGCCGTTTGGGATAGAATCGCTGGGATTTCAGAAGACGTTCCTGTGCCTGCTACTTATGTAATTAGTCAGCAAGGAAGAATTGTATATGATGCCATTGATGAAAATTTTAGCAAGCCTTTTTCTCCTTCTGAAATGTTAGGAGCTGTATTTAGTGCAGTACACAACATTCCATATACTATTAAATATCGTGCAGCGGCATAACAAAACAAAAAAACAATGAATTTCAATTATCTAGCTTTCGCAGTTCCTTTCTTCTTGTTTTTGATTGGCTTGGAATTCTGGGTATCCAAAAAGAAAGGTAAACATTTTTATAATTTTAATGATACGATTTCTAACATGAGTGTTGGTATTGCTGAAAGACTTTTAGATGGACTTACACTCGGACTTTTTTATTTTGTTTACGATTATTTATACAGACATTTTGCACTTTTTCATATTCAGCCAAGTGTACTTTCTTGGATTGGATTGTTGTTAATTACAGATTTTCTTTGGTATTGGTATCACCGTTTAGGGCATGAAGTAAACTTACTTTGGAGTGTTCACGTAGTGCATCACCAAAGCGAAGAATTTAATTTTACTGTTTCGGCTCGTATTACTTTATTTCAGGCTGTAGCTCGTACTTTTTTCTGGTCTTTATTACCAATTGTGGGTTTTTCGGCAGAGTTGATTACTACCATATTACTTGTTCATGGTTTGTATCCATTTTTCATTCATACTCGTACAGTTGGTAAATTAGGTATTCTGGAATATATTTTGGTAACGCCTTCGCATCACAGAGTGCATCATGCCAACAACGAACAGTATTTAGATAAGAATTATAGCGATGTTTTTATTATTTGGGATAAACTCTTTGGCACTTTTGCAGAAGAAATTGAAGAACCAACTTACGGTTTAACCAAGCCATTGAACAGTAATAGTTTCTTATGGCAACATTTTCATTTTATGCTAGAAATGGGCTATGCTTTTAAATATGCTGAAGGTTGGAGAGAGAAACTAAAAATGATTTTTGGTAAACCTGAACTCATCAATCCTACTTACAGAAGAGTATTAGAACAAAAATTTGTGATTCATAAAACGGATAAAATACACAGTACACGTTTTAGAAATTATGTGGTTTTACAAATGGCATTGATATTAATCACATTGTTTGCTTTTTTACTCCTTGAAGGACAGTTAGATTTAGCCACACAAATAACCACAACTTTTATCATATTAATTACGCTTGTGAATTGTGGTGCTATTTTAGAACAACGTCGCTGGATTTTTTACCTTGAATATATTCGATGTTTTCTGATTTTATGGATTAGCTATATCTACTTTGAAAATACCATAAACCCTTACATATTAAGTAGTATCATTTTATTTGTCACACTGTATTTCAAAACATTAAATCGAGAGTATTTACGATTAATTTATGGGTTGAATAATAATTAAAGCAGCGATTTTACTTTATTTTTAATTACATCAAAATGGAAAACAATCAGTTCTTAAATAAGATATATGTTCGTTTGAAACTCAATAATCAGTTTGAACAAGTGTTAATGTGGTTCATTGGTATCGCTATTTATTTAATTGCCTTTAGCATTTTTATTGGTAAAGCACCTTTGCTGGATGCTGTTTATCAAACCAAAATATGGTTGGGCGAAGATTTTTTCCTTTACGTTGGTGTAGGTTTACTTGCTCAATTGGTTGACGGATCTTTAGGAATGGCTTACGGTATCACTTCTACTTCTTTTTTATTAGGAATCGGAGTACCGCCTGCACTAAGTAGTACAAGTGTACACGTGTCTGAAATGTTTACAACAGGAGCATCAGCTATTTCGCATTATCAGTTTAAAAATATTAACAAAAAACTATTCAGCGCTTTGCTTTGGGGTGCAGAAAATGGTTCTTTTGAATACGATGGTAAAATTACGCCCGTATCGCCCTTAAAAAAGCTTGATAAAAATTGGGGATTTGAAGTTACCTATTTTAAAGACAAAGCAGAATTTAGAACGAAAGTAAGAATTGTAGAACATGCTTTAGATATTTTCGGAGGAATTAAAGGACAACTTTGCAATGACAAAAAAGGTATTTGCATTCCATTTGAGCAGAAATTTCAATTTTAAATACTTAGTAAACAACCCTGAACTTAACAACATTACTTACATTTCATCAATAAATAATTACAGTGAAAATAGCCTTGAAAGCCTATTTACTTGAAAATTAATCAAACAACAATCTAAAAAATTAAACACCATGGAAATTTATTGTGATAACGCTGCCACAACTTCATTAGATTTAGAAGTATTGGATACGATGATTCCGTATTTAGCTAATCACTATGGAAATCCTTCTTCCAGTCATGGAATAGGGAGGAAAGCCAGAGAAGCAGTAGAAGAGTCCCGTCTGAAGATTGCTAGTCTTTTGAATGTTTCTGAGAATGATATTTTCTTTACTTCTGGTGCTACTGAAGCAAACAATCTGGCACTTTCTGGTGCAATTAAAACCTATGATATTAAAAATGTCATAACCAGTAAATTAGAACACAAAGCCGTATTACAAACACTTGGGCAGTATAGTCAGCAGAATGATTTAGAATCGGATTTTGTAAAACTTGATAGCAAAGGAAATATTGATTTCGAGCAATTAGAGTGGTTATTGAAAAATAATCAGCAGACTTTAGTGAGTTTGATGCACGGGAATAATGAAATTGGAAACTTAACAGACATCAAAAAAGTAGGTGAAATATGTAAGAAATACGACGCAATTTTTCACAGTGATACTACTCAAACCATCGGAAAATATCGATTTGATGTTAAAAAACTTTATATAGATTATATTGTTGGCTCTTCGCACAAATTTCATGGACCCAAAGGTGTTGGTTTCATTTATATCAATAAATATCGAAAAATTCAACCTCATATTTTTGGTGGTGCTCAAGAGAGAGGAACAAGAGGTGGAACAGAAAATGTAGCAGGCATCGTTGGCATGGCGAAAGCCTTAGAAATTGCTTACAGGAACTTGGAAGAATACCAGAATTATGTAGCTTTTTTGAAATCAAAGATGATTATGGCCTTACAAGATTTGTTTGGAGATGAGATTACATTCAATGGTGAAAGTGATTCTATTGGTAATAGCTTACCGAATATTTTAAACGTTGCTTTCCCGAATTTAAAGAAGGGTGGAGTCTTGGTAAATCGTTTAGATGCACTTGGTATTGCAGTTTCTGGAGGAAGTGCTTGTTCTAATTTAACTAATAATGGTTCACATGTTTTAAAAACTTTAAACCGTAATCTTGATAAAGACAGTGTGCGTTTTTCATTTTGTAAATATAATACTCCTGCTGAAATAGACTTGATTATCAAAGCTATTGTGGATATTTATGATCAAGATATTTTTGTTAGGAAGTTGAATCAGAAGAAATTATCAGCATTAATTTATGCTTAATTTTTATTGAAGAGTATGTTTTTTTGGAGAAAAATAGTATCTTTGTCTATCGATTATATAGAATATATTATTAAAATTTAAGCGACAGCTTTGTCAAAGCTTTTGGAAAGTCGGTGGTTGGCTCTCTTTGGTTTTGACGGGCTGTCGCTTAAACTTTTTAAGAATATACTTTTGGGGGTTTATAACCGAAATAAAGTAGATTCAAATTCATAAGGCTTTCTAATTTCTTTACTTTCACTATATTTTTATGAATCAGTTCATTGATATTTTCTCCAAATGGATAAATCTCCAAAATGACCTGCCGCAAAATTTTGCCAGCCAATACCAACATTCCACGATTCCCTAAAGTATCATAATGCCAAGCTTTAAGATAAAACCCAACAAAGACGAAAATTAAATACTCCGTAGGAGTAAAATATCGGTAGTAAAATTTGCTTAAAATACACGTAGTTCCGTAGGAACTACGTTTGGGAAATGGGTCTTATGTTTTTCTACCGATATATTGTTCTTATCGGGACTTTGATTTCGGGATAGAAATATTCATTTACAAGATAGGAGTGATACACTCTTTTATATTTTAGGTCGTAGGAACGCTTCGCTTAATTAGTGACTAGAATGAGTGACTTACAGGGTGGCGAAGGTGGGCATTAGTAGTACAAACCCTAAATTTACCACAAATGCCCCAATTTTGTTGCCAAGCCTTTTAGCTTTCAGTTTTATTTTTTGGTCGCCCGTTCCAAATGGCTACATATTGTCCTGTGGACATTTTTCTGGCGGCATTTTTGGCTTTTTCGGCAATTTCACCTTCATATTGTTCGTCTATGGTTTCAAACCAAAGGTGCAACCATTGCCCAAAATGAATTTGTTCTATACCGTAATCCAAATTTTTATCTACATTGATGTGTTTTTGGGTAGGATTACCTTTAAATTTGGCTATTCCAAACAAATTTGTTTCCCAAAAATCGGCTAATTTTATAAGATGTTCTGCCCACTTTTCTTCCGAAATATGCCCGTTAAAAATAGGACCTAATAAGGCATCTTTTCTAATTTTTGAATAAAAAGCATTGACCAAAATAGTAATATCGTTTCTATCCTTAATTGTTTCCATTCGATTTTTTTTTAGTTTATTACGTCATTTAGGCGTTCTACTTTGTCGTGTTTGGATAAAGAAAGGCGAACTATTGAATTTTCGTTTGCCGTTAAATCGTGCGGAATATTGCCTTCTAAAGCAATAATATTGCCTTTTTTCATCGAAAAAATTTTCCCTTCTACGCCCAATTCTATGCTTCCGTCAAGTAGATGTATCAAAATTGGGAAAGGCGTTTTGTGCTCTTTCATATTTTGCCCTCTCATCAAGGCAATGCGTATTTCTTTTGAAAAAGAAGTTTCAACAATAACTTTTGTTTTTACTTTATTTTCATCAAATTCTATATTTTCATTAAATGATCCCATTTTTGTATAATTTTAAATTATTTCTAATAATTATTTGCGGCTGCAATGGGGGCAAATTCAGTAGCAACAGTTTGCCCTATTGCGATAAGTAATTCTACATCTTCTGCATAAACGGAACGCATTTTTTCTCTCATTTCGTCAGCATCGGGTTATGTGATTTTAATGATAAGGCGAGCCATTGTTACGGCTAATTGACGACCTTCTTCTGGGGTTATGGTAAGCAACAAATTGTTAGGTATTAATTGAATTTGTTGCTTACTATAATTTCTTTGTTTTATAGATTATTTTTTTTATTTGAATTAATAAGCTGCTGTAAATCTTGTTTTGTGGTGTTTGGGATTTTCAATTTCATCGGCAATTACAACCGCCAAATCTTCTACCGACAGAATACTTCTGTTGTTAGCATCAAAAACAGGGTTGTCTTTTCCTACACGATATTTTCCCGTTCTTCCAGTAGTAATGCCTTGGTGCATTTCTAAAGCAGGGCTAAAAAACGCCCAATCTAAATCGGTTTCTTCTTTTAAAAAATTGAGATAATCTCGTGCTGCTGATGCACCATTATAAAATTCTTTTGGAAAATCAGGAGTATCTACTGCCTGAATATTATCTGCAATAAACAAACTTCCTGCACCGCCAATAACAATGTAGCGTTTTACGCCTGCAAGTTTTACGGCTTCTTGTATTGCTTTTGAACCTGCAAGAAAATCATTGTAAAGGTTTGGATTTCCCCAACCTGCATTGAAGGCACTCACAACGGTTTCGTTTCCTTTTAAAATTTCAGAAAGTTCGTTTACATTCAATACATTAGCCATAACATTTGTCAAGTTTGGCTCGTTTTCGCTTGCTTTATTTCTTGCAATTGCTGTAATGCTGTGATTTCGGTTTACCAATTCATTTGTAATGCTTTTTCCAACAAAACCTGTTGAACCAATAATTGCTATTTTCATTTTGTTTGATGTTAAATTATCCATATTACTTTGCTTTAATTCTTAATTATTTGTCAAGATTAAAACCTCAAATTTTAAAAAACAGTGCCAAAAGTTACCAATTATAAAATAATGATGGTGCTGTTTTCTTGTTTGCTTTTTTTCATCAATCTGGGAATTACTTCACGAGTTGTACCCAAATCTTAGGCTATTATTCTGTGCGAAATGCTAATTTGATTGGTTTTTAAAAGTTGACTTTTTACATTATATAATCTTGGCGGAATTTCGGAAAAAATGGTTTGTTCAATAATGCCATCGGTTTCCAATTCTCGTAGCTGATTGGTAAGTGTTTGCTTGGAGTGCATCAAAAAGTATGGGGCAAATAATTTTTGAGGTATTCAACCCAAGAACTAATGAGGTTCAATTAGTAATCTTAAAATGATTCTCCTAAAATATAAATGTACTTGCCACACGCTTTTTGATGCACTCCCCTCTGAAGCCCTAAAACGAAAAAGCAGGTGAAAATCTGTTCTTCCAAATATCTTCATGGTTTGAATTTTAGCTACGACGGATGCTTAGTTATTTGGCGTTGCTTTCTTTTTTTCTTGTTTTTTAGGGCAAGTTTTGGCAATAAAAATAAGTTCATAAAAAGTGAAATACTTGCCGCAATAAGCCAGGAACGTAACCAAACATTTAAAGCAAAGTTGCTTAACCCTATATTGATGCCTGTCAAAGTAAAGGTAATGACGCAGGTAACCAATAAATTTTGACCTATTTTTTTAACCATTAGCTTATAATTTCTTTCCAATTATCAACAAACAAATCTTTGAGCGTATATTCATTTAAAGAATCAATAAAAACCGAATAGGCTTTATTTCATTTTTTTTCAATTTACATTGATAGACCATCACAAGAAACCAACGAAGCCGACCGCTCAAGTTAAGTTCAACATCACCTACAATAACATGGCTTTCGTTGTGGATGAAAGCTACGTTATTGTAGGCAGGCTTCTTTTACTTCCAATAGTTGTTTGCCGCAGCAATAGTTGCAAATTCTGTTGCTACAGTTTGCCCTATTGCAATGAGAAAACCTGCATCTTCGGCATATTTAGGACGCAGTTTTTCTCTTATTTCAGCATCAGGTTGTGTAACTTTGATTATAAGTCTTGCTAATTTTACTGCTAATTGGCGACCTTCTTCTGGTGTTGCTGTTATCAAAGAATTGTTTGGTATTAATGAAATTTGGTCTGACATAAAATTTATTTTTAAAATTTGATATTCAAATAAAAGATTTCTCAAAGTAAGGCTTGAGCTTGAAGCTCTGAACTAATTTGTTTCGTCCATCCAATTACTCTTACTTCGGTTTGTTCAGCTTGATTAGATTCATCCAATCCTAAACCCATAAAGTAACCGTCGCCATTATCTGCTAAAGAAAAATCATGATAATACCCTTCTGTTGGCCATTTTCCAATGAGATTGGCATGATTGGAAACTACCACACCTGCGAGTTGCCCCATGCCATCTAAAAACGTTCTATTAAAGCACTCTTGGTCTCCTACCCCAAATAACGCAATGGTTTTCCCTTTAAAATCAATTCTCGAAAAATCATCGAAAAAATCTGCCCAATGAACGGCTAAGTATCCTTTTCGCCAAGTAGGAGTTCCTAATATGAAAAAATCATATTCAGCAAAGTGAGCAATCGAAATATCTCTTGCTGAAAATACATCTACTTGATAATCTGTCATATTATCTTTTATCAAATAGGCAATTCTTTCGGTATTACCAGTTTCAGAATCGTAAATCAGAGCGATTCTATTGGAATTATTTCTCATATCATACACCTTTTAATTGATAGAAAGTTTTGTTCATACCTCCCAAAACGGATCTTCATATTCAATAAATGGTTGATTTCTAAAGTTCGATTCAATCTGTTCGATTTGTTTCTGGCCTATTACTTCTTGAATCAAATTGAAGACAACCCGTTCTTCAAACCGAATATGATTTTCCATTTGTTGGACGATAGATAGTAAAATCAGAGAATCTTTTTGTTCGTTTTCCAATAAGCTTTTATCACCTTCAGCAATAATATCTGTTTTGTGGAGAGCATTCATTCGAGAAACGTTCATAAACTTATTGCCACTATATTAACGTTTTGGAAATAATACCTCCAAACAGATTAAAAATCTCCCCATCCGCCAATGGGGAGTGGTTGGAAAGGGCTAATTCAGATTGAAAAATTAGTAATCATGTAGAACGCCGCCCAACCAAAGAAACTAATCAGCAAAACCCAAACCCAAATGGGAATACTCCGAGGGGTTTCGCTTCCTTCGATGATAAACTCTTTCTGATTTCCTTTATCGTAAGCATTTATCATAATAGGAACGACACCATCAAGTACTTCATGTTCTTCGATGCCTTCCGTAATAATCTCTGGACCATTTCTTACCCGAAAAGGTATTTTTTTTATACCTTCTCTACCAGTAGGAGATTTACTAACGATAGTGAGTATATGTTCGCCATCAGTTAGTTTTTTAGTGTTTAACTCAAACTGTACTGGCGTTTGAAGAACAGCTATCGGTTGTGGCTCTTCGTCTATAAAAATCGAAACATTGCTATTGCTCATAGTCTGAATAAATTATTCTAAAAACAAATTTTTGATAGGCATACTTTCTACTGATTCAGGTTTCAGAAGATATTTTACCGAATAAATCAACGTGAATAAAGTAATTAAAGCGATTGAGCTTACGATAATCCAATCCCAATTGCTTTCTGGCCCAGCACCGTGAGTGATGCCACGTAAAAATTTTGGTTGTCGGCTTTCACAAACTGGACAAGCCAATAAGGATGGATAAGCGAACAAGTTAAAAATGATGAATAAAAGTGCCTTTTTCATTGTTTTGTTGTTTGAATTAAATCCATAATTTTCCGAATTTCTTCTTTGCTAACCTTCTTGGCACTATTTCCCCAACTGCTCCGTTCATGATTAATTAAAGCCGTTACCTCTTCGGCTGAAAGCTTATTATTTGAACCAACGGCAGGCATCACAGCAAACTCAGCTCTTGCGTCATAACCTTTCATAATGATATTTACGTAGAGTTCAAGATCGTCTCCTAGTACAATTGGGCTTCCTTTCAAAGCTGGAAATGCTCCCTTCAAACCTTCGCCATTCGCTTGGTGACAACTCTGACAGTTTGCAACGTATATCTGCTGACCATCAGGTAAACTACTTTCGGCAGTATTTTCACTTTTTTGTTTTCGTTCATACAAAAATTTCATCGGCATACTTCCGTCTGGTAGTTCCGCTTGTTTCAAGCTTTGCAGATAGGCCACTAATTGCAAGGCTTCTTTTTTAGCCACGATTTTCTGAGTTGAATTTCTATATTTATCAGGAACGTTGATTTCAATATCTCCTGCTGATAAAGTACTTTTCTCCTCAAAAAGCCACGGATAAGCTGGCATTATGGACTGTTCAACGACTGCTCTTGGTTGGAAGAGATGTAACAAATTCCATTCTAGACTGGGTTGTCTATTACCAACATCGGTCAGGTCTGGGCCTGTTCTTTCTGTTCCCATCAGCGTAGCCGTATTCCTCCATACATCTACTCGTTTATTGAGGGCATAATCCGCAGCAGTACTTGGTCTTTTCCCCCAAACTTTATCCATTTCTACATTTCTAACTTGCTGAGTGTGACACGCTACACATCCATTAGCGATAAATAATTTCTTACCTTCCATCTCATCAAGGCTAAGGCTGGTCATGGTAGGCAACGGAGCATTGTTTTCTTGATTATTCAATGCTGGTAAAATAGCAACCACAAAAGTCAAGCATAAAAACAGACTTAACGCCGCTACAAAGAGTTTTATGTGATTATTGAAAAAGTCCATTTATCTAATTTTTAATGAATTGCTTCGGTTTGATTTTCGTTGAATACTTTCAGGATTTCTACCGGATTAGTTGGCGTTTCAAATTGAATCTCCGTTTTTGCCATTCGATAAACATTATAGGCAAAAAGAAGATGGGAAATCCACATTAACGAACCACCAATGGCACGCCATATCCAATACGGAGCCATAAAGGCGACTCCTTCAATAAATGGCTTCGACTCCATCCACATTAAGCCTTTGAGCGTTGAACCAAGCATTAAAGGAAATGTGTAAAATAGTAACCCTAGAAATGCTAACCAAAAATGAGCTCCTACAATAGACTGCGGTGGTTCGTTACCAGTCAGTCTCGGCAAAATGGTATAAATAAATGCCCATAGCATAAACGTTATGATACCATACATGGTTAAGTGCGAATGTGCCACCGTAAAATCAGTAAAATGCCAAAGTAAATTTGTGTATCTAAATGCCTCAGCTGTACCTTGCAACGAACCTGTGAAATAGAAAATAATACCTATTAAGTAAAATGGAAGTGTGTAACTATGGGTTAATTTTTTCCAAGAGCCTTTGAAGGTTAGTAAAAAATTAGTTGTTCCAGATACTACAGGAATCACCATTCCGACGCTACCTACAATAGCTACTGTTTGCAACCACCAAGGAATTGAACTGAATATAAAGTGGTGTGTGCCAATGAGCGTATAAAATAAAATCTGACTCCAAAAAGCTAAAATGCCTAAACTGTATGAATAAATGGGTTTATTGAGTTGTTGGGGAAGAAAATAATACATCAATCCCAAATTGAAAAGCATAAACCACATCCCCACCCCTTGGTGCATATAATAACCCTGAATGATAGTTTCGCCAAGTCCATTTTGCCAATTCGGAATATAAGCCACAACAGTAATCACCAATAGAAACATCATGGCTGAAATAATATACCAGTTTGAAACATAAATTTCATGCGTTTTTCGGTTGGCAACGGTACGATAAAAATTATACAATGACAAGATGATACCCGTTCCAAAAATAACCATCACAGGCCAAATATATTCTCGATATTCGCCACCACTATTATTGATTCCTGCCATTAGTAAAATACTTCCCAACACAATTGCTCCATTCACCAATAACAGCGTTGCATAGCCAAGCCGCAAGCTATTTATCTGATTATTACTTACTTTGGGTACTACATAATAAGCTAACCCCAACATTGCTAATGAACACCAACCCCAAAAAACAGCATTGGTATGTACTGGACGGAGTCTTCCAAAGCTCAACCAGCTAATATGGTCAATATCAGGTGCGGTAAATTTAATTCCTAAATATTCACCAACGCTTGTTCCAAACACCAACCAAAACGTAGCCGTACTGATATACCAAATGATTAATTTTACGGTTTCTGGGTTATACTCATGTGGTGCTTGACTCTTTTTCTTAATATCTAAAAAACGAATAACGCTATTCTGATTTACATTATCTACGATTCCTTTTTGATCACGGGCTTCTCGACTACTACCCAATTCATCATCTGAAAGTTCAAAGGACAGTTCTTGAACTCTATGCTCTAAGGCTTTTACTTCTTCAGCATTCATCATTTTTATTTTATCACTGAATCTTTTCTTTTCATAGTTGAAATAAAGTTTTTTTAGCATCAGTTTAGCCCGATTGATGAAGATAAAACAAGCCACAATGATGGGTATCAGTAATAACACTAAGGTTATTATAATGCCCGATTGACTAAATAATTCTTTGGTATTTTCCATTGTTTTGTATTTAAGATAAAAGGATATTTATATCTTTATTTAATATAAAAAATTATCGTTTCAGAAATGCTAACCCAGATTTTAAGCCGATTGCTAAATCAACTATCAAAGTGGTTTCGAGCATATTTCTTAAATCATCTCTAATTTGTTTAAACTGATGGTGAACAGGGCAAGGAGCGTTTTCATTGCAACAGTCCAAACCCAAACCACAACCTTTGTAAAGATTTGTTCCGTCAATTACTTCGACAATGTGACTCAGCAAAGTAGAGTTTAACTGTAATTCACTAAAGAAAAAACCGCCGTGTGGACCTCTTTCGGAGCTAATTATTCCATGTTTAGTAAGAATTTGCAAGGTTTTAGCTGTAAATGCTTCTGGCGAACTGATGGCTTTAGCGATAGCTACCTGTCCAACTTTATTACTCTTGAGCGATTGCTCGGCGATAAAAATTGATGCCTTTATTCCATATTCACAAGCCTTTGAAAACATATCTTTCTTTTGATTATGTGACAAATATACAAACAAAATAATTAAAGACAAAAACATCTTTAATTATTTTGGCATTTTATCAAAGAATAATAGTCAAGATGACTTCAATGAGTACCAATGTACTGAAAAACAGAAATTTAATGATAATCCTACTGGCAAGATATGAATAGAGACTTTTTTATATTTTAGGTCGTAGGAACGCTTCGCTTAATTAGTGACTAGAATAGGCAAAACTTTAACAAAGACGAAAATTAAATACTCCGTAGGAGTAAAATATCGGTAGTAAAATTCGCTCAAAATACTCCTAGTTCCGTAGGAACGATATATTTCGTTCCTACGGAACTAGGATTGAGAAAAGTGTCTTGTTTTTTTCTACCGATATATTGTCCCTATCGGGACTTTGATTTCGGGATAGATATATTTTTTGCAAGATAGGAGCGAGACGTTCTTTTACATTTTAGGACGTAGAAATGCTTCGCTTAACCAATGAATAGAGTGGATACTTTTATTGTTATGTCCAACCATTTTCATTTGAACAAGTTTCAATGCTATGAACTGAATATCTGTCAAACTCTTCTCCGAATTTTTCTTCGTATTGTTGATATGCTGAAAATCCAAATATTTCTGCTTCTAAGTCCATGGTTGCTTTTGAAGGGTCGCTGTCAACCATTTCGTAATATTGCTTACCCATTCCAAGTATAAAACATCTACAATATAAAAAACCGTCATCTGAACCGTCTGTGTATTCATGAATATCCTCTCGGTCGATGTTGTAAAGTCTTTCCTCTAAAATGTGTATGAATGCCGTCAAGTCATCTTTGCTAAGTTTTAGAAGTCTTTTATTGAAATTTTCAAGGATTGTTTCTGAAAGTTCTTCACTTAGTTCTGCAAGTAATTCTTCTTCATTACTTAATAGAGCTTTTGCTCTTTTTTTATTTAATCTTGGCGAGTCTGACCATGATGATTCAATGATTTCCCAAAAAACGGTTTCGTTCATAGGTATATAATTTTGTGCTGGCTTATTTGGAATTTGTGTTGTGTCAATAACTTGATGATATCCCTTGCTAATTTTTTCTCGTATCAGCTTTTCAATTTCTTTTGTACATTCTTTATTGTCAGAAAACTCTTTGGTATTTATACGTCCTTCTGTCCCAATTTTACCCCAAGTCACAGTGTAAGTATTATCAAGTTGAGTAATCGTCCAAAATTTGTTAGAATCGCCTGTCTGATTTATAAATGTTTGTGTCATTTTTGTTAGATTTTGCTTCTTGGATTATCTTGTTGGAGTGATGTCGTAAAATGATTGCTAACTCTCTAATCTATGAAAGTTTTATCGTACTTTTTCTATTGTTGAAATAGCTAACCCTTCCAATTCCCTAAAGTATCACATTAAGCTTTAAAATAAAAACTCAATAACAACTTTCTGCCATAGAATTTATCAAACGGTATTTTCCATATTATAAGGTCAATATGCCCACTCATGGCATGACTGACAGAGGCTTACTGCTTATCAAAATTTAATGAAAGTCATGCCATGAGTATTTATCTGGAGTAGCAAAAAGATGAGCTGAAATTCCTTCCTGCAAACGGCAGGAACAAAATGTAGAAAGGCTGTCTCAAATATAAAATTTGTTGAGACAGCCTTGTATTTTTTTAGCTTTTAATCTTACCTGCTTTTGATGTGAGAGTATGGAAATTAGAATGAATATCTCAATGTTACGCCATAAGTACGTGGGTCACCGATGATACCAGCGTATTGACCAGCACTACCCGGAGCAGCTAATAATTGTTCGTAATAATTTGTGTTAGCAAGGTTTCTTCCCCAAACATAGATGGATACACCATTTGATGCTCTGAAGCCTAAGCGACCGTTCAATAATGAGTAGCCATCAATATTTAAGTATTGAGAAGGCGATGGGCTAGAAGAGAACTTCGAGCGGAAGTAAATATCTGCTGCTACAAAATAGTTACCTTTCAAACCGAAGAATCCTCCTTTTTGAGTAGCTTCAGCTCCAAATGAACCAGACCATTTTGAAATACCTGGTAAATCACCGCCAGATACATCTTTGAATGCTGTTGTACCACCAACTTCTTCTAAAGGTACTGGAGCGTTTGTGAATGAGACATATTTACCATCAGTATAAGCAACCGAACCATTAAAAGTAAAGTTGGTTAATCTTATATTACCTTCAACTTCAACACCTCTTACACGAACTTTTTCAGCATTGGCCAAGTAACCTCTGTTTACACCAGGTTCTGGTGTTTGTACCTGTGTTTGGTAATCCTTAATATCGTCATTGAATAATACAACATTCAAGAAAGAGTTTGAAGTTGGTCTTGTTTTTATACCTAATTCATAGTGAGTTACAGCCTCTGGTTTAACTTTTGCAAGGTCAATCAATACTTGTCCATTGGCAGTAGGAAGTCCCCCAATATTGATTCCAACAGGTTTGTAGCTAATGGCATAAGTACCATAAGCATTTATATTTTTTGAAGCTTTGTATTGTAAAGTCAACTGACCCGACAAATTACTTTCGCTTACTTCTGTGTCAAATGCTTGGTTTGTATATACCAGATTTTTTAGTGCTACAAGTGCTGGATCAGTTGTTTGCAAACCGCCATAAGTTACTCTGCTGTAATTAGCAGTTTTCTTATCGTAGTTATAACGAAGACCTGGCAAAACGTGTAATTTTTCATTAATTGCCCAGTCAACTTGAGCAAATGCTGCTAAACTTGTACTTTGGATTCTGTTAGTTGTACGGATACCGAAGTTGTCAAACAAACCTGGAGTTTTCCATAAAGCACTTGTAGAGCTTTGAGCAAAACGCCATTGTGCCGAACCAGCTTCTTCTGTTTGAACTGGATCTGATTTTAAATCTTGCCATAAACCAAACAAACCAATCACACCACTCAAATTAGAAGATACCTTACCAGAATAGCGAAACTCTTGAGACCATTGATCATGTGCTGAGTTACCAGAAGAAATAGTAAAGATAGGTAAGCCTGTATAATCACGGTCATTTAATGGAGTCCATTTCCAATAACGCCAAGCTGATGTTGAAGTTAAAGTACCGTTACCAATTTTGATGTCTGCATTAGCAGAAACACCACCTAATGAGTTATCAGCTTTTGAAGGAGTATCCAAATCTAAAACTCTATCGAATGCACTATTATAAGGAATTTTGTAACCCAAATCAGCAATAATTGCGTTAAATTGACGATATGCAGCACGTTTTGTAGTTACAACACCAGCTACTGGCCAGCCATATCCATTTGGTTTTTGGTCAGTATAATCACCAATGATTGTCACTTTAACATTGTCCGAAGGCGTATAAAGTAATTGACCTCTCAAGCCCAAGTTGTTGATATCATTGATACGTTGTTGAGTTTTTACATTATAAAACAATCCATCTCTTTGAGTGCCTGAGAATGAAATTCTTGCTGCCAAATGTTTGTTGATTGGGCCTGAAAGAGATGCTTTTGCTTGAATATAACCATAGTTACCATAACTTAATTCAAAGCTTGCAGTAGGCGTGAAGCTTGCTTCACGAGTAGTAATGTTGAATGCACCAGCAGTAGTGTTTTTACCAAATAACGTTCCTTGTGGTCCACGTAATACTTCTACACGCTCAATGTCAACGAAATCAAGTGCTGTAGCAGCAGGACGAGCATAGTAAACCCCATCAACATAAAAACCAACGCCTGGGTCGATACCATCATTTGTTAAACCAAATGTAGAACCTAAACCTCTGATATTCAACGTAGTGTTACGAGCATTTGAAGCGTAAAGTTGTACGGTTGGTACTAATTCTTTCAAACGGTTCACGTTAAATGCCCCTGCATCTTCTGCCGTTGTACCACGAATTACTGTGATTGGAATCGGAATATCTTGTACTGCTTCTTGACGACGACGAGAAGAAACCACTACATCAGCTAACTGACTTACATCTTCATCTAATTTGATAGTTGCTTTATCTGAGCTAATGACCACTTCTTTTTTTACATATCCAACAAATGAGACGATTACACTAAATGGAAGTTTTTGTCCAGTAATTAAAGAGAAATCACCATTTGCATCTGTGGTTGAACCATTGGTAGTTCCTTTGATTTGAACAGCAGCACCTATCAGAGGTTCATTAGTTTTTGAGTCTATTACCTTACCAGAAATTCTCGCATTGATAGTTGGCTTATCTTGTGCCGATGTCAATAAAGGAAGTATTATCGAAAGTACTAGTAAGGATGATTTGAAAAATTGTTTCATTGATTGTTATAATTAAATTGTTCTAAATAGAATATAATCTATATATTAAATAGACTATTTTTTCAAAAAAAAGCCTAAGATATTGCTTCAAAGGCAAGTTATTTTATTGTAAGTAACAAGAATTTCGTTTAGCTTCATATTTGCCAATATTCGGATTTGTAAGGTCCTACATTATTAGCAAAAATGACTAATAACTAAATTTGAAATAAGTAATATGATTATTAGTCTATAATTTCGATAGGCAAAGTTGTTTTATTGATTTTGAATATCCAAATGTTTTTTGAAAATATTTAACTTTGATTAGCAAAATGTATAGAAAAAACACCTTTTAGCAGCAATTAATAGAATGGGGGGATTTAATCATTCGCAAAATTATATTTCAAAAAATGAAGGATCTGCACAATTTTGAATGGTAGATTCTTCAGACGTCGATAAATTGATGCGTTTTGTCGAATAAAGAGATGGCTTTTGCGTTTTTATTTACTATTTTTAGGCTATACTGTTTTTTCAAACCGATTTAACAGACTTTATTGGTAAGATTTTTACTGAATTTAATTTTAACTTCAATCAACAAACCCCAATATGAATAGAAGGGATTTTATCCAATTATCTGGTATGGGCTTAGGAGCCATGATGGGTTCGTCCATTCCTGTTTTGGGAAATATTGTTACGGCAGACCACTTGCTAGAACCTGCCGCTGATGTCGCTTTCAAAAAACGAATGGCAGACATCGCCCTCAATGCTACCAAATCTCGTGGTGCTACATATACGGATGTTCGTATCGGTAGATATTTGCAACAATATTTGTTTACTCGTGAAAACAAAGTGCAGAATATTGTGAATGCGGAATCGTACGGAGTAGGCATTAGAGTAATAGCTAATGGTACTTGGGGTTTCTCTGCAACAAGCGATGTTACGCCAGAAGGTATTGCTAAATGTGCTGAAACGGCAGTAGCCATTGCCAAAGCTAATTCAAAAATTCAAAAAGAACCAGTCATTCTTGCTCCACAAAAAGGTGTTGGTGAAGTTTCTTGGAAAACGCCCATCCAAAAAAATGCTTTTGAAGTACCAGTTCAAGAAAAAATTGATTTGTTGATGAAAGTAAACAGCGAAGCCATGAAAAATGGTGCTGGTTTTGTTACTTCAAATTTGTTTTTGGTGAATGAACAAAAGTACTTTGCTTCTTCGGACGGTTCTTATATCGACCAAGAGGTTCATCGTATTTGGCCAACGTTTACAGTAACTGCGGTTGATAAAGCGGCGGGAAAATTCAAAACTCGTGATGCAATCAGCTCGCCAATGGGAATGGGTTATGAGTATCTCGACGGTTTGGCAAGTGAAAAAATTGCTGCTCCAAATGGTTTAGTTGGCTACCGCAATTCTTATGATATGGTAGAAGATGCTATCATGGCAGCCAAACAAGCCAAAGAAAAAATGACTGCGAAGTCTGTAATGGCTGGGAAATATGATTTAATTCTGGATCCAAATCACTTAGGTTTAACGATTCATGAATCGGTTGGTCACCCGACTGAACTTGACCGTGTATTGGGTTACGAAGCCAATTATGCTGGAACAAGTTTTGCTACTTTGGATAAATGGAAAACGAAGGCTTTCAACTATGGAAGTAAGCAAGTAAATATTGTTGCTGATAAAACTCAACCGCATACTTTAGGAACAGTTGGTTACGACGACGAAGGTGTACCTTGTAAAGAATGGGATTTAATCAAAGATGGGATTTTGGTGAATTACCAAGCTACTCGTGACCAAGTGAATATTTTAGGTGAAAATGCTTCGCATGGCTGTTGTTATGCCGACAACTGGAATTCGGTTCAGTTCCAAAGAATGCCAAATGTTTCTTTGCGTCCGGGTAAAGAGAAATTGAGTGTTTTTGACATGATTAAGGGTGTTGAAAAAGGAATTTACATCATCGGTCGTGGTTCGTATTCAATTGACCAACAGCGTTATAACTTTCAATTCGGCGGTCAGTTGTTCTATGAAATCAAGAATGGAGAAATTGTGGGAATGTTAGACGATGTCGCTTATCAGTCGAATACACAAGAATTCTGGAATTCATGTGCTCAAATTTGTGATAAAGACGACTACCGTACTTTTGGTTCTTTCTTCGATGGAAAAGGTCAGCCTTCACAAGTAAGTGCTGTTTCTCATGGAAGTTCGACAACACGTTTCAACGGTGTAAATGTGATTAACACAGGACGTAAAATATAGCTGTATGCTATCAGCTTTCTGTCGTCAGCTTTCGGTTTAAGATATTTTCTAATCCGAAGTCCGATAGTCGAAATCCGATAGCTTGAAGAACCCTTAATCTCGCAAAAAAACATGTCAATTATATTAACAAAAGAAGAAGCTAAAAAAATCATAGACAAGGTTTTAGCCTTTTCAAAAGCCGACGAAATGAGTGTGTCGCTGGGAGGTAGTCGCACAGGAAATATTCGTTATGCTAGAAACTCTGTTTCGACAAGTGGAGAATCACTTGACCTTTCTTTGGCAGTAACAGCAGTATTTGGCAAACGTTCAGGTACAGCAACTATCAACGAATTTGACGATAAATCTTTAGAAAAAACCGTTAGAAGAGCTGAAGAAATTGCCAAATTAGCCCCAGAAAATCCTGAATATGTACCGATGCTTGGGCCACAGACATATTTAGAAACAAGTACTTTTTCAGAAAGTACGGCTAAAATCGACCCAGATTATCGTGCAAAAGCTGCTTTTGAAAGTATAGACCCTTGTTCTAAAAAAGGCTTAACCGCTGCAGGTTACTTAGAAGATTCATCGGGCTTCAATGCTATGGGAAACAGCAAAGGGCTTTTTGCTTACAATAAATCAACTTCAATTGATTTTTCAATTACAGTTCGTACAGCAGACGGTTTAGGTTCTGGTTATGCCATTCGTGATTTTAACGATGCTTCGAAACTAAGTACAAAATCGGCAACAGAAATTGCCATGCAAAAAGCGTTGGCTTCAAGTTCAGCAAAAGCTTTAGAACCTGGAAAATATACCGTAATTCTTGAGCCTGCCGCTTCTATCGATTTATTGCAAAATATGATGCGAAGCATGGATGCCAGAAATGCTGACGAAGGAAGAAGTTTCTTGAGTAAGAAAGGTGGCGGTATTCGTTTAGGAGAAAAATTATTTGATGAAAGAGTTAATATATTCTCCGACCCAAGTAATCCTGAAATTCCTAAAGCTGGTTTTTCTGGTGATGGTCGTCCACAAGAAAAAATTTATTGGATAGAAAACGGAGTAGTAAAAAACCTTACTTATTCAAGATTTTGGGCAGAGAAAAAAGGTGTAAAAGCTACACCACCACCATCAGGATTTATCATGGCGGGCGGTACAGAATCTTTAGCAGACTTGATTAAAGGAACTGAAAAAGGTATTTTGGTTACTCGTTTTTGGTATATCCGTGCGGTTGACCCACAAACATTACTTTACACAGGACTTACTCGTGACGGTACTTTTTATATTGAAAAAGGACAAATTAAATATCCAATCAAGAATTTCCGTTTCAATGAAAGCCCAGTAATTATGCTTAATAATTTAGAAGCAATGGGTGTGCCAATGCGTATTGGAGGTAGTTTGATTCCTCCGTTGAAAATAAGAGACTTTACCTTCAGTAGTTTATCTAATGCAGTTTAGTTGATGAAGGTGAATGGCTGTAAACCCAGACCATTCACCTTCTTTATTTAACCATTCATCAAAATCATCATTTCAAAGTATTTAATACTTCATCAGAAACAATATATTTAGGTATTTGGAAAAACTTAACAAAGAGGTTTTTGGAGTATCTTATTAACTTTTAGCATCACTTTGAAAGATTTAATAAGTATAATTCCTTAACAATTTTCGTGAGTATTTTTCTTTTATCTATTTCAACAAAAAAACTAAAAAACTTTGAAAAGAAGAGATTTTATTCAAATGTCAGGCTTGGGAATGGGAGCGATGATGCTACCAAACATCCCAATCGTCGGAAGGTCTGTTTCAGCAGAAGCTCTTATGGATGGTTACGTAGATGTAGCTGTTAAAAAAAGATTAGCTGATGCTGCTCTCAATGCTGCCAAAGCCAAAGGCGCAACTTACACCGATGTAAGAATTGGGCGTTACCTCAATCAATATGTTGTTACTCGTGAAGACAAAGTTCAAAACATTGTCAACACCGAATCTTATGGAGTAGGCGTAAGAGTAATTGCCAATGGTTGTTGGGGTTTTGCGGCGGTGGTAGATGCCAAATCAGAAGCCGATACCGCACGTGCCGCCGAAGAAGCCGTGGCGATTGCCAAAGCAAATGCCAAATTGATGACGCAACCTGTTCAATTAGCTCCACAAAAAGGTTTTGGAGAAGTTAGCTGGAAAGCACCCATTCAGAAAAATGCTTTTGAAGTCCCGATTAAAGAAAAAGTTGATTTACTATTGGGTGTAAATGATGCTGCCATGAAAAATGGTGCTAATTATGTAAACTCAGTGATGTTTTTAGTGAACGAGCAAAAGTATTTTGCTTCTTCGGATGGTTCGTATATCGACCAAGATATTCATAGAATTTGGCCGATTTTTAATGTCACCACTATCGACCCTAAATCTGGGAAATTTGAAACTCGCCGTACATTAAGTGCACCAATGGGAATGGGTTACGAATACCTTCAAACTAATCCAAGCGATAAAATTACAGGAATAACTACTCGCTACAACAAAGGTTACGATATGTTGGAAGACGTTATCGCTGCCTCAAAACAAGCCAAAGAAAAACTTACCGCAAAATCTGTAGAAGCTGGGAAGTACGATTTAGTATTAGACCCTTCACACCTTTGGTTAACGATTCACGAATCGGTAGGTCACCCATTGGAACTTGACCGTGTTTTGGGTTACGAAGCCAATTTTGCAGGTACTTCATTTGCTACTTTAGATAAATGGCAAAGTAAAAACTTCAACTACGGAAGCAAACAAGTAAATCTATTTGCTGATAAAACACAAGTAGGTTCGCTAGGTGCTGTAGGTTGGGACGACGAAGGAGTAAAAACCAAACAATGGGATTTAGTAAAAGATGGTACTTTGGTGAATTACCAAGCCATTCGTGACCAAGCCCATATTATCGGCGAAAAGGAATCTCATGGTTGTTGTTATGCAGATAGCTGGTCGTCAGTACAGTTTCAACGGATGGCAAATGTTTCGCTTGCCGCAGGCAAAACACCTTTATCGGTTGAAGAAATGATTAAAGATGTTAAAAAAGGAATTTATATTATTGGTGATGGTTCGTTCTCGATTGACCAACAACGTTATAACTTCCAATTTGGCGGACAATTGTATTATGAGATTAAAGATGGAAAAATTGTAGGAATGCTAAAAGATGTGGCTTACCAATCGAATACTCAGGAATTCTGGAATTCATGTGTACAAGTTTGTGATGAGCGTGATTACCGTTTGGGTGGTTCTTTCTTTGATGGAAAAGGTCAGCCTTCGCAATCAAGTGCTGTTTCACATGGTAGTTCAACAGCTCGTTTTAATGGCGTAAATGTAATTAATACAGCAAGGAAAATATAGCTTTAGGCTATCAGCTTTCGGTCTTCAGCTTTCGGATTTAATAATCCTTTTAAAAATCCGACATCTGAAATCCGATACCCGAAAGCTAACTAGCTTCCAAACTCTTTAATCTCGAAACAAAATGTCAGTAATATTAACCGAAAGTGAAGCTAAAACCTTGCTTGAAAAGGTTTTAAAGTATTCAAAAGCAGATGAATGTGAAGTGAATCTGTCTGGCGAAATACGTGGAAATATCCGCTATGCTCGTAATGAAGTATCCACAAGTGGTGCTTTAACTAATCAAAATTTATCGGTGCAGTCTGCCTTTGGTAAAAAAGTAGGCGTTGCAACCATTGATGAATTTGATGATGCTTCTTTGGAAAAAGTAGTGCGTCGTTCAGAAGAATTGGCACAACTAGCTCCTGAAAACCCAGAATATGTAGGTTTGTTAGGGCCACAAACTTATATAAAATCTAATGGATATTTTGATTCAACTGCCAGCGTTTCGCCAGATACTCGTGCAGAAGCTGTCAGTAAAAGTTTGAAATTATCCAGAGAACAAAAATTAGTTGCTGCTGGCTTTTTAGAAGACCAAAAAGGTTACTCTGCCATGATGAATTCTAAAGGGCTTTTTGCTTTTTACAAAAGTACGAATGTGAATTTTTCTTTGACAGTTCGTACAGAAGATGGTACAGGTTCTGGCTACGTAGCAAAAGGCTATAGCGATGTTAATAAATTAGATACTGCAGCAGCGACAAAAATTGCGATGCAAAAATCATTGGGTTCAAAAGGAGCAAGAGCTTTAGAACCCGGTAAATATACCGTGATTCTAGAACCAACTGCGGCAGTAGTTTTATTAGAAAACATCTATTACGATATGGATGCCCGCAGTGCAGATGAAGGTCGTTCGTTTTTCAGTAAACCCGGAGGAAAAACAAAGCTTGGCGAAAAGATTGTCGATGAAAGAGTAACGTTTTTCTCAGATCCAATGCATCCAGAATTACCAGCAGCTTCTTGGTCTGGTGATGGTTTACCACAAGAAAAAATGATGTGGATTGAAAAAGGCGTGGTTAAAAATCTTTCTTATTCAAGATATTGGGCAAAAGAAAAAGGTGTAAAACCAATTCCTTCTCCTAATAACATGATTATGACGGGTGGAACGGCCACTTTGGAAGAAATGATTAAAAGTACACAAAGAGGTATTTTAGTCACTAAACTTTGGTATATCCGTTCTGTAGATCCACAAACATTATTACAAACTGGTCTTACACGTGACGGTACTTTTTACATTGAAGATGGAAAAATCAAGTATCCAATCAAAAATTTCAGATTCAACGAAAGTCCGATTATCATGCTCAATAACCTTGAAATGTTAGGTAAAACTGAACGTGTAGTAAGTACAGAATCGAATCAGAATTACATGGTACCGCCAATGAAAATCAGAGAGTTTACTTTCTCGTCACTTTCGGATGCGGTATAATATTTAGCTTTCGGATTTCGGTCGTCGGCTATCTGTCATCGGGTTTTAGCATGTAGATTAATTTAAAATAAATCTAGCATTTAATATCCGATGACCGACTTCCAACGGCTGACATCCGAAAGCCAACTCAAAATTATGAAACCATTTATTTTTACAAGAATTCAATACAGTTCTGGAGATTGGGATACTGACCAACGAATGCCTTCAAATATCCTTAATTCATTGGTAGAATACACAACGATACCCATTGATGAAAAAGAAAAAGTGGTTTTATTGAGCAGTAACGAGCTTTTTAAAAGTCCTTTTTGCTATTTGAGTGGACATAAATTGGTAGAATTTTCCAGTAAAGAAAGAGACAATTTTCGCAAATATGTAGAAAACGGTGGTTTTGTGTTTGTAGATGATTGTAATCATGATATTGATGGACTTTTTGCCAAATCTTTTGAACAAGAAATGGGAAGAACTTTCGGCGAAAAAGCTTTACAAAAAATCCCGAATACTCATCCAATTTACAATTGCTTTTTCCATTTTGAAGGCCCACCAACAACCAGTTTTGAATTAAACGGTTGGGGAGATGACCTTGTTCATGATTATTTAAAAGCTATCACCATCAATGATAGAATTGGCGTTTTGTACAGTAATAAAGATTACGGCTGTGAATGGGATTATGACTTCCGAAATAAGCGATGGCTCGCAGAAGACAATACAAAATTTGGAGTAAATATCATTCAATACGCACTAACAGTATAGACATTGGAAAATAAAGACCTTACTTTTTATAAAACATTAGTGGCGAAACTGCCATTGCTCAAAAAAGAAATTGCCAAAGTTATTGTAGGACAAGAAGAAGCAATTGATGAAATCCTGATTTCCCTTTTGGCAGGTGGACATTGTTTGTTGGAAGGCGTTCCAGGTTTGGCAAAAACGTTGATGGTAAAAACTATCTCTGAGGCGTTAGAAATGAAATTCAAAAGAGTACAATTCACGCCTGATTTAATGCCGGGTGATATTGTAGGAACTGAAATTTTGGAAGAAGACCACGAAACTGGTAAGAAATTCTTCAAATTTAATAAAGGGCCAATCTTTGCAAATATTGTTTTGGCAGATGAAATCAACCGTACTCCTCCTAAAACGCAAGCAGCTTTACTTGAAGCGATGCAAGAATATAAAGTAACTTATGCAGGTACAAATTATGATTTGCCTAAGCCTTTTTTGATTATTGCCACGCAAAATCCCATCGAACAAGCGGGTACTTATCCACTTCCAGAAGCTCAATTAGACCGCTTTTTATTGTACATCAAACTGGGCTATCCTTCTGAAACAGAGGAATTACAAGTATTAAAAAGTACGACTGGTGTAGGTAAGCAAACTTTACAAACGGTGATGACTGACGAAGACATTATTACTTTGCAACAACTAACCCGTCAGGTACATATTAGTGAAGAATTGATTGTAAAAATCAATCAAATCGTACGCTCTACTCGTCCAGCAAGTACTTCTTCAACTTTTGTAAAACAATGGTGCGATTGGGGAGCAGGCCCACGAGCAGGACAAGCTTTAGTACTTTGTGCCAAAGCAAGAGCCGTTTTAAACGAACGTTTTTCTATATTACCAGAAGACATTGAAACACTTGCCTTTCCGATTTTAAGACATCGTATTGCCCTTAATTTCAGAGCTGATGCCGAAGGAATTACGACGGATGATGTGATTGCTGAATTATTGAAAAATTTGAAATAATTATGGCATTATTATCAAACGAATTAGTAAAACTCAACAACCTACAGCTAGCTGGAAAACTAGTTAGTGAAGAGCTAATGTTGGGAATTCACCACAGTAAACGCTTTGGCTACGGAATAGAATTTGAACAATACAAACATTATCAAGCTGGCGATGACCCTAAAAGAATCGACTGGAAACTCTATGCAAGAACGCAAAAGCATTTAGTTCGTGAATCTTCCACAGAAAGTAATTATCATCTTAGGCTAATAATTGATTTGTCTGGCTCGATGAATTATGTCGAAAATGGTGTCAGTCGTTTACAATATGCTAAAATTTTATTGGCTTCTTTGGCTTATTTAGGCTATCGCCAAGGCGATATGATGAGTTTGTATGCCTTGCAAAATGGAGAAGTACAAACCTTAGTAAGTTCGGGAAAACAGTCTTTTCAAAGAATTTTATATGAACTTGAAAAAGCGGAAGCTAAAGGCGATTGGCAAAATCAGAATCCTAAATTTCCTGTTTTTCAACAAAAACAAAAAGAGGTTGTCATTTTCGTTTCCGACTTCCTACAAATCAGTGAAGAGTGGTTGAATTTGATAAAAAATCTAGCCAATCCGCATCGTGAAGTAATGGTTTTTCAGGTATTGGGTAAACAAGAATTAGCGTTTGATTTAAAAGGATTTTACCGTTTTAAAGATTTAGAAACTGGGAAAGAAGTAGAATTACAAGCAGAAAGTATCAAAGCAGAAGTCATTAAAAATGCACAGAATTACCAGAAGAATTTAGCATCTGCTTTACAAATACCATTTGTGTATTTACTCCAGACAAATCTGGGGGAACCCATCGCCAATGTCATCAGCGAATCTTTGAAAAAAAGGAAAGGGTGATTTTGCTATATGCTTTATGCTAAAATACCTTGCTCTGAATTTGAATAATTAAAATTGTATTTGCCTAAAGCCTACGCTTATAGCCTAAAGCTTAAAACAAAAATAAATAAAATGGAATTATTAAATCCTTTGATGCTTTGGGGAACATTGGCGATTGCTGTGCCGATAATCATCCATTTTTGGCATCAAAAAAAAGGAAAAGTAATATATTGGGCAGCCACAAACTGGCTAATCGAAAAAAATCTTCAACAATCCGGAGGCATTCGATTAGACAATATTTTGTTGCTTTTGCTCAGGTGTTTATTGTTACTGTTACTTTGTTTTTTACTGAGTAAACCTTTTCTAAATACTTTCGGGAATCATCAAGCAGATAATAAAGTACATTTGGTACAAGCAAAAAGTTTTGTCACTGAAAATTATAAATTTGAACTGCAAGAAGCCTTAAAGAAAGGAGAAAAATGTTATTGGTTTTCAGAGAAATTATTGCCAATTACTGATTTACAGCAAACACCTCAAAATGAAAATTTAGATGGTGAATTACTTCAAAAAAGTTTAAATAAATTAGGTGAAGTAATTGATAAAGAGCATATTAACTTATACTTCATCAATTCAGAATCTTTGCAAACGCTGCCTCATATTTTTGTGCCGAATACTTTTGTACTGCATACTTCAATTGATACAAGCCAGCAAACCAGACCGTATTTAGGATTTACTAATAATAAAAGAATACTTATCGGTTCAAATAAACTCCTGATTTTAGCACCAGAAAGCATTGAAAAAGGGCAGTCCAAACATTCAGGATTAATAAAAGTGTTAATTGAAAACCAAGATTCTGGCGAAAAACAAAGTATCAAAGCTGCACTCGAAGCGTTGGCTCAAACCTATCAGTTAGAGTTTGATTTGACTGAAAAAAGTAAACCTAATACTGCTTACGACGTCGTTTTTAGTACTCGTTTTCCAGAAAAGCCACTGTCTGATAATACACTTTACATTTTTTCAAATACGGCAAAATGGAAATTTTTAACAGAGAAATCTAATCAAATACTTTTTCCAAATTTGTTAAATGCTCAAGGTTCTGAAATAGTATTTGAAGGACTTTTTCCTGAATTGCTAGGTGAAAAAATCATTCAACATTTTGGTTTACAAAATGAATACAAATCTTTAAGTCATCAACAACTCCATTCATTATTTAAAACTCAAAAGTACTTCAAATCAATATCAAACGACTGGTTTTCAAAGTCTTTATTATTACTTTTTGTATTACTCTTAGCTTTAGAAAGATGGATTGCCATTTATAAAAACTCATGAATCAACTCAAACAAATCATCACGAAAGTCAAAATTCAGCTATATTTCATGGCTGTTTTGAGGTGTTTATTGGTGGCTGGTTCGGCATATTTTGCGGTATTGTTTTTACTTCAATCAAGTTCTTTTGCCATAATTGCTTTTGTGATATCAGCGTTGACGATGGCTTATTTTACAAAACTTTTTCAAGACAAAAGCAAAGAAACCAAACAGTTAATTCACCAAAAAATTGAAAATACTGAGTACAGCCTTGAATTATTAACCGTTGAGAATCCTAATTTGGCAGAACAATTACAGCTAGAGCGAATTTTTTCCATTGAGCATTTTCAAATGCCTTGGGTTTTTAATAAAAAGCCCTTTTTGTACGTTGGCATTTTCCTTACTTCTTGGCTTTTGTATGCTTTCTTTCCAAAATTTTCAAGTAAAAAAGCATCTTCTTTTTTACTTGAAAATAAATCACAAAGTACTGACAATAAGAAAATTAACGCTCCAATTTTTACAAAATCGACGTTGACAATTCAGCCACCAACTTATACAGGATTGAAAGTTGTTGAAAGTCAAAATATGAATGCTTCAGCCATTGCTGGTTCACACTTGAAATGGCAATTGTCTTTTTCAAATAACGAAAATGTAACCGTAAAATTGACCAATAATCAAGGCGGAGAAGTCACTTTCAAGAAGAATAAAGCGATTTTTGAATATGCTGATGAACTTTTAAGTTCGGGTTTATATGCTTTTAAAGCTTATTGGAAAGATTCATTGATTTATCAATCAGACTATTACCGTTTAGAAGCCATTCCAGATTTAGCACCCAAAATCGAACCAAGTTCAAAGGAATTATACAAATTACATTTTTTGAAAGATGCCAAAAATGTACAGATTTCAGCAAATATTTCGGACGATTTTTTGGTAAGTCAGGCTTTCATCGTTGCTACTTTGGCAAGAGGTTCTGGTGAAAATGTGAAGTTTAGAGAAGTAAAAATTCCAATTACCAATAGCAATTTTAAGCAAAGTAATGTGGTTAAAAACATTGATTTGAAGGCACTAAATTTTGCTCCAGGTGACGAACTATATTACTATTGGGCAGCATTTGATAATAAACGTCCGAACCCAAATTATACTAAATCAGATACTTATTTTATCGTTTACAAAGACACGACTCAAGTTGAAGAAAGTGATTTAGCGACCATGGCAATGAACATCATGCCAGAGTATTTTAGAAGTCAACGACAAATTATTATTGATACTGAAAAGTTGATTGCTAAAAGAAAAAAGCTACCGACCAAAGAATTTAACAGTACTTCAAATGAAATTGGCTTCGACCAAAAAGCTCTTAGATTACGCTACGGACAATATTTAGGGGAAGAATTTGAAAATTCTATCGGTTCGGCAAATGCCTTGCCCAACGAAAATGAAGCTGGAGGCGATTTACTAAAAGGTTTTCGTCATGCACACGACGAAGGCGAACATGATCATGAAGCGGGCGAAAAACATGATGAACACGAGCATGGAGGAAACAAATCCGAAGCGGATAATAAAGACCCATTGGCAAGTTTGTTGGCTGATTATGTTCACTCGCACGATGATGGCGAAGCTAATACTTTTTATGAGCAATCGACCAGAAGTTTGTTAAAAATGGCTTTGGAACAAATGTGGCAATCGGAACTGCATTTGCGTATGTATGAACCAGAAAAGGCGATTCCTTTTGAGAAAAAGGCTTTGGAGTATTTAAAATCCGCACAACACAAAGCTCGTACTTTTGTGAAAAAGACCAGTTTTGACCCACCGCCAATCAAAGAAAAAGAGAAACGCTTGTCGGGAGAACTGACAAAGTTTAACGAGAAATTTACTTTCGAGAAAAACTATTCTCAGCAACAAATCCAAAGTTTGATTTCCGAAGTAATTGGGATTGTAAGTAGCCAAAAAGAAAACCGAAAATTGACTGCGACAAATAAACAAAAAGTACTTTTATTGGGAACTTTGATGAGTTCAAAAATCATGAATAGTAGCCTCAACAGTTGGTCTATTTTGACAGCTTTACAAAAAATGATTAATGATAAAAATCTGTCAGCATCCGAAAGTATCAGTTTACAAAACAAACTTTATCAATTACTCGGCAAGGCTTTACCTAATAAAAATAATCCGAAAGGCTTAGATTATACTGGCGAAAAGAAATTGGAAAAAGCTTTTTGGAAGAATATGGGTTCAGCTTCTTTATAAAAAAAAATTTACCTGCTGATTTTATGCTGGTAAAACAGACAAAATAACATTCATCAATGATATTAAATCTTATTAACATTAATACTTTCAGTACTTTCGACTGGCTTGTTATTTTAGCTTTGTTGATATTATTGTTTGTCCAAATTTTTGCTTTACGACGAAATACATCAATTACGAAGTTACGGTTTTGGCTGAAAATTGTATTGAATATTTCTCTTTGGGCTGTTGTCGTTTTGCTCTTCATCAATCCAAGTATTGAAAAAGAATTAGACAGCAACAAAGTATTATTAGTTAGCGAAAATGTTCCTCAGTCGACAGTTCAAAAAGTTAAAGATAGCCTCAAAATCACAGAAGTATTTTCTCAGAAATCTTTTAAAAGACAAGTCATTGATAATCCAAAATTGATTAATCAGCTTGGTAAAATTTATTTATTGGGAGAAGATGCTTCACCAGAATTACTCAGTAAAATACAACAACATTCTATTCATTGGATTCCGTTTTTTCAAGAGGACGAATTACAAGCAATTCATTGGAATGGTTTTGCAAAGCAGGGAGAAATTCAACGAATTGATGGGAAAATATACTCGTCAGTTTCACAAATACTTCGATTAAAGCTCGCCAATCAGGTTTTGGATAGTATCAAACTTGCAAAAGGTTTTAATGCTTTCACATTGAATTTTACCAATTTTTCTATCGGAAAAACTACGATAAATTTAGCGCTAGGGGAGAAGCCTTTGAAAGAAATAAATTATTTCAGTCTGAAAAATCAACCTCATAATTTCTTGTTTATCCTCAGTAATCCAGATTTTGAAAGCAAAACTTTGGCAGATTGGCTAGGTAAAAATGGCAATAAAGTAGAGACAATTACAACCGTTGCGAAGAATACGCAAAGTACATTTTCCATTAATACTGCTAAGAAATTTATTCCAGATATAATCATTACTGACCCATCGAATGCAGGAAATACATTGATAAAAAAGGCTTTTTCAGATGGTAAAAGTGTATTGTTTATCAATGTGGAAAGTCCAGAAATTGATGTTCGTGCCATCAATCAAAATTTGGGAACAAAGTGGAAAGTAAAGCGAATTTCAAACCAAGAAAATCAAGTAATTTCTCAGGATTTAACGGCACATTCTTATCAATTTGAAACTAGTACTTTCCAGAAAAATATTTTTGACTATCCAATTGCGATTCAAAGACGATTTGGGAAAGTAGGAGTGAGCCTGTTGAATGAGAGTTTTCCTTTGATGTTGAGTGGTGATAGCATTACTTATTCAAGAATTTGGCAAAGTACATTTCAAACGTTATTTCCATCTTCTGGAAATAATATTCATGTTGATGCACCGATTTTTACGGATATTAGCATGTCTGTCAAAACCAAGCAAAGTACCAATGAATTGATTTTTGTAGAAAAAGATACTGTTGCTTCAACACAGTCAGGCATAAATCCATTGTCTGCTGAAGTGAAGTATACCTTTAGAAGAGCTGGCTGGAATACTTTTCAGGATAGTTTGTCGGTTTATGTGGAAGAAGGAAATAATACTTTAGCAAAAGTAAAAATCATAAAGCCTTATTTGAATGAAAAAGGAATTAGTAATTCCGAAAATGAAACTGACGTTTTCTCGACAACCATGCCTGAGTGGTTTTGGTACTTGCTAATTATAATACTTTTATCAGCTTTGTGGCTTGAACCTAAATTTTAGGTTCAAGCATACTTCATCTAAAACTTCATTCTCTGAATCCTAACTGCATTCATAATCGCTAAAAGTGCTACGCCAACATCGGCAAAAACTGCTTCCCACATATTTGCCAGTCCGCCCGCACCGAGTATCAACACCAATACTTTTACACCAAAAGCCAATGCAATATTTTGCCAGACAATACTTTTAGTAGCCTTTGCAATACGAATTGCCGTAACAATTTTAGAAGGTTGATCATTTTGAATAACCACATCTGCCGTTTCGATACTGGCGTCTGAACCCATGCCTCCCATCGCAATTCCTACATCCGAAAGAGCAATTACTGGGGCATCATTAATGCCATCACCGACAAAAGCAACCGTAAAGTGTTGGTCTTTTAACTTTTGTAAATGTTCCACTTTGTTTTCAGGTAACAATTCAGCAAAAGCTTCATTGATATTTAAAGTTTTGGCAACTTTAGCTACAACCGCTTTTTTATCTCCTGATAGCATTACTGTTTTGATATTGAGTTTTTGTAAATCAGTAATTGCTTGTTGGGCATCGGCTTTTATTTCGTCTGCCAATATAATAAAACCTGCATATTTACGATTAACCGCTATCACTACGTGACTTTCTTCAATCGTCGCAAGCGTATCTGGGAAAGTAATTTCATACTTTTTCAAGAGTTGTAAATTCCCCACCATTACTTCATCTTCGGCTATTTTGCCAACTAAACCATGTCCAGAAATCTCTTTGAATTCACTGATAAGGTTTTCTATTAAATGGGGATTTACATATTCAACAATCGCTTTGGCAACAGGATGACTTGATTTACTTTCTAATAAAGCCACTTTTTCTAAAATATTTCCAGCATCATTGGCTACAATTATTACTTGCTGAACTTTGAAATTTCCTTTGGTTAGCGTACCCGTTTTGTCCATTACTACAGCATTTACTTGGGTTAGCACATCCAGAAAATTTGCTCCTTTGAACAAAATTCCATGTTGTGAGGCCGCACCGATTCCGCCAAAATACCCCAATGGAATAGAAACAACCAATGCACAAGGACAAGAAATTACCAAGAACACCAAGGCACGATAAAGCCAATCTTGAAAAAGGTAATTTTCTACAAAAAAATAAGGAAGGAAAGTAATCAAAACCGCCAAAGCAAAGACAATTGGCGTATAAATTTTGGCAAATTTTGAAATAAATAATTGTGTTTGCGATTTTCGAGCAGTGGCATTTTGCACCATTTCTAAAATTTTCGAGAGCTTCGTGTCTTTAAAAGCAGTGTTTACTTGTATTTCTACCAAGGTTTCTAAATTTATCATTCCTGCCAAAATCATTTCACCTTTTTGCTTAGTTTCTGGCATACTTTCGCCCGTGAGAGCAGCCGTGTTGTAAGTGGAAAAATCGGTCATTTGGATTCCGTCTAAAGCTACTTTTTCACCTGCTTTTACTTGAATAATTTCTCCAATCTCCACTTTTGCAGGATTGACAACCATAATTTTTTCGTCTCTTTTTACCGATACTTTATCAGGGCGAACATCTAACAAAGCCTTGATTGAACCTTTAGCCCGTTTTACGGCTGCCCCTTGAAACAGTTCACCGATGGTATAAAACAGCATTACAGCAACGCCTTCTGGATATTCGCCAATGCCAAATGCCCCGATTGTTGCCAAGCCCATCAAGAAAAACTCATTAAAAATATCGCCGTTTTGAATACTCTTAAAAGCATTTTTTAAAACAGGGAAACCAACAGGTAAATAAGTAATGAAGTAGCCAATAAAACGTATTTCGGAAGTGAAGAATGATAACTTTAAGTTATCCAAAATGATACCCAACAGAAGCAAAATCCCAGAAATCATGACAGGGAAATATTCTTGCCAATTGTTATTATCACTATGCTGGTGTTCATGATGATGTTCTTGAGACTCATCTTCTTGACAGCAATGTATTGTTGAATGTTGGTCGCACATAATTCTGATGAAAAGTAAGGATTAGGGCTGTAAATTAGAGAAAAAGGAAGTGCAACAGGGAATCAAAAAGGAAATATAAATTGAGAATCTGTAAATTTTGTAAATAATCACCCTTTAAAATATTAAACAAACGTATTTCTGAGTATTTTCAACATATCATTTAACAGCATTTATTTTGAAAAAATCTTTCCACTTTCGCATTCGTAAAATACACCGTTACTTGGGTTTAGTGCTTGGAATTCAATTTTTGTTTTGGACAATTGGAGGTTTGTACTTCAGTTGGTCGGATATGGACGAAGTACATGGCGACCATCAAAAAGCTCATATTCATCCACTTACTGCCAATATTTCTTTGGCAAATCCGCAGACCGTTATTCAACAAATAAAACAAAAGGATTCGGTCAATTTTATTTTTGATATAAAACTCATTCAAATTTTAGGGAAAGCTACTTATCAGATTACTTACTCGCAAGAACATGATAGAGGCAAAAAAATCCAATTGGCGGATGCCGCTACTGGTAAAATCAGACCCGCTTTATCGAAAGAAGAAGCGATTGAAGTAGCAAAAAGAGGTTTCTCGGAAGAATCAATCATTAAAAATGTAGAATACTTAACTTCTATAAACGGACATCATGAGTACCGTGAACAGGCTTTGCCAGCTTATGCTGTTACTTTTGAGCATCCGAGTAAAACAACCGTTTATGTTGCCACAGAATTAGGAACGATTCAGAAATTTAGAAATGAAAAATGGAGAATTTTTGACTTTCTGTGGATGCTACACACGATGGATTTTGAGCGTAGAGATAATATTTCTAATTACTTATTAAGAGCCTTTTCTATTTTTGGATTACTCACTATCCTTTCAGGATTTATACTTTTTTGGGTAAGTGCAAAAGCGGTTAGCAAGCGAGGAAAGATAACTGGATAATTTTTATTTCACAGAGTTTAGCAGAGCTTCACAGAGTGTTTTATTATTATTCTCCGTGAATCTCTTAGTTTTACTCTGTGTTTCTCTGTGTCTTTTATAAAGATTGTCTTTTCAGTATTCAAATAAATGACGGTAATGTGTAATTAAATTTCAAGTCGCTATAATTCACATTTTAAACTCAAAGCTCATTCGCCTCCCCTTACTTCACCACCAAAGTCTTCTTTAAAAATTCAGAAACATATTTAACCGTTGGTTCAAACCATGGATTGAATAAACAGAAAGAATGTGGTGCGTCGGCAAAAGTATGTACTTCTGAATAAATGTTATGTTGGTCCAAAATTTTTCTAAAATCGTCTCTTCCAGCGTGCATTCTGTCCACAGAACTATTTAAAAATAAAATGGGTGGCGTTTTTGCTCCAACATGATACAATGGCGAAGCTTCGTCCCAAAGTTGTGGATTATCTTTTTTAGGAATCCCAAACCAATAAGTAGCCGCCGAAGTACCTTTACTATCATTTCCTTCACCAGATTCTGGATGCACAAAAGAAAGCGTTCCATCAATATCCACAACGGCTTGCACTTTTGAAGAGTATTTCAAATTGCCATTTGAACCCTCAAAGCTTGGATTTTCAGCCGTTACTCCCATAAAAGCTGATAATTCTCCGCCCGCAGAAAAGCCTAAAGTAGCTATTTTGTCTGGGTCAATGTTATAAGTTTTTGCATTGGCTCGCATCCAACGCAATGCCGATTTCAAATCATAAACGGCTGCGGGATACAAGGCTTCCGTAGATAAACTGTACTCTGGCGTAAAACAAACAAAACCCAATTCAGCCATTCTTCTGGCTAATTGATAATGTTGTGTTCTGTTTCCAGTTCGCCAGCCACCGCCATGAATAATCATGACCGCAGGTAAAGGTTTTTGAGAAGTTTTTGTCGGACTAAAAACATCTAATAACAATGCTCTATTCCCAATTTTTCCATAAGTAATGGCATACTTTTCTGAAACAGTCGCTAAGGTTTTTTCAGGAACAATCGTCGTTACTGGGTGCGACTTTTTACTGTTTAAATAAGCTGTATAATTATTATAAGAAGTATCTACTTTTCCAGTAATACCCAAATGTGATACTTGATTCCAGAAAGCATTAAAAGCAGAATTAGGCTTTCCAGAAAAAACATTTTCTAAAGTATATTCATTTACTTCGCTCTCTGAAAGCTGATGCGACCATTTTACTCTGGATGAGGTTCTTGCTCCGTCTCCTGTATTTTTATATTCTGCATAAAAAGTAGTTTTTTCATTTTCAGCTTTGCCCCAAGTATCCCAACCTTCTGGTAAAATATGCTTTCCTAATTCGCAATTGATGAACACTGTTTTGGCATAACTTCTCCAAGGGCGACCTAAATAAACTTTGTTAACATCAGCCGAAGCCGTTAACTTACAGTTTTTGAACACATAACCATGATTCACCCATTTTGGTGTTGAAGCCGCTGTTACATAACCATTGGCTTTGCTGTGGATGATACAATTTTCAAAAAGCATTGTTGCTGGACCAAAAATAAAATCGACCGTTCCTTCAATATAACAATCTACAAAATGCTGACGAGCATTATCTCCCGCAGCAAAAATTGTATCTTGATTTCCCAAGAAACGACATTTACGAATCACACAGCGGTCGCCTTCAATGTGAAGTGCAACGGCTTGCCCAACTCTTCCAGCCGTATTTTCGATGATTAAGTTTTCTAAAGTAATATCATTCCCCAAAACTCTTAACGTATAAGAATCAAAGGTTTCCATTTTTCCTTTGCCAGAATAATCATCATAAGAAATAACAGTACTGTCTTCGCCAATGATGGCGATATTACTCAGGGTACTCGGAATCGTCACTTTTTCTTTATAAATCCCTTTTTTGATACGAATCGTAATTTGATTGGGTAGATAAACCCTAACGGCATCAATGGCATCTTGGATATAACGAAAATCGCCAGAACCATCTTTTGCCACTACTAAATCATGTTGAATTTTAAGTGCTTGACTATTACTTAGGAAAGAAGTCAGGAGAAATGCAATGATGAAAAAATACTTTTGCTTTGTTTTCATAGAATTTCAAAATGTTATCATTGAGAGTAAACATATTCTAAAGACTAATAGCCTATCAAATCTAATGCTTAGATGATGGATATTTTCAAAGCAAGATTTTTAATTTGGGGAAGGATATATAAATTTCAACAAAATAGGGTAGAACTATGGCTATTTTTCATTGAGTATGTCCTTAAATTTTTAAGAAAATCTTTTTCTTATATAAAATATACAAAAGTATCATTTGGGTTGTTGTGATAGAAATGGTCACAAAAACAGGTTGCCAAAGTACAGGAGTATGCGAAATAAGTCCGCCAAAAAGAAAATTAGCGGTGTATCCAAAATTGACAATTCCTTCCGATGCCATGTAAATCAAAATTGAGTTTGAACCAATCCAGATGAATGGAGAAGCCCATTTTTGCCATTTCCAAACGTCAATAATTACATAAAATACCACAAAAAATAGGATAGAAAAACCGCCTACGAAACACACAAATGAACTAGACCAAAGGCGTTTATTAATAGGAAATGAAAAATCCCAAAGTAAACCAATGCCAATCAATACCAAAGCGGCTACTATCATCATTAATACTTTTCGATAAACTGAAAACCCCCAATCTTTTTTCAAAAAAGTAGCGGTAAATACACCTAACATTGCTGTACCAATGGCTGGGATGGTTGATAAAATTCCTTCAGGGTCATGAACGATGCTGTGTAATCTTCCCGGTAATAAGATGCGGTCGATATAAGATTCAAGCGAACCTTCTTTGGTCAATACTCCCGCCCCAAAACCTGGAACTGGAACATATTTCATGATGAGCCAATAGCCAACCAGAATAAAAGCTAAGCAGAAAATTTGTTTCTGAGTATTGAAATTCAAATAAATTATTCCTGCAAAAAACCAAGCCAAACCGATTCTGCCCAAAACACTGGCAATGCGTGTTTGTTCATATCCATTCCATTTGAAAAGTCCATTTACTACTACTCCAAGGAAAATTAAAATTACCGTACGTTTAACCATCGCCAAGTACAATGGCTTTTTAATGGCATTTGGCAGTTCGTTGGGACTATTGACAGATGCTTCTACTACTTTCTTTTGCATTGAAAAAGGCATCGACATTCCCGCAATAAAAAGAAAAAGTGGAAAAATCATGTCGTAAAACGTAATTCCATTCCAAGCTGTATGATGTAATTGTTCAGACATCCATTCAAGTAAAGGAATATGCGTTGCTTCTGCCAAAGCATGGATAATGTGTTCGCCACTCATTATCCAAAACATATCGAAGCCTCGTAGGGCATCTAAAGAAACGAGTCTTGTGTCTTTCATAGAGTGTTTATTTGTTAAGTGATTGAGTAAATTGTGAGTTAGTGAGTTGTGAATGAGTGATTATTTTTTGCTAAGCAACAATGAAGAATTCAGAATTAATGATTTGTTTTTCAATAACTTATGCTTTATTTTAATCGAAATAAGATAAATGTAACTGAAAATAAAAATTTTAATTCACTAACTCACTCATTCACAATTTACTAATTTACAACTCATTTCTATACTTCTTATACATCTTCAAAGCAACTTGATGACTGTTGCCTTTGGTTGCTGTTGGGAAGTTCTTTTGTGTTGTTACCCAATTCCATTCCCAAGTACGGATATTGGCATCAAAAGTTTTTAAATCTGGCTCATGGTTTTCTACCAAAGATTTGTCGAGTTCTACAAAAAACTGTTGCCATCTTGGCTTATAAAAGTCATTCAACAAACCACTCCATTGACGGTTAGAATATTCGTGCAAAGGATTGTTGGCATCGCCCCAAAGTGTAATGAGGTCACGAGCGTTTTGTTCATAAAGTGCTTTTTCAGCAGGAGTACTTCCCCAACTTCTTGCCGAGCTAATCCACGGGCCAAGCATAAAATCTTTGCGAGTTGCTAATAATTCGTCCATATCGGCAATCAAATCAAGAAAAGCCTGAGCGTCTTTTTTGAACTGTGCTGCGTCTTTTGCTTTGAATGAATTCTTCCATTTTTTCTGTAAAAAAAGGGCATGATTTGCCAATACTTGTCGAGTAATATCAACCAAATCGTACTGAAATCCATCAGAATCAATGCCTTTTTTGGAAGCTTCTACAAACAAATCCCAAGCTGGGATTAAGTCTTTGGGTTTATAATTGAGCTTTGTTTTTGTCCAAATCGTTGTAGAATCAAATGTCGGACGACCCGTCACAATTGATTCAGCTCCATCACGAATATCTTTGCCATTATAAACTGTTTGACGAAGTACTTGCCAAGCTTCCACTAACGATTTATCATCTGTTTTGTAGCGATTCTTTGCATACTTCACCAACCATTCGTTTAAGTCAATGGGTGTAGTTTGCCAAGTATGTTGCATCATCAATTCATAAATCACAGGATTTTGTTCAATAGCTTCCATCGTTAAACCTATTCCTTGTAAATTTTTAGAATTGGGGTCGTTTAAAGCTAAAGCTGGACCGCTGGCTACACCGTCCATTCTACCAAAAAGATTGACATTTCCACCAAAATTATTCAACATATTCCAAATCCACGGTTTGCCATAAAAAGCATCTGTGCGTTTCCAAACAGGCTCGATTTCGGTTGCCAAATCCAACAACAACATTTTATCATTGGGTACTGCACTTAATAAAGCCTCAATTTGTGGTGCTTTCCAGAATTTTCTATCACTGTAAAACAACCAACCTTGCATCACCCAAACGGCTTCTGGGTCGGCTTGACGCATTCCTTCGTAAATTCTGGCACTGAGTTTTGAAAGAAAAGCAGGTTCATCGGTTGGTGGTTCGTTTTCGTTGAACGTATCCGCTGAATACAAATGGTCTGAACCGAAAAGTTTCGTTTGTTTATTAATAAATCTTTTGCCCAATTCTGCAAAAAGTGGGTCTTCTGAGTCTAAAATATAAGTATCACCAAAACCGTTTGTCCAGTTGGTGGCTTTTAATTTTGCATTCGGATATTTCTTTTTGAATGCCGCAGGCACATGTCCTGTAAAGGCAGGCAAAACAGGTTTCATGCCCAAAGCACGTTCTCTTTGCACAATTTTTACTTGTAAATCTTTATGAGATTTCATCCAACTGATAGGAAGTGGACCGCCCCAACCATCAAGATTTCCCATCCAAAACCAAGAAAAATATGCTGGCCCGCTGAAAAAGTCTTTTAAATCATTATCCGAAAAGCCCATTTCATTATATACTTCTCGCCAAGTATATTCTTCGCCCGTAATCGCCAAAGGCATGTTGATGCCGTGCATCGCCATCCAGTCGATTTCTTTTTGCCATCTTTCCCAATTCCACCACGACATACTGTAATTGAAAGTACAGTAATTGAGATAGTAGCGGTACTGATAAGGCGTTTTCTTTGTAATTTTTGAAGGAATTAGAGGTAATTTGGCGGGCAAATCAAGGTTTGTGCCATTCCAAGTAATTTGGCAATGGCAATATTCTGTTAAATAATAATATAAAGCAGAAGCGACGGCAACGCCATTGTTTCCTCTTAAAATGATTTTTTGGTTCTTGCTTTCTATTTCAAAAAGGTCTTTTGGTGCAGTACTTTCTAAGGCTTCGACCACAAAAAATTGTGCTTTCTGAGGAATCACCCTGCCAATGAGTGCTTGGGCTTCTTGCTTATTAAGTTGTGCATTTGTCAGATGACAACTCAAAAGCACAAAGATGACGACGAGAAAGCGAATGGGCTGAGATAGTTTAGTCATGTGGAATATAGTTTGGATTATAAAGCTAAACCTTTAGCGGAAGGTTTAGCTTATAACAAAAAAAATGGGTACGATTACACTAATAAATTCTTGATAAAAAATATAATAATACAGTACGGACATTGATATACGTAAATTTTAACCACAGATAAAAATTTTACTTTAATCTGTGGTTAAAATCTGTTTTCTAATAACCTGGATTTTGTTTCAAATTTGGATTCAATTGTAAAGCAACTCTTGGTATTGGGAAAATTCTACGGTAAGCTTCGGCATTTGTTTTGTAGCCCCATTTATCCTCGAACTTCCCGAAACGAATCATATCATTTCTGTGCCATCCTTCATAAGCAAACTCTCTTACTCTTTCAGCATAAAGCGTTTCCAAATTCACAGTGGCTAAGGCAGCAGAAGTAGTTCTTTCTGAGCGAACTTGGTTCACTAAAGAAAGAGCTGTGTGTCCTAAAGTAGCAGTTCCGCCTCGTAAAATAGCCTCAGCTTTCATTAAAAGAATGTCTGCATAACGGAAAACAGGAATATCATTATTTTGATTTCTACTTAAAGAAGTACCATCAGCATAAAATTTATTATTACGATAACCCATGTTCCAAGCGATTTCATCGTTTCCAGCATCAAAAGCTGCAACGTCCTGACGAAGAACTACTTCTGGTGTTAAATTTACATGATACGTCACTTGAGCTGCACCATCACTTCCTTTATAAAATTGGTCAAGCCCTAATTTTGTTGTTTGTACTGTAATAGGAGTACCATCGTCCATGTATTGTAATCCTTTAAGCCATTGCCCATTTCTTACATCATTGGCATCGTTGAAGTAAGCATAGTATTCAGGTAAAGTACTTTCTGGACCACTTGGCGTAAACGGCAATTTAAACTTAGCACGCATACTTCTTGGTATAGCATAACGAGAGTGTAAGTTTGTTGACCTGAAAGGAAAGCTATTGGTTGAAGTAGCATCATAAGGAATCGCAAAAATAAATTCCTTTTTAGAAGGGCCATTATCTGGATAAAACATTTTCAAGTAAGTACTTCTAGCTTCAATAGCAAATAAACCTGAATTGATTATTTTGTCGGTTGCTGCAATACAGTCTTCATATCTTTTTGTACCAGTGTAATGCTCAGCGTTCAAATACATTTTGGCTAATAAAGCATAAGCAGTCCATTTATTGGGTCTTCCATAAGTAACGACACTTGAAGTTTCACTTAAATAAGGAATGGCAGCATTAATTTCTTTTTCGATAAATTTGAAAACTTCGGCTCTTGCAACATTCGTTTTGGGAGTAAAATCACCGTAAACGGTATCAATCGGTACATTTCCATAGTTATCCATCATCCAAAAATACGCAAAAGCTCTTATCATTTTAATTTCAGCAAGGTTGGTGTTTTTTACAGCACCAGCAGGCATGGCATTTGATAAAATGTTTAATGTTTGGTTAGCCACGCCAATTGTGGTAGATAGCCAAGTCCAGTAACCATTTAAGAAGTTATTATCTTTCGTCCAAGAATGGAAGTGCATTGTTTGGCATTGTCCACCATCAAACCAGTTTCCACCTCTTGCTGGCATGATAGATTCATCGGTACTGTATGATTGCTGTTGAAAATGTTCAACCGCATAATTACCTCTTAAAGCAACATAAACAGGCCCTGATGCTGAAATATATTGTTCTGTATTGGTTGGAAATTTAAAGGCATTAATCGCCTGATTTTTTGCCATTCTAAACAAATAAGCATCAAATTGAACAATGTTTACCAGTTCACTTTTATCTTTCCAAAGCTTCAAAAAAATCTCTTGGATAATATCTTCAGTAATCTCATTTGAGGCTGTCAGTCGGTATAAATAGCCATATAATTTATTTTTATACGAATGAAATAAAGTAGCAAAAGCCTGTTCGTTTCCAGACGAAGCAAGTGCTAATAGTTCTTTTTCATCATATAAAAGCTTTGCAATCATTTAGTACCCAAAGTATATTTTCTGTAAATAAAGAAACTCAATCTTTAAATATACTGGTTTTTTCGCTAAAATCTGTGGATTTTTAAACTAGATTTCAAAAAAAAGTAATATTTAAAATATTTACAAGACAAAAATAGATTTTCTGAAAAGGCGATTCTATGTTTCCAAATACTCTATAAAATGGTGTTTATAAAGAAGCTTTACACTCAATAGTTGAATATTAAGGATAAAGCTTTATTCAGATGAGATGAAAACAAACTATTGTTTTTCTATGCTAAAACCTGCCTTCTGTACTGCTTCGATTACTTCTTCAGCAGTAAGTTCTTCTTCGCCCGAAACGCTGAGAATTTTATCGGTATTATTGATGTCCACTTGCCAGTTTTCGATGTTTTCAACTTGGTTCAAGAATGGTTTTACTTTTGCAATGCAATTGTTGCAATTGATATTGGTTTTGAATGATAATTTTTCCATTGTTAGTTGTGATTGAGTGAGTTGTGAATTAGTGATTTTTTTGTAATTCACAAATTCAAGATTGATTAATTTCTATATTTTAAACGAATACTATTACTTACTACTGAAACTGAGCTGAGTGCCATCGCTGCTCCTGCAATCATTGGATTCAACAAAAAGCCATTGAAAGGATATAACACGCCTGCCGCCAAAGGAATTCCGATGAGATTATAAATAAAAGCCCAAAATAAATTCTGACGTATGGTAGAAACCGTCTTTCTGGAAAGCTTCAACGCTTGAGGAATTTTCAATAAATCAGAAGAAATTAAAGTCATTTTGGCTACGTCCATCGCAATATCAGAACCTTTTCCCATCGCAATACTGATGTCAGCTTGTGCTAAAGCTTGCGAATCGTTGATGCCATCGCCAACCATCGCTACTATTTTTCCTTCTTTTTGTAATTGCTTGATAAATTCAGCTTTATCATTCGGCATCAAACTCGCTTTCACATTTTTGATACCGACTTCTTCTGCTACTTTTTGAGCCGTCAAAATATTATCGCCTGTTAGCATAAATACTTCTATTCCTGCTTCTTGCAATTCTTGAATGGCAATTTTAGAAGTACTTTTAATCTTATCTGAAATGGCAATTATCGCCAAAGTTTCTTTTTCATCGGCAAAAACTACAACTGTTTTTCCTTGTTTTTCTAATGAAATAATCGCTTGATTGTCAAGATTAGGAGTGATACTTTCAATCCATTTTGGACTACCGACAAAATAGTTCTGACCCTCAAAAATTGCTCGAATACCTTTTCCAACTACATTTTCAAAAGTATTGATGGTCAAAGGTTTTACTCCTTCTACTTTCAATTGTTGTGTTACAGCTTCCGCTAATGGATGACTTGAAAGACTTTCTAAAGACAATAAAATACTTTTGAGCATTTCGTTTTCGGATTTATTCACCCAAATTAAATCACTCACAGAAGGTTTTCCTTCGGTAATCGTACCTGTTTTGTCTAAAATAATGGCGTTTACGTTATGGGCAATTTCCAAGCTTTCGGCATCTTTTATCAAGATTCCATTTTCAGCTCCTTTGCCGACTCCAACCATGATTGCCGTAGGTGTAGCCAAACCCAAAGCACAGGGACAGGCGATGACCAAAACCGAAACAGAAGTTAATAAAGCATGAGTCAAGGCATTTTCTCCACCAAAAATCATCCAAATAATAAAAGTAAGTATAGCAATAATGATGACGATTGGTACAAAAATACTGGCAATTTTATCGACTAATTTTTGGACGGGTGCTTTACTTCCTTGTGCTTCTTGCACCAACTGAATAATTTGAGCTAAAAAAGTTTCATCGCCTACTTTTTCAGCAATAAACTTAAAACTTCCTTGCTGATTGACTGTGCCAGAAAACACTTTTGAACCTTTAGTTTTCTCCACAGGAAGCGGTTCGCCACTCATCATACTTTCATCCACAAAGGAATTTCCTGATAATACTTTTCCATCCACAGGTATTTTATCACCGGGACGAATCAAAATTCTGTCACTTACTTGCACTTCGGCAATAGGAATTTCCTTTTCTTCGCCATTTTCAATCACCCAAACAGTTTTGGGTTGTAAGCCCATCAGTTTTTTGATGGCGGTTGAAGTATTCGATTTTGCGTTTTCTTCTAACAATTTTCCCAGCATAATAAAAACAATTACCACAGCGGCAGCTTCATAATACACATGAGCGTGTAAACCTCGGTGATGCCAAAATTCGGGGAAAAGTGTATTGTATAAGCTAAATAAAAAGGCGATTCCTGTGCTTAAAGCTACCAAAGTATCCATATTGGCAGTACCTGCACGAGTTTGTTTGAGGGCATTGATAAAGAATTGTCGCCCGAACCAAAGTAAAACTGGCGTGGTGAGAGCCAATTCAATCCAATTGGCGTAAGGCATTTCCATAAAAAACATTCCGATAATTACCACAGGAATTGTTAGTATAGTCGCCCAAATAAGGTTTTGTTTAAGTTTTTGATATTGATTTTCTTTTAAAATCGCCTGCTGTTCTTTGGCTTTTTCGGGTGTTCCTAAAATGAGACCATAGCCGATTTGCTGTAATTTTTCTTGTAAAAATTCTGGAGAAGTAAGCTTGGTATCAAATTGTATTTTAGCAGATTCATTCGCAAAATTGACAGCACATTCCAATACACCATTTTGTTTATCAAGAATTGTTTGAACGCTACTCGCACAAGCGGCACAAGTCATTCCTGTAACGGGAACGATGAGTGTTTTGATTTGAGCTTGATTTTCTACTTTACTTTCCATCTTTTGTGTCATATTTTGATAACACAAAATTAGCTTGAAGGATTGGCTAATGGCTTACATAATTATTGGGAATGTTTACATAATTTTGGAAAGCGAAGCTTAAATTTTTGTGAATGATGCTTCGCTTTCCTACGAGTTGGAAACTCGTGCTACTCTTTTGTGATTTTTACTTTGAAGTCTAAAAGCTCTTTTTTGCTTTCAAAGAATTTTCGTCCGATGATGTATTGGTACTGATGAATACTCGCCATCATAATATTTAGTGATTCATTGTCGTAATCAGGTCTTGAAAAATAGACCAATACTTCTGCTAAATATTTATTCAAATTTTCTCTGATTTCCTCAGTAATGACCGACTGATACCTTTCATCGCTCAAGAGTTTATTGATTTGCTCTTTGAAAGGTTTTTCTAACTCATAAATCGCATTGATATTTTGTTCGACGACCTCAAAAGGGGTATTGTAATTAATAAACGCCGTGGCATTCATCATTTTTACATACATTTCAAATTGTTCATCGTAACTTTTATCAATTTCATCGTAAGCTTTGTATTCATTGAGGTACTCCGTTTCCAAGCCTTTGCTTTGTGCTAATTGTAAGAAATACTGAAAAATTGCTTTATCATTTGCCTCAATTTCTTTTTTCAAACCTGCTAATTCTGTTTCTAAAACAGGAATTAATTCATCGCATTCTTTGGGTGAATACTTTATGCCATCATAGTCAAAAGATTTTATCGTTAAATCTCCACTCTTTATTTGTGTAATGGTCTGAATATCTCTTTCTATGGCAATTGAAGAATAAACCGTATCGACAGCATTTTCGCCGAATAAGTCATTAAATGTTAAATCGGTTGTACTTTCTAATGAATCTTTGTCAAAATAGAACGGATTTTTATTGTCGTAGTAACAGTTGAAAATGGTATCGAAAGTATTGGCTCTGTAATTTTTGGTATAAGTTTCGATAAATTCTTCTGCCTTTTCGTCTTTTACTTCTTCGTTATAAGTAACCTGTGCAAATAGATTATCTGTTACTTTTTGTTGGACAACATCAATGTTTTTGAACAAGACAATGGCTTTGTCCGTTTTGTTTTCTTTTACACTGATATTCAATTTTTGAAGTGCCACAACTCTATCTTCAGTATTCGGGTGCGAAGCCCACTGATTGGTAATCACCAATTTAGTTTTGTTGTAGCGATTAAAATTCGAGAGATTTACTTGTGGAAGATTATTAACATTCGGTAGTTTATTTTCACCTGCCAGAAAATTCATTACAAATTGGTATTGCGGAAAAATATTAGAAGGCTTCACCGCTTCACTAATTTTATCACTATAATAATTAATGACCGTTTTGTAAGATTCATCGGCTAAATCTAAACGTAAAAGTGAAGTAATCAGTGGCTCAGAACCCGCAACGTTGGCAGCTACTTCGTCAGCATGAAATTCCATTTCTCTGGACAAACTCATGTAGCTGATGTTCACGATGTCGTAAATCTTCCTTAAAACCCATTGGATTCCTTGGATAATTTTTAATGAAAGTCCCACAAAAAAAGCAATATAGCTATGCCAACTTGCGATACTACTTGCTTTAGATTCAAAAGAATCATTCTCGTAAAGTAAGTTGTAAATAACCTGATTTACGTTATACACATAGCTCCCAACTTTCATCGACCTTTGCGAAAAGTGTCCAAATTCATGAGCCAAAATGGCTTCAAATTCACTCACAGAAACAGCATTTACCAAAGCAACACCGATTTGCAGGTTTTTCTTGATGGGTAAAAACATACTCAGAAAGCTTGAATCATAAAATACAGAAGCATTTACATCGGCAGATAAATAAATTTTTTTTGGAAAATCGGTCTTTACTTCTCCAACAATTTTCTGGATAAAAGCAAAAAGCTCAGGCTCTTGCGTAGCCGTGATTTCGACAAGATGCGAACGGTCAACTACGTTCTTTTTAAAGATAAACTTTCCTAAAAAGAAAAGTACTAAAATGCCCATCGCAAGCAAACCTACTCCAACTAAAATGGTAAGTAGAGTCGGTTTTAACATGATAATCGCAAAGCCACCATAAGCACAAATAATGGTGAAAATGACAGCTAAAACAATAAGAGCGAGATAAGTAACAATAAATAGACAAATAGATAAAATTGCCTTGATAGTCATTTTCTTGAATGACTCAGAGACGGTGATGGTTTGCATAGAGTATTGGAGGAAATGTATGGTAGATTTATCAAATTCAAGGTAAGCGTTGTGATATACAGTGTTTTTCACGAGTTGGAAACTCGTGCTACAGTTCATTCAGCCTTTTTTCTTCTTTTCAAAACCAAGCTATCCGCTGGATAATTAGCTTTCAAAGTATCCATTTGAGCTTTTGCCCAGTCGATTAATACTTTCTTTTGTGTTTCACTCAAATTGGCTTCTTTGTGTAAACCCAAATAAGTATAGGAAGCCAAAGGCATTTCTCCATCTTCCACCATTTCGATGGTTTCTTCTAATTTATGGTTTTGTACGGCAATGGGTAATTTAGTAAAAGTAGAAAGGTTTAATTCGTCTTTTCCTTCTTCCACATGATGTGCTAACCACGAAGCCACTGGTTGCACATTTGCATACCACGGATATTCAGTTTTGTTGCTGTGGCAGTCGTTACACGCTACTTTTAGAATGCCGTTTACTTCATCCGTTACCGCATATTTGGTTGAAATACTGTATGTTTGGTCGTCTGAAAGATTCCTTTCTGGGCGAATAAATTGAATTAAAGCTAAGAAAGCTACTAATCCAAGTAATACTTTATTTTTCATTTTCATTCAAGTTAAATAATGATTCTAGGAATAAATAAAAGAATAGGGCAATAGTAATTAAAAATTGCTTAATTGACAACGATAAATATCATGAGCTATTTAATATATAATGAGTAAAAATAATTATCAGTATAATTTTACTTATTAAAGCTTTAAATGTTAATCTATAAACAATTTATACAATGAAACAGAAAGTATTACTCTTAATCCTGATTGGCATTTTAACATCTTTTTCTCCGAAGAAAATAACTTGGGTTGCCATTGGGGATTCCATTACTTATTTGAACGACCATCCTAAAGAAACAGGTAATAGAATTACAAAAGGCTACATGACAGGTGTGGTTGAAAAATTACCTCAATTTGAATACATCAATCAAGGACATAATGGTTGGACATCTGTTCGCATTGCGGAGCAAATAGAAAATCTTGGTCTTATCAAAGCAGACGTGTATTCTATTTTCTTGGGAACGAATGATTGGTGGGGAGGAAAACCTCTCGGCACTTTTGCTGATTATCAAAATAATACAGGAAGCACGACGGTTCATGGTGCTTTTCGTATCATTATTAATAAAATTAGAACATTGAATCCAGAAGCAAAGATTGTTTTAATCACCCCCATGCAAAGAGCTGATTTTGTTTACATAGCCAATCCGAAAAATAATGCTTATGGTTCTTACAGAGAGAAAAAGGGACAACTTTTATCACAATTTGCAGAAGCCATTAAAGCCATAGGCAAATACGAAAATATCAAAGTGGTTGACTTGTACAATCAGAAAAAACTGAAAGTTGAAAAGCTTGTCTATTTCAAACGTCTTAAAGATACCCTCACAGGCGAATACAAAAATTATACTTATCCATCATTTATTGATGTTCATTACAATCCAGCAACAGACGAATATCCATATCCACTAGAATCTATCAATATGACTTATGATGGTTTACATCCTTCCGATAAAGGCTATGAAGTAATTACTAAACAATTAGTAAAAGTGATGAAAAAGTTTTGATTTTTGATTGATTTTCTTTCCATTTCTTTTTGAGAAAAAGATTTATAATTATGATTATGTTAAATAATATAATTAAAAAGTTATCAAAAATAAATACAAAAAAGCTCTTTGAATATTTTAGGATTGATTCCCAAAACATTCAAGGAGCTTTTAATTTCAAATTATAATTGGTGGTTAGGCTTTAAGTTTATTTAACTAAAAACTGCTTAGAAAGTTCATCGTAAATGCCTAGAAATTTGTTCGATTTACCATCTTTTTCAAAGAAAGCTTCCCAAGTACTGAGCGGTTCCCAAATACAAGTGCCTTTTCCTTTGCCATTGGGTAAATTGAAAGCAACCGCATTCACATCGTCTTTTAACTGAGAGTATTCTACTACGATGACGTCTTTGTTATAACGCTGAATAAGATTGCTGAGATTATCTCTTAAATCGTCCGTTGTTCCGTGCCATTTTGGATAATAAGATTCGCCAATTACGTCAAAATGTACGCCTCTTGCCAACATCGCATCAATAAAATTCACGGATTCATGGTTTTGTCCGCCCAAAGCTACGTGTAACATCATGGTTATTGTTGGGTCAACAGATTTTACAGCCGCAGTTCCTGCATTTAGTAATTGTGCTAATTCATCCAAATTTTTCACACTGCCATCTGGCCAAACGATACCATGATTGATTTCGTTGCCAATCTGCACCATATCTGGCATAGTTCCTTGATTTTTCAAAGCTTGCATTACTTGTTGGGTATATTCAAACAAAGATTTTTTCAAATCTGTGAACGCTAAACCAGACCAAGCTTTGGGTTTGTATTGCTTGCCTGGATCTGCCCAAGTATCGCTGTAATGGAAATCAAGCAAGAGTTTTAAACCTGCTTCTTTTACTCTTTTTGCCATTTTTTTGGTTTGCTCCAAATCACAAAAGCCTTTTTGTGGTGAGTATCCATCTACATCGGCAGGATTGTGGAAAATACGTAAACGAACGTAATTGAAACCATGATCTTTCAAAATCTGGATGGCATCTTTTTCAATTCCTTTGTCAGAAAACTTGATGTTTTTTGCTTCTAATTCAGGTAAAAATGAAATGTCTGCCCCTATCATTTTATCGACTGGACGAGCTTTTGCGGCTTCTCCTTTCAATTCATAGCTTTTATCAATCGTAATTTTAGTCGTATTTTCTGGAGCAATCGTCATAATATCTGTTGAACCTGTATAAAGTCCTGCGGCTGTTGCTTCAAATTTTATCAAATCTGGCTTTGTGCCTGCCTGCACAATTACCTGACATTTTCCATTGAATAAAGCTCTTTGCCAAGCACCATCCACACATTTATCGGGTTCGTGGCTACTTGGGTCACCATTGCCAACACCGATAATTTTTGCATCTCCTTTGATTGAAAATTTAATCATATTATCCGCATTGGGTACTTCCCTCCCATCTTTATCTATCACGCTGATATTGATTATACTTACATCATTTCCATCAGCCAAAGTAGTGGTTTTATATGGCGTAACGACTACTTCCACTGGGTTTGAAGTTGTCTCAACTTTTGCCCTTAGTTTTCTACCTTTTTTATAAGCAATGGCTTCTAATTTTCCTGCTTGATAATTTACAGCCCATTGCAAATGTCCGTTTCTTGGCATTTCTTTTTTACCTAAACTTTTGCCATTCAAGAATAACTCTACGTCATCGGCATTGCTGTTTACCCAAACATCAATCGGCTGACCTTCTTTTCCTTGCCAGTTCCAATGCGGACTGATGTGAAGTATATCTTTGTCGGTCCACCAGCTTTGATAATAATAATAGATGTTTTTAGGAAAACCGCAAACGTCCATTACGCCAAAATGAGAATTGACATTTGGCCAACGATAAGGCGTTGGTTCACCACGGTAATCGAAGCCTGTCCAAATAAAACCGCCTAACCAAAAATCATTCGTAGCCGCCAATTTCCACCATTCTTCTGCCGTACTTGCCCACCACGGAGCAGTAATATCTTGGTCTGGCACATAAGCTCTGATAGTATCTTTTTCATAAATTCCTCTGGTCGTTAAAGTACTTCCCATTTCTGTTCCGATAATGGGTTGATTCGGGTGCTCTTTATGATAATCGGCTACGCCAAATTGACGATAATTAAATCCTCTTACAGGAATTACTTCGTTTACGCCATGAAAAACATTGGCTAAATCGGCAGCATAAGTACAAGTACGAGTTGGGTCTAATTGCTTTTGTTTTTCGATGAGCGTCAGAGCGATTCTTTTGCCAAAAGTATTGGTTTGAATGCCTCCTTCTTCATTTCCGATACTCCACATAAAAATTGAGGCATGGTTTCGGTCACGTTTGATAAGGCGTTCAAATTGAGTGATGTATTCTGTACCGCTGTTGAGTAAACGCTGTTCGTCCATTACCAACATTCCCAAACTATCGCAAGCCGCTAATAATTCTGGCGTTGGGGCATTGTGACTGGTTCGGTAAGCATTTGAACCCATATTTTTCAATAAACTGATGCGATAATATTGCAAATAATCAGGTAAAGCACTTCCCAAGCCTGCGTGGTCTTGGTGATTGTTTGTTCCCAGAATTTTCACATATTTCCCATTCAAGAAAACGCCATTACTTTTTACTTCGATGGTTCTGATGCCAAATTTAAAGCTTTGTTTATCAATAATTTGACCATTCGATTTCAGTTCAACCAATACTTTATACAAGTATGGGTCTTCCAAATTCCAAAGTCTTGGATTGTTGACGATAAAACTCTGTTTGGTCGTTTTTTCTTCTAAAGCATTTTGATTTAAAGCCTGTTCAGCAGATTTTCCTACGATTTTTCCAGTCCTATCAAGCAAATACGAAGTAAGAGTATAATTGGCTGAGGCAAAATTTTCATTACTGACAGAAGTTTCAATATTGATTGTCGCTTTATTGTCTTGAATTTTCGCATGAGCAAAAATTCCGTCGGTATTGATGTGCAAATTTGAATATTTATTCAACCAAACGTGACGATAAATGCCTGCACCTTCATAAAACCAACCTTCATACTGCGAAGCATCCGCCCGAACGACAATGACATTTTCACGTTTGAAATTAATAAAATCAGTAATATCGTAAGCGACACCCAAATAACCACTTTTGTTATTTCCTAAGTAAAAACCATTTATCCAAATGTTAGCATCTCTGAAAATTCCATCAAATTGAATTTGGAAACGACTGCCAGAATCAGCTGGAGCTACTTTGAAGTTTTTTCTGTACCAACCCACCGAAGTTTCTGGAAATAAACCGCCCACAGGTTTAAAACCGTGTGCCTCAACATTCAAATCTTCTGATTTTACAAAAGGTAAATCAGCTACCCAATCGTGTGGAAGGTTTACTTTTTCCCATTTTTCATCTTTAAACTTTGGCTCAATCGCAGAATTTTCAGCAATTCCAGACTTTACAAAAGCCTTTGTAATGCTATAATTAAAGTCTTTTTCAGGATTAGAAGTATGTCCAAAATGAAATTTCCAATCTTTATCAAAATTAATTCTTTGCCTATTTGTGATTTGTGAAAACGATAAAACAGAGGACAAGCATAACAGAAAAATTCCTGTTAAAAAGGTACATTTATGATTTTGCATAATTATTTAAAAGTAAGAAATTGTTAAAAAAATTTCCTCTGAGGAATCAGAGGAAATTTAAGTAAACAAGTATTCCGCATACTCATTTACGATTAACAAAAATGATTTTCAACCCAAAAAACATTTTCAATTAAGGCAAGAAAGCATCCATAGCTACCGTCGGTTTTCCCGAATTATCGAACGCTCCTAAAGTATAGCCAACCCAATTATAAGCTTGTGGCTCCCAGTACAATACGCCCAAGCCTTTTTCATTGCTGAGTGATTTGGTTTTGGCAATAATATCGCTGACAAACAATTTACATTCTGCGGCACTGTCCCACGGCATTCCAACTTCTACAATCATTACTTCTTTGTTGTAGCGTGTTATCATGTCGTTCATGTTCGTTAAACATTGCTGATTTACTTTCGCCCAACCGCCTGTCGCATAATCTGGTGCGAAAGTTGGGTACAGTGACATTCCGATTACATCATACTTTGCTCCATTAGTTTTTAGTCCGTCGAACATCCATCTAAACAATTGATTATCATAGCCATTAGAAATATGAACGATTACTTTTGCTGTGGGGAAAACAGCTTTAACAGCATCATAACCAGCATTAATCATTTGGGCAAAATTACTCATATTTGTTGACGCTCTTCCTGTTGGCCAAAGCATTCCATCATTGGTTTCGTTGCCTACTTGTACCCATTCTGGCGTAATGCCATTTTTCTTGAGTTCTGTCAAAACCTCCGTTGTATGTGTTCCAATGGCTGATTTCAAGCCTGCTAAATCCAAATTATTCCAAGCCGCAGGTTTGGTTTGTTTGCCAGGGTCGGCCCAATTATCGCTATAATGAAAATCAATCATGATTCTGAAACCTAAGCTTTTAGCACGTAAAGCTTTCACCACTACATCGGCAGTGTTATTATAAGCAGGCGAAGGATTTACCCAAACTCTCAAACGAATAGAGTTCATGCCCAAAGCCTTCATTAGGGCAAAACACTCTGTTTCTTTACCCGATTTATCGTAGAATTTTCTTCCTGAAGCTTCCATTTCAGTTATCCAACTGATGTCTGCACCTTTCGCAAAGTTTGAAACGGGCGGTTCTACAACAGGTTTTACTACTTCTGGAGTATTGCTACAAGACAATAACAAAAGTGAAAAGGCAATAAAATTGATGATTTTGTTCATATTTATTCGATGGTATAAGTATAATTTCCTGCTTTTAAATCTAAAGTAATGGTACGTGTTCCTGCTAAATTAGCTGGAATAATAATGTTATCGCCATCATATTCCAAACTTAAATCTGATCCAGTATCACCCATATTAATTGCCCAAGCACCGTTGGCTCTGAACTTCAAAGCACCTGCTTTCAAAGTAGTGGTTATTTTCCAAACATTTTTGGTGGCATCGTAAGTCATTTTTACATCATCCGACCAGCCGTTTGCGGTGGCATCACCAATAATTCCCCAAGTAGTTTTGGTGGCACTCCAAGTATTGTTGTTGGTATTTCCTTTCAATAAATAGAAACCGTCTTCGGGTACAAATAAATTCCCGCCTGAGCTACTAAAAGTACCAGTTACATCGCTACCTGTGCTGGTGCTACTTGCCCAGCCATAACTTGTTCCGTTCCAATCTGGCTGACTGGTGTATTTGAACTGACGAGTTCCGCCTACAATATTGACATAACCTTCGTAAATTCCATTTGAATTTCTTGAAGAAATTTTAGGAGCAGTTGCAGGATTCCAACCTTGAAAATCGCCTGCTACCCAAAGTGATGGATAATTAATCACAACTAAATAAGGAGTAACCGATAGCATAACAGTATTTGAATAAATATCAGCCACAGCATCTGAAATATAAGATTTTACTCTTACTTCTAACTGACCTAAATTATTAGGTTTTAGTCCTTGAATGATTGCTAATTGATTGAAATCAGCCGTAGTGTACTTTAATTGTAAAGTATTCCCTAAAGTAATTTCTTTAGGAGTAGCAAAGCTGGTTCCCGCTTTAGCAATTTGTAAAGTATAACGTACAGCAGCTTGAAATCCATAATTTGAACGATTCCAAGAAAATGCAACTGTTGAATCATTCGCACTCAATGCTGTAAGTACATAGCTCGTTTTAGAAGCACTTAGCACTGGAGATTCGCCTTGATTGCTCATTACAGTTTTGATTTCGTTGTTTTCACAAGAAAAAATACCCATGCTCAAGAGGCACAATGAAAGTATTTTAAATATATTTTTCATGATAGTATATGATTGCTTTAATCGTTGTTCTATACATTTTTAAATCGATAGCCATTCTCAAAGTTCATGTAACTGTTGTGATTCCTAAATTTCCCCTCTCAAAATAGAAAGGGGAATAGTGGTTAGGAGACTCATTACAGTCTGGACATTAATATATATTTAACTTTGAGAGTCAACTAGATGTGTAATTAATACCCCTGATTCTGTACCAAATTTGGATTTGATGATAAATCATTTGAAGGTATCGGGAAAAGATTATACTTGTCTTCCACGGCTCTACCATTGGCAACTCCGCCTTTCCAAACCCACAAGTACGCACTGGTCGTGAATTTTTTAAAGCGAATCAAATCCGTTCTGCGATGAGCTTCGTAGTATAATTCTCTTCCTCTTTCTGCCAAAATAAAATCAAGTGTCAGTTGCGAAGCGGTAATATTGCCAGTCGTTTTTCCGCCGTAAGCTCTGGTTCTCAATTGGTTGATATAAGTAAGAGCAGTAGCCAAATCGCCACCTGTTCCACCTCTTAGCACAGCTTCGGCATAAATCAAATTGATTTCTCCCAATCTGAACAAAGGAAAATCTATGTCCGTCCAGTTGCCAGATGGGTCAGCATTAGGTGCTTTTGCACCTGTGCGGGTTTTATTTCTATATTTTGTTGAAGAATAACCGTCTGTTCCTGTGTATAAATCTGCCATCAAACGATTTTGCCCTACGGTATAAAACATCGCTCTTTGGTCGGTATTGCCAGATTCATCACTGAATAAATCCACAAAATTGTTGGTATGACGCAAACCGCCCCAGTTACCACTCGTTCCAGAAATATCTCCCGGCACTGCGGCAGGCCCGTGAGTTAAATAAGTAGTGCCGCCCCAGTTTTGCGTATGTGTAGCATCGTAAGCAATCATAAAAATATTTTCAGTGGTATTCAAATGATTGTCTGCCAAAGTCAATTCACGATAGTTGGGATGCAGTGAAAAAGATGCTGATTTTATTTTATTGGCATAAGTAATGGCTTCTGTATATTTTGCCGTTCCCGTGTAAACCTCGGCATTCAAATACAAACGAGCCAACAATGCCCAAGCGGCTGGTTTTTCGGCACGTGGGTACTCATTTTGCCCTTTTGCCAATAAATCATTTTCAATCGCTTTTAATTCTGTTTCGATATAAGTAAACAATTCTTTACGCTGAATTTGTTTTGGCAAAGTTGCTCCGATAGCATCGTTTTCAGTAACAAATGGCGGATTTCCGAATAAATCCATCAAAACCCAATATTGATAGGCACGAATAAATCTTGCTTCTGCACGGTACTTTCTGATGTTTTCGGCATCTGCTCCCGAAATCCCTCTTTTGCTTAGATTTTCGTCAGACGACTGGCGAATGAAGTCATTACAAAGCGTAATTTGGAAAAAGGCACGATAATAAATTCCGTTGATAATCGGATTCACCGCCGACCAGCTCATTTCTTTTAAACCTTTTACGCCTGCATCATTTTGCCAAGTCCAAGCGGCTTCGTCAGTAGTTAATTCTTGTAAATTCCAGTATAATCTCAAGAAATCTGAGTTCCCTTCATCTGAAATAATTTGTGAAGGAATATCTGGACTTCCCGTTCCGCCCGTATTTCCCGTCAGGGCGAAAGCGGAATATACTTTTGCCAAAGCTTGTTTGTAGCCCAGTGGCGTTTTATACACTGTTTCGGCAGTAATATCATTGGTTGGTAACAAATCCAATTTATCAGTACAAGCGTTTGTCATCAAGACGATTACACTTGCTACGGCTATTTTTATATAGTTTAATTTCATTTTTCTTGTTGAATTTTTATTAAAAATCAAGATTCAATCCTAAAGCAATGGTACGTGGACGTGGATACACATTATTGTCAATTCCCGAAGCTACTTCTGGGTCTAAACCTTTGTATTTTGTAATCACAAAAACATTCTGAACGCTTGCATTGATGCGTAAATTGGCATTGCTGTTTTTCAAGAATTTGCCCAAATCATAACTTAGGTTGGCATTATCCATTCTTAGGAACGAAGCATTTTGAATATAATAATCGCTCAATAATTGTTGACTATTGCCTTTGAATTGCGTTTCTAAATAATTACTTGAAGCATTGTAAAGGACGTTATTTCCCAAAATTTGATTTAATACTCCACTTTGACTAAAGTTATTGTTATACACATAGTTGTCGAACGAAGCACGCATTACAAAACCTAAATTCCATTTCTTATAATTCACCGAGTTGCTCAAGCCCAAGAATACTTTGGGTACAGAACTTTTGCCTTTGTAAAGGTCATCTTGATTGATGATGCCATCGCCATTTTGGTCAACAAAAACACCTTCAACGGGTTTTCCTGCTTCATTATATACTTGTTGGTACAAATTGAAAGTATTTCTACTGAACCCTACGGCATTGATAAAGGCAAACTGTCCGCCTACACCGCCAGCAATTCCACCAGAAGGGAAGCCTGGATAATTTTTATCTTGAGGAATTACCGTTAAGTTGGTAATCGTATTTTTATTATAAGTAGCGTTGAAATCTAAGTTCCAAGTCAAATTATTCGTTCTGATAATTTGCGTTCCGATGTTAAATTCAACCCCTTTGTTTTCCATTGAGCCAACATTTGCCACAATAAAAGCCGAGAAATTCGCACCAGCAGGCTGTGGAATGTTGTTCAATAAATCCTTAGTATTTTTTACATAAAAATCAATGCTACCTTTTACTCGGTTATCAAATAAACCATAGTCTAAAGCAATATTTTTTGAAGCTGTTTCTTCCCATTTACGATTGCTGTAAAAACCGCCCGGACGATAACCTTGATAATAAGTATCTCCAAATGGATAAGTCGCATTTGCCGCACTCAAAGCAAAATAAGAGTAATAATCATAGTTTCCGATACCATCTTGCTGACCCGTAACGCCATAACTTGTACGAAGTTTAAGGGCTGAAATCACTTTACTACTTGCCAAGAAAGCTTCGTCTTTGATGTTCCAAGCCAAAGCGATTGAAGGGAAAAGTCCCCATCTGTTGGCAGGTGCAAAGCGTGAAGAACCATCACGACGAAGCGTTGCCGTTAAAAAGTAGCGGTCATTCAAAGAATAATTCGCACGACCGAAGAAGGAAATTAAAGTATTTTCAGGCTTATCGAATGGAAAAGCGGGGTCAGTATTAGGGTACTTCACACCCGCTGCATTGTAACTTGCGTAATTATAATTAGTGGTTTGGTAATTATTAAACGAGTAGCCAGCCATTACATCAAATTTACTTTTGATGGCTTTCAATTCTTTGGCATAGTTCAAGTAAAATTCTAAAAGTGTATTTTGTTTTGTTTGTTTATAAGTATTGTTTGTACCTCCAACGCCACCTGCTACATAACCAATGGCTGCACTGTCTGAGACATATACCGTTCCTGCTCCTTTTGCAACATCATAACCAATGTTCAAATTGGCTCTTAGTTCTGGCAAGAAATGGAATTTATAATCAAACTGAATATTGCCGATACTTCTTTGTGGCGTACTTTCATCAAAACGTTGTTCTAATTGTCCCAATGGATTTCTTCCTGCCAAATTCATTAAACCTGTGGCACTGGTTTTATCCAACCATTCATAGTAACCGCCAAATCTCTGTGGATTTTCTGTAGCGTAAACGGGTTGAGTTGGGTCGAAACTAATGGCAGAACCGATTGCACCCAAAGCTGCAAATCTTGCCTTTTGCATACTTCCTTTCAAGCTAATATCTACTTTTAAGTGATTATCAAAAAAAGTAGGATTCAAAGCAATGGACAAAGAGGTTCTTTGTAATTTATCCGTTTTCAAAACTCCCGTTTGGTCCTGAAATCCTAATGAAATTCTGTATGGCAATTTTGCTACTTCTCCGCCCAAACTTAGGTTATTGTCGGTCATAAATGCGGTTTGGTAAATTACATCTTGCCAATTGGTATTAGCTTTGCCAAGCATCATTTTTTGGACCGCCGTTCCTTTTTCGTTCACAATGGCACGAAATTCATCGGCACTCAAAACACTTACTTGTTTGGTAATACTTGAGGTAGAATTTGTCGAAGAAAAATTCACTCGCATTGCTCCACTTTTTCCTTTTTTTGTCGTGATGATAATTACACCGTTTGAAGCTCTTGTTCCATAAATCGCTGCTGCCGAAGCATCTTTCAACACCGTGAAAGTTTCAATATCGTTTGGATTGATAAAACTTAATGGATTCGATGCTCCAGAGATGCCACCTTCACCTTCTAAAGGCACGCCATCAATCACAAACAAAGGATTATTACTGGCACTCAACGACGAACCGCCACGAATACGAATGGTACTTCCTGCTCCGGGCTGACCGCTGTTTGAAATAATAGAAACACCCGGCACTTTACCAGCTATCAATTGTTCAGGCGTAGTGATTGCCCCCGTCTGAAAATCTTTTGCATTAATGGTCGTAACTGCTCCCGTCAAGTCTTTTTTACGAGACGTTCCATAACCAACCACTACTACTTCGTCTAAAGCTGTATTATTTACTGCCAATACAATATTCATTGTGGTAGCAGTACTTACTGGCACTTCTAATTTAGTATAACCAATAGAACTAATCACTAAAATATCGCCTGTTGTAGCCTTTATTTTAAATTCTCCTTTAGCATCGCTAATGGCTGCCGTCTTCTTATTTTTCACCGTGATACTTACTCCAGGAATACTCGATTCTGCCGAATCTACTACCTTTCCTGTTATCACCCTGTCTTGTGCATTGGCATTTAGATTGCTTAAAATACTAATGACTATCAAGACATAGTACAATAATTTTTTTCTCATCTCCATTCTTATTATAAATAAAATACTATTAATTATTTTAAAAGTCAAAATTAGAGAGGATTTTTTGCTCAGATTTATCTCAGCAATCATAATTTTGGTGCTATTGTTCTAATTTTGGGAAATGAACGATTCAACACAAAAAATGATTTATTTTAGATGAAGTATCAGTACTGAATAGTGAATGGCATTTGTGAATTTGAAATCCCAAGACAATCCCGCACTTATACTCAATCATTTTTCTTTAAAATTCAAAACTCAACATTCACATTTCAGCATTCTTATTTAATGTTCCCAATCAAGCCAATTACTTTTCTTCTTCGTTTTACTTTCCTATACTTTTGTTTAGGTGGCATTACTTTTGCACAAATTCCGAACTTAAAATTCAAACATATTACCAACGAACAGGGGCTTTCAAACAGCACTATCGAAAGTATTTATCAGGATAGTCGTGGCTTTATTTGGTTTGGTACAAGGGACGGTTTGAACCGCTACGACGGCAACGAAATGGTCGTTTTTAAGAATGACCCTAAGGACGAAAACAGTATCAGCGATAATTATATCACTTACATTCAAGAAGACAAAAACAGCAATTTGTGGATTGGAACAATCAACGGACTCAACCGTTTTGATGAGCGAAAAAACACTTTTACTCGCTTCAATCATACTGCCAAAAAAGCCAAAAGTATTAGCGATAATTATATTACCTGTATCAAAAATGACAGTAAAAATCGTCTGTGGATTTGTACACGCAATGGCATAAATCTTTTGCAGGAAGACCAAAGTTTTGTTACTTTTCAACACCAAAAATCATCAAGTAATACACTTTCCAATAATCGTGTGAATTATTTTTTTGAAGACAGTAATCATAATTTTTGGGTTGGAACAGAAAGTGGAATTCAGCTTTTTGAAATAGCAAGTGGTACTTTCAGAGAAATTGAAGCCTTCAAAAATCTTCCTTTTTCGTTAAAATCTTATGCTGTCAATTGTATCAATGAAGACCGACAAGGCAATCTTTTAATCGGTACAAATGGTAATGGTTTGATTATTTACAATCATCAACTCAATACCATTAAACAGTACAGTCACCAAGAAACCGTGGCGAAATCGCTTGGAAATAATTTAGTAAAAATGATTTTGGTAGATGCCAAAAAGAATATTTGGGTTGGCTGTATTAATGGTGGGCTCAATCTTTTCGACCCAGTTTCGGGTATTTTCTTTAATTATCAATACAGACCCGACGAGCCAAAAAGTCTTTCACAAAGAACTGTTTCGGCTTTGTTTGAAGACAATCAGGGTAATCTTTGGGTTGGTACGCACCGTGGCGGAATCAATTTGTATATGCCACAAACTGAAAAGTTTACGCTTTACCGACAAGAACCCAACCTAAACAGTTTGAGCTACAACGATGTAAAAGCCTTTTGTGAAGACAGTTTCGGCAATATTTGGATTGGCACTGATGGCGGCGGACTGAATTTATTCAACCGAAAAAACAATTCCTTCAAACATTTCAAGTACAGTCCTTTCAATAAAAATTCCATTGGCTCAAACGAAGTATTAGACATTCACGAAGACAAAAAAGGCAATTTATGGATAGCCACTTGGGGCGGTGGCTTGAGTTTGCACAACCGTTCAAGCAATACTTTTACTCGTTTTTTGAATAATCCTGCCGACAAAAATAGCGTCAGTTCCAATTACATTCAGCAAATTTTTGAAGACAGTCACCAAAACCTTTGGATAGCAACCTACTTTGGCGGTTTGAACCTGCTGAATACCGAAACAAAACGATTTACTCGTTTGGTGTATGGGAAAAATAATCGCTCGCAACTGTTCGGAAATAATATTATTGCCATCAACGAAGATAAAAAAGGCAATATTTGGATAGGCACAGACGACGGCGGATTGAATCGCTACAATATTGCAACGCAAACTTTTACGCATTACTTCAATAACGAGAGTAAAAAACCAGATTTGAGAATCATTTTTATCGACAAAAAAGGCAGGGTTTGGGTTGGGCAAAAAGGATTATACTTATTCGATGAAGGCGAAAATACTTTTAAAATTTTCAGTGAAAAGGCAAATCTTGATACCGAATTTATCAAAGGAATGGTTGAAGATGCCGAAGGAAATTTTTGGATTGCTACTTCAAACGGCATTACTAAAATCAATCCTGAAACAAAACTTGCCAAAAAATATAATACCGTTGACGGTCTGCAAGGACTTGAATTTGAAGCAAATGCCTTTTTAATGACCAAAGATGGAGAAATATTTTTTGGGGGTGTAAATGGTTTTAATACTTTCTATCCGCAAAAAATAACGACAAATACTTTTACTCCACCCGTTTATATTACTGATTTTCAGATTTTTAATAAAAAAGTAGCCATTAGCGACGATACTCCATTGAATGAAGACATCAGCTTTGCCAAAGCTATCGACCTTTCTTACAAAGAATCTACTTTTTCGTTTGGCTTTGCCGCATTGAATTATACCGCATCTGAAAACAATCAATATGCTTATAAATTAGAAAATTGGGATAAAGATTGGATTTACGTGAGCAAAGAAAAAAAGGCATCTTACACGAATGTGAGTCCGGGAGATTATACTTTTCAAATCAAGGCAAGTAATAATGATGGCATTTGGAATGAAAAAATTTATCAGCTTGCATTACACATTTCGCCACCGTTTTGGGCAACTTGGTGGTTTCGGGCTTTAACGGTTATTACTATTATAAGTGGTATTGTGGCTTTTTACAATTTCAAAAGAAGATTAGAAATTCAGCAATTAGAAGAGCAGAAAAAAGAAGAAATTCACCAAGAACAGTTGCAGTTTTTCACCAATATTTCGCATGAATTTCGCACGCCTTTGTCGCTGATTTTAGGGCCTTTAGAAAAACTAAAAAAGGAATTTCCCAATTCGCCTGCACATCCATATTATGATTTGATGTACCGAAATGCCAACCGTTTGATTGGACTTATCAATGAATTAATGGATTTCAGAAAAGTAGAATCAGGCGTATTGAAACTGAATGTAATGCAAGGAAATATCAATACTTTCTTGAAAGAAATTTCGGATGAATTCGCAGATTTGGCACAAGAAAAAAAAATTACTTTTGAAGTACTCCAAGACAATCAATTGACTGAAACTTGGTTCGATCGACAGATTTTAGAAAAAATCATCATCAATTTATTAAGTAATGCTTTCAAGTACATTGATAATGGGAAACACGTTATTTTACAAGTACTGGATTCACTCGAAAACTATCAAGCACAATTTAGCAATGAATTAAAGATTTTGAATGAATACCAAGGTACTCATTATTTATACATCAGAGTTGCCGACGATGGTATCGGGATTTCTAAAGAATCTATCAGCAATTTATTTGAGCGATATTACAAAACCACCGAAACACATTTGGGTTCGGGCATTGGTTTGGCATTTGTAAAAAGCCTGACAAATCTGCACAAAGGCAGTATTTGGGTGTATAGCGAAAAAGATAAAGGCACGGAAATTATCATTGGTATTCCTTGTAAAAGGGAAGATTATGCCGAAAAAGAATTATGGATTAAAAACAAAGAAGTGTTGGTGAAACTTGAAAGTATTTCCACAAAATATGATGTGGCTTTAAATCTTGGCGAAGAAGTTTCTGTAAAAGTTAGAGAAAAAGTATCGGAAGAATTAGCCAAACCAACGATTTTACTGGTAGATGATAATGATGAATTAAGAACCTTTTTAAAAGAGACTTTGCGTAAAAATTATAAAATCATAGAAGCCCTCAACGGACAATTGGGCTATGAAATGGCAAAGGAAACTTTTCCAGACTTGATTATCAGCGATGTAATGATGCCCGTAATGAATGGTAATATTTTTTGTAAAAAAGTAAAGGAAGACGATGAAATTAGTCATATTCCTTTTTTGATGCTAACGGCAAAAGATGGGACTGAATCAAAAATTGAGGGTGTAGAATCTGGAGCGGATTTTTACTTCTCAAAACCTATCAGCATTGAATTATTGGAATTGACGATTAAAAATATCTTTATTCAAAAACAAAAACTCAAAGAAAAGTATGGAAACGACCAGTTGACAGAAGTAGTGGAATTAGCTCATTCACAGAAAGATAAAGCTTTTTTGATGGAATTGATTGGGATGATTGAAGCTCATTTAAGCAACCCCGAAATGAATATTGATTATATCTGCTCGCAAATGGGCATGAGCCGCACGAAACTATATACCAAAGTAAAAGAATTGACAGGACAAGCCATCGGTGATTTTATCCGAACCATTCGTTTGAAAAAAGCCGTTCAATTAATGACCCAAGAAAATATGGCTATTGCCGAAGTAATGTACAACGTAGGCATCCAAACGCAATCGTACTTTACGAAGGCTTTCAAAAATGAATTTGGCAAAACGCCGATGCAGTTTTTGAAGGATTTGAAGAAATAGTTTTTGCGAGAACGATTGGATTTGCTCAACCAATAATAAAGAGAAATCTAATCGTTCTCATGTATATACCTACTCATCGGCTACCTCCTTTCTAATTACACCTACTTCACTACCAAAAAGGTCTAAAATTTGGTTTACTTTATCAAGCCTTAAACTTGCTTTTCCTTGTTCTACATCACGAACAAAGCGAAGCCCAACGCTAGCTTTTTCAGCAAGGTCGATTTGCATTAAGCCAAATTTCTTACGCTTTTCTTTAATATATGAAGCTATCTTCATAAAATTATACCCTAAAAGGTATAATTGCCGTTGATTTCTTACAATTATACCTTTTAGGGTATAAAAAATTAACTAATCGTCATTCTATGCTCAAAAGGTGTAGTGCCTGTCAGGTACACAAATATTCCATCCATTTTTAAACTACCAAAATGCGAACTGTACATTTCACCTTCTAAGCCTTTAATTTTTGAATGTTTCTTGATTCCACTTCCAAAATCAATGCTGTCTTTTCCAAAACGATAGCTTGCTGTTTCTCCTTCAAAAAAGTAATTATTGGGTGAATTTTCAATTTCTTTTACGCCTGTTAATTGTCCTCCTTCTTTGAAACATAATTCAATTGTGACAGATACACCTTCGCTTCCTTTTGAAGTAAATGTCAACTCATGTAGTCCATTTTTCTCTTCAATACTAATTGAAGTATCAATGGTTTTAATGTTACTTTTCGGACGATTTGCAAAATCCATTTTATTCCAAAATCTACCATCAGTACTTGGTGCATGTTTATAATCACCATTTGCTTTTTTAAATTGCTTTGGTAAAGGTTGATAATAAGGTGCTTCTATGCTTTGATGCAGTATATACTTGCCATCTTTGTAGGTAATTCCTTTACTTCTGAAATAGCCTGTACTGAAAAAATCTGTAGAAAAACGCATATATTTTAAGATGGCTTCACCTTTCCTAAAAGTAAAAAAAGTAGGATTTGTTGACCTTCCAGAAGCAATTACTACAGGGAAATCTGCTCCTCCAAAAATTGTACTTGTTGTGTCGTTACGGCGAATTCTTACCAAATTTGTCGTTTTAAAGAATTTCTCAAAATGTACTGATGGATTTTGTACAGCAGGAAGTGGCTTTAAATACAGGGGTTCTTCCAAACAATATGGCAACAAATCGACCAAGATTTTTTCATCAAACCCTTTAACATTTTCGATAAACTTAGTTATGGCTGCAAATTCAGCATTATTATCATGAATGGCCAAGTAACGATAATCATGATAGAAAGGCAAAGCATTAACCGTCATGAATTGGTCTTGTCGTCTTGAATCGTTCGTCACCAAATCACCATTCGCTTCCATGTAAAAATAGGTTAAATGAAGATTTTTACGAACAGACGTTAATAATGCTGGTCGTTTCAATAAACGAGCAATCGTAATCAAGCACCTATCAGTTACTTCTGAATAAATCATACTTCGTTCCAAGAAGTGTCCGTCGCCATCAATATAAATATTTTCAGAAAGCCACTCATCAATACGAGCAACGTAGGCTTTATTTGGGAATAGAGCATTAATCTGAGCCAACGCAGCCGACACTACCCAACGATGGTTTGGCGTATGAATTCCACCTACTCTCAAAGACTCTCCAGCTTTTAAAATAAACTCTTTCAGCAAAGAAAGTAATTCTGATAAAGCGGGCGAGGCATTCTGTTTTAAAAGAGTCGTTGCAATACAAAGAGGGTCTAAAATAAACGCTGTATCAGGCGGAGACGCTAAATTCCCCAAATTAAGCGTACCATCTTCTTGTTGTGCTTTCTTGAGGAAACGAATAATTTTGGTCATTGCTACAACCAACTCCCTTTTTTGATAATAGTCTGATTTTACTTCACAATAAGCTGCTGCCAAATTGGATAAATCAAAGCCTAAACGTCTTTTAATTTCTGTAATATCTGTTGAAAATACCGTTAACAATCTAGCTACTTCTTTATTATTAGCTCGAACGATTTGTTGATAAAAATTTTCTTCCGAAGTATTGATATATTGAGCATGACCAATCATTGGTGATAAAAGTGCCAACGTTCCCAAGCCAAAGCATTGTTGCAAAAAGGATTTTCTTGTAATATTTTCCATTATTATGAAGTAAAATGAATGATTTGTTAGTCTTTTTTACAAAAGAGAAGACAGCTTGATATTTACTGATTGCAATTGATTTGAATCAGGATAGAAGCGTTTTCAACAAAAGAGGTCGGCATTTCTACCGACCTCAATATTAATAAAGTGAAATTTTCAGGAGTAAATTACTGCTTCAACACCTTAAAGGTAGCTTTTCTGCCATCTTTTTGAATGTTTAAGAAGTATGTTCCCGATGGTATTCTTGATAAATCTACTTGTTTCTGTACTCCTCTTAATGTTTGTTCTTGAACGACTTTCCCAACAAAATCAATTAATTGAACATCCAATTCTTTATCATTACTTTCAATATTTAATACATCAGAAGCAGGATTCGGGAAAATATTGATACCCATTTTACCCAATTCATCTGTACCAGTAATCAGTTCTATTCTTACGGTTGAAGGACTTAAAACTGTTCCTGTTCCACAGACACTATTAACCACAGAAAATAGGCGATAAACAGTATTAGCCGTTGGATTAATAGTTAAAACATAATCATTTGTATTAATAGTGATTGCTTTAGCACTTACTTCATCACTACCGATGGCAAAAGTAAACGGTGGTGTTCCCGTAAGTTTAATACCAATTGAGACTGGTTTATTTTCATTAAAATAATACGAGCTACTATCAAAACGTGCGGTAATACCTTCTAAGACTGAAAATGGATATTTATTCGTTGTACTTGTTGCATTAGAATCACTTGCAATTACTCTGATACTATAGCCCATACTCGGAACTAAATCTGAAGGCAATTTTGCAGCTAGAATATTTTTTTCTTTTTCTACTGTTTCAAGGCTCTTAAAGTTCTTTCCTGTGTTATCCGATAATTGAACTGTAAATTTGTTATTAGCTGAAAACGTTCCAACAGTATAAAAAGGAACATTAATTGTTGAACCCGCACAAATTACACTTGAAATAAAATATTCTTGGAAGTTTACTTGTTTGTTTGAAGGTGGATTTACTGTAATCGTAGCAGAGCCATCCACTTTTCCTAAACCACAAGCATTTCTAACAGTCTTAACTGTGAAGGTTTCTGTTTTGAGTGGTGCTAAATATATCGTTGGTACTGTACTATAAGAGTTAAATTCTAATATGCCAGTTTTTCCATTGCTTAGTTCATAATTAATATATTCATAATAATATGAATTTGTGTTTGGTTTATAGCTATCGTTATTTCTCAAAATAAGATAGGTATCAGTTCCAGGATTAATTGTTGAAGAACCCATTAAAGTCATATCAAGTTTATTTGCTAAAGCAATGGTTGTAATAGTTTTAGTTTGGTATGGATTAGAACTTTCCATTTGAATTTTATAAGAACCTCTTTTCAAATCACTGCCAAATGTTACATTGTAAGCACCATTCTTTGTACTGCTCAATAATTCTGTTTTGGTATTATTCTCATTAACAGCATAGACTTTGAAAACATTATCAGCTTCGAATGTTCCTTTTGAATCTAAATTAACCTTTAATGTTGCACCAGCACAAGTACTAAGTCCACTATACATTCCTTCAAAATTCATTGAAACAACAGGTTTTATATTCACTTTCACACTTCCTGATACTTTCCCTACTCCACATTCATTGATTGCAGAAGTTAATGTGTAAGTGGTTGTTTCTGTAGGATTTTTGTATTCCTCAATATAATTATAACTATTGTAGCCAATTGTTTTGAAGTTTTTATCATCTTTAATTATATATTTTAATATATTCCCATAAGAATTATCTCTGCTTGTGTTTGAGTAAATATAAACGCCATTTCCAACTTCTATTTCTGTCACAGTAGCTCCTCCGTTAAATTGCAAAGCTAAATTGTTTGGTGCAGTTTTAAAGTTTACTGTATTTACATCCGACTTAACGCTATTATCGTTACTAACGATTCTAATATTATAACTGCCTGCTTGCTGAAATTTACTCGGAAAACTTACAAGCACAGGGCTTTCCGTAATCCCTGTTTGTATAGTAGTATAAGTAGTATCTGAAGCATTTGATATTTGTACCGAAAAAGTTGTACCAGAAGGTACTTGTCCTTTTACATTAAATGGTATTAAAATCTTATCTGTTAAACATTGAATACTATTATTGTTATAATTACTATTAATGTTCAACATATTTTGAATAGAATACGGCGCTACTTTAAACGTGATATCATTATTTTTTACCGTTCCAACACCACAAATATTACTGATAGATTTTATTCCAAAAGTGGTAGTCTTGTAAATATTAAAGTTATAATATTGTGTAGAAGTACCATCATAAGTATAGGTTTCTATAGTCTCCGTTCGCCCATCTTTATAAGTAACCTGCTGGTTTCCACCACCTTTTAGACTTAATGACAAACCTACATAGTCTCCAGGATTATAAACACTTGTGTAATAAGTATTATATTCAGCAGTGGGTAAGGCTCTGACATAAAGTTTAATTAAATTACTGTATAATAATGGATTACTCGAAGAAACTCTTATGTCATATTCTCCGGTTGGTAAATTAGAAGGAATTGTAATTTCCTTCTCTCCAGCAGTAATTTTCCCTAAAGTTCTATCATTATATGAACCATAACTATTAATTAATTCAACAGTAAATTGATTATCATTACCGTATTTTCCTTCTGTTAAAACCGATAAATCTACTTTTGCTCCGGTACAAGCCTCAATACTTGTAGTTTTTTTTGATGAAATCTGAATGCCATATTCAGCATTTTCTACAGCTACATATTTATACTGAGAAGAAATTGAGTTATTCGTTCCACAAGCATTAGTAATAGATTTAATGGCAACAGTACTTGATTTAGGAATGTACATTGAAATACCTACTTCAGACTTCCAATTTTTATAAAAATCCGTGTACTTGTATTTTGTATCATCCAACATCGTTATTTCATAAGGTCCATTACCATTTAGGATTACATCAATATTAGTTGATTGAGGTTTTTTAAGATTAATAGTCACACTAGAATAACTATTATTGATATTTGCAGATGGGAATGCAGAAATCCTAATATAGTTTGGACTAAACGTAGTTGCAGGTATGTCATCTGTAAAAACGGAGGCATAAAAAGAAGTGTTATAAAAGGTTGCACTTAGATTGCTTGGAATTACAAAAGAAGCCACATTGTCGCTAATTACTTTTCCAATAACCTCTAAATATGTGTCATTATAACCAAAATAATTATTATTAGTCAATTTAATTTTAACAGCACTTCCAACTGGCAATGAGGCATTTGTTGAAAACTTTACTTCAGCAGTAGCTCCTTCACAATATTTAGCTTCTTTTAAAGAATCTGTTTTTATGGCTTTATTGACCGTTATTGAAACTTTGTTTACACCCGAACCACTACCACATTCAGAGGTAAAAGATTTAATAAAATATTGTGTTGTCGTTTTGGGCGAAATCGCAAAATTGAATGAAGAAGTATAATCACCAACACTGCCATATCTGTAAACTTGTCCATCGCTTAGCTCAACAAAGTAGTTTCCGTACCCGTTAAGAGAGACTTTTAAATTCATCACTTCTCCGTATTTCATAGAAGTACTTTCAGTGGTTAAATCAACTTTTGATTCATTATGAACATAAAGTTGACTGAAAAAAAAGTCCGATTCAATATTATTATCACTAGCAGTCACCTTTACTCTGTAAGTAGTATTTGGAATATTGTCACTAAGTGTAGCGGTCATCAAATCATCGTTTTCTGTAACATCCAAATCATAAAATTTTGAACTATTATTATAATCTTCTAGACGAATTTTGAATTTATTAGCAGTACTCCATTTTCCTGTTTTCTGTACCTTTAGTGTTACTTTACTATTCTTACAAATATGGTTTTGAGTAAGTCCAAGAATCTTCAGGCTATTGTCAACAATTTTAATATCTACACTGCCCGTACTTTTACCAATGCCACAAAGGTTACTTGTACTTAAAATTTTGTAAGTACCCGATTTACTGGTAGCCACCATAATATTTTGAAGCGTACCATAACTATTATCTATTTGGAAATATGTACTATCGCTCATTAATAATTTAACAGGCGTCGTACCAGTGTTTTTTACACTCATTGATACAGCTTCATTCGGGAAAAGCGTCTTCCGCTGAATATCAACAATTTCTACATTTGCAGGCAAATAAATATACGTAGAGAAGTCACTACTCGTAATGGCAGGCGATGAACTTACAATTCTTAAACTAGCATAATTGCTGTAGTTATTTGAAATGTTAAACACTTCATCAGGTAACGAAGCAATTAAATAACCCGAAGAATCTTTTGCAGCCACATCTACCCAAGTGCCTGAATAACCCGACTTTACTTGTACTTTAAATACATTATCTTGGTTAAATGTTCCTATGGTGGTGTAGGCTAGGTACACTTTATTGCCCAAACAAATATTTGAGCCAGATGCGGGAGAAATTCGTGAAATCCCAATAGATTGTCCTTTTACAGCAAAAGTGAAGAACATCAGGAGTAGCAGTAGTGGTAATTTTCTAAACATAGACGTTTAATTTTTGTGTGATTTTATAATGTAAATAGAAATATGAATTGTATGGTCAGTATTTAAACTGACCACGTCAAGATGTTTGTATTATTGTTTTAATACTTTAAAAGTAGCTTTTCTGCCTTCTTTTTGAATGTGTAAAAAGTATGTTCCAGATGGTATTCTTGATAAATCTACTTGTTTTTGTATTCCTCTTACTATTTGTTCTTGAACGACTTTCCCAACAAAATCAATTAATTGAACATCCAATTCTTGATCATTACTTTCAATATTTAATACATCAGAAGCTGGATTCGGGAAAATATTGATACCCATTTTACCTAATTCATCTGTACCAGTAATCAGTTCAATTCTTACTGTTGAAGGACTTAAAACTGTTCCAGAAGGACAAACTTGGTTGTTTAGACTATAAATTCTATACGCCTTAGCCACAGTAGGGTCTATCGTAACAGGGAAATCATGGCTTGTTGCGTTGTATTCTTTCAGATTGATTTCGTCGGTTCCCATGTAAAAAGTAATAGGAAGTGCCCCTTGTAGCTTTACATTAATTGCGACAGGTTTTATTTCATTAATGTAATAAGTACTTGTATCAAAACGAGCAGTAATTCCTTCATAAAAATGAATTGGGCTGGTATTTGTAGTACTTGTAGCATCATTATCGCTTGCTAATACTCTTATTAAATAACCATCTCCAAGCGGAACGCCGGTAGGTATTTTGGCTTTTAGTGGGCTTCGTGTTCCTTCTGTAACAAGATTTTTAAAGTTTTGCCCAGTTTTATCTGATAATTGAACGGTGAAAGTATTATTAGCAGAGAATGTTCCTCTGGTTGCAAAATAGATTAAAGGTTCAGTACCAGTACAAATACTTTGTAAATAGTTTTGATAAATTACTTGTTTATCAGATGATGGATTCACCCTTATTGTAGCCGCACCAGTAGTTTTCCCTTCTCCACAAATATTTGAAATTGATTTAATGGTAAACGTTTCAGCAGCATTGACATACATTGATATTCTGGTGAATCCTTCACTGTTAAATCCACTAATTGTACCTTTTGTACCATTACTCAATTCATAGTTCAATAATTCATTATCACTCGTAGGAGAACTCGTAGCATTATTATTTTTAAGAACAAGCTGTACAAAAGTTCCTGTATTAACTATTGCTCCACCAGACAAAGTTACATCAGCCTTATCTGTGATGACGATATTAGCTATTTCCTTTACCATAGCAGGATTAGTACTTTCAAATAGGAGTTTATAATTTCCTCTTTTAAGATTATTCCCAAATGGTATTTTAAAATTACCATTACTTGTTGACTTCAGTAATTCAATTTTCTCGTTATTCCCATCAAGAACATATACCCTGAAAACATTATCTGGTTCAAATGTACCTTTAGAAGTAAAGGCTGCATTAAGTGTTGTTCCTAAACAATAACGATTATCAGTATTTCCTGCAATCACCATGTTTAAAACAGGTTTTACCGTAACTTTCACAGTACCAGAAACCTGACCAGCACCACATTTATTATTAATATAAATCAATTTATACTCTTTACTTTCCATAGGATTTAATTGATAGCTATAGTCATTAGTCCGTTCGCTCAGAGCCATTTTATTGTACTTATTATCTTGGATAATAAAAGAAAAAACGCCATTAGCTGGGTTTTCATCCTTTACTTTGAGTATAATTGATTCTCCAGCATTGATAGTCATAGTATTTGAACCTCCTTCGTTTAGTTGAAGTGTCGCTTTGGGAGTATCCGCAACTGAAATGACAAATTCATTCGATTGAACTTTACCATCATTGCTAACAATACGAACTTTGTACTCACCAGCTGATAAATTACTCGGTAATAATGCTGTAGCTGGACTAGCCTTTACATTCGAATTCATGGTTTTAAAAGAGAGTTCGTTCTCTTTAGCAATTTGTATAGAAAGATTCTGGTTAATATCACTTTTTGAAAAGATTTCAAAAGGAATTGAAATCATTGTATTTGTGCAATAACTATTTAGCGTTACTTGTGGGGGAGGAATATTTAGTCGAAAAGGCTCTACTTTGATAGTTAAGTCTTTTGATAGCACTGTACCTGCTCCACATTGGTTAGTAATAGAGGATATTCCAAAAGATGTAGATTTATTGAAAACTTTTTTATAAGACATCCTAGTATATCGCTCTTCTGAATGAAAGATTGTTTTACTTCCATCTGTAAAAACTACTTCGTTGGGTCCATAAGCATCCTCAAGTGTTGCTCCAAATCCAACTACTTCTCCTTCTAATACTTTTTCATAAGGAGATTGTAAACTAATCTTAGCTTTCGCTTTAACAAAAAATCGGATAGAATTACTAATTTCACTTGAGTTACTGGATTTCACTCTAATCGTATAAAAACCACTCGTTAGTGTTGTAGGAATCTCTACTTTAGACTTTCCACGTTTCACCGAACCTAAAGTACTTATTTCTTCAAGATTTTGATTGTATAAACTTACTGTAAATAATTGGTCACTATTGAAATCATTTGAAGTTAGCAAATTAATTTCATGTGTTTCTCCTACACAAATTGCTTCATTTTCAGCAAAAGTTGAAAGTAACTTTAATGCCTTATTAGGATTTGTAACTTTTATATTAAAACTCCCCGAATGGCTGTAATTTGTACCACAAACATTAGTAAGTGATTTAACTGTAATTGTTTTTGATTTATCAGCATACACAGGAACAGAAACTTGTAAACTCCTTCCTTGCGTGCCCCAGAAGTCATTGGCTACCAATTTTGTACTATCTGATAGTTGTAATTCAAAAGGAGTTCCTCCATAAACATTTATCGGAAGATTTACAGTTTGAGGACTGCTAAGAGTAATGTCATTGCTTGCAGGATATATTCCTGTCTGTGGTGGGGCAATAACAGAGATGAAATTCGGGCTTTGAGAAGTACTAGGTAACTTATCTGTATATACAGTAGCAAATACTTTGTTCTTGAAAAGAGTCCCAAAAATGTATGGATCAATGATGAAAGAAGCTGTTTTGTCTTTAATAACCGTTCCAATTACCTCAACAAATTTACCAGTGTAGATATCAACACCGTCCCCAAATTCATAAACATTATATAATTTAACCTTTACGGTACTTCCAATAGGGAGTTCTGCATTGGTCAAAAACTTTACTTCACAGGCTGTTCCAGCACAAAATTGTCCAGCTTTTAAAGAATCTGTTTTAATACCATCTAATACAGTAATTTTTACTTTATTTTTCCCTGAACCATTTCCGCAAGTAGAGCTAAAAGATTGAACATAATACTCTGAAGTTTTTTGAGGATACAATTCAATATAGGATTGATTTTCTTCATTGGAGGCGAAATTTTCGATAACCGTTCCATTATTGAGCTGTACTTTAAATTTTCCATAACCTTTGAAGGTGAGTAAAAGGTTTGTCCTTTCTGCAAAGTTCACCGTTGATGAAACAGTTGTTATTTCTGCTGATGGTTCTTCATGAACATTAATTGCATACGTAAAACTATTTGATATTACACCAAGTTTTTTGGCTACGACTTGCAATCTATATACTCCTCCAAGAAGTTCTTGATTAACTTTGGTAGAAAAAACTCCATCATTTTCTGTTGCTTCAAAATCAAAAGCTCTATTACTATTGATTAATCTGATATAAAATTTCTCATCAGATGCCCATTTTCCTGTTTTTGTAGCATATACTTCCAAATTCCCATTTCTACAAACTTCGATTGTGGGCATTCCTGTAATCGTAATTTTATTTTCTAGCACTGTAAAATCAACGCTACCTGCTGTTTTACCAATACCACAAACATTACTCACACTCAGAAAACGATAATTCCCTGATTTAGAAGGTTTAATTCCCAAAGCATTATCTAAATTTCCAGTATAATAGTAGTAATAGCTTTTGGTGGTGCTATCGCTAGAGAAAATTGTAACTGGACTAGAACCTTTTGTTTTTAAATTGAGCGAAACCTCTTCAAATGGATAAATGGTATTTTTGGAAACACCAGTTATCTCTAAAGATGGTAATGAGTATAGCATAAAATTATAATTCCTACTGCTTGCTACAGGAGCTGTGGAAACAATCCTTAACGATACACTAGGATTTGGTTCTGTGTATTTTACACTTAATTCGGTTGGTAAAGTAGCTACTAAATACCCTGAAGAGTCCACTGCACTGACATCATCCCAAGTACCATCGCTTCTGCCTACTTGTATTTTAAAAGTATTCCCCTGATTAAAGGATACCGTTGAACGATAAGAAATGATGACTTTTTGCCCTAAACAGCCATAGTATGAGTACGCCTGTCCGTTGACCTCTTGTATTTCAATACTTTGCCCCTGTGAAACAAAAGTGAAGAAGATCAGGAGTAGTGATAATTGTAGTTTTCGTAACATAGAACGATATTATGATAGAGTTATAGTTATGTAATAAATGTTGACAAAAATATTTCAATTATTTCTAATATCCCAACTAATTAACAATACTTTATCAAATGGTACTTATCACTTTTAAATGGTTTACCGTTTAATAAAAATTGAAGCCTTTAAAACATGTTTTTAGGCTTTCTCTCTATCTTTGATTCTTCCGTTTAAGTCCAACATTTCTCTTAATAATTTCTAAATCATCATTTACTATGGGTAAATTAATTGTTGTTTTTGTGCATGGCTGGAGTGTCACAAATCTTGATACTTATGGCGAGTTACCGATTCGTTTACACAACGATGCGAAAGCTGAGGGCTTTGATATTCAAGTTGAAGAAATCTTTTTAGGACAGTACATCAGCTTTCATGATGAAGTACGGCTTAAAGATATTTCTAGGGCTTTTCAAACTGCGGTTTCTGAAAAATTGAATGCAGAAATCACTGCTGGCGAAAGATTTGTTTGTATTACGCATTCTACGGGTGGGCCTGTGATACGTGATTGGTGGGAAAGATTTTTTAGAAAGAAGGAAAAGTCTTGCCCGATGAGTCACTTAATTATGCTTGCCCCTGCCAACTTTGGTTCGGCACTTGCTCAGTTAGGCAAAGGAAGAGTTGGTCGATTGAAAGCTTGGTTTAGTGCTGTTGAACCCGGACAAGGTGTGTTAGATTGGCTTGAATTAGGAAGTTCAGAGGCTTGGAAACTAAATAAAAGCTGGATTGAGTCGGATGAAAATGAAATTAAGCCCGAAAACGTTTTCCCATTTGTACTTATCGGTCAATCAATTGACCGTAAACTTTATGATAATCTTAATGCTTATACTGGAGAATTAGGTTCTGATGGTGTTGTGCGTGTTGCAGCGGCTAATTTACAGAGTAGTTATGTGAAATTAAAACAGCCTTATCCAACGAATGAAAGACCTATTAACACTGGTGATTTTGAAATTGAAACATATAAACAATCCCCAAAAATACCTTTGAGAATCATTAAAGGGAAATCTCATTCTGGTCATGAAATGGGAATTATGAATAGCGTAAAGGAGAAAGATAACGACAAAGTAACAAGTCAGGAGACATTGAAGGCTATTTTAGATTGTATTAAGGTAAAAACAAAAGCAGATTATGATAAACTCTACAAACAATTTGAAAAGGAAACCAAAGAGGTTTTGAAAGAAGAACAATTGGAAACTGTTTCTAGTTTTTTTACATCAAAACGTTACTTTATTCATGACCAATACTGTATGGTAATTTTTCGGGTTATTGATACTGAAGGAAATCCTGTAAAAGATTTTGATTTACTAATTTCAGCAGGAGATGAGAATAACCCAAACCATTTACCTGAAGGCTTTTTCCAAGACCGTCAAAAAAATAAAAACAATCCTGAAAACATTACTTATTACCTCAATTATGATATTCTAAAAGGAATAGCGGCAATAAAAGATGGTAAAAAAGACGTTCGCCCTAAACAAAAAGGAATTGATAAATTAGGGTTAAAAATCGTTCCACGCCCATCAGATGGTTTTGTTTATTACGCTCCTTGTGAAATCAAAGCCGACCAAACCATGTTTGACTATGTACTAAAACCCAACAGTACCACTTTGGTAGAAATTGAGTTACAAAGAATTGTAAGTAAAGAAGTTTTTCGAATGAATCCGATGAATGATTTGCCTAATGATGGCGACTTCAAGCATGTAAAACCCGGAGATGAAATTTTAACTGAAATGTAATTAATTTTCAAGTCTGAAAGTTTTAAAGCTTTCAGACTTGACATTTTATCCTTTATTAAACTCCGTATTTTCCTTTATTTTTTTTCCCCATTTTTCTAATACACTTACCAAAAAATCAAGATTGATAGGCTTGCTGATATAATCGTCCATTCCAGCCGCTTTGCATTCTTCTCTATTTTCTGCTAGGGTATTGGCAGTCATAGCAATAATCACAGGCTGTTGCATTGGTTTGGAACGAAGTTTAATTGTTGCTTCTATTCCATCCATTTCAGGCATTTGCATATCCATCAATATTAAATCATAATGTTTTTTCTCAAATGCCTCAAGCACTTCTAGTCCATTTTCTGCCAAATCTGCCTCAAAACCAAGCTTGCTTAATACTTTCAAGGCTAGTTTTTGGTTCATTACATAATCTTCGGCAATTAAAATTTTCATTGGATAATGCGTCGCAAAATCGCTTTGTAATTTCTGTGTCTGGGTAGTCGGCACTAGTTTATCCACTGTTTTGGTTTGCTCACTCCTGAACAAATTATCATGAATACTTTTACAAAGAATATGCTGTTTAACGGGTTTCATCAAGACAGATCTAAATAAATCTGGATACTCTTTGTAAAAAGTATCTGAAATAGAACTTAATAAAATAATTGGTATCGTTGGTCTCTGATTTTTAACGGCTAGGGCTAATGAAATACCATCAATATCAGGCATTTGCATATCAGTAATGACTAAATCAAAATGTTGACTTGTATTGATTAAAGTAATGGCTTCTTTTGGACAAGAAAATAATGTCACCTGCATATTCCAATGCTCTAACTGTCCTTTCAAAATAGATAAATTTGTATTGTTATCATCTACCACCAATACTTTTTTATCTCTCAATACTTCAAGATTGAAAGGCAAAGTAGTAAGTTGGGCTGAACTAACTTTTGTTTTAATTTCAAATTTAAAGGTTGTGCCTTTACCCACAGTACTTTCTACTCGAATGGTTCCTTCCATTAATTTAATTATTTTTTCGCTAATAATTAATCCCAAACCTGTACCACCATATCTTCTGGTAGTTGAAGAATCTACTTGTGAAAAAGGTTTGAAAAGTTTATCTAATTTATCTGATGGAATCCCAATGCCTGAATCTTTTACTTCAAAACCTAATACTATTTCATCATTTTCCTTACTTTCCTCTAAAAATACTCTTACAAATACTTCACCTTTGTTCGTAAATTTTATCGCATTTCCAATTAGATTGAGTAAAACCTGACGTAAACGGTGGTGGTCTCCAACAATCTGAGCAGGTACATTCCATTCAATTAAATAAAGTAAATCCAAATTAAGGTTAGCTACTTTGGCAGCAAATACGTCTAATACTTCTTCTATACAATTTCTAAGATTAAAATCATGTAAATCAAGTTCCATCTTACCCGATTCAATTTTAGAAAAATCTAAAATATCATTAATAACCGAAAGTAAACCTTCGCCACAAGCATGAATAGTATCCGAATAACTTTTTTGTTCTTCGTTCAAAGGTGTTTCCTCTAACAACGATGCCATACCAATAATACCGTTTAGTGGCGTTCTGATTTCGTGGCTCATCGTTGCCAGAAAAACACTTTTAGCTTTGTTGGCACTTTCTGCTTCTTCTCTGGCTTTGTGTTCTTCTTCGGTAGATTGTAACAATTGCGCTGTTCGTAAGGCTACTTCCCTTTCAAGTTTTGAGTTTTGAGCTTTTATTAAATTAATTCTGTACTTATAAAAGTAGGTTGCCAAGCCAACAATCATCATAAATACAAATGCTTTAAACCACCAAGTAGCCCAATAGGGCGGTAGAATTTCGATACTTATCGAATTACCCTCTTCATTCCAAAGTCCATCATTATTAGAGGCTTTCACCCTGAAAACATATTTCCCTGGGTCAAGATTGGTGTAAGAGGCTCTATGACGATTCCCAATATAATTCCAGTCGGTATCAAAACCTTCTAGTTTATACGCATAACCATTTTTTTGAGGTAGAATATAATTCAGTGCCGTAAATTCAAACGAAAAGAAAGATTGCTTATAATCTAAGACAATTTCTTTTGTATAATTGATATGGGTAGAAAGTGGCGAATCCTTTTCTCTGGGGATAACTGATTTATTGAATATTTGAAAATCAGTCACAAAAACTGGTGGAAGAAAAGTATTATAACGAATGCTATCAGGATAAAAAGCGTTTACGCCATTTGGGCCTCCAAAATACATTTCTCCATTTTTGGTTTGACATGCAGACCTCGGTTTAAACTCATTTCCTTGTAAACCATCTGAAGAATTGAAAGTTCGGAACGAATTTTTCTTTGTATTATATTTTGTAATTCCTTTGTTTGTACTTATCCAAAAATTCCCGTTTTTGTCCTTCAAAACAGCATTGATAAAAGCATTAGGTAAGCCATCTTTTTCTAAAAAAGTTTGAAAGGTTTTTGTCTTCAAATTCATCAAACACAAGCCATCTGTTGTTCCAATCCATAAAAAACCTTCTTTGGCTTTTACAATTGTCTGAATATTATTGTTACACAAACTATTAGAACTATTGGCATTAGCTCTAAAATGAGTAAAGGTTTTTGTTTTTTTATTAAAAAGTTCCAAACCATCCTCAGTACCTACCCAAAGTTCGTCGTTTCCGTTTTCATAAAGAGCTTTCACATAATTATTACAGATACTTTTAGGATTCTGAGCATCGTGCAAATAGTTAGTAAATTGCTTATTTTTAATATCATAATAACCTAAACCGCCTGTCCAAGTACCTAGCCAAAGGTTATTATCATGACTCCTCGAAATAGCAAAAATACTATTCGACGAAACTGAATTTTTATTTTTCAGATTAGGTAAATGATGTATAAATTCTTTAGTTTTAGTATTAAACAAATCAAAACCACCAATAAAAAAGCCCAAAGCCAACCAATCCTTGTCTATTTCTACCACCGACAAAACATAGTTTGAATTAATACTATTTTTATTACTTGGATTCTTTTTATAGGCGGTAAAAGTATTGGAGTTTTTATCAAGTACGTTCAAGCCACCTCCATCTGTACCAAACCAAATTTTGTTTTCGCCATGTTCTATAACGCTCAATATGCTACTATTATTCAAGCCATTTTTTTCGACAGTCTGTTTTAATAAATTAAATTTATTACCATACTTTGGCAAAAAATTAATGCCCCCAGAATAAGTACCAATCCAAATGTTTCCAGTTTTATCTTGATACATACAATAGACAGAATTATTGCTTAAACTATTTGGGTCGTTGATGTCAAAAGCAAGCGTTTTAAATTTCTCAGTTTTTGGATTAAAAATACTGATTCCTCCGTTTTCTGTACCAACCCATAAATTCCCATTTTTATCTTCCATAAAAGAGAGAATATCGTCGTATGCTAAACTTGCTGGATTATTTGCATCATGTTTGTAGGTTTTAAAAGTATTGTTTTGAGGATTGTATTTGGAAATGCCTCCTGTTAAAGTACCTACCCAAAGGTTGTGTTTACTATCAACAAAGATTGTGTTTATCCAATCTGAACCAACGGTTTTTGGATTATTATTTTCATGAAAATAACGTGTAAATAACTTACTTTCATGATTATACTTATTCAGTCCTTCTTTTGTACCTATCCAAATATTTCCAGTTTGGTCTTCACCAACGGTATATATAAAATCGCTACTGAGACTATTTTTATTGTTTTTTTGATGCTTAATGACAGTAAATGTCCCTTTCTGTGTATCAATCAAGTATAAACCCGTTGTAGTTCCAAGCCATATTCTTTTCTTACTATCCTCAAAAATATCTCGAACAGTTACATGATTGCCTTCTTTAAAAAAATGTTCAAAAATACCTTTTTCACGATTAAATTTATCTAAACCTACTGTGGTAGCAACCCACAGATTTTTCGCATGGTCTTCCAAAATATCATAGATATAATTATTACTAAGGCTTTTGTTATCTCCTCTGGTATGTTTATAAATTGTGAACTTAGCCCCGTCATACTTATTAAGTCCCTCGTCGGTAGCAAACCACATAAATCCTTTTTCCTCCATCAAAATCGCACTCACATGACTTTGTGAGAGGCCATCTTCTGTAGAAATACGCTTAAATACTGGTTTTGGGGCTTGCGAAAAAAGGATTGAATGCTGAAGTACAGTAAAAATTAATGAAAATATATGCTTGTATCTCATAATTAGCAAAATGAACTTTAAGTTTTAAAATTAGAATAGCGGTTAGTCAACTACCCCAATATTGTATTATCTAATGGAAAAATAGCAAAAATTTTATTGAATATATTATTTTACCTAAACTTAATATTATTCATTTTTATGACAGAACCAAAAAAATGCTTTCTAATGTTGAAAAATCCTGATTTTCGATTGCTATTATTTTTTAACTAGGAGTAAAAAAATAAGAACTTTGTATTGAAGCTGACTACTTGCTGAGTGTTTTACTAATTAAACATCATATATAAAGAATACAAAATTATTAACCTAGTTTGAAGTATATCTATTAGAATTATGGCTAATATTTAGCTACTTCTTACTAATTCCCGCCAAGACTTGCTCAAGAATTATTTTCACCTTTGTATCGACGATAATCATTTTTAAAATCCTGATTTTATGAAAAGGTCTTACGCTTTTACTTTGCTAATTCTTTTATTTTGCCATGCTAGTCTTTTTGCACAATCGTACATTCCAGAAAAGGCAGATAAACGTTTTCAGGTAAAACCAGTGGTTGATTTGAAAGCCTTTGCATTTAATTTAAAAGATGTAAAGCTTTTAGAAGGAAGTCCTTTTAAAAATGCAATGGATAAAGATGCCGCTTATTTATTATCGGTAGAACCTAATCGTTTACTGCATCGCTTTTACACAAATGCCAATTTGCCTACCAAAGGAGCTGTTTATGGAGGTTGGGAAAGTGAAGGACTTTCAGGACATACTTTAGGGCATTACCTTTCAGCTTGTGCGATGATGTATGTTTCTACGGGAAATATTGAATTCAAAAATCGTACAGATTATATCGTTGCAGAACTTGGGAAATGCCAAAAAGCAAGGAAAACTGGTTATGTTGGAGCAATTCCTAAAGAAGATACTTTATTTGCAAAAGTGGCTCGTGGAGAAATAAAATCTGGAGGTTTCGATTTGAATGGAGGCTGGAGTCCTTGGTACACTGTACATAAAGTAATGGCTGGTTTGGTTGATGCTTACTTATACTGCGACAATCAAGAAGCCTTGAAAATTGTAGTTGGCATGGCAGATTGGACAGCCAATACCGTAAATCCTCTTTCGCCAGAATTATTACAAAAAATGCTGAAATGCGAATACGGAGGGATGAATGATGTGTTGGCAAATATTTATGCGATTACTGGAAATAAGAAATATTTAGATTTGTCATATAAATTCTACGACGATTTTGTGATGGTTCCTTTATCGAAAAAAATCGACCCGATGGCTGGAAAACATTCCAATACCAACGTTCCAAAAGCCATTGGAAGTGCTAGTCAATTTGAATTAACAGGCAATGAATCTGATAAAACCATCGCTTCTTTCTTTTGGGATATTATGGTGCATAATCACAGCTATGTAATTGGTGGAAACAGTAATTATGAATACTGCACCGAGCCACACAAACTGAACGACCATCTCAGCGATAATACTTGTGAAACTTGCAATACTTATAACATGCTAAAACTGACAAGGCATTTGTTTACTTGGCAACCCAACAGTCAGCTTGGCGATTATTACGAAAGAGCTTTATACAACCACATTTTAGCATCACAAAATCCAGAAAACGGTATGATGTGTTACTTCGTACCTTTAAGGATGGGAACTAAAAAAGAATTTAGCGAGCCATTCAATACTTTTACTTGTTGCGTAGGAAGTGGCATGGAAAACCACGCAAAATACACCGAAAGCATTTATTATGAAGGTGCAGATGGAAGTTTGTTCGTAAACTTATTCATTCCTTCTGTACTAAATTGGCAAGAAAACGGCATCACTATCACACAAAAAACCCTATATCCAAACAGTGAAAGTACTTCTTTGACAGTCCAAACCAAAAAAGCTAAAGCTTTCGTCTTGCGTTTACGCTCGCCTTGGTGGGCTAGCAAAGGAGTACAAGTAACTGTAAATGGAAAACTTCAAAAAATTGAAAAAGACGAAACGGGCTACTTGGTAATCAACAGAACTTGGAAAAATAATGATAAAGTAGAAATTACTTTCCCGATGTCGCTTTATACTGAAAGTATGCCTGATAATGCCAATCGTATTGCTTTTTTGTATGGGCCACTGGTTTTGGCAGGACAGTTAGGTAAGGATTTGCCAGACCCAATTTATGGAACACCAGTATTGCTGACCGACGATAAAAATATCAATAATTGGTTAAAACCTGTTCCTAATCAGCCTTTGACTTTTAAAATGGAACAAACAGGAAAACCTTTTGATGCTACTTTGATTCCGTTCTACCAAACTTATCAGCAACATTACAGTGTTTATTGGGATTTTTTCACCAGTACAGATTGGCAAAACCGACAAGCTGAATATGAAGCAGAGAAAAAACGTCAGCAAAAAATTGAAGAAATGACCATTGATAATTTCAGAATCGGAGAAATGCAACCTGAACGTGACCATCAACTAAAAGCCAGCGAACAATCTTACACAGACATCGCCTTGGGCAGAACTGGTAGAGAAGTAAGAGCTGGTGGGTTTTTCTCATTTCAAATGAAAGTAAATCCAAGTATAGAAAATAATTTGCTATTAACATATTTGGGCGACGATAAAGGAAGACTTTTTGACATTGTAATCGACGGAACAAAAATTGCAACGCAAGAATTAAAAGGAGGAACAACAGGAAAATTCTTTGATGTCGTTTATCCAATTCCAGCAGAAATTCTTCAAGGAAAAAGTACCATCGAAGTAAAAATATTAGCCAATGCAGGCAAAACCGCTGGAAGAGTATTTGGTTGTAGAATCATTAAAGTTGAAAAATAAAAAGATTGTTAAATCTTATTGAAACCGTAGCGGCAATCCCTTGCGGTTGCCGTTCCATATTCTTGGATTTGGCAACCGCAAGGGATTGCCGCTACAAGTTTACAGATAGAATTTTAAACGAAAATTTATACCTTTGTAAACAATCATAAAACTACAATCATGAACACCGAAACATTATTTTCTGAAAAACAACGCTTCAATCAAATTTGGGTTTGGCTACTTTTATTAATAATCAATTGGCTTTTCTTTGGGGAATTGATTAAAAATGAGTTTTTCCCTGACCCACCATTCATTCCTAAAATTTATCAATTCAATATCGATTTTTACATTGGAGCTATCTTTATTGTACTGACAAATGTTTTCTTTATTATCATCAAGCTAGAAACCAAAATAAAAGCTGATGGTATTTATGTTCGATTTTTCCCAATAAACCTATCATTCAAATTTTATGCTTGGGAAGATTTGACGATTTGTTTGGTTAGAGCATATAATCCTCTTTTCGATTATGCTGGTTGGGGTTTTCGTGGTACTCAAAAGAACAGAGCTTTAACCGTTTCAGGAAATAGAGGCATTCAATTAGTCATGAAAGACGGAACAAAATTATTAGTTGGCACAAAAAAGCCAGATGAAGTAACCGAGGTTTTAAAACAGCTTGGGCAATTGAAAAAAGTATGAATGAAATTTCTCAAAATTATTTCTTCATAATCTATCTTCTAGCTTTTAACCTCAATTCCTAACATTCTCTTTTTAATAGGTTAATATCAATCTATAATTGATTAAAAATGGTAATTTCTGCACACTCTTTTTAAGCTAATTTTGATTAAAAATAAAGATAAATATGGCTATTAATTGGAAAGGAGTATTCCCAGCGGTTACTACAAAATTTAATGAAAAAGATGAGCTTGATTTCGAGCTTTTTGATAAGAACTTACAATTTCAGTTAGAATCTGGTGTTCACGGAATTATTTTAGGTGGAACTTTAGGGGAATCCAGCGTATTGAGTCTGGAAGAAAAAGGTGCTTTGGTAAAATTCACCGTTGAAAAAGTAGCTGGTAAAGTTCCCGTAATTTTGAATATTGCAGAAGGAGCTACCAAAGATGCTATTGAGTTGGCTCGTTTAGCAGAAGAATGGGGTGCAGAAGGTTTAATGATGTTACCGCCGATGCGTTATAAAACAGATCATCGTGAAACGGTTGAATACTTCAAAGCAGTGGCGAATTCTACGAAATTGCCAATTATGATTTATAACAATCCTGTAGATTATAAAATTGAAGTAACTTTAGCGATGTTCTCTGAATTAGTTGTTTGCGAGAATATTCAAGCAGTAAAAGAATCTACTCGTGATTTGACCAACGTTACTCGTATGAGAAACCTATTTGGCGACCGTTACAGTATTCTTTGCGGAGTTGATACCATTGCGATGGAACAATTAGTAATGGGTGCCGACGGTTGGGTTGCTGGTTTAGTATGTGCTTTCCCTGAAGAAACTGTTGCGATTTATACTTTAGTAAAAGCTGGAAGATTAGCAGAAGCAAGAAGCATTTATCGTTGGTTTATTCCTTTGTTGGAATTAGATATTCATCCAAAATTGGTTCAATACATCAAATTGGCAGAAGCACAAGTTGGTATCGGAAGCGAAGCTGTTAGACCGCCACGACTTACTTTAATTGGTGAAGAAAGAGAAGCGATTTTGAATATTATCAATACTGGAATTGCAACAAGACCAACTTTACCTGATTATAAATCAATTGTTATTGACTAGATTATATTGCGTTGAGTATTTTTTAAATTAGAATTCTTAAACCAAATCATATATATAATTTATTGTAACATCGCTAGAACCCTTCAAGGGTTCTAGTATGTTTTTTCGATTATTCTCTGTAAGTTATTTAAAGACAAACTTCATCAACAAACTTTAATACTTACGGCACGAATCCTTTAGTATTTCGATTACTTAACCATACAATTATCTTGAAAAAAACATTCTTTTGCATTGATGCGCATACTTGTGGAAACCCTGTCAGATTAGTAGCAGGCGGTGGACCAACGCTCATTGGTGAAAACATGAGTGAAAAAAGACAGCATTTTTTGAAAGAATATGATTGGATCAGACAAGGACTAATGTTTGAACCACGTGGACATGATATGATGAGTGGGAGCATTTTGTTCCCACCTCATTCTCCTGAAAATGATGTTGCAGTACTCTTTATCGAAACAAGTGGCTGTTTACCAATGTGCGGACATGGCACTATTGGAACTATCACCATTGCTGTTGAAGAGGGATTAATTATCCCAAAAACGTCGGGCATTATCAGAATGGAAGCACCAGCAGGCTTGGTGATGATTGAATATAAACAAGAAGGTAAAAAAGTAAAAAGTGTAAAACTGACCAACGTTGCCTCTTTCTTAGCGGCCGAAAATATTACTGTTGAATGTCCAGATTTGGGTACTTTAACGGTAGATGTTTCTTACGGTGGAAATTTTTATGCGATTGTTGATGTACAAGAGAACTTCAAAGGTTTACAACATTACACTGCCGACCAATTAATTAGTTGGAGTAGAGTAATGCGTAAACGCATCAACGAACAATATACTTTTGTTCATCCAGATAACGAAACCATTAACGGTTGTTCCCATATTTTGTGGACTGGTGATGTACTTGACCCAAGTTCGACCGCCAGAAATGCAGTATTTTATGGTGATAAAGCCATAGATCGTTCACCTTGTGGCACTGGAACTTCTGCTAGAATGGCACAATGGTATGCCAAAGGCAAGCTAAAAATGGGCTATAATTTTGTACATGAAAGTATTATCGGTTCAAAATTCATTGGTCGTATTGAAGAAGAAACTACTGTTGGTGGCAAACCTGCCATCAGACCAAGTATAGAAGGTTGGGCTAGAATTTACGGCTATAATACCATTAATATAGACGACGAAGACGACCCTTATGCTTTTGGTTTTCAAGTTTTGTAAACAATCAATTCATCAACAAACCATAACAATATGAATCCTGAAAACCCTGTAGAAATGGCTTCTGAACAAAATTCAAGTACGTTTAAACGTTCATTAGGTTTATTGGATGCCACCATGATTGTTGCGGGTTCGATGATTGGTTCAGGGATTTTTATTGTAAGTGCCGATATTACTCGTAATGTTGGTTCTGCGGGTTGGTTACTCGTTATTTGGTTGATTACAGGCTTATTAACCCTAACTGCGGCAGTAAGTTATGGAGAATTAAGTGCCATGTTTCCCAAAGCTGGCGGACAATATATTTATTTAAAAGAAGCCTTCAATCCACTTGTAGGCTTTTTGTATGGTTGGAGTTTCTTTGCGGTAATCCAAACGGGTTCAATTGCAGCTGTTGGTGTGGCTTTCAGTAAATTTTCAGCCTACATTTTTCCTTTTTTGAGTGAAAAAAACATCTTATTGGACGTCGGATTATTTAAAGTTTCTGCTGCCCAGCTTACTTCCATTTTAATGGTTTCTTTCCTGACGTATATCAATACTCGTGGGGTGAAAGAAGGTAAAACCATTCAAACAGTATTGACGCTTATTAAAATTATCGCATTATTCGGGCTGATAATTTTTGGATTTACACTAGCAGCCAAAAAAGAAATTTGGGAAGCAAACTGGCAAACAGGTTTTTCCCTCTTCCAATTTGATGGTATTTCATCACTCCCGTACTCCAATATGGCATTTATGGGAGCAATCGCCGCTAGTATGGTTGGAAGCTTATTCAGTAGTGATTCTTGGAATAATGTTACTTTTATCGCTGGAGAAATCAAAAGACCAGAACGTAACATTGGTTTAAGCTTATTTCTAGGAACACTTATCGTTACGGCAACTTATTTTCTTTGTAACGTAATGTATCTAAGCGTTTTATCTTTGCATGAAATCGCAACTGCCGAAAACGACCGTGTTGGAATGGTTGCTTCACAGCATATTTTTGGAGAAATCGGCACGATGGTCATTGCCGTATTTCTGATGATTTCTACTTTTGGTTGTGATAATGGCTTGATTTTATCGGGTGCTAGAGTGTATTATAGCATGGCAAAAGATGGATTATTTTTCAAACAAGTAGCACAACTCAATAAAAATGGCGTACCTGAAAAAGCCCTTTGGATTCAATGTTTTTGGGCTTCAGTACTTTGTCTGAGTGGTCGCTATGGCGAATTATTAGATTATGTAATTTTTGCCGTACTTATTTTTTATATCCTAACCATTATCGGTATTTTCAGATTACGCATTACTCGTCCAGATTTACCCCGTCCCTACAAGGCATTTGGTTATCCTATTTTACCACTTATTTACATCGTTTCAGCTTCAATTATTTCAATTTCATTATTGATTTACAAACCTTCATATACTTTACCGGGTTTGATAATTGTATTATTAGGTATTCCTGCTTATTACCTTTTTCTCGGAAAGAAAAAGTAATAAATTCTTTTTTGCCATAAAACACTCAAAAATATGTCGATACTATCTTTCAAGAAAAACATAGCAATGGTCGCTATTTCCTTATGTTGGGCAAATAGTGTAAATGCACAAAAAAATGATTATCCGATTCAGCCTGTTACTTTCACGCAAGTACATTTTAAAGACAACTTTTGGTTGCCAAAAATGAAAATCAATGCAGAAGTAACTATTCCTTACACGTTAAATCAATGTAAAATCACAGGAAGGATAGACAATTTTGCAAAAGCAGCTGGCAAAATGCCTGTTGAAAAAAGTACGACTTATACTTTTGACGATACCGATTTATACAAAGTAATTGAAGGTGCATCATACAGTTTACAAACTAAAAAAGACGCTTCGCTTGAAAAATATTTAGATACGCTCATCAGTAATATCGGAGCGGCTCAAGAACCTGACGGCTATTTATATACTTTCAGAACCATGAAAATTGCCAAACCGCATGAATGGATTGGTTCAAAACGTTGGGAAAAAGAAGAAGATTTAAGTCATGAATTATATAATGCAGGTCATTTGTATGAAGCTGCTGTAGCACATTATCAGGCTACAGGAAAAAAGAACCTTTTGAACATTGCCACAAAAAATGCTGATTTATTGGTGAAAACTTTTGGTTGGGGAAAAGAAGAACGTTTTCCAGGTCACCAAATTGTAGAAACTGGGTTAACACGATTGTACAGAGTAACTGGTAAAAAAGAGTATTTGTCGCTCGCAAAATTCTTTCTTGATTTAAGAGGAAAAGAAGGACATTTAAACCAAGAGTATAGTCAATCGCACAAAAAAGTGGTTGATCAGCACACAGCGGTTGGTCATGCAGTACGTGCTACTTATATGTACACGGGCATGGCTGATGTGGCGGCCTTGACAGGCGATAAACAATATTTAAGTGCCATCGATGATATTTGGAATGATGTGGTTGACAAAAAGATTTACATCACAGGCGGCATCGGAGCAACTGGAAATGGCGAAGCTTTCGGTACAGATTATGATTTACCCAACATGAGTGCCTATGCAGAAACCTGTGCAGCCATTGCCAATGTCTATTGGAATAATAGAATGTTTTTGCTTCATGGAGATGCCAAATATATTGATGTTTTAGAACGTACACTTTATAATGGTTTACTTTCTGGCATTTCTCTGACAGGCGACAAGTTCTTTTATCCAAATCCGCTGGCTTCTATGGGGCAACATCAACGCAGAACTTGGTATGATTGTGCTTGTTGTATTTCTAACATGACTCGCTTTTTACCTTCCGTTCCGGGTTATGCTTATGCACAAAATCAAAATGATTTGTATATTAATTTATTTGTGGGTGGTGATGCCAATATTCAATTAACGAATACTAAAGTAGCCATTCATCAAGAAACCAATTATCCTTGGTCTGGCAAAGATGAGTTTACAATTAACCCTGCAAAAAAAGCAAATTTCAGTATTCACATTCGTATTCCAGGTTGGGCTATTAATCAACCAATTAAGGGCGATTTATATCAAGATAAAAGTAAAGTAAGTGAATTCACCCTTTTGCTAAATGGAAAGTCTGCCAATTATTCTATTGAAAAAGGCTATGCCGTGATAAATCGTACTTGGACAAAAGGCGATAAACTGACTTTAGATTTGCCAATGGACGTGAAAAAAATTGAAGCAAAAGACAGCGTAAAAGCGGATTTAAAAAGATTTGCTCTACAAAGAGGACCGCTTGTTTATTGTTTGGAAGGAATCGATAATGCAGATTCTTCCGTTTTGAATCTAGTTGTTGATAAAAATGCTACAATAACTCCAAACTTTCAAGCCAGTTTATTGAATGGGATTATGACTTTAGAGATGGAAGGTTCTTCTACAAAAAGACAAGTCAACAGTAATGAGTTGATTAAAACACAACAAAAAGTAACAGCCATTCCATATTATACTTGGGCGAATCGTGGTTCTTCTGAAATGGAAGTTTGGATTCCTTTTGAAGCTTCGGCATCAAAACCAAAGCCCGCTCCAACCATTGCTAGTAAAAGTAAAGTTTCAGCTTCCATCAAAAGTCCGATGATGTTAAAAGCATTAAACGACCAATATGATGCTGAAAACTCAATCGACAGAAGTGGTAATTTTTTCCATTGGTGGCCAAAGAAAAACTCAACGGAATTCATCCAGTATGATTTCGACCAAACTTATACCGTTTCGTCTTCAGATGTTTATTGGTTTGACGATAGTCCTTGGGGAGGTTGTTATTTACCAACTTCTTGGAGAATTTTATATCAAAAAGATGGAGAATGGATTCCAGTAAAAGTAATTTCTCAAGATGCTGTCGCTAAAGATAAATTCAATAGCATTCAATTTGAACCAGTAAGTACAAAAGCATTGAGATTAGAAGTACAATTATCAAAAGACAATGCAGCTGGAATTCACGAGTGGAAGGTGAAGTAATTTAATAAGCACGAATTCTACGGAAACCTACTTCCTTTTTATTTCCAGATGGGAATTGTGAGTAATTGTAGTTGTAGCGGTAAACCCTTGCGGTTACCGTTTCTTTTGTCGAAATGTCGGCAACCGCAAGGGTTGTCACTACATTTTGTATTATTTAACAAAAAGAGGTCAGAAATTAGTTTTCTGACCTCTTTTTGTTAATTCTCAAATTCAGAATATACATTATATTTATTTATCATTCTTGTGTTTTCTTGTCCTAGTTCAAGAGAAATCAATAGCTGAGCAGATAACTTTGTATCAACAAAAAAGAAAACAATTATGGAAAATAGAATAAATGGATTGCACCATATCACTGCTATTGCAGGAAATGCAAAGAGAAATTTTGATTTTTATACAAAAGTAATGGGCTTGAAAATGATTAAAAAAACTGTCAATTTCGACGACCCAAATACATATCACTTCTATTACGGTAACGGAACAGGCGAACCTGGAACAGTACTTACTTTCTTCCCTTGGGGCGATGGAATTCCACAAGGACGTCGTGGAGCTCGTCAAGCAACAGAAATTGGTTATGCTGTTCCAGAAGGAAGTCTTGAATTCTGGCAAAAAAGATTTGAGGAAAACAACGTTGCTTTTAACAAAATTGCTGAAAAATTCGGAGAACAATATCTTACTTTCTTGGATCCAGATGGTCTAAAATTTGAGTTGATTGTTCCTAAAAAAGCTGATACTCGTACTCCTTTTGAAACCAGTGAAGTAACAGCACAACATGCTACTTTAGGTTTCCACAGTGTAACGATTACAAGTAATAACATTGAAGCTACCGCTAAAGTTTTAACAGATATTTTCGGTTATCGCTTACTGGAACAACATGTAAATCGTTATCGTTTTGTAACAGATGCGGTTGAACAAGCTGCCATCGTTGATTTAGTAGAAGTGCCGGGTGAAGGAGTTGGTCATGTTTCAAAAGGTTCTGTTCACCACGTAGCTTTCAGAGTAAGTGACGATAATGTTTTGATGGAATTCCGTAAAAAAGTAATGAATGCTGGTTTACAAATCACTGAGAAAATCGACAGAAATTATTTCTATTCATTGTATTTCCGTGAACCGGGTGGAGTACTTTTTGAAATTGCGAGTGATAATCCTGGTTTCACAGTTGATGAATCTTTAGAAGAACTAGGATTAAATTTGAAATTACCTGCACAATATGAAAAATATCGTGATAGTATCGTAAAAACACTTCCTAAACTAGATTAAACCATTTAAAATCATGTACTTACACAGCAAACAAGTTTTAACCGCTGGGCTTTCTATCGAAAAAGCAAAAAAAGCAATCGTGATGATTCATGGTCGTGGTGGTTCAGCTCAAGATATTATTACTTTAAAAGAGCATTTGAATCTTAATGAAATGGCCATTTTTGCTCCTCAAGCTTCGCAAAGAAGTTGGTATCCATACAGTTTTATGGCTCCCGAAGCACAAAATCAACCAGCCTTAGATTCCGCTTTGGATGTAATTGATGATTTAGTGAAAGACATTGAAAAGGCGGGTATTCCCGCCGATTCAATCTATTTATTGGGATTTTCACAAGGTGCTTGCCTTACGCTTGAATACCTTGCCAGAAATGCTCAACAATATGGTGGAGCAGTCGCTTTTACGGGTGGATTAATCGGAGAAACCTTGATTACAGAAAGATATAAAGGCGATTTTGAAAGTACTCCTATCCTAATTTCTACTGGAAATCCTGACCCACACGTTCCTTTGGAAAGAGTTCAAGAAAGCATTAGCATTTTAAAAAATCTGAATTCGAATATTCACTCACAAGTATTTAATGGCAAACAGCATTCAATTTCTTTGGAGGAAATCAATTTAGCAAATCAATATATATTCAAAAAATAATTAATTATCACATTCACAACATTAAACAACAACAATCATGTCAACTACCATCTGGGCAATCGACCCTTCACATTCAGAAGTACAATTTAAAGTTAAACACTTAGTAATCACCACTGTAACAGGTAATTTCAAAGAATTCAGTGGAACAGTTGAAGCTGGAGATGATTTTGAAAATGCTAAAATAGCATTTGAAGCTAAAATTGATTCTATCAACACAAATAGCGAACAACGTGATGGACACTTAAAAAGTGCTGACTTTTTTGAAGCAGAAAAATACCCTATACTTTCATTTACTTCTACCAAATTTGTCAAAACTGATGATGAAGAATTTGAATTAGTGGGAGATTTAACGATTAAAGACGTTACTAAATCTGTGAAATTATCAGTAGAATACGGCGGAACAGCAACAGATCCTTGGGGAAATGTAAAAGCTGGGTTTGAATTAACAGCCAAAATTAACCGTAAAGATTTCGGATTAACTTGGAATGCACCAACGGAAGCTGGTGGAGTATTAGTAAGTGAAGAAGTAAAATTAATTGCAAATATTCAGTTAGTGAAACAAGCTTAATGTTAAAATTGGGATAATATCTTAACAATATTATCCCAATTTTTTTTGAGTAATCGCCAATAAATTAGCAATTTGTTCAGCCGTTCTGGTCAGATTTTCAGCAGTATTCTCAATAGCATTTTTTAAATCAGTCGGTTCATTTCCAATGGTAAAAACTGCATCAAAATGTGATTTTAAAGCCTCTACGTCTGCTAAAGGTACTCTCCCAGCCAAACCAATTACTGGAATATTCAAAGTTTTCGCTCTTTCAGCAACACCAAAAGGTCCTTTTCCCTGTAGCGTTTGTTTATCAAGACTTCCTTCACCAGTAATGACAATATCGTTTCTTTTTAAAGCATCATCAAATCCAGTTAATGACAAAAAAGCGTCAATACCATTCATTAATTTAGCATTCAATAAACCAGCTAAACCCGCAGAAACACCACCAGCTGCTCCACCAAATGCTAAATTGGCAATACTTTTTCCAAATTGTCGATAAATCACATCAGCAAAATTACTTAGTACAATTTCAAGAAATTCAACATCAGACGCTGTCGCTCCTTTTTGTGGACTAAAAACTTTGGCTGAACCACTTTCGCCTAATAAAGGATTTTTTACATCTGACAAAATAACGATTTCACAATCAAGTATTCGTTTGTCAAGATGAGTAGTATCAATACTGGTTAAATTGATTAAATCTTTAGGTAAAAAACCTATTTTTTCATCTTTTTCATTCAAAAAATCTACACCTAAAGCTGCTAAAATTCCGCATCCTCCATCGACAGTAGCCGAACCTCCAACGGCTAATATTATTTTATTAACTCCTTGATTTAAAGCAAATTTAATCAACAATCCTGTACCAAAAGTTGAAGCTTCTAAAGGATTTAATTCCTCATTCTTTAACAAACGAATTCCCGATGCACTCGCCATTTCAATCACAGCTGTTTGTCGATTATCAATCAAACCGTAACTTGCTTGAATAGTTCGCCCGAGTGGGTCAAGTACTTCTTCAGAAATGACAATTCCATGACGATGACTAATGATTAATTCTCCTGTTCCATCTCCGCCATCGCCAATTGGAAAACATTCGCAAACACAATTTAAATGGCTTTTTTCAAAACCTTTTTGAATAGCTTCCGAAGCTTCTTTGGCATTTAAACTATGTTTAAAGGCATTTGGAGCGATGAGTACTCTCATGGATTGACAATATTTTTGGGGTTTTCAGCTTGATAGTCAGCGATATTTTCAATCGCAATTGCTAATAATCTAGTTCTTGCTTCTTTGGTAGCCCAAGCGATGTGTGGAGTAATGATACAATTTTGTGCAGTAAATAATGGATTGTCTTTTTGTGGGGGTTCCACTGAAAGTACATCGATACCAGCGCCAGCAATTATGTTATTATTGAGTGCCTCTGCCAAATCTTCATCAATAATGATTGGACCACGAGAAGTATTAATTAAAAAGGCTGAACTTTTCATTTTTTGTAAATTCTCACGGTTCATCAAACCTTGTGTTTCAGCCGTTAGCGGACAATGAATACTCACAAAATCAGATTCTTGCAATAAAGTGTTGATGTCTGCCCATCTAAAATTCGAGCGATGCAACTGGTCGTTTGGTCGGCGACTATTGGCAATTACTTTCATGCCAAAGGCTGTGGCAACGTCAGCAACTTTTTGACCAATAGTTCCAAAACCGATGATACCGATTGTTTTTCCAGCCAATTCAATCAACGGAAAATCCCAAAAACAAAAATCTTTTGAATTCGCCCATTTCCCTGCTCTAACGGCATCACTATGTTTTTGAACGTGCAAAGTAAACTCTAAAATCAGTGCAAAAGTCAGTTGCACTACCGAATCTGTACCATATCCTGGCACATTAGTAACGATGATACCTTGTTTTTTAGCTTCTCCAATATCAACTACATTATATCCAGTAGCCAATACACCGATATATTTTAAAGATTTTAACTGAGAAATAATCTCAGCCTTCAAAGGCGTTTTGTTGGTGAGTAATATCTCTGCTCCTTCCGAACGCTCCAAAACTTCTTCTGGTGCACTTCTATCATATATCAGTACTTCACCTAAAGTGTATAAATCATCCCAAGTTAAATCTCCTGGGTTTAAAGTAAATCCGTCTAAAACAACTATTTTCATCTTGCTCTGTTAATAATTCATAATTATCACAAAGCTAATTAATTTACCAGTTGTAATACAACGAAAGATTGCCAACACTGTGGCGATAAAGCCCTTTTTTATAAGCACTCGCTACTTTTTGTGTATAAGAAATCCCGAAATTTCCTTTTGTGATTACTGCTCCATACGATACTTCTGCAAACCAATTGCGTATGTTATTTTCAAAAACAGCCGTTTTTGAATTTTTGAGTTCTCCGTTCATCAATCTATTTGTAACAATAAATGAGCCTTCGGGTCTGACGATACAGTAGACTTGGAATTTTTTGAAACGTTGTGATTTGCTTCCATACTGATTCAAATATCCTTGGAAATATGGACTAAACTTTCCAATTCTAAGCATTGGATAAAGTGTCAGTGAATTTAACATATTGCCAACAGTAGCCCTTCCTCCTATCATCACTTCCAAAATTTTATGGTAGTGAAATAATTCTTTTTCAGCTGTAAAATTGACATTAAACAATACTGCATTCGCTAATTGATTATCCCAACCTCTTGGCGTTCTATCATGAATGAGTTTATGAGCAAATGTTTGAGTTCGTTTAGCCATCGCCGCCGGCCCTCTTACTCCTGCTATTACTTCTGTCTGAAAATCATACTTCTTTTCAGGATTATAAGAGTACAAAGTATGGGAAACATATAATGAACCTGCAAAGGGATAATCATCTGGTTGAAATTCTGTTTTTGTAATATCTCTCGGTGTAACCATTAGTTGAGTCAAACCCCAACCAAAAACATTGATGGTGCTATCGCCTGCTTTTGGGAGTATTTTGTCGATAAAAAACTTCGACTCATGTTTTTTTGTATAAAATAAATCGAACCTTGTTCCATTGCTGTACGCTTCGTCTGTACCGATGCCACGGATATTAAAAAAATCGTTGTCTTCGTACAATCTAAACAAAAATCTTGGTTCTGCTTTTTGGGCAAACAAAACGTTTGGAAAAATAAATAAAATTATAGCACTTAAAAATTGGATAACTCTTTTCATCACGATTGTGGATTAAATGTTATTCTTTACTTTGCAAATTTGAGAAATGTCCAAAATCAAAGCATTGATATAGATTAAGAAATAACATTTCAAGTAAAAGATTATAAATACATTAATCCATTTTCAAAAAAGAAAATTCATTATTGAAAGCTTTTTTTTAAAATCTTAAATAAAAAGTGATTTTTAGGCTTTTGTTTAAATACTAATACGACCCTCTATGATTTTAAACAAAGCGTCTTATCTTTTGTCAAACTTGATTATATAATCGGTTTTGAAGATGGAAAATTTAAAACATCATCAAAACAGTACAAGAAAAGCTTGAAAGAATCTTCGCACTTTCATTTTGATAAGTTTTGCTATTTTTTAATAATTATATTAATTCTATATATGTATTTAATATAATATATTCTATATTTGGACTTTATATTATACTAAACACATATTTTTATACACATTAAAATTTTGTTTTTTATTTAATAACTAAATTTTTATTATATATTTTCTAAAACAACTAATTAAATGCAAAAGCACGTTGGAGATTATCTGAAACAGATTGTTGTAAATCAAGGCATTCAAATAAAAGACTTTGCAAATATTTATGGAACATCTGCACCACACATGTCAGACATTCTTTCAAAAAAAGACCTCTCTACTCGAATTCTTCGCAAGTTTGAAAGTCTCCTTCACATAGAATTCAGCCTAACTTCAAGCTTAAATAATAATGAATTATTGAATGAAAAATCCATTCAATACGCTAAAATCAAAAACTCTGCTGGTGGGCGTCCCCCAGAATTTAAGCATAGGAATACTCAAGAAGCAATTACTAGTATAACTGTCAATCAAGAAGTATTATTAAAAGAAATTGAAGGATTAAAAGCTCTGTTAGCAAGTAAAGACCAACTAATTAAATCAAAAGATGACTTAATTCAGGCACTTACTGCCAATAAAATTTAATAGAAATGAATAAGAAAAAGTTGATATAAATTATATTTTTAGTAAAAATGGGTAAATAACTATAAATTAATGGGTTCTGCAAAACCCTAAATTTTACGAGTTATTCATAAAAAATAAATTTTAGATTCTCAGCTAACTTAAAAAGCTATTTTCAGACAATTATCTCCTGAAAAACAAAGACTTAAATCAAAATTCATAGATTTTAAAAATTTGGATTGAGCTATGAAAAAATATATTAGTTATCTACGAGTTTCTACAAAAGGACAAGAGCGTTCGGGTTTAGGTTTGGAGGCTCAAAGAGCCATTATTGAACATTATGCAAAAATTGATGAAGCCGAAATTGAGCATGAATTTATTGAAGCCATCAGTGGAAAAGATATTGAAAATCGTCCTATATTAATGGAAGCTATAAAATTATGTAACGAGAAAAAGTACATATTTATCGTAGCAAAATTAGACCGTTTGAGTCGTGACATTGAGCATATTTTCAAATTAAAGAAATTGCTGGGAGACAATTTTAAAAGTTGTGATTTGCCTGATACTGATACAGTTACGCTTGGAATTTATGCCATTTTTGCACAAAGAGAAAGAAAAATTATCAGTATCAGAACAAAAGTGGCCTTAGAAGCCAAGAAAAAAAGAGGCGAAAAAATGGGCAATCCGCAGTACTTTACGCAGGAAACTCGTGAGCTTGGCGGAAAAATGCAAAGAGAAAAAGCCATTAAAAATATTAATAATAAAATGGCAAGTGGTATGATAGCCCGCTACAACCGTGAAGAATATACACTTTAGAAGCGATAGCACTGGAACTCAATAACTTTGGTTTTAGAACCGTAAAAGGTAAACTGTTCAATCGTTCAACGGTTTGGTATTTGATAAAAAGACAAAAAGAGATAAATGCGATGTAAACAATGACTTTTGTTAAGTTATATTTCAAACGCAGTCCTTACCTTTGATAATTATTATTTTTTATTCCTAAGACAACAAAAATTGTGAGTATCATCAGCAAACTTTTAAGTATTATCCAAGAAAATGCTTCTGAGAAAGAACTAAATTGGATTTTGAGTAAATCATCAAGCGAAAGCAAAAATATTTTAACTGCTTTCGTTGCCACACCAAGATTTGTATCGAAAAAAACAGTTGAATTCGTTTTAGCAGAAGAAAACATTTCACATTCATGGACGCTCGACAGATTGGCAAGAGTGTATTTACTTTTATCGTTTCCAACAGATTCGGAAGAAGTTTATCTCAAAAATATCAATGCACTTTTTGATACTGCCGAAATCAACGAAGCCGTAGCACTTTATTCAGCTTTACCATATTTGGCTTTCCCTGAAAAATGGATTTATAGAGCCACCGAAGCGGTTCGCTCGAACATTGGTTTAATTTTCGACTCTCTGGCGTTTAGAAATACTTTCCCTGCTACTTATTTTACGGAAGCAGAATGGAATCAATTGGTGTTAAAATGTATTTTTAATGATAAACCAATTCATTTAATTCAAGGTTTAGCGGAAAGAGCTAACCAGAAATTAGCTGATACTCTTTCAGACTTTGCCCATGAACGTTGGGCGGCTGGTCGTTCTGTCCCTGCACAAGTTTGGCGATTAGTAAGTCATTTTTTAAATGAAGAAATTTTGAAAGACATTGAAAAATTGTTGCAAACCGATAATTCTGACAATCAAATTGCCGCAATTTTGGTTTGTAAAGAAACTACTTTTGAGCCAGCTAAAGCATTGTTAATCAAGTATTTTTCTATCATAAATGACTTGGGAGAAGACAATATTACTTGGAATAAATTAGAGAAATAGGAGAGGAATTCCTCTGTTCTCCGATAATAAAGGATATATAAATAAGCATTTTATCTGAAATTTAGACCTAATTCAAGAACGGTTTTGTGAGTAAAATCTTGAATTGAGCCATTAGCCACTAAAAAAATGTGCCAAAAACATACTGAAATAGCCCAAAATCCTTCTCATTTTGAAGGAACAGCCGAAGAATTGGCAACGGCAACGAATGTGCAAGTAAATTTTATGGATTATATCAAAGACATGAAATTTTTTGACCCACACATTCACATGACTTCACGCACTACTGACGACTATCAGGCTTTGGCTGATGCTGGCGTTGTGGCAATTATTGAACCCGCATTTTGGCTTGGTCAGCCACGTACTGGACTTTCGACTTTCAAAGATTATTACAGTAGTTTGATTGGTTGGGAGCGTTTTCGTTCTTCTCAGTTTGGTATCAAACATTATTGTACGATTGGGTTGAATTCTCGTGAAGCCAATAACGAAGCCCTTGCAGAAGAAGTAATGGAAATTTTACCATTATATTTATACAAAGAAGGTGTAGTGGGTGTTGGCGAAATTGGCTTTGATGACCAAACTGCTGCCGAAGAAAAGTATTATCGTTTACAATTAGAGTTAGCCAAAGAAGCAGGTTTGCCAGTACAAGTACATACTCCCCACCGTGACAAGAAAAAAGGAACGGAAAGAAGTATGGCAATTGCCCTTGAACATGGCATCGACCCACAAATGGTTATTATCGACCATAATAATGAAGAAACTGTAAAAAGTGTTTTAGACCAAGGTTTTTATGCCGCTTTTACTATTTATCCATTTACCAAAATGGGAAATGAACGCATGGTAGAAGTAGTAAAACAATACGGTTCTGAAAGAATTATGATAAATTCTGCTGCTGATTGGGGCATTAGTGACCCATTGGCAATACCAAAAACTGCCGCTTTGATGAAAATTAAAGGAATTTCTGACCATGATATTCGTTTGGTTACTTATCAAAATGCCATTGATGCGTTTGCCCAAAGCGGACAAATTAATGTGGAAGATTTTGAAAATCCACAAGAAATTGACCAAAGTTTAAAATATAATGGCAATACGATTTTGAGAGGTGGTCAACAGCCGAGAGTCGATAAAAATGCCTTAATCATTCGTTAAATTTTGAATATAAAAGCATACTTCCAACTGTTAAGACCTGCCAATATTGTAACATCAGTAGCGGATATTTTCGCAGGAATTTCTATCGCAGGCTTTACTTTTTCAACAGACATCGACAGCATCAAAACAGTCATTTTACTTTCCATCGCCACCAAAGGTTTATACGGCGGTGGAATTGTATTTAATGATGTTTTTGATGCCGAATTAGATGCCATCGAACGACCCGAACGACCAATTCCAAGCGGAAAAGTGAGTAAAACAAATGCTACCTTATGGGGTAGCTTTTGGCTTTTAATGGGTATTGTAGCCGCATTTTTTAACAGTACTCAAAGCGGAATCATTGCTATTATTGTAGCAATTTTAGCTTTAGTCTATAATCGTTTCGGTAAACATCATGATATTTTAGGTCCAATTAATATGGGACTTTGTAGAGGTGGAAACCTCATTTTGGGAATGTCAGCCGTGGCAACTGCTCCCGCTTCTTTATGGTGGTTGGGCATAATTCCTGTAATTTATATTGCTGCCATTACGATGGTTAGCCGTGGAGAAGTACATGGAGGTAGTCAAAAAACTTTATATTTTGCAGGATTTTTATACGCTTTTGTCAGTATTTCTCAGCTACTTTTTGCTTATCAATTAGGCTACTTTTTATTTGCCATTGGCTTTGTGATATTACATATTTATTTGATTTTCAAACCATTAATTACAGCTATTACAAATCCCATTGGGCCAAATATAGGCAAAGCGGTAAAGGCGGGAGTACTTTCGCTTATCGTGATGGACGCTGCTTGGGTAAGTGTTTCAGGAAACTGGATACTGGCTTTATGTGTTTTAGCTTTATTGCCACTTTCAATGAAATTAGCGAAGGTTTTCGCTGTTACTTAATTTAATAAATTCGATTTTACTCTTACAATAAATGTCTCAGATTCAGCAAAGCTTTCAGGTTCAGTTTTCGTATAATATTTTATTTACCGAAAATCTTTTCGCTCCTGAAAATACTACTCTCATTACTTTCTTAAACAATTTTGGCAACCATTACGGGGCAAACCAATTTCGTAAGAAAATCTTATTTGTCATCGACGAAGGCGTTGCTGAAAATCACCAATATCTACAAGAAGCTATCAAAAATTACTTCGCAAATCAGGAAGAAATTGAATTAGTTGCTGATATTTTAGTCTTGCCAGGTGGCGAACAAGTAAAAAATGATGAAATATATTTAGCTCAAACGCTTCGTGCCATTGATACTTACGGTATCGACCGCCATTCTTTTGTGGCAGCGATTGGTGGTGGAGCGTTTTTAGATATGACTGGCTACGCTTCGGCAATTGCACATCGTGGCGTAAAACATATTCGTATTCCTACGACAGTACTTTCTCAGAATGATTCAGGAGTTGGTGTAAAAAATGGCGTAAATTACTTCGGGAAAAAGAATTTTCTCGGCACTTTTGCTCCACCAGTTGCAGTTTTTAATGACAGTACTTTCTTGAAAACTTTGAGTGATAGAGATTGGCGTTCGGGTATTGCAGAAGCCGTTAAAGTAGCCTTAATCAAAGACTTAGCTTTTTTTGAATGGCTTGAAAACAAATCAGTTTTGTTGGCACATCGTGACGAAGAGTCGATGAACGAGCAAATTTTTCGTTGTGCAGAATTACACGTTCAACATATTTCAAGTGGCGACCCTTTTGAAAGTGGCTCTGCTCGTCCTTTAGATTTTGGTCATTGGGCGGCTCATAAATTAGAATATCTTACCAATTTTGAAATTCGTCATGGCGAAGCCGTTGCCATTGGTATCGCTTTGGATTGTGCTTATTCTTTCTTGAAAGGGATGATTTCGGAAGATGCTTTAGATAGAATTTTATTAGTTTTAGAAAATCTTGGTTTCGATTTGTATCATCCAGCTTTAGCCGAAAATGACAAAATCAACCTTTGGAAAGGCTTGAACGAATTCCGTGAACACTTAGGCGGACGCTTGACCATTACTTTATTAGAAGGACTTGGCAAAGGCATTGAAGTACACGAAATTGATTTTGAATTGGTAAAACAAGCCGTAGATTATCTCGAAAAACGCTCATAAATTATGAAAACCCCATTCGGACTTTTAACATATTGTAGTAATATTCATCCCGGAGAAGACTGGAAACATCATTTTTCAGTACTCCAAAGTAGCATTCCTGAAATCAAAAATTCAGTAAGTAAAGACGCTCCGATGGGCATTGGTTTGCGTTTGGCGAATCAAGCAAGTTTAGATTTGTCGGAAACTACTAATTTTGAAGCCTTCCAGAATTGGTTATCAGCCAATGACTGCTATGTTTTTACCATGAATGGTTTTCCTTATGGCGGTTTTCATGATGTAGTTGTAAAAGACCAAGTACACGCACCCGACTGGACGACAAACGATAGAGTACAATATACCATCCGAATGTTCAAGCTTTTGGCGAAATTATTACCAGCTGATATGCAAGAAGGAGGCATTTCTACTTCGCCGCTTTCGTACCGTTTTTGGTGGAAAATTGAAAGTAAAAACCCTTTAGAAACTCTTCATCATGCCACAACTCTAGCGACACAAAAGATGCTTTTGGTATTGGACGAATTAATCGCCATCAAAGAAGCAACGGGTAAAGTTTTACATTTGGACATCGAACCAGAACCTGATGGAATTTTAGAAAATTCTACCGAGTTTATCACTTGGTACGAAGATTATTTAAGACCAATTGCCATTCAATATTTTGCCCAAAAAGGCATTTCAACCGAAGAAACATTGGCGATTTTGCATACACATATTCAATTATGTTATGATGTTTGTCACTTTGCAGTAAGCTACGAAAAACCAAAAGTAGTAGTGGAGAAATTAGCAAAAGCTAATATTGCAGTTGGCAAAATTCAGATCAGTTCTGCCATAAAAGTGAACTTTACAAATGATGCTGAAACAAAATTAAAAGCTATCGCTCAGTACGACGAAGCCAGTTATTTGCACCAAGTAATTGCCAGAAAAGCAGATGGAACGTTTGAAAAATATCAAGATTTAAACCTTGCGATTGAAGACTATCAAACTGGAAAACATGAAGAATGGCGAGTTCATTTTCACGTGCCTTTATTTATAGAACAATATGGAGAACTTTCTTCGACACAATCTGACATTGTAGATACCCTTGCGATTCATAAACAAAAACCCTTTACCAATCATTTAGAAATAGAAACTTATACTTGGGGCGTTTTACCGCCAGAAGTACAAGTGCCACTAAATGAGTCTATCGCCCGTGAGGTTACTTGGGTGAAAGGATTGCTTTAAGGAGCTATCGGATTTCGGTCGTCGGATTTCAGCTTGAACTTTTGATTTAAATTACTGATTGCGTGACTTAAAGTCATGCCATCAGTGATATAAAATTGAATTTCAGATTGCCAATATCTTATTTCTAATAAAAGCCCAAAGCTGACGACTGACAGCCGAAAGCCTACAATAATATGAAAAAAACAGTAGTGATAGATGTCGTTGGTTTAAGCACGAGCGTCATCGGAGAATATACTCCATTCATCAAAAAATACCTTTCAGAACATCAGCTTACGCATATCAAACCCGTTTTCCCTGCTGTTACCACTACTTCACAAAGTTGTTTTGTAACAGGAAAATTCCCTGATACTCATGGAATTGTAGGAAATGGCTGGTACGACCGTGAAGATAATGAACATAAATTTTGGAAGCAGTCGAATAAGATTGTGAAAGCAGAAAAAATTTGGGAAGCAGCCAAACGTAAAAATCCCAATTTCACTTGTTCCAAAATGTTTTGGTGGTACAATATGTACTCATCGGCAGATTATACAGTTACTCCGAGACCACAATATCATGCCGATGGCGTAAAAGCTCCCGATTGCTATTCGCAACCAGCAGATTTACGTGATAAACTTCAAGCAGATTTAGGGACTTTCCCATTATTTAGTTTCTGGGGACCAAATGCCAATATCAAATCTTCAAAATGGATTGCAGATGCCTCTGTCTGGGTGGATAAAGCTCATGACCCAACGCTTACTTTGATTTACTTACCTCATTTAGATTACTGTTTACAGAAATTTGGTGTCGATTTTCCTAAAATTCACAAAGAATTAGGTGAAGTAGATAAATTGGTTGAGGACTTGGTAAATCATTACAAAGCACAAGATGTAAACATCATTATTTTATCTGAATATGGCATTAATACGGTGAGTAATCCTGTTCATATCAATAGAATTTTACGTGAAAATGGATTAATTTCTGTCCGAGTTGAACGTGATTATGAATTATTGGATGCAGGAATTTCAAAAGCATTTGCCATAGCAGACCACCAAATTGCCCATATTTATATCAATGACCCAAGCGAAAAAGCAAGAGTAAAAAGTATTTTAGAAAATACCAAAGGCATAGCTTTAGTCTTGGACGAAGAAGGTAAAAAAGAACATCATCTCAATCACGAACGCTCAGGAGATTTAGTGGTAATGGCTGATGCTGATAGTTGGTTTACCTATTATTACTGGTTAGACGATGCCAAAGCTCCTGATTACGCTCGCTTGGTGGACATCCACAGAAAACCAGGTTACGACCCCGTCGAGATGTTCATGAATCCTGCTAATCCATTTATCAAGTTACGAGCAGCTTATAAATTAGCTCGTAAATTATTAGGATTCAGGTATTTAATGGACGTGATTCCATTAGATGCTACTTTAGTAAAAGGCTCGCATGGCAGTATCAACATCAGTAAAGAATACTATCCAATACTAATTTCTGACCAGAAAATTGGCGATGGGGAAATTATCGCTACGGATGTTTATGATGTGATTTGGAAAGCTTTGTTTGGGGGAGAAGAATAAGAACGTTATAAGCAGTTTCCAATTACGTCTGCATTGCGGACGTAATTGGAAGCCTCATCGAAAACAATTCGTTAAAGTGATTTCGAAAATATAATAATTCAAAAAAGGCAATCCATCGTTAAGCTATTTTGAACCAAACCTGCTGAATAGTTATTTGTCTGCACACCAAAAGTCGTTATTAAAGTAAGAAAAACTGACTTTCTTGTTTTTGTTTCAGTTTTGAATGTGCCAATTTTATGCTGCAATTCATTGGCATATTTTTTATCAATTACAAAAGGATTAATTGAGTATTTCATCTCACAAAGATTGATTACTTGGTCTCTTCTATCAATGACTAAATCAACCTGACTGCCATTTTCAGCATTTGAGCTTCTCCATGCCGAAGTCGCAGTTTGGATTCCGCTAATGCCTAAAGCTTGTTTGATACACTGTATATGGTACAAACAAACTTGCTCAAAAGCATAACCACTCCAAGCTCTGTGTTTGGGGTTATCTATTGTATTTATCCAATGATTTTGGTCTATTGTCTGAGTTCCATTAATAAATTTTAGATAAAAGAGCGTATAAAAATCAACCAATTGGTATAAGCTATTTTTACTTTTATTGCCAAAAGGTAAATATTTTCGGATAAATCCACTTTCTTCAAGTTCATCAAGTATCCTTGTAGTACTCCCTGCATTCGTTAGTTTTGTAGCTTTCAGAATGTCATCTCTGGTTAAACCTTTAGCTTTTTGAGCTAAACAATTTACAATGCTTATATGCTTTTCTGCGTTTTTAAAAAGCGAAGCGTATAAATTTGAAAATTCTGTTCTTAATAAACCATTTTCTGAAAAACAGATTTGTTCTATATTTTGACTTGCACTTAGGCTTGAAGAAACTTCTTCCCAATAATAAGGAATACCACCCATCACCATATACAGTTGTGTAATTTGGTATCTATCTAAAACAGAATGTTTATTCCTTAAAAATATTTCACATTCAGTTAAGGTAAACGGAACAACCTTTAGCCTTTTTGTAACTCTATTATGTAAACCTCCTTTATTGTTGATTAATTTATTCAACATCCACGAAGCTGCCGAACCACAAACAATGAGTACAATATCATTTCTTGAAGAAGCCCAGCTATTCCAAAAATGCTCTAGTGCCTGTATAAAACCAGAATTGGGAGTATCGAACCAAGGTAATTCATCTATGAAAATATACTTTTTAGGGTTTTTTGTATTTTCAAGATAACTAATTAGTTGCTGAAAAGCTGTAAGCCAGTCTGTTGCTTGAGAAATTGGTGTATTTTTATAGGCTTTTTGGAGAGCAATATGAAAATTTGTGAGTTGTTGTGATAAATTGGCATTTCCTAAGCCAGTGACTTGAAATACAAATTGCCCTTCAAAGGCTGTTCGAACCAAAAACGTTTTTCCAACTCTTCTTCTTCCATAAACTGCAACAAATTCAGACTTTTCTGATAATTGTAACGCTCGTAATGTGGTCAATTCATTTTCTCTACCAATTATATTTGCCATAGTGTTATTATTTTTTCAAGACAAATATAATTAAAATTACCACATTAAGCCAAAACAAAGATTCAATTTCGCTTAATGTAAAAAAACTGATTAGTTTAAGCCAAATTGAATCTTTGTTTTGGCTTAAACTAATCAGTTTTACCTTTACAGAAAAGTATTTGATAAAACTCTCCCCCTAAAGCCATTCGAAGAAATAACCAGTCTATTTTTGAAAAAACGTGTAAAGTACGCTGGAGCATTGAAGTCTAAGATGTAGAAAATTTTGGCAATGGTACGATAAAATCAACAAATTCTAAGAATGTTTAATTTTAAACAAATTCGGAATCCATAGTAATTATTTCGACTATCAGGATTATTAAGGGAGTCTTCACTTAACAGTGTCAGTTCTAATAAATTATTCTTAAAAAATGATTCTATTTTTCAGGCTACACAGGCAGAATCTTCCCCTCTAAATCACTAAAAGCAAGCTCTCTCACTCCCATAAGTCAATATTTCGAGGATATTTTTTGACTAAGTCTGATGCCTTTCCTAGCATGATTATATGCTGTTTTGTATCAGAATATTTATATATTGCACTTTATGTACGACTAAAACATTGAAAAAAATGACGAATAAAGTAGTAAATAATGCCCAAGAGGCGGTAAAAGATATTCCAAACAATGCCGTGCTGATGCTTGGCGGTTTTGGACTTTGCGGTATTCCCGAAAATAGTATTGATGCCTTGATTCAACAAGGAGTTACGGGGCTTACTTGTATTTCAAACAATGCTGGTGTAGATGATTTTGGCATTGGTTTAATGCTGAAAAGTCGCCAAGTGAAGAAAATGATTTCTTCTTATGTCGGTGAAAACAAGGAGTTTGAGCGACAATTATTATCTGGAGAACTCGAAGTAGAACTGATTCCACAAGGTACTTTAGCCGAAAGAGTAAGAGCAGGCGGTGCAGGGATTCCTGCCTTTTTTACGCCTGCTGGTGTGGGTACAGAAGTAGCCGAAGGCAAAGAAGTACGAGAATTTAATGGTAAAAAATACTTGTTGGAATCGTGGCTCAGGGCCGATTTTGCTATCGTAAAAGCTTGGAAAGGCGATACCGCAGGGAATTTAATTTTCAAAGGAACGGCAAGAAATTTCAATCCAATGATGGCAGCGGCTGGGGCAATTACCATTGCCGAAGTAGAGGAATTAGTACCAGCAGGTACTTTAGACCCTAACGAAATCCATACGCCCGGCATTTATGTGCAGCGAATTTTTCAAGGGGAAAATTACCAGAAAAGAATTGAACAACGCACGATAAGTATTCCGACAAATGCTACAAAAGATGTAAAACCAACAACAGTTTCCACAGCAAAAGGCTTGGATAAAAACCAAATTGCCAAAAGAATTGCTCGTGAAATCAAAGATGGCGATTATGTAAACTTGGGAATCGGAATTCCTACTTTGGTTGCCAATTATATTCCTGAAAATATCAGCGTAGTATTGCAGTCGGAAAATGGTTTGTTGGGGATTGGGCCATTCCCGACGGAAGAGGCAATCGACCCCGATTTAATCAATGCTGGCAAGCAAACCATTACGATGCAAACAGGTTCTTCGCTCTTTAGTTCTGCCGAAAGTTTCGCCATGATACGAGGCGAACACGTGGACTTGACGATTTTGGGAGCTATGGAAGTTTCAGAAAATGGCGATATTGCTAACTGGAAAATTCCTAACAAAATGGTAAAAGGCATGGGCGGTGCGATGGACTTGGTGGCTTCTGCTAAAAACATTATCGTAGCAATGCAACATGTGAGTAAAGATGGGAAATCAAAACTGTTGAGCAACTGTACTTTACCCATCACGGGCATCCACTGTGTCAAGAAAATTGTCACCGAATTAGCGGTATTGGAAGTATTAGCCGAAGGCGGTTTTAAATTATTAGAAATCGCTCCCAACATAAGTATCGACGAAGTAAAAGCTGCCACAGAAGGTAAATTAATTATTGAGGGTGATATTCCAGTGATTGAGGTTTGAGCTGTGAGCCTTGAGCTATGAGCTTTGAGTTTTTTTATGAAGCGATGAATACTCATGGCATAACTTTTATTGAATCTTGAAAAGAAGTAAACCTCTGGTAGTCATGCCATGAGTGGGGTAGCTTTCTTTAGCCCTTTAAGGTTTTAAAAATCTTAAAGGGCTTTTTCATTCCTTTTGCTCCAACAAAATAAACAAAACACGACTTTCATTAATCCTGCCAGATGGAAGGCTCATCTAGTAAAATGAAATCGACATCTTGTTTAATGAAAGACTCATCTAGTAAAATAAAATAAGCATCTTGTTTGATGAAATGCTCATCTAGTAAAATGAAATAAGCATCTTGTTTGATGAAAGACTCATCTAGTAAAATAAAATAAGCATCTTGTTTGATGAAATGCTCATCTAGTAAAATGAAATAAGCATCTTGTTCGATGGAAGGCTTATCTAGTAAAATGCAATCGGAATCTTGTATTGTGGAAGGATCGTCTAGTAAAATAAAGGAGATTTTAATTAAGGCGTCAGTACTCAATTCTCTCTAAAAAATATCATTACCTAAAACTTGGCGGGAAAATAAATAAAAACTCATGGTATGACTTTCGGTAAGTTTTGAGAAGCATTAAGTTTTTGGTAGTCATGCCATGAGTGAGTCATCCACTTTAGAGTACGAAATTACCGTTTAATAAGTTTTTGGGTAGAAAGTGGGGGTTGATTTTTTTTCTTGAGGGTTAATTTGATACTTTAGCGAAATGGAATACATTACAATATTACCTATCCTGAAAGTCAATAATAAATAATCAAACGAATTGAATATACTTGAAAACAACCCAATAACTGAGCCTCTCCACAAACATTGGAAGGATAGGATAGAAAATAATTTTAATTTCATACCATTTTCTCCAAATTTAAATTACTTGAGTTTAATAAACTATATTGAGAATAAACCTCAAAGTTTTTATTCTCAATTAGCCTTTTCAGAGTATTTAAATACCCTATTCTTATTTTTACATCAAGACAAGGATAAACTGGCACAGATACTAATTGATTCAGAAAATCATATTAGTCTCAGTAATAATATTCTTAATGACATTAACAAACTTTCTATTCACGATCTTCATTATCCTCAGAATGATTATGACCGAATTAATTTCATTGACCAAAATATTCATTATAGCTTACTAAAGCTTTACGAAACTCCTTTATTCTATTTTTCTCAAATACTTGCAAAATTTTGGTGGATAACAAATGGGAAAAAATTAGATGGTTTAGATTTATATAATTCAGTTGAAGAACTGAAAAAGAATGGATTTAAATATTTGGAACAATACTATTTACATGATATTAGAAATAGTATTGCTCATGGAAAAATCATTTATACGAACTATAACATTTCATATTATGACAAAAAGAATAATAAATCCTCTATATCTCAAACAAAAATAATTGAAGTATTTGATAATTCCCTTGATATTGTTAATGGGTTTTGCCTTGCATATAAGGTGTTTTGTCTTTCAAATTCTGAATTTTACAGCCAATATAAAATACCTATTCCGCAATCATTATTACTTGAAGAATTACAAGTAAAAATCAATACTCCAACTTGGACAATTAATAATGTGTTAGATAATATAATTCTTAATGACCAAAAACAACTAACTATTTATATTAAAAATAGAAATTGGGATTTTGCCAAAGTTCAGTGGTTTGTCTATTCAACAGCATATTGGGCAGAACGTTTAACAAACTCATACAACAGAATTTTTTTTCACATTGATTCTAAGCACTCTAAATTGCCAGGTTATGCTGCTTTTGATGCGGATAAACTTAGAAAGTTAAGACTAAAAGGAAATACCAATATTGAAGATTACAACGGAGTATTAGAAAATAACCTTATTTTTTTTAGGCTCAACCCTTAAACTGGGCTGATGATTAAACATTGTTGATAATTTCTCAAATCTGGCGTTAAAAGTAGTTGAAAAGTTTCTTGTAAAGCCTTT
>NZ_JACHKT010000008.1 GCF_014204325.1 Arcicella rosea
CGATAAAGAAAGCATTAAAAGTAGAAGGAAATTGGCAGGTTGGAATGACCAATATCTAATCGAAATGCTCTTTAATATTTAAATGCGTTTAACCTATTTAAACTGTTAAAGAAGCACAGAATATCTGAAAAAATATATCAATCAAGGAGTTTCTTTTGAGAAGAATGAATTTTCCAAAATTTTGTATGGAAAAACAGAGAGGCAATCTATTTTTATTCAAATATCTAATCAAAAAAATATGGCGAACCTCAAAGAGATTCGCCATACTGCCACTAACACACCAAAATATAAATATTAGTCCGCTAAAGACTAACATTTTACTTCTTAAAATGTATTTACGAGAATTTTGACAAAAAGGATTCGTCCAATCTCAATTATTTTTTATTTATTTTTAAAACTGTACTAAAAAACTTTTTTTAAGCGACTGTTTTGCCCCTAAACGTTGTTTAAATTGAGCCAATCCTTTGTTTAAAATCCCTTTTTCAGTAGCAATTCCAAGGTCTAATAATCTAAAATTATTTCTTTGGCAATATTCGTAAATACCTGAAATTAAATAAATGGTAGGACTATATTTTAAATAATCTTCATCATCTGCCAAGTAAAAAGTATAAAGTATTTCGTCTGTAATTTTAACGGTTACTCCAACAGCAATTATTTTTTGTTCGTGCGAGACTGAAAAAAAATTAAAATTATCTGGAAATAGCTCAACACTTTGCCTTAAATCCACGAAAGTCATTGTCATTTTTCTATTTTTCCTCACTCTTGATTGAGTAATAAAATTATGAATTAATGCTAAATCAGGCTCTTTTTCTTCCCGAAAGAAAAAACTATTCTTCAGCGATTTCCGTAAAAGTTGTTTATGTCGCTGAGATTTTAGTGTTTCGTAAAAACTCAAATCAGTTATCACTATTTCAAAATTTTGGTCAACAGTACAATGCTTGAAGGCTAATTTCTCAAAACAAAAATCTAGTGCTTCTCGCTGATTGATGTTAAAATAACTTTCTGGACAAAAAGTGATTTGTAAACTTTCAAGTTTTAGCAAAGTATTGAAAGCTAATTCAATAAATCTAAAAAGTGATTCTTTAGGAAGTACTTCACTAAATTCTATTCCACCAAAAGTTGCTCGTAAAGGACTAAAACCTTTTCCAGCTAAGATAATGACCGAAAAACGAGCTTCAAGCAATTGATTTTCAATATTTTTCCAGTAAAAAGTATATACTTCTTCCCCACCCTGTTGTTGCAAATGTTCGGGTTCATTAAAGAAAAATCGAGTAAAATTGAACTCGGATGTTGGAATGAAAGAAAAATTACAGGAAGAGATGAATTGATAAGCCATTTTTTTGTATTTTAGGGTAGAATTCTACTAATAAAAGTATGAGAAAATTAGCTACAATCTACAAGACAGTATTAATATTTTTGATACTTCTTTTAAATCTTCTCGATTCAACCATTTCTGCACAAGTAATTGGCAATGAATGGATTAATCCTCAACAACAATATTTCAAGTTCAAAATTACTCAAAAAGGTATTCATCAAATTAGCTTTGAAGCACTACAAAAAGTAGGTTTTCCAGAAAACATCCATCCTGAAAAAATACAAATATTCAGACATGGAAAGGAAGTAGCTATTTCAGTTAGGCACGCCAATGATACAATATTTCAAGCAAAGAATTATCTGGAATTCTATGCTGAAAATAATGATGGTTCTTTAGATTCTCTTTTGTATCAACCCAGAAATGCTCAACCGCATTTGAATTATAGTTTATTTACAGATACAGCTTCTTATTTTGTTACTTATCGCATTGATAATCAGAAAAATAAAAGAATATTTATTCAAGAAAAAAATCCTTTCAAAAACTTAAAACCAGAAGAATTTCATTTAGAAGAAGATTTACAAATATTTACTTCTTCCTTTTCTGAAGGTCAACCAGAACCTGTTGGCTCTTCGCTTTCCACGGGTATTTTAAACAGTAATTACAGCTTTGGCAAAGCTTGGACAGGTGAAATTCAAAAGCCAAACAGTAAACTCATCCTTGATTTTGAACTTAAAAATTTTATAAAAAACAGTTCGTCCAAACCAAAGATTGAGATACTCTTTTCAGGACGTTCAGAAGGAAAACATCGTTTACAAATCAGTCTTAATAATAAGCTTGTAGATAGTTTATTTTTCGATAATTACTTTACTCAACTTTATAAAAAAGAAGTAGCTTTTAAAGCGGATAAAAATCAAATATCTATACTTTCTAGCCAATCAAATGACCAGTATTCAGTTTCATTTTTGAAAATTACTTATCCACAAAGCTTCCAGATGAAAGGTTTGAATGAAAAGGTTTTTCATTTTCTACCTAACGCATCAACAGAAAGATTGATTATCGTTCAAAATCCGCCAAAAAATGCTTTTGTTTATGACATTTCTGATAAATTCAATCCTATCAAAATTGATTTTCAGCAAAGTGATTCTACTCTTACTTTTCAAACCAATGGACAACATATTTTGATAAGTAATCAAATCAAAAAACTTGATGCCATCGAACAAATATCCTTTAGAGAATTGCCAAAAACTAAAGCCAATTTCTTGATAATTACACCTCAAAAATTACTTCAATCGACTCAAGAATATGCCAATTATAGAGCTTCTGAAAAAGGTGGAAAATATGATACTTTATGCGTAACGACAGACTTTTTATATAACTATTTTACTTATGGGGATAAAAATTCACTGGCAATTCAGCGGTTTTTAGCTTTTATGAAAAACACGGAAAAATCACAATTCTGTTTTATCATTGGAACGGCTACTTATCCACAAAAAGCCAGAAAAAATTCTTTAGATTATCAATTAGATTTAGTGCCTACTTGGGGTTTTCCTTGTGGAGATATTCCTTTTGGGATGAATTCCAACGCCCCTCAATTAAACATTCCAGTTGGGCGTTTAGCTACTAACAATCCCCAAACAGTTTTAGATTATTTGGAGAAAGTGAAAGAACATGAAGCCCAACCAATGAATGAACTTTGGCGAAAAAAATCCTTAATGATGTCTGGTGGAAGGAGTGTTTTTGAACTCAACACGTTTAAAGATTATGTTATTGATTTGAAGAGAATTAGTGAGAATGGACTCCTTGGGCAACAAATACAATTACTTGCAAAAAAGACTGATAATCCCACTGAATTTATCAATGTTACGGAACAAGTAAATCAAGGCGTGGGAATGATTACGATGTTTGGTCATTCGGCTTCACAGCAAACCGATATGGATATTGGTTATGTTTCTAATGATTTATTTGGCTATAAAAATCAAGGAAAGTATCCTTTCATTTTGGTGAATGGCTGTAATGCGGGTGATTTATTTGCTTCACAAAATTCTTTTGGAACCGACTGGATAAACACACCCAAAAGAGGTGCAATTTTGTTTTTAGCACACAGCTATCTGAGTTATTCTTTTAGCTTAAAATCATATTCCGACGAATTATTTCAAACGCTTTTTCAAGACAGTATTTATGTTGATAAAGCCTTTGGAACAATTATGCAAAACAGCATTAATCGTTATTTGAAAAAATTTCCAAACTCAGCTTTTGAACTAGCGAATGCACAGCAATTCACTTTACAAGGCGACCCTGCTATTGTACTTTTCCCTGCAAACAAACCAGATTTTGCCCTTGATAATACTGCTATTTTATTGGATAAACATAAAGAAAATCCAAGGCTATTTTCAGACTCATTAACCATTGGAATTATCATCAAAAATTTAGGAAGAGTTTATATAAACCCCTTGAATATTCAAGTAAAAAGAACATATCCAAACGGGAAAACAGTACTTTTTGAAAATACGTTTTTGAAAGAAATTTCATTTCAGGATACTATCTATTTTAACATCCCAAACGACAAATTAGCAAGTGTTGGCAACAATCGATTTGAAGTAATATTAGATTACAATAATTATATTTCAGAACTCCAAGAAAACAATAATACTTCCGTACTAGAATACAATTTTCCAGCACAAAACATCATTATTTTATATCCTCAAAACTTCAGTATTAAAAACAAACAAGTCATTGATTTTCAAATACAAATACCTTATAATTTAGAGAATTCTAATATTATTTTCGAAATAGATACTAATCATTTATTTCTTTCTGTTTATAAAAAAAGTATCATTTTACCTTATCAAAACTTCTTATCTTTCAAACATAACATCTTAGAAAAAGACAGTACTGTATATTATTGGCGAGTGAAAAAAGAAGGTGATAATTGGATAGAAAACTCTTTCCTATTTCTTAAAAATAGCCCTGAAGGTTTTGCTCAGTTTAGCTTTCCACAATTATCTAAATCCGTGACTGACGAACGTCTTTATTTGGAAAATACTCAATGGAAATTCCATACTTCATCACTTACATTATCCGCTAAAATCTATGGAACAAACAGCGGAGTTCCACGTTCTCACAGAGCAAATTCCATAATTCTGAACGATAAAATTTTGATTAGCGATGGCGTTTGTTATCCTTGGTATAACCTCAATGCTGTGGCTTTCAATCGGGCTTTACGCCCCTACGCTGTTATTCCAAGTTTGGTTTGTGGCTATACTCCTTATGCCGTCAATTATCTTTCAATGGAAGAATTTTCAAGTGATTTAAAAGATTATTTTACGGCTACAGAGTATGGAAATCATGTAATGCTTTGGAATTCTGGACATGTAGAATATCAAAATTGGACGAGTGAATTCAGGAAAAATTTTATTGAAATTGGGGTTGATACCAATAAAATTAAGCGTTTAACAAAAGGTTCACCCTTTTTAGTTATCGGTAGAAAAGGGGCAAAAAAAGCTTTATTAGAACTGTTTCCTGATGTCAATAAGCGTGGCGACACACAGATTTTAAGCTTAGAAAATTATACCATTAACGATAATTTTGATACTGGAACAATTACTTCGCCACTTATTGGTGTAGCTTCAAAATGGGAAGAAATTTTGATTGATGTCGAAAAAAATGAGTATCAAACATTTTCTTATGATATTTTGGGCGTCAATTTAAAAGGAGAAGAACGTATTTTAGCAGAAAATATTCAGCGAAATCCCTTTAATATCAGTGCCATCAATGCAAAGGAATTTCCTTTCTTAAAAATCAAATTTCACTTAAAAAACACTGATTTCTCAGGGAAATCACCACAGCTAAAATCCCTGATTGTGCATTATCAAAGTCCGCCCGAAGGAATTCTTTCAGAAGTAGAAAACATCAAACTCTCTGATAAACAAGAATATGAAAATTTTAAGATTCAGGCTACTTTAAAAAATATTTCTAATAAAGACTTTAGTGATTCAATCAGCGTCAAACAAGTAATTACAAACACATTTTTGAATAAAAAGGAGGTGAAAAGTTTTAAAGTAAAACCACTAAAAAGTCAAGATTCTGTTAAGGTAAATTTGCCAATTCAAACTGCGGGCTGGTTAGGAGAAAACACTTTTAGTCTTACTTTTAATCCCGAAATTTTACCAGAAAAATCTTATCTAAATAATTCCATTTATCATACTTTCAGAGTAATTCCTGACGAAATAAACCCCATTTTATCCGTCACTTTCGATGGTCGACAAATTCAACAATATGAAGTTATTTCTGCTAAACCTTTCATCAAAATTGCCTTGAAAGACGAGAATATTTTTCGTTTAAAAAAAGATACAAATGGTATTGATTTAAAGATAAAGTACTGTTCAAGTTGTGCATTCAAAAAAGTTTATTTCAGTCAAAATGATATTACTTGGCGAACAGATAGTTTGACAAATACTTTCTTGATTGACTATTTTCCACAAAATTTACCTAAAGACACGCTAAGTATTTCCGTTCAAGCACAAGATGTTGCTGGAAATTTTGCGGGTAATCGTCCTTATCAAATTTCTTTTAGAATACTTCCAAAAGATACTTTGATGGCTTTTAAAGTATTTCCTAACCCATTTCAGTTGTTTACCAAGTTTGTCCTTGAATTAGCTGGAGAAAGCATTCCTGATGAATTTTATATTGAAATTTTCAACCTTCTTGGCAAACAAGTAGCCTTGGTAAGACCTGATAATTCCATCAAAATTGGCATTAACGAAATCATTTGGGAAGGTAAAGATTTTACAAGCAATTACTTGCCTTCGGGAACGTATGTTTATCGTTTAATTTTAAAAAATAAAGCAGTAGATTTGGCGTTAAGAACTAGTGGAAAATTGATTATTTCACGCTAAAACCCTTCGCTTAACACATTTTTATGATTTTATCCGTAGATATTTATAGCCGTAATACTTGGTGGAAAGTAGCTTTTTTGGGCTTTTGTTTAATTGTGGGTATATTTTCTTTGTACTTCACCGATAAAATTGTTTCAAAACTTGAAGAACGTGAAAAACAGCAAATTGAATTGTATGCTGAGTCTTTGAAATATACCATGACCAGCGACCCGAATCAAGATGTAAATTTCTTCTTTGAAAAAATTAAAAAATCAAATGAAAACAATACGATTCCTATTATTCACAAAGACGGAACTGGCTATTTAACGGCAAAAAATATCGAAATGCCAGAAGGGTTGAGTTCTGAAGGAAAACAGACTTTCCTACAAAAAGAACTACAAGAAATCATCAGAGACGATAATCCCCCGATTGAGCTTGATATGACACTCCACAAAGAATATATTTATTTTGGGAATTCACGCTTACTTGATTTACTTCGTTACTATCCACTTTTTCAATTGGCTGTGGTATTGGTTTTTGGTTTGGCGGCTTATTTATTTTTTGATGCGTCGAGACGTTCAGAACAAAATCAGGTTTGGGTGGGTTTGGCGAAAGAAACGGCTCATCAATTAGGCACTCCTCTCTCATCGCTTACCGCTTGGGTTGAATACTTCAAAAGCGACCCACAATACGACCCAGAAATTGTAAAAGAATTAGAAAAAGACGTTATCAGGCTCGATATTATCACTACTCGTTTTTCAAATATTGGCTCAATTCCTGTATTGAAACCTGAAAATATTATTGAAACCATCGAGACTTTTATGTCGTATTTACAAAAAAGAATTTCGACAAAAGTTGTTTTTTCGCTTGATAATCAACTCAATCAACGTAATACTGTTAATGTAAATCGTTATTTATTTGAATGGGTTATTGAAAATATTTGTAAAAATGCGGTAGATGCAATGGGTGGCGTTGGTTCATTAAAAATCACTTTGAGCGAAACCAAAAATAATAAAATTGCCATCGACATTAAAGACAGTGGTAAAGGCATTTCTAAACAAAATCTAAGTAAAGTATTCGACCCAGGTTTTAGTACAAAAAAAAGAGGCTGGGGCTTAGGTTTAACGCTTGCCAAACGTATCATTGAAAATTACCATGATGGAAAACTATTCGTAAAACAATCTGAATTAAATAAAGGAACTACTTTCAGAATCTTACTAGATGCTTAATCTTGTTTCATTTTTGCCTGTAAAATGTTTAATTTTGCAAAACATTTTTAGGTGATTACATTATGCAACAATACTTAGAGTCTTTAAATCTCAGAAAAATATTATTGATTGGTCTTTTTTTTAGAGTATTATCAATCATTTTTTCAAAAGGTTATGCTTTCACTGACGACCACTACGAAGTAGTTGTACTTGCCCAAAATTTACTGGATAAAGTTGATTCTCCTTTTACACAAGACTTTTTGGTGAATGGCGAAGCCTATCTTTTCAGCTTAATTTATCCTTATATTCATTATTCGATTTTTGGAATTTGTGAATGGTTTGGCACAACCAACCCAGAAACAAAAATGTTGTTCGCAAGAATTGTCAATAGTTTATTTTCACTTCTTAGCATATATTACGGTTACAAACTGACGGAACGATTAAGTAATCGCAAAAACGATGCAAAAATCGTAGGATTGTTACTGGCTGTATTTTGGGTTTTCCCTTTTATGTCTGTACGAAATTTAAGAGAATTTGTTTGTATTCCACCACTCTTAATAGGCTGTTATTATGCTGTAAATCAAAAACTTAACAACAAATCCGTTCTTCTAGCAGCTTTTTGGTTTGTCATCGCTTTTGTATTTCGTTATCAAATCGTTTTTATTCCTTTTACTGTAGGTTTGACATGGCTATTAAGCAAAACAAATTGGCAAAAAGCCATTTTATTTGGTCTCGGCTGTGTTGGTTTTTACTTACTTACACAAGGAATTTTCGATTATATCTATTGGGGAAATCCGATTGCTTCTATTAAAGCTTATTTTACCTTCAATGCAGATGCTAAAAATATAGAAATTTATCCTAACGGCCCATGGCATCGCTATATCGGCACAATGGCTGGTTTGAGTTTAGGATTATCTTCTCTCCTATTTTTTGCAGGATATTTCAAAACAGCCACACAAGCTGGAAATAGACGAATGTTATTCTTAGCTTCCTTGTTCTTCTTCGCCTTTCATTCATATTATCCAAACAAGCAAGAAAGATTCATCCTGCCTTTTATTCCTTTCTTTTTAATTTTAGGAGTAATTGGTTTCCGAGATATTTATGAGACGTTACAGATTAAAACTTGGTTTAGAACTACGACCAAAGTATTAGTCTATTGGTTTATTGTATTGAATACAATTTTACTTTGTATTCTTTCTGTAACTTATACAAAGCGTTCAAGAGTAGAAAGTATGAACTATTTCAGAAAAAAAGGCGATTTACAAAATTTTGTTATTCAAAATTTTCAAGCATCTCAACCAGTTGCTATTTTCTATTTAGATAAACGATTAGACTATTATGAAGTAGATAGTCCTGAAAAACTGGCAGCATTGCCCAATGAATTAAAATCAGGTAAAAAAGTATATCCAAATTATTTAATCATTGTAGGTTCTGCAGATTTGGAAGCAAGGCTTGCTATGATGAAAAAAATATTTCCAAAACTACAACACGATACCAATATTGAGCCAAGCTTTATAGATAACATTGCTTATGTATTGAATCCATCACATAATCATAACGAAACATGGTTTATCTATAAAATTATCAGATAAATGCTTAACATCATCGAAAGCATGAATCTTGAAAACCCATTAATTAATAACCCAAATGATGCAAAATTCTCATCAACCAGTTTACTTTCCTAATTTGAATGGCGTTCGTTTTATTGCCGCATTTTCAGTACTAATTCACCATACCGAACAAATAAAATATATGATGGGCTTAGAACATTTCTATGGTTTTTACATCATTAAAAATATGGGAAAATTGGGTGTAGGCTTATTTTTTGTACTGAGTGGTTTTTTGATTACCTATTTGTTATTAAGTGAAAAAAGTAGAAGAGGGGATATTTCAACCAAGAATTTTTACGTCAGAAGGATTCTAAGAATTTGGCCTTTGTATTATATTATTGTATTGCTTGCCTTTTTTGTTTTCCCTGAAATTCCTTTTTTCAATGGTCCATTTCGTGATGATTTCTACTACGATGCTAATTTTTATAAAAGACTTCCATTCTTTTTACTTTTCCTTCCCAATATAGGTTTTGTCTTTTTCAGAGCACCATATTTATGTGCCCAAACTTGGTCTATAGGTATTGAGGAGCAATTTTATGCTATTTGGCCTTGGATTATCAAGCGAAAAAACCCCTTTAAATCATTCTTAATTGTAGTGGCTGTATTTGTAACAATTGTAGGAAGCACGTCTTTTTATTTCTTAAAAATCAGCGATTTGCCAGTAGCGACTAAAGATAAAATTTATGAAAACTTAGCCTTATTTTTTAGTCAATTCAGGATTCTAACAATGGTAATTGGCGGAATTGGTGCGTATTTAGTTTTTAGTAAACAAGAAAGGATTTTATCATTTCTTTTCAAGAAAAGTACTCAGGTTATCGTTTACACGATTACTGTTTTAATAATTGGCTCTAATGTGTATGTTCCGGGTTTCAACCTTGAATTTCATGGTATTTTCTTTTGCTACTTCATTATCAATGTAGCGGCAAATCCAAATACAATTTTAAACCTTGAAAAACCGATTATTCATTACTTAGGAAAGATTTCATACGGAATTTATATATATCACTCAGCTGTAATAGTTTTTTGTATTAATGCAATACATTACTTTATTGGCGATACAATAAGTCTTCCTGTTTTTAACGTCCTTCTATACACGTTGGTGATTGCTTTAACAATATTGGTTTGTGAATTATCATTCCGCTTCATAGAATCTCCTCTTTTACGATTGAAAGATAAATTCAATAGATAAACAATTAGTAATCAGAATATTGAATTCAATATTCTGATTACTAATATTAGAAGGATATTACTTTACATTTAATCCTTCGGCGTATTAAGTGTAAGCAATTTGCTCTGTAGTTCTATAATTTGTTTTTGCATTGCTATTACGTCACCAGCTTTCAAGGCAACATATCCAGCTTCAGATTCATGAACTACCGACATTGAAGGTAAGTCTGTTTCTCCTGTCAGATAAGCAACTTTAACACTCAAAGTCTCAGCCATTCTTCTTAATTGAGAATACTTCGCATCATTTCTATTTAAGATAGCATGTAAAGTAGCCTCTGTAATTTTTGATTGAGTTGCCAATTGTAGTAATGTCATTCCTCTTTCTACAATAAGTACTCTTACTCTGTCTTCAATTCTTTTCATTTCTCTGGGGTTAAATAATCTAATGCTCAAAAAGTATTAGTATTTATCTTTTAGTTGACTTATTTTAGGATATTTTAATTGTGTTAAATTCCAAGTTATACTCTTATAGTTTTAGTTTTTCGCATTTCAATAATAAAACTATATGTGTATTCAATTACTAACAAATTATGACTAACTAAATTTGTAGGGTACAAATATAAATGCTTTGAAAATATTTGCTACAAAATGCCTTAAAAAAAATATCTGAATTACTTAAAAGCAGGATATAAGCTTGCAAAGGCTCTTTTTCAAATAATTGTAGGTAGGTATTTATAATAATAAGGATTAAATAGAGACAAAACAGTTGTTTTTATTACATTATCTAAAACGCTTATCTAAAGAATTTGTTTGTCAAATTATATAATTCTTTAAATAAACGTTCTATCTAATAAAAAATATTTCGTTAACTGTTTGTCTGTTTTTTATCGTGAAAGAAAATGACAAATAATACTAGCACTACGGCTGCAATACCTGCTGGAACCATCCAAACAGAAGTCCAGTCATGTACTTCACCATTTGTATAATTTGACAATACTTTTCCAGAAAGAATAGAGCCAATTCCCATTCCAATACCATAAGTTGCCAAAGTAATTAAACCTTGTGCCGAATTCTTAATCTTCTCTCCTGCTTTATTATCAGTATAAATCTGACCAGTTACAAAGAAAAAGTCATAACAAACACCGTGAAGTACAATGGCTAAATATAACATCCATTCTGACGAAATTCCATCACCATAACCAAAACATACAAATCTAATAATCCAAGCTATTAAACCAACAATCAGCATTTTCTTAATTCCAAATTTCTGCAAAGCAAAAGGAATTAAAAGCATAAACAACACTTCCGAAACTTGCCCTAATGACATCTTATTTTCAACATTTGTCATGTGCGATTCCGTCAATGACAAATTTGCATGTGCATAATAAAAAGCCAAAGGAATACAAACCAACACAGAAGAAACAAAGAAAATTGAGAATGAACGGTCTTTGAAAAGCACAAAAGAATCAGTTCCTAAAATCTGTGAAACAGAAGCTGTACCCGTAGCTTTTGGTGGTGTATTTGGCAAAGTAAAAGCATAAATTCCCCAAGCCACAGAAGTAAACATGGCTATTTGGAAGATTGTTACTTTATCGCCAATCTCATAATAGCCAACAATATTAGTTACCACAATCCAAGCAACCGTTCCTAATACTCTAATTGGAGGGAACTCCTTACCTGGGGCTCTCATTTGATTCATGGCTATTGAACTAGACAAAGCCAAATTCGGAGCGAAAGTCAAAGTGTAAGCCAAAATATACCAAAAGAAAGTATCAGGGTCTTTTGTTTGAATCAGAAAATATAAAATTACAGCACCTAATAAATTTAAAACACCCATTACTTTCTGAGCTGAAAAGTAGCGGTCTGCGATTAACCCTACAAAAAAAGGTGCAAAAATAGAGGCAATTGAAAAAGTAGCATAGGCACTTCCTATTTGGTCGCCATTTGCGTGTAAAGTAGTAAAAAGATATTTACCCATTTGACCGTACCAAGCTCCCCATGTGCTAAACATTAGGAACATCATGAACATCAGCTGAATTCTAGTAGTAATACGCATAATTTATAATATTGAGTAAAAGTAAGAATTGATAGTTTTTAATATTCAGAAACGCTTAATTTAGCATTTATCTCAATAAATTCTATCATGGTTAATGGCAAAAAACACATTTGTCCCATTAAATATTTAAAATACAAGCTTTTATAAACTCAAAGTTTTTTTGGGTATTTTAAAAAAAGTAAAATATCAAAAAATATTTTACTTTTACATACTTTTTTGAATTACCACTAAATCGTTCATTCGATACAATCATCAACCAAACTATTGGTTAACTTAAAAGCTCAGTATTATTCTGGGTTTAAGTCTGTAGCAGAAAAAATTAAGTTGAAGGATACTCTGCCGAAGCATTGTATCCTTTTTTTTATAGCTTTTTGTAGGCAATTTTAAAGGATTCAAATTCTTCCTGTAAAATCAGTACTTCTTTTTCAAAGAAAGTAAAATCGCAATGTTTAGCTTTCTCTTCAATAATTCTAGTGATTTCGTGTAATCGTGCCGCTCCTAAAGTACCTGAATTTCCTTTCAGCGTATGTAATTCACTTTGTACTTGTTTGCAATTACTTGCATGAAAACCTTCAATAGCCAATTGAATTTGCTCGGTGGCTTCTTCTTCAAATCCTTCAAGAATTGAACTGACAAAAGTCATATCACCGCCAACACTATTCGCCAATTGCTTGATAATTTCTTGGTCAAGTACAGGAAAAGCATCCAAAGAAATGGCGGTTTGAGTATTTTCCTTTGGCTTTTCAATAAGCGTAGAAGTACTTTCTGGTTTAGAAAGCTCTGATTTTGTTACAGTTTTAACAGCATGTTTTTTATGTGAATTTCCTCTTTCAATCCATTCTCGTACTTTTCTAACCAAAATTTCAGCTCTGATTGGTTTCGGAACATAATCGTTCATACCATTTGCCATAAAACGGTCACGGTCTTCACGCATGGCATAGGCCGTCATAGCAATGATTGGCGGAAGATTATCCGATAAAGCTCTTAAATGATGCGTCGTTTCTACGCCATCCATTTCAGGCATTTGAATATCCATGAAGATCACATCAAATGGTTTTTCAAGCAAAGAAGTTTCAACCAAAGCAATTGCTTTTTTGCCAGAATCGGCTGTAATTACTTCACAACCTGATTTTCTCATGATTTCACTGGCTACTTTTCGGTTAGTCGCATTATCATCAACCAATAAAATATATGGCGTAATATCACTAAAATGACCAAGTACTTGGAACGCTACTTCGTCTTTTTTAGCCATCATTGGGCTAATATCGGTTTGTTTGATTTCGATGATAAACCAAAAAGTAGAACCTTTGCCCCAATCAGAATGCACACCAATTTCACCTTTCATCAAACGACAAAGCTCTTTAGAAATCGCTAAACCTAAACCTGTTCCTCCGAATGATTTCTTCGTTGAATTATCAACTTGTTGAAAAGCATTGAAGAGCATTTTCAAATTTTCTTCGGTGATGCCAATGCCTGAATCTTTAATTTCTACTTTAATTCTATTGAATTTCCCTCTTTTTTCTACCAAATTCACTTTGATTTCTACTGTTCCATTTTCAGTAAATTTCAAAGCATTTGAGGTAAGATTTGACAAAATTTGTAACAAACGAGTTTCATCTGCAATCACAAATTCGGGTAAATTTTCGCCAAATTCACAAATAATTCTATTGCCTTTATTGGCTGCAATTTGTGAGAAAAGTGCTTGTAACCTATCAAAAACATCTTTGAAAACGATTGGAGCTTCATGCAAAGCCATTTTCCCTGCTTCGATTTTTGCTAAATCTAAAATGTCGTTCAGAATATGTAAAAGCGTTTCTGAAGATTTTTTAATGGTTTGAACATAATCTTTTTGTTCAATATCTAAAACGGTATCGTTCAATAAATCAATCATACCGATTACTCCGTTCATCGGTGTTCTGATTTCGTGACTCATATTCGCCAAAAATCTTTCTTTTACTTTCAACGAACGTTCTGCTTCATCTTTTGCTTTTACAATATCTTGCTGATATTTCTTCAAATCAGTAATATCACGCCCAATACCAGATACTTCTTCAATCATTCCATTGTTCAGAAATATCGGATTGAGATAGATTTCAATCCAATTAGGATTACCATCGTCCGAATCTAATTTTACTTCAAAATGCTGTTGCTCACCTCTAAAAGCAGCTTTATATTTTTCTTCAAGTACTCTCCTGTCAGCTGATGAAACCATTCTAAAACCTACTTTTTCAGTACTTAACATCAATTGTGGTTTTACGGCTAGTTGTCTTTCAATTAATTGAGAATACTCTTTATTGAAAGAAGTCAACAACATTTTTCGGTTTACCGACCACATTAAGTGCGAACTCCCTTCGATAATGGCATTTAAACGAGCGGTTTCACGAGCTAAAATATCTTCGGCTTGTTTTCTGGCAATAGCCAAAGCTACTTGTCCAGAGATAAAGTCCAATAATTCTAAATCTCGTTGCTCATACTTATTTTGGCGTTCATACGATTTCAAACCGATGATTCCTGTTACTTTATTGCCAATCCGCAAAGGCACGCAAATCATTACTTTTGGTACTACGCCATAGAGATAAATCGTTTTGTCTTCCGCCAATTTAAAAATGTCTTCATCTCGCAAAATCAATGGTCTGTTGGCTGCAATGGCGTATTCTGTCAGTCCATTTCCCAATTTTCTTTTGGTAAAATGCACCCGATTATCAAAATACTCATCTACATAATATGGGAAGTACAGGAAAGATTTTGCTGAGTCGTACTGAGCAATAAAGAAGTTTTTCACATCAATTACCTCGCCCAATTCTTTATGAATGTTTACGAATAAATCATCTAAATTGGTAGAACGAATCGTTGCCTGAGCAATACTTGAATATAATTTAGAAGCACGCTCAGCTCTTACTTTTGCAGTTGAGTTATGAAAAATACAACGAAAAGCTGTTGGGACATCTTTTTCAAATCGACAGTTAACAGAGCCTGCCAAGTAAAGTCGGCGACCGTCTTTTCTTCTAAAAACGACCTCGAAGTCGGGCATATTTGCTCCGCTTTTTACTTTCTCAAATTTTTGAAGAGCATCATTGGCAAAATCTGGATGCAGAATATCTTTCAAACGCAAAGAAGCTAATTCGTTCGATTCATACCCCATGGTTTCTAACCATGATTTATTGACGTACAAAAACCTTCCAGAAATACTTGTGATTTGAATTAAGTCGGTTGTATTGGTAATTAAATCTTGCAATTGTGCATTTGAACGAGCCAATGCTTCTGCTACTTTTCTTCGTTCAGTAACGTCTTCACCAATGATGGTTAAATATCTAATATCTTCTCCAGCGTCGTTGAAAATGGTAGAATTTAATTCAACATATTTTAATTGACCAGATTTGGCAAGCATTGTTCTTTCCTTTTGGTCGAACAAGCCTCCTTTTTCCATAGCGTCTTGAAAAGAAGTAATTCTTTGTACTTTTTCTTCACTCGGCACTAAAACGTCAAAAAAGTTTTTCCCAATCAATTCATCTAATTGGTAGCCCAACATCCTGATTGAAAAAGGGTTACAATACACAATCGTCCCATTATCCTCCAACACCATTCCCACCAAATTAAGATTCTCTACTGCTTTTTCAAGTTCAGATGCCATTGAAGGTCGCATTTCGCCTGCTCTTTCATTGACTTCTAATACTCTTAATTCTTTTTTGAGGTGACGAATTTCTATGATTAATTCTTCTTTAGTTTTATGAGACCAACGCATAGCTTTTAGTTCTTGGTTATTTTCCTTTTCGATTTTAACGAAATTTTATCTTAAAAGTACAAAAAACGGCGTAATTTTAAGGAATAAAAGCAATTCATTAGTCTTTTTAACATTATTTATCATCCAAAAACCAACGACAGAATCATTGAAAGACGTAAGAGCTAAAAAAAGTCTAGGGCAACATTTTCTAAGAGATTTAGAGGCAGCACAGAAAATTGTAGAGTTGATGTCGCTTCATGGCGGTTATGACCAAGTACTGGAAATTGGACCAGGAATGGGCGTACTTACTCAATATTTATTACAACATACCGAATACCAAACTTCCGTTGTTGAATTAGACAGAGAATCAGTTGAATACCTCAATATACATTATCCAACATTAAAAGGCAGAATTCATTCAGCCGATTTCTTACATTTAGATTTATCGACTTTTTTCGGTGGAAAAAAATTCGGAATCGTTGGAAATTTCCCATATAATATTTCATCTCAGATTTTATTCAAAGTACTTGATTATAAAGATTTTGTACCAGAAATCGCAGGAATGTTCCAGAAAGAAGTAGCAGTAAGAATTGCCTCAAAACCTGGCAATAAAGATTACGGAATTTTGAGCGTATTACTGCAAGCTTTCTATGATATTGAATATTGTTTTTCATTAGGGCCAGAAGTATTTTCGCCACCACCAAAAGTGAATTCTGGTGTAATTCGCCTGAAAAGAAATAATGTATCTGATTTAGGCGTATCAGAAAGTAAGTTTAAAGCCATTGTAAAAATGGGATTTAATCAACGCCGCAAAACACTCCGAAATGCTCTGAAAGCATTACAATTACCCGAAAACCCGTTTTTGAATAAAAGAGCCGAACAATTATCTGTAGCTGATTTTCTAGAATTAACTCGTTTGGCAGAAGCAAACAGTCCAATTATTGAATAGAAGCCTATAAATTATATAGTCAAATCAAATAGCATTATTTGTGACGACAAAATCATGGAACCAACTAATCAACAACCTTTTGAACTTACTCCTTTTGAACTCACAAAGGAATATTTAGAGAAAATACAAACTGCCATCAATCAGCAAGAAAATGATTTAATCATTGCTGAAATGGAAGAGTTATATCCAGCAGATATAACCAATATTTTGTATGAATTGGAAGGCGAAGAAGCTCATTATTTGGTAAGATTATTGGATAAAAAGCTTGGTGCTGAAATCATCACAAATCTTGACGCTGATGACCGTAAAAAATTCCTCAAGAATTTTACGGCAATGGAAATTGCAGAGTATGTTGATGTGTTGGATTCTGATGATGCCGTTGATATTCTGAACGAACAACCCAAAGATATTTCTGAAGACATTATTGGTTTGTTGAAAGACAGAGAACAAGCTCGTTTTGTTAACGATTTGATGCACTATGATGAAGATTCTGCGGGTGGTTTGATGCAAAAAGAGTTAATCAAAATCAACATCAAACAGTCGATTACTGAATGTATTGAGGAAATCAGAAGACAAGCCGAAGATGTTGAAAATGTATCTTCTGTTTATGTAGTCGATGATGAGAGTATTTTACTTGGCAGAGTTTCTTTGAAGAAAATAATTCTTGCTAAAAGAGGTGCAAGAGTGGCCGATATTTATGATGAAAATATTGTTTCTGTAAAAACAACAGCCAAAGGTGAGGAAGTAGCCGATGTCATGCAGAAATACGATTTAGAAGCAGTACCAGTTGTGAATATCCAAGGACGATTATTGGGTAGAATTACGATTGATGACGTGGTCGATTTTATCACAGAATCGGCTCAAGAAGACGTACAAGCGATGACAGGTATTTCGGAAGATGTTGAAGAAGATGACAGCGTTTGGCGTTTGGTTCGTTCACGTTTACCTTGGCTACTTGGAGGAATGGTTGGGAGTTTCTTTGCAGCAAGATTAATCCATAATTTTGAAGATTTGCTATCAAAAATTCCAGCAGTAGCTTTTTTCATTCCTTTAATTGGCTCAACAGGTGGAAATGTTGGCGTTCAGTCATCTTCAATCATTGTACAAAGTTTGGCTGATAAATCGGGTATTGATATATCCCTTAGCGAACGTCTCTTGAAGGTTCTAAAAGTAGCTTTTTTCAATGCTATCATTGCTGGTATTTTTGCGTTTTTCGGTTCACTAATTGTTGATAGTGCCAATGTACAGTTATCCATAACGGTATCGCTCTCTATCTTTTCTGTGGTACTCTTAGCTTCATTTATGGGAACATTAACGCCATTGGTATTGAACAAATTCGACATTAATCCTGCTATAGCTTCAGGGCCATTTATTACAACTACCAATGATTTATTGGGATATGGGGTGTATTTATTGATTGTTTATTTATTGATGTAATTATGATTGCAGTAATACAAAGAGTTTCGGAAGCTTCTGTAAAAATTGAAGAAAAAATAAAGGGCAGTATTCAAACAGGATTTTTAATCTTGTTAGGCATTACTCATGACGATACACTAGAAGATGTAGAATGGCTTTCTAAGAAAATTATTGGCATGAGGATTTTTTCAGATGAAGATGGAAAAATGAATCTTGACCTAAAATCTGTAAATGGTGATATTCTATTAATCAGTCAATTTACTTTACACGCAAGTACTAAGAAAGGAAATCGTCCAAGTTTTATTGATGCCGCCCGACCAGAAATTGCGATTCCTTTGTACGAGCAAATGATTAAGCAATTATCCAAAGACTTAGATAAAGATATACAAACAGGAGAATTCGGTGCCGATATGAAAGTATCGCTTGTTAACGATGGCCCAGTTACTATTCTTATCGATTCAAAAAACAAGATTTAAGTATTTTATAATGATACGAAATACCATCTTCACACTAATCGCTACCATCATTATTGTTGTGGTAAATCTGAATGCTGATGTGGTACATTGGCCACTTTTTGTCATACTTCTTTCAGCTTTGTTATTGGGTTATTTACAACCACAAAAAGGTTGGATTTCTGCCATACAATTGACGGCTGGCATTTTTGCGGGTTTCTTTATTGCACAATTATTGGGTATGTCAGCCAAATTTCCAAATATCAATCAATTCTCTACTTATATTTCGCCATTACCTTGTTTATTTGGTGGATTTATGGGTAGTTTTTTTAATAAAACCATTCATCAAAAATGACCATAGAAGAAGCACAAAGTACCGTTGATAATTGGATAAAGACTATTGGTGTTCGTTATTTCAATGAACTAACGAACATGGCAATGCTTACAGAAGAAGTTGGAGAAGTAGCCAGAATTATCGCTCGTCGATACGGAGAACAATCTGAAAAAGAATCTGACAAAGCCAAAGATTTAGGTGATGAGATGGCGGATGTTTTATTTGTGCTGATTTGTTTGGCTAACCAAACGGGCATCAATCTCACAGAAGCTTTACAAAAAAACTTAGATAAAAAGACCAAACGAGATGCTACTCGACATTTGGAGAATGAAAAATTAAAGTAAAGACTGTAAGACTTGAGGACTAAAGGGCTTAAAGATTGAATGGGTTGAAGACTTTCAACATTATAAATTCAAGTTTCTTTTAGTCGTCTAGTCTTCAAGTCCTTCTGTCCATAAAATCTACTTTTTCATCTGCTTTGCCTCTACTTCTTTCACCATTTTTTGACCTAAATCTTTACTGATTTCTGGCTTGATAAAAACAGAAACTTGATCAACTAAAGGATTTAACTTTTTGATAGAAGCATGTAAAACATCAAATTCCAATTCTCCTGAAATCGCAGTAAATTCTGCATCAGTTAATCCACCATTATTATCAGAAAAATCGTTGAAGCGAAGATTAATATTTTTATTGGCCAACTTTCCACCTTCCCAACTCACAACACTTCCACCTAAATCCCAACCAAAACCAGTAATGGTGAATGTTTTTCCATTTAGCTGAACAATCTCAGACAATGGCATACCAAGATGAATTCCATCTTTTGAAGACCAAGGTGAACTCAAATCCGTTTTTTCATCCTTTGTAAATCTAACTCTAATAATTACATCCTGAATTTGCTGATACTCTTTACCATCTTTCCAATAGATTTCTACTTCTTTTTCTGTATCAGGAAAAAGCTTTGTTACTTTAAACTGTCCTTCTCCAGTTTCTATCATTACTTCTTTTTTGATATTCGCTTCACCATATTTTTTGACTAATCCATCAAAACTTACACAAGCTAAAATATCTTCCAGAAACATCCCTTCACTTTTTTCAGTACTGTTTCTGGTAATAACTTCTTTCTTAGCTTTCTGAATAACGACTGAAGAATCTGCCTTACTTTCTTGATTTGGCTTGGAAGAACAAGCATTCAAAAATAAGGTTACCACAAAAAGAAACGTGTATTTATAAAAGGAAGTGAAATTTAAAGATGATTTTTTCATGATTATTTTTGGTTAATTTCCTCAAAGCTAACAAAAAAGGCTTGGAGGGACAACCCTCCAAGCCTTTGATTTTTATCATTTATTCTTAGATTACGAATGAATCGCACGGTTTTCAGTAGCTGCTAAACAAGCTTCTTTCATCGCTTCTGTATAAGTTGGGTGCGAGTGCGACATTCTTGCTACATCTTCAGCACTTGCACGGTACTCCATCGCAACTACTGCTTCGGCAATCATATCGGCTGCTCTTGCTCCAATGATATGAACACCCAAGATTTCGTCTGTTACTTTATCTGCCAATACTTTTACCAAACCATCAGTATCACCAGAAGCCGTAGCACGACCTAAGGCTTTGAATGGAAACGAACCTACTTTATACGCTTTTCCAGCAGTTTTCAATTCTTCTTCTGTTTTACCAACCGATGCCACTTCTGGCCAAGTATAAACAACACCTGGAATCAAATTATAATTGATGTGTGGTTTTTGTCCTGCGATAGTTTCTGCGACAAAAACGCCTTCTTCTTCAGCTTTATGTGCCAACATTGCACCACGAATTACATCACCAATGGCATAAATTCCCGGTACTTTTGTTTGTAAAGTATGCTCATCTACTTCAATCTTGCCACGCTCAGTTGTTAAACCTGCTGCTTCAAGATTTAAACCTTCTGTAAATGGACGACGACCAATACAAACCAATACATAATCACCTGTGATTTGGACTTCTTCGTCTTTTGAATTTCTTGCTGTTACTGTTACATCATCTCCATTGTTTACAACACCAGTAACTTTATGAGAGAAGTAATATTCAGCCCCTAATTTCTTGATAGATTTTTGCAATTCTTTACCCATCGTTTTGTCCATTGTAGGAATCATCGAATCAGCAAATTCAACAAAACTTACTTTTGCACCCAAACGAGCATAAACCGAACCTAATTCAGCACCAATTACTCCTGCACCAATTACCACTAAGTGTTTTGGTACTTCTTTCAAATTCAAAGCTTCTGTTGAAGTAATGATTCTTGTTTTATCTACTGGAATAAAAGGTAAAACAGTTGGTTTTGAACCCGTCGCAATGATGATATTTTTACCAGTAATTTGTTCTGAAGTTCCATCTGCCTTAGCAACGTTCACAGTACTTTTATCAACGAAAGAACCAAGACCATTATAAACAGTAATCTTGTTTTTCTTCATTAAGAAATTGATACCGTCGTTCATTTTCTTCACCACTCCAGCCTTACGGTTAATCATTTGCTCGATATTGATTTTCGGAGCAGAGATTTCGATACCGTGGTCAGCAAAAGTATGAGCAGCATTATGAAAATGCTCAGAAGAATCTAAAAGTGCTTTTGAAGGAATACAACCTACATTAAGGCAAGTACCGCCCAAAACTGAATATTTCTCAATGATGGCAGTTTTGTTGCCTAATTGTGCGGCACGGATTGCAGCTACATAGCCACCCGGCCCAGAACCGATTACTATTACGTCGTATTGCATATTATTAGCTTCTGGCATTCAGGTATTCACTAATTGCCATCATTTATAAGTTGATTTACTTTATTATAAAATGGGTAATCTTATTTTACTTTCATAAAAAGATAGCTAAAAACTCTTTATAGAATAAAGAATCTTTAGCTATCTTCTCTGATTGCTGATAACTGTAAGCCATCAGCCTTTATCTATACATCTAACAATAAACGTGTTGGATCTTCAAGTAATTGTTTTACTCTTACCAAGAATGAAACTGATTCTCTACCATCAATAATTCTATGGTCATAAGAAAGAGCAAGATACATTATCGGACGAACTACTACTTGTCCACCAACTACTACAGCACGCTCAACGATGTTGTGCATACCTAAAATTGCTGATTGTGGAGCATTAATAATTGGCGTTGATAACATTGAACCAAATACACCACCGTTAGTGATAGTAAACGTTCCACCAGTCATTTCTGGTAAAGTCAATTTATTATCTCTTGCTTTTAAAGCTAAACGAATTACTTCTGATTCAATTCCTGCTAAAGATAATTGTTCAGCATTTCTAATAACTGGAACAACCAATCCTTTTGGAGCAGAAACCGCAATTGAAATATCACAATAATCATGGAAGATAATTGAATCGCCATCAATTGAAGCATTTACTGCTGGGAATTCTTTTAAAGCTACACAAACTGCTTTTGTAAAGAACGACATAAAGCCTAAACCAACACCATGTTTCTCTTTGAATTTATCTTTGTATTTTCCACGAAGATCCATGATTGGTTTCATATCTACTTCGTTGAAAGTCGTTAGCATCGCTGTTTCGTTTTTCACTTGAACCAAACGACGAGCTACTGTTTTACGCAAAGAAGTCATTTTCTCAGCTCTATCAACTCTATTTCCTGAAGCAGAAGCTACTGGTGCTGGCTCTGCTGCTTTGGCAGGTGCAGCCGCTGGAGCTGGTGCTGGTTTTTGAGCTGATTGTGCATCTTCTTTTGTAATTCTTCCACCTACGCCTGAACCTTCAACAGTTGCAGGGTCGATTCCTTTTTCAGCTAATGCTTTCGCAGCTGCTGGTGAAGCATGACCTGCCGCATAGCTTGATGAAGATGCTACTGGTGCTGATGCTGCTGGAGCTGGAGTAGATGCTACTGGAGCTGCAACTGCTGAACCTGCACCTACGGTAATCGTAGCTACTAAGCCACCGATTGCTAATGTTGTACCAGCTTCGGCTACAATATGTAATGTTCCTGTTGCTTCAGCAGGAAGTTCAAATGTTGCTTTATCAGATTCTAGTTCACATAGTACTTCGTCCATATTTACAGAATCTCCTTCTTTTTTGTTCCAAGAAGATACTGTTACTTCTGTGATTGATTCACCAACAGCTGGAACTTTGATTTCAATCGTTTTTGCAGGTTCTGCACTGGCTACTGGTGCGGCTGCAGGAGTTGCTACTGCTTCAACAACTGGAGCTGAAGGAGCAACAGCAGTTTGTCCACCAACTGTTTCTATTGTACAGATAACAGCACCGATAGGCAAAGTTTCACCTTCTTTTGCAACGATTTTCAAGACGCCTTCTGCTTCGGCAGGGAGTTCAAAGGTCGCTTTGTCTGATTCTAGTTCACACAAAACTTCATCCATTTTAACAACATCTCCGTCTTTCTTATTCCAAGCGGCGATAGTTACCTCTGTTATTGACTCGCCCACTGGCGGTACTTTCATTTCAATTGCCATATTCTGATTTTATAATTTAGAATTTAGATTTTAGAATGCTGATACCTCTAAAAACCAAAACTATATGATTAAAATACTTAGATAATATAAAAAAGAATGTAGATTACTCATCCTAGAATCAGTAATCTACATCGGTTAAATTTATGAGAATGCTCTTTCTACTAAAGCTGCTTGTTCTTCATTATGAATTTTCAAGAAACCTGTTGCTGGTGAAGCTGATTTTTTACGAGCTACTAATCCTTCAAATGGTTTCCAACCAAATTCACGAATTACAAACGACCAATATCCCATGTTTTCTGGTTCTTCTTGTACCCAGAATACTTTTGCTTTTGGATATTTATCTAATTCTGACTGAACTTTTTTAGCAGGGAAAGGATGTAATTGTTCTACACGAACAATCGCTACATCTGTACGGCTATCTTTGGCTTGTTTTTCCAACAAATCAAAATATACTTTACCTGTACAAAGCAATACTTTCTTCACTTTCTTAGCATCTACAAAAGTATCTCCGTAAACTTCTTCAAATTTTCCATCGGTGAATTCGCTGATTGGAGAAACTACTTTAGGATGACGGAATAAAGATTTCGGAGACATCATCACCAATGGCTTACGGAATTCCCAAGCTAATTGACGACGCAAAGCATGGAAAAGGTTTGCTGGTGTGGTAAGGTTAGTTACTACGATGTTCTCTTCTGCCGCTAATTGTAAATATCTTTCTGGACGAGCATTTGAATGTTCTGGGCCTTGTCCTTCATAACCATGTGGCAATTGCATCACCAAGGCATTCATTGTTCCCCATTTAGATTCACAAGAAGCAATAAATTGGTCAATCATTGTTTGGGCTCCATTCGAGAAATCACCAAATTGAGCTTCCCAAATCACTAAAGCATTCGGATTTGCCAAAGCATAACCAAACTCAAAACCTAATACTGCATACTCTGAAAGTAATGAGTTATAGATTTGTAATTGCTCTTGTCCTTCTTCAATATAATTCAAAGAAGTATATGATTCATTCGTATTGGCATCATGTAAAACAGCATGACGATGAGAGAAAGTACCTCTCTGTACATCTTGCCCAGATACTCTTACAGTATTTCCATCTAATAAAATAGAACCATAAGCCAAAGCCTCCGCAGTTGCCCAGTTCAATACGCCATTATCAAAGAATGCTTTTCTATCTGCTAATACTTTTTCAATTTGCTTCAAGGCACTAAAACCAGTAGGCAATTTTGAAAGTGCCACCGCAATTTTATCAATTGTTTCTTTGGCAATTCCTGTATTTGGAGAATTATCAAAATCAGCTAATTCAGCAAAACGTAATTCAGCCCAACGGTTATCCAATTTTAATGGATGGTATTCTGGACGAATCTTTTGTTTTACTAAATCTAAACGAGCTTGTAATTCACTTTTGAATTCTGAATCCATTTCAGAAGCCAATTTTGCATCAATATCACCACGAGCAATTAATTTTTGAATATAAAGCTCTCTTGGATTTAAGTGATTCGTAATATTTGCGTAAAGTGTTGGCTGAGTAAAACGTGGTTCATCAGATTCGTTGTGTCCATTTCTACGGTAACAAACCATATCAATAAATACATCACGGTTGAATTGCTGACGGAACTCTGCTGCCATTTTCGACACGAAAACTACTGCTTCTGGGTCGTCTCCATTTACGTGGAATACTGGTGCATCAATGATTTTAGCAACGTCTGTACAATAAATTGACGAACGTGCATCTTCAAAATCTGTAGTAAAACCTACTTGGTTATTAATCACAAAGTGGATTGTTCCACCTACTTCATAACCTTTTAGTTTTGCCATTTGTGTTACTTCATAAACGATACCTTGTCCAGCAACGGCGGCATCTCCATGAATCAAAATTGGCAATATTTTATCATAATCTCCTTCGTAATGAGCATCAGCTCTGGCACGACAGAAACCTTCTACTAATGGATTAACAGCCTCTAAGTGTGAAGGGTTTGGTGCTAATTTCAAAGAAATTTCAACACCTGAAGGAGAAATATGTTTTGATGAATATCCTAAGTGATACTTCACGTCACCATCGCCATGAATTTGGTCTGGAAGATTTCCTTCAAAACCATCAAAAATAGCATCGTAAGATTTGTGCATGATGTTAGCCAACACATTCAAACGACCACGGTGTGCCATACCAATCATGGCTTCTTTTACGCCTAATTCAGCAGAACGATTGATAATTGCATCTAAAGCAGGAATAGTACTTTCGCCACCTTCCAAACCAAATCGTTTTTGACCTAAATACTTTGTTCCCAAGAAGTTCTCGAAAACTACGGCTTCATTCAGTTTCGTTAAGATTTGTTTCTTTTCATCTAAAGAAGGATTAAATGCTAAAGCCTCTCTTTCGATTTTAGCACGTAACCATTCTTTTACTTCTGGCTCACGGATATATGCATATTCAAAACCTACTGAACCTGCATAAATCTTGTTCAAAGATTCAAGAATTGTACGCAATGAAACTGCACCAATACCCAAGAAGTTTCCAGCTTGAAAATTTGTATCTAAATCTGCTTCTGAAAGAGCATAATCTTTCAAATCCAAACGTGGCTGACGGTTTTTACGATTACGGATTGGATTGGTTTTTGCGAGAAGGTGTCCACGTGAACGAAAGGCTTTGATTAAGCTAATGACAGCCATTTCCTTCTGAACCGTTGAACTATCTGGCGAAGAAGTGCTTCCGCTTTTTATGCCGTCGGATACGCCTTCAGCGTTGTTCCAACTTGCGTGAAAATCAAAACCTTTGAAAAAGTTTTGCCAACTTGTATCTACCGAATTTGGGTCTTTTAAATATGACTCATAAAGGTCAGAAATCGCTGCCGTATCAGCATTGGCAATGTATGAAAATTGATCCATTATAATATGACGTAACCAGAATTGGGACTATCGTTATTTGTTTACTTTATTGTACCTAATTTTATTCCAATGGCAAAGTTAAGCTATGCTTTCAAATTAAAACATAAAAATTATTTGTTTTTTATTGAAAGAATGCCAAATTTATATAGCACAGCTTTTAATGCTTTCAAAAGGGTATCTTTCTTTACAAAGTACAATAATAACTTCAAAAGTTAATTATTTTATACAATTCGTTCAGCTTTTTTAGGATTCCCGTACTTTCCTGAGTTATAAAGCTTCATTATTATAATTTAGTGGATACTTTCTGGCTTAGAAATACCTAAATACGCCCGATTTCCCATTGCCTGAATCAAATTCATAACGTAACATGATTTGATGAAAGCCTTCCTTCGCTCCTACTGCTCCATTTGGATTACCTTTAAAGTCATAAGCATATCCTAATTGAATTTTACTGAATTGAATCTGCAAAGAACCTAAAAAGGCATTCTCCGAAAATTCCGAACCTGTGTTCTGATACCAAAGCCCTAAACCAAATCGCTTATTAAACCATGCTGTTGCGTTAAAGTCAACATCCGTTTGGGTATTATACGCATTGGAAAGTCGTCTGACTAATACGCCTGTTTTTAGTTGTACTTGGTCGTCGAAATGAAAAACATAACCTGCCGTGAGAAAAGTAGGCTGACTAAATTGGGTTTTATCAGCATTCAAATTCATCATAGAAAGTCCCGCATAATAATCATCGTTATGATAATACACACCCAAACCAAGGCTTGCATTAAAATTAGTACTGCCAATTCCTCCACCAGTTGAAGTAATAAAAGCAGGTACTTGGGTTACGCCTGCTTGCACGCCCAAAGCCAATTTACCATCATTGGGTAAAACAAAACGATAGGCAAAGTCGCCATACAAACCCAAATTCCCGATAATTCCTCCTGTATTTGTACCAATCAATTGTTCGGCATTATAGGCTTGAAAACCAATTCCCATTTTATCTTGGGCAATGGGCATATCGAAATTAAAATATTGTTGATTGGTTGAAGCCGCACCAACAGTACTAAAAAGTGGACGACGACGATACAAAGCAGCCACACTCACTACTTCACGACTACCCGCATAAGCTGGATTGACGTTCAGAGGCATCATTGGATAAGTAATATAGAGTTGATCTTGTTGAGCAACAATGTCAAAAGAAGTAATCAATGAAACAACCACTACAAAACTAAGAAATAGACGATGGTTTAACTTTTTCATAGATGATATAAGGAAGAATAATGTATTATGAATGATGCGTTTTGAATGTTAGCGATTAATATAACTCAGTTCTTTAACCGACATAACAACCTCATTTATTTTACAGTGCTTAATATTTTTTTTTCGAAGTTACAAAAAAGCCTTATTGACTAATTGTTTTTATGTTTTTAAAAGGGAAATATTCACCATAAATATTATTGGATATGGATGGAGTGATTAACTATCATCAATGCTCCTAAAAAATTAGTGTTTGAGATTTAGGTACTCAGAAATGTAATTTTTCTTGTTTACGGACTAAAATTTCCTACCTGCTTTAGTTTTTATGCTATACGAAAAAGTTTTTTTCGTATAGTGTTTACAATTTTTCCTATACACTTTAAAATTTTTCCTGTAGGAAATAATAATCGCTTATATGCTTTAAAGTTTTTCCTACAAGAAAAAGTCTATTACTTATACGCTTCAAAGTTTTTTCTACAAGAAAAAATTTATCACTTATATGCTTCACAGTTTTTCCTATAAGAAAAAGTTCATCGCTTATATACTTTACAGTTTTTCCTATAAGAAAAAGTCTATCGCTTATATGCTTTACAGTTTTTCCTATAAGAAAAAGTCTATCGCTTATATGCTTTACAGTTTTTCCTATAAGAAAAAGTCTATCGCTTATATGTTTTACAGTTTTTCCTATAAGAGAAAAAACTTCTTCTATTAGCGGGAAAATATTTCCGAACAAGGGCATTTTAGGGCAAGCATCTCAATTGCAAACCATTATTTTACCGTATAATAAATAAATCAGATAATTTGCTGAATTGTAGGTATTTGACTTGCTTTTGAATTATTTTTTTTATTAAATTCAAACATTAGAACAAGTACTACGCTCACTTACACCTTGTTTTAATATCTCAGTAGTTAGTCGATAGTTTAACACAAAAAAACCATCTATTACCATGTCAGTAATTAGAATCATCATTAGCTTCACAAAATTAAGAGATGACGATTTAGACACTAAAAGTCTTGTCATCATCAACAGCTTGACGGGAAATACCAATTTCCCAAATCCACAACCTTCTTTAGCAGAAATTGTAGCAAGCAGAAATGCTTATATCAATGCACTTTCAGCCAATGAAACAGGCGGAAAACAACAAACTTTAGTTAAAAACGAAGCCCGTAAGGATTTGGAAGCCAAACTAAGGTTATTAGGACTGTATGTGCAGGCAAACTGCAATAATAATGAAGTCATTGCCCAAGGTTCGGGTTTTGATATTCAGAAAAGTAGAGCACCTATAGGCATTTTAGAAAGACCAAGCAATTTTAAAGTAGAGAATGGTCCAGCTTCTGGGACTTTGATTGCTAGTTCTGATAAAATAGATGGTGCAAAATCTTACGTTTATCAAATAACGACAGCACCCGTGAGTAACACTAGCATTTGGCAGACGGAATTTGCCAGCACCAAAACACACATGTTTGTTGGGCTAACTCCGGGAACACAATATGCTGTAAAAATGGCAGGAATTGGTGTCGAACCCATGTTGATATATTCAGATATACTCATGAGGTTTGTTTCATAGCAAAGGTGAGATATTAAAGCAGTAGTACCAGCCCAAGCGAAAGTTTGGGCTGTGGTGTTTTTGGGGAGAGAAAGGGAAAATGACATTCCATTTGATAAAAAATGAATGATGTAGTGGTAATGGTAAGATTGTTTTTTTACTTTTGATAAAATGTGACAATTGAAACAAAGATTAATGAATAATAAAAAAGACCATATTGCAAAACCCTTTTTAAAATGGGCAGGGGGAAAAACTCAATTAATAAGTGAGATTAAAAAGTCGCTTCCTTATAATATTACTAAATCAAAATTCACATATATTGAACCTTTTGTTGGAAGTGGAGCGGTGTTATTTTGGATGCTTGACAACTTCCCAAACTTAAAACATGCAGTCATTAACGATATTAATGAAGATTTAATAAATAGCTATAAAATTATAGCATCAAAACCTCATGAACTTATTTCAACCTTACGAGTTCTTCAAAATGAATTTCATGATTTAGAAAGTAAGCCAGAGGATAAAAAGCTCTATTATTATCAAAGAAGAGAGATGTATAATAATAGAGAAGAAGAGAAAAGTGTTCAAGCGGCTCTATTTATCTTTTTGAATAGAACTTGTTTCAATGGATTATATAGAGTGAATAAAAACAATGGGTATAACGTACCAATGGGTAGTTATAAGAAACCTACAATTTGTGATGAGACAAACATTTTAGCCGTTAGTAATGCTTTACAAAGAGTAGAAATTCTTTGTGGTGACTATGAACAAACGTTAGAGCAAGCCAATACAAAATCTTTATTCTATTTTGATCCTCCATACAAACCCCTTAGTGAAACATCAAGCTTTAACTCATATTCTAAAGATGTTTTTAATGATGATGAACAAATTAGATTAAGAGACTTTTGCTCAAAATTAGATTCATTAGGACACAATTGGATACTCAGTAATTCAGATGTAAAAGGGAAAGATATTAATGATAATTTCTTTGATGATATTTATGCAAATTTTGCTATCACAAGAGTAAAAGCAAGAAGAAGTATTAATGCTAATCCCGAAAAAAGAGGAGAGTTAAACGAACTATTAATTACAAATTATAAATATGAACAAGCTTTGCAACCTGCTTAATCTTAAAAATGAAGATGAACTTTTTGATAAAATAAAACACTCTTTTAAAGAAAAAATCACTAAATGGGATTACTTTGTTAATTGGCTGAAGGTATTTAGCAACATCAAGCCTATTGAAAAAGAGCTAAACCTATTAAACTTCCTTATCGGTAAAGAAGATATTGAAAAAGAGGCATTCGATTTAATCAAACAATATCCAGAAGTAGTAAAAGCTTTTCCAACACTTATTGCTATTCGAGAAAAATCTGTAGATATTCTCATTGATACTAAAAAATTCATCTACAAAAACTATTCTTTTACTCGAAAGAAACTCACAGATGAGGAATGTAAAGAGTTAGCCTATTTCGTTGTTAATTCTGGTATTGGTGAAATTCTAAGAGATAAAAAAGTAAAAAACTTAGTTGATTATGCTACTGGTATAGAAGTTGGATTAGATAGTAACGGTAGAAAAAACAGAGGTGGTACATTAATGGAAAGCTTAGTTGAAGAGTTCGTTGCTGATACTTGTCAAAATCTTGGTTTACAATACTTAGCACAAGCGACCTCAAAAAAAATTAAACAGCATTGGGGATTAGATGTCATTGTGGATAAGTCATCCCGACAATTAGATTTTGCCATTAATAAAAATGGAAAACTATTTTTTATTGAATGTAACTTTTATGGTGGTGGTGGTTCTAAATTAAAATCAACAGCTACTGAATATATTGAGATGAATCGTTACTGGAATAAACAAGGAATTGAATTTATTTGGATAACTGATGGTGCTGGATGGAAATCTACATTAAAACCATTGAGAGAATATTTTGATAAAGCGGATTATTTGTTGAATTTAGAAATGTTAAAAAATAATATTCTAACTGAAATTTTAAAATAAAGCTATGTCTATTTTACCTCACATGATAGTTAAAAAGGAAGAACCTTTAGCAATTATTCAAGTAAACGACACATATATTCTTGGTATTTATCAAGGCTCATTATCACATTTTGATTTATTATTACGATACAGACAAAAAGACCCCAAAAGTAAATCTGGTTGGTCAAGAATAAGAACACCAAAGCATATTCATTGGGCTGTGGATGTAATTATAAAAATGCACTATAATGAGGAAGAGACAAAAACATTTCTTTCTTTTCTCATTAACTTATGGGATACCCAAATAAGACCCTTAGCAACTGATGAAGACAGAAATATTCTTCTGAATGTTGAAGGTCTAATGAAAGAGGCGAATAATGAAGCTTCTAAATATCCTCAATTAGCGAATAAAGGGGAGTACAGTATTAAGTTTCTATACTTAATTGCTAAATTATTGATGGTACAAGAAAAGACCAATTTGTCGAGTGCTTTTATGTTTAAGTCGCTTTTGAAAGCCCTTGAAGCACATGAAGATATTTATAAAATTGTTTCTATTGCTACCCATAATAGGAAAAGCTAATGCTAAACACATATTTCAAATCCTCAGATAAAAACTTTTATCTCCTTCATGGTGATACAATGAAGCTTTTACCCGAATTTGAACATAAGTTTGATATGGTTTTTGCAGATCCTCCATATTTTCTTTCTAATGATGGGCTTTCTATTCAAAGTGGAAAAATTGTGAGTGTTAATAAAGGTACTTGGGATAAATCACAGGGCTTTGACTATCTAAACGACTTCAATCGTCAATGGCTTTCATTAGTTCGAGATAAAATGAAAGATGATGCTACGATTTGGATTAGTGGGACTATGCACAATATATTTTCAGTAGGTCAGATACTCACAGAACTTGGTTTTAAAATTCTAAATGTAATTACTTGGGAAAAGACAAACCCTCCTCCTAATTTTTCTTGTCGATATTTTACATATTCAACAGAACAAATCATTTGGGCAAGAAAAAATGAAAAGATTCCTCATTATTTCAATTATGAGTTAATGAAACAATTGAATAATGACAAACAAATGAAAGACGTTTGGAAACTTCCTGCTATTGCACACTGGGAAAAAACTTGTGGAAAACATCCTACACAAAAACCTCTCTCAGTACTAACTCGATTAATTCTAGCTTCAACAAAACCAAATGCTTGGATACTTGACCCTTTTACAGGAAGTAGCACAACTGGAATTGCAGCAAACTTGGTAAATAGAAGGTTCTTAGGAATTGACCAAGAAGAAACTTTTTTAAATATTAGTCAAAATAGAAAAATAGAAATAGAAAACCCTAAAATTGCAGAATTTTACAAAAATAAAATAGCAGATTTTATAAATACCAGAAGGCTGACGGAGTTTCTCGATAATGAAAAAGCAAACGAAACAATCAAAGTTGTACTTGGGTTTTGTCAAGCAAAAGAAATAAAAAAACTAAATTGTACTAATAAGTTTTATTTCCATGCTATTGAAAATAAAAATACTATAAGAGATTTTCCTATTAACTTGTTCGATGCAAAAAGGTTAATACTCTATTCAGGTGGAAGAAGTAAACCAATTAAATTGAATGGCTTTTACGGTGAAATTAGCTCAATAACATTAAAACATAAATCTGACATTGAGGGTAAAAGTAATTCTAAAACTGAGTTCTATTATGAAGTAACTTTAGCACAAAACTTTATAGAATCTATTGATTTAAAATTCACTTTAAATACTAAAAAATTATTTGAAAAAATAGATGACATAAATCTCAAATTATTTCAACAGTATTTACCTGCAATAACAACTTGGGAAAGAGTGATAGAGGCAAATATTCAATAATATTAAATATTGTAATTTCTCATTCTGTTCATATGCTAAGTTTAACCGAGAAAATATCCTACTTAGAAAACTATTTGAATAGTATTCAAGATAATTATGCTGATAGTTTTAAAACTGACATACTCTTTTTCTTTGATGAATTGAACGAGAGCAATCAACATTTAACATTCCTAAACAAATTAGAAAGCTTTGTTGAAATTGAGGATTGGGTTGATAGATTAACATCAAGAATCGTCTTGAAATTTGATGAAGAAACCGAACAATTAAATGATTTGATTAATTATTTTATACAGATAGGTTAATTTGATTAGAAAATTCATCAACACAATCCTTATTCGCTATGATACAACTACAAGCTCCTGCTTTTACATTCAATATTTTTCCACATCAGGAAAAACTTAGATTAGTTGTTTTTACTAACGACGAAGAATATGTCTGTAGAATTGAAAGTAAGAAAAAGTTGCATCATTTTCTGGAAGAGTATGATACAAGGCTATTTAAAGGAAGACTTCAATTAATCAAAAATCAGGATGATATTGCTATTCAAGTAAAGGGAAAAATAGTAGGGGAATTAAGCATTGATGTTTTCACAGAATTATTGAATGTTCAGAGTACTCTATAACGCAATGCTTGTTCGGAAAGTAAATCATGAAAAGAAAATGATAAATAATGATTTTGTTTCACTACCTGAAAAACGCATTGTGTCACCAATTCATTATTTCGGTTTACTCGCATATCATTATGATTATCTCCAGTTCCTCCGTTCAAATGAAAATTAAGTAAATCTTCAGCACTACATGCTGGAAATTGTTCCTGAAAAGTAGTAAACCATTGCTCTCTTTGATGCCTAATTTCATCACTATACAAAGTAGCCGACGACCAAATATGTGGCAAAAGACTATCTTTCTCGGCACGATATAATACTTCACCATCCCAACGAATCTCAGTTAAATTTACTTCATCATTAACATTTTGAATAATAATCAATGTAAAGTTTTCAATTCCTTCAAAATTGTAGGCTTCTAAAAAAGTATCGAGCGCATCGTATTGAAAGAAATCAAGGATGATTTGTCCCCTGCTTTGTCGATACGGAGGATTAGATTGATGTTTTTCAAAAGCACCATTTAATAAACACAATGTAAAATCATCAGAAGTAGCCAACCAAGTACCTCCCGCTTGTGCGTCTTTCGGAAAGTACACTTGTTTCCCATTTAATATGTATTTCTTGGGTGGAATGGCTTTTGGACGAGCAAGGGTTTCATCTCGATTATTCGTCAAAAAGAAACCGTTTTGCTTGGGTAAATAAGTAAGTACGCACATTATATTAAGAGTGATGAATTGTGAATTATGAATGATGAGCAACCCGACACTACGAATTAAAACATTGAAATACCTTTATTTAATTCGAAAAGTACCCTCCCTTATTTTCCATCGACTACTCATAATGGTGATAAAGGTCTTTAAAATTATGTTCAGGCATTCTGCATGTTGCGGTGCTTGATGGTGGAATGAGCTACACCAAAATCTGGAGCAATCTGGATTTCAGGATATACTTCATTCAAACCAATTTTGATAATTGCCAAATGGTGAATGGTATGTTCTATCAAATAAGTAAGTTCACGGAAAAAACTACTAGGGATGGATATTGCGTCCTCTAAACCAAAAGCTGTTTGTAATATTAATTGTTTATCGTTTTGATAAAAGTTCAAGCGACTTTTTACAGCTGTTATCACTTCCAATGCAAAAGTTTTATCTACTTCAATCCTCAGATTTCGTTCACGAGCATCATAATTTACTTCGCCTGTTTCATAACCTTTCAATAAACATTGATAAAACTCTGTGATGTGCCTAACATGTTGCCCTACCGAATGATAGTGTAAAGGTGCTAGGCTTTCTTTATACACTACATCTTCTAAATCTTCCAGCAAATACCTTAGCTGTTCGATAATTTCAATGTTAATTTTCTGAAGCATATTTTATATATTTTCTGAATTGATTTCTTGAACGTTAAGCTTGAGCGTTTGAGGGGTTTTATTTTATTTCACAACTCAAAATTACTGAGCAACAGCATTTACTAAAATGGTAAAGGTTACATCGCTACTTAATCCTAATGTTCCTCCTCCTACTGCCCAATCTCTTCTGTTGATGGTAGTACTTCCTGAAAAAGTAGCGTTGTTTCCTTCTTGTTTAAAAGTAAAAGGGACTTTAATATTTTTAGTAGTTTCTTTCATCGTCAAATCAAAATAGCCAATGTAAGACTCTCCTACTTTTTCTATTTTGGTTGATTTCATTTTGATAGTAGGATATTTGGCTACATTGAAAAAATCTTCTTTTTCTTTCAAATGCCTATTTCTCAAATTGTTGTCGGTATCTAAAGTATTAACTTCAACGGATGCGACGAAACTTGCATTACTTAAATCTTTGGTATCGAATTTAATTGCACCCATAAAGCCCTTGAATTTCCCATCGACGGTAGAACCTAGCATTTTTATCTTAAAAGAAACACCAGCAGTTACTGGTCGCCATTGTTGTGCAAAACTGTTCGTGATGATATTTACGAAGAGTAAACAAATCAAGATTTTTTTCATACTATTTAAAATTTAAAAGAAACTGCCACCATTGGCAAAAGGCTTTTATAACGCCATCGGTCGTTTTGTTCGTTTGCTACTGCCACTTTTTTGTCGGAAGTATATTCAGCAAAAAAGAAACTCAAACCTCCACGAATCCCGATTTTATCATTCAGCCAATAACGAAGAAATACTTCTGAATTTAAGCTTCCTAAATCAGAATCACTCACTAATAATAAATTAAAGTTTGTTGGCTTTGCTTCCGAAACGGTGCTCCCATCAGCAAATGTGCGTTTGGATGCATTAGCAATTAAATCTCCTGATTGTTTACTTCCGAAAGTAAAACCGATTGCATCAATATTAATCCCTGCTTCTAATTTTTGAGAAAGTGAATATTGTAAATTAATAGACAGGTTTAAGGCATTTACTTGTACTTTTTTAAAAGAAAAAGTGTCAATATTAGCTATAATATCATCAGAAACGAGTGCAGCAAAACTAGCTTTCCCAGATGTTAAACTGGCTGGTGCGGTTCTTGTTTGAATATCATTAACCCAAAAAGAAGTAAGCCGAACGCCATATCCAATTTTGAAACGGTAAGATTTACCAACACCAAACATTTGGGTAAAAGACAGTGCTGGGGAAAATCCTTTGCCCGCAGCCAAAGCTAAATCAGTTGTTTTATAAGAGGTTTCATAGCCTTGCGAAAAACCATTGATGGTAGCAAGACTCAACAATAAACATACAAATATTTTTTTCATTTTGCTTCAATTTAAGTGTTTCATTAAAAGATTTTACTGAGAAAGTTTTGCACTGCCAAAAAGTACGCTAAATCGTTTGCACCAAACCAATACATATTGTTGTTTGTCGAGCCTAGCTTCTTGAGGAATTTCCAAGACGAATGTGCCTGTTTTATCTAATTTTATCACCTTCGTGAAATTGGTAGAGCGAGTATCTTCTGCCAGATAAATGTATAAATCTGGGCCTTCATCGGTTTTAAAATTCTCAAAAGAAAGATATTTCTTATCAGGCATTTTACTGTCGCTGATTACTTTTACCGTTCCTGATACTGCATGTACACCGTTCATAAATACGCCTGTGGCTTCTTGTTTACCTTCTTGGACTACAGGACTTGGAACATTATTTACGGGAACAAGTTCTATATCTTTCACACAAGAACTCAATAGCATAATACCTAGACAAGAAATAAGTATTTTTTTCATTGCTTTTGTTTTTTGATTACGCTACAAATTTGAAAATCTTTATACAATCACATTGTCGGCTAGGTGACTGAAAACAGAAAACAATATTTTTTTTTAGGAAAGAAATCCTTAATCGAATGGAATTGATTGTAACTGACGCAGAAAATTAAAAGAAAAGGATACACCAAATTTAATTCTTTGTGCAAATTCATCAATTTTATTAATAAATTTGATGTAAATAGCGAAGTAAAGAGGGCTTTTCTAACTATTTGTAAGGATTTCCTTATTAAATTCACAACAAAATATCCCTTACAAATTAAGACTGCTTAAAATATCCCCCAATACAATTCATGGCGAAATTATTAATTATTGATGATGAAAAAGCAATTCGAGGTGCGCTAAGAGACATTCTGGAATATGAAGGCTATAACATCGACGAAGCAAGTGATGGTGAACAAGGATTAGAAATGTTCAAACAGAACGACTACGATGTCGTTCTTTGTGATATTCGTATGCCTAAAGTAGATGGACTAGAATTATTGCAAAGAGCAACAGAAATGGGTCGTTCTACACAGTTTATCATGATTTCAGCTTTTGGAAACGTAGAAACAGCTGTTGAAGCAACCAAGCGTGGTGCTTTTGATTTTATCTCGAAACCACCTGATTTGAATCGCCTTTTGGTAACCGTAAAAAATGCCATTGAGCGTGGGAAGATGATTGTGGAGACAAAAGTGTTGAAGAAAAAAGTTTACCGTTTGAATGAAATTGTGGGGGAATCAATCGCTATTCAAAAAGTAAAAGATATTACAGATAAAGTTGGCCCTACAGAAGCAAGAGTATTGATTACTGGACCCAACGGAGCAGGTAAAGAAATGGTGGCTAAACGTTTACACGAAAAAAGTACACGTGCAACCATGCCATTAATTGAAGTAAACTGTGCAGCAATTCCTTCTGAACTGATAGAATCGGAATTGTTTGGACATGAAAAAGGTTCGTTTACTTCTGCCGTTAAGCAAAGAATTGGGAAGTTTGAACAAGCAGATGGTGGAACACTTTTCTTGGATGAAATCGGTGATATGTCGCTTTCGGCACAGTCTAAAGTATTGAGAGCTTTACAAGAAAATAAAATTACCAGAGTAGGTGGTGACAAAGAAATCAAAGTAAATGTGCGAGTTTTTGCAGCGACCAATAAAAACTTACACGTTGAAATTGCAGAAGGACGCTTCCGTGAAGATTTGTACCATCGTTTAAGTGTAATTCCGATTTATGTGCCACCACTTAAACAACGTCCAGACGATATTCCATTATTGGTGGATAAATTCCTTGACGACGTAGCAAATGAATACGGACAACCAAGTAAGCAAATTGACAAAGCAGCCATGGAATACTTACAAACTTTACCTTGGACGGGGAATGTTCGTGAACTTAGAAACGTAGTAGAAAGATTGGTAATTATGTGTAATGATTTGATTACGTTAGAAGACGTAAGAATATATGCTACTCCAGTGATTTAGAGAGCTTTTAGTTATCAAATTTCGGACATAAACATGAGTCATCCCGAATTTTTTCTTTGAATAATGAGGTTTAGGACAATTTGAACAGTTTTTATATTTATTATTGTATAGTCCTTACTTTTCTTGTCTTGAAACAAGAAAAGTAACAAAAGAAATTCAAGAATTCCTAAACTCGCTTCGCTCAAACAGTAGGAATTCATTACCCATCAATCATAAAAAAGTGGTCAAAAAATTAGTTTTGACCGCTTTTTTATGATTTTAAAATTCGGGATGACTCATGTTTTATGTATCTTAACAAATCTTAATAAAATCTTTATTAACACTTCTTTGTAATATTTCTGATTTACTTATCTTTGCTGGTACTTCTAAAAGCCAGTGGGAGACAAATTATTATACTATTACCTATAACATACAATCATAAAATTTCACTAACTATGAAAAACATTACTTTAATTCTATTACTTTGTTTATTTACTAGCAATTCATTTTCACAGGATTTTTTAGCACCAAAAGATACTGTGGCATATCAAAAAGGAGGTATTCTTTACAAAGGCGTTCATTATTCTAAAATAGAAGATATGCAACGAATTTTGCTTACTACTCCCAACCAAGAGATTTCTCAGCTTTTCTCTTCGTATCAATCAAGCCTAAGTACTGCCAAAGTATTTTCTTTTATTGGCGGCTTTGCTGTGGGTTGGCCAATTGGTGGGGCAATCGCAGGAAGAAAATTTGATACGGGTCTTTTTGCAGGTGGAATTGGAGTTTCGCTTATTGGCTTGCTGATTAATGGCGGTGCCAATGCTAAACTAAAACAAGCAGTGTCAACATTCAATAAAAATACCGACAATGGTAAAATATCATTTCGCCCAGTTTTTTATCAAAACGAATATCAACAACTCAGTGCTGGACTAACTATCGGTTTTTAAATAATAGCATAATGTTTTCTTCTACTGGCTTTTAAACAATTCCGATTCTTTCTATTTCTGTTATGAGAAATGTATCTGCTAGACCGTTCATTCTCATCATTAGTTTTACGTAAACAATTAAAATAACATACACATGAAACAATTAACTTTATTACTCTTAGTAGTTCTAATTTAAAAACTTCATAATTCTAATTTAAAAATATGGATAAGACCACGACTAAACTTAAAACTAATATCTCCATTTCTAGTGAAAGCCCTTTATTCCTTTCTTGTAATAAACCTTTACATAACACTATTTAATTAAATATTAACACACAAACTAATAGTTGAAAGACTCATGAAAATCCTATTCATCTACCTTGCGTACTGAAAACCCTTCATTTGTCAATTTACTATTGGCTGTAAGCATCCCAAATACAGACTCTATGAATAACTATTTACTTTTTCTACTGATTATATTTAACTGTTTTATTTGCTCAATATCTGATGGTCAATCCTTTACTGAACAGGTTGACGGAAAATCAGTTGCTACAAAACACACTTATTTTAGTGCTTCAATCAATAAAAAAGAATCTTCAACGACTGATTATATCGGTTTTTACCAAAAGTATATAAGTGGTATTCGTGGACAAGAATGCCCAATGTATCCAAGCTGTTCAAACTATGGTTTAAAAACATTTAGCGAAACAAACTTTGTGAGTGCCTTCGTTATGACTTCCGACCGCCTATTGAGATGTGGACATGACCATAACAATTATGCACTAACATTAAGAAGTAACGGTTTTAGATTACTTGACTATCCAGCATACGATACTCCACCATCAGAACTTTATTACCAGCGTAATTCATATCATTTTGCTTATTCGGATACGACTCGTGATGAATCTAGTTTTGTATTTATCAAAAAGTTAATCAACAACCAGTATTATCAAGAAGCATTGTTGGAAATCATGAGGCTTGAATTTCAAACAAATTCCTTCAACATAGACCTTTTTATCAATAAAATAATCTGCTTGAAAGCCTTAGGTGAATACGAAAAAGCGCTATTTGAGTATGAAACCAAATGCCCCACAGCTTACAAATTAGATACTGAATTAATTTATCAGATAGCACTTATTCAATTCAAACTACAGAATTATCAGGAAGCCCTACAAAAAAATGCTTTGGCTTTAGCATCAAGTAGAGACCAATTTAGCAAAGCTAAAATCATTTTATTGAATGGATTATTATACGCTAATCAATACGAATGGCAAAAAGCCAAACTTTCGTATGAATCATTAGCAATGTTTGATTCACACAAACAAGTATCGGCAGCTAACCTATTACTTTCAGAAGGAGCGATGCAATTAAAAGACAAAAGCCCTTTTTGGGCAGGAATGTTCTCTATAATTCCTGGTGCTGGGTATGCTTATACTGGTCATAAACAAACTGCTCTCTCAGCTTTCCTTGTAAATGGTTTATTAACCTATGCTACCTATTCTAGTATTCATAAAAAAAACTATGGAATGGCTCTTTTAACAGGTGTTTTCAATATAAGCTTTTACGTTGGCAACATTTATGGTGCTAGTAAAAGTGCCAAGCGTTTCAATGAACAACAGCGAAAATCAATCATAAATAAATTAGCTTTTAATTCTAACTTTTAAACAAAAAACAATGATTAAGAAAATCCAACAATCAATTTATGTAAAGCATACTGCTTTACTTTTAGTAGTATGTATCTTCTGCATGTCGTTCAGAATGCGTGGTACAGGAGAAATAATGTTGAACGCCGGAACAAACATTCCACTAGAAACAGTATCAACCATTCAGTCAGATTTAGTATCAGTTGGGCAAACGATTGATTTTAGAGTAAGATATGATGTTAAAGTAGATGGTAAAGTAGTAATTGCCGCAGGTTCTACAGCTAAAGGACAAGTATTAAGAGCGCAAAAAGCAAAAGGACTAGGCAAAGAAGGTTTTGTTGAAATTCAGATTAAATCTGTTACTGCTGCTGATGGTCAGGAAGTATTCTTGACTGGAGGAAACGTATATCAAGAAGGTGATGACAAACAAACATTATCTATTGTACTAGGAGTACTTGTTTGTATTCTTTTCTTAACGATGAAAGGAAAAAATGCACAAGTTCCTGCAGGTTTTCAAGTAACACCTTCAGTGGCAACAAATATGAGTATCAAAGTATAGTAGATTATCCTATAATTGATTTTCGCTCTTGCAGTACTAATATATTGAAGCATTATTATCAAAATTCACTGTTTTTAAGTCTTTGGATCAAAACAGTGAATTCTTTTTCTTTGTCTGGTAGAGCATACCAGACAAGGAAAATCCCCATTGGTTATGCTTCTAGGGCATTCTCATTAGTTTTACGTAAACAATTAAAATAACATACACATGAAACAATTAACTTTATTACTCTTAGTAGTTCTATTTACAATATCTGGCTGTAAAAAAGATGATGAACCTACGCCAGATTACACAAGTACTTTCGTTGGCACTTGGAAAGCTACCACAGTCGTTGAAGACGGACAAACCGTTAGTTTAATTGGCGACCCTGAATTTGCTTATTATTTAAAATTCAAAGCAACTGGTGTTAATAAAGTTAGCGCTATTTTAAAAACAGTAATCCTTACTGATACACTTGATTCAGAAAGTGGTGAGCTTAATATAACAAAATCGGGAGATACTTATAATCTTATTGAAGTAGGTACAACAAGTAGCCCACAAAATGGATACTTGAGATATACCAGTAGCAATGGAGAATTGAAATTTGGAAGTGTTGAGAATGGTAAAACGTCTGAATTTACTTTTAAGAAATAAAAAATGCCATTGTTGGTGCCGAAACACCCGCAATGGCAAAAAAGATAAAGTGTATCTGGCATTATTTCGATAAGTATGCTTCATCTTTTGCATGATACGAGTTAGAAACTCGTGCTACTGCTTTTAAAAAAATCAGCCCATGATAAGTCTTCTCTGATGAAATTCCCTTATTTTTATAAGAATCTAATTTCATTAACATCCTTCATCATGAATAAATTTACTTTTACCTTTATTGCCTTACTTTTTACGATTCATTCTCTTTTTGCACAGGATATTCCTAAAATTTTAGCATTAAAAGACAGAGCTGTTCTGCAAGACCAATTGCTTGAAGAACGCTTTAAATCACTTTTGCCTTCTTTGATGCGAAAGCAAGGCATCGATATGTGGCTAATTATTGCCCGTGAATACAACGAAGATCCTATCATCAAAACGATGCTTCCTTCTACTTGGCTGAATGCTCGCCGAAGAACAATTCTGTTGATTTATGATAAAGGAGAAAAAGAAGGCTTAGAATGTTTGGCGGTAGCTCGCTATAATGTAGGCACGATTTTCAAATCGGCATGGAAACCCGAAGAAGAACCAAACCAATGGAAACGTCTTTCTGCCTTAATTGAAGAGAGAAATCCTAAAAAAATTGCGATTGATGTTTCTGAACAGTATGCACATTCTGATGGGCTTTCGCATTCAGAACACGAAACTTTGATAGAAAACTTATCTCAGAAAAGTAAAGAGAAAATTGTTTCTAGCGAAAAACTAGCCGTTGGCTGGTTGGAAAGTAGAACGCCAAGAGAAATTGCACTTTATGAAACCCTTGACCGTATTACGCACCAAATTATTGCAGAGGCTTTTTCTGATAAAGTAGTTGTTCCGGGTGTAACCACTACCGAAGATGTAGTTTGGTATTTGCGTGAAAGGGTGGCTGAATTAAAATTAGATACTTGGTTTCATCCAACAGTTGATGTGCAACGTCCTGACCCAGACAAAACCAATTGGCCTTACGACCGTCGTCCCGCTGAAGATGTGATTCTCCCTGGCGATTTACTTCATTGCGATTTCGGCATTACTTATCTTCGTTTGAATACTGATGTACAAGAATTAGCTTACGTACTTCGTCCCGAGGAAAAAGAATTACCTGAATATTTACGAAAAGCCTTAGCGGCAGGCAACAAAGTACAAGATATTATGACGGGTTTCTTTAAAGTGGGCATGACGGGCAATCAAATTTTAGCACTTTCTCTTCGCAAAGCAGAGCAAGATGGTTTGGTGGCTCAAATTTATTCGCATCCAGTAGGTTATCATGGTCATGCTGCTGGGCCAGCAATTGGTATGTGGGATATGCAAGGGGGCGTGCCGGGCAATGGCGAATACCCTTTGAACGAAAATACTGCTTATGCCATTGAACTGAATGCTAAAGTAAAAATCCCAGAATGGGGAAATAAGGAAATAAGAATCATGCTTGAAGAACAAGGTCTTTTTATCAACGGAAAAGTACATTATATAGACGGGCGACAAAAGCAAATTTTAACCATTCCTAGAAGAAGTACGATTCAACATTTGGGACAGTGATTTATTGAGTGAATTGTGATTGAGTGATTTTCTTTAATTGTGAATGAGCGAATTGTGAATGAGGAATTAGAAATCTGCTTTAAAATTAGTACTTCGTAGCGGCAACTCTTGCTTTGCCGTTTCATGTAAAAATCAGCGAATTGTTGATAGTAATTATTAATTACCTTATAACCCAAAAGTAAAAAAGCCTAGAGCTAAAAAATAAAAACTGTCCGATTCCCGACATCCACCATTTCCCGATTCTCCGTAAGTTTGCAACATGAACAAATTACAATTACCGCTCTGGCTTATCAAACTTACGCATTTTGAATATTGGACGTGGTGGATGTTTTACATTCCGCTTCTCCCCTATTGGTTGTATCAAGCCGCTCGTACTCGCTCGCTTACTTTTTTCACCAATGCTGACCCTTGTATAGACTATGGTGGTTTCTTCGGTGAAAGTAAAATAGATATTCTAAAACAGATTCCTTCGAGTTTTTTACCGACTTATTTCTTTGTAAAAAAAGAAACTTCTTTAGCCATAATCCTTGAAAGGCTGGCAGAAAAACAGCTTGAATTCCCCATTATTTGTAAACCCAATGTAGGTGAAAGAGGCTCACAAGTAGAAAAGATTATTGACAAAATTACTCTTGAAAAATATTTACAAAACCTTCAAGAAGATTTTATTATTCAAGAATTTATCACTTTTGAGATTGAATTGGGCGTACTCTATTATCGTTATCCAAATCAACTGAAAGGACAAGTAAGTTCAGTGACGAGAAAAGAGTTTTTGTCGGTAACGGGCGATGGGAAGTCCAGCATTGAAACATTAATGCAAGCCGATACTCGTGCAAGATTTCAACTTGAAACGATGCGTTTACGTTTGCGAGAAAAGATTCACGAAGTAATTCCAGCAGGAGAAAAAAGATTATTAGAACCGATAGGAAATCATTGCAGAGGTACAAAATTCTTAGATAACAATTTCTTGATTAATGAAAAATTGAATCAAGTATTTGATAAAATTGCGCTACCGATTGAGGGTTTTCATTATGGAAGATTCGATATGAAAATAAAGTCAATCGAAGATTTATATGAAGGAAAAAATATCAAAATCATGGAATTGAACGGCGTTAGTTCTGAACCGGGACATATCTATGACCCGAAAAACACCGTTTGGAATGCCTACAGAGATTTAGCTCGTCATTGGAAAATCATTGCAGACATTTCAATTCAGCAACAACAAAAAGGCATCATGCCGATTGAACCCAAAATCATTTGGCAAGTAGCCCGTGAGCATTTTGCTTAGGGATATTTCATCTCTTACATGAGATAGAACAACATTCCGAAGACTTCAAATATCTCGTCGATGACACAAAACATCTCATCCGAGACATATTTTGTCTCTCGCATCAGATAAAATATGTCTCAGAAATCCCTTTTACAGACAAGTCTTTTTACCCAGTTGTTCAAAAATCCATCAAGTCCAATTAAACAGATATTTTGTTTTACCTTTGTACTATGGAAACCAATCAAACAACAGCACAAATCCTTCAAAACTTAGGGATTGAAACTTTAAATCCGATGCAAGAAGCGGCTTTAAAAGCCATTTCAGAAGACAGCAACGTACTTTTAATTTCTCCTACAGGTTCAGGAAAAACCATTGGTTTTTTATTGCCCATTTTACAATTGTTAAAGCCCGATGTACCTTTTGTACAATGTTTAATTCTTACGCCTTCTCGTGAATTGGCTTCACAAATCGAACAGGTTTGGAAGAAAATGTCCACAGGTTATAAAGTAAATGTATGTTATGGCGGGCATGATGTGGCTACCGAAATCAAAAACCTAAGCAATCCTCCAGCAGTACTTATTGGTACACCTGGACGAATTGCCGACCATATTACTCGTAGGTCTTTTAATTTGGATGGCATCAAAACTTTGGTGTTGGATGAATTCGATAAATCGCTAGACCTTGGTTTTCACGACCAAATGTCGTTTATCATTGGCGGTTTACGCAAACTCAACAAAAGAGTATTGGTTTCTGCTACCAAAGGCATCAAAATTCCAGAATTCACAGGTGTTTCTTCGCCAACTTTATTGAATTTTATTCCAGAAGATAAAGTAGCAGAAGGCTTGGTGATGAAAGTGGTGATTTCAGAACAAAAAGATAAAATAGACGCTTTGTTTAATTTGATTTGTTCATTAAATTCTGAATCTGCTATCATTTTCCTGAATCACAGAGATGCCGCAGAACGTACTTGTGAATTATTGCAAGAAATGGGTATTTATGCGATTTTCTATCATGGAGGAATGGATCAAGATGACCGAGAACGAGCTTTGATTCAATTCAGAAATGGAAGTGTTCGCTATTTAGTTACAACAGATTTGGCGGCTCGTGGTTTGGATATTCCAGCAATGAAGCATGTAATTCATTATCATTTGCCATTGCAAGCCCATGAATTTATTCATAGAAATGGCAGAACGGCACGTATGAATGCAGAAGGAACATCGTACTTGATTTTTCATCGCAACGAACATCGTCCAGCTTATGTAGATGATAATTTAGAAGAATTGGAAGTTGCAGAAAACCTCCCATTGCCGAAAGCACCAGACTTTTTAACGATTTATATTAGTGGTGGAAAGAAAAATAAATTGAATAAAGTTGATATTGTAGGTTTTTTCTCGCAAAAAGGCAAACTCGAAAAAGGCGATTTAGGACTGATAGAAGTAAAAGATTTCACTTCATTTGCTGCTGTAAGAAAAGAAAAAGTAAAAGAATTACTCCAAACCATTCGTGATGAAAAAATGAAAGGAAAGAAGTATAAAATTGAAGTGGCGAGATAGGTTTAAGGAGATTTGTGGACTTTAGGACTGAAAGACTTTAAGAAAGCTTCATTCTTTATCAATAATTCCTTCAGTCTTAAAGTCTAATATCTTTTAGTCCTTCCCAAAAATCAACCAACCATTGAACACTCAAAAAGTCTTTCTAATAACCCCTCCTTTTACGCAACTGAATACACCATATCCAGCTACGGCTTATATTAAGGGGTTTTTGAATACTAAAAATATACTTTCCTATCAGGCTGATTTGGGAATTGAAGTAATATTAAGCCTTTTTTCTAAAGAAGGTTTGTTGAATCTGTTTGCTCAAATTGAAAGTCTGGAATTAGATTTAACGGAGAATGCCCAAAGAATTGTAGCCCTCAAAGAGCATTATATTCACACGATTGATGCGGTGATGCTTTTCTTACAAGGTAAAAATCCTACTTTATCACATCTGATTTGTCAGGAAGATTTTTTGCCAGAAGCCAGTCGCTTTGCTCAATTAGAAGAATTGGATTGGGCTTTCGGAACAATGGGAACGCAAGATAAAGCCAAGCATTTTGCTACGCTTTATCTCGAAGATATTTCTGACCTTATCGTCGAATGTGTCGATTCACATTTTGGTTTTAGTCGCTATGCCGAGCGTTTGGGTCGTTCTGCCAATAGTTTTGATGAATTGTATGAAGCCTTATCGCAAGATTATACTTTTATTGATGAATTACTCATCAAGATTTTAGCGGCTAAAATGCAGGAAGTAAATCCTACTTTGGTGGCAATTACTGTTCCTTTTCCCGGCAATTTATACAGTGCTTTTCGTTGTGGACAATGGATTAAAAAGCATTTCCCAGCAGTAAAAGTAGCAATGGGCGGAGGTTTCCCGAATACAGAATTACGTTCACTTTCAGATGAAAGAGTATTTGAGTTTTTTGATTTTATCACTTTAGATGATGGTGAAGCTCCGCTCGAAAACTTGCTTGAACATTTGGATGGAAAGAGAAAACTGGAAGAGCTAAAACGTACTTTTACTTTAGTAGATAAGCAAGTAAAATACATCAACCATAGTCAGACGCACGATTATAAACAGTCGGCAGTAGGTACGCCCGATTATGCAGATTTGCCTTTAGACCAGTATATTTCTGTGATTGAAATCGTGAATCCGATGCACAGAATGTGGAGTGATGGGCGTTGGAATAAGCTCACGATGGCTCATGGTTGCTATTGGGGAAAATGCACTTTCTGTGATATTTCTTTAGATTATATCAAACTTTACGAACCGATTTCTGCCAAAATTCTATGTGATAGAATGGAAGAAATGATGGCTCAGACGGGTCAGAATGGTTTTCATTTTGTGGATGAAGCCGCTCCGCCTGCTTTAATGCGTTCCTTGGCTTTGGAGATTCTTAGAAGAAAACTGACTGTTACTTGGTGGACAAATATTCGTTTTGAAAAAAGTTTTACCGCAGACTTATGTTTGTTACTGAAAGCCTCTGGTTGTATAGCCGTTTCTGGTGGTTTAGAAGTAGCTTCTGACAGACTTTTGGAATTGATTCAAAAAGGCGTAACCGTTGCCCAAGTAGGCAGAGTAACTCGCAATTTTACGGAAGCGGGAATTATGGTACATTCGTATTTGATGTACGGATTTCCCACACAAACGGCTCAGGAAACGATTGATTCGTTGGAAATGGTACGTCAAATGTTTGAATTGGGCATTTTACAATCAGGCTTTTGGCATCAATTTGCAATGACGGCTCACAGTCCTGTCGGGATGTATCCAGAACAATTTAAAGTACAAAAAGAAAGTGCTAAAATTGGCACATTTGCCAATAACGATATTTTTCACCTCGACCCAACGGGAACAGACCATAGTTTGTTTAGTGATGGTTTGAAGAAATCACTTTTTAATTTTATGCACGGCATTGGTTTTGATATGAACCTAAACCAATGGTTTGATTTTAAAGTACCAAAAACAAAAGTGCCGAAAAATTATATCGAACAAGCCATTAATCAAGAAGAAGATTATACTTTAAAACCAAGTAGTAAAATCGTTTGGTTAGGAACAAAGCCGATGACGAAACTGATTTCTAAAAATCAAAAAGGAAGAGTATTAAATCTGCTCAGTTTATCTTTTCACGATAAAAAAGAAAGTTTCAATATTTCAGTCGAACAAAAACAGGGAGAATGGTTAGTTGAAATTTTGAAAGAAATTGCAGTTTCAAACAACAAAGTTTATACTTTTCAAGAAATAAAAACGCATTATGAAAAAGCTGGATTAGAAGACTTTGAATTATTTTGGTTCAATAAACCTGTGAATAGTTTGCAGAATTTTGGTTTGTTAACACTTTAATTTGAAAATGGATATTTCCAATGTCTTTACTTTAAAATATACAAGAAATTAAACCTTGAAAGTCGTTCATTTCTTAATCAATACCAATATTTACATTTCGTTGGCAGCGGTTGCTCTGACGGTGGAAACACAATTGCAATTAGGGATGCCTCCGCAATGGCATCCTTATTTGTTTATCATCTTTTTTGCTACTTTGTTCGACTATAATTTGCATCGACTTGTTACGGTTCTAAGCAATAAAGAAGCCTTGAATAGTGATAAACATAAATGGCTAAAGGAGTATTTGAATCTGTTTTATGCTTTGGTAGCTTTTTCGGTAATGGGTTTTCTTATTGCTGTTTATTTCGCTAAAAAAGAAGTATTGATTACACTTTCGCCTTTTGCGTTCATTACACTTTTTTATTCACTACCAGTTTTTAAAAATCAAAAATATTTATTCCGATTAAGAGAAATTCCAATCTTAAAAATCTTCCTCATATCCATTGTTTGGTCGGCTACTACGATTCTTTTGCCAATTGTTCAATCTGGAAAAAGCTTTGATTTTCTTCATGTTTCACTGATGTTAATAGAAAGGTTTTTATTCGTTTTTGCTATTGCAATTCCATTTGATATTCGAGATATGCAAGGCGATGAACAATCTGGACTCAAGACAATTCCATTGGTAATTGGTGTTAAGAAATCTATGAATTTAGCCAATGCTTTAATAATGCTGTTTCTTATTGTAAGTCTTCTGCATTATTACGATTCTGTTTCCTTCATTTTATTAGCTTTCGCACTTTCAGCAATCAGTACTTTGTTTATTTTAAATAGTAAAAGCCTTCAAAAATGGTCATTTTATCATTATGGTATTTTGGATGGAACGATGCTTTTACAGGGGGCTTTGGTTTTAATTTTTCATTTTTTATAATCTTCAAAAGAAAAGAGGTTGAATCTACAAAAGTAAATTCAGCCTCTTTTCTTTTGATTTATTTCAATTAATCTGTTGTACGAATCAATTCTTTTTTGATTGCCGATTTAGTTTTTGTGACAGTATATGGAATACACCTAGCCACACCACAATCACAGACAACTTGCTGAATAGCAACTACATGATCAGTAAAACAGTCATTGGCATTGAATACTCGAACTGTATATTGCTGAAGAACAATAGTTGGATTCGGAACATCAGCCCTAAGTACACCATTTACAGGTATTGCCGTTGAAGTAGCATATAATTTCCCGCCAGTGTATGTAGTACCTAGGCTAATATCATATCTTAAATTTGAACCAAACCCCGTCAGCTTTATGGTACCATCATTTTTAACCAAATCTTGGTCGCAAGTAGCATTTGTAGCAGTAGCAGTTATTCCTAATGGTCTGTCAAACACAACCAAATTAATCAATGTATTAGCAGAACATAAACCATTACTTACTTCTACTTCATAAATACCTCCTTGATTAGCTTGAATATTATTAAACTGAATATTTTGTAAGGATGAAGTAAAACCATTTGGTCCCGTCCACGCATAAGTAGCATTAGCTGGAGTAACAGAAAGAGTAACATTTGTACCAGCACAAACTGGAGAAGTAGAAGTGGTAATAATTGGATTAGGAACTGGATTAAAAGTAGCCGTTGCTGAAGCTCTACTTCCAGCAGGCGATTCACAACCGCTTATTAAATCTTTACAAGCAACAAAGTAGGTTTTAGTAGCAGTTACAGGTACATTAAATGGGCTTCCTGTACGCAAAACTGTTGATGAAATCTGTGAGTCATACCATACTGGCACAAACCCAGCCGCACAAGTTGCTTTTAAACCAAGGCTTCCAGCACCACAAACTAAGCCACCAGCCACCGTTGATTGCGAAGGCGCAGCAGGAGTTGTATTAACAGAAATGGTTACAGCAGTACGATTTGCAGGAAATACACCACAGCTATTTTCTATTGGCTTACAACCTACAAAAAAAGTAATGGTAGAAGAGGCATTGAATGAAAATGTATTTCCAGAACCTATTACCGTATTAGATGTCAATGAATTATACCACTGAGGAACCCCAACTGCACAAGTAGCCGACAATGAAGTAATTCCAGGGCCGCAAAGTATTGAACCCGTTGAACTTGATACCTTAGAACTAAAAGCAGGAGTTGTAAAAGTAACATCATTAAAACAAACATCTGAGCCACTCCAAATACGAATTGTATATTTTGTAGCAGGCTTTAAACCCGTAAACGTTAATGATGTTGCTCCAGGCGTTAATAAGAGGTTTGCTCCTGCTCCAAAAATAGGGGCAGTTCCGAAAGTTTCACCTTCTTTGATACTTGCTTCAATAGTTTTTGTTGCATTATATAGAAGGTTAGAAAGCGTTGCCGTTCCGTTATTGTTTGGTATAAAGTTAGTACAAGTACCAAGCGTTGTAGTTATATCATTAATACTTATCGCTGGGGCATCACAGTCACTACATTTTAAATTACCACAAACAAAAGCAATAGATTTACCCTGAACGCCAGGATGATAAGGAATAAAGGTGCTAAATCCTTTAGTGGTTAAATCAAACTTTGTAACACAATCACCCTTGTAACTTGTAATATAGAGATTTCCGTCTGGACCAAAAGCCAAATCAAAAGCATCGACTGCCCCACTTATTATTCCTGCGTTTAAAGTCGGTCTTGGAAATGCATAAGATTCAATTATGGCACCCGTTAAACTATTATAATGAACCATACGGTCAGCTATATTTATGTTATCACTCGCCAAGATAGCCCAAATACTACCATCATTTGCAAAGTTTATTCCTCTATAATTAAAACCTGCAGGAGCAGTTGCCAATAATGTAGCAGCACCTGTAAGTGAAGGTGATACATATTCAATTGTACTTGCTTGACCCGTTATATTCCAGTTCTTACTTACATAAACATTTCCTGTAGTTGGATGAATTGCAATTCCCCATAATCCAGCCGTTTTGTTATTGAAACTTGGCGATTCATAATAATCTACTACAGTATTTGTGATAGTACTTACTTTTGATATTCCGTTATAGCTTGTAACATACAAAAAATTCTTATCGGGAGACATCACAAGATCTAATAAATCTTCCCCTGCAATTGGTATAGGAGCTAGAAAAACTCCTTTTGAAAAATCATAAATTACAATCTCTGACTGTCCACAACAAGTAGCCATGTAAGCAATGTTCTTGTCTGGATCTACTACAATCCCTTCTGCACCACCTCCCTGAATTGAACATGTTATTGCCCCAGTATTTGGATTACTTGTACTACCACTTCCAAATTCAAATACTTCAGAACGTGTTAAAGCTTTATCCCCTGAAACTGGTACAACACCCACAATCATATATGTTTTATCACATCCGATTGGGGCATTTTGAGCTTTCAGGTATAATGAAGAAAAACTTAAAAACAACAGCATCAAAAAGGTAAGAATATTTCTAAACACACTCACTGATGGCATTTTTTCAAGAAAACGTAAAGGCATTATCATAACTTGATTATTTATGTTTTGTCGGGGAAATATGCCAACCATTTTTGTTGATAGGCAAAGGTCAAACAAAGTGTTGAATACTTTTATTAACCATGAGTTAAGATTTTTCATCATTTTATGATTGTATTTGTTCCCTCAATATGTTTAATTAATACAGTTAAAGCTTATTTTTTGATGATATTCCAAGGTAATGAATTTATATTACTACCTATTTTTTTCCCTTCTATTAAACCTACTTCATTATCTTGACGAGTATGAATTCCTCCATATAAGCGTGACATGGCAGATTCTTGAGCCGCTTCCCAAAATGAGTTAAAACTTCTTGCTTTATATTCTACCAACCTTTCTTCATCTCTTGGTCTGCCAACGTGTGAATCATCAATGAATTTAAAACTTGTTCCGTATAATGCTGTTAAAACAGTTGCTGTAGCTGCACTTTGTACTGCATGCCCTGAATAATAGGCTGGAAACGGTGGTTCTGGCCAATACAAACTCCAATTTCTATCAATATTGTAATAAATAAAAGAAAAAGGTCTTTCTGCATTATAAATAAACTTTATTTTCCAGCAATTAATAAAAGCATCTGCTACTGCCATTCCTACTTTGGCATAAGTTTCAGCAGCTTTGAACAAATCTGGTTTAGCAGTTTTTACAGCTAAATTAGCTAGATTATAAGAGTGTCCAGGAGGTGAAAATGTTTGAGAAGGATCATCTCCCCACCAATTGGCAATTTCTTTTTCCTCTTGCGTTAATGTTTTACGTTTAGTATAAACTTCGTACATATAAGCATAATATTTAGAATCAGGCTTAAAGTCGTATTTAATCATTTCAGGTATTGGCAACACACTATTCGAGGGTGCAAAAGTTCTGTTTTTCCCCCAATGTGGATGCAATGGCATCGCCACTGCCGATTGTCCTCTAGTAGGAGCTTTCCATAATCCTTTTCCTACGGGCATTTTATAAGTACTATCAAAATTTCTTTTATATCCTTCAAATCCTCCATCCGTTTTTGACCACTCAAAAATCGCTTCTGCGATTGACTGACCAAATAATTTTGAATGTACAGCTACTTTCTCATCTGTTGTTTTAAGTTCATTTTGATAGATAGCTTCTTCAAGAGAATCTATTCTACTAATATTTTGGGGGTCAGATTGCTGATAAAGTTTTTTCAAAAGAAAAGCTTGCCCTGCATTCAATGAGAGTACCCAATTATAAACTTGTCCTTTTACTGGCTTGGGTAATTCGTTTAATCCTTTTAATGTTCCTGCTAAAGATTTTTTCTTTGTAATTCCTGCTACTACACATTCATACATCGTTAAACCCAAATATCCCAATGAACGAGAACCATAAGTTGGAGAACCTCCAGGCGTGTCTTTCATTGTTTTTAAAGACATTTCTCCCCATTTCAAAGCTACTTCAGAGGGAACAGCCTCACTTTTAGCGTTATACTTTGGAGTATTAGAATTAAAATATCTTATGCCACTAAATGATGCTTCACTTCTATTAATCAATAAAAAAAACAATAGCAAAACAATGATGCTCGTAAAAACACTATTACTGAGCAAAATCTTCTCAAAAAAGGTATTCAACAACCTTTTTTCGAATACTTTAGCTTTTTTTATCAAATTGAAAAATATCATAAAAATGTATCAAGCAGAAATTATGAATACTATTAAATAAGATTTTTTATATGCTGAATACATACTTCGTTCTAAGAAATCTTTGTACTTTCAAGACGAAACTAATCTATTAATCTTTAAAAACTAGCCAAAACCATGCCAAATTGATTCAAAATAGCCTTACTGTTTCAATCTAATACGTATTCCAAAGAATTTTTCTAAGAATGAAGTATTCTGTTGATAGATGATAGAATACTATAGCTTTTGTAAAATTTGTATCAAATAATCCTAAAACTTTTGGTGCAGCAATAGATTTTACCCATAATGCTTCATTTTGGATTGAACCCAACTATAATAAACGGTAGATAGCTTTGTGCTTGATTTACCTTTAAAGCAGTATATCCTTAACTTGAAACCTGAAATAAAGTGGCATTTTTAATCTATTCTTTTAACTCTGAAAAAACTTAAAATAAATGCGTATTATTAATTTAAGTTATAAATTTACTTTATGAAAAATTTGAAATTTATCCTGATATTTTGTGTGTTTAGCATGTACATAGTTGCATGTAAAAACACAAAAGGTGACCCTTCACCAACAGCTATTATAACACCGACAAATCCAACTGATAATACTTCAGGCAATACTACAAATCCAAGTACCAATAATTGTGGAAATGCAACCTCCAATGTTGCTAAAGGAGATTCAGTTTGTTTCAATACACAAATTCTTCCTTTTTTTGTAAGTAATTGTGCAACTAGTGGCTGTCACGATGCTAAAACACGTGCAGATGGTTATGAATTTACCTCATACGCCAAGATTGTGCAAAAAGGAATTACCGCTGGCAGTCCTAGTAAAAGTAAACTTTATACTGTAATGATTAAAACGGATGAGGATAGGATGCCACCAGCTCCTTCCCAAGCTTTATCCAAAGTTCAAACAGATATGATAGCCAAATGGATTACTCAAGGAGCAAAAAATGTAGATTGTGCTGTTGTAGTTGATACTCAAAATGTTACTTTTTCAAAAACAATTTTGCCTTTACTAGCTACTAATTGTTTAGGATGCCACAAAACGGGTTCTATTTCTGGAGGAGTAAATCTTGAAAGCTATGCCAGCGTAAAGATTTATGTAGATAATAAAAGACTATCTGGAGCAATCAATAACTTAACGGGCTATTCGCCAATGCCACCCATCGGAAAACTAACAGATTGCCAATTAGCTGTTGTAAAAAAATGGATTGATGCGGGTGCAAAAAATGATTAAAAATAATACCCAAAGTCAACATGAATAATTGTTGGCTTTGGGTATTATTTCAAGGGTAAAATCAATAAAATTACTTCACCGATAAAATCTTAAACTCTGTTCTTCTGTTTTCTTGATGCTGTTCTTCGCTACAAGAAACGCCATCTACACATTCGTTAATTGGCTCAGTTTCGCCATAGCCTCTAGCCATTAATCTACTCGTATCTATCCCATTTTCAACTAAAAAATCTACTACAGCTTTAGCTCTTTTTTGTGATAATTCTAAGTTGTAACTCGCACTTGAACGTGAATCTGTATGCGAACGAATCTCAACTTTCATACTTGGATATTTTTGTAAAATTGGCAAAATCGTCATTGCTAATTCATGAGCAGCATCTGTTCGAATGAAGAATTTATCTCTATCATAATAAATATTTTTAAGTCTAATCACATCTCCTTTTGCGTACATTTTCTGTACATTCGGAAGTGGAGAAGCACTTTTAATTACTTCATTATTGGTAGCATAATCGTCCTTTTCAGCGATTAATTTATTTTCTGTATCAGGCTTTACTGCAAATTCATAGCCACCATCTTCTCCTGTAATTACGGTTTGTCTGGTTTTATCTTTCTGGTTTTCTAAGGTTACTTGTACGCCTGCAATCGGTTTTTGATTTACTTCAGACTTCACTATTCCTTTCAAAACAGAAGTATTCGATTTTTCAAGATAAATAGCTAAAGTTGTATTTTGAGCCGTATTACTCCTAGTAGAAAAAGTAATTGCATTCATCAAATAGCCTTCTTTAATGGCTTTAAATTCATATTCAGAAAGTGATTGTAAACAGATTGACATCAAACCTTCTGAATTGGTCATTTTCAATTCTTGATTCTCTCCGTTGATTACACTTCTAATGTCCACATCTGCCAAAGGCAATTTGGTCAAAGCATCATAAACGACGATATTGAGTGGATGACATTCTTTTTTGAAACTATAAATATTATCGTCATGAATTCCCTTTTTTCGGTTAGAAGAGAAGTAACCTGAGTTTCTACCTCCATCTGTAATCAGTCCGAAATCGTCTTTTTCAGAGTTCAAAGGTGCGCCAACATTCACAACATTTTCACTGAATTTTCCATCTTTGTATTCGGCAAAGAAAATATCCAAACCGCCTAAACCTTCATGACCATCTGAGGCAAAGTATAAATTATCGTTTTCATCCACAAATGGAAACATTTCATTGCCTTCGGTATTGATTTCTCTGCCCACATTCACAGGTTTTCCCCACTTACCATTATTGTATTCAACAACATAAATATCAGTTCCGCCAAAACCTCCTGGCATATCCGAGACGAAGTACATTTTTGTATTATCTGCATTTAAAGCAGGATGCCCACACGAAAATTCGTCATTATTAAAGGGTAATTCTTTTACTTCACTCCAGCTTTCCTTGTTCAAATTAGCTGAATATAATTTCAAGCGATTTGTACCATCTTTTGATTCTCTGGCTCTGCCTTTGTTGTAATTATTTCGGGAAAAAATGATTTTCTTGCCATCTTTGAAAAAACTTACTGGCCCTTCGTGATACTTTGTGTTTAGAATTCTACTAAAATCCTCAATCTTGGATAAAGGCGATTCCTGCACAAGTATTTCATTATTACTTGCAGACATTCCACCCAAAGCTGCAGCAGATTGTAAACCCATTTTGGAAGATAAAAGAGCAGTATCTGGAACAAAATACAGATTCAAAAATGGTGTTTGATTCCAACCAAAAACACGTTTGATAATTCCTGCTTCATCACGAGCAGAGGAAAAAACCAAACCGCCATTGTAGTACATCGGGCTAAAATCTGCTTGACGAGAATTAATAGATAAGTATTCTACTTTGTAAGAAGATGAATCACGGTAGAAGTGACTCATATCCATGTACGAAATTGTAAATCGTTTACCTCTTAAATCGGCTTTTTGTTTTTCTCCGTACAAAGAGTAATATTTTTGCGACTCACGATATTTTTGATTGGAAGCCAATGCCTGAGCATAATACAAATATTGCTCACTTTCAACATCAGGAAAATCTTTGATTAAATTTGAAAATACTCTTTCTGCATTACGAGTATCCTGTATTTTTCGGTAGGAAAAAGCTAGTTTTTTTAAGACTTCTAGTTTGACTTTGGGGTCTTTATTTTCTTTTAAAAAATCCTCATATTGTCGAATGGCTTCCAGATAACTCAGTTTTTCAAACTGATAATTAGCCGCTTTAAGTTTAGTTTGAGCATACAAATTCCCAAATGTGAAAATAAAAAACACAAATAAAAGCAAACGTATTTTAGGGATTTGGTTGTTCATTACTTCAAAGTAAACATTGTCTGTTGAATATATTAGTCGATTTTGTCTATGTAATATTCACCGCAGAAAAGACAAATAGCGTGCCAAAACTAATACAAGATTTTTAGCTTTTCAGCTTAAAGTCAATAAAAAAGGTTTAGACTTCCATCCAAACCTTTTTTTAACAGTAAAACTTATTTTATGGATTAAATCTTCACCGCTTGACGAGCGATTAATTTCCAATCATTTTTTGTTTTTTGAAATACCAATAAAATCCCAAGTTTCACAGTTCCAGCAACACCACGATTGTTAGTTTCTGCATATAATTTATGACGAACAATAGCAGTTTTTCCAAATACTTTAATGGTTTGTTCTGTCAAATCCATCGTTTTAAAGTCTGAGTCTCCATTCATCAACGTTTCGATTAAATGGGCTTTTCCTTCTAAACTTCCGCCTGAATGCCCGTAGCTCAAGTCTTCATCAAGTATTTTCTCTAAAGTAGCTTTGTCAGCATCAACCACAGCTTTTCTGAAAGTTTCTACCGCAGCAGCAACTTTAGCATCTTCGTCAGATTGTGCTTGACTAAGCCCAACAGTTCCCAATAAAATGGTACTCAACATCAATAATGTTTTCATTAGTTCAAGGTTTATAAATTACTTTTTTATACTATCTTTTTTTAATAACCAAACGGCCAAGTTTTTTGCCGCTTTGAAGTTCTCAAACTCCATTGGTAAACGTTTTCCGTTTAAGTATTCATTGTAAATCCAAGGGTCTCCGATGGCAAAAACAGTTCCTTTACCAACTTTAGCAACCGCCATAATATTATCATTTCCTTCGGTTACAACAGCTTTTGCAGGTGCTTTTACCGATAAAACTGATAGCTCTTTCACAAATACTTTGCTAACATCTTTAAAAATACTGTGATCCGCAGGAATCGTTACTTTGCCTTGTTCATACACATTATTTTTCACCATGTTAATACTCTTTCCAGTAAACTGAATACCAAATCTAGCGGCTAATTTATTGAAATGAGGTAATTCTACATTGGCAGAATCGTTTGCCATTAATACTAAATTTCCACCAGCTTTTACCCAATTTTCAATGGCTGCAATGTCTTGTGCATCTACAAAATTAGGATTTGGTGTTTCTTTTTTAGTATCTGGGTCAACGATGATATATACATCCAAACCTTTCAAAGTATTGGCTCTTGGTGCAGTTGAAACTGTTTTTAATTCAGCACCATAGTTTTCAAAAATACTTCCTAATAACGAGAATCCAGAGTCTTTTCCATCATACCAAGTATAGTGATAAGGTTCTGTGATACCTTCACGAGTAGTACGCATCTCGTGATTGAAGTAATTATCTAAACCTACTTTTTTACCTTTTCCAACCGCTAAATCATCAGCAATTTCCATTTCAACACTTGCCATGATAAATGGAGCCATTCCTTTTAAATCATCACGACGAATTGGTTCTTTCAAGTAATATTCATAACTACCATCACGGTACGGGTTTCCGCCCAAACCACTTACTAACACTACTTTTTCTAAGTGATTGATTCCGTTACTTTCTGTTGAAATAAAGTTTCTTAAAATTCCATCATATCCTTTTTTGGCATTCAAAGAGTATGATTTATCGATATAACCCATTCTAACACCTTTTGCCAAACCATAAACCATCATTGAAGAACCCGAAGCTTCTAAATAATTACCTTTGCCATTCAGTTTATCCACAACTTGATACCAACAACCTTCTTTAGGGTCTTGGAATTTCACAATTGCAGCAACCAATCTTTGATAAATTCCTATTAATTCATTGCGTTTTGGATGCTCTTTCGGAAAAGTATCCAACACATCAGCTAAGGCCATGATGTACCAACCGATTGATCTTCCCCAGAAATTTGGCGAGCGACCAGTAGTTTTATCTGCCCATTTTTGTTCACGGCTTTCGTCGTATCCATGATAGAGTAAACCCGTTTTTGGATCACGGGCATTTCTCTCCATCCAAATAAATTGGTTAGCTATATCATCAAAATTCTGAGGCTGATTAAAGGCTGCACTGTACTCAGCATAGAAAGGTTCTACCATATACAAACCATCTAACCACATTTGGTTTGGATAAATTTGTTTATGCCAGAAACCACCTTCTTTAGTACGAGGTTGTTCCGAAATTTGTTTTCTTAATAAATCTGCCGCCAATTTGAATTTTTCTTTGCCAGACTCACGGTAAAGCATTACCAAAGAACGTCCACCCGTAATATTATCAGAATTAAAATTATCGTATTTATAAGTTTTGATTTCGCCTTTATCGTTTACATAAGAATCCATATTGTTTAAAATGAAACGATAATATTTAGCATCACCAGTACGATACCATACTCTTTCAATGGCTTTTAAAATGATGGCTTGTTCATAATCCCAACGAGCACGTTTTCCTTCTTCTTTATAAGTGATAGAATCTTTATGAACATCTAGCATAATATCCGCCATCCTTTCCGACCACTTCATTTGTGCCAAAGAAGTATTCGATAGAAAGAAAAGACAAATCCCAGCAAGAATTACAAAGTACTTGCTAAAAATTGGAAGGGTAAAAAAAGGTTTTCTTTGCATTTTTTATTAAATAATTATGTTTGAGGAACGCTACTGAATTTTGAGTTAATACTGTACGAAGGATTAAATATATGTTCAAAATGTTTTTTAACTAATAATTTGCGGTAGCGGCACCCCTTGCGGTTGCCGTTTCATTCGAGGCAACTGCAAGAGTTGCCACTACATTTTATTTGAGATAAACAACAAAACATTTTGGTCTATTAAAACAGTTTTGTTCAGTAATCAGTCAAACGACAAAATTAAAATGAGTAATTAATTGATTTATAAATTATTAACCGCTAAACCACTCATTCACTAAATCACCATTCGTCCAATTCCTCCATTACTTAAATTTCAACTTGTTCGTTCTTTGGTGCGAAAAAGTGCATAATAGCCCACGCTAAAATATAAGCACTTCCACAAAGTAAAAAGATAATATTATAACCTGAATTAATATCGCCAACGGCTTTATAAGAATCAAGTAACGAACCTACAATAATCGGGAAAATCATTCCTCCTACTGAACCCGCCATTCCACCAATACCAATCACTGAACTAATTGCTTTTTTAGGAAACATATCCGAAGCCACCGTGTAAATATTGGCACTCCAAGCCTGATGTGCTGCTGCCGCAATACTGATTAATGCGACGGCTTCCCAAATATTTGTTGCATAACGAGCAGCCATAATTGGCACCACACAAAGAGCAAAAATAAACATTGATACTTTTCTAGCTTTCGGAATTGCCCAGCCTTTTTTGATAAAGTAACCAGATAAATACCCGCCGCCAATACTTCCGATAGTTGTTGCTGTATAAACCAAAATCAAAGGCAAACTTGGTTTTTTCAAATCCAGATTAAAGGTTGTTGAAAAATACGAAGGCAACCAGAACAAGAAAAACCACCAAATTGGGTCAGTCAACATTTTTCCAAATACAAAAGCGTAGGTTTGTCTGATTCCAAAAAGTTTCAACCAAGCTACAGGCTTTTCATTGGCATTTACTTGTTCGGCATCACTATGAATATACTCATATTCTGCCTTTTCTAATTTCTTGTGTTTCGATGGAATTTCATAATAAATAATCCAGAAAACCAACCAAACAAAGCCTATTCCACCAGTAATGACAAAAGCCATTTCCCAACCATAAGCACCCAAAATCCAAGGCACCATGATGGGTGCAACTACTGCACCAATGTTAGCACCAGAATTAAAAATTCCTGTTGCTAAAGCCCTTTCTTTTTTAGGAAACCATTCAGCTGTTGCTTTGATTGCCGCTGGAAAGTTTCCTGCTTCACCCAAACCCAAGGCAGCTCTTGCTAAACCAAAACCAAAAGTACTTTTGGCAAAAGCATGTGCAATGGCTGCGATACTCCACATAATTACCGAAATAGTATAGCCTAATTTTGTACCAATTTTATCAATAATCCCACCAAAAACCATCAAACTAAGTGCATAAGCCGCCTGAAAGGCAATTACTATTCTGCTATAATCAGTTTCTGTCCAACTAAATTGTTTTTCTAAAGTTGGTTTCAAAAGACCAATCACTTGTCGGTCTAAATAATTGATGGTAGTAGCAAAAAAGAGTAGAGCCACTATTTGCCAACGGTATTTACCAATCGTCTTGTTCATGTTTTTGGGATTAGACTGTAAAAACTTTGATTAACATGCACTGTTTCATCTGAAAAAGGACATTAATCATGCTTTCCATTAAAGAGAAAAACACTTTACTTTTACTTGATTTCAAAAAAATGATTCTCAACGTATAAGTAACTTTAGGCTATTTTTACCTTATGGTATCAGATAGATTTTTGAAAAAATTATCCTCAAAAAACAAATTCGAGAAAATAGATAACTAGATTATTTCAAGAATTAGCATTTTATATTATTTCTTGCTAAGTATAAAGGCTTAGTTAAACATATCTCTTAAAGTAGAAGGATACAAACATTTTATTGAATATTTTTCCCAAATCTTTTCGGGAACGTTGCCATTAATGTAAATTTATATTTAGTTGATAAGAAGCCATTGCTTTTTACCAACAAGATTTAAGTAAAAACAGAAAAGTAGCAGCAGAAAAAGGGAAGAAAAAATTTGTACAATTCAAAGAAACAGCATTTTGGAACATATAACAATTAAAGATATTGCCAAAGCCTTAAATCTCTCGACTTCAACCGTTTCGAGAGCATTAAGAGGAAGTCATGAAATTAATCCTGAGACTAAACGTTTGGTGATGGAGTATGCCGAAAAATTCAATTATCAACCCAACCCAATTGCATTAAGTTTAAAGGAAAATAAAAGTAGGTCTATTGGTGTAATCGTTCCTGAAATTGATAATCCATTTTTCTCGCAAGCCATTAACGGCATTGAAGACATTGCTTATAACAAAGGTTATCAAGTAGTTATCTTCCAAAGTCATGAATCTTATGAACGAGAAGTAATTAATACACAGCATATTACTTCAAGACGTGTGGATGGTTTATTGATTTCGCTTTCAGGACAAACGACCAATGTTGAACACCTAAAAAACTTGCATGACAAAGGATTGCCCATTGTGCTATTCGACCGTATTTCAGATGAAATAGATACCCATAAAGTGATTTCTGATAATTTTGAAGGTTCGTTTAATGGAACAGAACATCTAATTAAAACAGGAAGAAAAAGGATTGCACATATTGCTGCGTCGCCTTATTTATCTATCACAAAAGAAAGAGTAAAAGGGTACTTGGCAGCTTTAGAGAAGTATAATATTCCTGTAGATGAATCTTTGTTGAAATATTGTAATTATGGTTTACAAGATATTGAATTTGTGATAGACCAACTTTTCTCCAACGAAACGCCTCCTGATGCCATTTTTACCGCAAGTGATAGATTGGCTTTGGGTTGTTTAAGTACATTACAAAAAAGGAGTATCAAAATTCCAGAAGATATAGCATTGATAGGTTTTACTAATTTAAAAGTAGCGTCCCTTTTAGCACCATCGCTCAGTACCATTGTACAACCCGCTTTGGATATGGGCAAACGTTCAGCAGCATTATTATTTGATTTAATTGAGAATACTTCAAAACTGCCTAAAAGCTATCAAACTTTTAAATTATATACAGAATTGATTGTTCGAAATTCATCTGTGGTGAAGCGTGGTGAGGACTAAAACATTTAGTTTTAACCCAAAATACTGTCAAGCTTTTTTAGGATGTGACAAGATGGCAATTACATCAAACAAGATGACAATTGCATCGAACAAGATACTAATTCTATGAAACAAGATGACCATTTCATCAAACAAGATGCTCGTTCAATGAAACAAGATGACCATTACATCAAACAATATGCTCATTCAATGAAACAAGATGACCATTACATCAAACAATATGCTCATTCAATGAAACAAGATGACCATTACATCAAACAATATGCTCGTTCAATGAAACAAGATGACAATTGCATCAAACAAGATGCTCGTTCAATGAAACAAGATGGCTATTACATTAAACAAGATGCCCGTTCAATGAAACAAGTTGACCATTACATCGAAAATTTGGGAGAAGAATCTAAGGAAAGGCTTTAAAATAAAACAGCAGGCATGATTTAGTTTCATGCCTGCCATATTAAAGATTACTTACAAACTTTTTAACACATAAACGCCGCCTTTAACAGTTTGGAACTCATAAGCATCAAATAATTTAGCTTTTTTCAAGCTTTGGTTTCCTACTAACTTTAGGCTATTTGGTGTTTTGATAATGCAATTTCCGCCTATCGACGAACGAATTACTAATTGCGTTACTTGTTTATTTTTCCAAGTAATGTCTATTTCAAAACCTCCACGGGCTTTCATTCCTTTGATTTCACCATCTTGCCAATCGTCTGGAATAGCTGGCAAAATATTAACCAAACCATCATGACTTTGAACTACCATTTCTGAAATGCCAGAAGTACCACCGAAATTACCATCTATTTGGAAAGGTGGATGCGCACAGAATAAATTTGGATAAGTACCTCCTCCATTTGTATAGTTTGTACCTTCCATCCCTGTTAGTTTCAATAAGTCACGCACTAATTTATAAGCATGGTTTCCATCGTGTAATCTTGCCCAAAAGTTTATCTTCCAAGATTTACTCCAACCTGTTCCATCGTCTCCTCTAATTTCCAAGGTTTTCTTTGCTGCATTTGAGAACTCAGGCGTACGCAATGGCGAAATCTGGCGACTTGGATGTAAAGCAAACAAATGCGAAACGTGTCTGTGTTGTGGGTCTTCGTCTTCCCAATCTTTATACCATTCTTGTAAATTTCCTTTTTTACCAATGTGCAAAGGATAAAGTTTCGCTTTTTTGGCAATCAATTCTTTTCTAAAAGCTTCGTCGATACCCAATTTTTCTGAAGCTTCAATGGTATTCGTAAACAAATCCCATATAATCGCCATGTCCATCGTACTAGCCACAGAAACCGAACCTTTTTCACCTTTTTCGGTAATAAAAATATTTTCAGGCGAAGTAGAAGGGGCTGTTACTAAATAGCCATCTTTATCTTCAACGAGCCAATCTTCACAGAAAATAGCCGCTTCTTTCATCAATGGATATGCTTTGTTTTTTAGGTAGTTTTTATCTCCTGTAAAAGCATAATGTTCCCAAAGGTGTTGGCTCAACCAAGCTCCGCCCATTGCCCAGTTTGCCCACGAAGGCGAACCTTTTCCTTTGTCTCCTACTGGATTTGACAATCCCCAAATGTCAGAATTATGATGAACCGTCCAGCCACGGGCATTGTAAAAATTCTTGGTGGTTTCTTTACCTGTTTTAGCCATGTAGCCAATCCATTTCAATAATGGCGTATGTAATTCTGAAAGATTACTCATTTCTACCATCCAATAATTCATTTCCGTATTAATGTTGGTAGTGAAATTACTACTCCAAGGTGGGCGAACTGAATTGTTCCAAATACCTTGTAAGTTGGCAGGAATACCATCTGGACGAGAACAAGAAATCAATAAATAACGACCAAATTGAAAGTAAAGACTTTCTAAAGCAGGATCTTTCCCTCCATTTGCATATTTTATTAAACGTTCATCGGTTGGTAAATCTACAGTTGGATTTCCATTCAAAGTAAAGCTTACACGATTGAAATAACGCTGATAATCAGCAATGTGAGCCTTTTTCATCACATCCACATTTTGATTTAATGCAGCTTGTAAATACTTTTCAGCAATGGCTTTTTCATCTTTTCCTTCTGAATCAGGACATTTATCAAAACCATTAAAACTACTTCCTACTGAAATAATCAACACAGCTTCACTAGCATCCGAAATAGAAATTCCAGAAGTATCAGTACTTACTTTGCCGTCAGTAGATTTCACTTTGATTCGCCAATCAAAACGAACGCCACCGCAACCTGTTGGATCGTCATAAATAACAGGTTTAGGATTATAGCCTACATAATTCGGGTCGGCATGAGCTGGAGTTTTACCACGAACTACTAATTGATTTGTACCAAAAACTGCTTTTTGAATAGGATGCTGTGCTGCGGTTGAAGCTTTGAAATTTAATGCTCCTTTAGTGCTTGCCTTTAAGCGAATAATCATTACTTGGGCGGGTGCAGATACAAAAAACTCACGAGTAAATTCTGTATCTCCTACTTTAAAACGAGTACTGGCGGTGGCATTAGCAATGTTTAAATCTCTATAATAATTACTTACTTCGCCTTTCAAGTTTTGCGCTAAACGTAAATCTCCAAGTGGTTGATATGCTTCTGAATAAAGTCCTTGTAATTTGTGAGTAAGTTGTTCTGCCTTTTTATAATCTTCCTTAAAAAGTGCTTCTCTTACTTCTTTCAAATACTTTGGAGCATCTGGATTAGGATTTGTATTAACTGGTTTTCCCGACCAAAGCGTTTGCTCATTCAGCTGAATTAATTCATTGGCTGGTCTTCCGAAAATCATTGCACCGATGCGTCCATTACCAATTGGCAAAGCTTCATTCCAGTTTCTGGCTGGTTGTTTGTACCAAAGTGTCAGGTTCTTTTGGGCAAAAGAACATAGTGTTTGGCTAAGTAATAAAATAGCTAAAAAGGTTTTTTTCATATAATTGTTATTTGTGAATTGTGAGTTGTGAATGAGTGAGTCTCTTTTTTTGAATCTAATTCTAAAAAACTCATCATTCACCACTCAAAACTCATCATTAAAAGAATTTTCTAAATCCTTCCCAACGAACTTTCCATTTACCGTTTTTAGGAATACCGGGATTAATTGTTTTACAGCCATCATAGCCTGCACACATCATGGCTACTGCCGCTAATAATCCCCCATTTCCAGGTAAATACAAACGCAAACGAGCATCTTGAAAATTATGTCCGTTAGGTAGATACGTGTTGGTTCTAATGTCCATCATCAAAGCGTCAATCGCTTTTTCTGGTTGGTTTAATCGAGTGGCAGTCATGGCAACCATCGGGAAATCCCAGCCCCAAGTATCATCCCAATGCCAAATCTTCCAGATTTTATCAAAAGTATCTTGCATGATTTTTTTATCAAGCATTTTACTTTCTGGCAACATTCCGAAAGTACCCAATACACTTGGATGGTCTGTTAAAAACACTGGATTCGTATAAGAATCTGTCGCATTTTCTGTAGCCAAATAAACGCCATCTTGTACAGGCAAAGGTGATAGTTTTTTCAAAACGTCATCCCATTTTTCATTTCTTTTTAAACCCGAACGTTCACGCCAAATTTGTGCTGTTGATAAAGCCCATTGCCAATAAGCCAATTCATAAGTCGGGTTAAAAGTATCTTCAGGTTTAAAACGCTCTTGAGCAGGAATTACGCCTTTACCCAAAATATATCGACCTTTTTCTGGGTCGAAGTAAGCGTAAGAAGCCATAAATTCGGCAGTTTTAAAAACCAATTCTTTATACTTTTCTAAAGTCGCTTTGGTTTGATGCTTACGATAAGCCAACTCAGCAAAAGTAATAAAATGTGGTTGTTGCCAAAGTAAATATGCCCCCACCGACGAAGGTGCTTCTTTCCCATCGGGGTCGGTCATTTTTTGCCAACGAACACCTTCAAAACCTTGTCTTTCTGCAATAATCTTCGCTTCTGGAGCTACTTTTTTGTACCAAACCATACTTTTTTCAAGCAAATCAGTACGATTCCACAAAGCAAAATGAACGCCATGCCACCAGTGCATTTCTAAATGTGGCTTTCCAAACCAAGAATTATAAGTCAAACCTGTTTCCTGTGGCGGCTCGTTATTGGCACATTGTATTTTGGTCAGATATTGCGATAAAATAATTCTTCGCTCCAACTCTTTTGCACGTGAATCGGTACTTCCAGTAAAGTCAACCGCAGCACCATTACTCCAAAAAGTTTTCCAAGCCGTTTTTGTACTCAATAAAGTGCTAGTAAAATTTGGAATACTTTCTTTTGAAATTTTTTCAGAGAACATTACGCTGAATTCCAAAGTGCTTTCTTTCGTATCTGGACTCAGCACAAAATAATGTGCTTCGCTTTGTAAAACCTTTGAATCTTGATTACTCTCGACCTTTACAAAATATTCAGTATCATTTAATTGATGTTTAAAAACAAAAGATTTTTCGCTAGAAAGTACGACAGATGATTGGTGTTTATCAGCATTTTTCCAATTGTTCCCTTCATCTGTGAACTGATTTGTTGGATACGGAAAACGTAAACGATACTTCAACTGACCAGTTTTCAATAAGTCAGATTGTACTTTTACTGAAATCAAATCTTTTTGTTGATGTGCAATTGTAATTACTTTTACAGGAATACCTTCTACCGAAAACTGACTGGTAATTTCGCCTGTGTAAACATTTAAGGTTTGATGAATATTACTTAAATCTTGTGGATTTACTTTTGAACCATCTTTTTTGAACAACTCAAAACCAAGATTTCCTAATTGCAAACGATGTGGATTTTGACGAAGGAAATTGTTGGCTGCCTTCGCTCTTTCACTGTTTGAAGCTTGAACGGCATAAGGTACTTTTCTGCCATGCGAGCTGATTTCTTTTAACGTTTCTTCGATTTTATAATTTTCAGTATTCGGAAAACGATGCCAGCCCCAAACCGACTGTGTACCTAAAGAAATCCCTTTGGCATAAAAATCGGGGAAAGTCTGCAAACCAGTAACATCAGTCGTAAAAGCGAAACCGCCATTCCCGACCGACAATGAAGCCAAGGTATCAATTTTATTGACTACAACCGCATGGCGTTCTACCAAAGCTTTTCGGTTGATTTTACTTTGTGCAAAAGTGTCTTGCAGAAAAAATGAGGCAAGGGAAAAGAGTAATAATTTAATGTTTTTCATATAATGAATAGTTGAGAGTGATGGATGAATTATTTACCCGCTGGTTTTCAGCGTTTTATTCTTTAACATTAATCGAAATTAAGCATTAAAAAAGCACAGATTAAGTCATCAATCTTAACATTGATTTTCCTTAAATCTGTGCTTTTCTTGTTGAATCTAGCGATTAAGCCATTCTATACACGCAAGATAAATCTTTTACTACTGGAGAATTATCAGGATTCGTATCCATAATATCCCCCATAAATGCCCACCATTTTTTCATGATTTCGGTTTCTGGCAATCCGTCAAGCGTGTGGTTATCTACTCTTTTCTGAACGGCAAATAAAATTCCAGATGCCTCATCCAAATAAATGGCATATTCGGTGATGCCAGATTTTACCAATAATTCAGATAATTCTGGCCAAATTTCGTCGTGACGTTTTTTGTATTCTTGCTCAAATCCTTTTTTGAGCTTCATCGTAAAAGCGATTTCCTGCATTTCTTGAGTTTAGCGTTTATGAGTTTAGTGTTTATGAGTTTAGCGTTTATGAGTTTAGCGTTTATGAGTTTAGTGTTTATGAGTTTAGTGTTTATGAGTTTAGCGTTTATGAGTTTAGTGTTTGTAAGTTTAGCGTTTGTAAGTTTAGTGTTTATGAGTTTAGCGTTTACGAGTTTAGCGTTTATGAGTTTAGTGTTTATGAGTTTAGCGTTTATGAGTTCAGCGTTTATGAGTTTAGCGTTTATGAGTTTAGCGTTTATGAGTTCAATGTTTATGAGTTCAATGTTTATGAGTTCAATGTTTATGAGATTATTTTTCCTCCACTTTATCTACGATTTATAGTCATAAACTTTAAACTCATAGACTCATAAACACTAAACTTTCCTTTAAATCTGTGAAAAATCCGTTGGTGTCAAGAAATGGATTTCGGCTTTGGTCATTGCATGGTCATACTCTGGAAGTGCTTTAATACGGTTCCATTCTGAATCTGCTCCGAAAGCTTTCCAATGCTCATCTCTCGACGCTTTGTTGTCAAAAGTAGTCATATACACCAAATTTGGCTGTTTCCCACCGATGATAGTTTGTGCAAAAAACACAGGATTAAAACCTAATCTTACAAAAAGATTGATTTCTCCACCTTCATTAAACATGTGAACTTTACTTAATCCTTTTGTTTCACTGTGGCTTTCGTACAAACGATACTCATATACTCTTTCAGATTTTGGAGCTGACGTTGTCGGAGCTATTATTTTTTTCCAATCTTTAAAAGCAACCGAAAGTGAGCTTTCGTAACGTTCATAGGCTGGCGTAGCGAAGTTGGCATCCAAGTAAGCTTTTGCTGCTTGTTGATACACAGCATCAGAAGCCAATTTGCTTGAAATTTTACTGAATTGGTCTAAAGATTTATAAGGAATTAGCACATACAATTTAATTCCATCTTTCTGGTCAGCTTCGTTGAATACGCCTACTGGGTTAATTCCTAAACGGTTAAAAGCAGGAATGGCAGCGTCTTTGAAATAATCTTCAACTACTTTTTTCTGCTCTACATTTTTGAAATTATATACTCTAATCTCATAATATTCAGGCTGTTGCTTGGCAGAAGCAAGAAACGAAAAAGTGGCGATAAACAAATAAATGGCGAAAATAGAAAGACGTTTTAACATGATTGTTTTGTTATTTATGTATGAATAAAATGGTTGAAAATTCACTGTTCATTCAACGTCTCTCTATTTTCTAGCTCCTATTTCAAAACCTCTACAGGTGTTAAAGTTACTTTTTCTAATAAACCAGATTCTTTCGGAGTCCAGTCTTTAGTAGTAAAATAGCCTTCTTTCCCTAAGTTTTGTTTCAGTCTCGCCGAGACGTTGATGTTATAAAACTTCTGCCAAACAGTGCCTTCTTTTTCCAAAGCAATTACTCTGTTTGCCATTGAGTTAGAGACTTTTATCGCTAAATCATTTTGTGCTTTCAGTAAAGTATTAGGAACAAAAACTTTGAAAGTTGGTCCTAACAAAGTAGCCAAATATTTTCCGTTCAATGTCACCGATGCACTTTCTGCTACTTTACCTAAATCTAACCAATAGCCTTGTGCATTAGTTTTGGGTTTTGCGAAATTCAATTGATACAATGCCGTTCCAGAAAAATCTTGATAAGCATTTCCAGCATTTGTCCACGAACCTAAATCTTTGGTTTCAAGTGCTTTTGGCAAAGTTGGTCCGCCGTCGATAAATGATATTTTCCAAGTACCTTTTAATTCCTCAGCTTCTTTACTTGCTTTCCAATAAGGATAAGTTGCTCCTTTTTCTACTGTTTTAAACGTTTCAACAATGCACGATTCTCCTGCTGATAATTGCAGATATACTCCATTGTTTTTTACTTTTGCCATACCCAAAACTTCCGTCATTGGATTGTACAAAGCAGCTGATTTCACCTCAGCTTCTAATTTTACCCAACCTTCAAATGCCTTCCCAGATTTATTATTAATAAAGTAATAATTACCTTTTGTAGCAGTTTTTCTAACAAATTGTAAGCCTTTATCAGTCATGGTTTCACGATAGATTTTGGCGTAAATCATCAATTCGTCTAAATCTTCGCCCAATAAAAATGAACCTTCACCAACTTTCGCTTGATTTACTTTAGCATTTACTTTTACAAAATTTAACTGAGCCAAAAGTGCCTTAAATTTCGCTCTGCGTTCGTCCAAATTTCCTAAACCCGGTACATCAGCAGGTAATTTATGATGTACAATAATCGTTGCTCCTGCTTTTGCCAATTGTACTAATTTCTCTAAAGTTTCTAAAGGTACTTGCTCGCTTTCCGCAAGCAATACTGTTTTGTAGGCAACACCACCAGTAATAATTTGCTGATGTTGCGTTTTCAAATTCGCAATTTGTTTATCTGAAATAAAATCGAAGCCATAACCACAGTCAATCATTTTTTGAGCAACCTCTTTAAAATCTGTTCCGTTAAATTCAGGCGTTACGCCGTCGAAGTGTTCTAATAAACCTTTGCGAGAAGGTTCTGTGAGTCGGTCTGTAATCGGAAAGTACAACAACACATCGTTATTGGGTTTGCTATCTTGCAAAAAGGTTTGTGTGCGAGCAACGTAATTATTCAAGGTAGAAAAGTTTTTCCAGAAAGGATGATGTGGCGTAAAGTGTACGGCTGCATAAAATAACCAACCCGGAAAGGCTTCGTTTTTAGGCGAGTAATTGGTGCCGTGATAAAAAATATGATTTACGCCACCGACCAAAAATAAGTCTAAGGCTTTTTTAACGTCACTCAAAGAAGAAAGAAAATGTTCGTTTTCCCAAGTAGCCGATTCCGAAGAAGTTAATTTTTTACCCAAGACATTGGAAGCCGAAGAAGCGAATTTGATTCTCAATAAATCTGTTCCTTCAATTTCTGGAATGTCCACCAAACCGTATAAATCTAACGTATTCGCAGGTGAACCATGAGCTTGATTTCTTACAATTTTACCACGACCATGCGCCCATTTCGCCCATTCTCCTGTGTATTTTTCCAGAATTAAATCCCCAATCGTAGTTCTATAATCGAATAATACTCTGTGATTTAAATCTGTATTTTCTTTACTAAAAAGGTTGGGCAAATAGTTTCTTAAATCATAGCCTCTTCTTTGCTGAAACTCTTTGAATAAATCTTCCGTCCAGTCCGACTGCCCACGAGCATCATCTACTTCGTAAGAATCATTGAAGAAAGCACGCATACTTGAAACATCAGTTTTAGCAAAAGCTTTATCAAATTCTTTTAAGTAATTCTGAATCGCTTTTTCAGAAAAATGGTCGATTACATCGCCTTCGCCACCTGGACCAGCACGTTCTACCATTTTGCCATGCCAACCTTGAAAAATAGCGTACAATGTCCAATTACCTTTGGGAGCTTCCCAATTCAATTGTCCCATCGCACTTACTTTATCTGTCAGATTCATTACTTCTCCTTTGTCAGAATACGCCATGAGCGTTTGTAAAGGCAAAGGTTTTTCAAATTTCACTTGGTCGATTGCTAATTCTTGAAGGTTTTCATTTTTTGAAATTGGGTATTTCAAGGCTGAAATTTCAGTCTTCTTTGGCAAAACATATCTTAACAATGGACTTTGCTGAAAAGTAATTACTTCCGAAAGTTTTTCTCCTTCTTTCAACTGATAAGTTTTGAAATTGACATTTTTACAAGCGTCTTCTGGCGTAACCCAGCGTCCGCCAAAAGGCCAGCCCGAAGCATTGGCAAGGTCGATACCTAAGCCCAAACGAGTACCTTCATTCAGAGTATGCTTAAACATTTCTACCCATTTTGGCGAAAGGAAATCAATAAAATTCGCTTCCTGACCTTTCACGCCATAAATAGGCGTAATTTCCAAACCTCCCAAACCAGCTTTTTGGTAAGTTTCCATGTTATAAGTTAAATCTTTGGGATTAACTGAGTTACCTTCCCACCACCAGCGTGACCACGGTTTTGATTGCTGAGTAATAGGCTTCCATTTTGCTTGTCCGAAACTCAAAGAACAAGAAATTGATAAAAGTAAAAGCGTCTGAAAAGTTTTCGTTGATTTATGCTGTTCCATCAAATATGGTTTTTATTTATTGCAAAGAAAAATTAAGTACTTACCTGAAGCGTCCTGTGATGTCATGCGTTTGGTAGTATTTTTTGAAATTATATAACTTTTTAAAAGCATTTTAATAAATGAAAAATCGTTTTTCAGGCTTTTTTAAAATTTCTCTGAAAAATTATTAAAATTATTTTTCAAGCTGCTGAAGAAAAACAATTCTTAATGATACTGGTAAAATACAGCTTCACTTTTTATCACTTTAAAAAGTATATCGCTTTTTCTTATTCAAATTTTCATGGAAATACAATATCTCATTTTTTATGGCAACGTTCCCGATAACGATGACATAAAATGTTTTTGCACTTTTCTAATACAAAACGATCACAAAATCTCCTCATTAAACCAGAAGTAAACATTTTGAAATATATTGAAATAATACAATTCAAATTATGAGTAAAAAAACAACAAAGGGTATTGTTAATATTGTACAAAGAATATAACAGGAAGGCACAGGATAGTATAATTTCTTTGATAATCAATATTTGTTATCGAATTTATACAGTTTGTATTTACAAAGTAAAATAAATATTTTTCAGAAAAATATTTTCACTTTATAAGAATATTCACAAAAGTTTCACTCTCAAAATTGTCTTAATATTAGAAACATTCAAGTTCCGATTCCCTGTTTTTGATTGGAAAACTTATTAATAACATTATAAAATAGATTTTTTGGTGTAAAGACTAAGCCCTGCTGAGAATGTATTCGGCAGGGTTTCTTAATCAAAAAAGAGTAAAGTCTTACCGCAAAAAACATTTAACAACTTATGATTAAAAATTACTTATTTATTTTATGCTTGCTGCTTGGCAATACAATCAATGCTCAAAAAATCTCTTTAGCAGGAAATTGGCAATTCAAAATTGATTCAGCAGACCTTGGCGTAAAAGATAAATGGTTTAATAATAAACTTTCTGAAACCATCAAATTGCCGGGTTCGATGCTTGAAAATGGCAAAGGAAATCCTGTAACGATTAATACTCAGTGGACTGGCAGTATTTACGATAGCTCTTGGTACTTCAATCCGCATTTAGCCAAATATCGTACTCCTGAAAATTTGAAATTTCCTTTTTGGTTAACACCCGCCAAATATTATGTTGGTGCTGCATGGTACCAAAAAGCAATAGATGTTCCTAAAAATTGGTCAAATAAACGCATTGTTCTTACTTTAGAAAGACCGCACACTGAAACAAGAGTATGGATTGATAATGAAGAAATTGGTTTAGAAAACTCAATGTGCGTTGCACAAACCTTTGATTTAACCGACAAATTATCCACAGGAAAACACACTATTTCAATTCGTGTTGATAACCGCATCAAGGCTATCAATGTTGGGAAAGATTCCCATAGTTTGACTGACCACACCCAAGGAAACTGGAATGGTATTGTTGGCAAAATAGAATTAGAAGCTGAAAGTAAAATCTGGTTTGATGATATTCAGGTTTATCCAGATTTGGTAAATCATTTAGCAAAAGTAAAAATCGTATTAAAAAATTCTTTGCAAAAGCCTGTTGAAGGACAAATTAAGCTTTCTGCAAAAAGTTTTAACAGCATTACATCTCACTCTCCAAAATTAATTTTAGCTGATTTCCAGATAGATGGACAAGAAAAAAGTATCACCATTGATTATCCTATGGGCGATGACTTCCAAACTTGGGATGAATTCTCCCCTGCCTTGTACCATCTATCTGCTGAAATTATTGTTAAAAAACAAGTACAATCTGCTAGGAAAGTACAGTTTGGAATGCGAGATTTTGCCATAAAAGGCACTCGTTTTGAAATTAATGGTCGTCCTATATTTTTAAGAGGAACAGTTGAAAACTGCCAATTTCCATTAACTGGTTACGCTCCAATGGACGTAGCTTCTTGGGAAAAAGTTTTTAGAAAAGCGAAAGCTTATGGTTTAAACCATTTCCGTTTTCATTCGTATTGTCCGCCAGAAGCAGCTTTTATTGCCGCAGACTTAGTGGGAATATATCTACAACCAGAAGGTCCAAGTTGGGCGAATCATGGTTCATCTTTAGGCGATGGGCATCCTATCGACCAGTTTATTATGGATGAAACCAACCGTATGGCAAAAGCTTACGGCAATTATGCTTCTTTTTGTATGTTGGCTTATGGAAATGAACCAAGAGGAGGCAAACAAGTAGATTACCTAACCAAATTCATAAACTATTGGAAGACTAAAGACCCTCGACGTAAATATACTGGTGCATCAGTAGCAATGAGTTGGCCTTTAGTCCCATCCAATGAATACATGATTAAATCTGGGCCAAGAGGTTTGCCTTGGAATAAACTTCCAAGCAGTACTGAGGACTTTGCAGACAAAGTAAAAGATTTTAAAGTACCTTATCTAACACATGAATTAGGGCAATGGTGTGTTTTTCCAAATTTCAAAGAAATCAGTAAATATACTGGCGTTTACAAAGCCAAGAATTATGAGCTTTTCCAAGAAGATTTGAAAGATAAAGACATGGGAGAATTGGGTGAGAAGTTCTTTCTAGCTACTGGAAAACTACAGGCTTTAAGTTACAAAACCGAAATTGAAATGGCATTTCGTACGCCCATTTCAGCAGGTATCCAAATGCTTGGTTTGAACGATTACTCTGGTCAAGGAACGGCATTGGTTGGTATTTTGGATTCTTTCTGGGAAGAAAAAGGATATATTTCACAAGATGAATTTGCTCAATTTTGTAATGCTACTGTTCCTTTGGCTCGTATTCCAAAATTTGTATATAAAAACTCAGAAAGCTTCGAAGCTAATGTTGAAATGTTTCATTTTGGCAAAGATGTATTGAATAATGCTCAAACTTCTTGGCAAATTCTGGATGAAAACAAACAAGTATTGGCGAAAGGTAAATTTGATAAAACGAATATTCCAATCGGTAATAATTTTAATATCGGAAAAGTATCTTTTGCTTTAAATGCTATTCAAAAAGCACAAAAACTGGTTTTTGAAGTAAAGATTGATGATACTGCTTTTATGAATAATTGGGAGTTTTGGATATATCCAGAAAAACTTCCGACGATTAATACCGATGACATTTACTTCTGTAAAGAATTGGATGCCAAAGCAGAAGAGGTTTTACAAAATGGTGGAAAAGTTTTCTTAGAAGCAGCAGGTAAAATCGAAAAAGGGAAAGAAGTTGTGAATTATTTCCAACCTGTTTTCTGGAATACTTCTTGGTTCAAAATGCGTCCTCCGCATACTTTGGGTTTTCTTTGCGAGCCTACTCATACTGCTTTCCTAAACTTCCCGACTGAATACCACAGTAATTTACAATGGTGGGAAATTACAAACCGTTCGCAAGTAATGTTGTTGGATAGTTTTCCTCCGGGCTTCCGTCCTATTGTTCAGCCCATTGATACTTGGTTCTTGAATCGTAAATTAGGTTTAATCTTAGAAGCGAAAGTTGGAAAAGGCAAACTGATTATTTCTAGTGCTGACCTCAGTTCAGAGCCTGAAAAACGTTTTGTAGCTCGTCAGTTATTGTATAGTCTAAAAAATTATATGAATTCTCCGCAATTCAATCCTGCTACTTCGGTTGACATCAAAGAAATCAAAGCACTTTTTGATAAAAACTACAAATCCACATTTAAAACTTATACCAAAGATGCCCCTGATGAATTAAAGGTTAAAAAGCCAACGGCTAATTGAGTTAAAAAGTATCAAGCTTGCATCTTTCTAAATTTGCCTAAGTTATTGCTAACACATTATAATAAGATAACGGTGACCTTATGGTTGCCGTTTTTTTGTTTGTGGCAACCGTAAAGGTTTACCACTACAGTATCGTTCGACTACAATAAAATAAATTAAAAAATCCGTAAAACAAGTAGCGGTAATCCCTTGCGGTTACCGTATTTCATGATATAACCAACAAAAAACGGCAACCGTAAAGGTTGCCGCTACATCATGATGTTCTTTATAAAATTCATTTCTTTATTCTCACTCCTCCTTCAAAACCTCCAATTTATATCCTTTTCCATGCAGATTGGTGATTTTTACTAATTCATCCTTTTGGAGTTTTTTTCTCAGTTTCGATACCAATACATCCAAATTTCTGCTGATTACAAAAACGCCTTCATCTTCCCAAACTTCTTTTAAAAGTCTTTCTCTTTCAATTAATTGATTTAGGTTTAATGCAAAAATGCTTAGTAATTTGGCTTCTCGTTCAGATAATTCTATGTTTTCAATTCCATACTTCAAGCTATTCTTTTCTGAATAAAAAGCATATTTACCGATTGCGATATAATCTTTTTCTGCTGGCACTACATCTTCTACTGCTACTTTTTTATCTTTTACAAAATTGCTTTTCAGTATAAAACCAATTAGCCCTAAAGGAATCAGCAAGAGTAAATAATTACTCAATGCCAGTGTTTCAGCCCTTGGAAACTCAATTTGAATCAAGTAACAACCAACTGCTTGTTGTCTTCCTAAACATGGTAAAATATTATCGGTTTTTTTGCTTACTTCATAAGCAAAAACCAATTCTTCATTCCCACAATCAATCACATTAACGATGTATTCAGTAGGCAAATTGGTCGATTTCAAACGCCTATGCACCAATGCCACCAAAGTATCTGACACAAAAGTAAATTTACTCTGAAAAGCGATTTCAAAAGTATTCTCATTAATTTGCTTAATGGGCAAAACTCTCGAACTAGAGTCTTTTGCATGAAGCAATAACTGATGTCCTATGTCTCTTAGCACCACTGTCAGATGCTTTTCGGCATAATCATCTCCTTTCTTCCGATTCGTTGCAATGAAGAACAAACAGCCTATCATCAGTAACAATGGCAATATGTATAATCTTGATTTCATAAACATGGGCAATTTAAACGATAAATAGCTAGTAATAACGGTTTTTACATAGCTTTTACACTTTTTTACATTTCATTTACTACCTACGCTTTTCAATTTGATAGGTTTGTCTTAGTTAATTAAAACATAAACAATTATCAACATGAAAAAAACACTCATCCTCTCGCTTGTGCTATTTTCTTACTCTTTAATGGCACAAATTCCATCTAGTAATTATTCAGCTGTACTGTTTAACAGTAAAACAATGATTGAAAAATTTAACAAAAAGAAATGTTGTAAACCATCATCAAAAAACAAAGGAATTGTAAAAACCACTCCTGTTAAATCAACAAAAAAAGAAACGAAAGATCCCCTTTGCTTAGTTATGCCTTACAGTATTGCTATCAAAGACCAACCTTCAGCACAAAAGTTGCTTTCGTTTAATGAAATCTTTCCTAAAATTGATATTAATAATGTACCTGTTACTTGTAAAAAGAAAGACACTGCTGTTTTATTAACGAGTTCAAATCTATATACTTTCCCTCAAAATGAAAATCTGCTGAATAAGCAATAACCAAACAATTCCTTCTCTAAACCTTATTTATCATGAAAAAGCTTATTATTTTATCATTACTATTGAGTTATTTGTCTGGATTTGCTCAACAGAAATTCGATTTATCAACTTCCGAAAGTCAGGTTTTTTGGAAAGGATCACATGCATTTGAACACGGCGGATATGAAGGTACTTTAAAATTTACTTCGGGCAACATCACACTTGGGAAAGACGGTAAAATACAAGGAGGTAGCTTTGTGATAGAAATGAAAACGATTAAAAGTGCCGAGCGAAATGCAAAGGAGAAAGGAGATAATAATTTAGAATCACATTTAAAAGGAGAGGATTTCTTTGCTGTTCAAAAATATCCGCAGGCTACTTTTATCATTACCAAAATCAATAAAACCGCTGAACCTAATAAATATGCTGTACAAGGTAATTTGAAAATCAGGGGAATTACCAACCAAATTACTTTTACAGCTTTTATTGATAACAATAAAGAGAGCATTACAGCCAAAGCAAGTTTCTTTTTCTTACGTTCTAGTTTTGGAATTACCTATAAAGCCCCAAGTCTGTTTGCCTCTAATATTTTTTCAAGTGCCAAAGACCATTTAATCGCAGATGAAATACCGATAAAATTAGACATAGTTTTTAAAAAGTAAGGCTTTTGTAATTTATTAACTAAGATATGTCTCTCTTGCCATTGTTTGTGTCTCTATATACAACTCGATGGCATTCCATTTAGTTGTTCGTTTGACACGAACAACGGCAGAACACTTTTATTTTCTAAGCTGTTCAGCTTTAACCCAACCTTCTAATAATGCTTTTCCCCAATAGCGAACTTTCACCCACTCTTTCCGTCGAAATAAAACCTCTACTTCTTCATTCTTTTTTAGCGAATTAAATGAAGGCACATTAGGTGTAATATTCAAATTGACATTATCTTCTTTACAAAAAAGATACTCTGCATTATCTCGTTCCAATAAAAACATTGTTTGGTCAATCCCGACCTTCAAATATTTTTGTGTTAACAAAAGCTGTAGTGAAAGGTAAGGTAAAGGCAGTCTTGGTGAACGAAATTGATAAATCCCCATCCATGGCTGAGGATAAACTCCTAATTTTTGCAAAGCAATAGAATCTATTTTATCCATTGCACATACAAAACAGTTACCTCCATTACTTTCCAAGGTTGCTAGGTTGAGACTAAGGTTTTCATACATTCCCATAAAGTTTCCATAAATTCTAGTCCCTTGTATATGAATTTTATGTCCTTGTTCTGGATAAGTTTTTGCTAACTCCTCTTCTGTAAAATCTGGATTTACTGCCATCTTAAAAACCCAATGTCCTTGAAATTGTCGGAGGGTATCTAGCTGAGTATTCTGCCCAAATACAGTATATGTAGTTAGTAAAATTAGAATTATAACTTTTTTAATTTCCATCACATTCTGTATTAGGTTTTGAAATATTTACTCCATTAATAGTTTAAATCCAAGTAACGCTTTGCTTAACACTTGAAGTAGTGTATAACATAAACCTTAATGCTCCAATATAACTATATCTTCTTTTTTAAGCCATCCTTCTATTTTCTTAATTTTAGCTATTTTAGGGTCAGGATAAAATATAATTTGAACATAAACTCCTTCCTCGTTAACAACTCTAGCTGCATCACCTTTAACAAGATATTTTTTAGTTTTTACATCTCTACTTTGGTATATGTATGCTTTAGGTACTTGAACGTGCGCATATAAAACTTCTTTAAACACTATGTTTCTTAAATCTCCGAATAGTTTTTCAAAACTTGCTTCAGAAAAAGGTATGCGTTCTTTGGTAGGATATAGTATTTGACGAACTAATTTTTTACGTTCAAAATCCTCCCCTTTTTCATAATAGGCTCTATAAACTTCTTGCTTACTAAGCAACCAATCATGGTTCTCTTCGGCATAAGTAAAATAGCTATAGTATCGGTTCCAATCTTGCTTTGTTGGTTCATTGATTACAAGAAATGTGTTACTATCAATTGCTTTTATTGGATTATATGTTAACGATAAGAGTTTTTTATTGATAGCTTGAAATTGATAGTAATTATTCCCTTTATTCACATACAAAGCCAAACTTCGAGCTACTTCTCCCGCAGGAATAAGATTGTTCTTATAAGATTTGTATTTCAATACTAATAAAACATCCTCTAATTTGTCATTATTAATATCCATAAATAAGGTATCAACAATTCTTGAGGTTGAAGCATTGGGAATATAATCTAGTTTTATCTGTGAAAAAGAATTAATGCTTGTCAGCAAAAAAATTATATATACTTGAATCTTCATGGTTTTATTTTAGCAATAACTTTTATCCCCCAGAGAGTCATAGGCTTGTTACTAAGCCCACTTACAGATGACTCCCATCTATTGCATACTATAAAATTGGTATTTACCATTACGATAGAATACTATTTTATTGTTATTACTAATCTTGGGGTCTCCGTAAATACGTATTTCTTTGATACTCTTACCATTGACAATAACCTCTGGTGCAGGTACAGACCTAGTAGGTACATATTCCTCTAGGATATTTCCTACTACCTTATCTATCTCTTCCAGTACTCCACTACTTCCTTTCAAAAAGTGAGAATTCAACTCTACAATAAATAAAACACCCTCTAAATAAAAGTACCCAGCCAAAGGATTCCCTGAGTACTTATAGTAATTAGTCGGCGTAGTATATAAAGAAAAACAATGATTTAGTACACTATCTTTTTTCAAAGAATGCTCCTCCTCTCTTAGTACAACTATAAATTTTCCCTTAACTAAATTAGTACTGTAATCTAAAGTTCCTAAATATTTTCTCAAAGCCTCTTTTCTTACTGAGTCTTTGAGAGTCATTTCAAACTTTCCTATTTGAGCATTGATACTTACGCTTGAAATAAATGATAGAAATATTACGAATGATAGAATTATTTTATTTTTCATATTGGTTTGATAACATTGAAGCTGTTCTTACTACCAAAATTTTATCTCTATAAAAAAAGCTTCCCATAAATTCTACTTAACACCACATCAATGTTGATATTTTATTTTTCTGTCTTCGGTCAAGTATAAAAAATTACTGATGGTATATACTCCCTCTATAACATTTCCATCATTCTTGAAATCTTTATCTCTTGTATCTTTTCTTTTTAAAATATCAAATAATTGCTTTAAGCTTTTTGGGGAGAATTGGAATAAATCTCCTCTAAAACCAGCGATTCTTGCAGTTTTTCTTTTAAATAAAACAGGTATATCATCAATAAATGTATAGCCAATAACATCAGCTTTGTCTCTCTCAAAAGATTGAGAATGATATGCACCCGAAGGAGCTATTCCATAAGTTGCATAAGCCAATGTGATTAAACTATTTTTAGGATGAAACTCCCAAGGGCTTAAATCAATCTCTATGTAATAATAATCCTTCCAATACTTATCCTCTTTTTTGAAATACTTGATAGAGCTTTTAATAAAAGCAATCATAGAAGTATCTTTTACCACCAACTGGGGTAAATCTGGTAATGAATCTGTTTGTGCTTTGCTTTTCGTAATACAAAACACGAGTAGTAAGAATATAATAAGGTATTTTTTCATAAATTATATTTTACAAAAACTAAAAATAAACCTTAAGAAAACAACTTACACAACTAAAGGGAGGGTGCCTTTATTTTCAAAAAACAGATTCATTTCATATTCTTTTGATTACTTAACCTATAAAATAAATCATCAATGCATATTAACTTTCTGTTGTATAAAGGCATCTAAATTTTGAAACAACTCTTTGTTGTTAGTAACAGTATCCTTTTTTATCTCTACCAACAATTCACGTTTAGGTATAGTAATATTTTCCCCAGAATACTGTTGCATATTAAACACTCCCCTACATTTAAATAATTTACCACTATGCTCTTTATCAATTCGTTCTGAAAAACTATACCTTAAGCTGTTAAACTTTTTTGAGTAAGAATAGATAAGCGTATCTGGAAAGGTTCTATCTTTTTTATTTTTGATTATAAACGTTTCTTCGATAACACCATCTTTTAAAGTATTGACTCTTTTGTCGTTGGCAAAATTATTCACTAATTCAAAAAGTTTTTCATTGCCCTTAAAAGCTCTGATTTTAAGTACTGAATCGACATTATATTGATTTCGATATGGGAAATATTTAGAGTAAAATAACCCATTTCTCATTCCTTGCTTATAAATAAAGTATTCTTTTTTAGAGGTATTAATAACATTGCTCAGGCTATCTGTACCATAGACTTGAAATTCATAAATATTGTATTGATTAATAGTGTAAATAGAAAATGTTTTTTTGTTATCAGATACAGATACTTTTCCCTTATTAAAAACAACATTAGGTATGTTGATTTCTAATGTTACTTTGTCAATTGTTATGGGCTGTTCACTTGTTAAACTGACAAACAGAAAAAATAAAAGGATATATAAAGAGCTTATATTAATGATTTGAATACTCTTCATTTTACAATGTATTTTAGAATTAGAGGAGAAAATAGCTTAAATGCAACAAATCGGTTTATTATTTATGGTATCTGCATTGAAAAGGTATTTTTATGATCAACTGTTATTTATAGTTAATTATAAAAACACTATGTTCTTATATTACCATTGTTTAAGTATTCACAAACAATTAGACGGCTTTCCATTTAGTTGTTCGTGAGACACAAACAACGGCAGCTGATTAACACCATCTATTGCATACTATAAAATTTGTATTTACCATTACGATAGAATACTATTTCACGGTTATTACTAATCTTGGGGTCTCCGTAAATACGTATTTCTTTGATACTCTTACCATTGACAATAACCTCTGGTGCAGGTACAGACCTAGTAGGTACATATTCCTCTAGGATATTTCCTACTACCTTATCTATCTCTTCCAGTACTCCACTACTTCCTTTCAAAAAGTGAGAATTCAACTCTACAATAAATAAAACACCCTCTAAATAAAAGTACCCAGCCAAAGGATTCCCTGAGTACTTGTAGTAATTAGTCGGCGTAGTATATAATGAAAAACAATGATTGAATAAACTGTCTTTTTTCAAAGAATGCTCTTCCTCTCTTAGTACAACTATAAATTTCCCCTTAACTAAATTGGTGCTGTGATTTAAAGTCTCTAAATATTTTCTCAAAGCCTCTTTTCTTACGGAGTCTTTGAGAGTCATTTCAAACTTTCTTATTTGAGCATTGATAGTGATACTTGAAATAAATGATAGAAATATCACTAATGACAGAATTGTTTTATTTTTCATGTTAATGTTTAGTTACAGTTGTTTTCTTTGGGTTCACCAACTACTCTTGAAGAATCAATTCCTCTTACCACGACAAAAACCATATTCTATTCCATTGATGATTCCTCTGTGTGAATTTGAGCTGACTGTAAAAGTTTATTTTCCTCTATTTCCTCTTTTATTCGCATGATATATTGAACTAGAAAAACAGCCACAAAGTTAAAACCCAAGGTTATCAGTTCTTCGTCAGTATTTATGTTGATTTGAAATGCTGAAAAAGAGAATTTGGTATCAAATTTAAAATCATTGGTGTAATCAATACTAAATCCAAGATAAAGTCCAGCTACAAATTTGAAGGCGAAACCCATTAATGCAAAACTAAATATTTGTAAGGACTGATTAATAGTTGAAAGTTTCAATCCTAGTTCATATTTTCCTTTCAGCAAAAGCCGTCCACAATAAATTGAAAAAGAGTAAAGCCCAACCGCTAATAAATAAATTAGCAATATAAGTCCACTTATTGTAAGTGTTTGGGCAATTAGCCAAATTGTCCAAATAATACCTATTATCCCACCAGCAATTTGATAATTTGCTAGTCGCTTTAATTTTGCTTTTAGTTTGTTCGGTAGTTTTACGTTCATTGTATAGGATTGTCGATTATTGTTTTTCATGCCATTATTAAACCTATAAGGATTTTAGTTTCAAAAATCTCTTTGTTGGAGAATCAAATAAATCCTTATAGGTTTCTCATTTAGTTGTTCGTGAGACACGAACAACGGCAGAAGACAAGAACAAAGACAGAAGAGAAGTTTTACAGAAATATTCTAACAAAAAAGCAGTCGACAAACTAATTTCGACTGCTTTTCTATGATTTTAAATTTGGGGGTGACTCATGTTTAATCCAAATCTGTAGGAGAGAAGTCCTTTAATAAACTTTTTTGCTTAACAGCATTACTTCCTGCAAATACATCATTATCATAACGAAATACGATAGGTTTTTCAAAAATTGCAGAGAATGCAGTAAATAAAGCTGCATTCAAAAGTTTTAATTCATGTATCGTATTGTCTCCTTGTAATTGATATCTAATCATTCCAATTCCACTTTTAGGATTAAATCCTAAATCATAAGCGACTACTTGTTTAGCTCCCATAGTTTTATAGTTTAAATGTTTAACGGTTTAAACTTAATGGGTTGTTTCTAAATAATTTATAAAATCTACGTTAAAGGCTAAAAAAACTTATTATACGGTAAAGTAAATAAGGATTTTAGTTTAACAACCTCTTTGTTGGAGACTTACTAAATACTTCTAGGTTTCAATAAGTTCAATTGACGCTTTGTTTAACAGTTGAACTAGTGAGGGAATACTAATAGGGATATTATTTCTTCTCAGAATTTGACCTGATAAATGGTATTTGTTTAAGAGACAACTTAATTAGTTCGATAAACGCTTTATCAGCAAGCTGTTTGTCATTTTTTAATTGAAATGAACTAACAATTACAAAAAGGATAATTGAACCAATTATGATAATTGCTAGAAACCAAGGCGAAATAAGCTTTGTGACAGATAATAGAGAAAAGATGATAACTAAAAAGGCTAATAGGTAAAATGAGCCTGATATCCATGGATTATTTTTTTTTTCCATTGTACTATTATTTTCTACGATTATTTTATTTGTTTCATTAAGCTCTTTAAATGCCTCATCTCTGTCTAAAACTAGAACCTCTTGGTTTTGGTAAACTATTTTGCTACAAGTATCTAAATAACAAAATTCTTTCCAGTACTGATGACTACTAACAATAACTTTTTTATGTGGTTTTGTTGCAGAAGCTACCATCAAATACATCTCCTCTTCTTCTATATCCTCTGGAACAATTATATCAATGATTTCAAAACTTGATGGAGCTCTAGACATCAAGTCAAGCCAGACAAACAAATCGTTATTTTCCTGTGCAAAGGTCTGGTAATGGTCTAAAAGTCTTTTACTTTTGTCCATTGCGGCTTTAAATTCGTTATCTGGATTAGGAAATTTAAATAAAACATTAAAAAAATGGCTTTTATTTTCGCTCACCTTGCCTATAAAATTAATTGATAGTGTATAAATTCCCATTTAAAATTATATTTGATTTCTTAAAAACTCTGTTATATCATCTGCTAAATCTCCAGTATAAAAATCTTTTGGCCAGTCAAATGCACCTTTCTCGCTTATATCTATCCTCTTGATTTGTGCACTTTTAGTATCTTCCTGAGGTTCAAGATAATATATCGCTACTTTATCTGGCGTTATTTTATTTTCTGAGATTCTTCTTCTAAGCCTTTTTAGGAGATATTCACTATGAGTTTCTATAATCAAATATTTATTGGTAACAAATCCATCTTTTTTAGTATGTTTCCTAACAGCAATATCAATAAATAAATCTGCTAAATCAGCTTGCATTTTAGGGTGTAAATGTATTTCTGGTTGCTCTACTAACGTGATACTTCTTTCCTTAGATAGAAATCCTTGAATGATAACAGGTAATACTTGTGAAACACCAAAACCAACATCTGTTATATCCAAATCTAAAGAATTTTGTTTGACAACAATCTGATGAATTATATCTTTAATAGGACCTACATCAATATGTAAATTAAACTTTTTAAACCAATTGTTAACGCTCTCTTTCAATGTACTATCTTCTTTTAAAATTTCAGCAATTGCCTCCCCGTCTAAAGTATCAAGAAAAGAGTTTGCTTTAGCTTTATCTAAAAAATAATATCGTTTAGGATGTGCCCTTAAAGGACTTACATAGTTGATTTTTTGTGTGTTAAACGATTCTTCTAATTTATTAATTACTTGGGATATGAAATTTATAAAATAGAAACAGAATACAGAATTGTTATGCTCTGTATACTCATAATTTTCTATAAATGAGAAAACTGTTTTATTATTTTTAAAAACCTGTTTAAAATCATGTATTTGCTTGGAATTAATTTTTTCAAAATCAACTATATCGCTAGTTATAAAAGACTCTGCCCCTGATACATCATTAAAATTAACATTTACAATTTCAAAACCTCCAATTTTAAGCTTAAAATTTTTTATTTTCAGAGCACTATCACCATACATAAAATCATATTCAATACTAACTTTCTCTGAATTTTTAATTTCTTGTAATTTTTTTAAAAAATCATAAGTTAAAATAATCTCATCTTTGTTATGCAAGAGCATTTGACCTACAAAATTGCTTCTAAAATAGAAGATTGATTGTGTTATCTCCTTAAAAATGTCTCTATCCTTAATTTTTTTAATAAAGTCATTTGTTCGTGTGATTAGGCTTATAAAATCTTCTCTTGATGATTTATTTAAGTCTCTTTTCCCATGTCCAAAAAGTCCAATATCCCTTAATTGCTTTTGATTTGATGATTTATCTTTAATAAATTTCTCTTGAATAAACTTCAAATCCGACCCATTATTATTGTTAGGTAACCTTGAGAATATAAAATAAGAAAAATTAATTACCTCGTCAAAATATCTATCAAAAAAGTCTCGTTGAATAGTTTCACTTAATGCTGGTTCATTAAATTCTATTTCAAAATGAAGTGCATTATTACTATCTTTATTCCTAAATAAGTTTATGCCTTCGCCCAAACTAAATAAACCTCCATGAAGTTTAAGTGCAGATTTATAATTTTTAGCTAGAGCGGTCTCTTGTAACATCAAAAATAACTGTATTAGACTACTTTTACCAACACTGTTAGCCCCAAGAAGTATTGTTACTGGTTTGATTTCAAGATGTCCTTCTAGAAATGCCTTGTAATTTTTAAATTTAATCCCTGTTAACATGGTACAAGATATTTAGATTTGTTTAAAACATAAGCTCTGATAAGTTACAGTACATATATGATATACATTTAGACTACTTTATAATGCAACATACCAAAATCTTACATATTTCCCAAACCTTCAACTAATTCATTTTCAAAAACTTATTAAACGGTATTTAATTTTTATCTTTTGATAAATTTATAAGGTTAATTATTACGTTTACTGGCTTAATTGAGGCATTTTCCCATACGCTAACATTGTCTTTACTCACACTGATTTAACCCCCATCAACCAATAGCTAAACCGATTTTATTAGCTATTTTTTCAATTCTTTTAAGTACAATTTTATAAGCATCTGAGCTTTTTACAAAAATATTTGAGTGCTTTACCGAACTCTTTCCTATCTTTGCTCCATCACTAGCGGGCTTCACAAAATATTTTCCCATCATTTCAAAGTCAACTGAGGGATTCACAAAATATTTTCCCATCATTTCAAGTTCAACTGAGGGCTTCACAAAATATTTTGCCGTCATTTCAAAGTCAACAGAGGGCTTCACAAAATATTTTCCCATCATTTCAAAGTCAACTGAGGGCTTCACAAAATATTTTCCCATCATTTCAAAGCTAACTGAGGGCTTCACAAAATATTTTCCCATCATTTCAAAGTCAACTGAGGGCTTCACAAAATATTTTGCCATCATTTCAAGTTCAACTGAGTACTTCACAAAATATTTTGCCATCATTTCAAAGTCAACTGAGGGCTTCACAAAATATTTTGCCATCATTTCAAGTTTAACAGAGGCTTCACAAAATATTTTGCCGTCATTTCAAGTTTAACTGAGGGCTTCACAAAATATTTTGCCATACTTTCAAGATTAACTGAGGGCTTCACAAGATTATTTCCCGCTCTTGCTTCATCATTAGCGGACTTCACAAGATTACTTCCCGCTCTTGCTTCATTATCTGTGGGCTTTGTTTTGTTCTTTTCTCTATAAATTATTTAGCCTTGCCAAATTTGTTTTTTGCTACATTCATTAATAGCTTTAATTGTTCAATTTTATTAAACTTCGAGCGTCTTGGAAAAGCCTTTAATTGATAAAAAATATTTACTTGAGAAATTCCCCGGAAAAGGTGGATGGACTTATGCAATTATTCCTGAGGTTTTACAGGATAAACATGCACATTTTGGTTGGGTAAAGGTTAAAGGCTTTATTGATGATTTCGAATTGAAAAGTTATCGTTTAATGCCTATGGGCAATGGGATGCTTTTTTTGCCTGTTAGGGCTGAAATCCGTAAAAAGATAGGTAAAAAAGACGGTGATTGGGTACATGTAAAACTCTTTGCTGATAATGATGCCCTAGAAATTCCTAAAGAATTAATGCTTTGTTTGGAAGATGAACCTCAAGCCTTAAAAAACTTTTTGACATATACAGAAAGTGAACAAAAAGCCTATATTGATTGGATATTAGGGGCTAAAAAAGAAGAAACAAGGATAGAACGTATGGCAGAGACTGTCAATAAAGTATTAAAAGGATTGAAATGGAAAAGCTAATGGCTAACAACTACTTGATGAGCCATAAGATTATTACAATAAGATGAATTGTGATGTTGGAAGAGACTCTTGAGAGGGAGAAATGTACATAAAAAAACCTTTAAACACCTTTCTTAGAAGGTCGTTTAAAGGTTTTTTACATTGATTTTCTGTATTTGTATTTAAAAAACAGAATTAATAAAGATAGCATTAAGGTAGTAGCATTGGCAGCAATCACTGGGACAGCTTTTGTACTAATTCCATATACTAACCAAAAAGTAACACCCAAAGTAAACAAAAGAAACATTGCTAAAGAGATGTCTTTTGCAGATTTAGTTTTATAAATCTGTATTACTTGTGGCACGAAGGCGATGGTCGTTAAAATACCAGCGAAATAACCTACAGTTTCCATGTTTGTAATGATTTAATTTTAGTTCTACAACACAAACATAACGGAATTATTATATATATCGTTCATAACTGGCTCATTTTATTAGAATAATACAATTATTCACTTTTAAAATTTAGCAATTTATTGTTTGTTAGCCTTATTGCTGGAAGGTGGAGGTGGATTTTCTTTAGCATAAAACCTCACCGCAGCGGTGGCCGCCCCCTGCCCCTCTCCTGTTGAGAGGGGAGCTTTTGACGCAAAAAAAGCTCCTTCTCTAAAGAAGGAGCCATGCCTAATTAAAAAACCGTTAAGTATTTGATAATCAATAAAAATTCTTCCAAACTAATCCCCTTCTCTACAGGAGAAGGGGCTGGGGGATGAGGTTATTATTCTTGTTTTCACCGCAATATCACTACAGTGGTAAAATATACTTAATCATGGGTTTTCTAACAAAAAGGTTAAATAACACTATTCCAAGAACAGCGCAAGTCATCCCCGCTAATACATCAATTACATAATGATGGTTTGAATATACTGCCGAACACCAAATACCTACACAAAAAATAACGAAGAAAACGATAAAATATCCTACTCTTTTTTTGGCAGCAAAGTATAAAACAATCACAGGATAAGCCGAATGCAATGATGGCATGGCAGCAAAAACATTGGCATTCTTCTCATAAATTCCTTTGAAGATGGGTGTACCCACGAGTGCATCAAAATGCTTTAGATTTCCTACATTTCCCATGATGTTAAAATGCTCTATGAAACCATATTCAGCAACATACCAAGGCGGAGCAGCAGGATAAGTATAATAAACCACGAATCCGATGAGATTGACAAAAAGAAAACAGTAGGTGAAACTATAAATAAGAGCTTTGTCCTTCCAAAAGGCATAAATGCCAAATAAAAAAGGTACTGGCATCCAATTGATATAAAATAGTCCCGAAAGTATATCTAAAAAGGGCGTATGATATTTTGAAAAGTATTCATTCAGCGTAAGTCTCACACCATTGTCATTTACCCCAAACAAATACTTCTCTATCTCATAAGGTTGCTTAATATGTACGGGATTAACCACATAATTGGGAATAATTCTCAGGGAATCATACAGTATCCAGAAGATGATAAAAGGTAACATCGCTTTCAAAAAGCTTCTTGTTACCCCACTAACATAAAATAAAGTAAGCATTAAAAAGTAAAGTGCTGAATGTTCAGGACGATACGGCACTACCTGACTAAACCAAATAAAGTAAATAACTGAAGTAGATAATGCTAGGACAATATTCTGCTTGGTAAACCTTGTAAAATGCTGATTCTCTTCTATTGCCCAAAAACGATTAAGGCTTAATTTTTTCATAAATATCATCTCCAGTAGTCAAGTCTTTCCCAAATACTTCTACATAAAGTACTTTAGGACGAAGGTTACTGCCTTCGGTTTTCACAAAGACATGGTCTAGCTTTGCTTGTTTGTGGTTAATTTCTAATTGTGCAAAAGGCTTTCTGTTTTTGTCAAAAGCGATTCTCAATTTCTTCTTTTTATAAGAAACTAACCAAGCTTCAAAATCATTTTCTCGGTTAGTTTCTTTTGAGCTGATGCCATAGGCAAGGAAACTCTGAATCCAAGTAAGTTCTTTTTTTTGCCCTTGTTCTTGATAACGCAACCAATATACGCTCACAGGATTTTCTTTATCAAAATTCCCATTCGGCAATAAGTTTGCATCATACACAATAGTATTAGTGTTGGCACTTCTTTGAATATAAAACAACCTTACTGGCGAATCAGGAACTTTTGGATAATTACTTGGTGAAAAGCTTGTTGATAAAGTGAATGTTAAGCCAAGTATAATATAATATATCAATCGTTTATTTCTCATTTTTCTCCAAAGCCTTTTGGGTATGTTCTATTCTTTGCAAAGCTGTGTAATTTGATAAAATCGCTACCAATGTTAATGGGATAGTAAAAATTGAAATGGTTTCAAACCAAGGAATTCGTGGTGAAAAACCTTCTATTCTAAAGTCATTGCCAATAATCGGTGCTAAAATCCCACATATCAATGCAGAACCTCCGATGATGACAATTCTTTCAGGACGTTGCATCCAACCTATATCACATTTCACGCCCAAACCTTCCGCTCTTGAACGAGTATAACTCACCATCGAAGAACCAATCAATGCCAAAAATGCAAAAAACGAACTGAATAAGTAATGATGAGAAATCAAATAATAACAAATACCTAGAAACATAAACATTTCGCTGTATCTATCTAATACTGAATCATAGAAAGCACCAAATTTACTCGACATATTGCCTACACGAGCCAGCCTTCCGTCAATCATATCGAATACTCCAGCGAATAGAATCATCGCTCCGCCCCAACCAATATAACTAAAGTCGCCTCGGAAAGATGCTTCTGCGGCGTAAACGAAAATACCCGCCGCCGCAATATTCAGTATCAAACCAACTGTTGTAATTACGTTTGGCGTTACTTTTAACGCAATTAAGAGTTTTATAAAGGGATTAATAATTTGATAAATTACTTGTTGTCCCGCAGATTTTAATGTGTACATAGCTTTATGAGATTATTTTTGTTAGCCTTAAAAATCAAACTTAAATCTACCTCGAATACCATATTCAGATACATTTGGATTATCTAAATACGAAAGACGTTTCACTAAGTCTATTCTAAAAACTTTGAATATATTAGATACGCCAACACTCGCTTCCATATAAGGTCCATTCGCCAACGAATTCGTTAAGATAGTACCATCTGCCGCTTGTGGGAAACGATATAAACTTAAATTATTCTCTGGTAAATTATTGGCACTTATTCCTCCCCAAAGCCCTTTGAAAGTAATTACTTCTCTGAGCTTTAGCTTTTTGATGAAGGGTAATTTATTGAAAATAAAACCATTAAAGTAATGATCTACAAAAAGTGCTGCATATTTATCAGAAGCAAATTCCAAGAAGTTCATCAAGTTATAAGATTCTAACTGATAAGAATACGATTGGTTGGCTCTATGAATCATCAACAATGGATAAGGCACTGTTCCAAAAATCTTGCCTGCTTCTGCCGTAATATCTGTATAACCAATGGGCGAAACAAAGAAACGTTTATTGGCTCTGAATGTAAGGTTATGGTAGTTATAATCTCCATTCAAGAAATTGGCAATGCCTAAGCTATAACGTAATTGGAAAATCGGATACTTGTTGATAATCGGTATTCTATAATTTTTCCCTTGATAGAATTGCTCGTTCGGAGCAAACTTTAAGTTCACAGATACTTCCGAACTTGTTAAATCTTTCTCGTTATACAATGGAGTATCAGGAGAAGCATTCGAGATATCGTATCTTTCAAACTTCAAAGAACCTGCTGCTTCTTGCGTTAAGTTTTTATAACCTAGTTCATAACTGAAACCACTTCTTGATTCATGACGATAATCTAAACGGAATATCTTATTGTAAGTCATTTTATCGTTTACGCCTCTTTTGAAAGAAAGTAATACGTTATCTTCTTGGATAAACTGTAATTCTTGTCCAGGAATTCTTACTTCTTCTTGATATGAAGCTCTTAGATAATTATTGGGGAATTCATAAATTGAATTATTTCCTAAATTATAAGTTACTCCTAAATATCCTTTCCAACGTTCGTCTTTAAAACCATAAGCAGCATAGGTTTCCAAGTATAATTTTGGATTCAATTTTGCCATCGTTCTACCACCAAAACGCAAACGGAAGCCTTCAACGGGGTTGAAACTATAAAATGCGTTGGCTGGACCAATTTCAAAATCACCAAAATCTTTATAACCAAACAATACCAAACCTGCTACCGTCATCAATCTTTTGAAAGCAGGTACTTGCTGAATACTATCAGCCATTTTATAAATACCTTGTTCTACATTGTTCAAGCCTTGATGCCTTGCATTTGCCCAAAAGTCTTCGCCTTTATTCAATGCCATATCCATCAACACATTCTTTTGAATGGGCTTGAAGATACTGTTCTCAATCGGTTTGTTTAAAACATAGTTTTGATAAGAAACCGACCGTTTCCCTAGAATCCCTCGTTTGTTTTCTTTCTTGCTAAATCCAAAATCTATTGAAATCTCATCTTTAGTGAGCATCAATTTATTATCTTCTACTGGTGCAAATTCTTGCTCTACTAAAAGCTCATTTACAAAGTTCAAGTTGATACTTCTTGGTACTCCTAATTTTACTTTTCTAACCGAAAAATTAGAATCCAAAGAAATATACATATTTCCAACAAAAGCAAAGTCGGTAGGGTTTCTTGGTGAAAAACCTAAATTCACACATTTCATGTTTTGGAACTGGAGGGTATCCAAAATAACGAAACGATAAAAAGTAGGTGATAAATTAGAAATCGGGCTAATAAACTGGTTGGTCAATAAGCTGATATTGCTATCATAAATATTGATGTCTTCGTACAAACGATTGATGTAAGAGGCAATACCATTATTATCGATGTATTGGTCTAAACCAATTTTCTTTTCTCCTTTAATATATACTTTCTCTTCTTGTGGATTTTTTCTAAAATACACATCGGCAACGGTTTCTTTTAAATAAAGTGGTAAAGAAACGTTTCCTGTTGTTTTGGAAGTATCAAGATTATCGAAGATAAATTGAAAGTTTTTGAAGGCTTTCTTCTTCTTATAATCTTCATCAATGTTGTTTAGGTTTAATTGTATTTTCTCGTATTTCTCGTATTGATAAAAAGCCATTCCTTCTTTGCGGTTTTCATCACGATGGGCTATTACCTTTCTGATTAAAACTACTGCGGGATTATCTTTATTACGATACTTATCTTTTTTGGCTTTTACCGTTACTTCTGATAAGTTTTGAGATTGAGGAATAAGTTTGATAGAAATCGTTTGGCTGACATCTCTTTTGAATGTTTTTACTTCTGTTTTATAGCCGATTGAAGAATATTGGATTTTAGTAGCTTGTCCATCTTGAATATCCATGGTATAATTACCATTAATATCTGTCTGGATGCCTTGCTTTGAACCCAATACAATAATATTTACAAAGGGAATTGCTTCATTGGTTTTGCTGTCAATGATTTTACCTTTTACTTTCGTTTGTTGTCCAAAAATGGGCGTCATCGCAACGACGCTGATCAATAAATAACAAATCATTCGTAACGTATTACTAATGTTCTGATTTGCTATTTTATTAAATAGATATTTTTTCATGATTTCTTGCATTAAACACGAACCATCTGTTCAATCCATAACTATATACTACGAATACGAACGTTCCTACCAATGCTCTTGTGATTAGATAATCTGCTGTTATAACTTTACTAAGGCCTAAAACACCGAGGGTATTCATCAGTGAATTCCCCGCTGAAACAAGTATATATTTTATTAATTGCCAACGGCTTTTCTCAGTTTTTGAATCTTGAAAAACCCAAAATCTCGACAAAATAAAACCTACGATTCCACCTAAAAAATTGCCTAATACCGTAGCCCATACAGTTGAAAAACTTAGATAGTTGAACACTAAATAAGATGCACCAAAATCTACAATGGTTGCCAGCCCTGAAACAGGAACAAAACGAATAAAAGGTTTAAAGAAGTCTGACATGGTTTAAAGGAAAAAGATGATGATTTGTAAACATCCATTTGCCCAAATTCCTGCCATTACATCGTCTAGCATTACGCCCCATCCATTCCCATATTTTTCAAAACTTCGGATATTGAATGGTTTATAAATATCAAAGAATCGGAATAAGATAAATGCTAAGAGTAGATTTTGCCATGAAAATGGAATGAAGCAAATACTTAAACACATTCCAGCCACTTCGTCGATTACGATTTTAGAGGAGTCTTCGCCCCAATGGGTTTCCATCACAGCAGACGACCACCTTCCTACCAACGTAAATACGATTGTTAACAGGATTAAGATTGAATGATAATAAAAGACATCGTTCACCAATCCAAAAATACCTGCAATCAAAGCACAAGCCAACAATGCTCCAAAAGTTCCCGAACCTTTTGGGATAAATCCTAAACCGAGAGCGGAAGCAAAGATTTTATGAAAATTCAACATGATAGAAAAATGGCTCTTGAGATGTTAAAAGCAAGAGCCATCTTTGATGGAGTCTGAAATTAGAGTTCTACTTCTGCATCAACATCTTCGTAGTAATCCATACCAAGATTGGTGATTAACTCTTCGCCCATTAAATAACGAAGTGTATTTTCTAATTTTTCCAATTGCTTGAAAATATCGTGGATTGGTTCTAATTCTGGTAATGTTTGTGGAGCTTTCCAGTAGAATGATAACCATTCTTGAATACCAGATAAGTTTGATCTTTTTGCAAGATCCATAAACAATGCTAAATCAAGTACAATCGGTGCTGCTAAGATAGAGTCACGACATAAGAAGTTGATTTTGATTTGCATTTGGTAACCCAACCAGCCAAAGATGTCGATATTATCCCAACCTTCTTTGTTATCACCAAGTGGTGGATAATATTCAATTCTTACTTTGTGGTGAATATCGCCATAAAGTTCAGGATTGATTCTAGCATCTAAAATTCCGTCTAATACGTTTCCTTTTGATACTTCTTTGGTTTTGAAGTTTTCAGGAGCATCCAATACTAAACCATCTCTGTTTCCTAAGATGTTTGTAGAGAACCAACCTCTTACACCTAAAGCTCTTGCTCTAAGACCTGGTGCAACGATGGTTTTCATCAACGTTTGTCCAGTTTTGAAGTCTTTACCAGCGATTGGCGTTTCTGTAATTTTTGCTAATTCTTCTAAAGCAGGAATGTCCAAACATAAGTTTGGTGCACCCATTGCGAAAGGAACATTTGATTTCAAGGCTGCATAAGCATACATCATTGAAGGTGCAATATCTGGATCGTTATTTAAAAGACCTGCTTCAAAGTTTTCTAAAGATGCGTGTACTTCTTTAGCTTCATGATAAATTTCTGTTGAACCACACCAAACCATTACTAGGCGTTCGCAGTCGTTTGCAATTTTGAAATTATCAATGTCTTCAATCAAAGCATCTACTAAATCTTGTTTAGTTGCTCCCGTTTTTACATTAGTACCGTCAAGGTTTTTTACATAACGTTTATCAAAAACTGCTTTCATTGGTTTAATCAACTCAAGTTCATCTTTCACTTGTTCGATTAATCCTCTTTCTAATACTCCTGCATTCACAGCAGCATCATACATACTATCTGAATAAACATCCCATCCTCCAAATACTAAATCATTCAAATTTGCTAATGGCACAAAATCTTTAATCTTTGGATTTCTGTTTTCTGTGCGTTTGCCGATACGGATGTTAGCTGTTTGCGTAAGCGAACCTGTTGGCTGAGCTATACCCTTGCGGCTTGCAAGAACTCCAGCAACAAATGTTGTCGCAACAGCTCCCATACCCGGCATTAAAATTCCTAGTTTGCCTGTGGCGGGTTGTACAATAATGTCTTTCATAAAATTGAAAATTTAAAATGCTACGAAGAAATTTTTAAAAAGCATACTGGCATAATCTTAACTCTCCGAACTATAACATTAACTATGTGTTATTAAAAAAAAGTATTTAGGTAAATTATTACTTCTATTATTTGGAATAAACTATGGAAACTTTTAAAAGGTTCAAAGTTTTCAAACTTTGAATTAAGTTTTTTTTAGACTAGAGAGCAAACTACTTAACAATGGAATAATACAAAATTATCAAACTGCTTAAAATTCAAGGCTGAACATGCAAATTTATAAAACACTTATTCACAAAAATATAACTTATGTTAATATTTAAGTAAAAATAAATGTGTATTACCCACCATTGAAATAAATATCATGACAGAACATCAATAAAAAAACTTATTAAACCTTATTATAACTCATTCATGTAAAGCTGTCTAATTAAGTTTGTATTCAAAAAAACTATGCCAGCGTCATTAGATGAATAAACTACAATAAGGTTTAATTAAAAAATAGATTATTCTACTAGTTGTACATCGGGCATTTCTTTAGATGACTTCATTCTAAACTTTGTCCAACTCTCTTTTGTCCTATCTACTAAATAATATACCATCGGCACAAGATAGACAGTCAATAGCATTGAGCTTGTTAAACCCCCAATCAATACCCAAGCTAAAGAGTTCTTCCATTCTGCCCCAGCACCTGTTGCAGTAGCAATGGGAATCATACCAATTACCATGGCAATGGTAGTCATTAAGATGGGTCTGAGACGTTCCTCACCAGCATATAAAATTGCTTTTCTGAAAGGTACGCCTTCTGCTTTTTGTTGGTTGGCGAAGTCAACAATTAGAATTGCATTTTTAACAACCAGACCCATCAACATCAGCATACCCAACATGGCAAAAATTCCGATATTTGAACTTGAAAGTGCCAACGCAAGTAAGGCTCCGATAATGGCAACTGGAATAGAAAGCAATACAACCAACGGATATATAAAACTATCGTACAACAAAACCATGATAAAGTACACCAAAATCAAAGCAGCTAACATGGCCAAACCTAATGAACCAAAACCTTCGTCTTGATTTTTGGCATCTCCACCCCAAGTAACAGTTACTCCTGCTGGAAGTGGTTTTTTGATTAAATCGGCTTTAATGCTGGCGATTAATGTTCCTGAACCAATGCCTAAAGTATTTGCGGTTACAGTAACCGACGAACGTCTATTTTTTCTTTCTAAAACTGATGGCCCTGTACTTAAAGATACATTGGCAAATTCCGCTAAACGCACTGGTCGTTTGGCGAGTGGGCTGTAAAAGTTGATATTTTTCACATCCTCAGGATTTTTTCTATCGAAAGCATCCAACATTACTCTAATATCATAATCTTCTGAACCATCCTTGAATTGTGAATCGTCATTTCCGGCAAAAGCATTTTGTAAAGTAGCTCCAACTGTCTGAATATCAAGCCCAAGCTTTGCCATTTTTTCACGATTCACATTTACTTGTACTTCTGGATTTCCATCATCTACAGAAACATTTACATCGTTTGCTCCTGGAGTAATTCTTAAACGATTACTTAAATCTTTCGCAGAAACCAATAATTCTTGTAGATTTTCTCCACCAAGAAATATCTCAATCGGAGCAGAACCTGCATTTACCATACCTATGATAGAAGAATTAAACTCTACTCCAGCAAATTTCTGACCTAATACTTTACGTAAATCAATCATGAAATCTTCAGTGGGTAGGTGATTTTCTCTTTCTTCAACGGGTAATAATTCTACAGTCAACTCACTTCTATTGGTTTCACCTTGACCAGTACTATTTAAGCCAGTACTTGCACCACCTACGTTCGAGAAAATTGTTTTTACTGCTGGATTCTTACGTAAAAAATTCTCTACTTCTCTTACTTTCAAATTGTTTTGTTGTAATGAGGCACTTTTATCTAATTTCATAGTCAACAAAAACTTCCCTTGATCACCTTGAGCAACGAATTCTTGTCCGATTATTCCAAGTGACATTACCCAACCTGTAGCTACAAAAAGTGTCACTAAAATACCAGTAAAGGCAATCTTGTGCGTAAGTACCCATTCTAAACTTCCGTGATACCATTTTGTCAAAGCTGTTAGACCGCCTTCAAACCACAATAAAAAAGCTTGAAATGGATTTTTAGCATCCAAATGTTCCAGTCTTGCTAAGTTTGAGGTCAACCAAGGAGTAAGCGTAAAACTTACCAATAAACTGACCATTGTTGCAAAGGCAACTGTTAATGAAAACTGACGAAGTAAATCTGCAATCACTGAATTTACGAAAGTAATCGGCACAAAAACTACCACAATTACAAGCGTAATTGCTACGGCGGCAAAACCAATTTCACTCATCCCATCTAAAGTAGCTTCCCAACGATTTTTGCCCATTTCTAAGTGTCTTTGAATATTTTCCAAGACCACGATTGAGTCATCCACCAAGATTCCGATAACTAATGAAAGTGCCAATAGTGTCATCAAGTTAAGCGAGTAACCCATTAGGAACATGAACAAAAAGGCTGAAATCAAAGATGCAGGCACAGAAACCATTACAATGAAAGCATTTCTGAAACTATGCAAGAACAAAAGCATTACTACTCCTACCAAAATAATGGCTAAGAACAAATCGTGTGTTACGGCTTCTACTGAGGCTAAAGTAAAAATACTGCTGTCGTAAGCGATGGCAAATTTTACTTTATCTTTAGCATTTGCTTTTTCAATAACAGCTAATTTTTCTTGCACTAAACGACTGATTTCCACAGCGTTGGCATCAGACTGCTTTTTGATAAACAAACCAATTCCATTTGTTCCGTTATAACGGCTAATACTTTCTGTTTCACCTAAGCCATCTGTAATATTGGCAACGTCTCCAACACGTATTGGACTTCCGTTTGGTGGAGTAATGATAACCAAATTACGAATTTCATCCAAAGAAGTGAATTTGCCCGCCAAACGTAAAGTCATGTTTTCTGCTTTACTTTTTACTTTTCCTGTTGGAAAATCTAAGTTTGCCTGACCGATTGCTTGCGTTACTTGTAGCAACGATAAACCGTAATAATTCAATTTATCATCATCCACATTTACACGAATTTCACGTTTCTCTCCACCTACCATCGTGATTTCGGCTACGCCTTCAATCTGTTGAAGAATGGGCAAATATTTATCTTCTACTTGTTGATAAAAAACCGAATTCGGTAAACTTGAGGTAGCCAATAATTGCATAATTGGCTGGTCGCTTGGTGAAATTTTTGAAAGTGACGGCGTTTTGGCATCTTCAGGCAAATCACTAATTACATTATTGACATCCCTTTGTGCATCCTCCAAAGCCTTATCCATATCAGTCCCAGCTTTGAATTGAACAATTACAATTGAGGCACTTTCTAAAGATTTAGAAGTAACAATATCAATATTATCAAGCCCTGAAATAGCATCTTCAATCTTTTTACTCACTTCCGACTCCACTTCTGTGGGTGCGGCTCCCGGATAAATTGTTGTAATGGTAAGTGTTCCAACTGAAAATTCAGGCAATAACACATAACTCAACTTATTATACGATACAATCCCTCCTAATACTAACACGGCAAATAGCACAATGATAACAGAAGGGCGTTTTATGATGGTTTCTACAAATTTCATAATCTTATTTTAGATTTATTGTGCCACTACTGCTGTACCATTTTGTAAGTTGATTTGTCCACTTACCACTACTTGGTCGCCTGCTTTAATGCCTTGAGTAATTTCATAATATTCATTATTTGCCACACCAATTGTTACATCTTTCAAAATAGCTTTACCATTTTCAACAACATATACTTGTGCTTTTTTGGTAGAACCTACAATCGCTTGACGAGGTACTGATAATGACTGTGCTTTTAATTGATTATCATTCACAATTGAACCGTACATTCCAGCTTTTAGGGGATTTGTACTTCTGTTTTGAACAAGTATTTCAACTGGATAATTATGAGACGCATCGCCAGTTACACCCACCATATTTACTTTACCATTAAAATATACGTTTGGATATACTTGTGTTTCAATCGGTATCGTTTGTCCAACTTTGAATTGATTAATAGATTTTTCAGGAATATTTACGACCAATTTCAAGGCAGAAATATCGGTGATGGTAGCAATCGGCATTCCCATAGCAACTACTGAACCTTTTTCAATCAATTTTGAAGTAACGATACCAGCGAATGGTGCAGTAATCGTAGTGTTCGCCAATTGTTTTTTCAATTGCTTGATTTGGGCTTGCGTTCCTCTGATACTCAATTGCGTTCTTTCCAAATTCACTGCTGGTACAGCATCGCCTTTCACCAATACTTCGTAACGTTGTAAATCGTTTTGATAGCCTTCTAACGTTACTTGAAGTGCTTCTATCTGAAAACGAATTTGTTCGTCATCCAATTTAGCAATCAATTGTCCAGCTCTTACGCCTTGTCCTTCATTAATTGGCAACTGAATTACTTCGCCACCTGCTAAAGGTTTAATTTCAATTTCACGATTGGGTGTAAATGAACCTAAAAATTCATTTTCTTGAGATAAATTTCTCAATGCTGCTTCTGAAGTAGTTACACCAACTTTTAGATTTACATCTGGTTGATAAACTTTCTTTTCAACGTTTTCTTTATTGGTGGATAATTTCCAAGCCGTCAAACCAAGAGTGGCAAGTAGGGCGAATATGATAATAAGACGTTTCATCGTTTGATATGTTGATTTTTATAAATGAATTTATTGTTTAGGAATAATAGTTCCCGAGGCTTTTTTCCAATTCAATTCAGCCGCACGGAGGTTTATTAAAGTATTCAGATAATTATTTTGTGCATCTTGTACTGCATTTTCCGCTTGAATTACTTCCGTCAAAGCAGTTGTTCCTTCTTTGAACTGCAATTGTGTTTGCGTATAAACTTTTTCTGCCAAAGCTACTTGTTCACGACTTGTAGTAAGATTCCGCTGTTCTACATAGAATTTTGTGCGAGCATTGGCAATATCCATCGAAATATTTTCTTTGGTTTGGTCTGATTGAATAGACAATTTCTGACTTTCAATTTTCTGCTGAACCAGTTTAGACTTTCTGGCAGAACCATCATAAATATTCCAGTTTAATTGCAAACCAAGCCAATAGCCCGGAACGTTTTTCAACACACTATTTTCACCATCTTTTCCAAAAACAGTAGAATTAGCTACACCATAAGCCGAAAGTGTTGGCAAAAAACTGGCTTTGGTATTCAAGGTACTTTGTTCGTTTAATGCTTTCTGACGTTCTAAAATCAAAATGTCTGTTCTGTTTATGGCATCATTGGCAATTAATGTAGGAACTGAAGCATTTTGGTCAATGTCGATTTTTACACTTAATGGTGCTGTTTGCGGAGTTCCAGTAAGGAATTTTAGAGCATTGATTAATTCTTGATATGAACCTTGGAGTGATTCTAATTGCGTTTGTGCTTGTGTGCGATTGATTCTCAGACGGTCAACATCAATTCCTTGAGATAATTTATTCTTATACAATAAATCCGTTACTTGAATCAGTCTGTCCAACGAAGCAATATTACTTCTCAGAAATGCCATTTGTTGGGCAACGGTCTGTAAATTATAATATGTATTAGAAACGCTAAAGGCTACTTCTTCCTGAGTTTTTAAAGTTTGTAAACTTGCTAAATCCACACTCAATTTGGCGGCTTTTAAACCGATGTTAATTGAAGGACTGTAAAGAGCTTGCGAAACCTGAACAGAAGTAGATAAATTATAAGGCAAACCCAACGCTAAAACCTGATAGCTACCTTCAGCACCACCAAAAGTTGAAGCAGGAACTACTTGACCCGGAATTTTCAAATAACGCTTATAATCGCCCGTTAAATTTACTTGTGGTCTGGCTCGGGCTTTTACTTCACTTATTTGAGCATCTGTTTGTTTTTCATTCAGTCTTGACAACTGAACTTGTTGGTTATTTTTTAATGACTGGTCAACTAATTGGTCGAGAGTAAGATCTTGAGCTTTCGTTCCTGATGCCAACAGCATCATTACCAAAATAAAAGACCATTTTGTATGTATCATGATTTAATCGTTTAGTTTATCTTTTTGATTTATTGAATTGATTTAATCAATTGATTAAAAATAGAGCTAAAAAAAAGCCCTATTTTTGAGAGCTAAATAAATAGTTAAGAATCATGTCTTTCACAATTATTTTATGTCGATCAGCATAGACATTGAATTCGTTTTCAGTCATATTCCAAATCTTCATTGTCATTATTTTTGTTTGGAAAAGAAACTGAATATTTGATTTCATAACTAATAAAAGATGGCGGATGTCTACATTAGCTATTCTTCCTTCATCAATCGACACTTTTAATTGTTGTGCAAATAAAGAATGATCGCATAGTTGTTTTATTGGGTAATTAATTATAGAACGTTCTGGATTGCGGTGTAATTCATTGATGATAAAATTGGTTAAATCTGGGTTTACCTTACAAGACTCAAAATCATAATCAATCATTCCTATAATTTTATCTTCCAAACTATCAGGCTTATTGAAAATCTCTAAAACCCCTTGAAAAAACAATTGAAACATTTCATCAAAAATAGCTAAAAACAATTTCTCCTTACTTCTAAAATAATAGTTCATCAAAGCACTATTTACTCCAGCTTCTTTGGCGATATCACGAGTGGTTGTGCCATCGAAGCCCTTCTCTAAAAAAACTTTTATGGCAGCTTCTTTGATTTTATCTTCTGCTGATTTTGTTAGGCACTTCATAACTCAATTGATTTGTATGACAAAGGTATAGAACAAAAAACTAAAAACAAATATTTAATCAACAATTTTAATCAATTGATTAAAATTGTTGATTAAATTAAATTTAGTAAAAGAAAAGTTAAATATTAGGCAAAAAACTATTTCGTTGTTGGGTTGATTTCTCCTATTCCTGAAAATTTCCCATCAAGATAAGCCACTTTTATGGCGTATTGATAAGAAGTATTAGCCTTAAAATCTTTGTCGGTATAATTACTTTCTTTGCTTGAAGCAATCATTTCTAAACCTCCGCCATCAACGGCTCTGTAAATTAAATAATGACTTACTGTTTGACTAAGCACTGGCGACCAAGATAGATTTACTTGCTTTTTTTGTGCATCAATTTGTGCATTGATTTTTGAAACAGTAGCATATTCTGTTTTTCTAAAATACTTCACTGGAATCGGGAAAGATTTTGGTGAAAGTAAGCCGTCGTCATCTTTGGCAACTACGGCGTATTGATAAGATTTATTAGAAACCACTGATTCGTCTTCATAAAGTAATGCACTCGAAAGCTGATTTTTTGCAATTTCTTTGATAGTCTGCCAATCAGCATTGCCTTCTTTTCGGTAAATGATATGTGCGACCACATCTTCACTTTCGCTTCCTACAATAGATAACCTCACACCTTTTTCTGTCACCAAAACATCTTTAATTACAGGCGTGGTAGGTGGATTTTTATCGGGTAATTTTACGTTTAAATATTCCGAAAATGCAGAATGATTATTACTTAAATCAATAGCAACTACTTTATAATACACATTTTCGTTGAGCATTTTATTGGCTAAAGTATCGGAAAAAGTATTACTCGAAATACCGACAGGCGTTATTTGGGTATAATACTTATTTTCGGCTGTGTACGAACGATACACTTTAAAAAGTGCAACATCAGGATTTTTCGGGCTTTTCCAACTAAGTTTTACTCTTCCTAAAGAATCTGCCTTTCCAACTAAATCTGTTGGAAAAGAAGGAGGCAAGCGGTCTTCAATACCGCCAGCAATTGGCAAAGTATAAGCTAAATTACCAGCAGTATCAACCGAAGCGATGATATAATAATCACCAATATAAGCTTGTGGCTCGGTATCGGTAAAACTTAAAGTATTAGGCGGAATGATATTTTGCGTAATCGGCTGAAAAGGCCCATTCACTGTTGGCCCACGTCCAATCACATAACCTTTAAAATCAGCTTCCTTTACTGTTTTTTTCCAAGTGAGCATAATCGCAGTATTATTGACATTTTTGGCTCTGAAATCATCAGGTGATTTTGGTGGCGTTAAATCTTTTCCCATTGCGACAATGGTTTCAGAAGGCTTACTTTCTTCGCCAAAGCTATCAATGCCACGAATGCGGTAGTAATATTTATGATAATTTTTAGCGAGACTATCGATATAAAAAGCTTTGTTTTCCCATTTGGCAAATTGTGCTTTCAATAAAGTATCTTTTGCTAATTCTTGTGGGTCGGGTTTGCCCATCACAAAAGGTGTTTGGTTTACTCTTTTGAAGTTTTTGCCGTCTTCACTTTTTTCAATGTAAAATGCCGAAAAATCACCTTCTGGCCCTAATCTGTCCCAAATCAAAGTGGTTTTTCTGTCGCCATTTTCAGGTTTATCAACAAAGGGTGCGAAAGTCAAGAAACTTTGTCCAGCTTCTACAACCACTTGTGCAGTATCAAGTACAATTTTAGTTTTTGTTGGTATTTCGCTTCCTGCCAAATAGATTTTATAGGTATAAAGTGCATCTTTTTTCTTGATGTTTTTATCTACAAAACGCAAACCAGCGGCTTCGGCGGCTTTTTTTGAAAATTCCGCAGCCGTTAAAGTTGTGGCAAATCGAACATTTTGTTCTTGACTGATTTTTTTGATATTGAAAAAATCAGTCTTAAAATTTTTATCGTTCGGATAACCGTAGAGCATTTCCCCGACTACACTTATTCCTTTTTCATCTTCTGCCAAACGACTTTTCATTTGTTCTAAAGTCCAAGGTTTTAAAGGTTTTGGCGTTAAAATTTGTCGAGTACCCTGTTGATTTTCTTTGCTGTACTCAGTACGTTCGATGATATAGCCACGCACAGTACCAGCCAACCAGTAAGCTGGCATATTTGGCGACCAACGCAAAACCACTGAATCACGATAATTACGAGCCAAAAGCATGATTTTGGGCTTTTTAATCTTGCTTAAAGTATCTTTTTGTGTAGCGTTTGCTTTTTGAGAGAAAGCATTTTCCACAGATATAAAGCTGAAAAACAGGAGGAATAATGATATTTTTTTCATGTATATTTTAGCTTTGAGTTATCAGTCTTTAGCTTTGAGTTTTTTGATTTTCAAATTTCTAAGGGGCTAGCTCCAAAGGAAGTATCTACCAAATTTTATTAGTAATATAACCTCACCCCCAACCCCCTCTCCTGCAAAGAGGGGTTTTTTTTTACTCCCAAAGCTCCCCTCTCAGCAGGAGAGGGGTCGGGGGTGAGGTCTTTGGCAGAATAGAATAATATTTGGCGATAAAAACTTTTTGGACAGCCTTTGTCTTTTTATCTATCACAATTAAAACAAGCAGGATTTGAAAAATAGCCAGCTACTCTTGCATTCGGAATATTGGCTGGGATTGCTTGATTAGCCACAGGTGCAAATGAAATCGGCGAAGCCCCCAACTGAATATCCTTCGTCACCGTTACTTGATTTGCTCCGGGATATGGCTGGTAAGTTAAGTTTACTTTTACAGTTGAGCCATTTTTACGTTTTTTGAAAATATAATAATCTACTGAAGTATAATCGCCAAAGCGGTCGAAAGTAGCTGGGTTATTCAGCAGTCCAGCGTAAGAGGCTGAAATACTCACGGTTTTACTGCCGAATGAAATTTCTGTGTTTCCCATTCTTCCCATTTGGTTTTGCCAATTATTCCCAAAATATTGCTGATACATGCTTCTTACTCTTTGTACTTTTTCGCCAAAACTTCGCACCGCCATAAAGTCATTGTAAGCAATAAAATCACTTTTTATGGTAAACTGATACGGTTTTGTTGGAGCGTCATTTACGGCAAAACCATAAATTCCAGATAAAAATACCATTTGCGAAGCCACCGTTTTACTGATAGAAGCATCCATAGAAATCATTTTGCTACTGGCACTTCCGATGGAAGTACCCAAACCATTTTCATCTTTTGTGAGCGTATTATTACCGTTCAAGATGTCTGAAATATTTCCATTAAAAGGGTCACGAACGCCAATGTTTCCTAAAAGGGGCAAGGCTCTTCCCATTACCACACTTTTGCTGGGTTGATAAGCGATATTTCGTAAATCATTATAATTTGGACTTACTTGTCCGACATAACCATATTGAATTTCAGTAAGAATACTGTAAATATTACTGTTCGCAAAGCGGTCAAATTCGGAAACACCTTGGCTGAACGCTGGCGTATTTACCGTTAATAAAGCCGGTTGCAAAGCCCCTCGACTTGAGAATTTATGCTCTTTCATTTCCTCATCTTCAAAATTTTCAGTTCCATCCGTTGGTACAGCTTTGATGAATAAATAAGCATTCGACTGTGGCGTAATTTCGTCTTCATACTTAGCGTTTTGGAAAGTTGTTGCCGCCATTTTCTCCTGAAAAGTATTGTATTGACTGGTTTTGAAAGCCAGCGAAAACATTACTTTATCGTTTTGTGACGCTTTTTTATCAAGTGGTTTTAAGGCATTGAATCTAATTTGATAGGCAGCTGCATTGTTGCCAGAACCTGCATTTTGATAAGTTCTTTGAATAGTATTAGTGAAATTGGCTAACTCGTATTTTTTGATTTTAATTTTATGTAATTCCAAACGATAGACTTTTGAATTTTGTAAACCTGCTGGAATATCCGCTAAAATTTTGCCTTGTCCACCAGCCGATGGAGCTTGGTATTGCATGGCAGTTTTCAAAGTATCACTTCCATTTTCGGCAATGAAATAGGCTTTGAAATCGTAATCTCTTAGAATGAAATTATTTGCATTGATGCCTTCTAATAATTCATCAGGAATATCTCCAGAAATAACAGCTTTGGTCGTTTGGTTTTTCAAAAAGTAATTTTGTCCGTCCATTGGCCAAGTATAAGCCACATCTTCCCAACGAACAAAATCGGGTTGTTTGCCAGAAGTAAAAATATTTTCAGCTTCTTCAAAACGCTGTTCACGTACACCCGTTTCGTCAATATAAGGATTTTCAAGTCCGCCATTGACACGCTCCCAAAGACGTACTTGTACTTTGAAAGCATAATTAGTTTCAGACTTCAAGTGTCCGTTCAAAGGCAGAATCAATTGCTCGTTATTATTCACCCATTGTTTCGCACCAATTGCTTGAAATTTTTCATGCGTTTTCTGGTTCATCAATGAATATTCTTGAACGGTAAAATAATAAGTTCTCGGCTGACCGTCTGGTAAAGCGATGCTGTAATCCGTATCCATACTCATATTGAAAACAGCCTGCAAATCTCCATTGGTATCCACCTCTTTTTCTCCTTTTTTCGGACTCAATTCTGAAATTACTTTAATATCCGCCAATGGGTCACCATTGAAAACTGGTTTACATTTTTGTCCGAAATCAAAATCAAAATCAGTATCTACTTTTACCAAACCTGCCAATACTTCACCTTTTACTCTTAGTCTGCCTTCACCCCAAGTTGGCTCAGGCAAACCACCCCAAAGCAAAGCTCCAGCCGTTAAATCCATCAATTTTACATTGAAACGTTTGCCGAACACTTTGCCTGCTACTGATACTTTTCCGTTGGCATAAGCATAAATTTGAGCATTGGCGTACCAGCCATAAAGCCCGACAATTTCTTGTCCATTACATTTTAAACCTTTTGATAAAGCCGCATCGAAACCAGCAATCAAGGTAGCATCGGCAGATAATGGACCAACAGCTACTTTCAAACGACCATCCACTCTTGCTCCTGCCAGCAATCGGAATGTTAGTGGATTTCCGATGGGTTCGCCGTCTTCATTAAATTGCATTTCGCCTTTGGTTTTGGCGGCATCTACTACATCGTTTCGGTTATCATTTACATTTTCTTTTGCCAATAAAAAGGTTTGTACTTCAGAAGGTAAATTTGGAATACCGCCAATATCATTTCCGAAAGCGAAGTAAGCTTTCGCTGCCAAATAGGCGTAAAGAGCATCATCTTCACTGCCCACTTGTAATAATTTAAACTCTACTTTTTGTTTGCCTTCGGCTGGGTCGCCAATTTTTACGTGCCAAGTATCAGCAAAGTGCATTCTGAACGGAACAACCACTTTTGGAAAACCGGGAATTGGTTCTACTTCTACATCGGCATTCATATCAAAACTACTTGGCGTGATGGTTACAGAAGTTTGTGCCATCAACAAACATTGTCCGTTACGATTAGGGTCTTCGTCTAAGCTCAATACTTTCGCTTTGCCCGAAGCCGTGAAATTACTGAATGCACCATTGGCAATACTTGCCTCAATGCCCAAATTGGCAAGTATCATTTTTTTATCCGCCAAACTCATATACACATTGGCTTTGATGCCATAACTTCCCAGCATTGGCGTATAATTGATGCCTGTGTTATTTGTGCCTGCACGAGTAGTTTGCGTGTTCGGAGCAACATCTTTAATCGTTTGGGACAAAGGCGTATTCATTTTCATATTGAAATAAATGCCACCGCCAAAACCTGAACACATCAAAGGCGGCACAACCGCAATACTTGGCGTGAGCAACACGCTGGCATCTACGTATCCATAATAAAAGCCTTTATTGCCAAATTGTAAAGTCGCTTTTACAGTAGCTACTTTCGGGATTTTTACTTTGGCTGAACCGATAAAACCTGTTCCATAAACGGCATCTTCATCAAAAAGGCGAAGTTCTCCCTCAACGGTTGCGGGGCCAACTGCCCCTTTTATCATGATTTTTTCGAGATTGACTTTAGAAAAAGCGGGCGACATTTTTCCATTTACGTAGCTGAGTTTTCCCAAAATTTCTACTTTGGTTTCTGCACCGACGATGGTATTATCATCTCCGCCGACGTTTACTTTTACTCCAAAACCAAAACCAATAGCATCCAGACCTCGGTAAACAAATTTTGGTGGTGTTAATTCAATCGGGAAGCCTACTAAATTGGCTTTGTTTTCATCTTCGACAGGCGTGTAAGTTGGGAGAAATTCATCATTGAAAGACGGCCCGCCACTTTGTTTGCTTTTATCTTTTTCGTCTTTTTTATTATCCCATAAACCGCCCAAAAGTGTCCATTGTCCTTCGTCCAAATACAGTTCTTTTTCACCCTGCATGGTTGGTTTTATTTTGGTATTTGATACTCTAAAATGTTCAAATTTCACCAAAGGAATGGCGATTAGGCTTTTTTGTGATAAACCAATACTGGCAGAACCGCTTAAATCTAAATCTATTTTTTTATTGTCTCCGTTAAATTCAAGCAAGAAATTAGAGTTTTTATCCAATTTCATTTTTGCCAGCATGATTGGTACATCGTAGTTTTCTTTAGCATCAATCACAAACTGCATCGTATCTAAATTACTGCGGAGGTTGCAGGAATACGACAAGTAATCGTTACTAATCGGAAATTGAAGTTTGCCTTTCATCATGCCCAACTCAAAGCGATTTTGCACGATTTTGATTTTAAAATCATCAATTGAAAAGCCCCAATCGCCAATCTTTCCTGTTGAATAATCAACCACAGGTTTATTGGTAGGTTCAATCACTGCCGTGATTTCGTTGCTATCGTCAATGATAAAATCGCTCGTGATAAAACCCAAACGTTGTTCGTTTGTGCCTTTAAGTTTGGTAGGTAATTTTACCTCTGTTTTTTTCATGTAAAGCCCACGGAAAGTCATTCCTCGGTCGCCTTTGTACTCGTCTGGCACATGAAAATCAACTGGATTTCTTTTATCTGAATGGTCATAAAAAGCATTTATGCCATTAATGGTAAAATCTTTTAGTCCATCTACCGTAAAAGTTGGCATATTTACCGTACCGACCCAATCGTTCCAAGTCAAGAAATCTGTGACCATTCTTGCTTTTACGTCGCCAGCGATTACTTTGCCTGTGCCGTCATCCAATTTCAAGAATGAATCGCCAAAATTCAAATCCATCACGGCATGAACGTGCTGTAAACTATCGCCTGCAATACGTGCATAAGTACCCGAATCATCAGGATTTGGATATTTTCCTTGAATAAAATTGAAAGGTAATTCAGGGATTTTAAAATCATCTACCAAAATCAAATTGGCATCGCCTGCAAAAGCTTTGTTGGGAACCATACAAACGTCCACCGCTGCCATCGAAAGGAATTGGTTCGCTTCTGGCATTTTTAGGTTGAACAATGCACCCATATCCGCCCCATGCGGACTAAAACGCATATAATTGATACCGATAAAACCTGCTTTTGTTGGCACGCCAACAGGCAATTTTACCGCCAATAAAGCACTTACTTTCTGGAGAGAATTTTCCTCAATGGCATCCACATAACTACCAATATCAAAGCCTTGCCCGCCTTTTGCCAATTGTTTCCAAGTACTCATCTTGGTAATTTCTTTGGGGTCGGGGAAATTATATTTGGTATTATCGGCTTGGGCATCGCCACTGAAAATCTCGTAAGCTGCGTTAAAATTGATTTTCGTGAATACGACTTTTATCGGAACTGAATTCCAAAATACTCGTCCGTTGCCATCATAGCCATCTCCATTTTTACTGATTTCATCAACTTTTAATTCAAATTTGCCCAGTTTCAAGGTTTTGCCGACCAATTCTTCTTGCGGATAAACTGCAGTTTTATCGGCTGGCAATTGGGTGTCTTTACAAGAACTTGCTCCAACCAAAGCTACTTGTGCTTGTCGTGGCGGTGGTGGCGGTGCAGGAATCGCTGGTGGTACTTCTACATCAAAAGTACAAATTTGACTTTGCCCATCGTTTTGAAAAACAGCCTCGCCACTTTGGTCTTTTGCTACTACTCGCCACACGTATTTACCCACTGTCAATTCTGGTTCGGCTTGAGTATAATTCAATGAAGTACTTACAATATCTTTTTCGATGAAGGGATTTCCGACATTAAATTTAATGGCATTGTCCATCGCATCGTTCGGATTTTGCCCTTCAGGTACTTTCAATAAATAAAAATCATATCGAATTTGAGCACCAGAAATATTCCCTACTGGTGGCGACCAAGTAAATACTTGTTGTTGCTGAACGTTCTCACGTTTTATCATTTTGTAGTCACAAGAAGGTAAAGTAAGACGTGGTGGTTCTACAAAAGTCAAAGGAATACTTTGGCATTGACCTGAAAGATTTTGAAAACTTTCTACATTGGCATCATAAGGCACTGCATACACACAAAAGTCATAATATCCTTGCGGAAAAATCCCAGAAAGTACAATTTGGTCTTTGGTAGCTTTATCAAAACCTACTACTTGCGTATTGTTTGCATCAATAAAACCACTATTTTCTTGTCCAAAATTTACTTGTAAAGGCTGCCCAACTGGATTTAATAAAAGAGGAACATTAGGTTTATAATTGGCAGACGTAAAAATCCGTCCTCCTGTAGAACGATTGGTGATTTGCCCAACAATTTTGATAGGCGTATTCACAGGTTCACCATTGTTTGTGATTAAAACAATGGCTGCTTGTTTGTTAGGATTATCCACAAAGTCAATCACTCTCGGACTAAAAGGAGGTGAAAGTATCAGTTGAACTGTTACTTTTAATTGTTGAGCTTGCACCTTTTGAAAGCCTACAAGCAAGAGCAATAAGTAAAAGAGTATTCGTTTCATCTTACCGTTGTTTATTATTTTAAAATGAAATGCCGTAGCCAGCATTCATGTATAATTCTGAAAAATTTCTACGTTCGTTTTTATTGTCGGAATTGACAATTGTTGAAAGACTTACATTGAATTGTTGTTTTTTGGTCAGGCGATAAGTACCGTTCAAACGGGCGTTGAAAGTACTTCCTGTATTTACTTGATCTTGTGCATTTTGGGTATAATTCAGCGAAAGCGAAGTATTGAAATTATTCTTTTTACTTCCTTTCTGAGCAGAAAATGAAAGCCCCATCGACGAAGTATTATAAATTGGCAAGAGGTTGCGAATGAATAATAAACCAGGCGTAAAAGTCATTTTCCGAGTAGGCATTCCATAACTGTAAGTAAGCGAACCAAAGATATTGTTGAAGTCTGTGCGTACTTTTGAAATGGTGTTTAAATCGTTGGCATTTTGGTAAGAAAGTACACCGTTTACGGCATGAGAAACTGTTCCAGAAGTTTTAAACCAACGGGGAGCAATCATCAAACTTTGGTTTAATTGCGAAATTTTTACGGTATCAATAATCTGATTGGGAATGTTTTGTGAAGTACCATAATTTGAATAATTCACAGATAAACCGAGCGTTCGAGAAAACTGAATATTCAAATTGGCAGAACCAATATTGCGTGTAGTGGTGTATTCTTTTAGTTTACTGACATTATCTTTTTGAATACCATAAGTACCCGATAATTGTACTTTTCCTTGTAAAGCAGAAATAGAAGCTGCACCCGAATATTCTTCCATATCCGTATTGAAAAAATACGCTCCCATCGACTGATAATCAGCAGAAATCAATTTGTATTGTCCTTGAATGCTAAAAGTATTGAATTGCAAACCAACCGTAGTTTCGCCCGCCCAGCCAAGTGAAGTACCTTTTCGGATGTCCACAATTTTAGTGATGAAGGAATACTTTTCTAAATCTTGCTGATCAACCATTTCTCGACGCACATCACGAGTATATAAACTCACGCCAATGTCACTTTTCCAGAATAAATGTTTAAAGAAAAGAAATTGCTGAGAAATACCAAGTACTGTATTTTCATCTGGAGTTACTTTCCCAAAATCTACAGGGAAAGTAATAGACTTTTGGTCGTCTTTAATTTTTAAAAAAGTAATATCAAAATGGTTTTGTGTAGTGCCAAAACCCAATTTTGCAGCAAAACCATTGCGTTGATAAGCAGGCGTTATTCCGTTTGGTAAATTTGGATTCGTTGTGGTATTGCCACTGAGGTAGCCCATTTCTGCTTTTTGGAATTGTCCATAAATCACCGCAAAGCGAAGTTTGCCCGGATTCAATTCCAAACCAGCTCCATTAAAAAGCCTTCCGCCCAAAGTATAAGGCGAAAACATCAGGTTTCGATAACCCAAATGAAGTTTTGCCCATTTGTAGCTTGGACTTACGCCAAATTGTTGAAATGGTCCAGCAAGCGAGCGAGATTGTTTGTTCAATAAAAAGAAAAAAGGTAATTGAACGCCATAAAGATTAAGCGTTGGCGAAGCACTGAGTGTCCACGAGAAAGGATCAAGACGAGTTTTTCCACCTGATAAACTGTTGTAAGTACCAATATTAACATTAATTCCTCCTGAAACCGAAATCGGTTTTTGATTTTTCAAGTTATTAAGGTCTTGTGAAAAACCTTTTTGCATGAAAAACAGAAAAATAAAGAGGTATATTTTTTTCATCACCATTGATGTTTAAGCGTTGTTTTTACAACTGCAATACACATCAAAATTGAAAAATTAGCAGGAAGCTATCAATAGCACTTTTGGGGGATAACGGAGAATAGAAAAGAGAAATGTGACTCGAATTTATTCAAAAAGTCGCATTCGTAAAGCTTTGGCAACAGCTTCATTACCATTATTTACGTGCATTTTTTCATAAATATTTTTTAAGTGTGAACGAACGGTTTCAACAGAAATAGAAAAGTCATGAGCAATCATTTTATAAGTATGCCCTTTTATCAGCAATTCTAGTACTTGCATTTCACGAGGCGTAAGTCCTAAATCGCTAGGAATTTTACGTTCTACTTTGAAGGTTTCTAGTACTCTTCTGGCAATTTCTGGCGTCATGGGCGCACCTCCAGAAGCCACATTTTCGATGGCATCAATGATTTGTAAGGGTGAGGTTTTCTTTAATAAATAACCATTTGCTCCCGAACGTAAGCAAGCCATAAGTCGCTCGTCGTCGTCAAAAACAGTAAACATCAGTACAAATACTTCTGGAAAATGCCTTTTTACTTTTTCTACGCCAATAATTCCACCTTCACCTGGCATATCAATATCCATTAAAATAACGGTTGGGCTTAGGTTTTTTACTTGTTCAATTACTTTATCACAATTTCCAAAACCACCTACAACGTTCATATTGGGCATTCCTTTCAGGAGTAATTCTAGGGAATTTCTCAGCCTTTCGTTGTCTTCATAAATCAGGATTTGATGCATTTTCTTGGCAGATTGTTTAAAATTAGGAGTTAGGATTGTTGATGTATTTTGGGTTGATGATATTTTTTCACGCAAAGTAAATCAATTTTGTGGTTTAAAATAAAAACAAATTACGCCATCAATATCACCAAAGTCAATCCCCTATTTGTGTGAGAGAAACCACTAATTTAACCTCCGTACCAACACCTATTTTTGAGTAAACGGTCAGTTTACCTTTCATTTTACTGGCTCTGGCACGCATATTTCGTAATCCGTTACCCTCTATGTTAGTATTTTCGAATCCTTTTCCATCATCTTGAACAATTAATTCCAAGTTACCTTTTACTTTCAGAATCGAGATTTTCACTTGTTTGCATTCCGAATACTTGACTAAATTATTCACTGCTTCTTTAGCAATCAGTAAAAGATTTCTCCTAAAATCCATTGAAAGTTTTAAATGACCGATTGAATCATCTACTTCAAATTCATAATTAATTCCTTTGGCTTCAAAAATTTCAGCACCAATTCTTCGGATTCTTGCCGTTAATTGCCCGACAGTGTCACGGTCGGAACGCAAACTCCAAACAATTTCTTCTAATTTATTTTGTAACGAAGAAGTATCTTCCAAAATCGTATTCAAGTATTTCAGAGCAGTTGGTGAGTCTTTTACTTGATGTTGAACCAAGGTAGAAAGAATAGAAATACTGCTTAAAGTTGCACCAACATCATCATGCAAATCTGCTGAAATTTCGGTTCTTAGTTGTTCAATTTTCAAGATTTGATTAATTCTGTAGCGATAAAAAACATAAGCAATTAACGACAAACACATCAAAATCAATAACTTAAACCAAATTGTCTCTATAAAGCTTGGCTCAATGGTGAAGGTAATCAGGTACGGCTTTTTACTCCAAACACCGTGATTTGTTCCAATTGAAACTTCTAATTGATAAGTATTGGGTTGTAAATCAACAAAAACGAGTCGATTATTCGTGCCATTGTTCACCCAATTTTGATTAATACCAAGCAAGCGATAACGAAATTGATTTTTTGCTGCTGGAGCAAAATTTAACGGTGAAAAACTCAGACTTAAATTGTTTTGGTAACGCAACAATTTAACTAAAGCTGATTGATTTGAAATCTTTGTCCCACCCAGTGTTTCAAAAGTACTCAGGAATACGGCTGGCTCTTCGCTTTTGGCAAGTTCATTAATTTTTAAAATATTCATGCCGTTCTTCTGCCCTATCCATATTTTACTTTCTTCATCTAACAAAAAACCATTGCTAGTATTATTACTGATTAAACCATCTTCTTCGATAAATTTCGCATATTGTTTAAAATCTGGACTAAAACGAAGTAAACCATCAAAAGTGCCGACCCAAATACTTCCTTGGCGGTCAACATCTATTTTGGCAAAATAATCATCAGGAAAATTATCTTTTGCTTTGTTGACTTCTAATTCCGACAAAATTTTTCCTTCTTTATCCAACACATTAAAACCACCGTAGCCTGAAGCAAATATTTGATGATTCCGATTAGCCAATGCCAAAAAGTAATCTCCAATAAACTGATTATGTCTTTTAATATTCTGCTTTAAATCAGCCACTTGTATAAATTCTTGTTTCTTTTCATCAAAATAACAGATGCCGAAACCAGGAGAATACCAAGAAGCTAACCAGACTTTTCCATCATCGGATAGCAACATATCATTGACAAGACTTTTTGTCCAAAACTCCTTCTTCACTTTATCGCTCCATAACTTCAACGTTTGTTGTTTTGGATAAGAAAATACTTGGATAGGCTGATATTCTGAGCTTAACCAAACCTGATTCTTGCTATCAATACAAATAACCTTAACGTTGGAAGAAATTGAAGGAAAAATTCGGTTCAACGCTTTCCCATTTTTCGGCAATTGATATATGCCTTTTGTGGTGGCAAGCAATAAGTCACCTTCATGCGTTATTGCCATTTTATTGACGGAAATATCTGAAGGCAAATCAAATTTCGTGAACGTACCATTTTGTTGATGATACTTCAAAATCCCCGAATGCGACAAACCCAAATAGATTTCATTGCGATTTGGTTTCAAAAAAGCATTAATCGTTACTGGTAACTGTGCTACTGAAGGAGGAATGAAAATTGTTTCACAACTTTTTTTTCCATTCTGATATTTCAATAAGCCAGCGTCACTAGCAATCCAGATTTTTTGTAATTGATTATCTAAATAAAGAGCCGTAAATCGTGGTTTTATCTGACTAAATTGGTCAATATGAGAAAATTTTTGGCTAAAAATATCAAAAGTATATAAACCACCCGAAGTAGCCACCAAACACTTCTGTAAACCTAAATCTTTATAAAAAAGTACATCATTGATTTCGGTATCGTTTAATCCTTCATGATACTCACGAATACTTTTCGTGTTGATATTCAGAGCAATAAGCTTTTTTTGCAAAGTACCTAAGTAAAAAGTATTCCCATTTTCTGCAATTGTTCTTAAAGTAATTGACTTAGAAAAGGTTTTAAAAAGTACAGGTTTTCTACGTTTTTCATCAAAAAAATAAAGCTTATTCAATGCCAAAATCCATACTTTTTGTTGGCTATCTTGAAAAAAACGGATAGAAGTAACATCCTCAGCAGTATTGGTGAAAAGTCTGAATAAATGCCAACGTTTGTTTTTTTCGTCATAAAATTTGGCGTGATGAAAATCACCACACCAAATTCTCTTTTTAGCATCTACAAAAACATTATTGAAATGGTCATTATCAGGATTATCATCCGACCATTTGGGAGAAGCAATTTCGGTAGCTGTGAGTGTTTCAGTATTAATATTGAAAATACCAGTTGATGAAAGCGAGACAATCAAATGCTGGTCATCAAGTAAGCTGATTTTTTCGGCAAAAGCTTTTGGTCCAATACTCAAAAACTCATAACCATCATAGCGAAATAATCCTTTTCTGGTAGCCAGCCACAAAAAACCTTTTTTGTCTTTCGTTAAATGATATACTTCGTTGGTTGGTAAACCATCTTTCGTTGAGATGGTTTCAAGCTCATTGACCCTAATTTGAGCAACGTTTTTTGGCATATTTTTCAAGTAGAAAAACAAAAAAAAGATTACACAAATAAAAGGCTTGCTGTACATCATCTAGTTTTAAATACAAACTTTACACTCTTTTCTTTATCACCTCAATCTCATCATTAATAAAACCAACGGCTAAACGCTGGTGGTCTTTATAATTAAATACTTGTCCATCATTTCTTACTTTTTCGATGGCAGAAAAATCTAAAGTTTCAATCAACCAGCCAATTTCTTGTGGTTTTTTGGTTGAAATAATTCCTTCTTCGGGCATTTCTTTGTCGGGCGTGGTATAAAATCCCGCAAAACCGTAGTTAATATCCACCGCTGGCGACCAAACTGCATTGCCAACTGTTTGCGAAACAATGGTAAAAGCCTGATTTTCCAAAGCCCTAGCTCTCGCTCCAACATGCACACGAGTAGCACCACGAATGGTTTCTGTACAACTGGGTGCTAGAATTAAAGAAGCACCAGCCTGAGCAAGTAGCTGAGAGCCCAAAGCAAATTCTACATCATAGCAAATCTGAATCCCAAATGAACCCCATTCAGCTTCAAAAAGTGTTAGGATTTTAGGTTCGGCGGCATCAATCCCCCATTCTTCATTTTCAAAACGAGTCATGAAAAATTTATCTTGAAAACCAATCAAACCTTTTGGCGAAAACACAAAAGCACGATTAAATATCTTTGAATTTTCAAGTACTGGAAAACTCGGTGCTACAATGATTACTTGATGTTGAATGGCTAAACTCGCAAAAAAATCACAGAACTCTTCTTTCAAATTTTGTAATTCTCTTACTTGCTGATGAATATTCGCTTGAATTTCTTCAGCAAAAATACTTACTAATTCCATTGAGCCATATTCTGGAAAAAGTAATAATTGTGCTTTTTGTTGAACAGCATTCAAAACCCAATTTTCAGTATGTTTACGCCAATCTTCTAGGCTGGCATGTTGGCTAATTGGATATTGTGCTGAAGCAAAAGTAACCTTCATAGATGTTAATTTATAAATCCCGTTTCCAATAAATCATCGTCTTGGGTGTTGAAACGCTTTCATTAATATCTGGCCATTCAAAAGTACTCTGTAAAGAAAAATCCTTTTGATAGCCTCTTTTCAACCAAAAAGCATCATTTGGACGATAGTTTTCAGGTTGTAAAGGATGATTTTCGCCACGGTCAACTGCACAAAAACAAGTAGTTTTAAAAGTACCAAAGCTTCGAGCATGGGCTTCACGTTCATCAAAAAAGCGATGCCCCAAACCTAAACCTCTGTATTCTTTCAATAGAATACTTTCACCAAAATAAAAGATTGAATCTATCGCTAAACCTACTTTTTCAAAAGGCAAATGTACTTCTGGTGCTTCGTTTATCAGCGGAATACAAGTGGTAGCACCCACCATTTTTGAACCATCGTAAACAGCGAAAAGTAATGCTTTTTCAGCTTGAGCATATATTTTCAAATACTCCATTTCATAAGCTACCGAACCTTCGTAAAGGTAAGGAAAGTCACGAAAAACGGTAATTCTCAAATTCGCTAAATCTTCAAAAATAGTTGTGATTTCTGCTCCTTTTTTTTGAATAAATGAAAGTGTTTGCATACAATTTTACTTTATTCAGAAACTAATTGAATCCACAATGGAAGATTATAATAAGTAGTTACTCGACTGATTTTACCATCTTTCAAACCCAAAAAAGCTGCTGCTGGTAAAATATAAGTTTGATTGTGGGCTTCTGGCAATCCTTCTTCGCCTTTTTTATAAATTCCGTTCACCACAAACTCAACAGCCACACGTTCGTCAGTTGGTTCAGCAAAGAAAAACATATCCATCAAAGTTTCTTCGTAAGACTCATCCATGTGTTTCAAAAATTCTGTGAATAGTTCAATGCCGATTCTTGGCTCGCCTTGGTTAGGTTCATGGCGTACTTCTGGGTGTAAAAGTGCTAACATTCCAGCCCAATCTTTGTTGTTAAAACAAGCGTAGTATTGTTTTACAATTTCTAAAGAAGTCATTTTTATAAAAGTTTAATGAATGAATGAATAAATTACTTGTTTATGAATACAAATTATCTGTAATTAATGTTTCAAGCTACCAACACTAATATACTTTTTTTCCTTTTTTAAGCCATATTCCCCATGTTTTATCGTAAGCATGAACCTCATCTGTTTGTCCAGCTTCGTTAACGATAGGTTGATTTTGGTTTTTCCATTCAAACAAACCACCGTACAAATTACGAACATTGGTAAAACCTTGTTGAATTAGTTTTTCAGCTACCTTTTCACTTCTATAACCCACCGAGCAATATACTACAATTGGCTGATTTTTAGCAATGTTTTTTAAAGATGATAAATCTAATTTTTCATAACCTACAAGTTTGGCACCCTTCAAATGACTGATTTGATATTCTTTGGGTTCACGAGCGTCCAATAAAAGGACTGTGTTATTTTTCTTACTCAAATCACTAACAGAAATTTCGGGAACGCTATGCGAAAGTAAGGTTTTTAACAAAAGCTGATAAGCTGTATTTTCAACCTTAACATCCTGAGCTACTGAACAAAAATTAGCACCAATAAAAATCAGTAAAATAATGAGTTTTTTCATGCCATCAATAAAATTTGAATAAGTATTAGTTATCAAAATATTACAAAATAAATATCATTGGGTTAATTAGTATAAGGCATTACAAAGAATGTAGTTTAAATAGCTAATTTTAAAGAATCTGTAAGATTATGTATCTTAACACACAAACATTTTAGTCAATTTTATATTAATTAAGCCCTTATGCAACTTATCACCAGTATTTTTTTTGTCATATTTTGTTTTCCAATTTCAATGAAAATTTTAAACGAACCTATCATTGACAAATCACAAGTAATTCCCTCGCATTATAGCTTCAATTTAACGAAATACTGTTCATTAAAGGCCTTCAAAGCTTCTGATACAAAGAACTTTACTCAACACATAAAAATGTCGTGCAGAGAAATGATTATCTAAAATTCAAAGACACATTTTGAAAATTTATTTTTATCGTAGATAAACGAGGTAAAAAAATTAACAAAAAGTGATATTTTAAGAAATCGAATTGATGTTGAAATCATCCAAAGTACGTCAAAATGGTTATTCTCAATTTGATAATGCCAAAATTTCGGATGCTTATGTCATATCTACAGATTATTCTCAAAAAAGTAGCAAATTTTTAGCTGAATATAGAGTATCTTTCGTAGATGATGTCTTTGTCAGAAAAAACCATTATTTAATTATATAATAACAATTGGGTAAATTAAGTCCAATTTGTAAATTTGAATTCGCAATTCCTCTTACAGGCTCTACAATAAATTTATTTCCCTTTTTCAAATTACTTTAATCTACATTGTTGAATAAGAAATCTTTTTGATTTCGGAGTAACATCATGCGTAATAGATAAAGCTATTTTAATCCCGCACAATATTAAACTAGCCTTTTGAAAGTATTAAGTACAACTGCCAAAAATAAAATTATACAATTAACAATTGTATTTGTTGATTGTATAATTGATAAAATGTTTAGTGTTTTTTCGTTAAAAATGAATGCTTATTTCGTTTTATCTTGATAGAAGTAACCGTCCAATTGAGTAGTGAGTTATCATCATTTTTGAAAAATTAAAACCGCCATTTACCAGATGAAATCTTCCTCAATTAATTATCTCTCGGAAGTAATATTGAATTCAATAGAAGGCAATGTTTACATTTTAGATAAAGAATTCCGTTTCGTGTATTTTAATGAAACATACATCAAAAATTATGTATTTAGTTTCAACGAACGCCCACAAATAAATGAAATTAGCAAAGTAATAACATCGCAAAAACAGTTTTTTATTGCTTTAGCACAAAGTTATCAAAACGCTTTTGAAGGACGTGAATTAAGTATTGAACTAGAAGAAATAAGACATAAGTTTACGCCAATTAATGACGAAAATGGCGAAGTCTCAATGATTTTAGTGCAATTTGACTTATCTGCTGATGCTAATAAGTTTATCACTGAAAACAGTCTTTATTCAGAAAGTCAATATCATGAAGTAATCAATCTCATTAGTGATATTATATTCAAAACAAATCAGAATTGGCAGTGGACTTTTCTAAATAATTCATGGACAAAAATTCTAGGTTATAGCAATGAAGAATCACTCGGAAAGCCTTTTTACGAATTTATGCACCCAGAAGATGCTGCCCAAAAAGAACAACTTTTTGATGCTCTCATCCGTGAAAAGAAACCTACTAGCAAACATCTTGCACGATTTATCACCAAAACAGGCGAAATCAAATGGATTAAAGCCTCTGTAACTTTCATTACTGACCCAACAGGCTATGTAATTGGTGCTACAGGTACGCTCAGAGACATTACCCGACAAAAGGAAAATGCTCATATTTACGAATTACTCTCAAACAATGTTAAAGATTTAATTTGCATTCATGATTTAGAAGGCACTTTGTTGTACATTTCGCCATCTATCAAGCAAATTGCAGGCTATGAACCACAAGACTTACTTGGGAAAAAACTATCGGATTATTATCATCCCGACGATTTAAAACTGGTTGATAAAGAACAACTTCCTTTTGCTGGTACTACTTCATCTTATATAAGTTATCGTTTCAGAAACGCCTACAACGAGTATATTTGGCTAGAAACAAACTCTAAAGTTTTTTTTGATGATTACGACATCACTCATCGTATAATTACTTCTTCAAGGGAAATCAACGAAAGAAAACGTGCTGAAGAAATTTTGATGACTTCTTTGCAAAAAGAAAAAGAATTGAACGATTTAAAATCGCTTTTTGTAAACGTTGCATCGCATGAGTTCAGAACGCCACTTTCAACGATTCGCTCAAGTACTGAGATTATTCAGTTGATTGACAAAGAACAACATCCTCATATCACCAAACATGTAAATATCATCGGTAGCCAAATTGATAGAATTACGAGCTTGATGAATGAGATTTTGATTGTTGGAAAGATTGAATCAAACAATTTAAGTTGTAACAAAAAACGTGTAAATGTTATAGAACTAGTAAAAACTAGCTTTGAAGGACAAAACGCTCTGCAAAAGGACGGTCGTACTATAGATTTCATCATCAGTGGTCATCCAATTATAGCTGAAATAGACCCACTTCATCTGAATCTCATTCTTGATAATCTATTATCAAACGCTTTTAAATATTCTAGGCTTCGCCCTAATCCAATTCTTCGTTTATCATTTTATCAAGATTACTTTGAAATCACCGTTCAAGATTTCGGTATTGGGATTCCAACCGAAGTAAATAATAAAATCTTTAATTCATTTTACAGAGCCAGCAATGTTGGACGAATTGAAGGAACAGGTTTGGGCTTAGTAATTGCAAAGAATCTTGTAAAATTGAATGGAGGAAAACTCCACTTTGAAAGCAAAGAAAACGAAGGTTCAACATTCATCCTTCATTTCAGCTATTTATAATAAAAATGCCTAAAACAAATGTCAAATTAAAAAAGCACCAACAATCAAAAAAGAGCATTTATAATTTTTGTTATTAATGAATAAATAAGTAATTTAGCCAAAAGCGTATTTTATAATAATTATCAGAAAATACTTAAAATATACCTTTGTATTAATTTATAAATTATTGGTTAAACTATAAATATTACTTCAATTGCTTGAGGAGTATTTATAACATTGAAAAGAACTCCATTATTAAACTTATTATAAATCAACCGGTTCCCTAACACAATTTCAATCGGTAAATAGAACAAATTTAGTTATTAAGATTTATACGTAGTATTAAATTAATAACTCAGTCTCTTTAATATTATTGAAAGAGAATTTGATTTCTATTAATAAAATTTTGAAAAGAAATGAATAACATTCCCCAGACTTTAATTGTAGATGACGAGCATCTTAACAGAATTTTACTGTCTCGTTCGCTTCAATCCTTTAATATATCTTACAGCGAAACCACCGATGGTCAAGAGGCTATAGCATGGATAAAACAATCTACTGAAAAAAAAATCATTGTTTTATTAGATTTAAATATGCCAGTAATGGATGGTTACGAATTCCTATTCTACTTAGAATGTAATCCAGAAGAATTTTCTGATAAACAAGTTGAAATTATCATTGTGTCGGCTGCCAGTCAAAGTAGTTTCGATGAATTATGTAACCTAGCTGGAATTACTTTAAAAACTGCGGCTTATCTTGAAAAACCTGTCAGTAAAAACAGGTTGCAAGAAGCCCTTCTTCTTGCAACTAACAACTTCAACTCGGTTCTTTAATCAATAATTGATGTTCTTCTACATCAAAAAGGTTTTTTTCAAATAAAAAAGACTCCATTTTTGATTTATGATTAACAATATTCTAAAAAACAATTATGACTAAAATCGTATTGATAGAAGATGATTTTCTACTTGCAGATAATACAAAAACAATTTTAGAAATTAGTGGATTTAGTTGCTTTGTTGCAGAAGAAGGAGCAATCGGGATACAATTAATTGAGGATATTCAGCCTGATATTGTAATTTGTGATATAATGCTTGACGAAATGGATGGTTATGAGATTTTAAGAATCATCCGTTATGAAAAAGGATTGGTCAATCTTCCATTTATTTTTCTTTCAGCAAGAGTAGATATATCTGATAAAAGAAAAGGGATGAATCTGGGTGCTGATGATTTCCTGACTAAACCATTTACTACCAAAGATTTAGTAGAGACAATTAATTCAAGGTTAAAAATCGGTTCTCTAAAAAAAGCTTCTGCTGATGTTGAAATCAGAAAAAATGCTACTGATATTTTTCTAAGTATCTCCAATCATGAATACCTTACTCCGCTAAACGGCATCGTCAATTTCACAGATTTGATGTCGGAACATATTGACAATTCTGATTTATTAGATATTAACGAGCTTCAAGTTCTGATTGATGGCATTAGGATTTCAGGCAATAGGATGCTCAGAATTACCAGAAAATTACTTTGGTACAATCAGCTAATTAGCGGGATAAATCCTTGGAAACATGCCGCTAAAGAACAAGTAGATATTGTAAAACTTGAAAGTAAATTATTCAACCAACTCAAGAAAAGTAAATCTATTGATTTTCATCTGATTACTAATCATAAAGCTTTACCATTAGAGGATTACGACAGTATCTTTCTTGAAAACATACTTTCAGAATTGTATCAAAATATTATTCAATTTGCAGATGTAGATTATAGGATTTACTCTGAAATACTTAGTACTGATACAGTATTAATTTTGAATTTAAAAAATCACTTTCTGGGTATTTATCAAATGGATACACAGGCAATCAAACCATTTTATCAAGCTCATAATACCAAAGATATGAATGGAACAGGCTTAGGTTTGTATATCGTAAATGAATGGGTTAAAAGTATTGGCGGACAATTTGAAGTAAAATGTACAAATAGTGTTTTTGAAGTAAACATTATTTTGCCAAGAATATTGAAATAGTATTCAAATAATTATAATCAAAAAAGGCTAACCAGATATTCTGATTAGCCTTTTTTGATTATATTCTACTTATTTTAACTGAATAATCTTAAACTCCGAACGTCTGTTAGTTTGATGTTGTTCTTCGGTACATTCTATTCCGTCGGCACATTCGTTTAATAATTGCGTTTCGCCATAACCTGATGTTTCAAATCGGTTGGCTGCAATGCCTCTTTTTACCAAATATTGAACGACAGAAGCTGAACGATTTTCAGAAAGCGTTTGGTTGAATTCTGTTGTTGCTCGGCTATCGGTATGGGAACGAACTTCAATTCTCATATTCGGATAACGGCGCATTAATAACAACAATTTATTCAATTCGGCAGCTGCATCAGGGCGAATATTATACTTCGTATAGTTGTAATAAATATTGTCGATTGCAATGACATCGCCTTCTTCAAACATCGTTAAATTAGTATTGATTTCTTGTGGGTCGTCTTTTCCTAATTTTTCAATTTTATTTCCTTTTGAAGCAAAATTATCTTTAGTAGCATCTATTGTATATTCGCATCCTTCACAAATTTCAAACTGATAACGTCCGTTTGGTCCAGTCACCACGGTCTGAATCGTTCCGTCACATTCGTTGGTAAGTGTCACTTTTACACCACCTAATGACGATTTATCTTTCGTAACAGTCACTCTTCCTTTCACAATTTTAGTTGCTAAACACGGAGAAGTGTTTTTAGCTATTGCAACGTCTGTGCTGTCATTCATCGTTACTCGCATCAAGGGGATTTCTAATGCTTTCAACATATTACTTTCAGTACTTGTGAACGAAACACTGTTTGGCAAATAACTATCTCTACTTGCATTAAAAGCAAATTCTTTTTTCAAATCAATACACATTCTGAACGAACCATTTGAATCTGTCTTTTTCATCACTGTTTTACCATTTTCCACAACGGCAACGTCAGTATTATCTAATGGCATTTTTGAATCGGCATCATACACAATTACTTGCAATTCTTGGCATTCTGGTTTTTCATCACATTCACGGGTAAAACGGTAAATATCGTCATCAGTTCCTCCACGTTTACGGTTTGAAGAAAAATAGCCTGCTTTTCGTTCGCCATCAGTAATCAATCCAAAATCATCTTTACTTGAATTGATAGGCGTTCCCATGTTTGAAACAGTACTTAAAACTTTCGTACCTGAAAGTTTTACATAAAAAATATCCAAATCACCTAGTCCGGGATGCCCATCAGAAGAAAAATACAAATTACCTCTTTCATCCACAAAAGGGAACATTTCATTACCAAAAGTATTGATGGTTGGTCCCATATTAATAGGTTTTCCAAATTTTCCATCGTTGTATTCGCAAACATAAATATCTGTTCCGCCATAACCTCCTGGCATATCCGAAACAAAATACATCAATTTATTATCTTTCGTAAGTGACGGATGTCCTGTTGAATAATCGTTATTATCAAATGGAATTTCTTTGATATTTACCCATTCTCCGCTTTTTTCTTCGGCGGTATAAATTTTCAATTTATTAATCTTATCTGTTGAAGTTTTATATTTACCGTTATTGTAATTATTTCTGGTAAAAATTACTCTTTTGCCATCACTGGTAAAAGTCATTGGTCCTTCATGATATTTGGTATTTAAGCTTTTGCTAAAACTTTCCGTTTTTACACCTGGTGTTTCTACGAAATTTCGATAGATATTCGACCCACTGAATGTTCCGATTGTTCGAGTATCATTGGCAGTTGGAGGAGTATATACATCTTCACCAACAGCTTTTCCTTTTTTCCCAATTTTCAATTTATCATCTGCTGAACTTCCCAATCCAGCAGGTGTTGTCGCTGTCAATTGGTTAATATCACTTAAATAATACATATCTAAGAAATGTGAATTATCCCAAGCAAACATTCTTTTTAACCCAATTTCATTCACTCTACTTGAGTTAAAAACCAAACCATTTTTGTAATACATCGGGCTGAAATCGGCATGATCTGTATTGATTGACAAATAATCTACTTTATAACAAGTAGCATTTCTGTTTAAAACATCAACATTTTTATATAATTTCTGGAAACCTCCACTTCTTTTATCTGCGATTTCTACTTTTGAATATTGCTCATAAATATCTTGTGCTTCCTTGTATTTTCCATTAGAAGCTAAAGCTTGGGCATAGTATAAATATACTTTAGCATCAGCTCCTGAGAACGCTGTTCCTTTCGACAATAGTTCATGATAAACCCTTTCAGCATTTTGTGAATCACGCATTTGTCTATATGAATAAGCCAATTTTATCATGGCAGCCTGTCGGTCTGCATCCGACAGTTTACCTTTTAGCACCTGTTCAAACAATTCAGAAGCATTTAGGTAACTCATCTGCTTGAAATGATACTCCGCATCTTTTAATGTCTGAGCAATCGTACATGCTGTTGCAAGCAACACCATACAGAAAGTGAGTATAATTTTATTCAAATTAATCATCGTTTTAAATATTTTACTAGCTATGGTAATTACTAGAAGGTTTCTACTTGTTTTTGAGCTTTCAACTCATTCAAAGTTGATTTATTAAAAATAACGTGGTGTAAGAATTTTAGTTTTACGATAACCGAATTCATAACGAAGCATAAATTCATGTGAACCTTTTTGTAAGCTTTTCAAACCATTAATTGCATAATCATAAGCATAACCAAAACGAATTTGATCGGTAGCTTGTACTTCTAACATTCCAATAATTGCATCGCCATTTTGGTTGGTAAAGGGCGAAGAGAATTTCAAATTATTGGTTCTCCAAGAACAACCTAAGGATATTCTATCGTTATACCAAAGGTTCATGTTCAAATCAAAAGAGGCTGCATCACGAGTAACTTTTGACAAAAAAGATGGCTTTAAAGTAAACGAACTTCCTAATGGAAACACATAACCTAACATCACAAAATAATGACGTTCCTGACGAGATGCTGAATCGGTGGCTGTACCAGTTTGGGTACTTGTCAACTTATTTCTCATCAAACTAGGGCATGAAAAACCAATGTAACCTCGGTCATCACTTAAAAATACTCCAGCTCCAAAATTTGGAAGCCATTTGTTAAATGAATAAGTAAAAGCTTGGTCACCTGTTTGAGTCACTAAGGTTTGTGTTAAATTTCCAGAAATACTTGTTGCTCCAGCCTGAATTCCCATCGCCAAAGTAGCTCTTTGTGTCACTTTCACTCTGTAGGCATAAGAACCATACATTCCAACATTTCGGTAATCCCCGATTTTATCATTGTAGGCTTGAAAACCAACGCCAACTTTTTCACCATTGATTGGACTATCTATTGAAAAAGACTGAGTTGTAGGAGCCCCTGTAATATTAATCCATTGCTGTCTGTGTACAACGGTTGCACTAAGTACATCACGGCTTCCAGCATAAGCAGGGTTCAAAGGTAGCATATTAAACATATACTGAGAATATTGAACCTCTTGCTGGGCTCGAACCGAATGGACAGCGATTATTAACAACAATGGGGCTGTCACATATTTAATTCTTGAAAGCAAACCTTTGAACTTCATGTGATTCAAATTTAAGTTTTTTATGTTTTAACAGAATTTTCCAATTCTGTTCTAAGATTAAATTGGATTTCGTTTGTTGCCATTCTGTTTTTGAAATGGCAACAAACTGATATTTTTATCGAGAAATTGTCATGTAACGAACTGGTTCAACATTTGCAGGTAATGTTACTTTTTCACCCGAAGCTCGTTTGTAAACAGTTACCACATAGAAGTAAGTACCAGAAGGTAAACCATCACCCACTTCAATTAATCGAGTTCCTGTATTTGGTATTCCGTTCCAATCATTTTTATAATCTGTAGAAGCATACACCAAACTTCCCCAACGGTTATACACTTCTACACTTGCTCTTTCATCTGGATTAACACCATCAATTACAAAGGTATCGTTCACACCATCACCATTTGGAGAGAATCCATGAGGAATTGATATTACACTAACCTTTTTAGGGAATGCCATTGGTGTTGGCGATGATTCTAAAGGTTTACCATCTCTATTTGGATCTGGATTATTACCGTTCACAGATGAATCTGTTACATTAGCAGGAGTACTTTCTACACTTACTGCTTTTGCATGAGCAAAAGTGAACAATGTATCAATAAGAGGTTTAGTAACATTTACGATGTAAGTAATCACAATGCTGTCTCCAGCAGCCAAAGCTGTACTAGCTGATACTGTAAGCGTTGTATCTCTTCTACCATTGAAAGTTGTATTCAAATCAGCGTTCATACCTCTCACCAGTATTGGTCTTCCTAAAATAGTCCATGAGCTTACTTGCTTACCAATTGTAGTTTCTAAATCATTACTTAAAGTAACATTGTTCAATAATACTGGCCCGTAGTTTTTAGCAACCAATGTTAACGTAACATTGTATGAACCATCCGACTGAGCTGTAGTATCTGTTACGGCTGATAAAGAAAGCCCAATTGAAGCTTGAGAATTCAAACCAGTTTCTTTTTTAATTATTACTGGCGTGGCAACATTATCATTATTTGGGTTAGCATCCTTATTTATATCAGGACTTACGCCATTCGTTGATACATCGGTATATGATTTATTATCGGTTCCAAGCCCTACTCCTACTGCAACATTATTGAAAACAGAATCTGTAGCAGCAGCAACATTGACCCTTACCGTTAAATTGATAATGGCAGAGTCTCCTCTAAGCAATGTACTTAGTGAATCAACTAATAAATTGGTATTTAAACCTTTACCTGTATAATTTGGATTGATAGTAATACCAGCTTTCGTACTTGTTACCACTGGTTTTCCTATCAATACTGCACCTTTAAAAGTAAATACGCCATCTAAACTATCTTTTACACTCAGTTTCTTAATATCAAAAGCTCCCATGTTCACTACTCTGATTCTGTAAGGAACAGTCCACACGTTGGCAGAATCACGTTTCAAACCAGTAGAAACAAGCTCTTTTGCTAAACCAATTATCGTATTTGGTGGCCCTAAAGGAACTTTCGTAATACTTGGAGTTGCATTTACATTTGTACCATCGCTAGATTTTGCAGTAAGTACCTCAGTATTTGGTCGAGTTCCAGTGATTAATGCTTGGCTGTTGTAAGGACCTGTATTTCCGCCAGTTACCACCTGAACAACATAAGTAATTGTATCAATCGCATTTGGCAACATTAAACTAGTAGCTCTATTTACTAAATTAGAATCTAGCAAACTAAAACCATTATTTACAACCAATCTAGAACCTCTTCCTAAAGTTGGGCTTTGAATCATCGTCACCGTAACTGGGCTTTTGAATGTACTTGCCAAGCTACTAGTTAAGTTGATATTTTTAAGCGTATCGCTACAGAAGTTTTTAGCGATTAAACGATAAACAACATTGTAAACTCCTGGTCTTACAATTGAAGTATCAGCAACTGACATTGCCAAACCAATTTTACAATCTACACCAGTGTTTTCGCCATTAATTGTAACTGAAGAATTATTATTAGCAAGATTACTATCTCTAAATGAAGTAACTGAAGCAGGGTTTACCACTGTTGTTGTTACTTTCATTTTGGCAACATAAGCAAATGTTCTTATTTGTCCTCTTTCAAGTGAATCAAGATTAATCAAGATTTGTCCACCTGAAATAGTCAATCCAGTTGAACTAGAAACAAAGGTTAAACCAGCTGGAAGCGGATTAGTAATCGCTAAATTTCTTGCTGTATTTGGGCCGTTGTTGGTTACAGAAATTAAGAAATTGATATTTTCATCCAATCTTGCACTAGTTCTGTCAGCTTCAATTTTAATAGCAACATCTGCTTCAAGACTTGTACTTCCGTTATCAATAATAATTCTTGCACCTGCAGAGTAGCAACCATCCACCGATTGATAGAAGGCGAAATAAGTACCTACACTTACAGCAGTTGGGGTTAAGACTACATTTGATATTGGTGAATTCGTAGTTCTAAATACTAAAATGGCTCCTGTTGGTGTACTACTTGTAACCAATTGAGTCAAGTCAGCAGTTGCACCCGTTGCTATACTTGCATTGATGGTGACTGGTGTACTACCTGTTGGCGTTGTATTTACCACAAATGATAATCCATTTGAATTTGGAGAAATACACACTCCGCTTTCACAAGTAGCAGTGAATGTCACATTAGCACTTGGCAAAATAGTTTTAGGATTTGCTGTTGAACCATCCGACCATCTTACTGTTCCAACACAACCCGTTGCTGTTAAAGTAATCGATTGTCCTAAGCACACAGTTGTTCTGTTAGAAGTAATTACTGGTGCTACAAGATTACAAAATTCTTTTGCTACAATCGTTACTGAACTTCTATCATCTTCTGTATTAGTTGTGCCATTGGCAGGCGTTGAATCTGGATCTGGCTGATCTGATTTTGTTACTTCAGCCGCACTTGTAATGGTGCCTGCTGAAACAACTTTTGCACGATAAGTAAATACTTGTGAAGAACCAACTGGAATACTAGCAATCGTTCCAGTGATAACCCCAGAAGTATGCGTCGTATTTGTACTTGATATAAATGTTAATCCTGTTGGAATAATATCTTTGATTTCAACGTTGGTCGCAACATTCGGTCCAGCATTGCTTACCGTTAATGTGTAAGTAAGCGTATCTCCTACAGTTGGAGTAAGGTTTGAAACCGTTTTTACCAAACTTAAATCCGCATTTTCTCCGATAATTGTTACTGAGCCATTATTGTTTGTTAGATTGCTATCTTTAAATGAGGTAACCGAAGCTGGATTCACAACGCTTGTTCTTACTGCCATTTTAGCAACATAAGCAAATGTTCTTACTTGTCCTCTTTCAAGTGAATCAAGGTTAATCACGATTTGTCCACCCGAAATCGTTAATCCACTTGAACTCGAAACAAAGGTCAAACCAGCTGGAAGTGGATTGGTAATCACAACATTTCTTGCTACATCTGGCCCATTGTTGGTTACAGAAATTAAGAAATTAACATTATCATTCAATTTAGCAGTAGTTTTATCTGCTGAAATTTGAAGTGCAACATCTGCATTCTGGGCAGTACTTCCATCAAAAACAATGATTCTTGCACCAGCCGAGTAACAACCTTCAACTGATTGATAGAAGGCAAAATAAGTACCTGCACCAACACTTGTTGGGGTTAAAATGGCAGTCGATAATGGTGAATTCGTAGTTCTAAATACTAAATTAGTCCCCGTTGGTGTACTACTTGTAACCAATTGAGTTAAGTTAGCTATTCCACCCGCCGCAAGTATTGTGTTAATGCTAATTGGCGTACTAATCGTTGGAGTGGTATTCACCACTAATGATAATTCGTTTGAATTTGGAGAAATACACGCTGAACTTTCACAATTAGCAGTAAATCTCACATTAGCACTTGGTAAAATAGTTTTAGGATTTCCTGTTGTGCCATCCGACCATCTTACTGTTCCACTACAACCTGTAGCCGTTAAAGTAATGCTTTGTCCTAAACAAACGGTTGTTTTATCAGAAGTAATTACTGGTGCTGTAGTTCTTGTTACGGTAATTGTTCTACTCAATGATGGTGCACTTGTACATTGTCCGATACTACAAGTAGCAGTATAAGATGTTGTAGTAGTTGGCGATACTGATACAATAGCTCCTCTTTGTCCATCAGACCAGTTAACTGTTCCCGAACAACCACTAGCTGTAAGTTGCAAAGTACTTCCCAAGCAAATGCTTGAAGTAGCAGAAGTAATGACAGGAATCGCAGGATTTTCAACTGCAACCACTACTTGTTGTGATTTTACCGAAGTACAAAAAGCTGTGCTACAAGTTACCGCATAAGAAGTTGAACGAGTTGGCGTAATCGTAAGATTTGCACCAGTAGCTGTTCTGTCATCAAAATACCAAGTAACAACACCCGTACAACCACTTGCTGATAAAGTAGTAGAAGCACCTGGACAAATAGTTAAACCAGTTGTATTAATCGTTGGTGCTGGAATCGGCACTACTTTAATAATCCTAGCTGTTGAAGCGTTACTGATACAACCATTTACTGTACAAGTAGCCGTATAACTTGTTTCTACTAATGGCGTTACTAAGATAGACGTTGTTGTTTGACCAGTATTCCATCTTACAGAACCATTACAATTTAAAGCAGTTAAGGTAATTGATTCTGAAGGACAAATTTCTGTTTTCTCTGCTAAAATTTCTGGAGCATTTGGTTTCTGAGTAACAATAACACTGATTGAAGCCAAAGCACTTTCGCAACCAGAAGCTTTACATTTTGCTGCAAATGTTTGTGAAGTAGAAGGCGTTACCGTTAAAGTATTGCCAGTTGGTAAACCTGCCACTTGCCATTCAACTACTCCGCTACAACCTGTTGCAGTTAATACAGAAGATTCTCCCACACAAATTGACCCTTGAGATGAAGTTAAACTTGGAGCAGCAATATTAGTAACTGTAATACTGATAACATTTGAAGAAGGACTTTGACAAGTTGTGGTCTGACAAGATGCCGTGTAAGTTCTTGTATTTGTTGGACTTACTGTGATTGATGCCACATTCGTCTGACCAGAACTCCATACTATCGTTGAACCTGTACAACCTGTTGCCGTTAACGTTGTTTGTCCATTCAAACAAATTGTGCTATTTGTTGCAGTAATTACTGGTGCTACAAGATTACATAATTCTGTGGCAACAATTGTTACTGAACTTCTATCATCTTCTGTATTATTCGTACCATTGGCAGGCGTTGAATCTGGATCTGGCTGGTCTGATTTTGTTACTTCGGCAGCACTTGTGATTGTTCCTGCTGAAACAACTTTTGCACGATAAGTAAATACTTGTGAAGAACCAACAGGAATACTTCCAATCGTTCCAGTGATAACCCCAGAAGTATGCGTCGTATTTGTACTTGATATAAATGTTAATCCTGTTGGAATAATATCTTTAATTTCAACATTGGTCGCAACATTTGGACCAGCATTGCTTACCGTTAATGTGTAAGTAAGCGTATCTCCTACATTTGGAGTAAGGTTAGAAACCGATTTCACCAAACTTAAATCTGCTCGTTGAGCTACTGTAACAGTAGCTGTTGAAGTATTATTTGCCGATTTACTTGGGTCATCTTCAGTACCTGTAATTGTTGCAGTATTGGCAATTGAACCCGTTCTGGTTAATCTTACATTGATTAAAAGTATTTTATTTGAACCTTCCGATAAACTTCCAACATTCCAAACACCTGTAGTGCTATTATATTGACCTGTAGGAATAGCACTTACAAAAGTTGCTCCTTGTGGTAATAAATCTGTAACTGTTACATTATTAGAATTGAGTGTGCCAATATTTCTAGCATCAATTGTATAAGCAATTTCCTGACCTAATAAATAAGAAGGTGACGTCGAAGCATCTGGAGCAGTGATAACGGTTTTTACAACAGCTAAATCTGTAAAACATTTTTGTACTTTGAATGAAATTGAAGTACGGTCACTCACACAACCATCAGGACTTGTCGCTTCAGCAAAATATGTAAAAGTACCTTCGCTGGTTGGGCTAACGGTAAAACCTAAGTCAGAACCAATACCAATCGCCGTTGTACTTGTGGCAGAGGTGTACCATTTAATGGTGTTACCCACACTCACCGCAAATAATTTGGTTGAACTTCCTAAGCAAATAAGCGTGTCGCTTTTCAAATTGAAAGGTGCTATTGGTTTTGCTTTAATCGTTAATATCGTGTTAGCAACAGTAGCATTACAAACTGAAACTGCTCCGTCTGGGTCATTCGATGTAAATGTTAAAATAATTGAACCGTCTGCCATATCAGCCGCAGATGGTGTATATTTTGCTGTTAAGCTATTGGCATTATCAAAAGTTCCTGTTCCGTCTGTTGTCCAAACACCGCTTGTTGCTCCACCACTTAAAATCGCATTTAATTGTACAGGACTTGCAACGCCTCCACAAATTGGTAAAAGTGCCGTTAAACTAACTACTGGAGGATTTGTACATTGACAAGAATTAATATTGACAACAACCATTGCTCCATCGCTGTAGCAACCATTGCTTGATTTTTCAAAAAGGAAATAAGTTCCTGCACCAATAGCAGTAGGATTTGAAATAACTGGAGAAGAAGTAGAATTAGCAGTATGCCATTCAAAAATTCCACCTACTGAAACAGTACTTGTAATAGCATTAGCTAAATTCACTGTTGTAGCATTAATAGCACAATTATTAGCAATACTTGCAATGACTGATGGCGTTGTAGGTTTTGGCGTAACGGCAATTTCTACAGATGCTTTTTCACTTGGACAAGCACTACCTGTATTGCTAACAACACTTAAAAAATAAGTAGTCGTTTGCGTTGGTGATACAGTAATTGAAGAAGTAGTAGCAAATGGAGTGGTAGCAGTAGCCGAAGTAAACCATTGGAAAATTGGATTTGTAACACCTGGAGTTCCTATCGTTACTGTTCCTCCTGAACAAACTGTTGTTCCTAATATAAATGGAGCAGCTAAAGTAGTTTTTACAGCAAAGCCAACGCCTACTGCATCTAATTGTGCACATTTTCCACTGGTATTAATGGTAGTTTGTAAATCACTTGCTTTCGTAACACCAAAAATTACAGATGATAAATTCAAGAAATTGCTACTAGCTGAATTAGCATCATATACTAAAGTAAATATTTTATAGTCATCTGGAAGCCCAACTGTAAATGATGGCGTACTGCTAATTTGTTGAATAGTATTGGTAGTACCTTTTGTTAAAATATAACTCACAGAATAGTTAGTAGGTACTGTTGGCGACACACCCGTTGTTGCAGTTAGGACAACTGTACCACCAGCCGCTGGCAAACACAAACTTGTATTTGTTGCCGTTAAAGTTCCACTTCCAATAATACAGTCTGATACTAAACCAGCTCCAATGGTTAAATTATTTCTACCAACATCACCTGCAGGTTTTGTTACATCTATTGCAATATTATTTGTAAAACCGCCTATTCCAGCATCAGAATCATTATTTGCATTACTTCCCGGCGCATTTGGAATTACAAATGTTTTTCCGCTTGGTAAAACAAATTTTACTTTATAAGAACCAGACATTAAATTACTGAATAAGTATGCTCCTCCATCAGCAGTAACATCAGTAGCTAAAAGCGTATTATCAGTAGCATCATATAATTCAACAGTGATGCCATTTAAACCTGCTTCACCTGTATTTTTAATTCCATTTCCATCAACATCACTCCAAACTACACTTCCAATCGAACCAAAAACACCCGGTGTAAATTTGATTGCACAACATCCATTTACTGGACAACGTCCATTGCTGGCAGTAAAAGCATATTCAGTATAATCAGTGATTGCGGTAATTCTGATGTTTCCATCAGGTAAAAGTGTGACGCCAGCAGTAGCACTAGTAACTATTGTTGGAGTACCCGAAATACCTACTTTTTTAGTCCAAACAATATTCGTAAAACCTGTTGGTAAGTTTGTTGTATATTCGTCACCTTCATAAAAATACTCTTCAATTGAAAAACAAGTAGCATCTTGATCATCCTCTAAAATCAAACGATTATTTGGTGTAGAATCAGTGTCTTGTTCAGTCTGTTTGGTAATTTCAGCGGTATTAAACCAAAAACCTCTTTTGTTAACAGTTGCTACGATGGTCATCGTAAGTTCTAAAGTACTTCCAGCTACTTCGCCAACATTCCATATAACGCTGGTAACACCAGCGTTTGTAGTAGTTGTAGCAGAACCAACTCCATTAACATTCAAAGATTTAAACGTAACGCCTTCGGGAAGTACATTAGTTAATTCTACTCCTGTGGCTTTATCAGGATTGATGTTGGTGATTTTTACGGTATAAGTAATATCCGAACCAAGTGTTGGGTTTTGATTGCTGACGCTTGTACTCACCGACAAATCTGGCATAGCGGCAACAGTGTTGAATGACGAAACTAATGTTAAGAACATTACTCCAACAAAAGCACGACAAACAACCATTGCATAACGGTTTTGTAGGCTCGTATTGCTAAATAATGATAACACAGCCCAAAACGATGCTAAAAAATTAACGCCAGTTTTAGGTGTAAGTTTTTTGGCAACTACTTCAAACGAGCAGTCACTAAACCAATTCAACAGTGTTGTTTTCATTAGTTTTTTGCTTTTATCAATCGAGTTGCTTAAGTAAAAAAATTGATTCATTATTCGTACAGTTAGTAGATTGTCCATTTTATATCCTGAAATACTCCTCTGAATCTGTTTGATGAACAATTGAGTGTCTAATCAAATTGATTAAAATATATTTAAACTCGCTTCAATATTTAGTTTTCTGATAGAAATGACTAAATGTGGTAATTGAGTTGCCTAAAATTACACTTTCGTAAAAAGTTAAATAACACCATGATTATCAACACTTTAAATAAAATAAAAAGACAATATTTTTTAAAAATGTCTTTTCATTACTGATAAAATGTTAATTCACACCCCAAAAAGCATCCAAAATTGTGCCAAAGAACGAAAAAGAATAAACTATTTTTAACACTAGAAATATCGACTTTAACACCATAAATAGGCATTTATCAATTCATTGAGGACTTTTTTTAACAAAAAAGATAAGTAGATTTTCCAAAACCAAAGTAGCTAATAAACTGTCATTTTTATTTACATGAAATTTCGAGTATTTTCAGGAAGTATTAAACTGTATTATTTTAGTGGTAGTCAGCATGAAAAAAATGAAATATTTTTTTCATAAAAGCAATACGAAGAAAACAATCGGTGTATTCTGATATAGATGACGACAGAACAACTACTACATACATTAAAACAGTGCCGAAAGAATGACCGTAATGCCCAACGAGAGCTATATGAAAGCTTTTACAGGTATGGGTTGTCGGTTTGTGTACGCTATGTGGCAGATATTGATACGTCCAGAGAATTGTTAAATGATGGTTTCATGAAAGTGTTTAGTAATATAGATCAATACAAGCCCGATTATCCTTTTGTCAACTGGTTCAAAAGGATTTTAGTGAATACTTGTATTAATCATCTTCGGAAATCACATCAAGAAATCCCGACTGCTGAATTAGTAGAAGCATCTGAAATGGGTATGGAAATGGATTTATTTGGAAAGTTTTCGGTTGAAGAAATCGCTATCCTCATCCAACAATTGTCGCCTGCCTACAGAACGATTTTTAATCTACACGTTATTGAAGGTTATGAACATAAAGAAATTGCCGAAATGTTGAATATTTCAATTGGCACTTCGCTTTCTAACCTTCATAAGGCCCGAAAAAAATTACAAGAATTGATTTTAACTAATAATTTTTAAATATACTTAACGATTATCTTTTAAGTAGTGATTAATAAATAGCGATTGGCAATTAGCATTTCAAACATCCAGTTATCAAACATTTATAAGAACTAAAAACGATAATCATTTTTTAGTTATCAAAGCACTAAAATCATGGATGAACAAGATTTTGACCGACTGTTTGGTTCGCAGCTCCCCAATTTTGCGGGTAGTGACTGGCGGGAAATGGAAGGGCGTTTGGAAAGACGAGATTTAAAACGGAAAATAACCAGATTAATGTGGGCTATCCCCTCAATAGCTACTATTATGTTTGGCGTTTCTGCGGTATTGTACCATTATTTGAATCAAACTCAGCAAAAACTAGCAGCATTAGAGAATCGTTTGGTAGCAGTACATGCCAAATATTCAAGTAAACCAGATACGATTTTTCAAAAAACAATAGTGTACGACACCATTTATCAAAAAGTATTCGTCACCAAAACAATTGTACAAGTACCCAATTCCATTGAAAAATTTACCAATAACCAAAACAACGCTTACTTCGAAAAATATGATAATAAAACTACTGAAGAACAATCTTTAATTGAAAGAGAAAAGTATATGGGAATCAATAAATTGAATTTCAAAAGTCCAATTTTATATACTTCATCACTTGATAAAAAAAATATGATTGAATCTTTTAAGTCGGTGGAAATCGAAGAAGATTCGCTCATTACTGAAAGCCATTTTTCTATCATTCCAAAATCGCTTTCTATCGGTGCTTTAGGTGGTGTTCAGAAACCAATTGGCGATTTTTTTGAACGAGGTGGAGGTACTCAAATTGGCGTAAGAACAGTATTGGGTTATCATAATAGCAAAGGTTTGGAACGTTGGGGTGTGGTAATTGATTTCCAGAAAAACGACCTCTTTTTTGAGAATCACAAAGAAGATGGTTTCGGGCAATTCGGTGGTCTTTCAGGTACAATTGGAAATCCAGGTGGAGGGAAAAAACCATTGAAAAAAGTTGATGTCCCTAAGTTTTGTGCTTATCAAGTTGGCTTGGGCTTGCGTTACAACTTATTATTTAATCAAAACTTTAAACCTTATTTTGGAGTAAACTGGAGTGTGCAAATACCTAACCAATATAATATAAATTACTATTATGAAGACCCAACAAACAACCAAAGTACCTCTAACAAACAAGCATCAGTGGCTAATTTGTTAGGGGGAAATGTTGGGGCGACTTACCAATTTTCAAAACATTTATTAGCCAATGTAGAAATGTATTTTCAGACACAAGCGTTAAAAAACCAGAATCCATTAGATGCCCCAGCTACTTTAGGTGCTAGGCTTGGGCTTTTTTATCGATTTGGAAATTGAAGTAAATGCTAAGTTTTAAATATAATCCTTATTTGATTTCAGGTTTTCAGAAAAAAGCCTGCTGGTAAATTCTTTGTCTAAAAAAATATCTAACCACTATTGTTTATAGTAAAATCATGAAAAACAATTCGATTAAAGTAGTTATTGCAATGTATGTATTGAGTTTCGGATTCAATACAAATGCTCAAAGTACAAATCAAGAAGAACCTATTTTTGGAACGGTTCTCTCGAAAAAATCAACGAGCGATTCCACTAAAAAGCCTTTTAATTTATTCAAGCCCGCTTTTTTAAGGCTTGGAATAATTGGCGGAAGTATGATTTCATTTGATGGAGGCAGAGGTTCAAATGGAGGAATGTTAGGTTTGCGAGTTGAATATGGTATTTCTAATCGTTTTTCAGTCGTTGGGCAATTTCAAAATAACAGAAGTAGGAATGATGATTTCCCAGATGCACAAGCATCATTAGGTTTAAATTGGATGCCATTCAAGAGTAAACGTTTACAACCTTACGTTGGACTTGGCGTAGGTATTGGTGGAGATGGATTACGCAGAAATGATTTTCGCAATTCAGGAAGAAGATTTGATTATGATAATCTGAATGAAAGAAGACATGCTGAAGGTTTCGGTTTGTTAAAAACTGGCTTAAACTACGTATTAGCCAAACGCCTTATCGGAACAATAGAAGCTAATTATGAGATGCCATTTCAAAACAAAGATTCAAACGGAAATGCCAATATCGCTTTAGGTTTGTCGTATCAATTCGGAAGAAACAAAAAATAGCAACACAAATTTGGTTTTTTATAAACGGTTGGGGCATTTGCCCTGACTGTTTCTTGAAAAATTTAGAAAATTTTCACGCATTAATTTCAATCAAAAAATAATTTACTAACTGCTTAATAAATTATTTTTTGATTGAAACCAGTAAAACGTTAATTCTTGCAATAGAAACCTCAACCCATAAAAATCATATTTTATGAACACATCGGTCTTGGAAACAATCCAGTTTTTTTTAACAAAAACATTCTATGTAAAACCACATCATGTGAAACCTTACACTAGAATTCATGAAGATTTGAGACTTAGCCAAATGGAGTTTTTAGAAATGGTTATGACTGTTGAAAATACATATCAAATACAACTAGCCGATAATGAATTAGGACGTTGCAAGAAAATTAATGACCTCGCTCTGATGACTGAGCGAGCTTTAGGAAGAATATGAGAGTTTTTTTCTAGGACGTTGCAAGAAAATTAATGACCTCGCTCTGATGACTGAGCGAGCTTTAGGAAGAATATGAGAGTTTTTTTCATAGATGTAGAGTTTAAGTGAATTGGAAACGCCATAAAAAGACTTTATGGCGTTTTTTGTTACCCAAAAAAAACAGCTCATATCTCAAAACAAAAAACCTCACGACTAGCGATAGTCATGAGGTAAATTGAGTATGTTAGTGCACATTGTTGGATTGTATAGCAAAGGTGGTTACTTTATCGGAGAATTAAAATACGTATTTATACCTATTTTGAAGAAAAATAAACTTTAAAGTAGTAAAAAGACATTGATAAAATACTTAGAGATAAAATTAATAGAATATTCAGAGGCAAATTAATAAATGAATATTTTACCTGAATATGAATTATATCAATAGTTTATATTAATGGTGGGCTTTTCTTCTGCCAATTTGACATTTCAAGCTTTCTTGGAACTTAATTTGCGAATCAAGCTTTCATATAAGTTTGAAATGTTTTAAGCTAAAAAATGACAAAATGACTATGCAAGAAAAAGGTAATATCTCGATTCATACCGAGAACATTTTCCCGATTATTAAAAAATTCCTTTATTCAGATCACGAAATTTTCCTTCGTGAATTAGTTTCAAATGCCGTTGATGCTTCACAAAAAATAAAAAGATTAGCTTCAATTGGTGAATATGCTGGTGAGTTGGGTGCATTGAAAGTGACGGTTTCTTTCGATAAAGAAGCAAAAACTATCACTATTTCAGATGCAGGTTTGGGGATGACCGCCGATGAAATTAAAAAATACATTAATCAAATCGCTTTTTCGGGTGCTACCGAATTCGTAGAAAAATACAAAGATAAAGGTGATGAAAAAGCCATTATCGGACACTTCGGTTTAGGTTTTTACTCTGCCTTTATGGTGGCTGAAAGAGTTGATATTATCTCAAAATCTTATCAAGAAGGTGCAGAAGCAGTAAAATGGACTTGCGATGGTTCAACTGAATTTGAAATTTCTGAGGCTACTCGTGATGCTCGTGGTACTGATATTATTCTTCACGTTGCCGAAGATTCTTTAGAGTTCTTAGAAGAATTCAAATTGAAACAAATTCTTGATAAGTACTGTAAATTCTTGCCGATTGAGATTGAATTTCAAGAAAAAATCATCAATAATCCAACGCCAATTTGGACAAAATCTCCTTCTGAATTAACAGATGAAGATTACCTTAAATTCTACGAAGAGCTTTATCCATTCTCGGAAAAACCTTTGTTCTGGATTCATTTGAATGTTGATTATCCTTTCAACTTGACGGGTATTCTATATTTCCCTAAAGTGAAAAATGAATTACAGTTACAACGTGAAAAAATTCAATTATACAGTCGTCAAGTATTTATTACTGACGAAGTAAAGGACATTGTTCCAGAGTTCTTGATGCTTTTACACGGTGTAATTGACTCTCCAGATATTCCTTTGAACGTTTCTCGTAGCTTCTTGCAAGCTGATAGTAATGTGAAGAAAATCAATTCTTACATCACTAAAAAAGTAGCGGATAAATTAGCAGAATTATTCAAAGCTGACCGTAAAGGTTTTGAAGAGAAATTTGAAAATATCGGACTTTTCGTAAAATACGGAATGATTTCAGATGAAAAATTCTATGACCGTGCCAAAGATTACTGTTTAGTTCAAAATGTAGATGGCAAGTATTTTACTTTGAACGAATACGCAGAGTTTGCTCAAGAGAACCAAAAAGATAAAAACGACGAAGTAATCTATTTATATACAAGTGATGTAAAAGGTCAAGATAGTTTTATCCAGTCTGCTAAAAAGCGTGGATACGATGTCTTGAAATTGGATTCTGTGTTAGATAGTCACTTTATCAATCAGTTGGAAACTAAATTGGTGAAAACTAATTTAAAAAGAGTTGACGCTGATACAATTGAAAAGTTGATTGACAAAGGTCTTGCTCTTGATATTGTACTTTCAGAAACTGAAAAAGAAACGGTGAAGAAAGTGTTTGAAGAAGTAATTAACGACACTACAAAAGTAGTGGCTTTGGAAGCGATGCCAGTGGATGAATTACCTGCCGTGATTACTCAAAACGAATTTATGCGTAGAATGAGCGATATGTCACGTGCTGGTGGTGGTGGCGGAATGGGAATGTTCGGTACAATGCCAAATAATTATATTGTTTCGGTGAATGCCAACCACGCCTCTGTTGCTAAAATTCTTCAAACTACTGATGCTGAAGAGCAGAAAAAATTAGCAAAACAAGTATATGATTTGGCTTTATTGTCGCAAAATATGCTTACTGGTGCAGATTTAACAGCCTTTATTCAAAGAACAGCTTTGGCATTGTAAGAGTACAAATTCATGAAAAAGTGCTGTTAGGTTTTACTTAGCAGCACTTTTTTGTGAATTCAAATATAAAATCTACTCCCTATTTTTAAACATTTTTTTGCCTTTTACAACCATTCCGATGGATGCAATTCCTACCAAAGTAATTGAATTTAACGGCATTAAAATTGCCGCTACTATCGGTGAAAGTGTTCCTTGAACAGCAAAAGTTAAACCGATACAATTATACATCAACGAAAATACATAACTAAAGCGAATCAGTTTTAAGGCAAACTTACTGTACTTCAAATAGGAAGGAAGTTCTTTTAAATGTTCTGCTGCAATAATTCCATCACTCATTGGTGTAAAATTCAATGTGTCATCTGTTACAGCAATCCCAATTTCTGCTTGTTTTAAAGCACCTGCGTCGTTCAACCCATCGCCAATCATAATTACTTTTTTACCTTCCGCTTGAAGCTTTTTAATAAATGAGAGCTTTTCTTGTGGCGTACAGTCAAAATGTAAATACGCTTTGTTTTTAAACCAACTTTCAAGATGCGTTCTTTCACTTTGGTTATCGCCCGAAAGCAAGTAAGTATCATAATGTTCACCCAAATCTTTAATCGTACCTTCTATATCTTTTCGATAATGATTTGGCAACATAAAATAGCCTAAATATTCATCATCAATTGATAAATGAGCGACTGACGCTGAGAAAGATTTAGGTTCAGGTTTTAATGAAGGATTCACAAAAGCACTTGAGCCTAACTTCACAAAATGTCCATGAAATTTTCCTTCAATACCTTTTCCAGTTGTTTCATGAAAATCTTCAATCGCTAAAAAGTGTTTTTCCTCAAAGATTTCTTTGATTTTCTGAGAAATCGGGTGAGAAGAATTATGTGCCAAAGAAACAACTAACATTTCTTCAAAAACCGAAAGCGGACGTTTTCCTTGAAACTGTGGCTTCGCTCCTTCTGAGGTTGTAATTGTTCCCGTTTTATCAAAAACGATAGTATCGCAATTTGCCATTGTTTCAATGACATCGCCATTTTTTAGATAGAAATGTTGTTTGCCAAGAATTCTTAACCCATTTCCTAAAGCAAAAGGATAACTCAAGGACAAAGTACAAGGACAAGCAATAATCAAAATCGCAGAAAAAGCATTTAGCATTTTACTGACATCAGTAAAATACCAATAAATCGCCACCGAAAAAGCTAAAGTTAGCACGCCAAAAGTAAAGTACTTTCCAACTAGATTAGAGAATGATTTAATCCTACTCTCCTGTTCTTTCTGAAACGTATCGTTGTTCCAAAGTTGGGTTAAATAACTTTGTGAAACATCTTTCAATACTTCCATTTCAATACTTGCTCCAACTTGTCGCCCGCCTGCAAAAAGAAAATCGCCTAATTGTTTTCTTTCCAAAGCGGCTTCGCCTGTTACAAAACTGTAGTCGATATTGGCTTCGCCTTTGTATAAAAGTGAATCCGCAGGAATCAATTCTCCATTTCTAATCAGAATTTTATCACCTTTTTTCAAAGCACTTACCGAAACAGATTCATGTTCACCAAAAACTAATCGAGTAACGGCTAATGGAAAATATGATTTATAATCCCGTTCAAAAGAAAGAAAATGATACGTTTTTTGCTGAAACCATTTTCCGATTAACAAAAAGAAAATCAACCCAGTAACAGAATCAAAATAACCCGCACCATGATTAAAAACGACTTCATAAATTCCTCTAAAAAATGCCACCAAAATACTTAGCAGAATAGGGAAATCAATATTTACTATTCCTTTTCTTAGACTTTTATAAACAGATTCAAAGTATCCTGAGGCTGAATAAAATACTACGGGCGTCGCCAAAACAATATTCAAATAACCAAAAAGTAATTTATAAGTATCGTCTTGTAAACCCAAGTATTCAGGAAAACTAAAAAGCATAATATTGCCCGCACAAAAACCTGCTAAACCTAGCTGAGTAAGTAATTTTCTATCGTTGGGTCGCTTTTTTTCTTTTACAACATCGTTCAACGACATCAAAGGTTCGTAGCCAACTGCACTTAGTAACTCAGCCAACTGACGAAAAGTGATACCGTTTTCTGCTACATGATGCTTGAAAGTAACGGCTACTTGTTTCTTCAAAAAATCAACTTGCGAACGTTCAATTCCTTCATGTAAACGATATAAGTTTTCGAGTAAATACAAACACGAACTACAGTGAATCGTTGGAATATAAAAAGTGATTTTCGAGATACTTTCGTTTTGAAAATCTAAGAGTGTTTTAGCAATTTCTGGATTATCTAAAAACTCAAAACGTGAAATTTGTGGCGTATTACCAGATTTTTCTTCGATTTGGTAATAATTACAAAGATTGTTTTGGTCAAGAATTTCATACACAGTTTTACAACCGTCACAGCAAAAATACTTTTCTTCAAGATGAATATGGTCGTCGGGGCATTCGTTTCCGCAGTGAAAACAGAGTTGCGCAGTATCAGTAGCAATCATGAGAATGGCGTTTATTTTTGAGCGAAAAGACTGATGCTCAATATCAAAAACTCAATTTATTGTTTTGATTCATCAAAGTTCAGCTTTAGCAATAAGCCAAAGAATGAGTAAAGCAATTGTTAAAACTGATAAAAGTCATTTACAAAGGTGGGATTAAGACGCAATTTCGGGGATATTAATCCCGAAAAAATGATGAATCCTAGTTGTAATACATGCGAATTCAAGAATTCGTCTCTCTTTAAAAACTGTTCTTCTGATGAATTAAATCATTTAAACGATAACAAATGTTTTAATGTCTATAAAAAAGGTCAAGTGATTTTTCATGAAGGAAATCGCCCATTGGGGCTTTTTTGCGTGTTCAATGGCAAAGTAAAAGTAAGTCGCTTAGGCTCAGACGGAAAAGAACAAGTAATTAGATTAGTAAAAAAAGGTGATACTTTGGGCTATCGTTCTTTGATTGAAAATTCAAAATATAGTGCTTCTGCCATTGCTTTAGACGATACTGAAGCCTGTTTTATTTCGGCTTCAGAATTTAATCATCTTATTGATAGCAATGTAAAGGTCGCTAGTGATTTGATGCGAATGCTTGCCAAAGTATTGGGCGATACGCAAGATAAATTGGTTCACTTAGCGATGAAGCCTGTACGAGAACGCTTGGCGGAGGCTTTGCTGTTATTAAAAAGCACTTACGACGACAAAAAATCAGAGCATTTTTCTATTTCAATTTCCAGAGAAGACCTTTCATCCATTGTTGGCACTGCTAAAGAAACCGTCATTCGTTTTCTTTCAGAATTCAAAGAAGAAGGCATTGTAAGTACTCGTGGCAGTGAAATCACCATTCTCAGGGCTGATAAATTATTGCAAATAAGTAGCTTGTACGATTAGCCAATAGCTTGCGGTAAATAAGTCTTATCAGTTTTTGTTAGTTAAAGTGGGCTTATTTTATCAGTACTTGTATTGATAAAAATCATTTCAGTGAAGTAGGCAAAGCACTAACTTGTCGCCAGATTAATAAAAATCAACATGAACGAAGCAGAAAAAGTTATATTGTCTAGTGGTATTCAACTAAGTTTTAAACAAGGTGACTATCTATACCGAAAAGGGCAAAATCCCGATTACGTTTTTTACATTAAAGATGGTAGTGTAGAATTAAAAGATGGTTTGAAAAAGACAATCGTCTTGAAAAACAAGAAGTACTTTTTAGGTTTAGAAGAAATGCTTTTAGACAAAGATCATCTTTACAGCGTAAAAGTCTTAGAGCATTCTATCTTTCTTATTTTTGAAAAATCATTGATAGATGCCTTGATTTATGAACACACCGATATCAGAAGGTATTTTATGATGAGTATCTGTAATCAATTAGAAGAAAGCAACACTGTTTTTGAATAAAAATCATAGCTGATAAATATCATTTTTTCTTCAGAGTACAGTCATAATTTTCTAGTCATAAATCAAGGAACTTTCGGACATAAATTTTAATTTCAATTTTATGAAAACAATCCTTTTTCCTACTGATTTTAGTGATAATGCAAAACATGCCGCACAATATGCAGGAATGTTGGCAAGGTTATTTAATGCAAAAATAGTTTTATTAAATGTATATAGTATTCCTACCATTTCTGAATATCAATTGCCCTCTGAAATTGAAGATTTTATTATTAGAAACAGAAAAGAAGCAGAACAAAATCTTCAGAGCTTCACTGCACATTTTATCGAAAAAACAGGTTTAGTTTCAGAGAGAATCACCCAGCGAGTTGAGTACGGATTAGCTACAGATAAAATTATAAACATTGCCAATCAGCTTAAAGTTGATTTGATTGTGATGGGAACCCAAGGAGCAAGTAATATTTTTGAACGCTGGTTAGGTACTCATTCACAAGAAGTAATGAAAATGGCAAACTGCCCAGTGTGGGTTATACCAGCAGATTCGCCAATTAATTATCCACAAAATTTACTATATGCTGCCGATTTTCAAGGCGATGAAGTGGCTGCTATTGAAAACCTTTTAAGCATTACCAAACCATTAGGTATAAAATGCAAAGTAGTGCATGTACATGATTACTTTGAACCCAATGTTGGACATGCTGTTCAAGAAATGATAAGTTTATTAGAAGATAAATTTGAGAAAGAAGATTTAGTTGTAAAGTGTATCAATCGTGCTGAAATAATAGATGGTTTAGAAACTTATATCAAAAATCAGCAGCCTGATGTAATTGTTTTAGCAAACCACGATAAATCTTTATTAGATAAATTTTTCAATGATAGCGTTACCAAACATTTTGTTCAAAAAGGGAAATTGCCACTTTTAATTTTTAAAAAATAGTAAAACACAAAAGCGTTATTCTATGATTCATTCATAAAATAACGCTTATTTTTTGGTGTCTTTCTTATACTTCTTGCGTATTATTCTCTTTGATTCTTCCGGCCCATTTCTCCAACAATTTCACAAAAGCTTCTAGTTGAAATGGTTTTCCTAAGTAATCATCCATACCAGCCTCATCACATTCTTCCTGACAATCGTTCATCATATTAGCAGTCATTGCTACGATAATTGGTTGTATGATTCCAGTATTTTGTCTGATTTTGGTTGAGGCTTCCAATCCGTCCATTACAGGCATTTGCAAATCCATCAAAACAATATCATAATGTTTTTTATCGAATGCTTCTAATGCCAAAAGTCCATTTTCAGCTAAATCGGCTTCATAACCCAATTTACTCAATACTTTTAAAGTAAATTTTTGGTTCATCGGATTATCCTCAGCTACCAAAATAGATACGGGGAATCGTTCTGCAAAATCATTCGCCAATTTTTGAACGACAGGCTGGGTAGTTGTCTTATCTGTCAAAGCTTTATCTTCATTTATCATTAAACTTGTAAGTACATTTTTATGTAAAATATGTTGCTTTACAGGTTTCGTTAATACTGAACAAAATAAATCTGGGTATTCTTTATGCTGATAGTCAGCGATAGAACTAAGCAACATTAATGGTAATTTCTGTTGAATAGACCTAATTTTCAAAGCTAGTTGAATACCATCCATTTCTGGCATTTGCATGTCTGTAATCACCATGCTCAACTCTTTCTCATTTTCTAAAATCTCTAATGCTTCACTTCCTGATGAAGCAATCAGCGGAATCATTTTCCATTGTTCTAATTGTCCTTTCAAAATACTCCTATTAGTTGAATTATCATCCACTACAAGTACTTTTTTATTTTGTAAAAATTCCGCTTTAGGTAAAATAGGACTAACAATTTCAGGTGCTGTACTTCTTGATACTTGCATTGAGAAAGTAAAAGTAGCACCTTCTCCAAATTCACTTTCTACACTCAATTCACCCCCCATTAAATTAACTAGTTTTTCGCTTATGACTAAGCCCAACCCAGTACCACCATATCGGCGAGTTGTGGATGAATCAACCTGTGAGAAAGCTTTAAATAATCTATCAATTTTATCAGCTGGAATACCAATACCAGTATCAATCACCTGAAAACCAATTTGTAATGGGCTTCCTATTTCATTTTTCATCATAAAAACTCTGATGAAAATTTCTCCTTTTTCCGTAAATTTAATAGCATTACCTACTAAATTCAACAATACTTGTCTTAATCTTAAAGTATCTCCAACCACTTGGTCAGGAACATCGGCTTCGATTTGGCACAACAAATCTAATTTTAAAGAAGCTGCTTTCACTGCAAATACGTCAAGGATTTCCTCTATACATACTCTTAAATTAAAATCTTTGGCTTCTAATTCCATTTTGCCAGATTCAATTTTAGAAAAGTCGAGAATATCGTTAATAACCGTCAGCAAATCATCTCCACAAGCATGAATTGTTTTAGAATAATTACGTTGTTCTTCGTCCAATTGAGTTTCTTCCAATAATGATGCTACCCCAATAATCCCATTCAAAGGAGTACGAATTTCATGACTCATGGTTGCCAAGAAAATACTTTTAGCTTTGTTGGCTTGTTCTGCCTCTTTCCTCGCTTTTCTTTCATCAGCAGTTGACTGCATCAATTGAGCTGTTCTTAATTTCACTTCTTTTTCAAGCTGTATTTTCTTGATACTTATTATACCAATTCTATAACGATAAAAGGCAAATGCACCACTAACTACTAACAACACTACTAAAAATCTAAACCAAAGTGTCATCCAAAAAGGTGGTGTGATAATCAAATTGATAGCAATCCCATCTTCATTCCAAAGGCCATCATTATTTGATGCTTTTACCCTAAAAACATAATTCCCTGGATCTAAATTAGTGTAGGTCGCTCCACGTTTGTTACCGATATAACTCCATTCTTTATCAAAACCTTCTAATTTGTAAGCATATTGGTTTTTTTCGGCTAAAGTATAATTCAATGCAGCAAATTCAAATGAAAATACTGATTGTTTCCTATCAAGAATAATCGTTTTGGTTTCGTTAATATGATTAGCAAGCGGAGATTTATTCCCAATTTCCACAGCCTTGTTAAAAATATAAAAATTGGTAATGTAAACTGGCGGAACGAATGGATTATCAATTACTTTACGGGGATCAAAAACATTAAAACCATTTTGTCCACCAAAGTAAATTTTACCATCAGAAGTTTTTAAATAAGAATGTGTTTTGAATTCATTTCCTTGTAACCCATCAGAAATATCATAATTCTTAAAAGTCTTATTTTGGTAATTAAATCTCGAAATTCCTTTATTGGTACTTATCCAAAAAAAGCCATCATTGTCTTTCACAATTCCATTAATGACATCGTTGGGAAGACCATCTTTCTCAGAAATTTTTGTAAAGGTATTTGTATTAGGGTCAAAAATATTTAATCCACTTCCTGTACCAATCCATAATTTCCCATTCTCAAATTCGGTTATCTCATTCACTAAATTATCACATAGACTATTTGATTGCCTTGGATTGTGTTTATAATGAATAAATTTTTTCGTTTGGATGTCAAATTTATCTAAACCATTATCCGTACCAATCCAAATATTACCTTTAGGGTCTTCCCAAAGTGCACTAACCACATTATCGCAAAGTGTAGAATTATCTTTAGGGTTGTTGATATACTGAGTAAACTTTTTGGTTTGTCTATCAAAATAATTTAATCCTCCACGCCAAGTACCAATCCACAGATTCCCTTTTTTATCTTTAATAATAATATTTACACTTTTTGATGACAAAGCATTTATGTCATTATCAACTGGTAAATGATGGGTAAATTCACCCGTTTTAGTATTAAATAAGTCAATACCTCCTCTGTGATAGCCCAATGCAAGTAGATTTTTTTCTACTTCTAATACTGTAATTATATAATCTGTACTTGGTGAATTTGGATTATTATTCTGATGTTTAAAGGCAGTAAATTGTTTTGTTCTTGGATTGAATTTATTAAGCCCGCCACCGTCTGTTCCTATCCAAATATTGCCTTCATAATCGTTCTCTAAAGCCAATACGATATTATTATTCAAACTATTCTGCCCAATTCTATGCTTGTAGAGTGGAAATTTGCTTCCTGATTTTGGCAAATAGTTCACTCCTCCAGAGTATGTTCCTATCCAAATATTGCCAATATCATCTAGGTATAAACTATAGACAGAATTATTGCTGAGGCTTGTATTATCATTAGCATCATTTACGATGGTTGTAAATGAATTATTTTTTCTATCATAAACACTAATTCCTCCATTTTCAGTACCTATCCAAAGATTTTTTTCTTCATCTTCCATGAAAGACAAAATATCATCCAAAGCTAGGCTGTTAGGATTCTTCGGGTTATGCTTGTAAGAAGTAAATGTATTGTTTGTTACATCAAATTTAGCAATACCTCCGCCTACTGTACCAACCCAAATATTATTTTCAAAATCATTATAAACGGTTTTTATAAAACTTGAAGGAACACTTTTAGGATTTTTAGGGTCATTAAAAAACTTTGTAAAACGCTTTGTTTCGGGATTGAACTTATTCAATCCATCTTGCGTAGCAACCCAAATTTCATGATTTTTATCTTCGCAGATTTTAAAGATATAATCGTTACTTAGACTGTTTTGGTTATTGTCTTCATGTTTGAAAGTGACATACTTACCAGTTGTTGGGTTAAATAGGATTAGTCCAAAATTAGTACCAAGCCATAATCTCTTTTTACTATCTTGAAAAATATCTCTAACAATTAACCTTTTGTCTATTTTGATAGAATGTGTAAATACTTCTTTCTCACGGTCAAACTTATCTAAACCAATACCTGTTGCTACCCAAATGTTTTTATCAGTATCTTCCAAAACATCATATACAAGATTATCGCTTATTGTTTTATTGTTATCGGCTGAATGCTTGTAAATCGTAAAATTGTAAGCATCGAACTTATTAAGTCCTTCGCCAGTAGCAAACCACATAAACCCTTTGCTATCTTTCATGATAGCTCTCACATGGCTTTGCGACAGCCCCTCGGTATTTGAAAACCTTTTAAAATGCGGAGATTTATAGGTTTGTGCAGAGATAGCTAGCCCAAACGGTAAGGTAAAAAGTATTGATATAAAAAACCTTGATAACATCATTTTTTAATTCTTATAGTGGTTTGTCAAGCGTTTCTTCGCTGCTTTAATAAATGTTCTTGAAAAATTTCAAAAGACCATTTTAAGCGAGATAAGAATCTCTATTATACCCCTATTACAATAATCGGGCTAAAAATACGGATTTCGAAAAAAATATTTCATTTTATCTTTAAGTCAGTCAGCATTGAACTATGAAAAAACTAATTTTTCACTTCACCATCCTCCGTGTTGTCGTATTTTAAATCGAACTAAATTTGTACAAACGAATAAAATTCTACTATTCTGCAAAAAATAATGTTTCACTATTCAAGTTAAATTAATTTTCTGAGAAAATAATCATTCTTGACTAATGAAACATTTATTTAATTTCAATCGTAAAAAAATTATTGCTTAGTAGCTCTTTTTTCTAATTCTGCCCTTTTCAAAGTAATTAAATGACCAATTGGTTTGTCTTTACGATAAGTGATTACTCTTAATGTGATAGCTCCTTCTGGTAGCTCAACGATTTTACTGTATTTTGTTGAAAAATTATCAGGCATCGTATCGTCAATGCTATAATAAATATCTAAATCAGATAATTCTGAGCCCAATTCCAAACTCAATTTATTATTCTTCAAAGTCGTTTTTACGATTGCATCATAGACTGCACGAGAATAATTTACTTGGGCAAGGTCTGCTCTATCAAATTGTGCTTCCATGCGTTTCGAGAAATTCTCCCAATTTTTTGAAGCTTTCGGCGACCAATACACATCTGCCAAAGCCCAAACTCTTGGGTAAGACATATACTCTGCATAACGTAAATTTGGAATTTGCTCAGTCCAAAGGTTGGCTTGTCCACCCAAAATATACTTTGCCTCTACGCCATCTGGAACAGGTTCAAAACTATAACTTTTACTTACTCTCAAACCTGCATAGATTGGAGGGTCAACCGTATTATCGCCTTGGTTATAATCTATATAAGCAAAAGTTGTAGGTGTCATTACTACGTCGTGTCCTAATTTAGCAGCTTCAATTCCTCCTTTTATACCTCTCCAGCTCATTACGGTTGCTTCTGGCGAAATTCCACCTTCTAAGATTTCATCCCAACCGATGAGTTTTTTACCTTTCGCTTTCAATATTTTCTCTAAGCGATTCATAAAATAGCCCTGCAAATCTTCGACGTGATGAATTTTAAGTTTTCTCATCAATTCCTGACAACCTTCATCCGCTGCCCAAAAACCTTTATAGCACTCGTCACCACCTACGTGAATGTATTGATTGGGGAAAAGTGCTGCTACCTCGGTAAATACTTTATCCAAAAACTCATATACTTTTTCGTCCGAAGGATTCAAAGTATTTTCATACAAAACCTTGAAAGTACCGTTTCCGTACCAATCAGCAATGGAAGCTCCCGGATTAACAAAAGTTTTTGGATTTTTATTACAACTTAATTCTGGGTATGCCGCAATTGCCGCCATGCTATGCCCCGGCACGTCGATTTCAGGTACAATTGTTACATTGCGTTCTTGTGCATAACGCACTACTTCTTTAATGTCTTCATGTGTATAAAAACCTCCTTCGGTAGCAGCCTCGCCTTCTTTCGGAATGGCACGGTCGCCAAAATGTCCTGAGCGAGGTACTCTGAACGCACCCACTTGCGTAAGTTTTGGTAAAGATTTGATTTCGATTCTCCAACCTTCATCATCTGTTAAATGCCAGTGAAAAGTATTGTATTTCATACGAGCCAATTGGTCGATGTACTTTTTTACGTCTTCTTTTGAAAAGAAATTACGGCTCACATCAAACATTACACCACGCCAAGCGAATCGTGGATAATCTGTAATTTTCACGGCTGGAATTGTCCAAGCCGTTTTAGCCAATTCTTTGCCTTCAATTTCTTTCGGTAATAATTGTACTAAAGTTTGAATGCCATAAAATAAACCAGCCGAAGTATTTGCCGAGATATTTACACCTTTGGCATTCGATTCAAAAGTATAGCCTTCTTTACCGATTTTTTCGTTTGGTACGTCGTTGATATTTAATTGAATCGCTCCATTTTTTCCTTCTTGTACTTTCAAAGAAAAACCTGTTGGCATACTGATTTTTTGTGCCAACATTTCTGCCGTAGCACGCCCTTCTGCTTTGTTGAAAGTAATCACAGAAGATTTATTGAGCGTAAATACGCCGCTAAGTTCTATGATTTCAACGGGTTGGGGAATAATGTTTAAAGGAACTTTTTGAGCTTGAGCCGTGAAACCGACCGCCAGAGAAAGTAAAATCAACAATGATTTTTTCATCGGGAATATAGTTTTTGTTGTGACAAAGTTTTACTAAATACAATTATACCATTTTTCAGGACGGATTCCTTACAGAGTATGGTATTTTACTTGAGAAATTTCCCTTATTTTGTTTACAAATTTTCTATTATTTATACAAAAAAATACCCTGAATTGTCTGTAATTCAACAATAAATAATAGCATTGCTCTTCCATTTTTATAAATAAATAATCCATGAAACTTTTCAAGAACACAGTACTTATACCCGCAGGATTTGCTTTATTAAGCATTTTTCTCACGGATTGCAGTCAAAAAACTTCCTCGAATCTTAGCTTATCAAAAGCTCTTTCCACAGTAGAAAGTATCAAAGGACGCAAAGAATATTTGAATTCTCCTTATGTGACGGCTGGTGATAGACTTTACATAATTGGGCATCAAAACGGACAATTTCCAGATTTGGGCTGGCACGTTACAGGCGAAATGGGTGGCATTTGGAATCATCCGATAAAATTAATGGATGGTTTTACAGCTACGATTTCCGAAAATGGAAATACTGTTTGTTTGTCGCAAGCGGATGAATTTGTGAATTTTCCCTTTGCGAACAAACTTACTTATCAATCGCCAATAAAAGGTTTGTCAGTTGAACGATTTCAGTTTGTACCAGACGGACAAGAAGCCGCCGTTATCGAATACACTTTTCATAATACCGAAGCAGTCAGCAAAACATTCACGTTTACTTTTGAAGGCTACACAGATTTACGTCCGACTTGGTTAGGTGAAAGAACCAACATGATTGACGGAAAAGACGAAGCCACTTGGGACGAAACTACCAAAACTTGGGTTGCAAAAGATGCCCTCAACGACTGGTTTGTGATGTTTGGTGGGGCAAATGCTGAAAAAGTAAATTCATCTGAAAAAGCCAATTGCGATTATACTCCACAAGGTCAAGGTTGTCGAGCAGCCTTGAAATTTACTTTTACGATTCCTGCCAACAGTTCCAAAACCTTGCCTATTACCATTGCAGGTTCGTATCAGTCAGCTCAAAAAATGAAAGATACTTATCGTTTTGTACAAGCCAATACCCATAAATTATTGGCAGAAAAAAAAGCACGTTATGAAAGTATCGAACAAAAAACTCGTTTGACGATTCCCGATAAAAAACTTGAACAGGCTTTTCGTTGGGTGAAGTACGATACCGATTGGCTGATTCGTGATGTACCCGAAATTGGTCGTGGACTTTCAGCAGGTTTGCCCGATTATCCGTGGTGGTTTGGGGTAGATGGAGAGTACGCTTTGCAAGGTTTAATTGCCACAGGTAGAAAAGATGAAGTATATAGTGCGATAGATTTGATTCATAAATTGTCAGAAAAAGCGAGCGGCAATGGCAAAATTCTGCATGAAGTTTCTACGAATGGAGCTGTTTTTAATGATGGAAACGTCAATGAAACACCACAATTTGCTTCTTTGATTTATAAAGTATATCAATGGACAGGCGACAAAGAATTTTTAGCAAAGTATTTTCCAACGATAAAAAAAGGCTTGAATTGGTTGATGACCAAAAATGATGCAAACGGAAATTTATTTCCTGATGGTTTTGGAATGATGGAAATCCACGGGATGAATTCTGAAATGATTGACGTGGCTGTTTATACTCAAAAAGCTTTTGCCGATGCCGCTGAAATGGCAAAAGTAATGGGCGAAAATACGTTGGCAAAAGAGTACGCCGAAAAAGCCTTGTTGATTCGTCAGAAAATTAATAAAGATTTTTGGGTGGCAGATGCCAATTCCTTTGCCGACTTTATCGGAACAAGAGAACAAGCCTTGCATTTGGTGGACGATGCCATCATCAGAGCCGATACTTTAAAGAAACCTTGGGCAGTAGAAGAATTGAAAACAGCCAAAAATAAAATTGAAGCCTTACCTAAGGGTGCTTCACAAGGCTTTGTTTTGCACCACAATTGGGTGGTGAATACGCCAATGGAAATGGGCATTGCTGATACTGATAAAGCCATTATCGCCTTGAATACAGCCAGTAAATTTGTAAGTCCTTTCGGCGTTTTTGTAACTGGAATCGACCGTGACGAAACGGCTGGAAAAGATGAAATGCCAACTTCGCTCAATCGTAAAATCTTTACTTATACAGGTGCAGTAATGACCTTGCCGACAGGAGTTTTGGCGATTTCAGAAAATAATTATGGTCGCCCAGATGCGGCTTTGGGTTATTTGAACCGTATGACAAAATCTTTCAGTTTTGCTTTGCCCGGTTCTATTTATGAAGTATCGCCCGATTATGGTATGGTGGCTCAGGCTTGGAATTTATACAGTTTTGGCGTACCGATTGTACAGCAATTCTTTGGAATTCAGCCTAATGCGGCAGAAAAAACGATTGTGATTCAGCCACAAATGCCGAGTACTTGGGATAATGCAAGTTTAGAAAACGTTAGCGTTGGCGATAATGAAATTTCTATTTATTATCAAAAAAATGGAAAATCTATTACGCTAACAATTGAACAAAGTAAAGCCGATTGGAAACTCATTTTAGCTTTTCCGAAAGGAAAATATCAGCAAGTCATAGTAAACGGAGAAAAGGTAAAAACAACAAGCGATATAAAGCTTGATTACATTGAAAGCAAACAAAAAAGTATCAAATTAAACGCAACTGAATAAACAAAAACGCTTTGTCTTTGAGTAATCAAGGACAAAGCGTTATTCCAATATAGTAAAATCAACTATTATAAAGGATATTTTGAAGAGTAATAACCCACAAATTTCCAAAGTTCTTGAATATCATCTCCCAAAACTGGATAAGGTGCATAATGCTCATTAGTTGATTTCAGCACCAATACATTCATCTCAGCTAAATAATTAAACACTTTTTTAAGTACTATCCCTTCACTCCTAGTCACTACCACACAAACCGTTCCATCTTTCACGGCTTTCCAATTTTCGATATACTCTGCAAATACTAAAGAACCCTCTCTTAAAGGAAGCATTGAATCTCCTTGAATCGGGAAAACTCTATACTTTTTATCTTTCGCTAAAAAAGGCACATTAAAAACTGGCAAATTACTGATGTAGTCCAAATCTCCATAGCCATTTACATAACCAGCCACTGCTTTGATAGGCACATATTCTATATTATCTTCATTATCAACGCTAACCGTAGTGGTCAAAATTCTCAAGCGTTCTTCTTGTTTGGGTTCAGGTCTTTTTACTGAAAGGTCAGTCTTCAATAATTCATCAATATTAACATTAAAATACTCCGACAATTTAACCAAATCAGTATAGCGAGGTTCAGCCCTGCCGCTTTCATAAGAACCCAAAGTTGACTTTTTAATCATTAATTCATCAGCCATTTTCTCTTGTGAAACCTTACCTTCGAGGCTTTTGCGTAAAAATTGTAGATTTTGACTAAAAAAAGTATCCATAAATTTGGTTTTTAATTTTTATTTTGAGTAAATTTATTCATCAAATCAAAACGAATATGTTTTGTAAAAATATAAAATTTAGTCAAATATTCAAAACGAATACTTTTTTTAATCGTAAAATGTTTATTTGACACGTTTTCAAAGGAAATCTTAGCGAAAAAGGAATTGAAGGGATATTTAGATTTCGTAGAATAATCAAAGATTTTAACAGTAATTATTTTAATCAATCCATAAACTTCTTGCAAAAGAAAAGATTCCAAGGTCATGAAAACTAAAACTAAACTTTTCACTTCTTACGATTTAATCAAAGCAATAGAAAGAGCAGCCAATTTTATTGATGCAGGTAATCATCAAGTTGTATTAGATAAATCAGAAGTATTGCCTGATAAAAAAGGTTATAGAGTAACGATTAAATATCATTCCTTTGCTCGTAACTAAGCTCAGATTATGTTTTAATACAATCATAATTTGTATTTAGATAATCAGGTTTTAAAGTAAATTACTTTTGTTTTCTCAAACATCAATAATTTACCTTTCAACAGACTGATGAAAAAATACATTTCACTAACATTTTGCATATTATTCGTCTATACACAAATGTTTGCTCAAGATTTCGACCTTGAAGGACATCGTGGTGCAAGAGGATTAATGCCCGAAAATACCATTCCAGCTTTCAAAAAAGCTTTGGATTTGGGTGTTACCACCTTAGAAATGGACGTTTGTATTTCTAAAGATAAAAAAGTCGTGGTTTCGCACGAACCTTATATGAATGCTTTGTACGCAACCAAACCCAACGGCTTGGAAGTAACAAAAGCCGAAGAAGCAAGCTTGAATTTGTATCAAATGACTTACCCCCAAATCAAGCAATTTGATACAGGTAAACGTGGGAATGCCTTGTTTCCTGAACAGGAAAAAGTAGCAACGCACAAGCCTTTATTATCGGAGACGATTAAAGCCTGCGAAGCTTATATCAAAGAAAAAGGCTTGAAAGCCGTTCGATATAATATTGAAATTAAATCGGAAGAAAAAGAGTATGGAATTTCTCAACCTGAAACGGTTGAAGAATTTTCTAATTTGGTTTATCAAGAAATCATTAAGTATTTACCCGCCAACAGCGTCATTTTACAAAGTTTTGATTTTAATGTGTTAAAATTCTGGCACAAACAGATTGAAACCAAACAATATCAAAACATTGCCCTTTCTGCTTTGGACGAAAAAACTAATCCAGAAAAAGCTTTTGAAGAATTAGGCTTTTTACCAAGTTTTTATAGTCCATATTACAAAACACTCACCAAAGAACAAGTACAATTTTGCCATGAAAAAAATGTGAAGGTTGTACCTTGGACGGTCAATACTTTGGAAGATATGAAAAAAATAAAAGCTACTGGCGTTGACGGTTTAATTACCGATTATCCAAACCGTGCGAAAGATTTATAATTTAACTTCTGAATATCCTCATAACAAAATAGCTCGGTGGATGCCGAGCTATTTTTGTTATAAGTATTTAATACCTAAGCGAATTGAAATGCTTCTTCTTGTTTGAGTGAAACCTCTTTAGGTTCTTCATTCATAAACGATAAATCTATTTTTACTTTCGGAAGTAACTCATCTTCTAGCAATCTTGCCCACTCGTTCATATAAAGGACAACATCTTTACAAACGTTGTGATGTAATTCATAACGCTTTTCAACAGGAATTCTAGCCAAAACTTTTTTATCAGAAAGGCGTTCCAAGTTTTGTAAATCACTTGTTGTCAAACCATAATTCAATAAATCAGCGATGAGTAAATCCATAGGCAAACCACTTGTCGGGCAGAACTCCTCTACCTGTTCACGCCAGTCGCCACGTCCTTGCATGGCAAATTGATGGATTTCGGCTTTAGTCAATTTCGTAAGTTCTTGCGCTAAATTTCCGCAATTACAACTACCCATGTGTCCCCATTGATAAGTTGCACCCTTCGCCAACTTCTCAGCCGTTCTACGAAGAGCATTGATTAATTCTGCATTTGCGTGTGCCATGTTGATATGTTTTTAATTTTGTTAAAATCTATTCTAAGATAAACATTTTCTAATGCGAGGATAACCTATCGTGCAATAAATTTGTTTTAGACTTGCTTTTAAATTTGTAATTTCGGTAAAACAAAAATCTATAACCATGCAACCAATCGCATTAAAATCATTTCATATTAAAAATTACAGAGGAATTATTGATACACAAATTGATAATATTCCTGATAATACACAATGGATTTTTTTAACAGGTGAAAATGGGTTTGGGAAGACTTCTGTTTTGCAGGCGATATCGGAGGGGTTGGATGACGCATATTATAGTGATGCCTATGAAACTGAGCCAAATAAAAACATGAAGGTTAATACACAAATAAATTATGAGGATGGATATGTATTATTGTTAAATGATGGTACGATTAGAGAATCATACGAATCTCACTATGTTGCTTATGGTTCAACAAGATTAAGAGTTTCAGCTGGTACTTCAAACGAAGTTTTAAGCAAATATTCTTCAACTGAATCTCTTTTTTCTAACGAAGTACTTTTAGTAAATGTAGAAGAAAATTTCAAAGATTGGCAGAATAATTATGAAAAAGGTTATGTCCAACTTCAAGATATTTTTAAAGCTTTACTTCCGAGACTGAAAGAAATCAAAGTAGAATTTGATGAAAAAGTTAAAAAAAGTAAAGTTAAGTACTACGAAATAGACGATGAAGAAAATCAGTTTGATAATGGTGTTGAATTTATAGATTTGGCAGCAGGTTACAAAAGCATCATTGCAATGATTGGTGATATGATAAATAGATTGAATCAAATGCAGTATCGTGAAAACTTTAACGATTTAACAGGCATTGTCTTAATCGACGAAATAGAATTACATCTTCACCCCAAATACCAAAAGCTTTTTGTAGAGAAACTCACAGAATTATTTCCTAAAATTCAGTTTATTGTTTCAACTCATAGCCCAATTCCTTTGTTGGGAGCACCCAAAAATTCAGTTATTATCAATGTTTCCAGAACGAGAGAAGAAGGTATCAAAGCAGAATTATTGGATATTGATTTTAGCGTACTTACGCCCAATACGATTTTAAGTTCACCAATTTTTGGTTTTCAAGACTTAATTCCTGATAGTAAAAGTAATGACAAGATGATTAGGACGGAGGATACTTTTGCAGAATTAAAATTCAATGACCAATTAAAAAAGGACATCAATACTTTTTTAACCAAAGAAAAACAGGAGGAACTACTAAGAATCATTAAAGCTTCATAATTATGCGATTCATAAAAAGAGACTGGAATGATAAACCTGCAATTCTAACTAAACAATCTACTCTTGATGCTTTGACAACTTTAGTTTCATTGCCTGAAACAACAATTAAAGATAGTATTTATAGAGGTACATATAAAAACGAACAGAATCTCACAAAGTCATCTGTAATTGATAAACTCAATATTTATTATCATCATAAATGTGCTTATTGTGAAACTTTGAGTACGCCTGAGGTTGAACATTATAGACCCAAAAGGTCGGTAGAAGAGGAGACTTCACATCGTGGATATTACTGGTTAAGTTATGAATGGTCTAATCTACTCCCTGCTTGCCACGATTGTAATAAAAGAGGTAGTAAAGGAACACGCTTTCCGATAAATGGTGATAGAGTTTTTATGCCTCCTTTTAATGAAAATGGTACTATTGACTTTTCTAAATTTAAGGTTGATACTGAGGTTTTATTAAATGAACGTCCATATTTACTTCATCCAGAAATTGATAATCCTACTAAATTTCTATCTTTTGAAAGAGACTATAAAAATGATGGTATAGCTATATGTGGTATTGATATAGAAGGGGAAAGAGGTAATAAAACAATAGAAATCTGCCAACTAAATAGAGAACCGTTAAAGATTGCGAGAGGAAAACTAATAGACAATATAGTTTTAACAATAAATCTTTGTTTAAAAATGTTAGACTTAGGTGAAATAGGAAATATTAAGAAAGGATTAATAGAACTCTTTAAAATTGAAAAAGAGAAAAGTATTGACATAACTCAAGAACACATCTTATTCCGAACGTTGATAATAACCAATGAGGAGATATTCGAGCAAATAATCCTATCAAAATTAGAGCTTAGTCAACAATCAATCGTCAGTGAAGCATTCAAAGCCTATAAAAATGGCGATTTGTAAGTTTTTTCACTAAATTCGTACAGTAAATCTATTCACTTCAATCTAAAAATCAACATGAGAGGTAGCTTAAAGCTCATTACTGGTTTGTTGGTTGCTGCTTGTTCACAAATGGCAACGGCTCAACAAGCACCCACCAACCCTTACAATGGCAACAAACGTTTTGAACAATTAGAAACAATTTTACCAACTCCAAACTCTTATCGTACTGCTTCTGGTAGCCCAGGTAAAGAATATTGGCAACAACGTGCGGATTATGACATCAAAGCGGAATTGGATGACGTAGAACGCAAAATTACGGGTACTGAAACCATTACTTATTTCAATCAATCGCCTGATGAATTGCCGTACTTATGGTTACAATTAGACCAAAATTTATTTCAAAAAGATGCTATTGGAGCAAACACAAAAACTGGCGGAATTGCAGGACAAGCGTCTTTCCAACAGTTCAAAGATTTAACTGATAAAAAACAGTATGGTTACAATATTTTATCGGTGAAAGATGCCAAAGGAAATCCTTTGAAGCATACAATTAACCATACCATGATGAGAATTGATTTGCCAACGCCTTTAAAATCTGGTGCTTCGGTTTCATTCTCTATCGACTGGAATTATTTAATTACTGAATATTACGGTCGTTCAGGTTATGAGTTTTTTGCCAAAGATGGTAACGTAAATTACTTCATCGCTCACTGGTTTCCACGCATGGCAGTTTACAACGACGTTTACGGCTGGCAACACAAACAGTTTTTAGGGCAAGGTGAATTTACCCTTACTTTCGGAAACTATAAAGTGGCTTTAACCGTACCAAACGACCACGTAGTAGGTGCTTCGGGTGAATTACAAAATCCTGCACAAGTACTTTCTGCTGAACAATTAAAACGTTTGGAAAAAGCAAAAACTGCTACTCGTCCTGTATTAATTGTTTCGCAAGAAGAAGCTGAAAAGGCTGAAAAAGGCAAACCAACAGGTAAGAAAACTTGGATTTTCAAAGCAGATAATGTTCGTGACTTTGCTTTTGCAAGTTCTCGTAAATTTATTTGGGATGCCATGCAAGTAGATGTTGAAGGCAAAAAAGTGTGGGCGATGTCTTTATATCCAAAAGAAGGAAATCCACTTTGGGGACAATACTCTACGATGGTGGTAGCTCATACGCTTCGCTCGTATTCAAAACACACCGTGGCGTATCCTTATCCAGTGGCTTATTCTTGTCATTCTACCTCAGGTGGCGGTATGGAGTATCCGATGATTTCATTCAATGGCGGTCGTCCAGAAGCTGATGGTACTTATTCTGAACAAGTAAAAGCTGGTATGATTGGCGTAATTATTCACGAAGTAGGTCATAACTTTTTCCCGATGATTATCAACTCAGACGAGCGTCAATGGTCATGGATGGACGAAGGTTTGAATACTTTCTGTCAATATTTAGCAGAACAAGAATGGGATAGAGATTTCCCTTCTCGTCGTGGCGAAGCTCAGTACATTGTTCCTTACATGAAAACTGACCCAACGCAACAAGTACCTATTATGACAAACTCAGAAAATATCATGGCTTTTGGTCCCAATGCTTATGCAAAACCAGCCACAGCCTTGAATATTTTGCGTGAAACTGTAATGGGACGTGAATTATTCGACCATGCTTTCAAAGAGTACGCTCGTCGTTGGGCATTCAAACAGCCTTATCCTGCTGATTTCTTCCGTACAATGGAAGATGCTTCTGGTGTTGACTTAGATTGGTTCTGGAAAGGTTGGTTCTACGGTGTTGAACCAGTAAACCAAACGCTTGAAACCGTAGAATGGTTTGGCATTGATAATGTTGACCCTTTGGCTAAAAATGAAGCTGCGAAAAAAGAGGCAGAAGCAAAACGCCAAACGATGAGTAACATTCGTAACAAAACGGATATTCCTAAAACGGTGGTTGAAGAAAACCCTGACATGAGAGATTTCTATAACTCTTACGACCGTTTTGCTACTTCTGAAGCTGATAAAAAGAAATTTGAGCAAACAATGGCTTCACTTTCTGATGACGAAAAGAAATTGGTAAATTCAAACAAAAACTTCTACGTATTAAACGTGAAAAATAAAGGAGGTTTACCAATGCCAGTAATTGTAAAAGCAAATTACGAAGACGGAACAAGCGAAGTATTTAGATACCCTGCTGAAATCTGGCGTTTGAACGACAAGGAAATTAAAAAAGTAATTCCTACGGATAAAAAAGTAGCGAAATGGACATTAGACCCATTCTTGGAAATTGCTGATATCGAAACTGAAGACAACGTTTTCCCAAGAGAACCAGAACAACCAAGTCGTTTCCAAGTATTCAAAGGACAACGTCAAGCTCAACCAAACCCAATGCAACAACAACAAAAAGCTGGAGCAGTGCAAGGTGCGAAGAATTAATTTTAAGATTTTTTCTTAAAATATTTCAAAAACGTTAAAAATACTTGAAAGTTTGACTTGATTTACTTCAACACTCAAACAAGTAAAAAATCAAAAAGCCATGATAAATTCAATTATCATGGCTTTTTTTGTTGTTATCCTTTATTTTTTCTAAACCTTAGACAAAAAAGTTGCCCAGACGGAAACCATCTGGGCAATCTTAGTAAATAGTTCTACACCTATTAACTGCGAAGTTAGATAAAAAAGTGGTATGATGTCAAGTGTTTTCTTAAAAATTCTTAAAAAAATTTCAAAATCAACTCAAATTCTGAAAAAATGACGGTCTAAAGCTTTTGTAACTATCTTTGCAGAAACAAACAAATCGCTTAGTGAATACTTTAGCAACACGCATTGAAGACATTCTTGAAGAGAGAAAGAAAGAAGCTCTTTTTCGCTCTCTTCGTACTACAGAAAATTTAATTGATTTTTGTTCGAATGATTATTTGGGTTTTGCACAATCAGAAAAACTCAAAACTGCCATTCATCAACAAACTATGGATGGGAATTTTCCAACTGGCGCTACAGGTTCAAGATTATTGGCAGGAAATACAGCATTTGTAGAGGATTTAGAAAAACAAATTGCCAATTTCCATAAAGCAACAGCAGGATTAATTTTCAATTCAGGTTATGATGCCAACGTTGGCTTACTCTCGTCGATTCCACAAAAAAATGATGTATTAATTACCGACGAGCTGATTCACGCCAGCATGATTGATGGTGCAAGATTAAGCTACGCTACTCGCTATAAATTCAAACATAATGATGTTGAAGATTTAGCTAAAAAGTTAAATAAAATTGAAGAAGATAAAGCCAATAATCTTGCTTTAAAAAACATCCAAGTATTTGTAGCCATCGAATCTGTTTATTCGATGGATGGCGACCTCGCTCCTCTTGCTGAAATCTGTCAGCTTTGTTCAGAATTTGGTGCCAATCTAATTGTCGATGAAGCACACGCTACAGGCGTTTTTGGAAAACATGGCGAAGGTTTGTTGAACGAATTGAATTTAGAAGATAAAGTTTTTGCCAGAGTAATTACTTTTGGCAAAGCATTGGGCTGCCACGGAGCGATAGTTTTAGGAAGTAATTCTTTGAGAGATTATTTAATCAATTTCGCTAGGGCTTTTATTTATACCACTGCCGCACCAATTCATAGTCATATCAGTGTAAAATGTGCTTACGATTTGATGCAATCAGCTAGTTTTTCTAATCAAAATTTACATCATCTAATTCAATTCTTTCAAAAACAAGCAAGTTTACATCCAACGATTGATTTAATCGCAAGTACTTCTGCTATTCAATGTATTCTTATTCCCGGAAACGAAAACTGTAGAGCCGTGGCGGGTACTTTACAAGCAAAAGGCTTGGACATTCGTCCAATCGTTTCGCCAACGGTACCAAAAGGCAAAGAACGTTTAAGAATCTGTCTGCATGACTTTAATACAGAAGCAGAAATTTTACAGATTTTCGAAGTATTGAACAAATTATAAATTAAAGTATTTATTCATGAAACAACAATATATCATAGCAGGAATCGGAACCGAAATCGGTAAAACTTTTATTTCAAGTATTTTAACCGAAAGTCTCGAAGCCGATTATTGGAAACCCATTCAATCTGGTGCTTTAGATTTCACCGATACCAATACTGTCCAACATTTAATTACTAATTCAAAAACTGTTTTTCATCCAGAAGCTTATCGCTTAAACGAACCTCTTTCTCCACACGCAGCGGCGGCGATAGATGGCGTTGACATTGAATTATCTAAATTTGAATTACCAATTACAGACAATAATTTAATTGTAGAATTAGCAGGCGGTTTAATGGTTCCTTTAAACGAGAAATCAACCAATATTGATTTAATTAAGCAATTAGCACTTCCTGTTATTTTAGTTTCTAAAAATTATTTAGGAAGCATCAATCATACTTTGCTTTCAATTGCAATACTAAAAAGTAACAATATCGACATCAAAGGAATTATTTTTAATGGTGAAAGTAATCCCTCTTCTGAGGAATATATCTTGAATTACACGCAAGTAAAATTGCTAGAAAAAGTAGCTCAAGAATCAAACATTACTCAAGAAACCGTAAAAAAATATGCAGAACATTTCAGAAAAACATTTTGTTATTGATGAACATCTGGAATATCCAGTTGAGAATATCCAAAACCCAGTCATCAGTAGTTTGAGTGAGCGAGATGCAAAAGTACTCTGGCATCCATTTACACAGCATCAAACTGCTCCTTTTTCTATTCCCATTGTTCGAGCTGAGGGCGTTTATCTTTTTGATGAAAATGGTAAAAGATACATTGATGCCATTGCTTCGTGGTGGGTGAATTTACATGGACATTCGCATCCTTACATTGCACAAAAAGTAGCTGAACAGTTTCTGAAATTAGAACAAGTAATTTTTGCAGGATTCACCCATGAACCTGCTGTACATTTGGCAGAGCGATTGTTAGAACTTCTGCCCAAAAATCAGCAAAGAATATTTTATTCCGATAATGGCTCTACTTCGGTAGAAGTAGCGATGAAAATGGCTTTTCAGTATTTTCATAACCAAGGAATTACGAAGAAAACTAAAATTATCGCTCTTGAAAATGGCTATCACGGCGATACTTTCGGAACGATGGCAGTTGGAGCAAAAAGTGCTTTTACAGCTCCTTTCGACCCATTTCTTTTTGAAGTAATATACTTGCCAATTCCTTTGAAAGGTCAGGAAACAGCAGTGTTGGAAACCATGAATGCACTGATGAGTCAGTCGGATGAAATAGCAGCATTTATTTTTGAGCCTTTGATTCAAGGTGCGGGGGGAATGGTCATGTACGAACCCGAAATCCTTGAAAAATTATTAACGATAGCAAAAGAAAATGGTATTTTGACCATCGCCGACGAAATCATGACGGGCTTTTATCGCACAGGAAAAATGTTTGCTACTGATTACTTGACGGTAAAACCAGATATTTTTTGTCTTTCAAAAGGATTAACAGGCGGTGCAATGGCTTTGGGCGTTACTTCTTGTACACAGGCGATTTATGAAGCATTTCTTTCTGATGATAGACGCAAAACGCTTTTTCATAGTCATTCATTTACGGCTAATCCATTGGCTTGTACAGCTGGTTTAGCAAGTTTGGATTTGTTATTGAGCGATGAAACGCAAGCACAAATCCAACAAATCAATACTTTACACAAAGGTTTTAGCCAGAAAATAGCTAAATCATTACAGCATAAAATTGCAGATATTCGTTTGAAAGGTACGATTCTGGCAATTGAAATTAAAGTATCAGAAGGCACTTCATATTTTAGCAATATGCGAGACATCGCTTATAATTTCTTTTTGGAAAAGGGAATTTTGATGCGACCGCTCGGAAATGTAATTTACTTGCTAACGCCTTATTGCATTAGCGAAGAAGATTTGAGCTATATATATGCTTGTATCGAAGAGTTTTTGGAGGAGATTTAATAGAAACATGAGTCATCCCGAATTTTAAAATCACAAAAAAGCGGTCGAAAAACTAATTTCGACCGCTTTTTTGTGATTGATGAACAACGAATTCCTACTGTTTGAGCGAAGCGAGTTTAGGAATTCTTGATTTTTTTGTTACTTTTTGCATCAAGGCAAAAAGTAAGGACGAGAACCAATCCAAAAAACATTGAAATCTTTTAAAATTCACTTTTTCAAGAGAAAATTCGGGATGACTCATGTTTTCTTTTATAGATAAAGTCACACAGAACAAATAAGGATAAATCCATTCTTGTTCTTCTTTAACTTCTATCCAAATTCAATCAAAAACATATATGAAAAAGATTTTACTTGTACTGCTTTGCTTTGCTTTTTCCTCTTTAGCTTTTGCCCAAAATTCTAATCAAAAAACTTATTGTAATCCCGTTGATATTGGGTATCGTTACAATTTTGAGCAACTAAATGAAAAAATTTCCTATCGCTCGGGTGCTGACCCTGTGATTATCAATCACAAAAATGAATATTACCTTTTTGTGACGATTTCGGGTGGTTATTGGCATTCAAAAGATTTAATCAACTGGAATTATATCAAGCCAAGTATGTGGCCAATGGAAGATATGTGTGCTCCTGCGGCTTTGTCGGTGCGAGATACTTTGTACTTGTTTCAATCTACTTTTGAACAACGCCCGATTTTATTTAGCACTGAACCCGAAAAAGGTAAATTACAATTTTACAATCGTTGGTTGCCTCGTTTGCCTCAGTACATTGGCCCTTGGGATCCTGCTCTGTTTTATGATGAAGAATTAGATAAATGGTATATGTATTGGGGTTCGTCGAATGTGTATCCAATTTTTGGAGCGGAATTAGATAAAAAACGAAACCTTACTTATGCTTCTACTTACAAAGGTTTAATTTACCTCGACCCTAAAAATCATGGTTGGGAACGTTTCGGTCGTGACCACCGAGATACGATTAAACCCTTTACAGAAGGTGCTTGGATGACCAAACACAGTGGAAAGTATTTCTTGCAATATGGAGCTCCCGGCACAGAATATAATGTTTATGCCAATGGTACTTATATTGGCGATAATCCCCTCGGCCCTTTTACTTATGCACCTTACAATCCCATTTCTTATAAACCAGGTGGATTCTTGACGGGGGCTGGTCATGGGAATACTTTCCAAGATAATTATGGGAATTATTGGAATACTGGCACGCCGTGGATTGCCGTCAACTGGAATTTTGAAAGAAGAGTAGCCATGTTTCCTACTGGTTTTGATACCGATAATCAGATGTTTGCCAATACTCGATTTGGTGATTTCCCCCATTTTTTACCGACTAAAAAATGGACACAAAAAGATGAATTATTTACGGGTTGGATGTTACTTTCTTATAAAAAACCTTGCACAGCTTCTTCTGTAAAAGATACTTTAGTGGCGAATAAAGCCACCGACGAAAACCCTCGTTCTTTCTGGGTTTCCCATACCAACAAAGCAGGCGAATGGCTCACGGTTGATTTACAAAGTGTACAAGAGGTAAAAGCTTTACAAGTAAATTTCACCGATTATAAATCTGATATTTTTGATAGTAACGAAGAAAGTGTATTTGCTCAATTCAAATTCTATGCTTCAAATGATAATAAAAATTGGCAATTGATTTACGATAATAGCAATGAACCTAAACGTGACCGTCCCAATGCTTATGTGGAATTACCTCAAGCAGTAAAAACTCGCTATATCAAGTATGAAAATATTCATGTACCGATGCCCAATTTGGCAGTAAGTGATATTCGTATTTTTGGAAATGGAACGGGCAAAGTTCCACAAACGCCAAAGAATTTAAACGTGAAACGTCAAGCGGATACTCGCAATGCTGATATTACTTGGGAAAAATCTTCTAATGCTGTTGGCTATAATATTTTGTGGGGCATTGCTTCAGATAAATTATATCAAACGTATCAGATTTGGGCAGATGCTCCCAGCAGTTTAGAATTAAGAGCATTGACCGTCGGACAAAAGTATTTCTGTGCTATCGAAGCATTTAATGAAAATGGTGTTTCGGTACTAAGTGAAGTAAAAGAAATAAAATAGTAGCACGGCTTTCCAAGCCGTGTATTAAATAAATGCCGTTGCTAGTGCGACACGAGCAACGGCAAAGATTTACTTTTTCACTTTTGCATAATACTTTTCTGCTATTTCAAGAAGCTCTGATTCACTTTTTGCCCCTGTTGCTACCTGTTCCATCTCTACTGAGAAAGCTACAAGTTCAGCCATAGCTGTACCACTATCTGGCGACCAAATTTGCCCTGCTCTTATTCCAAACCCATTTTGAAAAGTTGAAAAAATATATGTTTCTCCATCAAAACCAAGTCTTCCTAAAAGCCTTGCTTCCTTCCCATTTATTATTCGATATTCGACTTTAGGATATTTAGTCTCGTTGATTACTCTAAAGAAGATTTCTCCTAGAAGTATCGCTAACTTCTTATCAATCTCTTTTTTAGATTCAATTCTTTCTACTTTTGTATTTTTGTTTTGCTTAATAGTTTCTAATTGTCTAGTAAAGGTTCTTGTCGAAAGCACGTAAGTATCTTTTACCTTATCAACACTTATTACTTTTTCTGGAGAAAATGAAGCTAAAACAAATACCCTTGCTAAAGGATTATCATCATATCCATCCAATAAATGTACTCGTTTCAGAGAATAAGACTCGTTTTGAGAATTAAAAGAAGTTAAATAGCCATTTACAGGCTCTAAATGTTCTTGTGCTTTTGCTACTTGACTAATTATCATAAATAGGCTTAAAAAGTAGCGTAAATTTATTTTGCAGGACATAGTTATAAAAGTTTTTTTGAGTGTACTTTGAGTAATTAATAATCGTAAAAAAAACTTGCTTATTACTCTCTTGCCATTACCCATATCCTCACGCACAACTCGCTTGTTGTTCATTAGATACAAGCAACGACAAAACTAATTTCTTTAACCCCACACTTCATTGATTGTTTGTTTAAATAATTCGTCAAGCAAGGCGGTATTTGGTTGGTTGGTTTGTTCAAACGATTTTATGTAGTTGTTATAAAAATCTATTTTCTGTTCAAGGAAGTCATTAAGTATTTGAATTTTAGGTTCTTCGTTTAGTTCTTCTCCTGATATTTTTCTGAATAGTAATTCTTGAATAGCTGTTTTTACATTTTGGTCTGTTACTTGGCTATCAACAAGTATCTTAAATTCCATTGGAGCCATGGTATTTGTTTCCATAATCCAGTCACAAGCAAGTATCGGTCGTAATACGTAAAAGTATTTTTTAGTTCTTACCATATCTTTTAATAAATACGTTTGATAATTCCTCTCAGCCATGTGCAAGTAATGATGCAAACAAGATTTAGGGTTAAAAAACGCTTTGGTAAGGTCACGGAGTTTTTCTGCGGTAGAATATTGTTGTAAGTACACCATTGGACTTCTCAGCCACTCCAACATTGGTGGATTTGATTTTCTAAAAAGTCGCAATGCTTTTTTGAGTTCCCAGCCTGCAAGGTCTATATCGTTTGGTAAAATTTCTTCTTGATTATCTCTTTCAGCATCAATTTTTAGATACCAATCTAGTTTATGAATGTAAATATATCTTACGTCCCAATCACTATTGGTAGAGGCAAAACCCCAAGCCCGACTACCACTTTCAACGGCATACAAAATTTTGATGTCGTGCTGAATTTCAAGCCTTAAAAGTTCTTTTTTTATTTCCTCCGTCATTTTTTGTATTACTTATTGATGTATTTGACTATTTGCTAAAGTTGAGTACCTTGCTTGTTGCTTACGTGACACGAGAAACGGCAGAAGAAAAAAATAGTAGCACGGCTTTTCAAGCCGTATATTAAATAAATTCCCTAAATAGCTCAAGCATAAGGCTTGAATTAGGCATCCCCGACTTTTTTTAATTCAGTTTCAAACTGAATTAGTTTTATCTAAGTCTAATTGACGCTTTGCATAATACTTGAACTAGTGGAGAAACTGGCACGTTAAATATTATTTATTCTTTGTTTCTTTTAGATGTAAACATATTTTTTGTAAAGTTTCAAATAAGGTTTTCAATAAAAACTTCCTTGGCTGTTGCAAGATACCGTTGTTATTTATAAAATTGTTTAAATTTTCTTTCAACATAAACAGACTTTCAAAATCTTCAAATAAATACTCTCCAATATTTTTAGATTTATATCTACTGTTTAACAGTTCTGTAAAATTAAATATCTGTTTATTTGAAGTTTGTGTAATAGCCTCGAAAAGCAACTTACTATTCACATATTGAAAAAGTTCTTTTGAATATTTTTGTTTTTCAAATATTGACTCCAAAGCAAATTCATCATTTTTAATTATGCTATTAATTAATTTATTACTGTCGTCAATATATTGTCCTTTTTTGATTTCAAGATGAATATTTTCTACAATTGCTTTTATTCTAGTTACCTCTGGATTATCATCACCAAAATGTAATAAATTGTCCAATACTTTATCATTAATTTCTTTTCGAGACTTTGCTATATCAAGACCTTCAAGTAATAACTTATTTATTTCCTCATTTGATTCAACTATTAGATTATTTTCCGAGAAAAAATAAAAAAAATTAGCTATTTGGACATAGTCATAAATAGTATATTTACCTTCTTTTGCAAAGTTTAGAACACTCCAAGTTAACTTTTTGAAATCATCATCGGATAATTCCCGAAACTTGTAGTTTAGTAATGTTCTAAAATCTTGAATTTCTTGTGATATTATTTCTGGATAACGCTTATTAATTTCGGCATTGAGGTCTGAAAGTTTTATATAACCTGAAAGTATGAAAGAATAAATAGATGGATAATAAAAATAATTTTTAATCCTATTTTCTAAATAGGTTTCATAAAAACCTTGTGCATAAGTTTTGACTTTATCTTTTCCACTTGAAGACTCTCTTATTGTTTGAGCAATATTTAATGAGTAATAATGTTCATTAATTTCATCAATCCCATTTGGATTTTTATAATCTGATGAATTTAAGTTTCCTTTTTTGAACTCAAAAGATATGATTGCTGTAAAAAGAATTATTTCTTGAATATACTTTTCTTCCACATTTTTAAAGACTGGAAATATTCTTTCTAAAATATCTAAGTAAAAAGAAATTACTCTAAGATTGTCTTGTTTATATTCGGTTAATATATCAATCAAAGTAGGTTCATGAATTATTAAAAAGTTATAAAAACCATTTTTATCTTTATCATATTTTTTAAATAATTGTGGCAGTATTTCTCTAATGTTTAATTCAAAATTTAAAACACGACCAATGACCTTTTCTTTAATATTGTCATATCCTTTTTGAGAAACATCAATATTATTTTCGTCTGCAAGAATAATTGTTTTTAATTTTTTATGTTCAACATAATTATTAATAAAACCTAGTACTTCTTTTACAGGCATTTGACAACGTTCTAAATCATCAAAACATATTACGTAACTAGAAAAATCAAGAGAATCAATACTTACATCTTTAAAAATGTCCGTTAGACTAGTTTTTAAATAATGCTTACTTACTTGATTTAAAACATTAGTTAAAAGTGTTATTAAATTTTTTGTTCTTGTATCTTCTTGTTTGCCAATAAATGGTAATAGTTTAATAAAAAGTAGATGTTCAAGATTTTCAATTTTACTTATCCCATTTAATGACAGATAAACAACCTTAAATTTATTATCTTCTGCAATTTTACTTAAATGGTACTTCCAAAAGAATGTTTTTCCACTTCCCCACGTTCCGTTTAACAAAACGGCATACTGAGTTTCTTTAGTCTTTAAATAATCACTAAAAATTATCTTTATATCCTCCGAATTCATAATTTCCAATTAAGCAAATTTAAAACCACCACACCAATGTCTGTTATATTCTTATTTACATATTCTAAATATTAACTTACTAAAATCATTCACATTCCCCAAATCATCAATCAATTCATTTTCAAAAACTTATTAAACGGTATTATAATTTTATCTTGTGATAAATATACAATAGACATTAATGCTTTTCGAGCTTAATTTGAGTGCTTCACAAGTTTAACTCTCACACTTTCAAAGTTCATTGAGGGCTTCACAAGTTTAACTCCCATAATTTCAAGGTTCTTTGAGGGCTTCACACGTTGAACTCCCACACTTTCAAAGTTCTTTGAAAGCTTCACAAGTTTAACTCCCACACTTTCAAAGTTCATTGAGGGCTTCACACAATTAACTCCCACACTTTCAAAGTTCATTGAGGGCTTCACACGTTTAACTCCCATACTTTCAAAGTTCTTTGATGGCTTCACAAGTTTTACTCCTATAGTTTCAAAGTTTTTTGAGGGCTTCACACGTTTAACTCCCATAGTTTCAAGATTCTTTGCGGGCTTCACACGTTTAACTCCCATTGTTTCAAGGTTCGTTGAGGGCTTCACACGTTTAACTCCCATAGTTTCAAGATTCTTTGCGGGCTTCACAAAGTTATTTCCCGCCTTTGCTTCTTCATTAGCGGGCTTTGCAGGATGCTCTTTGTGCTTTGTAATCTTTTATTAATTCTCTTTGGGTGGTGTTGGTATGATATTAGAGGGGAATTTTACTTTATAAAGTGGTGTTGAGCTATTTGGACAGTGATTTGTTGAAGAGATACAGAAAATATATAGCGTATCGCAACGAATTTTGTAAATTCGGGAAAGATTTGAATCTATGATTGAGATAAAAGACATTAGAAAAGCCTTTAATGGGCGAGATATTCTACTTGGTATCAATGGCGAATTTAAGCCTGGCGATACTTCATTAATCATTGGTGGAAGTGGTACAGGTAAAAGTGTATTGCTAAAATGTATGATTGGTATTGTAAAACCTGAACACGGACAAATTTTGTATGATGGGCGTGATTTTCATAATTCTGATGAGGAAGTGAGAAAAACGATTCGTCGTGAGATGGGTGTTTTGTTCCAAGGTGGTGCTTTATTTGACTCTAAGACGGTGTTGGATAACGTGAAGTTTCCTTTAGATATGCTTACCGACATGACTGAGGAGGAAAAAATAGAAAGGGCTCAGTTTTGTTTAAAACGTGTGGAATTAGAGAACGCTGGTGCAAGGATGCCTTCGGAGGTTTCGGGAGGGATGAAAAAAAGAGTGGGTATTGCAAGGGCAATTGTGATGAATCCTAAATACTTATTCTGTGATGAACCAAACTCTGGGCTAGACCCGCTGACTTCTGTTAAAATTGATGAATTGATTAAGGAAATTACGGATGAGTTTAATATTACGACCATCGTAATTACCCATGATATGAATTCGGTTATCGGGATTGGTGAGAAAATTATGTTCCTTTACAAAGGGCTAAAGGTTTGGGAAGGCGACAATAAGAACATTCGTACTTCGGCTGTGCCAGAATTAAATGAGTTTATCTTTGCTAATAAACTTTTGCAGGAGATGCGTTAGGTTTTGTGACTTTAGGACTTGAAGACGTAAGACTAAAAGAGACAAGATTTTTGAAATAAAAAATTCAAAAAGTTATTGGTAGCGGTAACCCTAGCGGTTACCGTTTTGATTTATTTTCCAAACAAAAACGGTAACCGCAAGGGTTACCGCTACAATTATCTTTGTATTAGATAGACCAAAAGTCCTGTGTCTTTCATCTAGCATCTTTTAGTCTTCAAGTCCTAAAGTCTCAAAAAAATCAATCCAAAAGGGCTTTTGCTTCTGCAATCGTTGCTTTGTATTCTGCTAATTTTGAAGCTTTTTTGGCATATTCTTTCATTTTACTGTGCTGTCCTCCACGTTTTGCGATGCGTGCCAAAGCTAAATAAGCTAATCCGTGATAATCTTTGGTGAAACGCTCGTCGTAAGGCATTTTTACTCCTTTTTGTAAGTAGGCCTCCGCTAGTTTATCGTCCTTTTTATCTTTCTCAGCAATCAAACCTTTAAAAATTGTTCCCGCACACTGAAACATCACTCCTTTTTGCTTTAAAATTTTGTTAGCAATGTCATCTGCATCATTATGTTTGCCTAAGGCAGTCAAGAAATCCATTCTTTGCATTTGAAAGAGTAAATTATCAGGATATTTTTCGGCAAGTATAGTATTGTATTGTAATGCTTTTGCTGGATTTGCTTCATATTTCATATATACATAACCTGCATAAAAAGCTGCTTCTGTTTTTACAAAAATGGTTTTTCTGGTTGCCAAATCTAACTGTTGTAAACCTAGTTTTTTGTTGCCATCGGCAAACATCCAAATCACTGATTTTATTACTGGATGCGTTTCTGGATATTCTATTCTGTAATAATTATAAATACCCGACGAATACAAAAACTCTGGTTGTTTTTCTGTTAACGCTAAGCCTTTCTTTAAATGCGAATAGGCTTTTTTGGCAACACCAACGGCTTTCATAAATTCTTGGTTATCGGCATCATAAGCGGCTAAGTAACCCAAAGTTGCTAGTTCAAAGAAATTGGCTTCAATGTCTTCATCGTTTTTATCTAACATTGCCTCCGCTAAAGCTCTACTTTGATTCAGATAAGCTAAGTATGTTTTTTGTTGATTAGGAAAGTCTTTCAAAGGAAAATATTGTAATTCCGTTTGAATTGCCATTAAAGTATAAAACACAGGATGTTGTGGATGTCTAACTTTTAGTTTACTAAAAATCTCTGCCGATTCTTTAAAATCATACGAATACATTTTATCCAAACCTTGAGAAATTAATTGGCGAGTGGTGGCATCATTTAATATTTGAGCTTTACTTTGAAGAAAAAAGCCTAATGTAAGTGTTACTAAAACAAATATTTTTTTCATATTGGAAGTTTAAATAAATAAAGCGAATTGAATTTTAAGCATTTCACACACAATAGAAGTCCTAAATACTTACTTTTGTCCTGATAATTTTTAATTTTTCGTTAATATAGACGATTATTTGTTACCTAACATTGATACATGATTTCATACGATTATTTTATACTAGACAACGGACTTAAAGTCTATGTTCACCAAGATTATTCCACCCCTATTGCTGCTGTCAACATTATATACAATGTTGGCTCTCGTGATGAAGAAGAACACAAAACAGGTTTTGCACATTTGTTTGAACACCTGATGTTTGGCGGTTCTAAAAACATTCCTTCTTACGATACTCCACTACAAAAAGTAGGTGGTGAAAACAATGCTTTTACTTCTCCAGACATTACCAACTACTATATTACACTTCCAGCGGTAAATATTGAAACGGCGTTTTGGTTAGAATCAGATAGAATGTTATCATTATCATTCGACCAAAAGGTTTTGGATGTACAACAAAAAGTTGTGATTGAAGAGTTCAAGCAAAGGTATTTAAATCAACCTTATGGCGATGTTTGGTTGAAACTTCGTCCACTTGCCTACCAAGTTCATCCATATAAATGGGCAACCATTGGGAAAGAAATTGCACATATCGAAGATGCAGTAATGGATGATGTTCGTAGCTTTTTCTATAAACATTATCTTCCCAACAATGCGATATTAGTAGTAGCAGGACCAATCAGTGTGGAGGAAGTAAAGCAATTAGCCAAGAAATGGTTTGAGCCTATTCCAGCAGGAAAGCTGAGTCCTAGAAATTTACCGCAAGAACCGATTCAAACTGCTTCAAGATTTTTAGAAGTAACAGCAAAAGTGCCTTTGGATGCAATCTATAAAGTATATCATACCCAGGGACGACATGATGTTGGTTACAATGCAGTAGATTTAGCAAGTGATATTTTGGGCAGAAGTAAATCTTCAAGATTGTATGAAAAATTGGTAAAAGAACAACCCATTTTTAATTCAATCAATGCTTATGTTACTTCTTCGCTAGACCCAGGTTTGATGATTTTACAAGGAAATCTCAACAAAGGAATCAGTATTGAAGAAGGCGATGCGGCAATTCAGGAAGTATTAAATGATTTCTTGAAAAATCCAGTTTCAGAAGAAGAACTAACAAAAGTAAAAAATCAGGCAGAATCTACTTTAGTATTTTCGGAAGTAGAATTGTTGAACCGTGCGATGAATTTAGCTTTTGCCTCCAACGCTGGCGATGTTGAATATGCCAATTTAGAATCTAGTAAGATTCAAGCCGTAACAGTAGATGATATTAGCCAACAAGCAAACCGAATTTTAACCAAAGAAAACTGTTCGACGATGTACTATCGTGCAAACTAAGGCTGTGTGCTATGGCTTTCGGTCATCAGAATTCAGCTTTCGTTTTTTTACTTATGAAGAACTGTTAAACTATATGAAATTGAGCAATAATTTGCTTGAACAATGACATCAATAACGGTTAAACAGATAACAGCTATAAAACGATGAAACGTATCATCTTCTTCTTATTTTGTATTTCATTCATTTCATGTAAAAAGGACTTGCGTTTATTTGACCAAGACCCAAAAACGTTTTTGATACAATACGGTACAGAAAACCCTGAGACGAAAGTAAAAGTACATACCGTAGGCGGAGATTTTGTAATCAAACTTCATACTGAAACACCTTTACATCGGGCTAATTTTATCAGAAATGTAAAAGCGGGTTATTATGTAAGTAGAATGTTTTATCGTAATATTTACCGCATGGGCATACAAGGTGGAGGTGAATATATGGATCAATTAGATTTTTTAGTACCTCCAGAGTATCGTCCAGAATTTACGCATAAACGTGGAGCAGTAGCGATGGCTCGTTATGATGAAGGCAATCCAGATAGAGCTTCTTCACCTACAGAATTTTATATTATCACTAATGAAGCCGAAGCTCGTCAACTGAATGGACTTTATGTTGTTTTTGGAGAAGTAATTGAAGGCATGGAAGTTGTTGATGCCATTCAAGCAGGAAAAGAATACAACGAACGCCCAGCCATTCCAGTGTTTTTTAGGATTGATGTGGTGGAAGAGTAAATAGCTTTGAGCCCTGAGCTATGAGTTTTGAGCTTTGAGTTGCTATTCAAAAAAATCTCACAGCTCATAGCTCATATCTTGCAAAAGATTTTTATTTGCTTAAAAAAGTACAATTTTGTATTTACTTCAAAATGGGATAAAAAAGTAATCTGTCATATCGCTAA
>NZ_JACHKT010000009.1 GCF_014204325.1 Arcicella rosea
CTAAAATCTTATGTAGTTGTATTTGCATATCTTATATGTTTTGAATACAAAAATATACATTAAAAGTCATCAGCCTAATTTAAGGATTGAGCCTATTTCTATACAATTGGCACTTCTGTTGATTAGATCTTGTGACAAATAATGCCCCTTTTTCAATTAAATCATCATAAGTTTTACGAGCTGAAATTGCTGCTAAAAATGTTTTGTCAGGCAAGGATAATTGGAAATACAATCAATAGATTTATCATTTTTGTACAATTTATTTTATTCGTTAATTAACATAGCATGAGTATTTTTTAATAAAAAAGACTTCTGCATTTATTAAATTTGTATTTGAAAATGAGAAGAGATAATTGCTTTTTTCATTTTGGAGTTTGAATATTTTTATTCAAACTAAGCTTCTACCAAGATATCTTCTTAGCTTTCCTAAACCATTTATTCCTTAAAAGGGTGTAAGTACTTTTTCTCTTTAAAATAACGAATTAATAAATAAACAGAGAATGACTAAGTTTGAAGAAGACGATGTAAAGCTGTGGATAAGGTTCAGGGAAGGCGATAATGATGCATTTACTGTCATTTATAATACTTATTTTAAACCCTTGTTTCACTACGGTTATCATATTGCTAAAGATGAAAATCTTGTAAAAGATTGTATTCATAATCTTTTTGTTGAGCTTTGGAATAGTCGCTCAAACTTATCAGATACTACTTCTATTAAATTTTATTTATTGCGTGTGATGAGAAGGAAAGTATATAGAGTACTTCAAAAGGAGGGAAATTATTCTGATTTTTTGCCTGATATGGAAACAATTGATATTGTTTTCTCGCCGGAACTTGAGCTAATTTCAAAACAAACTGAAGAAAGACAAAATAATGCTTTGCAAAATGCCATCAATCAATTATCGAATCGCCAAAAAGAAGCTATTACCTTATTGTATATAGAAGGACTATCCTATGCAGAAATTTCAGAAATTATGATGTTGAAAGTACGGAGTGTGTATAATTTAATACATACCGCTTTAGAAAGTCTTCGTAAGTATCTAAAACAGCCTGGAATATGGCTTTTTTTAAGTTTTTTAACCCACTGAATCATCTTCTCCAGATAAGCTTCATTACGAATAGTATAAATTTTTAAAAAAAAGTCAAATTTGATAGGTAAAAAGCTTTAGTAGTTTCCATTGCTCTTTTAGATATGGATAAGTTTTGAAATTATCCTGCTACAAAAATAAATGGAATGAGAGACTACAAGCATTTTTCAACAATTGATTTTATCGCCGATCAGGATTTTATTAATTGGGTAAAATATCCAACTCCAGAAAATATGACTTTCTGGGAAAGTTGGTTATCTGAAAATCCTGATAAAGCCACTATGGTAGCCATTGCTCGTGAGGTAGTAAATGGTTGGCAGCATCATACACCAAACCCAAGTCCAGAAGCAATTTCTGAAGTTTGGGGAAAAATCCAACATGATATTTCAGGCAATCAGCACCGTCCACTGATAAAATTGTTAAATATGCCATACATCCGCTATGCGGCAATATTAGTATGTGCCTTAATAGCTACGTCAGTTTATTTCTTGATTTATAGTCAATTTAACACCAGCCAATATAGTACACTCGAAGGCGAAACTCGTAAAGTAGCCTTACCAGATGGTTCGTTGGTGGTGCTAAATGCAAATTCTTCAATTGAGTTTTCTAAAGATTGGGAAAAAGACCAAGCTCGTGAAGTCTTCCTTAAAGGCGAAGCTTACTTTTCTATCATACACCAAAAAAACCATCAAAAATTTATTGTCAATACCCCAGAGCATCTTCAAGTTGAAGTATTGGGTACTGTATTTACGGTTTCTGAAAAAGTAAATGGTACAAGAGTAGTATTGAATTCTGGAAAAATTAAATTACATCTGAATGATAAGGCTCAAAGTTCATTGTTGATGCATCCCGGAGAATTAGTAGAAGTATCAAAGGATCTTAGCAATAAAGTTATGAAGCGAAAAGTGGTGGCAGAAGAATATAGTGAATGGAAAGATAGCGAGTTTTTATTCGATAATTCATCATTAGAAATTGTGGCTCGGACTATTGAAAATAACTTCAACTATAAAGTAAAGTTTGCAAATGATTCATTAAAAGAAAGAAGAATAACCCTAAGACTTCCTAAAAAGAATCTAGATTTATTATTGCTTGCCATTGGAGAGATGCACGATTTGAAAATTGAGAAACATAACAACAAAATTTTAATCAGTAACCGTCAACGTTAAAATATTATTATTTAATCTAATCATGAAATTTAATACTGAAAGCTAATGAAGAAACAATTACTTAAAGACAGGGCACTCCGCTCAAAATGGTTGTTGATTTTACTTTGTGTGGTAATATCACGAAATACTTCAGGTCAATTGCTGGCATCAAATCGTTTAGGCCAGACTCAACAAAGTAAGAAATCGACATTGTTGGTAAAAGAAGCCTTAAAAGACCTTGAAACAAAATACAAAGTAACCTTTGGCTATGCTTCTGATTTACTTGATAATGTTTATGTACCTTCTGAAAAATGGCTACAAAGCAAGGATGTAAAAATAGCTTTAAAGAATATTCTTTCTCCATTGAATCTAACTTATTTTCAAGCCTCAAAAAATGTTTATATTATTAAGGCTGTGAAAACTACTACTTCAAAAAATGAGGTATCTAATAGTTTAGATGATTCGAAAAGTGATGAATCTAAAACTGGAAATGCTGTAAACGAATCGCTAAGAGATTTTAAAGTAAATACAATTACATTTCCAGTAAAAGGAAAAATATTAGACGAAAAAGGAGAGACTGTTCCTGGCGTAAGTGTCTTATTAAAAGGCACTGGTATTGGTACAGCTACCAATGGAAACGGAGAGTTTACTTTAAATATCCCTGATGGTAATGGCACTTTAGTAATTACTCATATTGGTTATATCAAACAGGAAATAGCTGTAAGTAATCGTTCATTGATAGAAATCACTTTAGAAGTAGATACCAAATTATTAGGTGAAGTAGTGGTGGTTGGTTATGGAACACAAGAAAAGAAAGATGTAACTGGTGCGATTTCAGCTGTAAAAGGCTCTGATATTCAGAATCTTCCTTCGGGTGGAGCACAACAAGCTCTACAAGGAAGAATGGCTGGGGTAAATGTTGTTAGAAACGGTGGAGCACCCGGCAATGCAGGTTCAATTAAAATTAGAGGTTTGGGTACTGTGAATAATGCTGACCCTTTAATTGTTATTGACGGTGTTCCTGCTGGAAGTATGAATGATATCAATCCAAATGATATTGAATCAATGGATGTATTGAAAGATGCCTCTGCTTCAGCGATTTATGGGACTCGTGCTGCGAATGGCGTTATTTTAATTACAACCAAAAGAGGAAGATTCGACGAGAAAATGAAATTGACTGTGAATAGTTATTATGGAGTTTCTAATAGACTAAAAACTATTGCAGTATTGAATGCTGGAGATTACGCAAGTTTAAAACGAGAAGCTTATAAAAATGATAAAATAGATATACCTGCCATTTGGAATGATACCCAGTACCAAACACAAAAAACTAATTGGCAAAACGAAATACTTAATCAAGGAATCACAAAAAACCTTGATGTTTCATTAAGAGGCGGAGGAAAGTATTCATCATTTGTAATTTCTGGTGGACATTACGACGAACAAGGTATTATCGGAAAATCATATTACGAACGTTATTCATTCAGAATCAATTCTGACCATAAAATCAGCGATCGGTTAAAGATTGGGCAAAACTTACAATTCACTAACACACACGATAATGCTCCCAATACACTTTCTGCCCAGGATGGATTGCTATGGACTGCCATTAGGTTCCATCCTGGTTTACCAGTGAAAAATGCGGACGGTACTTATAGCAGTACAAAAGACAAAGGTGCTTTTGGGGACATCAACAATCCTATTTATACTATTGATATGCAAGATAAAGACAATGCTCGCAATCGTATTTTAGGAAGTGTGACAGGCGAATTTGAGATTTTATCAGGCTTAAAAATAAGAGCCAATTTAGCAATGGACGCTACTTTTACCGATTCAAGAAATTTTGAAGTGAAAATAGAAGACCAGTTTAGAGCAACACAGTGGAATCAGCTTACTTTGAAGAATGATAAGTATTGGGCTTTCTTACAAGAGTATTTCTTGTCTTATGACAAACGCTTTAAAGAGCATTCTATTGGTTTAGTGGGTGGTTATACATCTCAAACTTTTAATGATTTGTATTCTGCCAATGCAGGAAGAGATTTTGCCAGTGAAGACCCAGAATTACGCTATTTACGTTACGCAAGTACAATTGTTTCTCTGGGTGATGCTAATGGTGGTCGTAGTTATGATGCACTTCAATCGTATTTTGTACGTGCCAATTATTCATTCAAAGATAGATATTTATTAACAGCTACTTTTCGTTCAGATGGCTCTTCAAAATTTGCTCCTGATAAAAGATGGGGCTACTTCCCTGCTTTCTCTTTAGGTTGGAGAGTTTCGGATGAACCTTTCTTTAAAAATGTTACTTCTGTAATTAACAACTTAAAAGTAACTGGTGGTTGGGGGCAATTGGGTAATCAAAATGTAAACTCTTTACAATATTTGGCTTTGATTAACTCTACTTATCGTTATTCTTTTGGAGACCAAAATACTTCTGCTTCAGCACAAGGAAGATTGCCGAACCCAAATATCGGTTGGGAAACGGCTGAAATGACCAACTTTGGTTTGGATATGGGGCTTTTACAGAACCGTTTTTTAGCAACTATCAATTATTTTATTAAAGATACCAAAAACATGCTTTTGGCTCCGCCAGCCGTAGGCACTTTGGGTCGTGCATCTATCCCTGATCAAAATGTTGGACAATTGCGTAATCAAGGTTTAGAATTAGAACTGACTTATCAGCAAAAATTTGGTGATTTATCGCTGTCTTTAAGTGGTAATGCCACATTCATTCAAAACAAGATTACGCAGTTGCTAACGCCTGGTAGTTTCTTGGGTGGGCAAACCTATGGTAGAACTGACCAAGAAATTACACGCACTTATGAAGGAAACGCTTATGGAACTTTCTATGGTTGGAAAACTAATGGACTTTATCAAAACCAAGGAGAAATTGATGCTGATGCAGGTATTGCTAAAGATTCTCGTAAAGCTCAAGGACAAATTGTTCCAGGGGATGTTCGCTTTGTAGATTTGAATGGTGATGGAGTAATTGATAATAAAGACAGAACCATTATCGGTAATCCACAGCCAAAAGTTACTTATGGCTTTAATACTAATTTAGGCTATAAAGGCTTTGATCTTACCCTTTTCTTCTTGGGCGTTGGTGGTGTTGATATTTACAATGCCGACAGAATGCAAGGTTTGGATGCAAGCTATTCATTTAATATGTATGCAGAAAATTTAGGTAGATGGAATGGGTCTGGTACAAGTAATATTATCCCAAGAGTAAGTGCAACAAACCCTAACAAAAACTATCGTACATCTGATTTATTTGTAGAAAAAGGTGATTTCTTGAGATTGAAAAATATTACTTTGGGTTATACTGTTCCTAAAAATATTACAGATAAATTTAAACTATCAACAACAAGAGTTTATATCACTGGACAAAACGTTTTTACCATCACCAAATATTCGGGTTTAAATCCAGAGGTTGGTTTTGCTGAAGGGAATCGCACTGCTGGACAATATCCACAGCAGAATGTTGATTATGCTCAATATCCATTAGCTCGTACATTCACTGTTGGAGCTACTATTTCCTTCTAAATTTTTGTTCACTAATAATCAATTGAACTCATGAAAAAATATTATATATTAACCACATTGGTTTTCTTATTGACTTTCAGTAGCTGTCAAGATAATCTCTTAGAATCCACTCCTTACGGACAAACTGCCTCTGATAAGTTTTGGAGAAACTCAGATGATGTCATCGCCGCAACCAACGCCATTTATTCACCTTTATTAGATGAAGATGGCTTCGCTCATACTGAGTTTACATTTGATAATTCATCTGATGATATGAATCGTGCTGGCGACCATCCAGATGAAACTTCTCTTGAATTATTTACTTTCGATGCTACCAATTCACACATTGGTGCTACTTGGTCAACAAAATATGAAGTAATCTCAAGAGCAAATGCCGTTTTGATTAATGCACCAAAAGTAAACATGGATGAAGCACTTCGTCGCCGTTGTATGGGTGAAGCTTACTTTTTGCGGGGCTATGTATATTGGCGTTTGTCAGTCATCTTCGGAGAAGTTCCTGTGTTAGTAGAAGCAGATGCCCAAACAGGGAATTTCAACAAAGCAAAAAGTACTTTTGCAGAAGTACAAGCTCAGGTGGAATCTGACTTCTTGAAAGCTGCTGAATTATTGCCTGTTTCTTATGATGCAGAAAATGCTGGTAGAGTAACTCAAGGTGCTGCCAATGGCTTTCTTACAAAACTTTATGTTTATCAACAGGCTTGGGATAAAGCCATTGCCGCTGGTACAAAAGTAATCGGTAATAATGCTTATAAACTTGTGAGTAATTACGGTGAGAATTTCCGTTCGGATACAGAAAATAATTCAGAAGCACTTTTCTCTTTACAATATAAAACAGGATGGACAACTGATAACTCTCCTGCATTTTACCACACACCGGGTGCTTGGGGTGGTTGGGGCTTTCATGAACCTATCGAAGATTTAGTAAATGAGTTCGAAAGTAATGACCCACGTAGAGCATATTCAATTTTTAGTGAAGGGGATAAAATTGACCGTAAAGGAAATGGCATTACCGAATTTACCGCAAATTTAACACGTATTACTGGTCATGCTTTCAGAAAATATACAGATTTTACTACTACTGGCGATATGGATCAAGGCTTGAATACGCCACTTTTAAGATCAGCAGATGTATATTTATTGGTAGCTGAAGCTAAAATTCGTTCTGGAAAGAATGGTGATGCAGAAATCAATGCAGTTCGTAAAAGAGTAAATTTAGCTTCACTAAGTAATGCAACGATGAAAAATATCATGCATGAAAGAAGAGTAGAGTTGGCAGGTGAAAACGAGCGTCATCAAGATTTAATGCGTTGGGATAAAGCTGGTTTGCTTGATATTGTGGCACATTATAAAATAGATAGAGGTCCTTTTAAAAGACCAAGAACTTTTATAAAACCTAAACACTATTATTATCCTTTACCTCAACGTGAAATTGATTTAAGTAATGGTGTTTTAAAGCAAAATGCCAATTATTAAATTTTTATTTGTTAGTTAGATATGGCAAATCACATGGATTTGTCATATCTTTTATGAGCTTTTTTAGGATGTGACAAGCTTATATTATGATTGCAGTCGCTTATTCTGTCAGTGAAGGAGCTAATAGTATAAATGCAGTCGCCTATCCCGTCAGTGCTGGAGCTAATAGTATAAATGCAGTCGCTCGTCCCGTCAGTGCAGGAGGTAATAGTATAAATGCAGTCGCTCGTCCCGTCAGTGCAGGAGGTAATAGTATAAATGCAGTCGCTTATCCCGTCAGTGCAGGAACGAATAGTATAAATGGAGTAGCTTATCCCGTCAGTGCAGGAACGGATAGTATAAATGGAGTAGCTCATATTACAATTGCAGGAGCTTATATATAGAGTCTGTTCCCCAATCATGTAAAAATGAAATTTTAGAGAGAGAGAGCAACTGTAAAATAAATAGTCAGCTCATAATTATCATCATTTTATAAAAACAAATGAATAAGTTTATTCCTATCTTTATTTTACTCTTATGTGCTTGTAAATCAAGGACTGAAAAGAATCAAGAAAACATCATTGGTGCTTGGAAAACCGATACCGTATATCATTATACCAATGGTTTTGTACAAGTAATTCCTGTGACAGATTCTGATGAAAATATTGAATATAACTATGATAAAGCTGGGAATTTGACCATGAAAAAGGATGGAGAAAAAAGAACCATTCGTTATGAATTAATTTCTGAAGATTCTTTGGCTTATTTTGATAAAGGGAATCGTATGCTTACAGGTTTTCAGATTGTATCGCTCAATAAAAATCAATTAGTTTTAAAGAAAAATCAACCGCCTGTTTTTTCTGGAAAAAACCAAGTAATTTACGATATTCGTCATTTTTCTCATCCTAAAGCTCAGAAGTAAATTTGCTTTTAGTGAATATGCAAAATAAATTTTTACTGATCTTCATAAGTTTTCTGATGTTTACTTGTAAAAGTAAGTCGCCAGAAGATAGTCCCAACGATGCTCTTTTTGAATTAATGTCTGCTGAACAAACAGGGATTCATTTTGCCAATCAATTAAAAGAAGACGAAAAGCTTAATATTGTTACTTTTGAATACTTCTATAATGGTGGAGGTGTAGCATTGGGGGACATCAATAATGATGGTTTGGTGGATGTTTTTTTAGGGGGAAATATGGTGAATAGTCGGCTATATTTGAATCGCTCAGAAAAAGGAAAATCGGACTTAAAATTTGAGGATATTACTGAAAAAGCGGGTATAAATACAGCCGATGGTTGGGCTACTGGGATTGCGATGGTGGATATTAATGAAGATGGATTGTTGGATATTTACGTGTGTAGGGCAGGCCCACATCAAGCTGCAAAGCGAAGCAATCTATTATACATCAATCAAGGAAACAGTACTTTTAAAGAACAAGCCAAGCAATATGGTTTGGGAGATACCACTCACACCACTCAAGCCGCATTTTTTGATTATGACAAAGACGGCGACCTTGATGTGTATCTATTAACCAATGTGATTGATAGAGTTGGCCCTAATATTATTCACAACAAAATTAATGATGGTACTGCACAAAGTACTGATAGGTTGTACAGAAACAATGGAAAAAATGCTTTAGGGCAAATTACTTTTACTGATGTTTCAAAACAAGCAGGTATTCTTGCCGAAGGTTACGGTTTGGGTATTTCTGTGGTGGATGTTAATCAAGATGGCTGGTCGGATGTATATGTTTCTAATGATTATCTTTCCAACGACCACCTATATATCAATCAACACAATGGCTCTTTCGTAGATGAGATTTCAACATACTTTCGTCACCAAAGTTATTCCGCAATGGGCAACGATGCCGCCGATATTGATAATGACGGTTTGGTTGATTTTGTTACGGTGGATATGCTACCAGAAGACCCCGTAAGGCGAAAAAACATGAGTGGTTTGATGAATTACGAGCGTCACCTTTCAGAATTACGCAATGGATATTTCCCACAATTCATGCGAAATACCCTCCAACACAATAATGGAATTAATCCAGAAAAAGGCAAAAATACTTTCAGCGAAATTGGTAGAATGGCGGGTATTCATCGGACAGATTGGAGTTGGTCTGCTTTATTGGCCGATTACGACAATGATGGTTTCAGAGATTTAATGATTACAAATGGTTTTCCAAAAGATATTACCAATCGTGATTTTGTGGCTTATCGTATGGGACAATACCAAAAGGGAAGTGCTGATAATAAAGATTTACTAAAGACTTTGAATACCATTCAAGGAGCAAAGCTAAGTAATTATTTATACCAAAATAATCATGGGAATCTTACCTTTAGCAACCAGACAAAACAATGGGGTTTTAATAAAACTTCTTTTTCTAATGGAGCAGCCTACGCAGATTTAGACAATGACGGTGATTTAGATTTAGTGATTAATAACATTGACGAAAAAGCTTTTGTTTATAGAAATAGGAGTAATCAAATAGCCCAAAATCATTTTTTGAGAGTACAACTAAAAGGAGACAAGTCGAACCCTTACGGATTCGGCACAAAAGTCTCTATATTTTATGAGGGTAAACAACAGATGATAGAACACTCGCCTTATCGAGGCTACTTATCGTCTGTTGAAAATACCCTTCATTTTGGTTTAGGTAAAACTCAGAGAATTGATTCGATGTGTATTACTTGGGCAAATCAGAAAGTACAAGTATTGAAAGAAATTCAAGTAGATACTCTTTTAAAAATTAATGAAAAAGATGCTTTTATAAAAAACAAAAAGCCTGATAAAATCTCAGAAAGACTTTTTACAGAAGTTTCTCAAAAACTCAATATTCATTATCGACATACAGACGAGTTATATATTGACTTCAAAATTCAGCCTTTGTTGCCACATTTACTTTCACAAAATGGGCCGGGTATTAGCGTTGGTGATATAAATGGAGATGATAGAGAAGATTTTTTTGTAGGCGGTGCTTTTAATCATTCTGGAGTATTTTTTCTTCAAGGAAGTGATAATAAATTTACTCCAAAGACATTAGAGACAGCTACAAAATATCAAGAAGATTTAGGGACTTTATTGTTTGATGCAGACGGCGATGGGGATTTAGATTTGTATATCGTCAGTGGAAGTAACGAATTTGAGGCGAATTCAAAATATCTTCGTGACCGTCTTTATAAAAATGATGGAAAAGGGAATTTTACTTTAGATGTAAATGCTTTACCCAACATTGCTTCTAGTGGTTCAACAGTAAATGCGGCAGATTTTGACCGTGATGGAGATTTAGATTTATTTGTGGGCGGATACTTGTCTGCTGGTCAATATCCATTAGCTACCAATAGCTATATTTTAGAAAATAATGCGGGAAACTTTAGAGATATTAGCAAAAAAGTATGCCCAGATTTGACAGAACTGGGTATGGTAAAATCAGCTTTATGGACAGATTTTGACCAAGATGGTTGGGTAGATTTACTTGTACTTGGCGAATGGATGCCTATTACTTTCTTCAGAAATGAACATGGGAAATTCAAAAATGTTAGTGAGCATACAGGACTAAAATATACAAGTGCTTGGTGGAATAGTGTAGTGGCTGGTGATTTTGATAAAGATGGAGATATAGATTATGTTGCTGGAAATTTAGGATTAAATCATGAGTGGAAGACTTCTGCTGAAAAACCTCTGACGATTTTTGCCAATGATTTTGACCAAAATGGAAGCATTGACCCTGTGATGGCCCAATATGAAGGAGAAACGTTATTTCCTGTTCATCCTCGTGACGAAATGACAAGCCAAATGACTTATTTACGGAAAAAAGTACCCAGTTATGATGAATATGCCCATGCAAGTATGGCTACACTTTTTACCGAAGAAGAACTCAAAAAAGCTTATCAAGCAAAAGCCGAAACCTTCCAAAGTATTTATCTTGAAAATGTAGGGAAAGGACAGTTCAAAAGTCATTCTTTGCCAATCTTGGCTCAAACAGCTCCTGTTTTTGGCATGAATGTGCAAGATTTTGATGATGATGGCAATTTGGATGTATTATTAATCGGTAATTCATTGTCCACCGAATCAACCACTGGGCGGTACGATGCTTTCAACGGATTGTTGTTAAAAGGAAATGGGAGAGGGGCATTCTCACCAATTTCTACTGCAAAAAGTGGCTTTTATGTAGCAGGTGATGGCAAAGGAATGGCGAATCTTTTATTATCGAACAAGCAAACTTTGATACTTTCCACACAAAATAACGATGTGTTGAAAGCTCATTTACTTCATTCTTCAAATGCTACAAAGTATTTCAAACCTGCTGCTAACGACAGCTATGCCATGATATATTTGGCTGATGGAAAGCAAATTAGACACGAATTTCAATATGGATCCTCTTACTTGTCTCATTCTTCAAGAGCTTTAGCATTGCCCAAAAAATGTATAAAAATCGTTGTATTTGATTTTGTAGGGAAAAGTAAGGTTTTAAGTTGGAAATGATTTAGCATCTTAATATTCTTAACTCACCCAAACACCAATCGTTATAGAAAAAGGAGCTAAATGCGATGGTAGGATACTGTAAATAAGACTAAAGGAACAAAGAGCGTCCCAACGGCAATGCCTTGTAAGATATAAGGCAACAAAATATCACTATGAGTTGATAAAAAATCTTGAAAGTATATTTTCAGATGTTCATCAGTATTCGCTTTTTCCGACTGAAATTTTAAATCGCTAAGTTAGTCCAATGAGATGTGATAATATTATCTTGGATTATTCCCTTTACTTCGCCATTAATGAAATGTCTTTTTTGTGAAACAAGGCTAAAAGAACTAAAAAGGGAAACAAGAATAATGATTGATAGTTTTTTATTTGGGTTTAAGGTTTAACATCCGAGGCTGGTCTCCTTCCCAGACTCAGAAACAATATGCTAAATTGAGATTAGATGAAATTGGCTTGGAAAGTTCGAATGGAATATAAGTACCATGAACATTAGCCACTTTTCCTTTTTCTTCAAAACCTTTTCTTTGGCAGAGGCTAAAGTATTATTCAATTAATTTTAATAAGTTATACCTAAGAGTTTCTTTTTCGTTCTCAGTCATTCTATCATTGTGTTCTAAAAGTTTTAGAGCCAATTTTCGGATAGTATTATTAAACCACTTTTCATTTTTCTTTTTATCTACAGATAAAATAATTTCTAACCATTCTGATGATAGATAGTCTTGCCAGTCAGTAAGAAGTTTGATTTTATCTTTATTGATGTCGGTAATACTTTCAATTGTTAAGGTGTCATTTTCTACTTTCCGATATTCTTTATTCCAAGCCAATAGCGTTTTAAATCCAACCTGGGGTCTTGGGCTTCTATCAGGGAAAGGTAATTTTTCAGTAATAGTATTAATATAAAAACCTGTTGCGACTGTTACTTTTTCTTTACCTCTTTTAATAAAAATAACCCATTCATACGGTGAAACTTGTTGAATACTTGAGCCGGGTATTGTATCGTCTTTCGTTGATTTTAATTCTACGGATTCGAAATAAATATTAATACCATCAGTAATCTTTAAGTATAAATCTGGGTTTGTATAAAATGATTTTTTAGATTCACTAATTCGCTTTTTTTGTTCAAAAGTTAGTTGTTCTGGTAATAAGACATCAATGATTTTGTATTTCTTTAGACTCTCTATATCAATCAAATGCTCCTCTGTATCAATTTTTATTATTAAATGCTTTAATTTACTTTCTAAAATATCACAATGAGTTGATAAAAAATCATGAAAGTATATTTTCAGATGTTCATCAGTATTTGCTTCTTCTGACTGAAATTTTAAATCGCTAAGTCTATTAGGGGAATGATTCAATATGTTTTCAATGGTGTAGAAATAGACCATTAAAAAAGAGTTCAGTAAACTTTCTTTAGGAGTGAAAATCATTATCGTATTTAGTTTTTATTTTGAGATTTAAAATAGAAATCCCAGTTAGATTCTATTTTTTTTGCGATATGATATGCCAACAGTGGAGGAACTGCATTTCCTACTAATTTATATCCGATTGAAGGGCTTAATGCAAACTTCGTTTTTTTATCATTTAATGGGATAACAAAATTAAAATCATCTGGGAATGTCTGAATTCTTGCACACTCTCTTAAAGTAAGCCTTCTTTCTTTATATCCTTTTTCTAATTCTTCAATTTTATTTCCTCCATTTTCAATATTAAGCCTTCTGTACTCGATATTACCGTGGTGTTCTGACCGAATTGTTGGTGCAAGTTTATCTAATTCAATTTCTTTTTGTCCTTGACAATGAATACCCATGAATTTTGCTTTTGAGTAGTAGCTTTGTGATAAATCAGAAGTTTCCTCTGGTTCTTTTAAATCTAATAACACCTCTTTACTTTTTGTAAATGTTGTCATTAAATGCTCAACAGATGAGTAGTGAATTTCTCCATTTAATCTGTGGGTCGCTATTGGGTATGGATTGTATTTTTCTGAAATGTCTTTTTTTGATAATTCTTCTAAAGCTTCTTTAGTTAATGCAGACTTTTTGAAGCCAATAAAAATAATTCTTTCTCTTGATTGTGGTACTCCGTACTGTCCAGCGTGCAAAATTTTAGGTGATAGCACTAAATAACCATCACCATTAATGTTGGAAAAGTCAGATTGAATAATTTCTTTAACTTCTCCTAAGTTTGCTAATCCTTTTACATTTTCAGCAATAAAAATGTTGGGCAAAGTAATCTCAATAACTTCTTTCATCCACATATAAAGTTTTCCTCTCGTTTCTTCGGTTGGAATGTCTTTGTTGATAATGTGTCCATTATGGTCTTTATGAGAATCAAAACCTTTTCTTTTACCAGATACACTAAAATCTTGACAAGGGAAACCGCCTGTAACAATTTCTACTTTTTCTGGAAATACGTTTTTGTTCCCACTTCTATATTCTTTTACAATATCTACAATACTGGCAACTTTAAAAGTGTCAGCGATGTCATATCCTCGTTTTTTAGAAAAATAATCACTCCATGCTACTTTGGCATGTTCACTTATATCATTAGCAAATTTTGTTTCAAAAAATGTTTCTTTTAAATAATAGTAATTGGTGTCCTCTTTTTGAATCCAGTCTTTGTGAATAGCTGTATTTATTGTTGCTTTTGGAATTTTAAATCCCCCTTCAAAGCCTATATCCATTCCACCACAACCAGAAAAGAGAGATAATAAGTTTTTTTTCATTGTTTATGCTCTAAAGTATTTCACTTTCGATTTTGCAATCATTAATATTTTACTAGACAAAATTAATCCAATTGCTTCAATTGTGAAATGTTTTATAGAATTGATAATGAGGCTTTTCAAAAACAGTACTGGCTTTAAGTTAACCAGCACCAGTTTTCTATTTTTTCTTACTCCACCACAATCTCATCCACAAACAACCAAGGCTTATCGCCTGCACCAGTTGAATTGGCTGGAATTGTACCGAATGATGGTGCGATAATTTTCAGGTATTTTACACTTTTATTGAATGATACTTGTACTTGTGTAACGCCTTCTTTGGTCGGAACAGCCACTTTTTGTTGGGCAATCTGTTCATAATTTACACCATCGTTTGAACCAAAAATTTGTACTTCCGAAGGAATCCAAATCCAGCTTGAAGGTTTATGAAAGAAACGGAAAGTAGCCTTTTGAATGTCGGTGATTTTGCCGAAATCTATCGTTCCTTCAAAATCTAAACCATTCCAACCTAACCATTCTTCATCGCCAAATCTACTTTCTCCTCCAAACATTCCGTTGGTCAAGGCTTTTACGCCACCACGATTATAACGCTGGTCTGGTGCAGTTTTTAAGCTCATCAAATGCCCTGTTGCTTTATTATAAGTAATCGTTCTTGTGATTTCGTCAACCAATTTTCCTTTCATTACCGTAGCCGCTTTTACTGTGCTACTTTTACGAATAGCGATTGGCGAAGAATATTTGGCAGACTGTAAAGTCGGACTTGTGCCGTCTAAAGTATAATAAATCGGAGCGTCGCCATTATCACAACTAAGAGCCAACTGAATCGTATTGTCTGCCGAAGTGGGCATACTCGTTTTGATTTCAAAGAAATGTTTGGCATAATTTATCTGACGATAATCCATTCGATTTAAATAGCTACTCAAGCGATTTAAAAAATCATTATAATTTCTGGATTCTTTTGTTGACCAATCTACTTCCGCTAAAGCTACTGCTCTCGGAAAAGTCATGTATTCCACGTGCGAGCCAACGGGTACTTGTTCTGTCCAAAGGTTTGCTTGTCCACCCAAAATATACTTCTCTTCTTCTTTCGTCAATCCTTCTGGAATGGGTTCAAAACTGTAAATTTTCGGTAAATTAACAAAACCACCAAAAGCTAAAGGTTCGTTCGGGTCTTCGGATTGATAATAATCTAAATAACAATGCGAAGTAGGGGAAATGATGGCATGGTGTTTCATTTTTGCAGCCGTTCCACCACTTTCAATACTTCTCCAAGCCATTACAGTAGCGTTGGGAGCTAAACCACCATCCAAAATTTCATCCCAACCAATAATTTGTCTGCCTTTTTGATTAACATGTTGCTCGATACTTTTAATAAAATCACTTTGTAATTCATCAATACTTTTCAAGCCTTTTTCTTTCATTCTTTTTTGGCAGTTTGGACATTTGTGCCAAGCCGTTTTCGAGGCTTCGTCCCCGCCAATATGAATGTATTTGCTCGGAAAAATCTCCATTACTTCGTCTAAAATATCATTCACAAAAGCAATAGATTCATCTTTCGGACAAAATTCTCCTTGAAACAATAATTGTTTTCCTGTGCTATCTAAACAAGCAAATTGCGGATAAGCCACCAAAGCAGCGTTTGAATGTGCAGGAACATCAATTTCTGGAATAATCGTGATGAATCTTTCAGCAGCATATTTTACGATGTCTCGCATTTCAGCTTGTGAATAAAAACCTTCGTTAGTTGGCCATTGAGGCGATTTTGCGGTGTGTAATAAAGGATATTTTTTACTTTCAAAACGAAAAGCTTGTCCGTCGGTAAGATGCCAATGAAAACGGTTAAGTTTTAATGCTGCCAATTCATCCAAGTACTTTTTGATAAAATCTACAGGCATAAAATGTCGAGAAACATCCAACATGATACCTCTGTAGGGAAATCTCGGAGCATCCTCAATCGTCAAAGCAGGAATTTTTGTGTCTATATTTTTCGCAAACGTACTTTGTTCAATTTCAGCAGGCAATAATTGTAAAATACTTTGTACAGCATAAAATACGCCCGAAGGATTGGCAGCTTTGATACTAACTTTTGAAGGAGAAATTTTTAAAGAATAAGCTTCTGGATTTGTAAAATTTTTATCCAATTCAACCACAATACAATTTGCTTTAGTGATTTTTGTTTGAAAGCTTAGATTGATACCTGCTGATTTTTGTAACTTTTCTTTGAGAGGCTTTAAAGCATTTTTTGTTTCAGTATTGTTAGTAAGGTCGATAATTTTTGTTTCTTTGTTGATAAGAAAAAAACCATGTTCTACACTAAGATGCTTTGGTAAAGGAATAATGTTGATTTGTTGTTGTGCGAATACTTTGCCAAGCGAACAAAGACAAACGAGTAAAAGAATAATACGTTTCATTTTAAATTGGATTGAAGTATTTTAAGATTGATACTTGTGGATAATAAAAAGATAAAAGTGCAAATGTAAAAAAAATACTTATTACAGTATGTCAGCATTAAAATAAATGGCTTCTGAGGATAATCTTTAATTAATGAAGATAGAATTGTATTTTTGTAAACATTATTTTAATTAATTCCTTTTGAAAACAGACACTTTACATATTTTACCGAAAGTGAAATTCATTTCTCCATATTTTGATGCTAAGAAAATCACTCAGTATCAATTGAGTATTGCATTGTCGGAGACATCTTTTCATTACTGGGTGAAAGATTCTGCTGATAATTCACTGCTTGCTTTAGAGAGTTACGAATTGCCCGTTGAATCACATTATCATTCGATAGTAGCAAATTTAGAAATCATTTTTGCAGAACATGATTATTTGAAATCTTTGAAATGGAAAAATGTTTATATTTCAATTGATAATCATTCGTTTACATTGTTGCCTTTGGCACTATTTAGAAAAGAATACACGAGTAAGTATTTACAATTGGCAAAAGGACAAATAATTGAAGCGGAGGAAGAAGTAAGAGTAAAAACACATGCTGATTTAGGCATTATCAATATTTACAGCAGCGAACGACAATTGTTCAATTGGTTTGAAGAAGTTTATCCACTTTTAGACATAGAGTATCAACATTTTGCTAGTCAGTTGATTGATTTTGCAGTTCGTTCTAGTAAAGCACAAACGGCTTTTCTACATTTTGGAAAAGATAGTTTTACGATGGTGATTTCGATTAATGGTACGTTGAAGTTTTGTAATCGTTTTCATTATAAAACCTCTGAAGATTTAGTTTACTATGTACTTTTTGTAATGAGTGAACTAGAAATTGAGCCAGACGAGATATTTATTAGATTGTATGGAAATGTTGATGCTGAATCGGTTGATTATTTATTGCTAAATCAGTACTTGCCTAAAGTGAAAATTGGAGATATAATTCATGAAAATCTGTTAGAAAATCAAATAGCAGAACATCGTTATATTGGGATATTTAGTGTTGAGTTTTAAGTATTAACAATTCAGCATTTGTCATTAGAAAAATAATAACAAACAAGATCGTGCAGAAAAAAATCGCTTTCTTTCCTGGTTCATTTGATCCTTTCACGAAAGGACATGAAGATATTGTTGTAAGAGCATTATCATTGTTTGATGAGATTATCATCGGAATTGGACATAATAGCAGTAAAGCTCGCTATTTCCCAATTGAAAAAATGATTACTTGGATAGAAGAAACTTTTGAAGGAAAACCCGTAAAAGTTGTTGCTTATAATAATCTTACAGCGAATATAGCAGTAGAAATGGGTGCTAATTTTTTGTTAAGAGGACTTAGAAATACAACAGATTTTGAATATGAAAACTCTATTGCACAAGTAAATCGCTTTTTGGTGGATGGTTTAGAAACCGTTTTTCTAATTACTTCTCCACATTTAGCACCCATTAGTTCAACTATTATTCGTGATTTATATCGCTACGGAACCAATATTGATACTTTTTTGCCTTATAATATCAATACTTAGTAGGAGTAGGTTTTGCAAGGTTGAGATTTAGCACTGCTTTATCGCTGATACAAGTGCTATTCAATTCATAATAAGTCGTGATTTTAGATAAAAGGTTAATCAATTGCTCAAGTTGTTCACTACCGATAACGTCTGTAAAAGTCATTTCTATTTTTTGTGTACACTCTTTCCAGTCGAGCATCGTATTCACACCTTTATCACTAAGTTTTACAATTAGTGTTCTGGCATCGTTTGGATGTTTTTCTATTGTTACATAGCCTTCGTCTTGTAATTCTTTTACCAGCTTACTCATAGCTTGTTTTGTAACACCTGCTAAATGAGCTAAATTGTTGATATTAGAACCTTCTAAATCAATATGAATTAGGGCAACCATGTGTCCTACTCTAAAATTAGTATATCCTTTTGCCTGTAAAAATTCACTGGCAATCTCACGAACAAATCTTTGTGTTTTAGAAACTAATCGACCGATATGGCGGTCTTTATCTTGTTTTAAAAGATAGAGTTCTGATAATTTATCCTCATTCATGGCTTTCTAAGCAACACGATTTTTAATGTGTTGTTGGTTTTTTTATATGTCTTTATTACTGTTTGTATGTATTTGAGAAAATTAAAACTACTAAATTTTATACAAAGATAACATAAAAAAAATAATTGTCAATATGCTTGACTAATTTAGTAAACTTAGTTTACCTTTGTGCCATCAAAAGATTGCACTACTCGATTTAATGAGTATTTTACTGAATAGAATCAAATTATTCAACGACTTAATTAATCATTATTACCTTAAAAAAATATCAAAAGCATGGAAACTAAGAATCCCATCAAAACCTATCTTCCTAGAATAATACTATTTTGTGTTTTAGCGGTAGGTTTATATTTAGGTTATACCAAATATCAATATGCACAAGCACATGAAGATACAGACAACGCACAAGTAGAAACTTATTTTGTGCCAGTATTGCCAAGAATGGCAGGTTATGTAAAGGCTGTCAATGTAAAAGATTATGATGTAGTGAAAAAAGGTGAATTAATCTTAGAGATTGATTCAGACGAAGCAAAATTGGCTTTAGACGAAATGGAAGCAGATTTATTACAAGCACAGACAGACGTTGAAAATGCGAAAGCAAATATTTCAAATTTGTCGATGACGATTAAATCAAACGAAGCGAATCTGAAAGCAAATTATTTACGCAAAGAAAAAGCTAGAAAAGATGCAGATCGTGATGCAGCTTTGGTTTCTGAAAATGCCATTACTCGTAAACAAGGCGATGATAGTAAATCAGCTTATGAAGTATTATCAGCACAATATGATGCAGGTTTAGCTGATATTTCAGCAACAAAATCAAGAATGCCAATTTTACAAGCAGCTTTGCATAAATCAGAAGCTACTTTGGCAATAAAAAGAGTGAAAATTGAACAGCAGAAATTGAAACTTACTTATTCAAAAGTACATGCACCAAGTTCTGGAAGAATCGGGAAGAAAAGTGTTGAAGCTGGGCAATTTATTCAAGCTGGACAACCTTTGATGACTATCGTTCAAGATTCTACTTACTGGGTAGTAGCGAACTTCAAAGAAACACAAGTAAGCCGTTTGAAAATAGGTGGTGAAGCAGAATTAAAATTAGATGCTTATCCGAACAGAATTTTAAAAGGAAGAATCATTTCAATTTCAGAATCTACTGGAGCAAAAACATCTTTATTACCTCCTGACAACGCTTCTGGCAACTTCGTGAAAGTAACACAACGTGTCCCTGTTAAAATTGAAATCCTTGATTTAGCACAAAATAAAGATATTCTTAGAGCTGGTCTTTCATTAGAAGTAAGTGTTGATGTAAAATAATGAGTGATGGAGTGAATTGTGATTGAGTGAGTTAGTGAATTGTGAGTTAGTGAATTTAATAATAAGTCATTCAAAGTCAATCACTAAATCACTCATTCACTAACTCACAACTAACTAACTCACAACTAACAGACTCACAACTAAAAAAAGAGACATGGCTGCTAAAACAGGATTTGCAAAATATATAATCGTTATCACGACGGTTACGGCAGCAATCATGGAATTGCTCGATACCACCATCGTGAACGTGGCACTCAATCAAATGGCGGGTTCTTTGGGCTCAACGATTGAAGATGTTGCTTGGGTGATTACTTCTTATGCCATTGCCAACGTAATCATCATTCCCATGACGGGATTTTTAGGAGAGTACTTCGGTAGAAAAACCTATTATCTTACTTCAATGGTACTTTTTGGAGTAGCTTCCTATTTCTGTGGTGCTTCAGACGGATTATGGGAATTAGTTTTCTGGCGTTTTATCCAAGGAATTGGTGGAGGAGCCTTACTTTCAACTTCGCAAGCAATTTTATTTGATGCCTTCGACCCAAAAGATAGAGGAATTGCCTCTGGACTTTTTGGGATGGGAATCGTATTAGGCCCAACGTTAGGCCCAGCTTTAGGTGGTTATATTCTTGAAACGTATAATTGGTCACAAATTTTTTATGTAAATATTCCGATTTGTGCACTTGCTACGGTTTTAACATTGATTTACATTGATAGAAAAGAAGGGGAAGGCGAACGGAAACAGGAAATTAAAATTGATTATATCGGAATTTTACTCCTTATTATCGGTATCGGTGCATTGCAATTTGTATTAGAAAAAGGGGAATCGGAAGACTGGTTTGAATCAAGAATGATTGTTACCGTTAGTTTGATGGCAGCAATTGGTATCATCGGTTTTATTTGGCATGAACTTCACACCGAACATCCAGTAGTGAATTTAAGCATTTTTAAACATCGAATTTTTGCTTTTTCTACGATGTTTAATTTAGTCTCTGGTTTAGGTTTGTTTACTTCTGCTTTTGTGTATCCCGTTTTGGTACAAAGAGTAAACGGTTTTACGCCACTCGAAGCTGGGGTTTCATTAGTCGCTCCAACGATGGCAGCCGTCATTCTTTTCCCGATAATTGGTAAAAGAATGGGAGCAGGTGCTTCGCCGATTCCTTTTATGATTGCAGGAATTTGCTTTTTCATTTTCTTTGGTTTTTACAGTGGAACAGCAACGCCAGATATGGGCAAATGGGATTTTTTCCCGATGCAAATTTGTAGAACCATCGGTATTTCATTATTACAATTACCACTCATCAATCAAGCTGTAGCAGGGTTAAAGCCGAAAGAATATCCAGCGGGAATTGCACTTTCGAATATGATTCGTCAATTAGGTGGTGCTTTTGGTATTGCTTTGGCAAACAACTTCGCAACGAATCGTGCAGCGCAACATCGTTCAGATTTAATGGCGAATATGAGTACCGATAATCCACTTTTTAATGAAAGAGTAGCGAATGCCACTAAAAATATGATAGCCTCGACAGGCGATACCTTCAATGCGGCAACAATGGCTTATAAACAATTAGAAGCTGCGGTAGCTCGTCAAGCGTACTTTTTGGCATATTTAGATACTTTTAGATTGATTTCCATCTTCTTTATTTGTTTACTTCCTTTTGTGTTTTTACTAAGAACCAAGAAAGTATCACCTGAAGAAGCTGCTGCTATGGCAAAAGCCGCTGCGGAAAGCCATTAATTGGAGTGAGGAGTTTGGATTGCGGAGTGAGGAGTATTTTTTTTAATTTTTCTATCATGGACTTGATTAATTTTTCAAACAATGAAAATCAACAATAATTATATCGCTTCGTTTTTACTTTTTGCCGAAATATTGGTTGGGCAAGCAGTAAAAGCACAAGAAAAAACCGATGAGACGCTCAAGCAATTGGTACGTTCAGCCATCGAATACGCTCCCAAAATCAAGGAACAGCAGCAAATGGTTAACATTGGTGATTATCGTACCAAAGTACAAGAATCGGCATTGAAACCTCAAATTCAATCTGAAATAGGAGTAACCAGAATCGACCCAGTTGCAAAAGCTAATTTTGGCACAACCAGTTTACAATTTCAACCGAATATGAATTACAATGCCAACATCGGTGCAAATTATGTATTGTACGATTGGGGTAAACAAAATATCAATATCGAAAAATCTAAATTAGAGACTGAGCTTTCTAAAACGGGCGTTGAAGGCTTGAAGAATATTTATGCTTACCAAGTAGCCAATTTGTACTACGGAATTATTTACACGCAAAAAGCGATTGAAGTACAAAAAGAGCAACTGAAATTGGTAGAAGATAATGGTAAAATTATTGGTGACAGATTGAAACAAGGAGATGCTTTGGATTATGACCAAGTAACGATTCAGGTAAGATATAAAAATGCTGAAACCCGTTTAACAGATTTACAAAGTCAATTAGAACGTCAGTACATTTATCTTTCTTCACTCATCGGGAAAGATGCCCACGGAGTAATTCCAAACAATGCAGATTTCAATTTGGGGCTAGTGGCACTTAGTACAGAAGAAGCTTTCAATCAAGCTCAAAACAGTAATTTTGATTTAAAAACGTTGAAAGACAGAGATTTAATTGCTGAACGTGAAGTAAAAATCGCTAAAATGGGTTCTGCACCTTATATCGCAGCGAATGCTTCTTTAGGTTTACGAAATGGTTATTTACCAAGAATTAACGGAGAAATTCCTCCAATTTCTGATGATTTTAAATTCGGAAGTACAGTAGGTGTAAAATTGACAATTCCTGTGTATTCAGGGAATAGAACGGCTCATCAAACTGAAATTGCAAGACTGAATCGTGAAATGTTGAAATATTCTGCCGAAGTAACAAATCAGAACTTAAAGCGTGATTTAGATGCAGCTCAAAACGATTATAACACTGCAAAAAGTAAATTAGAGTTATCTGAACGCAATGTTTTTCAAGCACAATACGCCTTGAAATTAGCCAATGCACGTTTTAAAAATGGCGTAATTACCAATGTGGAAATTGAAGCTTCACAGACTGCTTTAAGAGAAACTCAACTTACTCAACTACAATATCAGTATCAAATGTCGATTGCTCAATTAGAACTTAATCGTTTGACGGGAATCAAATTTTGGTAAATAATTTGAGACTGACTATCTTGTTTAGTCAGTCTCAAATTCAATGAAGAAAAATCTACTTTTTACTTTATTTAAGCCAAAGCTTCACTTGGGCCAAAGAATTCATAATGTAATTGAGATGCAGGAATATTCGCTGCTTCCAATATTTTTTTGACACTTTTCATAAAACCAACAGGTCCACAGAAGTAATATTCAGCATATAAAGTTGATAATTTTTCTTTCAAAATATCAATCGTCAAAAAGCCCGAAAATTGTTCAATTCCATCAGCAACATCAGTACTCAAAGGCTCATCGTACAAGCTGATAGTTTTTAGCGTAGTTTTTTTACTAGCTAATTGCTGACTTTTTGCTTTGAAAGCGTGTACAGACGAATTTTTCGCACATTGTACAAAAAGTACTTCGTTTTCAGCAAAATGGAAAAGTTCCATATACATACTCATTAATGGCGTAATACCTACTCCGCCCGCAATTAATACGATTGGCTTTTCAGTTTTTGCCAATACAAATTCACCAGCAGGAATACCTAATTTCACGGTATCGCCAACCACTAAATGGTCATGAAGATAGTTTGAAACTACTCCATCAGGATTTCCATTTTCTCTTTTTACCGAAATTCTCAAAGTATTTTGCGTTGGGCAACCCGACAAACTATAATTTCTAGTATGCAAATGTTCAACCTCTGGCATTTGCACACTTACTGCTACGTACTGTCCGCCTTTAAAACTTGGTATTTCCGAACCATCAACAGGTTTGAAGTAAAACGAAGTAATGATGCTACTTTCAGCTTCTTTTTTAGTGATTACAAAGTCTTTTTGTCCTCTAAAACCACCTTTTTTAGCTTCGGCATTCTGGTATAATTGTTCTTCTTTTGTGATAAAAAGTGAGGCTAAATCTCCATAAGCTTCTGCCCATGCATCCATAATTTCTGGTGTTGCGGCGTCTTGCAATACTTCTTTAATAGCTGCCAATAAGTTTGCTCCAACAAGCTGATACATCGCTGGCGTAATACTCAAGCTACTATGTTTTTGGGTGATTTGTTCTACCGCTGTACTTAAAACAGCTAAATTATCAATGTTTGCAGCGTAAGCATAAACGGCATTGGCTAAGGCTCTCGACTGTGTACCATGTGACTGATGCGTCATATTAAAGACATTTTTTAGTTCTGGATGGTTTTGAAGTAAAAGCTGATAAAACACTTTGGTAATGTTTTCTCCGTGAATAGCTAATACTGGTGCTGTTGATTTTACGATTTCAATTGTTTTTTGACTTGCCATGATGGATTTGAGTTAATTTTTTAAAATTATATTAAATGAAGAATAAAAGACCTTTATATCTTTTGTATGAAAATGAGATATTAAATTAAGGTTTTAGATTCATGAAATATTAAGCTTGATTTTGTGTTGAGGTTAAAAAAGTAAGTCCAGAAGTAAGTCCAGTGGCTAGTTCTTCTAAGCTTGTACTTTCCAACAATTTCGTAATATCATTTCTGATTTTAGCGAATTGATTATGAAGAGGACAGGGGTTTTTAGCCGAGCAATTTTTAAGTCCGAGTCCACAACTGATAAAAATATTATCGCCATCAACAGCTTTCACGATAGCTGAAAGCTTTGTTGTACGCATTTTCTCAGGTTGAATTTCAAAACCACCGTTAGGGCCTTTGATAGAATCTAACAAATGGTTTTTTGAAAGTACTTGTAAAATTTTAGCTGTAAAAGCCTCTGGCGAAGCGATTTCATGAGCAATTTCTTTTATCCCAACTCTTTTATTTTCAAGAGATTGAGAGGCGATATAAATGCTCGCTTTAATGGCGTACTCACAAGTTTTTGAAAACATAATAAAAATATTTCTGCAAATATAGTAACGAAACAATAAAAGACAAAAATATCTTTTATTGTTTTTAATATTTATATTTTTTCCTAATTTTGATTTGAGTGAAAGGGTTTTAAAACACAAATCCCTTTAGTTTATTGAGGCTAAAGGGATTTTATTTATGGGTAAATTTAATATAAAAAATGCTTTAAGACTATTTCCGAAATCAAAAATATGATAGATCAAGACTCAAAACTAAAATTACAATACACTTTCAATACTCGAAAGCGTTAAGCCCCAAGCATCAGAAACACCTTTATAAACAATTTTTCCAGTTACTACATTCAAGCCTTTTTTCAATTCTTCATTATCTGTACAAGCTTTTTTCCAACCTTTATTAGCTAATTGAAGTGCATAAGGTAAAGTAGCGTTTGTCAAAGCCAAAGTAGAAGTATAAGGCACCGCACCTGGCATATTGGCTACGCAATAATGCACAACGCCATCAATGACAAAAGTAGGATTTTCGTGTGTTGTCGGCTGACAAGTTTCGATACAACCGCCTTGGTCAACAGCAACGTCAACTAAAACTGTTCCTTCACGCATTTCTTTCAACATTTCACGAGTAATCAAATGTGGTGCTTTTGCTCCCGGAATCAATACTGCTCCAATAATTAAATCAGAAACTTTAATCGCTTCACGAACATTGTACTCGTTCGACATCACGGTGTCAACATTGACAGGCATCACATCTTCCAAATAACGTAAACGTGGCAAGCTAATGTCCATAATCGTTACGTTTGCACCTAAACCCGCTGCCATTTTTGCTGCTTGTGTTCCTACAATTCCGCCACCTAAAACCAATACATTGGCTGGTTTTACGCCTGCTACTCCGCCTAATAAAATACCTCTTCCACCCATTGGTTTCTCTAAGTATTTCGCTCCTTCTTGAATCGCCATTCTACCTGCTACTTCCGACATCGGAATTAATAATGGTAAAGAACGGTCTGTTTTCTCAACAGTTTCGTAAGCCAAACAAATCGCTTTGCGTTCAATCATGGCATGTGTTAATGGCTCAGAAGAAGCAAAGTGGAAGTAAGTAAAAAGTAACTGATTTTCTTTGATTAAATTATATTCAGAAGCAATCGGCTCTTTTACCTTGCAAATCATTTCAGCAATGGCATATACTTCTTCGATAGTTGGTAAAATACTTGCACCAGCTTTTACATACTCTTCATCCGAAAAACCGCTTCCTAAACCTGCTTGTGTTTGAATATAAACTGTATGACCGTTCTTTTTGAATTCTGCAACGCCCGCAGGAGTTAATGCAACACGGTTCTCATTGTTCTTAATTTCTTTTGGTACACCGATAATCATGGGATTGTGGGGGTTAATTTCTGCTTTTCTGTTATTGGCTAAACCAATCATGCCCAATAACAGAATTGCAGAGATGTTTGTAAATGAAGTATGTACAAAGTTAATAATACAGGAAATAGTTTTATATTTGTTGAATAAATAAGGAATTAGTGGTTAGATTTAGGGTTTTTCACGAAAAAAATTCTGTATTAAGCAAATATTACCTTTCTGTAAAGTAAATTTTTCTTTATGACTTTAGACGCAACAGATTTACGCATTCTTCAATTGTTACAGGAGAATGCCCAATTGACGATAAAAGAAATCTCAAAACAGATTAATTTGTCGATGACGCCCACCCACGACCGCATCAAAAGGTTAGAACAAGAGGAAATTATCGAGAAGTATGTGACTATTTTGAACAAAAAAAAGCTGGGAAATCCGCTTGTTGTTTATTGCAGTATTACATTGGACAAGCAACAGAAAAACCATTTTGAAGAATTCGAGGAGGCAATCAAGCAATTTCCAGAGGTGATAGAGTGCAGTGTAGTTTCTGGAAGTTATGATTATTTGGTAAAAATCATTGCTAAAAATATGGAGGCATATAATGAATTTTATCAGAAAAAATTATCTGCCTTACAAAGCGTAGCCCACATCAGCAGTTCCTTCGTGATGTCGGAAGTGAAGAATACGACAGTGTTGCCGATTGGTAATTTGAAAATTTGAAGATGCTCGTTCGATTTGAAAATTTGGAAATTTGAAGATTTGAAAATAAAGGAATTGTTACTCTAAAATTCATTAAATCTATTTTCATTAAACATTACCTTCAAGTTATCAAATTGTCTTAATCATTTTCAAATCATCAAACTTTCAAATTGTTTTAATCATTTTCAAATCTTCAAATCACCAAATTTTCAATTTTTTTTAATCATTTTCAAATCTTCAAATCACCAAATCTTCAAATCACCTCCCCATGCGTCGCCCGAATAATCATTCCCAAAGCTGGCTTGAAATTTTTTAAACTCAATAAAGCAATTTCAGAAAGTACTTCGTTTCCGAATAATTGCTGAACCGTTCTGCCAACCCAAAGCCTTTGAGCAAAGGTTTTTTGCCAAGCTTTTTGATAGTTTTCTTCTAATAGCTTTCGGTTATCAAAGTACTTCAAAAGATTTTCTGATAAAATTTTTGCTCCGTGAATTGCCATTGCCATGCCGTTGCCACATAAAGGCGTAATCAAACCCGCAGCATCGCCAACCATTAAAATATGATTTTCGATAGTCGTTTTTGGAGCGAATGAAATTTCATTAATTACTTCTGGCTTGTCGTAAAGAAATTCAGATTCTGTAAATATTTTTTTGAGATGAGGGTTTTTCCAGAGAATATTTTTCTCCATTTCAGTAATTGCACCGTGTTGGCGGAGGTTTTCACGGGTTGTCAAGTAACAAAGACAATACTTGTCTTCCTCAATGGCTGAAATCCCACAATAGCCATCTTTGAAATTATGAAGGGCAATTAAATCTTTCGGAAAATCGGTTTTGATATGATACTTTATGCCAATATAAGGACTTCTTTTGCCGAAAAAACCTCGTTTTAAAGTAGCATCCAATTTCGTTCTTTTTCCATAAGAACCAATTACATAGCGAGCTTCAAAACTGTCAGTACTGGTACTTACTGTAAAATGATTATCGTGAAATTCAACATTTTCAACGCTCTTTTCTAATAAAAATTCCACGCCAGCTTTTAGAGCTAATTGATACAAAATTTCATCAAAAGTATAGCGACTAATGCCAAAACCCCCTAAGTCAAGTTGGGTTTCCAATACTTTGCCCGAAGGTGAAGTAAATTGAAAACGGGAAATTTCTTTATAATTTAGCAGACTAAAATCAACGCCCAATGACGCTAAAAACGGTCGGGTTTCGTTGGAAATGTATTCGCCACATACTCGGTGGAAAGGATAGCTTTTCCTTTCAATCAATAATACTTTTTTGCCTGCTTTTGAAAGTAAAATACTATTGACGAGTCCAGCTAAACCGCCGCCAACAATGATGATGTCGTACATAATTTTAGATTTTTTCCAATTAGCTCAGAACAATGTAGTAAATTTAACTTATGAAACCAAGACTTTATCACATCGTAAGTCCAGCGTGGTGGGCTGAATTTTCAGATTTAGAATATTATGAATCTGAAACCTTTGCCGTAGAAAAATTTATTCATCTTTCTACTTTTGGGCAAGTACAGGGTACGCTCAACAATTATTTTGTAGGCAAAGCTCATTTGTTGTTATTGCATCTTGACATTGACGCTTTGACGGCAGAAACTCGTTTTGAAGACGTTCCCCATGGCGGAACTTTTCCGCATTTATACGGTAAACTCAACAAAAGTGCCATTACAAAAGTTGAAGATTTGTACCCAAATTCAGACGGAACTTTTACTTTTCCTGCTGAATAGCTCAAAATTTAGGTATAATATTTTGGAAACCCCGTAAGTAATTTTTACTTCACGGGGTTTCTTTAGTAATTAAACCTCAGAACTTTGTGCAATGTTTAGTGGTTTTATTGAAAGAAATTATTTTAAAAGCATGTTATACCCACAAAATATAGAACAAAAATTAGGATTCGACCGCATCAGAGAACACCTGAACGAATTGTGTGTGAGTTCGCTAGGAAGAGCCTTTGTCAACAAAATCCGATTTGCAGATAATTACGATTTAATTCAAAAAATGATTCGGCAAGTAGCCGAAATGAAAGATATTTTGGCTTTTGAGCCTCAAGCTTTTCCTTCACAGAATTATCTTGACGTAAATCTTCAACTTTCAAAAGCGGCAATTGAAGGTGCTTTCTTGACGGAAGAAGAGTTTTTCGACCTTAAACTTTCGCTAAGAACCATTCAAGAATGTTTGCGTTTTTTCGATAATAAAGAACCAGAAGCTTACCCGCAATTGAGAGAATTAGTTGGAACGGCTTTTTCGGCTGATTTGAATCTTCGTCAAATCTTGGATTCTTTAGATAAAGTAATCGACGACCGTGGTAAATTGAAAGACAATGCCAGTCCCGAATTACAAAGTATTCGTCGTAGAATTCAAAGTCAAGAAATTGATTTACGTAAAAAATTAGAAAGTATTCTGAAAAATGCTCGTTCAAATGGCTGGATTTCAGATGATTTTTCTTTGACTTTACGTGGCGGAAGAATGGTGATTCCCATCGCTGCTGAACACAAGCGTAAAATTAAAGGTTTCGTTCATGATGAATCTGATACTGGAAAAACAGTATTCATGGAACCTACCGAAGTACTGGAAGCCAACAACGAAATACGTGAATTAGAATCAGCGGAAAGACGGGAAATCATCAGAATTTTGATGGAACTCACGACAAGAGTTCGTCCACACGTTCCCGTTTTAAGAAAAGCTTATACTTTTCTGGGCATCATAGATTTTATCAGAGCCAAAGCTCGCTTGGCAATTGAAATCAATGGAGTAGCGCCTTTGAGCTTGAACAGCCAAATCGTAGATTGGAAAAATGCGGTTCATCCTTTACTCTTTCTTTCTTTCAAAAAACAAGGAAAAAAAGTACAGCCACTGACGATAAAATTGGATTCAGAACAAAGAATTTTATTGATTTCTGGGCCAAATGCAGGAGGGAAGTCGGTAACATTAAAGACTTTGGGCTTGGTGCAATATATGTATCAATGCGGTTTGTTAGTGCCAATGTCGGAGTATTCTACGATTGGAATTTTCAGAAGTGTGTTTATTGACATTGGCGATGAGCAAAGTTTGGAAAACGATTTAAGTACTTATTCATCACACCTAACGAACATGAAGTACTTTTTGATTAATTCTGATAGAAAAACTTTGTTTTTGATTGATGAATTTGGAACAGGTACAGAACCAACTTTAGGTGGAGCAATTGCTGAAAGTATTCTGGAAGATTTGAACCGTTCGGGGGCTTATGGTGCAATCAATACGCACTATACAAACCTCAAAACTTTTGCCGATAAAACAAAAGGATTGGTCAACGGAGCGATGCGTTATGATGCCGAACACCTTGAGCCTTTGTATGAATTGGAAATCGGAAAGCCGGGAAGTTCTTTTGCGATAGAAATTGCCTATAAAATTGGTTTACCCAAAGCGATTATTGATAAATCGAAGCAAAAAATTGGTAATCAGCAAGTAAGTTTTGAAAAGCTCATCAAAGAATTAGAAATTGAAAAGAAAGTATTTGCCGATAAAAACGTTGAAAATGCCCAAAAACAACGCAAACTTGACCAATTGTTAGAGCAATACAATTCGCTGAAATCGTATTTAGATACAGAAAAGAAAACGATTTTAAATACTGCCAAAATCCAAGCGAAAGAATTAATCAAAAATACGAATCAGAAAATCGAAGCAACGATTAAGGAAATTCGTGAGCAAGGAGCGGAGAAATTGGCAACCAAAGAAATCCGACAAGATTTGGTGGATTTTCAAGAAAGCTTAGTGCTTGAAAAAGTAAATCAAAATACCAAAAAACCAACGCCAAAAGAGGAGAAAGAAAAAGAAGAGCGTGAAGAAATTGAAGTAATTTTAGGTGAAATTTCGGTGGGTTCTTTGGTCAGAATCAAAGGTCAGGAAGCTTTAGGAGAAGTATTGAGTTTACGTGGGAAAGATGCTGAAATTGCCATTGGCGATTTGAAAACGACAGTAAAAATCAATCGTTTAGAAAAAATTTCTCGCAAAGAATACAAACAGAAAATTTCATCAAGTACTAAAATTGTGGGCGTTGATATGAATGATAAAATGATGAATTTTTCATTCAATCTTGATTTACGAGGAAAACGTGGCGAAGAAGCATTGGTTGAAGTAGATAAATTTATGAATGATGCCATCATGGTTGGTTATGATGAACTCAGGATTGTACACGGAAAAGGTGATGGAATTTTGAGGAATCTCATTCGTCAGCATCTCAGAGGTTATAAACAAGTAGCCACTACACAAGACGAACACGCCGATAGAGGAGGAGCAGGGGTTACTTTGGTGAGTATGAGATAATTAATAATGTAGATTTGACAAATTTGAATTTGTCAAATCTACATTTACCTATAAAACATTAGAAGTCTGTTCTTTGATTTTTTCAAGTTCATCTTTCATATTGATGACCATTCTTTGAATCACAACATCATTTGCTTTTGAACCAATTGTATTGATTTCACGTCCAATTTCTTGGCAAAGGAAGTTTAGTTTTTTACCATTTCCTTCTTTTAGTACTTCTTTGAAATAAACCAAATGCGTTCCTAAACGTACTTTCTCCTCAGAAATATCGTACTTCTCAATATAATAAATTAATTCTTGCTCAAAACGATTTTTATCAAAATCATCTGCTTCCAACAAATCTGTAACTGATTTTCTTAGGCGTTCACGAACGGTTGGAATTCGTAATTTGTCTTGCTCTTCTACTTCTTTCAGGAGCTCGCCAATTTTATCAATGTATTCGATAAATTTATTTTTTACGATTTCTCCTTCACGCAAACGGAATTTTGTACATTCTGCAATGGCTTGATTCACAGCTGATAAAATCGTTTTCCATTCTTCTTCTGCTTGTTCTTCTGAAACAGTTTCAGTATTGTAAGCATTTGGTAAGGTCAGCGCTATTTTGAATAATTCTGTAATGTCTGCTAAGCCATAAACGTTGGCAGATTCTTGCAAATCTTTCATGTAAGCATCAACTAATGGACGATTAATACTTGTTCCAGAGCTGGCTACGTCAGTGTAATTAATTGAAAGGTTAAATTCAATTTTACCACGTTCTAAGGATTGAGTAAGTAAATTTCTGATTTCTATTTCTCTGAAAGACAGACTCTTGGGTATTCTGCAATAAATGTCTGTAAACTTAGAGTTTAGCGTTTTTACTTCAGCAGTAACGGTTAAAGATTTTGCTTCTATCACCGATTTGCCAAAACCTGTCATTGATTTTAACATTATAAAATAATTTAGAAAACGTGGATGTCTTTGTATGAATTGGGGTGCAATATACAGAAAATATAAGTGTTTTAAAGTAAAAAACTGTAAGTGACATGCTTTGATGTACTTACAGTTTTTTTGCTTTTTAGCTATCTAAACCTAAGACTATAATTCTTTGATTTTGATATTTCTAAACCAAACTTTGTTTCCGTGATCTTGGAAAACGATGTGTCCTTTTGTGAAAGTACCCCAGTTTTCCATGCCTTTGAATTTACTTGCAGCTACTAATTTTTTATACTCTTCGCTACCAATTTTATATTCAATGACCATTCTGCCATTTACGAATAATTTTACATGACCGCTTTTTTGTTCAATCATTACTTTATTCCACTCGCCAACTGGTTTTACGTTTTCTGGTTCGTACTTGATTAAATCGTATAAATTACCAGCTCTATGCTTGTCGATTTTACCATCTGCATGACCATCGTTATCTAATACTTGAAATTCTGGACCCGTAAACCAAGAATATGGATGTTTTGTAGCATCGTCTTCTTGTGCATTGAAGATAATTCCAGAGTTACCACCTTCAGAAATTTTCCAGTCGCAAGCTAAAATAAAGTTTTCGTAAATTCCATCGGTAGTCAATTCTCCACCACCTTTAGTATTCCAACCATCCATTTGGCTGTTGTCTAGCATAATGGCATCATCAGAGATTTTCCAAGCTGGCCCAAGGTCTTTTTTATTGAAATTTCTCCAACCATTCAATGTTTTACCATCAAAAAGGAGTTTCCAGCCTTGCTTTTTTTCTTTGGCTGTCAAGGTGTTAGGCTTCTGAGCAGTTGCTGATAATGAAGCACACACCAAAGTAATGATAACAAATAGATTTTTCATGTTCATTAATTGAAATAATAGTATTGTTTAATTGGCGTCTAAATTAAACATTTTAGTCAATTATTCAATCTTTGTTTATGCTTATAGGCTTTTATAAACAACACCATCTTTCATCACAAACGATACTTTTCTCATTACTTTAATGTCTTGTAATGGGTTCCCATCCGTAGCAATAATGTCTGCAATTTTGCCAGTTTCAATAGAACCTGTTTCTTTTTGAGTACCCAAAATAATAGCTGGAGTCATCGTTGCTGCTTTGATTGCTTCCATCGCTGGCATTCCAGCTTCTACCATGTATTGAAATTCATAAGCATTATAACCATGAATAGAAACACCAGAATCTGTACCAAAAGCAATTTTAACACCTGCTTTGTACGCTTTAGCAAAAGTAGCCTGAATTAATGGTCCAATTTCTAATGCTTTCGGAGCTACTAATGGATGAAAGTAACCAGGGATTTTAGCAGAATCGCCAACAGTTTTACCTGCGATAATGGTTGGAACATAATAAGTACCGTTCTTTTTCATCAATTCAATTACTTCGTCGTCCATATAAGTACCGTGTTCGATGGTTGTTACACCTGCTTTCACGGCTCTTTTCATTCCTTCTGCTCCGTGTGCATGGGCTGCCACATGAAATCCATAATCTTTTGCGGTTTCAACAATTGCTCTGATTTCTTCTTCGGTAAATTGTGGTGCTTTTCCGCTTTTTGCCAAACTTAATACGCCACCAGTAGCCGTAATTTTAATACAGTCAGAACCTTCTTTATAACGTTGACGCACTGCTTGGCGACATTCATCTACGCCATTTACTACTCCTGTTAAATATCTTGGTTCTAGCGATAATTTATCTGCTAAAGCATTTGAAGGGTCGCCATGTCCGCCTGTAGTAGCAATGATTCTACCCACAGTATAAACTCTAGGTCCAATCGTAGTACCTCTATTGATGGCATTTCTCAAGGCAAGATTTACGCCTGAACCTCCCAAATCTCTTACTGTAGTAAAGCCTGCCATCAAGGTTGTTTTAGCATATTTTGCTGCATCGAAAGCAATGTCTGCATCATTTTGCTGATAGCGTTTTATCGCTCCACCTTTGCTGGTTTCTTCTTCCAAATGTACGTGCATATCCGTAAGACCCGGCATTACAGTTTGGTTTTTCAGATTGATAACTTTATCTGTTCCAGTCGGAGCAGTAAAGCCTTTTTGTACAGCAATAATCTTTTTGCCTTCAACAACGATGGTTACTTGGCTTTGTGCTTCATTTTGAATACCGTCGATAAGTGTTCCACAATGGACAAGGGTTTTCTGTGCCAAAGAAGCAGTACTTATCAGACAGAGTCCTGCTAGTGTAAGGAGTTGTTTTTTCATTTGTTGATATTATTAATAAAGGTACTGGATTGGATGATGCTATAAAAATAGAAAAATAGCACAGAATACCATGCTATTTTAGTTAGAAATATCAATTTTTTTGAACTATGATGTTAATTCGGTGCTGATTTCTATCGGATTAGTCAATATTTTATGAACGGGGCAACTATTAGCGATGACGAGTAACCTCGCTTTTTGTTCTTCATCTAAATTGCCAATCAATTCAATTTTTCTATTGAAGAAAGATTTATTAGCTGTAGCATCTCTTTCAAAAGTTACTGCTACTTTCACTTCTGCTAAATCCCAAGCTTTTCTGTCGGCATACATTCTTAATGTTGCAGAAGTACAGGCTGCTAGTGCCGCTGCCAACAGTTCTTTCGGGTTAAATCCTAAATCTTTCCCGCCTACTTCAATAGGTTCATCGGTAATCAATGTATTTGTAGTAGTCTGAATAGTAGTTTTGTAAAGTTCTTTGCCGATTTGTGCGTGTACTTTTTCCATTTATTTATTTTTTAAAGGATGAGCTTGTGGAAGTGGAACGAAGGTAGTTTCGCCCGGAACTTTAGGGAAGCTTTGTTCAATCCATCTGGTTTTGGCATCTTCAATTAATTCTTTCGTTGAGGCGACAAAGTTCCAGTAAATATATCTTTCTTCTGGAAATGGCTCACCTCCAAAAATATACACAGTAGTGTTTTCAGCCATTTCAAAACTGCATAACTTACTATCGTTCGCTATTAAAATATGTTTGGGTTCATAGCGATGTACTTCGCTGCTGATACTTCCTTCTAAAATATATAAGGCACTTTCCCCGAATAAATCATCCCCAATATTGATTGTCGTAGCCTTTGTCGTTTTTATCTCTAAAAAATACAAAGGACTATAAACAGGCACTGCCGATTTTTTACCAAAAGCTTCTCCAGCAATTAATTTAAAAGAAACGCCATTGTTTTCCCATGTAGGAATTTCTTCCTCTGTAATATGAGCAAAATTGGGAGACATTTCTTCAAGTTCTTTGGGCAAAGCCACCCAAATTTGTAAACCATGCAAGTTTTTATCAGAATGACGCAAATACTCTGGCGTTCTTTCAGAATGAACAATGCCATTTCCAGCAGTCATCCAGTTTACTTGATTGGGCTTTATTTCTATGGCTGTTCCTAGACTGTCTTTGTGCATTACACTTCCTTCAAAAAGATAAGTCAACGTAGAAAGTCCGATGTGTGGATGTGGCCCAACGTCTAAATTCTCATGATCACTTAATTTTGCTGGCCCCATGTGATCGATGAAACAAAATGGCCCCACCATTCTTTTTTCTCTAAAAGGTAATAATCGCCCCACCATGAAATTCCCAATATTACTTGGTCTTTCTTCGATGATTAATTTAATGTTTGACATTATTCTTTCGTTTTTAGGTTTTTCTTTTTCGAGTATTTTGACGTATCAAAGATGCAAGTTTTCTGGAATACCTTGATTGATTTGTTTGGTAATTTTCATGGGAGTATATAAATAGTTCAACCTTAATTTGAATGATAAGCTATAACACTAAAATTAGTTTTTTACCTTGATGCCATCATTAATGTTTTATGACCATCACTTATAATTTTTTACAGAATAATCCTTAATTTGCAAAAACAATCTGTTGGAAATACTTGATTGCTAATTGCTTTCAAGCCTTTCACATTCCGAGAACAATCCATTTTTATAAACATGAAAAAATACGCACTACTTTCGGTTGGCGAACTATTGGCTGACTTTATTGGAACTGAAATACAAGAAAGTATTCTTGAAACCTCCACTTTTGAACGTTTTCAGGGAGGAAGTCCCGCCAATATGGCTGCAAATATGGCTCGTTTGGGCATGAATACCGCCTTGGTTTCTTGCATTGGTAACGACAATATCGGTATTTATTTAAAAAGAGAAGTAGCCAAAACAGGTATTGATGTTAGTCACGTTGCCGTAGATGATTTTCAACCAACCAGTATTGTAGTGGTTTCACGTACCAAAGGCACGCCCGATTTTATTGCTTATCGCACCGCCGACCGTATGCTTCAACCACAACATATTCCAGATAGTTTATTGGCAGAATCAGCCATTTTTCATACCACTTGTTTCGCTTTGAGTCAAGACCCAGCCCAGAGTACTATCGTAGATGCCGCCAAACGTGCTAATGCTTTGAATTGTCGTGTAAGTTTAGACGCTAACTATGCTATTCAGATTTGGCCAGACAGAAAACAAGCTTGGGAAACTATTTCAGCTTACTGTTCACACGATGCTTTGGTGAAACTGAGTGAAGATGATGCCGAAAGAATCTATGGACATAAAGTTTCCGAAGCACAAATCCTGCAAGATTTTCATGCGATGGGAGCAGACCTCATTTGTCTAACCAAAGGTGGTGATGGTTCTATCATTTCTACTGAAAAGGGAGCAAAACAAATCACATTAGGCGTAAAACCCCTCGAAGTAATTGATGCTACAGGAGCAGGAGACGCTTATTGGGCAGGATTTCTAACGGCTTATACAGAAGGTGCTTCGCCAGAAACCTGTGCGAATGCAGGTGCTAACTTAGCAGCCTTAAAATTAGTAACCAAAGGCCCTTTGCCTGCAAAAGTGGATAAGGGGATTTTGTATGCTTTATAGCGATTAATAATAGGTTATCAATTTATCTACTACAAAAGATTAAACTACTAAATACCTCACCCCCAACCCCTCTCCTGTTGAGAGGGGAGCTTTGGGAACTAAAAAAGCCCCCTCTTTGCAGGAGAGGGGGTTGGGGGTGAGGTTTCGTAGTAAAGAAGATTTGACTATACTTTCATTTTCAATAGCCATTAAAAACTGATTACGGATGCTCTAATACTAAATGCGTAAGCCTATATTCTAAATGCGGATGCTCTAATACTAAATGCGTAAGCCTATATTCTAAATGCGGATGCTCTAACACTAAATGCGTAAGCCTATATTCTAAATGCGGATGCTCTAATACTAAATGCGTAAGCCTATATTCTAAATGCGGATGCTCTAATACTAAATGCGTAAGCCTATATTCTAAATGCGAATGCTCTAATACTCATTTTACAGCTTGGCATATTTAAAGAGGATACCCTTCACCATCCCATACTCCATGCTACTAGCACCGAAAACCGCTTTGATATAATTTTTCACGTCCAAAGCCGTATCTACCAAGCCTGTTTCTGGGGAGTATAAACACTTATTTCTAGCTGCTCGGCTAATCGTCCAAGCCGTATTGGCGACCATCACATTGCTGTTGGCATTTTGTAAATCCGTTAAATAAGCTTGCAAAGTACTTACTTTCAAGGCATCTTCATTAGGATTATATACTGCATGCGAGCGAATCAATTCTATCAACGTATAAAAATGCTCGACCATATACTCATAACTCTGTTGCGAACTAGAAATGCTTTTAGGTTGAGGTGTTTCTCCTTCAACAGCAATACTTGCACTCTTCTCACTAGACGAAGCCCTTTTCCCTTGAATCTTTCGATTAATGGTTTTAACCTCCGCCACGGCACTAGCTGGCACACCCGAAACAGAAAAAGCGTTGAGAATTTTAGTAGCCAAAGGCTTGAGCTGTGCAAATAAATCACGACGAGTATCAGTGGCTTGGATATACACCGTTTCGTTAGTGATACTTTGCTGTAATAAAGTGCTTGCGGTATTGAGTTGACTTTGCAGATTGGGGACTTTCAGGGCATCTTTTGTAGGATTGTAGCCAGCACCAAAGCCAAGGCAAAAATTAATCAGGTTTTTGAAATTAGCAATGTTCGTAGCATTACCAGAATCTTGTGAGGTGTTCATGATATATATTGTTTAAGTTAAAAAATACAACCTATAGAAATTGCATTTAACCGCCCCAAGGCAAAAGCGATTAATAAGTAATTGAACGTATTGAGTGGTAGGCTAAAGCATTATACAATAGGTACTTGTAATATGCTTATACTTTAAAATTAATGAATTGATTTTAGAAAATGGTGGAGTGGAAGGAAAAATATTTTGTAAAAATTAAAAATAATTTGTGTTCCAATCCTGAAAGGATTAAACATGAATAGCCAAAAGTAAAATGAGGAAGATATATGACTCTGAATGGGGTAGAACATCAGTGTTGCTATGTTACCTTTTCTATAAATGTATCATTCCTTCGGAATTGTGATTTTTATTGCATTTTATGAGCAATGAGACATTAAATTTCAGAAAGTACTTCTTTAAATTCTAAAGTTTTGATTCTTGTAATGGAGGGAAAAGGTATTTTCTTTAAGATGTTAAAATGTTTATCTTCAGAAACAAGATAATGTGCATTAGCAGCTACGGCACAATCAAAAAACTTATTATCATCAGGGTCCTGTTCAATCGCATTCCATTCATAATAACGTATAATTTGAACAACATTCTTGCCCATCATTATTTGATTTAAGGTGTTTTCAGCATCTTCCACAGAAAAGTATCGTTCGATAATTTCTGCATATTCATCTAAAATATCACTGGTAACGCATAATTCATATTTCCCTTGTACAAAAGCCTGCCAAACCCAGTGATAAGGAGATTTTTGAGAAATACTTGCTACTAACACATTGGTATCTAAAACAATTCTGAGCATATTAACTTGCTTTACGGTTGTGTCCCTTCAACATATTCTCAAAATCTTTATCAGTAAGTCCTTTTTCGGCAACGGTTTGGTCTAAATGTTTTTGCATCTTTCGATGATTAAAATCAACCAATAATTGTTTTAATTCATCTAAATCTTGCTCATTGTATTGTTCTTTTACTACTTGTAAAACCAATAACTGAGCTTGGGTCAAGGGAGTTTTTAAAGAATTTCTCATTGCATATTCATTTTTACAAATATAACGAATTTGGAATGTTTTCATATCTCTGGAATTACCAATCTCCCAATTATGATTAGTTTTGAAAACTTTTTAAAAAGTTTTCAAAACTAAAATCATCATCCAAAGGCTTCCTATTAAAAACCCTCACAAAAGTAATATCCTAAAGAATAATCACTATTTTAGTGATTCCATTCATCAAATAAAACCATAAAAATGAAAATCACTTTTCCTCAAACTAATCCTAAAAATCTATTGATGGGCTTGTTTGTTGGCACTTTTGCAATTGTCAGCATGGCAAATTCCTTCAAGCATTCTGTGTCAAGGCATCTATTTTCGGGCGATTCCCTTAAAAAAGATACAACGAAATTTGTTCGTTACAAAGATTTACCGCTCAAGGCTACTCGTAAGTTCAAACTCAATACCGACGAAGGTACTTGGCTTTCATTAGATGTGAGTCCTGATGCTAAAAACATCGTTTTTGATTTGATGGGCGATTTATACAGTATTCCTTTTACTGGAGGAAAAGCGACCAATATCACCAAAGGTTTGGCTTATGATACGCATCCACGTTATAGTCCAGACGGAAAAAAGTTAATTTTTATTTCAGACCGTAGCGGTTCTGATAATGTTTGGATGATTGATTTCGAGAAAAAAGACACCATCCAAGTAACGAAAGACCGTGACCAAAACTATGAAGCTGCCGAATGGACTCCCGACGGCAATTATATCATTTTCGCCAAAGGTCGCATGAATGTACAAATGTGGATGGTGCACAAAGATGGTGGCGGAGGCGTTCAATTAATTGACCAACCTGCTACGTTAAAAACCATCGACCCAGCCGTTAGTCCTGATGGAAGATACATCTACTTCTCGCAGCGTTCGGGTGCATGGAATTATAATGCCATGATGCCACAATACCAAATTGGCGTTTACGACCGTGACAATGCCAAACGCACTACCATTACTTCAAGATACGGTTCGGCATTTTCGCCTACTTTGTCGGGCGATGGCAAATGGTTGGTGTATGGTTCTCGCTTTGAAGAAAAAACAGGTTTGGTATTAAGAAATCTGGAAAGTGGCGATGAAAAATGGTTGGCTTACCCAGTACAAAGAGACGAACAGGAGTCAATCGCAACGATGGGCGTTTTGCCTTCAATGTCTTTTACGCCTGATAATCAAGCGTTGATTGCTTCTTATGGTGGAAAGATTTATAAAATTGCTATCAATGGCGGAAGCCCTGTACAGATTCCATTTAGTGTTGATATGGATTTGGAAATGGGCCCAAGATTAGAATTTAAGTACCCAATTTCAGATACTACTCAAACTTTAATTTCACAAATTCGTGATGCCGTTCCTTCGCCAAATGGCAAGCAATTAGCTTTCACTTCTTTGAACCGTTTGTATGTAACAGATTATCCGAACGGAACGCCACGCAGAATTACGAATCATGAATTTACCGAAGCAAATCCTATTTGGTCGAACGATGGAACGCAAATCGCTTTTATCACTTGGACAGCCGAGGGCGGTCATCTCTATAAAGTAAATACCAACGGAACGCCAAACGTACAGAAACTTACGTCAGTGCCAGCTTTGTATTCGCAACCAGTCTTTACACAGAAGGACGATAAAATCGTTTTCATTCGTAGCAAAATGCGTACTTTCAAAGAATCCGTTGGTCCAGTTGCCAATAGTTCAGAAGATGAAATTTGTTGGATTGATGCCAAAGGCGGAGCAATCACTGTCATCGACAAAGCACAAGGCAGAAGTACGCCTCACTTCGTGAAAAATTCTGATAGAATCTATTTAAGCGGTGGCGATGGTTCTTTGCAGTCGATTAAATGGGATGGAACAGATGAAAAAGTTCATGCAAAAATTACGGGAATCACCACTTATGGCATGAGTATCGAAGGTGAAGATTATGTGCATAATTGTATGTTGGGAGAAAAAATGGCGGAGGCAATGGAAGTAAACAGAGCGTCAAATGCGTCACAAGTATTGATGTCGCCCGATGGAGATAAAGCTTTGGCACAAGTCAATAATGATATTTATGTAATGACGATTCCTAAAACAGGGAAAACCGTTAATATTTCTGTGTCAGACCCAAGTTCAGCACAGTTTCCTGCACAGAAATTAACAGAAATAGGAGGAGAGTTTCCAGCTTGGTCGAGCGATGCGAAGAAAATACATTGGTCATTAGGTCGCTTTCATTTTGTGTATGATTTAGATAAATCAAAAGCTTTTGAAGACAGTGTAAAAACCGCTAAAAAAGCACAAGAAAAAGTAAAGGCAGATTCTTTGAATAAAGTAAAAACTGATACTTTGAAAATTAAAGTAGCGATAAAAGCCAATGCAGATTCAGCCACGAAAAAAGTAGCAGTTAAAAAAGCTGAAACTACTTACAAGCCAGAAGAAACCGAGATTAAACTATACTTCACCAAAGATATTCCGACAGGAAATGTATTGTTGAAAGGCGGAAGAATCATCACGATGAATGGCAATGAAGTGATAGAAAACGGAGATATTTTGATAGAAAATAACCGAATAAAAGCGGTAGGGAAAAGTGGAAGTCTGAAAGGCGTTGGCAATGCCAAAGTAATCGACGTAAAAGGTAAAACCATCACACCGGGTTTTGTAGATACGCATTCGCACATGTGGCCACAATGGGGCATTCAGAAAAACCAAGTATGGATTTATGCCACCAATTTAGCTTATGGCGTAACGACCACTCGTGACCCACAAACAGCCACTACCGACGTACTTACTTACAGCGATATGGTGGATGCAGGCAAAATGGCTGGGCCAAGAATCTATTCAACGGGGCCGGGTGTTGGTTTCTGGTCTTACAATATCAAAGATTCAACAGGGGCAATTAATGCTTTGAAGCAATACAGCAAATATTACAATACTAAGTACATCAAAATGTATTTGACGGGCAATAGACAAACTCGCCAATGGATTATCAAAGCGGCAAAAGACCAAAAACTAATGCCAACTACCGAAGGCGGTTTGAACTACAAATTGAACATGACCAATATGTTAGATGGCTATCCCGGACACGAACACGCTATTCCCGTTTATCCATTGTACAACGATGTAGTGAAGTCAATCGCTTACTCTAAAATGGCAGTAACGCCTACTTTCTTGGTAGCTTATGGTGGGCCTTTTGCTGAGATTTTCTACTTTGAAACAGAGAATCCCTATCATGACAAAAAGATGCAATACTTTATGCCTTATGAAGAATTAGCCGCAAAAACTCGTAGAGTAACAGGTTGGTTCTTGCCAGAAGAACACGTTTTCCAGAAACACGCCAAGTCGATGAAATCAATGGTAGAAAATGGTTCATTGGCAGGAATTGGTAGTCACGGAGAATTTCAAGGCTTGGGTTATCATTGGGAATTATGGTCGATGCAAAGCGGAGGCATGAAAAACCTTGATGCCTTAAAAGTATCAACCATTCTTGGAGCAACCGCTTTAGGTTTAGATAAAGATTTGGGAAGTATCGAAAAAGGAAAATTAGCTGATTTATTAATCATGGATAAAAATCCTTTAGAGAATATTCGTAATTCAAATACCTTAAAAATGGTGATGAAAAACGGCAGAATTTATGATGCGAATACCTTAAACGAAGTATATCCAAGCCAAAACAAACTGATTAGAAGCGAATGGGAATTTGAAAAACCTGCTGAGAATACGGGAGTTAAGGAGTAGTAAATTAATAATTTTTCTCAATCCATGAGTTTTCCTTCCGTGTTCTGTGGCACACAGAACACTTGCATTACTTGTGTTCTGTGTGCCACAGACCACGGGGGAAGTAAAAATATTTGTGATAACTTATAAGAACAATGCAATATAATGAATAAATGGAAAACTGCTTTTTGGGTTTGTTTGACAACTTTAATAATTATTTTAATAGTTGGATTTTACACGATTCTTGATCAATCTGCAAGTTTGACATATATGCGTGATGGCTATAAGGATACTGAAAACGACCTTGACAACTTGACAAAACTTATTAATGAAACAGACCTTACGAAAGCACAAATCAAAGAATCTTTAAAAAGACATGAACACTTTGGGAATATGAACTTTCAAAGTGATACGATTTCCCTTTACAGAGTAAACTTGATTTTCAATAATAATAATAAACTTAGTAGAATAGCAAAACAGTGGTAAAAAGCCGAGTCCTCACTATTCCAAGCCATTTTTTACTTGAAAAAATAAATAAAATACAAATTCTCGTCAAGAGTAAATTGCTCGTGAAAACCGTATAAATTGATGATAACAGACAAAGCACATAATTGTAGAAATGATGAGCTGACAAAATCTCACATTGAAAATTTCGGCGTTTCGATTATTACGATTCCAGCGACAGACTATTTACCATCTTTTGCTTACACAATCGGACTTTGGCAAAAGCACCATCATCCAGAAATAATCTGTTTTGGACTACGAATAGAAACTCTTCATATCGTCCTTAATGATGTTGCAGAATTGGTGAAAAATGCTCAAATAATCAAGATAGCTAAGGCATATCACAATATTTTTGCCAATAGTAAAGCTGAATTTTTGAAAGTAGATAATAGAAATTTAAGTGATTACTTCGGAATGGCGATTGACTATTACAAGTCAAATGATTTCCCTGTCTTACAGTTAGTCTGGACAGACAGGAATAATAAATTTCCTTGGGAAACTGATTTTGAAGAAGAATTTATACACAAACAACCCTTACTTGATAGAAATGTCGACTTTAAATTTAGAGAAGCCAAAAATTTAGGAATATTTACAACCCGACATTACTTAGAACTCAATAAGCCTATTCTAAGTGTGATTCATGAGACAAATGGAGATTGGCAATTTTTAACAGGAGACGAAGTAGTACTCGAAGATATGAGGCTGGTAGCTTTGGAAGAAATTGTCATCAAAGACAGAACCTTAAATGAAGTATTTGACCTTGAATATGGTCAAGAAGCCACGAGAACCTTTATCGGAGGACATTGGACAAGAAATATGTTAGAGGAAAATGATGATGAGTGAAGTGTTGGTTACTTTGCCCGTGTCCTCACGAGCAATTTAGCATTTTATCAAAACTCTAAAACAGTAAAAAACCATAATTATGCCACTGAACAAAATATTGCTTTTTAGCTTTTTGATAATTGTTACTGCTTGCCACGGACAAGAAAAGAACAGTACGCTCAATGCCTCAACTGCTTCAAAGCCAAGCCCAAGAGTAATCAAAAACTTTAAATCAGCGGCTTTAGCTCCTGATTTTGACACTACTTTAGTGAGTCAATACATCCGAAGTATTTTTGAGGACTCTAAAGGAAATTTATGGTTTGGCACTCTTGGCGATGGAGTAGTGAGGTACGACAAAACAACTTTAACCTATTTTTCTAATTCTGATGGTTTTGAAAGCAAGTCTGTTTTTTCCATTAATGAAGACAAAAAGGGCAATATGTGGTTTGGCACTGACCAAGGAGTATATAAGTATGATTCTAAATTGGCAGTTGGTAAAAGGTTTAGAAATTATACTCAAAAAGATGGGCTAAATCATATCGACATCAGTCGAAAAAGTATTCTTGTTGATAAATCGGGGACGGTTTGGGTAGGTACACATGGCGGAGTTTATCAGTATAATCCAATAGCTGATAGTTTGGGTAAGCAATCCTTTTTTTTATTTCCTTTGCTTCCGCCTATCAATGTTGCAGGCATTATGGAAGACAAGGCTGGAAATATTTGGTTTGCTTCATCTAATAAAGGGGTGTTTCGTTATGATGGCAAAACGATTGTCAATTTCAACGAAAAAGAAGGGTTGGGCGAGAACTATGCAGGAGGCATCGCACAAGACCAATCGGGCAATATGTGGTTTACCATGAAAAACGGTATCTGTAAATTTGACGGCAAAACTTTTACCGAATACACGCCCAAAGATGGTTTAGGCGGTACAGTGTTTTGGGGAATAATCATAGAAGATTCGGGTATTATATGGATTACAGCACGTGGCAGCACTACCAGATTTGACCCATCTATTCCATTGCCAAATCCCAAAGCATTCAAGGTATTTACCCCTACCGACGGGATAAATTGTTGTGTACAAAGTATGTTTCAGGATAAATCAGGGAATATGTGGTGGGGTGCAGGAAGCGGACTTTATAGGTTCAACGGCACTCAATTTTATCAAGTAAAGCAGAAAGGCCCTTGGTGAAATTGATAAAATGAAAGATAAAACAGTAATAAAGTAAAAATCAATGAGCATCTTGTTAAATAGAATGGTCATCTAGTAAAAAGTAATAGTCATCTTGTTAGATGAAATGGTCATCTAGTAAAAAGTAATTGGCATCTTGTTAAATGAAATGGTCATCTAGTAAAAAGTAATCGGCATCTTGTTCGATGGAATAGACATAAGGCAAAAAGTAGTTAGCATCTTGTTAGATAGAATGGTCATAAAGTAAAATCTAATAAGAATAAGACAAAATTATTTGCTTTATTTGAATTGTTAAATTTAAAATTAGTAGAGGCGTTTGGTGAGAGAAAATAAATTATTACATTAGAGAATAGGAATATATACTATACCAGAGAGTACCTAACCCTGTAAGTGGACGTTGCGAGTTTTTATCAGCAAAGCAATTTGAGATTTAACGGGCTGGATTCAGGTAATCAAAAAACATATTGAATTTCATACAAGAATTGAATCAAAATTAAATGGAACATTTACAAATAATACTACCAACTGTTTTACTTTTAATTGGCTTTTTATTGAAGTTACTAATAGGAAGAAAATATGATTTACCTGCTACTATTCAAGCTATTTGCGAACTACCAGTTGATATTGTACTGCTATCTCTTTCATTCGTGGTAGCATTTACTATTGCTAAAGTTGACAACCAAATAACTGGATTGTTTTACTGTTTTATTGGATTTGCAGTCACTATTTTGAATGTCTTGTTATGGAGAATGTCAATAGATCAGTTTCTAAAGGGAACCAAGTTGTGGATTCTTTTTCTTGTATTCAATCTTATTTTATCAGGATTTGCAATAAACAAGTCAGTAAGCTTGATAATGGAAACAGAAGTAATAATTAACAATTCTGAAACTAATTCAAATCAAAAATAATGAACGAAATTTCAAACATATCGGTGCTTTTGATTGCATTAGTAAGTGGAATCATTGCCACAATTGCATTTCTATTTTTTAATAGACTTAAAAAATCTAAATATGACTCCGAGCAGAACAAAGCTGTATTGGAGAGTATTAGAAATTCAATTGAAAAACAAATCTATAATCTGAACGACAGACTTATACTAAATGAAGAACGATGGAGAGATGTAAACCATTTACTTTTAAGAAATGAATACATAGGAAATAATACACCTATAACTAATAGTAGGCAAACGTATTATTCTGACTTTTTAAAAGCTAACGGTATTACACAAAACGATTTGTTGATTGACAACAGACTTGTTTTTATACTTACACCATTTCACGACAACTATTCTGAAGATTACAAGGTAATCAGAGAAGCTTGTACACAAAGTGGTTTTAATGCTTATAGGGGAGATGAAAATTATATCAAAGGAGATATTTTTCCAGAAATGCTGAAGCTTATTGTTAAAGCCAATCTAATAATAGTGAACGTTAATGGACGAAATCCAAACGTTCTTTATGAATTAGGTATTGCACAAGCTTTAGATAAACCTGTAATTTTAATATCCAGTGAACCTGATAAGCTTCCTATTGATATCAAATCAAAACGTTTCTTAGTTTATCGTAATTACACAGAACTTCAAGAAATGATTCGTAAAGAATTACAAAATTTATTGTAAATAAATGAGCAGACTTCAGGCAATAGAAAAGGGACTTTCTTCTATCAATCAAGCTGCATTTCAGAACTTGTGCGATAGTTTTCTTGCTTTGCGAAATACAAACTATTCTGCGTTTTCAAGAACAGGAAGTCAATCAGGCAAACAAAAAACAGTAAAAGGAACTCCTGATACATTTTTACTTCTACCAAATGGTAAATACATATTTGTTGAATATTCAACAAATATTTCAGCAGGCGTTTCAAAATTGCAAGACGATATAAAGAAATGTATCGATGAGAAGAAAACGGGTATTACGCTAAAACAAATTTCTGAAATTATTCTTTGCCTAAACTTCAATTTATCGACAACAGAAATTCAATCTTTGAAAGACCTTTTAGCTGATACACGAATATTATTAACAATTTACACACTTGACGCATTAGCAATAGAGTTACACCTAAATCACAGAGACCTTACTCATGAGTATTTAGGATTACCATTAGACACAGGACAAATTGTTTCAATAAATAAGTTTATTGAAGAATACAGCAGAGTATCGAAAGGTATTTCAACACCTTTAAGCAATACGTTTTTACATAGGGAAAAAGAACTTCAAGAGTTAAAACAAAGCATTATTCTAAATGATTTTATCATTTTAACTGGTACACCAGGCATTGGTAAAACAAAGTTGGCTCTTGAAGGAATTAAAAGTTTTCTGTCTGAAAACTTGTCTTATGGTGCTTATTGTGTTTCATACAAACATCACACTTTACTTGACGACTTATATCAATATTTTGATGCAGACAAAGATTATATTCTATTTGTTGATGACGCTAACAGAATAGACGCTTTCAACCAAATTATAGGATTTTACAAAGCATCAAGAAAAGGAGAACTGAAAGTAATAATCACTGTTAGAGATTATGCCTTTCAAGATATTGGAATACTTTGTCAAGAGTTTTCACCACAACGAATTGACTTAGCTAAATTTACAGATGAACAAATTATTGAGATAATTAGAGCCAGTCCGTTTGACATTCTCAATCCGACTTATCATAAAGAAATCGTTCGAATTGCAGACGGAAATCCACGTATTGCAATTATGACAGCTTTACTTGCTAAAGCAGAACAAAATATTCGTGCATTGCAGGATGTATCCGATTTATTTGAAAACTATTTCACGACTTTTGTTGCTGATAATGGAGAATTTGCAAACAACTTCAATATAAAATGTCTTGGACTGATTTCTTTCTTTTACACTATTCCATATAAAAATAGAGAAATCACAAGTTCAATTCTTGATAATTTCGGTCTTAATTATTCTACATTCATTGATGCAATTGATAAATTGGACAAACTTGAATTGGTAGAAATCCAATTTGAACACGTAAAAATTCCTGAGCAAAATCTTTCAACTTTTTTCTTCTATAAAGCATTTATCAAAGACAATTTATTGTCTTTTGAAACCTTGTTGAATAAATATTTTGAAAACAATTCAAGTAGGTTTAAAGATAGTGTCATTCCTGCGAATAACACGTTTGGCTATTCAAAAGTAATGGACAAACTAAAACCATATTTACAAGGATACTGGAAGTCAAATAAATTTGACGAAGAAAAAGCATATAAATTTCTAACTACCTTTTGGTTTTACTTACCAGATGAAACCTTGGAATTTGTTTACAATCTTACTCAAGCTTTACCCGAAACACAAAGAGATACTTACAATGTAACTTATGAAAATAATGCCTTTTCTTACAGCAAAAATGATGTAATAGAGTTAATCGGAGAGTTTTTTCGTTTCCAACACAAATTGAAAGATGCCCTTCAATTAGCATTTGAATATACGAAGAAAGCTCCTGATCATTTACCTGAATTGATTCATAAAATTCGAGAGTATATGACTTTTGATGTGGATGACGAACAAATCAATTTCTCAAGACAGACAATTCTTTTTCAAATATTAATAGACGGTTTGAATGTAAAAGACAATTTGCTTTCAACAGCTTTTTACGAGTTAGCAAAAACCTTTTTAGGTTTTCGTTTTCATCATACAAAAGGCGGACGGAAGATGTCTATTTATTGGTATCAGTATCCTGTTCCAAACACACCAACAATTCAATTATTTCGAAAAAACATTTGGGACGCCATTCAGGAAAACTTTCAAATAAGCATAGATAAATCATTTGAATTATTGCAGAGTTATTCTCATATACAACCTGATGTTTCAAAAGAGGTAATGCAATACGATGTGCCGATACTAGTATATATTATTCAAAAGCAACTTACGCCAAATTCATTTGAACATTGTAAATATGTTCAAGACCAAGTAAGATGGTGCAAAAGAAATTCTGTTTCTCACCCTTCTTTTTCCGAACTACTGAAAAAATATAGAAACAAAACATACGAAACATTCCTAAAAATTGATTGGGACAGATTCAGGGATAAAGAAATGTATGAATTTGATAATTACAGAGAATACGAAAAACTAAAAGAAGCTGAAATAAGAAGTTCATTTGTTTTTAATGAAAAAGAGCAAGTAAAAGAGTTTTACAACATGTTTGTATATTTAAAAAAAATCACAAAAAACGAATGGAACTACACTACAACACTTGACCACGTAATTGACGAAAATTGTACAAAAAACTTTCAAATTGGTTGTGAATTGTTGCAACTTGTAATTGAAAATAACAATGCAATAAATTACGTCCCAAGAGTTGTTTTTAGAAATCATTTGAAAGAAAGTCAGAACGCTAAAACAATTTGGAATATAATTGAGCATAAGGATTTTATCCATAAACCATTATGGGAACTTTCGTTCTACGATTATCTAGATGATTCTCTTTTGAGTTCAAAGTATGTTCAATCCTTAGTGAACACGGTTAGTAGTATGAACGATTCATATACTATTCACTTTGACCGATTGAAAAGGTTTTTGGCGATTGAACCAGACTTATTTCAAATCATTTTGAAAACTATAGTTGAAAAAAATGAAAAAGACGGAACGAGATTACAGGTATGGATGGACTTTTTCAGTGAACATTTTGACCAATTAGGGGATGATATTGTACTCATAAAAAAAGCATACATACAGCAAGACAAAATTCACAATCACTTTGACTTTGAAGGCAAAGGAATGTTGAATATCCTAAAAAAAGACTCTAGCTTTCTAATTGAATATATAAACAGTTTGTATGACGCAAAACAATTAGGTATTTCAGGCGACGATAAAAGTCTTGAATTTGTTTGGCAAGTTGAAGGAATAGAAAACGTTTTGATAAAAGTTTTTGACTTAATTATTGAGAAAGAACCATATTTCGGAATTGGAGACCATTTCTGTAATGCGTTTTTCAGAAATCTACAAGGTGAACAAAAAGAAAAAGCAAGTCAGTTTCTTCTTAATTACATAAGATCTATTTATACTAATTCTGACAAAATGAATACTGTAGTTGACATCGTAAGACACTCTATGCGGGAATTGTTTGATGATATTCTTTTATGTTATTTAACTCTAACACAAGATAAAGATGGTTTTGCTAAAATTTGGTGGCGTGGAAACGGTGGTTCTGTACATTCTGGTGATGTCAATTTCGGAGACCTTGAAGCAGCAGATTGGAGAAACATTCTTTCTATTGTTGAGAGGTCGGACATAGGAATAAATCTAATTCCTATTAAACGATACATAAACGAGCAAATTGAAAATTCATTAAAATACGCAGACTGGGAAAGACAAAGACGATTTTTAGAAAGGTATTAAAATATTGCTATTTCAAAACTTTTAGACTTCAAACCCTCCACAATATCCCCAAACCCCACAAATCTCCCCAGAAAGCAAGGTACAAAATTGTAACTTGCTTTTTTCGTTTAAACAATCCTAATAAATATGATAAAGTTTAGCCATGTACTTGCCGTACTCTTGTTGTCGAATCAATTATTGTTGGCACAGTCGAGTGATGATATTGCTGCCTTGAATCTTGTTCAAAAAGGTGCTTCCTTAGTGCAAGTATCTAAGCAATTTACTTTTACCGAAGGTCCAGCGGTGGATAAAAAAGGTAATATTTTCTTTACCGACCAGCCTAATGATAAAATTTGGAAATACAGTGCGAATGGAAAACTGAGCCTTTTTATGGATAAAACGGGTCGTTCAAATGGATTGTATGTTGATAAAAAAGGAAGAATAATTGCCTGTGCAGACGAAAAAAATGAGCTTTGGGCAATTGATAAAGGGAAAGTGTCGGTTTTGTTAGATAATATCAAAGGGCTAAAAGCAAATGGTCCAAATGATTTATGGATTGACCCTAAAGGTGGCATTTACTTCACCGACCCTTATTATCAGCGTGATTATTGGACAAGAAAAAAGCCCGAAATCGATAAACAAAATGTGTATTACCTAGCCAAAGGAGCAAAAGAAGTAATCTTGGTTGATGGTGACCTCAAACAGCCTAACGGTATCGTGGGTAATCCTGATGGCAAGTACTTATTTGTAGCTGATATTCGTGATAGTAAAACGTACAGATACGAAATTCAAGGGGATGGAACTTTGGCAAATCGTCAACTTTTTGCACCGATGGGTTCAGATGGAATGACTTTGGATAATCAAGGAAATTTATATCTGACGGGCAAAGGAGTGACGATTTATAACAAAGAAGGCAAAAAATTAGGCAATATTCCTGTGCCTTCAAACTGGGTCGGAAATATTTGTTTTGGCGGAAAAGACCGCAAAACTTTATTCATTACCGCTTCTGAATCCATTTATACTTTGCAGATGCAAGTAAAAGGTGTGGAGTAATTTGGAGTGCTGAATGAGGAGTTTCCCCTTCTGAGGCTGGTCGGGAGACCAGCCACGGATTCGGAGACTGGTCTCCTGACCAGTCTCGAAAGTTGAGACAAGCCCTACAGACCCTCCAAGATTCTTTTACAAAATCCAGTATAAAAATTATCTTACATTCTTTTGTCAATAAATCTAATTTATAATAAAACGATGAAACAAAAGTTTTTAAGTATTTTCTTCATTATCAGTATTTTATCTTTTTCAACTTTCGCTCAGAAAGAAAAATGGACAAACTTATTTGATGGAAAAACCCTAAAAGGATTCAAACAATTAGGCGGAAAAGCTAAGTATAGCGTAAGAAATGGTGAAATTGTAGGAACTACAGTAAAGGATACTCCTAATTCATTTTTAGCTACTGAAAAAGATTACGGTGATTTTATCTTGGAACTTGAGCTAAATGTGGCTGATGGGATGAATTCTGGTATTCAATTTAGGAGTCTTTCAAGTCCTGATTACCAAAACGGTAGAGTTCATGGCTATCAAGCAGAAGTAGATCCTTCAGACCGTGCTTGGTCGGGTGGAATTTATGACGAAGCTCGTCGTGACTGGTTGTATATTCCCAACATCAATCCAGAAGCTAAAAAGGCTTTTAAATTACATGGACAATGGAACAAGTATCGCATCGAAGCGATTGGAAATGTCATTCGTACTTGGGTAAACGATGTCCCTGTTTCAAATTTAGTAGATGATGTGACAGCCAAAGGATTTATTGCTTTGCAAGTACATTCTATCTATGCAGATATGAAAGAAGGCATGGAAATTCGTTGGAGAAATATTAAAATCCAAACTGAAAATCTAACTCCTCGTCCGACAGACAATACGCCAGTAATTAATTTAACCTTGAATACTTTATCTGAACAAGAAAAAGCACAAGGCGTAAAATTGTTATTCAACGGAAAAGATTTTACAGGTTGGAGAGGCGTTCATCAAGATGCAATGCCAACAATTCATTGGAAAGTGGTGGATGGAACCATTAATGTGAGTCCGTCTGATGGTTCTGAAACTGGTAACGATATTGTAAGTACCGAACAATACGGGGCATTTGAATTAACATTTGAGTTTAAATTGACAGAAGGTGCAAACTCTGGCGTTAAGTACTTTGTAAATGAAGCCTTTGATTCGAATGGAAAATCAGGGATTGGTTTAGAGTACCAAGTACTTGATGATGAAAAACATCCAGATGCAAAAATGGGTTCTATAGGTAACCGTACCATGAGCAGTTTATATGATTTAATTCCTTCTTATAAATTAGACAAACGTTTCCAACGCAAAATTGGCGAATGGAATCAAGCAAGAGTAATTGTGTATCCAAACAATATCGTTCAGCATTGGTTGAATGGCTTTAAGGTAGTTGAATACGAGCGTAACAGTAATATTTTCAAAGCTTTAGTAGCAAGAAGTAAATACGAAAAATACAATGGTTTCGGAGCGGGCGAAAAAGGAAATATCTTAATCCAAGACCACGGGAATAATGTTTCGTTTAAGAATTTGAAGATTAAAACGTTATAATTTTTAGTGATTAGTAAATAGTGATTGGTGAATAGATTTTTAATTCTTTTAAAACATAAACTAATCACCAATCACTATTTACTAATCACTAAATAAAAACAAATAAACTATGGAAAGAAGAGAATTTATTCAAAAAACAACCTTTGCTTCGCTTGGAGCATTAACATTTAGTGCAAAATCTTACGCTAAAATTATCGGTGCAAACGACCGAGTAAGAGTAGGTTGTGTAGGTTTTTCTGACCGTCACAGAGCTTCTCATGTAGGACCTTTCAAGGCCTTACAAAAAGAAATGAACTTTGAGATGACGGCTCTTTCTGATTTGTGGAATCGTCGTAGAGAAGAAGGAAAAGCATTTTTAGATAAGCAATTAGGAAGTGATGTAAAAGTTTTTAGAAATAACGAAGAGCTTTACGATTCTAAAATGGTAGATGCTGTATTTATTTCAACAGCAGATTTCCAACATGCTTTGCATACTGTTGAAGCTGTAAAAGCTGGTTGCGATACTTATACAGAGAAACCATTGGCTGAAACCATGGAAGATGCTCGTGCAGTATTGAAAGCGGTAAAAAATTCAAAACAAATCGTTCAAATTGGTTCACAACGTAGAAGTGGTGAAAACTATTTTGCGGCAGAGGATTTTATCAAATCAGGTAAATTTGGTCCAATCGTAATGGTAGAGTTGATGTGGAACGTAAACCAACCAGAACGTTGGAGAAGACCAGAATTGGTGAAAAACTTAAAAGAAACTGATGTAGATTGGAAACGTTATTTGATGAATCGTCCTTACGAAGCATTCGATCCACGTAAATACTTAGAATATCGTTTGTTCTGGCCATATTCTTCTGGAATTCCGGGACAATGGATGTCTCACCAAATTGATACTGTTCACTGGTTTACAGGTTTGCCACACCCAAGAAGCGTAGTTGCTAATGGAGGAATTTATCAGTGGAAAGATGGTCGTTCAAATGCCGATACATTAACAGTAGTATTTGATTATGGCCCATTAGACGACCCTAAATCTGGTTTCCAAGTACAGTTTACTTCTCGTTTCTCGAACTCAGCAGGCGAAACAAAAGAATTGTATTACTCAAATGGCGGTATGATTAATTTGGATACCAACGAGATTTCTTCGACAGGAGGTTTAACAGAAGGTCATGCTAAAACAATGGGCTTGAAAGCTAATTTGTTAGCACCAATGAAGCTCGAAGGTCAAAAAGTAGCTTCAGATGCAAACACTGGTGGCGACCCGTTGACGTTTGCCCACATTAAAAACTGGATGGAATGTGTACGTTCACGTAAACAAAGCCATGCACCAATTGAAGCTGGTTACTCGCACTCAATTGCAACAATCATGTCGAACGCTGCTTACAGAACAGGCTTGAAAGTTACTTTTGATGAGAAAACACAAGAAGTATTAGCAGGAGGAAAAGTATTCAAATACTAGTTATATTTGACTTATCGCAAATTATCCTGAGTTTAAAGTCATGAACATGAGTCATCCCAAATTTTAAAATCACAAAAAAGCGGTCAAAAAACTAATTTCGACCGCTTTTTTATGATTGATGGGCAACGAATTCCTACTGTTTGAGCGAAGCGAGTTTAGGAATTCTTGAATTTCTTTTGTTACTTTTCTTGTTTCAAGACAAGAAAAGTAAGGATTGTACAATAATAAAGATAAAAACCTCTCAAATCGTCCTAAACCTCACTATTCTAAGAAAAAATTCGGGATGACTCATGTTTGTACCCAAATGATTTACATCTTATATCTTAAAGTCTTTATTTTAATTACTCTACAGTAACAGACTTTGCTAAGTTTCTTGGTTGGTCAACATTGCAACCTCTTAAAACAGCAATATGATAAGAAAGTAACTGCAATGGGATTGTTGCTACTAATGGAATCAAAGCTTCGTGCATCGCAGGAATTTCAATCGTATAATCAGCCATCGTAGGAATCAATTTATCGCCTTCGGTTACGATAGCAATTACTTTTCCTTTTCTGGCTTTTACTTCCTGAATATTAGATACTACTTTTTCATAAGAACTATCTTTGGTAGCAATAAAAACCACAGGCATTTCTTCGTCTATTAAGGCAATCGGGCCATGTTTCATTTCAGCCGCAGGATAGCCTTCTGCATGAATATATGAAATTTCTTTTAATTTAAGTGCACCTTCTAAAGCAACAGGGAAGTTATAACCACGACCTAAATAAATGAAGTTTCTTGAGTCTTTGAATTGTGCTGCAATCTCTTTAATCTTTTCGTCAGTTTTCAGAACAGTTTCAATTTTAGAAGGAATTCTTTCTAATTCAAACAGTAATCTTCTGAATGTATCTTCATGCAAAGTTCCTTTTTTGCGGGCAACAGCAATTGCCATCATTGCCAAAACAGTTACTTGTGCTGTAAAGGCTTTGGTAGAAGCCACACCAATTTCAGGGCCAGCATGAGTATATGCTCCAGCATGAGTAGCTCTCGGAATAGAAGAACCAACCACATTACAAACCCCAATAATTGTTGCTCCTTTTGATTTTGCCAATTCGATAGCCGCTAAAGTATCAGCAGTTTCACCAGATTGCGAAATGGCAATCACAAAATCACCTTCTTTGATGATAGGATTACGATAACGGAATTCTGAAGCGTATTCTACTTCAACGTTGATTCGTGCAAGTTCTTCAAAAATATATTCTGCCACCAAACCAGCATGCCATGAAGTACCACAAGCTACTATGACAATTCGTTTTGTTTTCGCTAATTTATCAACATAATCACGTAATCCGCCTAATACTAAAAGTCCGCTATCGGCATTCACACGACCACGCATACAATCAGCTACTGAACGAGGTTGCTCATAGATTTCTTTAAGCATAAAGTGTTCGTAACCACCTTTTTCTATTGCTTCAAGTTCTAATTCTACCGTTTGGATATAAGGAGATTGAAGAATATTGTCGATATTTTTAACGGTCAATTCTCCGTCACGCACTACTGCTAATTCATAATCGTTCAAATAAATTACTTCATTCGTATATTCGATAATTGGCGTAGCATCTGACGCAAAAAAGAATTCATCATCACCAACACCAATTACAAGTGGCGAACCTTTACGAGCCGCAATTAATTGAGAAGGGTTAGTGGCATCCATAATTACAATGGCATAAGCACCAACTACTTCTTTCATTGCCAAACGAACGGCTTCTTCTAATAAACAACCAGTATTTACTTGAATGTCTTCAATGAAATGAATAAGTACTTCGGAATCTGTATCTGAATAAAAAACATGCCCTTTCTTGATTAGGTTTTTCTTAATAGAAGAATAGTTTTCTATGATACCATTATGAATGATGGCTAAATTTTGAGAAGCTGAATAATGTGGATGTGCATTTACATCGTTTGGTTCACCATGCGTAGCCCAACGAGTGTGCCCAATGCCTATAGTACTTGTTAGATTTTCGTTTATAAGAGTCGCTTCTAGGTCAACAACCTTTCCTTTCTTTTTATAAATGTTTAGTCCATCGTTCAACAAAGCAATCCCCGAACTATCATATCCACGGTATTCTAAACGTTTTAGTCCTTTGATAATTAAAGGATAGGCTTCACGATGCCCAATATAAGCCACAATGCCACACATATATTTATAGTTTATTTGGTTAGCACTATTTCTTTTAGATTAGTTTATAAATTAATAATTAAATCACAGAAGAAATAGTCAGTAATATATTGCCACAAAAATAGAGCGGAGAATCCATATTATGGTTCTCCGCTCCAGAATTATTTCGAGAAATTATATATTATCTAGCTACGTAAGTATAATATACTTTAAGTTTGATATTACTATGATCAAAAATGGCACGAGTAATGTCAGGATTAATTACACTTTTACCAAGTGCTGGTCCTCTTGTACCAGTACTAGAGTTGGTAGAAAATAATGTTGGTGTTATAATCCAACCATTATTTTTGCCTCTACCAGCAATGATATTTTGTAAAGAACTTGTTATGTTGAAAGTATATAAATTAGTTCTACTTGCATAAGAAGAGATAGTTCCTTCGCCTGTTACAAAAACAAAATTGCCTTCACCAGTAGTTGTTGTTCTCAAAGGTTTGTTGGTTGGAGTGGCTTCAACAAGGATTAAATCGCTTGGTAAAGTATAGCCAGCAGTATTTGATTTAGGTTCAAGTACTAATTCTGCCTTATTGATAGCGATGTCGTTACGTTCCTTCAATTTTAATAAATTTGGAAACTGTACTTTCATTGCAACACCTGTCCCAGATTGAAGAAAAACTTGATTATTCGCTTCGCTACTTTTTAAAATATCAGCAGGTTTAGCCAATTTACTTAATGTTGTTCCTGTACGAGCAGCTGTAATTTTATTAAATCTAGCATTGAAATTTGTACCGTCTGCATTCGTAATGGCAATATAGAAATTGTTAGATTTTGTAGTATCTACAGTAACTAAACTATCAGCCGTATTTGCTGTATTTCTAACAGTATAAGTATATTTATAATGATAGTATAGTTTCATTTGAACAGCACCAGCAGAAAAACCAACAACTGCTGCATTTTTATTACTTTCAGAAACTAATGCTAACCCTTTAACTACTCCTTTGAAACCCGTTCCAACAAGTGCTTCGCTTTTGGCGATGTCTCTTTGACTTTCTAAAAACTTCACAAATGAAGGTTCTGTAATTGGGATTCTTAATGAATCAAATTTTCCAGCTGTTCCAGAAATTACTCTTTTATCTCTGATTGGGCGAATTTTTACGTTATTCAATTGTCCAATCGGAGTAGGATTCAAGGCAGGAGCTGCACTGTTGTTATAATAAACAATAGCAGGGTCAAGACTTGCAGATGATGCTAGTTGATATAATTTGAACGATTGATCTTGAAGTGTATCGCCTTGAACAAAGCTATAAGGTAAAATCAAACGGATAGAATCATTTTTACTTGGATAGGTTATCCATTTTACATTACTTCTGCCAGCAGTATCAACATTCGAGCGGATAGTATCTGCGGTAAGGTTTGAAATCTGGAAGTAACTTACTGCGTTTACATCTCCCAAAACTGGATCAGTAAAACGACCCACCAAAAGATTACCTGTACTGTATGTTGCGATAGAATCTAATAAAACCGTAGAAGCATCAACCTTTAAAGTATCAGTGTAAAGTAAGCCTATGTCTTGTACAAAAACATTAGAACCTATTTCTTTAGGGTCTTCACAAGCAGACAAAATTGCGAAAAAAGAAAAGAAAACACCAAAAATGAATGCTTTACGCACTTGCCAACTCCGTGTAAATATTGTAGTAACTGTCAATACTCTCTTCTGGAACGTATTCCAATTTTTTTGCGGGTAATTCATTAAAAATAGTGTTAAATTTCTCTGATACTTCTTCTTCCATCGTAATTACGACGTCGGCATATTCTACGCCAATCTTAACAAAACCTTGATAATCTGCTGATTCTAAGCTACCTAGCATGTCATCTTCAACATTTAACATTTTTACTTTGTCGTACAATCCTTCAAAAGCAAATTTATGAGCAAACTCATTGTTGAAAATAGAAAATACTGTTTTAGAGTCTTTAAACATTGGATCGTTTCTGTAAGTAGTCTTTAAATACAAAGGTATTAAAGCTGTCATCCAATCGTTACAATGCACAATATCAGGAGACCATCCTAATTTTTTTACAGTCTCAAGTGCACCTTTACAGAAAAATATTGCACGCTCATCGTTATCTGCATAAAATCTATCTTCTTTGTCGGTAAAAACGTACTTTCTTTGAAAATAGTCTTCGTTATCAATAAAATATACCTGTAATTTTGCTGATGGCAAAGAGGCAACTTTAATGGTTACTGGCTTATCGTCGTCACCAACTGGTACCGTAAACCCAGATAACCTTACTACTTCATGAAGTCGGTTTTTACGTTCATTGATTAACCCAAAACGAGGTACTAAGATTCTGATTTCAAACCCTTTTTCCTGCATAGCAGCAGGGAGTTTTCTGACAAAATTAGCTACTTGAGTCGTAGAGAGAAAAGGGTCAACTTCACTGGCAACGTAAAGGATACGCAATTTAGACATTGTTGTCGTTGTTAGGAGCCTTGATGCTGTTAAAAAGTGTTAAACAACTAAAACAGACAATCAAAGCAAGAAGGATTCACATAAAAATTATGCAAAAATATAAAAAAAATACGGAAATTCCACAAAAAATTGAACGTGAATCTGTTTGGAACGAATAATAACACTTGCAGAGTTATATAAATCACATTCATATTTTATTCATTCAACCTTCAAAAAATTAAAGAATAGAACATCATGCAAGTATTTTTTGAGATAAAGACTTTACAAGCATATTTACAAAATCAGCGTCAGTTAAGTAAATCAGTAGGTTTTGTACCCACCATGGGTGCGCTTCATCAAGGGCATTTGTCTTTGATTGAAACTGCTAAAAATCAGAATGATATTGTTGTTTGTAGTATTTTTGTAAATCCTACTCAGTTTAATAATCCACACGATTTAGCAGTTTATCCTCGTACTTTAGAAGCTGACTGTAAAATGCTTGAAGAAGCCAATTGCGATATTGTATTTGCACCAAGTGCTACCGAAATGTACCCTAGTTTACCAACCTTAAAGTTTGATTTCGGTACTTTAGAAAACGTTATGGAAGGAAAATTCAGACCTGGACATTTCAATGGAGTAGGCATCGTTGTATCTAAATTATTTAACATTGTTCAGCCCAATAAAGCTTATTTCGGACAAAAAGATTTACAGCAATGTGCCGTCATTAATTGTTTGGTAAAAGATTTAAGTTTCTCTTTGGATTTAGTGATTTGCCCAACTCAACGAGAAAAAGACGGTTTGGCGATGTCTTCAAGAAATCGAAATTTAAGTGAGGAACAAAGAGTAATTGCTCCAGAAATCTATAAATCTTTAACTGCCTCTGCAGCTTTACTCAAGAATCAATCATCGACGGCAGTAAAACAGTTTATAAAGGAGTATTTTGACGTAATTGAGGATATTGAATTAGAGTATTTTGAAATATCGGATTTTGAGACATTACTACCCATCGAGGAACTTTCAGTTGGTAAAACCGCTTTGTGTATTGCAGCTTTCATGGGTAAAACTCGTTTGATTGATAACATAATTATTTGAAAAGCCTCATTATTATATAAGCTTAAAAATAATCTATCTTTGCAGCATAATTTTCAAAGAGTGTTTTAAAAGCTGTTTGATATTCACGTTTATTAAAAAAATATTATGTTTCTTCATATAATGAAATCAAAACTCCATAGAGTAAAAATTACTCAAGCGGAGTTGAATTATGTCGGAAGTGTCACGATTGACGAGGATTTAATGGATGCCGCCAATTTGATTGAAAATGAAAAAGTACAGATTGTCAACAATAACAATGGCGAGCGTTTTGAAACTTATGTTATAAAAGGTGAGCGTGGTTCTGGAATGGTTTGTTTGAATGGTGCAGCTGCTCGAAGAGCTCAAATAGGTGATATTGTTATCATTATTGCTTATGGAATGATGACAGAAGAGGAAGCTCGTACTTACAAACCAAGTTTGGTTTTTCCAGACGATAACAACAGATTGGTAAATTAGCACATTGTGTCTTTGTAGTTCAAATTGAGTATTGTTAAGATTATAGAAAATACGATTCTTAGCAATACTCAATTCCTTTTTGATGAATCTATTATGAAAAAAATCCTTCAATACACCATATCGCTTGTTTTGGCGGGAGGCTTACTCTGGTTTGTTTTTAAGGACATTAGTTTGTCTGAAATGCTTGATGAATTCAAGAAAGCTGATTATAAATGGTTGATGCTTTCAGCTATTTTATCAATTACAGCACATGTTAGTCGAGCAACAAGATGGCGGATTTTGATGAAACCACTTGGCTACCAACCTTCTACTTTCAATACTACTTTAGCTATTTTTATTGGATATTTTGCCAATTATATCATTCCAAGGATGGGAGAAGTATCTCGCTGTGGAAGTTTGAAAAAGACAGATAATATTCCTTTTGAAAAATCATTTGGAACTGTACTAACCGAAAGAATTTTTGATGTAGTGTCCTTATTAATCGTATTAATGTTGAACTTAATTTTAGAATATGATAAGCTTCAACATTTCTTTATGGAACAGTTTGCCTCTAAGATTTATTTGATTGTTGGTCTTTTAATATTCCTCTCGATTGCTGGAATTTTAAGTATTTATCTTTTCAGAAAGTATCAAGAAAGATTATCAGGAGTGCCAATTCTTAGTAAAATTATTGGCTTTCTGAATGGATTACTGGATGGTTTGATGAGTGTAAAACACCTTGAAAAACCATTTGCCTTTATCTTCTTTACAATACTTATTTGGGTGATGTATTGGCTTTCAGCTTATGTGCTTTTCTTTGCTATACCAGAAACTGCTCATTTGGGTTTATTGGCAGGGCTAACCGTATTAACAATGGGTTCTTTTGGCATGGCTGCACCTACGCAAGGCGGAATAGGCCCATTCCATTTTTTAGTAGGAAATGCTTTGGTACTTTATGGTTTACCACAAAAAGACGGAATTATCTTGGCAACATTTATACACGGCTCTCAGATGATTACGTTGTTGGTTTTAGGGGCACTAAGTTTTTTGATTACATTATTTATTAAACCAAAAATAGATGACTGAAAATAAAATTGTTAGTCTTGAAGAAGCCATTAAGCGAACAGAAGACTGGCAAAAAGAAGGCAAGAAAATAGTTTTTACCAATGGATGTTTTGATATTGTTCATCTAGGACACATTGATTATTTAGAGAAAGCTAGAAATTTAGGTGATAAGCTGATTTTAGGATTGAATACTGATGCTTCGGTAAAAAGATTAAAAGGGGAGACCCGCCCAGTTGTGAATGAATACGCTCGTTCAAGAATGATGGCAGCTTTTGAATTTATTGATGCAGTAATTCTTTTTGACGAGCCAACTCCGCTTGAAGTAATTCAGGAAATTCAACCAGATATTTTGGTGAAAGGCGATGATTACGTAGTTGAAACTATTGTTGGGGCTGATTTTGTTATGGGTAAAGGTGGAGAAGTAAAAACAATTCCTTTGGTAAAAGGATATTCAACCACTTCGTTAATTGAGAAAATCAAACAAATTTAATAGCTATGATAGGCATATATTTAATTACTTTAGTTTTTGCAGGAATCGGGATGTTCGTGCAATGGAGATTGAAAAGTAAATTTCAAGAGTATTCAGAAATTGGTTTGACAAATGGGCTTTCTGGGAAAGAAATTGCTGACAAAATGTTGAGAGACAATGGGATTTTTGATGTAAGAATCATTTCTGTAGAAGGACAATTAACTGACCATTATAATCCAGCCGATAAAACGGTTAATTTGAGTCCAGATGTTTTCTATGGAAGAAGTGCTTCGGCTGCAGCAGTAGCAGCCCACGAATGTGGTCATGCGGTACAACATGCTACAGCTTACTCGATGCTACAATTCCGTAGTGCAATGGTTCCCGTATTAAGCATTGCTAATAATTTTATGCCAATTGCTTTAATGATTGGTATGATGCTTTTGTATTCTACAGGAAATAAATTGGTATTGACGATTGGTGTGGCGATGTTTGCCTTAGCGACACTTTTTAGTTTTATTACTTTACCAGTAGAATTTGATGCTTCAAGAAGAGCATTAGCTTGGATGAGTCAGCGAAACATCGTAACAGCACCAGAACATGCAATGGCGAAAGATGCTTTGTGGTGGGCAGCGATGACTTATGTAGCCGCAGCTTTGGGTATGTTAGCACAATTATTATACTATGTATCTTTACTTTCAGGAAGACGAAGTAATGATTAATAAATAATTTTTGACATTTATTACATAAGAAAAGGCTTTCAGAACATTCTGAAAGCCTTTTCTTATGATTACTGTTTTAAATTCACTTAGCTAGTTTACTGTTTTTGTAGCCATAAATAAAATAGATTACCAAACCGATTGCAAGCCAAATTAAAAATATTGTCCAGTTAGTGATGCCCAATTCTGTCATTAAGTAAAGATTTGTTAAAATACCTAAAACAGGAAGAATTGAAAACTTGTGTAAATAGGCAAGTACAGATAAAATTGCCCAAACTAACCAGAAAAAAGCTAAAAGTGGCTTAGCTTCAAGTTCCGAGAAAAAAGTATTGTTATAAATGACGAAAGCAATTGCAACAACCAATAATGGCCCAACAATAAATTGACCATTTAAATAAGGAATTTTAAATTTAGCATCTTTTGATAAACCTTGATAGTCTAAATATAAAACACCAGCACAAACCAAAATAAAAGCAAAGAAAGTACCTACACTTGTTAAGTCAACGAAAAAACCCATATCTAAGAATAGCGAAGGAACAGCTACAACAAAACCAGTAACAATCGTTGCAAAGCTAGGTGTTTTGAATTTTGGATGAATTTTTGAAAAGCGTTTCCAAAGTAAGCCATCTCTACTCATAGCCATCCAGATTCTTGGTTGCCCCATCTGATACACTAACAAAGCACTCGTAATGGCTACAACGGCAGAGACAGAAATAATGCCAGCCATAAAATCGAAATTTATTTTCTGAAAAACATAAGCCAACGGGTCATCCACTTTTAGTTCAGTGTAGTTTACCATTCCAGTTAAAACCAACGTAATACAAACATATAAAACCGCACAAATTACTAGGCAGTAAATCATTGCTCTTGGTAAATCTCTTTGTGGATTCTTGCATTCTTCGGCAGTGGTTGAAATAGAATCAAAACCAATGAAAGCAAAGAAAACTGAAGCAACGCCACCTAATACTCCTTGTGCTCCGTTGGGTGCAAATGGTGACCAATTTTCTGGTTTAACATAAAAAGCTCCAACAGAAATTACCAGTAAAATTACCACCAACTTTAGGACTACTAAGAAATTACTGGCACTTCTTGATTCTTTCATCCCAACATAAACCAAAGAAGTGACAAGCATTGTAATTACACCAGCAGGAAGGTCAATTAATAATTTTATACTTCCTAGTACAGGAGCGTGTTCATAAGCTTTAGCGGCAAATAAAGTACTATCTGTTAGTTTTGTTGCACCAGCTTGGCTTTCTAAAAATGCTTTATGAGCAGTCCCATAATCGATTGTTAAGTAATCTGGAAAATTAATCCCGAAACCATGCAACATTCCAACGAAGTACTCCGACCAAGAAATAGCGACTACCATATTGGAAACGGCATATTCAAGAATCAATGCCCAGCCAATAATCCAAGCGAAAATTTCGCCAAAAGAAACATATGCATAGGTATAAGCACTTCCAGAAACGGGAACCATTGATGCAAATTGAGCATAACAAAGTGCGGTGAAAATACAAGCAATAGAAACGAATACAAAAAGCAATGAAACGGCTGGACCACCTTCATAACTTGCTCTACCAATTGTACTAAAAATACCTGCGCCAATGATGGCAGCAATCCCAAATGAAGTAAGGTCTCTAACACCAAGAATCTTCACCAAACCCCCACCGTGGGAATCTTCACTTTGTTGTAAAACGTTATTAATTGATTTGCGCCTGAAAATAGAATTGTCTGACATTTAGTTTGAAGTTAAGTATTTGTCATTGAAAATATTCTTAAATCTAAACAAGTAAATTGATAAAGCCATAAATAATTGAGATAGATAGTATTTCAAAAAATCAAATTATCTTTGTCTGTAAGTCATTTTAATATTTCGATAATTATTGAAATATGTACAAATCTCAAGAACACAGTCTATTATCAGCTTGAAGAAATAAGTAGCATTATCATCATTTTAATGATACATTTTTTCCTAAAATAGCTAAAATTCCTTTATGAATCAAATCGCAGTAGTCATTTTAAATTATAATGGTCAAAAACATTTAGCTGATTTTTTACCCTCTGTTATACAATACTCTTCTGATGCAACCATTTACGTTGCTGATAATGCTTCTACTGATTCTTCATTGGAATTATTAAAAACCGCATTCCCTACTGTTAAAATTATTGAACTCAGAGAAAATCACGGTTTCGCACAAGGATATAACGAAGCACTTGAATTTGTCGATGCTGAATATTACGTTTTGCTGAATTCTGATGTGGAGGTAACTCCTAATTGGATTGAACCAGTGATTGCATTGATGAAAAATGACAAAACAATTGCAGCTTGTCAACCCAAAATCAAATCATTTCATCAAAAAAGCCATTTTGAATACGCTGGAGCTGCTGGAGGATTTATTGATCATCTCGGTTATCCATTTTGTCGTGGAAGAATCTTTCAAGAAATTGAACAAGATTTAAAGCAATACAATGACAATCATGAAGTGTTTTGGGCAACTGGTGCTTGTATGTTTGTTCGGGCAGAAGTATTTCATCAAGTAGGTGGCTTTGATGGTGATTTCTTTGCACACATGGAGGAGATTGACCTTTGTTGGCGAATACATCATGCTGGTTTTAAAGTTTTTGCTTGTGGAAGTTCAGAAGTATATCATGTAGGTGGTGGAACATTGCACAAATCGAACCCTTACAAGACTTTTTTGAATTTCAGAAATGGTTTGGCTATGCTTTATAAAAACCATCCCGACAAAGGTTTTGCCCTTGCAATTTTTACAAGGTTAATTTTAGATGGAGTAGCTGGAATAAAGTTTCTTTTGTTTGATAGCTGGGAGGATTGTTGGGCAGTAGCTAGAGCACATTTTGATTTTTATGCACATTTCCTAGGCTGGTATAAAAAAAGGAAGCAGATTCAACGAAAAGATGACATATCAACAGTTTACAGAAGAAATATCGTATGGCAACATTTTATAAATGATGTAAAAACTTATAATCAATTACAGAAGTAAGGTTATAATTCCCAAACAGATGGGCTTTTGTATTGGCGTAAATAACGGCGAATATTCATCCAAAATGCCAATACTAAATATATGATGATAGGAGAACCAACAGTAATAAAAGAAACATAAACAAAGTATAACCGAATGCTACTGGTAGAAATTCCTAATTTCTCACCAATTTTTGTACAAACACCAAAAACATGATGCTCAACAAAGTATTTTAATCTTAATGTGTTTGGCATGGCTTTAGGTCAAAATTCTGAATTTTAATTGGTTACACTCTGAAAACTGAATTAAAGTTACATTGTTTTGCTGGATTATCAAAAAAAGCCATCTAGTAAAACGTACTTTATCAACTTGTATTATATTAACAATAATTTATATTGAAAAGGTGTAATGTATTATAAATATAGTTATATTTTAATTTATTTTTTTTTAAAAATATTCATATAAAAATAGGAATACACAAAATTATACTTACATTTGGATATTAATAGTAAAAAGAGTGACAAGTTTTTAGTACAAAGTAATTAGTTTTCAAGAGTCCGTTGGTTCCCTTAGATTCAATTCTCCTTGATTATCACATGCTTCGAATATCAATCTTATACTTTTAGGGCTATTAATTTATCAAAAACTTAAATGTTTTTGGTAACTTTTGTCTCATTATCAACCATTCTTTTTTACGTCATGCAAACAGGAACAGTTAAATTTTTTAATGAAAGCAAAGGCTTTGGTTTTATCGTTGACAGTGAAAGTGGACAAGAAATTTTCGTTCACGTTACAGCATTAGGCGGAACACATTTACGCCAAGATGATAAAGTGTCATTCGATATTGTTGAAGGAAAAAGAGGTCTTAACGCCGCAAATGTTAAGAAATTGTAGTTAGTGCAAGTATTGTTTTAATTGGGATTTAGTAAAATAAATCAAAAGTAAAATTCAGTACAAGTTTTTTGTGAATTATTTAAAGTTTTGGTTTCATTACAAATGTAGCAGAACTTACTTTAGACCTGCTTGCTATGTTGTTTGGAATTAAATTCTAATTCTATTTAAGGTTATTAATTACTTTTAAACCATTTAAGTTAAGAAGTAAAAGGCGAAAGCCGAGTTAGCTAGACAAATCTTATTCTTTTACGAGATTTAAACATATAAGTTTTGTGTATATTGTTTTCAATGTTATCAAAACACATCGTTAGTATTTTTATTTTTTTTTAATTTTTTTATATCAATTTTTATGCAAACTGGTAAAGTTAAATTTTTCAACGAATCTAAAGGTTTTGGATTTATCGTTGATGACGAGTCAAATGAAGAAATCTTTGTACACGTAACAGGATTGTCTGGAACAACGATTCGTGAAAATGACTCTGTTTCTTTCGACGTACAAGAAGGAAAGCGTGGCTTAAATGCTGTGAATGTGAAGAGAATCTAATTTTTTTTAGATAGATAGTCATTTAAAACCCCGGCCTATAGGTTGGGGTTTTTCTTTTTTTATTAATTTGGGATTTAAAATTCAAATAAAAAGATGAAACAGGTTGAACACATTGGTATTGCTGTAAAAGATTTGAATGTTTCTAATGATTTATTTACCAAACTTTTGGGAGTATCTCCTTTTAAGCAAGAAGAAGTATTTTCTGAAGGGGTTATTACTTCTTTTTTTCAAGTTGGACAAACGAAAATAGAATTGTTAGAAGGTACTCATGCTGATAGTCCGATTTCAAAGTTTATCGAGAAGAAAGGTGAGGGAATTCATCACATTGCTTTTGAGGTAAGCAATATTTATGAAGAAATGGATAGACTAAAAAACGAGGGATTCACCCTTTTAAATGAAGTGCCCAAAGATGGTGCAGATAATAAGTTGGTTTGCTTTTTACATCCTAAAGGAACGAACTCCGTATTGATAGAGCTTTGTCAAAGTAAAAATAGCCCAGTTTGACAAGTACTTTTCGTCAAACTGGGCTATGATTTTAATATCGCTTTACTTTTAATTCTTGTAAACCGCCATCAAAGCTGATGTTGATTTTCTTGGCAGATTTTTCAAAATTTGGTGTTTCCCAATGTCCATTTTTTTGAATAAATCCATCAAAATCTTTGGAGTTCAGTCCGCCATCAACATCAATTCTACAACCAACTGATTCTGGAATATTAAATTCGATTGAAGTTAAACCTGATTCTACTTGAACATCTAGGTTATCTACTTTATCGCCTAATTTAACGTCTGTTTCAGTTACGCCTGTCTTAATTGATAGTTTATTGATTTTGTATTCACTCAAATCAAAATCAGCTTTACCTGCACCAAATTCAAAATTCATATCCCAAATTACATTTGGATTAAGCTTTAAATTGATTTTATTATGATTGTTGTCTCCAATATGAATATTATTTTTCTTTCCTTTTAAGGCAAAAATAATATTAGGATTGGTAGAATCCCCTGTCTTTCTAAGTGAAATATTTCCAAAATCTAAATCAGCATCAGCTTCAACTAAATCATTTGAAGTACCATTGATGATAAATTCAGCCGCACCACCAGAAAATTCAAATTTTGCATTTTTCACAAGCGGATTCATTGATTCGATAAGCTTTTGCTTTGTTCCTTTAAATTGATAATCATCATTGTCGTTGTTATCATTATCATCATCCATATCAATGTGAATATCATGATCATTAAAGGCAGTTTTTACTTTATCCTTACAGCTCCTCACAATGACGATTGGAATAGCAATACAAAGTAAAATGATTGTAATAACCGTTGCCGAACGACTACTTTTGCCAATAAAAGCAACAAGCCCCAAGTAGATTAATAAAAGTGGCCAAAGTCTTGAAATTTCATGCCAATCAATATTAAACCAGCCAAATTCTTTCCCAAGAAATAGAAAGCCGATTAAGATTAAAAAACCTCCAGAAAAAATATTTTTAGAATTCATTGTTAAAAGCTTTAAGGTTAAAATCCGTTATCAAATTTAGGTTTAAGATTGATAACGGATTTTGACGTGTCGATTTAGAAGTTATTTTTATCGTTATTGAAGTCAATCTTATCTTTTTCTTTAAAGATGATATAACCACCCACACCGATTAAAATAAGAGGCCAGAATTTACCAAAGTCGAAATCAGGAATCCATTCATCTAATAAGAAGATTGTACCTAAAACTATTAAAATAATTCCCCAAACTTTGCTTGAATCTTTTTTCATGTTAGTAAATGTTGAGTTAAAAGTTGCGTTATCTGGCGTTGCCGTTGTTTCCCATTGATGTTTCACTGGCAATGCTATCCACAAGATAACATACATCCAGAAAAAAATACCATGTGTAAAGACTAAACCTAAAAATAAAAGTACTCGAATAATGGAAACATCAATGCCGAAGCGTTCTGATAATCCAGCTGCTACACCTCCTAATTGTCCTTTTGAAGGTATGCGATAAAGTGAATCGTTCATGTTTGTTTTGTTTAGTTTTCTTGTTTAGAGTTTTGAAAAAAATAGGTTTAAGTGATACTTTTAAATAATTCTTTTCGTTTGATGGTTGAAATTTATCACGAGCTTTAAGATTAACAACCTGAAAATGAATAGACGGTACATTTGACTTTATGAATGGATATTTTTGATGGCGAGTTTTAAAATAAAAAATCCTTTGAGCTTTTTTGCCCAAAGGATTCACTAAGATTTAGTAAACTATTGTCTCTTAGACCTGATTTTTGCTTCTTCTACTTTTTTCTGCTGATTAATTAAACCATCATTCATTAATAATTGGTCTTTTTTATTCTGTTCTACTTCCATTTGCAGACGCTCAAGTTCTATTCTGTTTTCTTCAATTTTTAGCAAAAGTCTGTCTTTTTCTCTTCTATTGTTTTCCAATGCTCTGGCTAAGCGTTCTGCTATAGTTACTGCTTTTACTTGTTTGGTTTTAATATCGTCTAAGTTCTTTTCTTCTAATCTAACCTCTCCTTGTTTTTTTAGCTGGTCAACAATATCATTAAGAATCCTTTCTGCCGCCAAATATTTTGGATGCGAGCTATTGACATAAACTTCATCGCCAAAACCAATTGAAAGGAATATTTTATTTTTCCCTTTGTCTGCACTAATCTTGCTTACAACCATTAGTGGGTCTGATGAAATACTTGAAATTCTTGCTCCTGTAATTCTGAAAACATTACTTCTGCCTACTTCTACACTACCATATTTGGCTAGTTCATTTTGTAAAATTGGTTTAATATACTTGTCTTCAATCGCTACAGTTGTATAAAGTCCTTCTTTTGTAGCTCTTTCAATTTCCTGAGTTCCTGTAAAAACTTGCGCACGAATACTCTGAATACTTAGCAATAAAATATAAATAATGAATAGCTTTTTCATAAAAAAGATAATGTTAAGTGATTTTGGAAAATGCTTCGCAATATAAGTTGCTTGATTTATTTCAGCAAAATAAGATAAATCTTAATGGGAAATTATTATTAATTTATAATACAGATTAGCCTGTAGTTAAATTGTTTAATTTTAGATAGCTTTAACAAAAACAATCATCAATCAAGATAACTAATGAAATTAAAATTACTGATACTGTTCTGTTTCGTCGGAAATCTGACCATAGCTCAGAACACGAATTGGGCTTTAACTGGTTTTTCAAAACCCAAGGAAAATCCTATACTAAGTGCTGATTCTAGTTATGAATTTGCTTGCCCGATGAAAAATACTTCTGTAAAATGGCAAAAAGCTGATGTTTTTAATCCTGCTGCTATTGTTAGAAACGGGAAAGTTTATGTTTTATTTCGGGCAGAGGATACTCCTGGAACAAACATTGGCTTTCGTACTTCCAGAATTGGCTTGGCTGTCAGTAATGATGGAATACATTTTACAAGAAGAAAAAACCCTGTTTTATTTCCTTCAAAAGATGAGTTTGCTAAATTTGATAACCCTGGTGGTTGTGAAGATCCACGAATTGTAGAACGTGCCGACGATACTTATGTTGTAGCTTATACGGCTTGGAATCGTGATGTAGCCAGATTGTGTATTGCCACTTCAAAGGATTTGATTCATTGGAAAAAACATGGGCCAGCTTTTGCCAAAGCATATTCTGGGAAATTCTTGAATGTTTGGTCTAAATCAGGTTCAATCATTACTAAAATGGTGAATGGGAAAATTATAGCTGCCAAAATCAAAGGAAAGTATTGGATGTATTGGGGTGAAAAAGGAGTTAATATTGCTACTTCTGATGATTTAATAAATTGGAATCCATTGGTTGAAGAAAACGGGGAATTAAAATATGTGATGAATATTAGAACTGGAAAGTTTGATAGTGATTTAACAGAACCAGGTCCGCCGGCAATGTTGACTTCAAAAGGAATTTTGTTGTTGTACAATGGTAAAAATGCTAAAGAGGAAACTAGAGACCAACATCTTCCTGCTGAAACTTATTCGGGCGGACAAGTACTTTTTGATGCAAATGACCCAACAAAAATTATTAATAGATTGGATGAGTGTTTTATTAAACCAGATTTGCCTCATGAAATGCGTGGACAATACAAAGCAGGCACAACTTTTATCGAAGGCTTGGTCTATTTCAAGAAAAAATGGTTTTTGTATTATGGTACAGCTGATAGTATGGTGGGTGTAGCCGTTAAAAATTCTTTGTAGATGTATGAAAATTTCATCTTTAATCCTTGCAGCGGGTAGTTCTAGCCGCTTAGGTAGTCCTAAACAACTTGTTGAATACAAAGGAGAAATACTTGTAAGTAAAATTACTCAATTGGCATTAGCGATTACTGATAATGTACTAATAGTTTTGGGTGCAAATGAAAATATCATACAACCCAAGTTGACAGAGTTAGTTCAAGAAAATCAACAAAAGTTAAAAGTAATAGTTAATACTGACTGGAATGAAGGAATTGGAAATTCTATCAGTTTTGGTGTAAAACAACTTTTTGATACTTCTGATGCTATTTTGATACTATTATGCGACCAACCCTTTGTTGGTTCCTTACTTTTGCAAAAAATGATGCAAGCTTTTGCAAATACAGAGTATTCGATAATTGCTTGTAAGTATGCGAATCAACTAGGAGTACCTATTTTATTTGGAAAAAAGTATTTTTTAGAACTAATGTCATTAAATGGCGACCTTGGAGCAAAAGTGCTATTAAAGCAGTATGGAGGTTCTGTTATGAGTATTGATTTCCCCGAGGGCATTTATGATATTGATACACAGGAAGATTTAGCGAAATTCTTGCTCAATGAATAGGATTTAAAACAAAAAAGCCGAAGGATTAGCTTCGACTTTTTGAAAAATAATCTACTTAATGACACAAATACGCTAGCGGGAGTACTACACAGTCAGATTATTTTTACTAATGGATCAAGTTAAAGTGGTGGTCAAGCATTATTGAAACGATTCTTTGTTGTAAATAAAAATAGCTGTCGTTGCCTAATGACAGTTTTTATTGTATTATCTTACTTCAAGACTTATTTTTTGCAAAGTTATGCAATCTTAAAGTTTTTTTAAATAGCCAAAGTGTCTATTTTATACGATTTATTAATTTGTATTGGTATAAAATACTCATACTTCTTGTTTTGCTAAAAATCTTGTAAATTCTACAAATGCTATGGAGTCGTTATCGGATAATTCAATTGAACAATTGTTTCGTAAATGTTTAGATGCTGTTAGTCTTGTGGCAGGAAGTGCCTCAGAAAAAACTATTGAGAAATATTTACAGGAACTTGGATACTTTAGTCTTAGTTCTACTTTACCGAATGCAGTATATCAAATTCTGGATATGCGAACGCTTACTTACAAATTTGTAGCCAATACTGAATTGGCATTGGGAATTCATCCTGATGATTTTTTAGAGAAAGGAGTACCGATGGTTTTGAGTATGATGGTTCCTGAAATGAAAAATGTTTCAGCGATACCTGAATTATTGAAGTTTATGTATAATTCTATTAAAGCGGCTCCTCGTGAGGTTCGAGAGAATTTTGTGGCTTATGGATATGGTATTCAGTATTTAAGACCCAGTAAAAAGCCATTTCATTCGATGGTTCAATTAATTGGATTGGAATTTGACGAGGAAGGTTTACCAACTTTATGTTTTTTGATTAATCAAGATATTGAGCATTTAGTCAAGAAGTTGGATAATTATTTAGGACGAGCAAGTTTTGGAAATAGTGATTTTGTGACGACTTTTTCTTCAAACGAAAAGCAAATAAAGAAGCAAGATGTTTTCTCAGATAGAGAGATTGATGTCCTGAAAATGCTATTGAAAGGTTATGACTCAAAAAAAATTGCAGAAAAACTATTTATTAGTTCTAACACGGTTGACAATCATCGAAAAAATATGATTCGTAAATTAGATGCACGAGATACCACTGCTTTAGTGCAACTCGCAAAACTTTTAGGTATTTTGAAATAAGAATAATACAGTACTTGCTGATTTTTCAATTATTAGAGCAATAGTTGTAAAATCAAGTTTCTTGAGGAAAGTGAAGCAAAAGATTTATTGGCGAGAGTTTTAATAGTTAATCTACCTAGAAAAAAATATTTCCATAAAAGTAGAACTCTTCATGTTACTTTTATGGAAATACTTAAAAGCTTATTCAATCAAGTTATGCTTTTTATTATATTCTACTATAAAAATAATCACCTCACCAATTATACCCACCGTCGCTGTGAAGGTATCTCCTAACCAAATTAAGATAAATGCAAAAACGATAAATAAGACAATCAACTGAGCTGTTGAAAGTTCATTGTCTTCTGAGTGTTGTGTTGAATTTGACATCGTTAGAATTTTTTTGTGAAAAAATAATTTATACTAAGATATGAAAAAATATAAAAAAATCAAGTGGATATTGGTGTTTACTTTTGTTTTTTTTCAATTATTGCTACAAAATCAAGTTGGAGCTCAAGAAAAGTCGATTTCGTTGGGAAATACTGCTGTTAAATTAAAAAACAATAATTTTTACTTGTTGAAAATTATCGACGAGCGACCAGATAAACGTAAAATAGGAATTGTTTATAATGAAGAAAAGGAAGACGTTTATTTGAAATTATTAAATGGAACTGCGAAAGCAAGTAATGAATTTTTAACGAAATTCTCTAAGAAAAATAACGCTTCTTATCCAATTGTACTTACAATAAAAGAGCTGAAAGTTGTTGAAAAAATAGTCAACTCAAAAATTGTGAATGGTTCTAGCGAAATTAAAGTAGAATTTGGTTTTATGCGAGATTCTACTTTAATAACCCTGACATCTTATCAAACGAAAATTTCTTTTACTCGTAGTTTTAATGTAACCGCCCGCTATCAGTATTTGATTGGAAGGTTATTTGATAAATCACTTCTTTATTTCGACCAATGGATAAGTATCAATTATGACAAAAGTCCTCTGCTGATAAAAGCTGTTCAATTGAATATTAAACCAGATTATGGAATTGATAATCCTATCAGTGGCGATACCGTTTTTTGGTCGAACAAGTATAAACTTTCATGGAAAGATTTTGAAGGTAAAAAACCATTGAGTACTAAATATGCGGCACAAGTGTTTACCAATTTTGAATATAATGCTTTGGCGAATATTAAAAACGGTGTTTTGATGATTGATTTACAATTAAAAGCTTATATGTTGAAAAGTGCATCTTGGACTTCACTGACACTTTCGGAAGAGCATCTTGCTCATGAACAATTACATTTTGACATTACAAAAGTGATTGCAGAACGATACAAAAAGAAAGCTTCAAAAATGCTGACTATTGATGATTACGATAGCGAATTACAGCTTTTATTTATTGAAATGTATCGAGAATTGAATCGTTTACAAAAAGAATATGATGCAGAAAGTAATCATAGTATTAATTTTGTAGGACAACAAAAATGGCAATCACTCATTTCGGATGAATTGAGAGTAAACCGATAATCATAAAATTATATTTTAAAATGCGCAAACTGTCAATGGATGACCTTAACCGCCTTACAGCGGAGGAGTTTCAACAGGTAGAAAAATTTCCTTATGTTTTAATTTTGGACGATATTAGAAGTATGAATAACGTAGGTTCTGTATTTAGAACCGCAGACGCTTTTAAAGTAGATAAAGTATTTTTGGGCGGTATTACGGCAACGCCTCCACACCGAGAAATTCAAAAGACAGCTTTAGGAGCTGATGAAACTGTAACTTGGGAACACGTTGAAGATGTTTTAACCTTAGTCAAAACATTACAAGCTGAAGGTTATATCGTAGCGGCAGTTGAACAAGTTGAAAATAGTGTATCTTTATTAGGTTTTGAACCAGCACTTGATAAAAAATATGCTTTTGTATTTGGTAACGAAGTTTTTGGAGTAAGCCAGCAAGTGGTAGAACAAGCAGATTTTTGTTTAGAAGTACCACAATTCGGCACAAAGCATTCTTTGAACATTTCGGTAACAACTGGTGTAATTTGCTGGGATTTTGTAAGTAAATATTTAACAGCAAAAAATAATTAATATCAGTTATTTGAAAACTTAACACAAAAAATTTTTTTGCTTTCAACCTTATTGATACCTTCGTTTCAATTATATAATAATAATTTAATATTAAATTAATATTGATCATGAAATCAAACAATAAGACTCTTACCAACGAAATCTCAGCCCTTATTTTAGGTAAACTCCACGGGTTAAATGCAAAAAGTGCTAAGAAATTAGTGAAAGCTGTTGATGAAACAGCGAAAGAAATTGTAAAGAAGTACGCTAAACTTCAGAAAGAAGAAACTGAGGAAAAAGAGAAAGAAGCTAAAAAAGAAGCTAAGAAAGCGAAAGAAAAAGCTGAAAAAGTAGAAAAAGAAAAAGCAAAGGCAGCAGCAAAAGCAGAACTAGCAGCAAAAATTGCCATTGTTACTGAAGACGAAGTAGTTGTGGAAAAGAAAGGGAAATCATCAAAGAAAAAAACAGCTGAAGTTTCTGAAGAAGTAACAAGTAAAGAAGCTAGCGAAGAAGCAGGAGCTTAAAATTACCGATTATCAAACAAATGAAAGAGTTTATCAAAAATGATATTAATTTTTGATAAACTCTTTTTGTTTTGTACTGTCGTTGTAATTCTGTTTGACTTTCTGCGACTCATTCCAAAACTATAACAAACTAAACCCGCACCATCGATGTCGAATATTTTAGAAGCCCGCCATGTGGTAAAACGTTATGCAGGACACACTGCTTTAGACAAAGTAAGTATTGAAGTACCAGCAGGTTCTATTTTTGGTTTGCTAGGGCCAAACGGAGCAGGGAAAACCTCTTTGATACGAATTATCAATCAAATTACTGCACCAGACGAGGGAGAAATCATTCTTCTTGGCGAAAAGTTACAACCCAAGCATATTGAAGTAATCGGATATTTACCCGAAGAGCGTGGTTTGTACAAAAAAATGAAAGTTGGCGAACAGTTACTTTATCTTGCTCAGCTAAAAGGTATGAGTAAAGCCGAAGCTACTGAAAAACTGAAACACTGGTTTATAAAATTCGATATAAAAGATTGGTGGAATAAAAATGTTGAAGACCTTTCAAAAGGAATGCAACAAAAAACACAATTTATCGCAACGATTGTTCATGAACCTAAATTGATTATTCTTGATGAGCCTTTCTCTGGCTTCGACCCCATCAATGCCAATTTATTGAAAGATGAAATTCTAGAGTTAAAAGAAAAAGGAACAACTATTATTTTTTCTACACATAGAATGGAGTCCGTTGAAGAATTATGCGACCACATTGCATTGATAAATAAATCGAAAGTGGTACTTCATGGGGCAAAAAAAGAAGTAAAAAATCGTTTCAGAGATAATTCTTATACCATAGAATTTATTGGCACACTCAATGCAAATCCTTTGTTTTTTGAAGTATTAGATAGTAAACCTTTGGAAGATGGCATCACGCAATCTCATATCAAACTTGTTGAAGGAGTATCTGTAAATCAAATGATTACTGTTTTACTTGAGCAAGTAATGCTAATCTCTTTCAATGAAAATATTCCTTCATTCAATGAGATTTTTATCAAGGTGGTTGGTGGCGAAGCTAACGATATTCTTTGAAGTAACCTTAAACCAATTTTATACTCCCTTTTAAAACCCCAAAACGATGAATAAGATTTTACTGATTATCCAGCGAGAATATACAACCAGAGTAAGAAAAAAATCTTTTTGGATTGCTTCGCTTTTAGTGCCGATTCTTATCGCTGCAATTTATGCTATTCCGCTTTATTTATTTTTAAATTCAAACGATACCAAAACAATTGAGGTAGTCGATGAAAGTAAATTATTCAAAGGCAAATTGCAATCTGAGGAAGACATTACCTTTAAATTTATTGAAACTACTTTTGACCAAGCAAAGAAAAACTTATATAAAGGCAATGCCGACATTGTGGTGAGTATTCCTAAAGATATTCTTGATAATCCTAATGGCGTAAAAATGGTTGGGAAAAAGAGTATTGGTTTATCAACTCAATTTAGCATTCAGGGAAAAATACAGAATGAATTACGCAACATAAAATTGCAAAGAGCCAATATTGATTTAAAAGTTTTGGAAGAAAATAAAGTAAACGTAAATGCCAAAACTTATACGTTGAATGAAGATGGCGGCGAACAAAGTAGTAGTTCTACTGGTGCGATGATTTTAGCTGGTATTTTTGGAATGATATTATACATTTCCGCATTTTTGTACGGTTCACAAGTAATGAATGGTGTAATTGAAGAAAAAAGTAATAGAATTATTGAAGTGATGATTTCTTCAGTTCGTCCATTTCAATTAATGATGGGTAAAATTGTAGGAGTTGGTTTGGTCGGTCTTACTCAGTTCTTATTGTGGGGTGTACTTACTTTTGGTGCTTCAACAGCCACAACGGCAATTATGTCAGGTAAAATTCAAGAAAAAGTAGAAACGTTAAAGCAATCAGGAGCAGGTTCAGATGAGATTAAGAAGTATCAAGACTCTGTAAAAGACACCAATCCGCTTTCTAGTATTTCTCAAACAATTGAAAATATCTCACTTGCAAAAATCATTATTTGCTTCTTTTTATTTTACATCGGAGGATATTTACTGTACAGTTCACTTTTTGCGGCGATAGGTTCTGCTGTTGAAAATGCTTCGGAAGCACAGCAATTCATGTTCCCCGTCACGATTCCAATTATCCTCTCGTTTATTTTAGCACAAGTAATTATTCAAAAACCTGATAGTCCAATTGCCTTTTGGGCATCAATTTTTCCACTGACTTCACCAATAGATATGATGGTAAGATTACCTTTTGGAGTACCAAATTGGGAAATTGCCTTATCTTTTGTACTATTAGTCTTTGGTTTTTTAGGAACAACTTGGTTTGCAGGAAAAGTATATCGAGTAGGAATTTTAATGTACGGTAAAAAGCCTACTTGGAAAGAAATTAGTAAATGGGTTTTTTATAAAGGATAAAATCAATAAAAATGCTTTTCAGACTACTGAAAAGCATTTTTATTTTCATAAAGATTTTATTTGGGTTGGTTTAATAAACCTAAATCTGGTTGAGAATACTTCAAGATTTTGATATACATATCCGTTTTGGTTTGAAAAACACCTTCAATATTAGGAATACGTTGATTGATTACTTCCAACAAGTGATTATTATCTCTACACATTACATCTACCTGAATATCGAAATCCCCAGAAGTAACAGCCAAAAAACTCACTTCTCTGAATTCTTGAAGCTGAGCAGCTACCGACTCGATAAGGTTGGCTGGTCGAACAGAAATTTTTATATGTACATAAGCATGAAAGCCTACTCTTGCAGTATTGACACGTCCAACAATTTGGATGGTTTTATCTTCAATAAGTTTACTCGCTCTGCTTCGGATGGTACTGGCAGAGGTTTTTAAGTTTTCGGCCATGTCAGTAAATGAACGGCGTCCGTCTTCTTGTAATTGACCCAAAATAGCAAAATCTAATTCGTCAAGAACAACTGCATTTTCGTTTGTATTGGTTGGTTGCGTAAGGCTCATAAAGTAGAAGAAAGTAAGTTCATCTATAATTTCCGAATTTTTAAGGAAAAATAAAAACTAAATTTTAATCTATTTTTGAAAATTCGTCAAAAAATAGGCATTTTTTGACGAAAAAGTAGAAAAAACAGGTAGTTTTTAGTGAAAAATAATAGAATCTACTTAGGTGATAATTTAGCTTTTTTTGATATGAATTGATACTTCAACACATTGTTTTAAAGCATTGAACCTTAGGCAAAAATTAATAGTTGAAGAAGTATGTATCAATTCGTGTAGAAAACTATTTTCAGAGAGCCAAAATTTAATTATGATTACCACCACAACTACTTACCAAGCTGCTCAAATGGTTTCTGAAACTGTAGAAAGCCATTTTGTATTTCATCATCAAAAAGCAATTAATCATGATGGAAAAGTACTTGCTCCCATTCCTAATAGTCAGGTAATAGAATCAATTATTGATGCTACTTTTTGGGCAAGTCTTCGTCGTGAAGAAGGGCGTTTCCCTAAAATTTCCATTGCATTTCTACCACCAAATTTAACCGAACAGCCGCTCATATTTGAAAATAAATTGTTGTTTAATCCCTATGTATTAACCAAATTAGCACCTTCTGTAGAACATGCGGGTATTCATCTTGGCGTTTGGATTGAAAACGATGAATTATATATTTGGGGAACAACCACCAATATTCCTGGATTATGTTTTGTGTTAGAAGTAGTTGAGCCCGGTTTGTTAGTCGTAAAACATCGAAGAACAGATGGCTTTGGGAAATTTATCAATGTTGCAGTTTTGAAAGGTGATCAGATTAAAATTATTGATGAAAATAGTAGTACATTACCCGATTGTCCTGCTTTAATTGGTTCGATGATAGGAGTGGCTTCACCTTCTTCTTGGAATGATTCTCTGAACGTATTAGTACAATTGGCAGTGGCGATGCGAGCTCATCAAAGAGGAGGAGCTTTACTGATTGTTCCTTCAAAACACGATAATTGGCGTTCTTCAATAATTTATCCAATTACTTATTCGTTGCAACCTGTTTTTGCAGGACTTTCATTGCTGAATGACAAATCGATTGATTTGCAAAATTATGCTTCGCAAAGTAAACTCAATCAAGCCATTAATGGTGTTGCAGGGCTTACTGCTGTTGACGGTGCTACAATTATTAATGACCAATTTGAAGTATTGGCTTTTGGTGCAAAAATAGGACGTTCACCTTCAGGCAAAGCACTTGAAGCAATTTTAGTGACTGAACCAATTGTAGGAAATGAACCTCAGGTAGTACATCCTGTACAGAATGGAGGAACAAGGCATCTTTCTGCTGCTCAATTTGTTTATGATCAGCGTGATGCAATTGCTATGGTGGCTTCGCAAGATGGAAGATTTACGATTTTTTCATGGTCGCCATGTGAAAGAATGGTTCATGCACATCGTGTAGATACTTTGCTGTTATAAGTTAACAAAAAACACTTAGTCCATCATAAGCTAACTTGATGTAAGCAGGAAGCTCTTCATCAACATCATGGTGTAAGCCCATTTGATGACTTATGTGTGTAATAAAAGCTTGTTCTGGTTTGATTTTATCAAGTACTTCAATCGCTTCTGATAGCGTAAAATGCGATAAGTGTTTTTCTTTTCGCAAAGCACCAATTACTACAATTTTAGAACCTCTTATTTTTTCGATTGCTTCATCAGAAATGAAATTTACGTCTGTAATGTACGTAAAATCTCCAATTCTAAATCCATAGACTGGAAGCTTGTAATGCAATACTTCAATAGGAGTGAAGGTGATTCCTTCTATCTCAAATGGCGTATTATGAATTTCGTTGAGTGTAATTTGCGGAGTGCCAGGATATTTTATCGCTGTAAAAGCATACGCAAACTCTTGTTGGATTTGCTCCAAAACAGACGGGCGAGCATAAATAGGCATATCTCTTTTCTGAGAGAAATTGTAGGCTCTTACGTCGTCTAATCCTGCTGTATGGTCTTTGTGTTCGTGAGTGAAAATTACGGCATCAAGCTTATGAATGCGTTCACGAAGCATTTGCTGACGAAAGTCAGGGCCAGTATCAATAACAAAGCTTTTGTCGGCTATTTCTAGGTGAATAGAAACCCTAAGACGTTTATCACGGAAGTCGAGAGATTGGCAAACTTCACAACCACAAGCAATGACAGGTACTCCTTGGGATGTTCCAGTGCCTAGGAAGGTAATTCTCATAAAATGATGAAGTATCAATTATGAGTTATGAATATATAATGATAGAAATTACAGCTTCATAACTCATAATTCATTTTCATAACTATTCTGTAAGTGATTTTACTTGTGCTACTAAAGCATCAAAATTAAGAGGCTTAGCAAGCATATCATCAAAACCAGCTTCTTTGAAATCTTCCATTGAATAATTTCTAGCATTACCAGTAATAGCAATCATTGGTATTTTGGCTTTAGCTTCATCTTTCAAACCACGTACTGCTTTAGCACATTCCATGCCATCCATTACGGGCATATTAATATCTAGCAAAATGATGTCAAAATCTTCTTTTTCAAGAGCATCTAACACTTGTTGCCCATTTTTAACAGAGTGAATTTCGAAGTTTTGAAATTCTAAAATCTTCTTAGCAAGGTTCTGGATAACTGAGCTATCTTCGGCAATCAGGACTTTCTTCATATTAAGGTTAATGATTGATTAATGTGGTAAAGATAAGTAACAGGAAACAATTAACAATTACCAATTAATAATTAAGCGTTTTTTTTGTAATTAATCTTTACTTTTAAAGGTAAGTATTTACATCTATAAGCATTGTAAAGCTAATCAAAAATATTAAAAATCGCTTGTGAAATTATCATCAAATTCAATAATGTGCTATTATGAGTGAATAAAATGATAAGTTTCTACATAAAAAAACTTGTTTGCAGTAGAACGCAAACAAGTTGGGTAATTTATTTTAGCAGAGATAATTACTTTACTTTGAAAGCAACAGCAACTTTATCCCACATCAACGTTACGTCGCCATTATTTTCAGCTTTGATGGTAAAACGTTCCATCATATCGTTAGCTTTTGGCGTAGCTTTTACTCTCAAAGCATCTTCTGCTTCACTATATTTGAAAGCTCCCCATTGTTTAGCAACTTTATTAAAAATAATTGTCCATTCTTTTTCTCCAGGAATAGTAAATAGAGCATATTTTCCAGCTTTCAATGTTTGTCCTTGTACTGTTACATCTTTACTTACTTCAAAAGTGGTGGCATCATTTGCTCCTGTACGCCATACTTTACCGTAAGGTGCCAAATTCCCATCCCAAACATTACGTCCTTTTACGGCAGGTTGACTGTAATTGATTGTTAAAGTAGCTTCGCCGATAGTCGCAGAAGTAGAAGCTGCTGGAGAAGGTTTTGATTTGGTTTCAGTCATTGCCTCATGTTGAGCATTGCTGATAAAAGCTGTAACAGTAAAAAAAGCTAAAAAAAGTAATTTTTTCATTTTTGTAAATCAGTTTAAGTTATTTTTGAAAGGAGTTCTCCAACAAAGGAAACGCAAAAGATTTTATAAAGTTTTATTTTAAGGGAGTTATTTTAAGGCAAAATTGTTATATTTCTATTAAACGATTATTATAATTTAGTAGATGAAGAGATTTCTATTTTCAGAGAACCCCGTATTAACCTATTTTGATAAACAATTTGAGCAAGAAAATATTCGAAGAGAACGACAAAGAGCTGGTGTTTTATTAATTTTTTTTTCGATTAGTTTTCTTTCTTATGCTTTGTTTGCCAAAACAGTATATCAGTTGAATTACTTGAATGGGCATGAAAACGTTCCTCAAATTATATTTTTGTACTTGGCATTTATGACCTTTTACGAACTTACAGTTTGGATTTCAATGAAGTACCTTTTAAAAGTAATGAGCAAAATGCCTTTAGTGGCAAAATTTGGGAATGCTTCATTGGAAATTACTTTACTTACTTTGGTGATGTATTTTGCTAGTCAAGAATATAACCACCCAATTCTGATAGTCCTTTCTCCTTTAGTGTATATCTACTTTATTTTTATCATACTTTCTACTTTACGTTTAAGTTTTGCTGTGTCGTTATGGACTGGACTTTTAGCTGGAGTGGAATACTTTTTTCTGAGTAATCATTTGATAGAATCGGGGACTATTGTTTCCGAACATGATATTTACACGAAACAAATGTTTTCGTATTTGCTCAAAACGTTTTCGTTAGTTTTCGGAGGATTATCTGCTGGATATGTGGCGATGCAAATCCGTAAAAGTATTCAACTTTCGATAGAAAGAATGGAAACGCAAGAGCATATTGTAGAAATGTTTGGTCAGCAAGTTTCGCCAGAAGTAGTACAAGTAATGTTGGAACAAAACGGTATTTTAAAAGCCAAACATCAAAAAGTAAGTATTATGTTTTTAGATATTCGGAATTTTACCGTGTATGCAGATAAGCATACTGCCGAAGAAGTAATGAATTATCAAAACGTTTTTTTTGAAGTTGTGGCGAATACCGTCAATGAGTATAAAGGAATTGTGAATCAATTTTTAGGCGATGGCTGTATGGTGACGTTTGGTGCACCTATTCCTTTAGAAAATCCTTCTGAAAATGCTGTTAAAGCAGGTTTGAGTATTATTGAAAAAATCAGTAAAATGAATGAATTGGGAACGATTCCGAATACTGGAGTAGGGATTGGGATTCATACAGGAGATGCTGTTGTTGGAAATATCGGAACAGACTCTCGTCAACAATATAACATTACTGGAAATGTAGTAATACAGGCAGCTAGAATTGAACAACTGAATAAAAAATATCAATCTCAGTTATTGATTAGCCAAGAAGTAATGGATGAAATTTCTGCGATTCCGATTGATACTGTTCAAGTCGGTTCTGTAAAATTGAAAGGGATGGAAAATGAAATGTTTTTATGGAAATTAGCATAAACAAACATGAGTCATCCCGAATTTTTTCTTAGAATAGTGAGGTTTAGGACGATTTGAGAGTTTTTTTTATTTATTATTGTACAATCCTTACTTTTCTTGTCTTGAAACAAGAAAAGTAACAAAAGAAATTCAAGAATTCCTAAACTCGCTTCGCTCAAACAGTAGGAATTCGTTGCCCATCAATCATAAAAAAGCGGTCGAAATTAGTTTTTTGACCGCTTTTTTGTGATTTTAAAATTTGGGATGACTCATGTTTGTTTAGAAAAATAACCCAGCTTTTACCGAAAATAAATTACTTTCTTCAGTTATTCCGTACATGCCTGTAATGACAACCATGTTGAACGGAGCAAGCCAAACACCAGCTCCGTAGCCATGATGCCATTTCTCAGAATTTTCGTTAGGATTCCATACTCTACCAACATCGTTGAATGCAAGTACGCCTGCATACGCTGGAAATAAATATGATTTGATATTGATGACTTTCAAACGAATTTCTGTATTGTTATAAAAAGATGATTTTCCCGAAAAACGAGTACGTCTGAAACCTCTAATATTACTTAAACCGCCTAAAGAATTGGCTTGATACAATTCATAATCAGCAAGGTTCATCCCGCCGCCGAAACGAGTAGCCAAACTAACAACCGCTGGTAATTTAAACGTATAATAAAATGATAAATCCGTTTTTAAATTAGCATAATTGTTTTTCGTAACGTCGTTTGCACCTTTTTGTAAAGTAGCATCAAAATTCCATAAAAGACCTCTTGTTGGAAAAACGATGTTATCTCTATTATCAAGAACAAATCCAGTTTTTAAGCCGATAAAAAACTTGTCTTGGTAAATTTCATCACCATTTGGAATAGACTTCGTGAATTCATGAATAAAACGTTTTGGGTTTTCTTTGATATGCCATTCGTTTTTGATAGCTCCATAATACAAAGTCAACTTATTGAATCGGCTTTTGAAAAGTGCAGTAATTTCTTCGTTTTCATACTGAATTCTGTAATAATCAATGCCTTTTTCTTGTTTGTATTCAGATTCGTTACTCAAGCCAAAAAAATTATCAACCAAACCACCTTGTTGAAGATTGGCTTTTAGTTCAAAATCTGTCTTACCGATTACATCCATAAATTCTCCTTTGTAGAAAATATTGTATGAATTTGTTCCGAAAGCATAATTCCCGGAAATGGAATGTTGTGAAGCGAATGGGTCTTTTCTAAAACCTTGACGAGTCCACTGCAAACCTGTTCCGATAAAAATTCCATCGTCTACATTGAAGGCAAATGAACCAAGCGGAGCTACTCTATCATATTTAAAAGCTTCCCGATTATAATCATTTACGGTCTTTTTCTTACTGGTTAAATCTTTAGCTTCCGAACCTACATATAAACTTGTATTGTCTTTTTTATCATAAATATAAGTTTTCTTTCCTAAGCCTGCTACAGCCGAAGAGTCACTGAAAATATCTTTTCCTTTTCCGCCAATCAGCCTTACTTTAATGCCTCTGTTGGCTTTACCTAAAACTTGGAAATTGTCTTCGCCATCCAATCCCCAAATTCTAATTTCTTTAGTGATTTTGGGTTCAAAAGTTCTTTCATAGAGTATTCTACCAATTGCTCCATTTTTCTTTTGGTCATAAACAGTTACTTTAGTTTCGCCATTTTCTAGTCTATTTACAAAGAAATACTCGTCTTTATCACTTCCTAAAATATCAACTTCTTTACTCAGAAATTCATAAAGTTCTTTAGAGTAAGTAGCTAAATCATCACGACGTTGTTTTAGTTTTTTAGCAATAATAGCCGAATGTTCTGGAAAATTCGGAAAATGGCTTACGGCTGAATCAATGACTGAATCACTAATTTTTTGTTGTAATTCTGTTGCCATTGAAAGCCAATCTTTTTCAGAAGATTGTGTCAGAAAAGAACGGTCGAAGTAACGGGCATTGAATGCCAAACCCGCCACATCACGAATTTTATAATCGAATCCTTGAATTTTGGGTAAAATCCATTTTCTGGAAATAATAGTCGGTAAAAGCCCTTGATTGACAAAAAAAGCTTGGTCACGGTCACGTGGAATGGGTCTATAAGTAAGTCCTTTGTCCTGACCATTTTCAAAACCAGCCCAACGCCATTGGTCTTCGTGGCGATCCCAATCGCCAATGAGCATATCTAATAATCTTGCCCTGATTACTTCTTTTTCATCAATGTTGTTGTGGTTATCCTCTGCAAGTTTTTCCACAACTTTTTGTGTACTCTGGATTTTTTTATAACCAGCAAAGCTACCTTCTGGTCTTTCTTCAAAAAGGGCTAATTGATTGGTAAAAAGTCGTTTGTAATTTCCTAAAACATTACTTTCTGGGATAATAACCAAAGAAGGATTGGTATGCAAAACACCAGCCGCTTCTGCCAAATGAGAAGCCACCAATGCAGCAAATGGATGCGAAGCAGAAATTTGGTCAGAAACAATATCAGTCGTAAACTGACTACGGATGGCTTCTGGAACGGCTCTTTCAGGATATTTTTCTACGGAACGAGTAACGAATTGCTCGCCTTTAGTATTTTGGTAACGCAAAGAAAGTGTTTGATAGCCGCCACCTCTTTGAATTACTTTCAAGCCTCCTTGCTCATGTTCAAAGTCAATTGTTTTGGGTTTGATGGCTGTTGTCCAAACATCTCTATAATTTTTACCCAATAAAAAAGCTTTGAATTTTCCAGCTTTATAATTTGAATTAGGTACAATTCCTTCTGTTTGTATTTTGGCAGTTTGTAAATCTCTTGGATCAACGGCATTAGTATTGAGCAATATTTCGGTACTGTAAAGTTCTTTACCATTCTCGCCATCGCCTCCCAAAAAAGTAAGTATTGTTTTATTATCGAAAAAATCTAATCGAGCAAAGCCAATTTGTGAACTCGCAAATTTGGAATCTTTGCCCATTTTTACGGGCGTATTTTTTGAGCCTGCACCAGAAGTAATATAATTGATAGAATCTCTTTGAATCAACTGTAAATTATGTTCGTGACCATTGGCATAAATTACATTTTTGTATTGCTTGAAAATTCCGACCAACCCATCACGCATTTGTTTGTATTTTGGATGTGGAATATCTTGAATATTTCCAATTAAACTTCTGTATAAAGGATAAATCGAACCTAAAACGGGAAGAGGAATAGGAACATTTAATTCATGAAAAGGTAAAAGATGATCTTGTAAAGTAAAATATCCACCATGTGAACCGTGCGAATACATGGGATGATGCCCCATTACAATCACTTTTTTATGGCGATTTCGGTCTAAAATATCGCTTACGCTCACTAGCATTTCCTCTAGTGATTTTACTTCACAGTCAGATTCTGCCTCTGGTTTTCTCCAAGGATGAAGCCACCATTGTGTATCTAAAATAACTGCAGTTAATTGGTCATTCAGGGCTACTTCGTGTGGGGTCGGACAGCCACCCTTTGGGAAAAACACATCTTCTCTTTTCAAAAAATCAGAAACAAATTTTTCTTGATTTTTAATATACTCCCAGCCCTTTTTTCCACCTTGTTGCCAATCGTGGTTTCCTGGAATGATAAAAGGTTTTCCTTCATAATCTTTTAAAATGCCTAACTGGTCTGCTAAACGGGCAGAATCTCGACTATGGTTTGCTTCATCAAGATTATTCAAACCTTTTGGATAAACATTATCACCCAAAAAAAACACCGAAGAGTTTTTTCCAGCTTTTTGCATTTGCCTTTTTAATGGTGTAAGCACTTGGTTTGCACCATTTTTGGGTGGTTCGCCAGCGTCTCCAATCAAAAAGATAGAGTAATTGGGAGTGGTTTGACTATAGCCCAATGTTGCATTCCCTAAGATAGAAAGTAATAGACTAAAGCCAGTAACAATGTTCTGTTTGAGAGCTGTCTTCATATATTTTTTGGTTGATAAAGATTGAGGTTTAGTAATGGCTTACAGACAAAACTATTTATTTTTTGTAATCAAATTCTAAAATGTAACCATCGCCTCCATCGCCTTCAGATGAAATAAATAAGTTTCCATCAGGAGTAAAACAAATGCCTTCTGGTTGTATATAAAGTGAAGGATTCAAATCTACTAAAGCTTCTTTGGCACCGTCTTTCGATAAAATTAAGAGTTTTTTTCCTTGTGAAGCAATGATAAAAACTTGCTGAGTAATTGGGTGTACTGCAATTCCTGAAGGTCTGAACATTTTTTTGCCATCTTTTCCTTTTAACTTTTCATCAGGAATGGCGATAGACTTGAACAATACTTTACGTTTAAAATCATAAGCGTAAATCATTTTTTTATTATCAACATCTTTTACTCTTTGCTTGGCAGCTAATAGTAAATTTCCTGTTGCAGGGTCGTAGCCAAGTCCTTCGTATTCAATTACATCTGGGTCGCTACAATCAATTTCTCTTTCAAAAGCTTCACCAATTTTAAAGCTATTAATCATGCCATTGCTTTTCAGGACAAATACTTCATTTCCAATTACTTCCACGCCTTCATAGTCGCCTTTTTTGCCAAAGGGAATTGTCTGTGAAATTTCTTTTTTAACAAAGTCGAAAATAAAAACTTTGCCTTGTTCGTCATTAATGCAAGCTAATTGATTATTTTTATAGAATGACAGCCCAGAAATTTCTTGAAGACTACTCGGTAAGGTGATTTTTTGAGTAGGATTTTCAAAGTCGTATTGAAGTTTCAATGCTTCTACTTCTTCTTGTTGAATTGCTTTTTCTTGTTTTTTATTTTTATGTTCACAAGAAAAAAACGACATTGGAACGAAAGTTAGTAGCGTTAAAGTTTTAGAAGAAATCATGATGCTTTTTATTTAATGTTATAAGTATATTATGCAAACAGAATTGCTCATAAAGGTACAAGAATATGCTGAAGGAATTTTAAAGAAATTACCTGCGGAATTGATTTATCATAATTTGGGACATACCCAGCATGTGGTAAAGGTTTCTGAGGAAATTGGTAAAGCTTCTGACCTTTCAGATAAAGCGTTGGAAACAATCCTGATTGCTGCTTGGTTACATGACATCGGTTATCAAGAAGGATGTATCAAACATGAGGATAGAAGTAAACTTATGGCGAAAACGTTTTTGGAAGGCTTAGAAGTTCCAGAAAAGCGTATCAAAAAAGTTTTAGGTTGTATTGAAGCAACAAAAATGCCTCAAAATCCGCAGAATGAAAAAGAGATGATTCTTTGTGATGCCGATTTATCACATTTGGCTTCACCTGATTTTATGAATTATTCTGAAGCTTTGAGAATGGAGTTATGTGCTATTTTACAAAGTATTGGAGAAAAAAGATGGTGGGAATCAACCGTAGAATTAATTCAAAATCATCATTATTTTACAGAATATGCTCGTGAACATTTTGAAGCTTCAAAACAAGAAAATTTGAAAAAAGGTATTTTGAAATTGGCTGAATTTCAAGGAGAAAGTAATTTTGAAATGCCGATTCCAGCCATCTCAGAAACTCACGAAAGTAAGTTTGAAAAGAAAATCAGAAAAGAAACTGAAAAACTTAAAAAGCCAGACCGTGGAATTGAAACGATGTTTAGAACAACATCAACAAATCACTTTCAACTTTCTGCCATGGCTGACAATAAAGCCAATATAATGATTTCGGTGAATTCAATCATTATTTCATTGGTATTGAGTGTGTTGGCTAGAAAATTAGAGGACTGGCCCAATTTAATTCTTCCGACTGCATTATTGACAATTGTGTGTTTAGTCGCTACTATTTTTGCGATTTTGGCTGTTCGTCCAAATGTTACTTCTGGTAGATTTACCCGTGAAGACATTGAAGAGAAAAAGGCAAACTTACTTTTTTTTGGTAATTTTCACCAAATGGAATTGACTGATTATGAATGGGGAATGCGTGAAATGATGAATGATTCTGATTTCCTTTACGCAAGTATGACCCGTGATATTTATTATCTGGGTAAAGTATTGGGCATAAAATATAAATACCTAAGAGTATCTTATACTGTTTTTATGTTTGGTTTTGCTGCATCAGTTTTATCATTTGCCATTGCCATGTACTTTTTTAAGTAGATTTTTTATCGGAATGTCCCAAACTTTTTTCTGGACACACAAGGTCTCTAACGATTTGTTTAAGTTCCTTCGCTTCTGGAAAATGTCCTTCTCTTTTTCTATCGAAAATCACTTCATTTTCTAAAAAAACTTGAAAACGCCCAGACACTTCGCTTGGGCGTAAACTTACTTCTCCTAATTCTTCCACAAAAGTGGTAAGTAATTCCTGAGCCATCCAAGCGGAACGCATCAGCCAATTACATTTTGGGCAGTATTCTATCGTGATTTTGGGTTTCATTGTAGCTTTCGGTTGTCTGTCATCGGCTTTCTGCCTTTCGGTTTGTATTAATTAAAGCCTTTATTGATAATTTCGTCATAATTAATCGACTGCTTGTTTAAAAGCATCATACTGATATTAGAACGACTAAATACTTTTTGCTGAAGTACTAAAGCTGAAAAAATTTTGTCTCGGACGATTATCAAAATCTCTTGTTCCTGTTTGGAGATTCATGGTATCGGTTCTGAGGTTGTTATTGATTTTCCCGCTTAATCTTGCTCCGTAATCAATGGTACTCCTAAACCAATTCTTCTTGAAAAGAAACGGATAATGTTACTCAACCCAAAATTATTGAAAAGGTCGGCATTTTCTAAAAAGAATTGTTGTCGTTCTGAAAAGAATTATTCAAATCGACTTAAATTGGTTACTTGCTTATCGACATCCACTTGTGAAAAATCTGGATTGACCGTTAAATCTAAATGCAAAGCAGACGAAAGAGCAGTTTTAGCATATTGACCAATACCTTTTCTGATACTTGTTGCAGAGCCGTCTTGAAAATTTTTACTTGTACAACCCAAAGAGATTATCTGTCATGATGAAGCATACAAATACTACTTGTAGTTTATGTATTTATACTTATATTATTTGAATAGTCAAACTTCTAAAGCATGTCTTTTTGTAATTCTTGCAATCATTGACTAATTTGTATAAATGTCAATCCTAAAAACCACATAAAATGAAGTCAACTCCTCCTAATCAAGGAAAATTAGTTCGCTCAATAGGGCTTACTTCAGCCGTCGTACTCATTATCAGTTCTGTGATTGGTACGGGGGTTTTCAAGAAAGTAGCTCCGATGTCGGCCGCATTAGAATCTCCTTCCTTAGTTTTAATAGCGTGGCTTATAGCTGGATTAATTAGTTTAGCAGGAACACTTTCGAATGCAGAAGTAGCCAGTATGCTAGCTGATTCGGGTGGAGAATTCGTTTACTTTCGTAAAATTTATAATCGTTTTTTTGCATTTCTTTTCGGCTGGACAAACTTCGCTGTAATTCGTACAGCGTCCATTGCTTCGATTGCTTATGTGTTTTCACAATCCTTAAACAGTGTTTTCCCTTTTCCAGTTACATCTGCTTCATTGGCCGAAATCAATTTTTTAGGATTGCATCCATTTGATAATCTTAGCGTAAAATTAGTCGCCATTGCTTTGATTATATTTTTAACCTATTTCAATTACAAAGGATTGAAATTAGGAGAAAACCTTAGTAGAGTATTAACGGCTTTGATGATTACAGTGATGTTATTGATTATCATTTTAGCACTATTGTCTAACTACGGAAGTTTAGAAAATATCACTACAAATAGTGTTCGTTACAATGCAGACGAAATGTCTGGAGCGACGCTCTTCAAAGCTTTAGCACTAGCGTGTTTGAGTGCTTTTTGGGGTTATGAAGGTTGGGCGAGCGTTGGTTTTATTGGTGGAGAAATGAAAAATCCACAGAAAAATTTGCCTTTGGCTTTAATCATTGGCACATTAATCATCATGGCTTTGTATATGTCGATGAATTTTGTGTATCTCTATATTTTACCAATTGATGATTTTATTAAAATTTATGAATCGAAAAATGGAATTGCTGCTGTGGCTGTGGTGAGTCACTTTTTAGGCTCTTGGGGTGGAGTCTTGATTTCTGGATTAATTTTAGTAGCTACTTTCAATTGTGCAAGTACAACAATTTTATTGGCATCAAGACTTTTTTATGCGATGGCGAATGATAAAATGTTTTTCAAAAGTGTAGATTATATTCATCCAGTTTATAATACACCATCCAGAGCTTTGTTTATTCAAGCAATTTGGACTTCCCTTTTGGTATTGTCTGGCACATTCGACCAACTGACGGATATGTTGATTTTTGCGGCTTTCATATTTTATGGTGCAACAGCTTTTGGTGTATTTGTTTTGCGTAAAAAAATGCCAGAAGCACATCGTCCTTATAAAGTAATTGGTTATCCTATTGTCCCAGCCATTTTTGTGCTTTTTTGTGTTATTTTAATTGTAAATACTTTAATTGAAAAACCAGTGGAAGCACTTAGTGGCTTAGGTTTAATGGCAACAGGTTTGCCCTTTTATTATTATTGGACAAAAAATAAGTAAAAAAATGTTTCAACTTGTTGTCTTCAATAGCTGTGTAGACAACAAGTTAATTTACCTCATCTTTAGGATTACATCTAATCAAACCAAATCTTCTTAGTAATTTTGGGACTTAATTTACTGTTAGACGATTAATTACTAGCCTGAAAAACAGCGATTTTATTATTCCAATTTATACATGATGTCAAAAAAAACTTACTATTCTCTTATTTTAATACTTGGTAGCTTAACGGCACTAGCACCATTTTCAATTGATATGTATTTGCCTGGTTTCCCAGCTATTGCAGAAGATTTGAACACAAGTGCTGCCAAAGTATCGCTTACTTTATCTGGATTTTTTATTGGAATTTCAGCAGGACAATTACTTTATGGACCTTTGCTTGACCATTTTGGTAGAAAAAAACCTTTATATTTTGGGCTTTCGCTTTACATTATTTCTTCAATAGCATGTATTTGGGCGAAAAATATTGATACATTAATTGTACTCAGATTTATCGAAGCCATCGGTGCTTGTGCAGCTACAGTTGCTTCTGTAGCGATGGTTCGTGACCTTTTTCCTGTGAAAGACAGTGCTAAAGTATTTTCATTATTGATGTTAGTGTTGGGCGTTTCTCCGATGATTGCCCCAACAGTTGGTGGAATTGTTACCGCTTCTTTTGGCTGGCAATCGGTATTTATAATCTTGAGTGGTATTGGCATAGCACTGTTATTATCGGTAATTTTTTGGTTACCTAATAGTTTCAAGCCAGACCCTTCGCATTCACTAAAGCCCGAACCTATTATTCGTGATTTTATTTCAGTGATAGTTGAACCTCAATTTTATACTTATGCACTAACTGGAGCGGTTTCTTTTGCTGGTTTGTTTGCTTATGTTTCGGGTTCTCCAATGATTTTTATGAATGTTTTTAAAGTAAATGAACAAGTTTACGGATGGATATTTGCTTTTTTGTCAATTGGATTCATTGGAGCTAGTCAGTTAAATAATATTGTACTTCGTAGATTTAAGAGTGAACAAATTATTCAAGTAGCACTTCTTACACAAGTATTGGTCGGATTTATTTTCTTAGTTGCTTCATATAATGACTGGCTTAATCTTGGCATTACGCTCTTCTTACTTTTCCTTTTTCTTTCTTGTATTGGTTTTGCCAATCCAAACATGGCGGCACTTTCTTTAGCACCTTTTTCAAAAAATGCAGGAACAGCCTCAGCTTTGATGGGTGCAATACAAATGGGAATGGGTTCTTTGATTTCGGTAGTAATCAGTATGTTCGATGAGCCATCAACTTTACCAATGGTTGCCGCAATGGCAGGTTCTGCTTTATTAGCCAATTTTATTTACTTGTTAGGTAAAAGAACGATTACAGAGACTGTAGAAATTGGTGATAGTGTAGAAGCTGGATTAGTGCATTAAGATATAAGAGGAGTACAAAGAATTAGGGCTTAGTTTTCATCAAACTAAGCCCTAATTTTTATTTATCTTCCATAATGGTATGACCCATTTTATCTCTTTTCGTTTTAAGATAATTTTCATTATGAGGATTCGAGTCAATTTCAATCGGTACTGTTTCTACAATTTCTAAACCATAACCTAATAAAGCAGCTCTTTTCTTCGGATTGTTTGAAATCAACCTGATTTTACTTAAACCTAAATCTCTTAAGATTGACGCACCTACTCCGTAATCTCTTTGATCCATTTTAAAGCCTAATTCGAGGTTTGCTTCTACAGTATCACGTCCCATTTCTTGTAGTTTATAGGCTTTCAGTTTGTTGATTAAACCAATACCTCTGCCTTCTTGGAACATGTACAAAATTACGCCTTTGCCTTCTTTTTCTACTATTGACATAGCACGATGCAACTGCTCGCCACAGTCACAGCGACAAGAACCAAAAATATCGCCAGTAATACAAGAACTATGAACTCGTACTAATACAGGTTCGTCTTTTTCCCAAGTACCTTTCGTTAGAGCTAAATGCGTTTCACCAGTATTGATTTGTTTGAATGCAATTAAGTTAAAGTGACCAAATTCCGTTGGCATATCTACACCAATTTCACGTTTGATAAGGCTTTCATGTTTCAAACGATACTCTACTAAATCTTTGATAGTTACTAATTTCAAATCAAATTTATCAGCAATTGCTCTTAAATCTGGTAAACGAGCCATCGTTCCATCTTCGTTCAATACTTCAATCAACACACCTGAAGGCTTGAAACCAGCTAATTTAGCAAAATCCATGGCAGCTTCTGTATGCCCAGTTCTGCGAAGAACTCCTTCTGTTCTTGCTTTCAACGGGAAAATATGCCCAGGTCTGCCTAAATCTTCAGGTCTTGTTTTTTCATCCACCAAAGCCTGAATCGTTTTAGAGCGGTCATGTGCTGAAATACCTGTTGTACAGCCATTTCCCAATAAATCTACAGAAACGGTAAATGGTGTTTCATGAGTAGCCGTATTTGAACCAACCATCATGGTTAAATCCAATTCATTACAACGCTCTTCAGTAAGTGTTACACACATCAAACCACGTCCTTCACGAATCATAAAATTGGCTAATTCTGGAGTCATTGCTTCAGAAGCACAAATCATATCTCCTTCGTTTTCACGGTCTTCATCGTCGGCAACGATGATGATTTGTCCTTGGCGAATTGCTTCAATCGCCTCTTCTATACTATCTAATTTTATCTTTGACATTGTTTTCTTGGAAAAATCTTGAATCTAGGCTCAGAGGTTATAGCATCATTACAATTCACTTGTATTTTTATAACCTCAAAGGTACGATTTTTTGTTCCTTTGCGTTAAAGATTAAAGCTTCGCATTGTCAAAAATAGACAATTAATTTGTTTATCAAGACTAATTTCTGTTCTTAAAATTATCAATTTTCTGTCTGTTATTGACTGTTCTAGTAGATTTTCTGCTGTAATTTGATAGAATGAATTAGAAAATATTTTAATCCAAAAGTCAAGAAAAGTTTATAGCACAATTTTTGTTTATAATATTGAAGACATTTACTTTGTATCAATGAATATAATTTTGAGTAAAATTGCTAAAATATTGATGTGTCAGATTATTATAATGCTGATGTCTGTCAACGTTTATGCACAATGTATTAATAAGGCTGAACCGCCTGGTACCATGCCTGGTGAATTCAGCATTAATGGTACAAGAGTAAGTGTTGTTGGAGATGGTGATGGTCTTGCAAATGCAACAAATAATGTTCCTATAAAAATATGTGAAGGAGAAACCATAACTTTAAAAAATACAATTTCTGCAACAAGTACAACAGGGGTTAACTATTGGCTGATGCCAGCTAGTCAATATGGTTCGTTAACAATTCCTCCTTCAAATCCAGCTACAGCCAATGCAAGTTATAGTTCACTGAGTGGTGATGTCTCTGTGACAGTTAATACCTCGACTTCGTGGTATTCAGGCCCAGGGATTTATGTAATTACTCAGGGTGACAATTCAGGCAATGGAATTACAAGTGACTATCATCATGCTTGCCAAGTGGTTGAAATTATCAAGCCGAGTACGCCTGTTGTTACGTATTCTGTTTGTAATGGTGACATGATTAGAGTAAAACTTGAAGCAAATGCCAACAATAACTACGAAGAATATACCGTAAGATTTACAGCAATTGGAAGTTCGTTTAATCCTAGTTTTAACGTCAGACCAGCCTCATATCCCACGTTAGTTTCAAGTGGCCCAATACCGAATAGGCTTGATAGAGTATTTACTGTGCAGGGTCAGTCTAAAACAGGAACTTGTCCAGCTCCAGTTTATACTTCTCCCTCAATTTCAATGACAGGAACTACGATAGCACGTCCTTTGATTTCTTCAATTACTGGTACTGCTACTCCGAGTGAGTTTGAAATGGCTGTTTTTGCACAAAATAATATTCAGCGGAAAGTATTTATGAGAGACCCACTCACAACAGTTAATTATGATTATACAAATCCTGTATTAAATTATACTTCTACTTCAACGACTACATTTGATTTAGTTAAAGTTATTGTGCCAAATGCCAATAGGCAATATTGTTTCAGAACTGAGGCCGTTGATGCCAATTGTCCTGTAACAACAAATGTTAATCTTGCTAATTTAAGTAGTGAAGAGGTTTGTACTACACCAGCCAATTTAACGATGGTCAACAGTGCGGTGCAGGTTTCTTGGCTAAGAGCTTTAACAACTATCACTGGTGGAGTGTATAGTGACTATCGAGTTGAAAGATTATTAACTGACGGAGTAACAATTGATAAATTTTTTCCAGCAATTAATAATATTTCAACGCTTACGCTTACCGACGATGATGTTGTCTGTGGGAAAGATTATATCTACAGAGTCATTACTAATTATGGTCAAAAATCTACCTCACAACTGTTAAAAATTAGGGCTACTTCAACCAATCCACTTGCTAAAATTACTAATGTTTTTGCAGATGTTCAAGCAACGAATAATTTAATTAACGTCAAAGGAACTTTTGAGTCTGGTACTGGAGAACCGCTTCCTGCTGAGATGCTTGAGTATCGTTTTTATCGTGCTGATTCGCCTAATGGGTCTTATCAATTCTTGCAAGCAACAGTTCCGACAATCAATACAATTAATGATGCCACAGCCGATATCAATAAACAATCTTACTGTTATTATATGACGTGGAAAGATTTGTGTGATAGAGAGTCTGTGCCATCTGAAAAAGTTTGCAGTATTTTCTTATCGTCATTAGTTTCAGTAATTAACTGGACACCAGAATCATCATTTTCGACGACAACTGATTTTTATCGGGTTAATAAAATAGACCCAATTACTCGACAAGTAATTAAACCTTTGGCAGATAATCTGAGAAATACATATACTTTCAATACCCAAGGTTTGCCAGATAGCGAAGGGCAAGTAATATATCTTCAAATAGAAGCTAAGCCTACTACAGGAAGTATTAGTCAAAATACTCGTTCTAACATTGCTAAAATTTATCGACCTTCACTTTTATTGAGTCCTGATGCTTTTACACCCAATAATGACGGAGTTAATGATAAATTTATCATTTATGGAAAGTTCATTCAGAAGTTAAAAATGACAATTTTTGACCATTGGGGAAATGCTATATTTTACGATGAGACGGATAACTTTGCAAGTAATACTCAACTAGGCTGGGACGGAACACTGAAAAATGGTGAGAAAGCAATACAAGGAATGTATGTTTTTAGGTTGGAAGCAGAAGATACAACTGGTCAATCAATTACTAAAGAAGGAACATTGTTTTTAACATATTAATTATCAAGATTTCAGAAAGAAAGCTCATGGTAACATGAGTTTTCTTTTTTGTGTTAAGTGAATAGTGTTGTAACTTGCAAAGAAAATTTTTACAAAAAATAATAAGATTATGTTTGATATGATGGGAATGCTTGGAAAAGTAAAAGACCTCCAAGCCAAAATGAAAGAAGCACAGGATTCATTGGTAACAATCGTAGAAACTGGTGAAGCAGGAGCAGGAATGGTAATTGCTACAGTAAATGGGAAAAAACAAATCTTGAAAATTGAAATTGATGAAGACTTACTTAAACCTTCTGACCGTGAAGTTTTACAGGATTTAATTGTCGCCGCTACCAATAACGCAATGGAAAATATTGAAGATAAAATCAAAGACCATCTTCAAAAAGCTACCCAAGGTTTGATGCCAAATATCCCAGGAATGGATTTAGGAAGTATGTTTGGACAATAATTGTTTCAGACAAACGGTTCAGGAATAGAACTTTAATTCATTCCTGAATCATCATCATCTTCTTACCTTTCAATTTATGTCTTTAAAAATTCAGAATTTAGTGAAGATTTACGGTACACAAAGTGCTGTTAATAATATTTCTTTCGAAGCTAATCAGGGCGAAATTGTCGGTTTTTTAGGACCAAATGGTGCTGGAAAATCCACCACAATGAAAATCGCTACTTGTTATCTTACTGCTACTTCGGGAAAAGTAGAAGTTTGTGGCTACGATGTACAGCAGGATGCGATGGAAGTACGAAGAAATATCGGCTATTTACCAGAACACAATCCTTTATATTTAGAAATGTATGTGAAGGAATTTCTGGAATTTGTGGGTGGACTTTATCAAATAAAAGGGCAAAGACTGCAAAATAGAATTGCCGAAGTAATTGATTTAGTTGGACTTACGCTTGAACAGAAAAAGAAAATAGGTCAATTGTCAAAAGGCTATCGTCAACGTGTTGGTTTAGCACAAGCACTTATTCATGACCCTAAAGTATTGATTTTAGATGAACCTACTACTGGACTTGACCCCAATCAATTAGCTGAAATTAGAGGTGTTATCAGAAATATTGGGCGAGAAAAAACAGTTGTTTTTTCAACGCATATCATGCAAGAAGTTGAAGCGATTTGTGATAGAGTAGTCATTATTAATCACGGAAAAATCGTAAATGATAGTTCACTTTCAGTGTTGAAAACTTCTGGAAAAACGATGGAAGAGGTTTTCAGAAACCTTACCAATCATTAAGTGATGGTTTATTTTCCATCACTTATTTTAGGAATTAACATCGGTACTTCTTTTTGATATTTTTCGTATTGCTTCCCAAATTCCTTTACTAATCTTTTTTCTTCAAAATGAATGCCAATCCTGATATAAAAAGTTAAGCTGATTGCCGTAACTAAGTATAAGGATGTTCCGAAAAAGCCAAAAGCTCCCCACAAAAAAATCAATATTCCCAAATAAAGTGGATGGCGAACGATGGATGATAATTCATCTTTAACCAACAATACTTGTTTCTTTTTATTGGAATCTTTGAGAACATCCGTTCCTAAAAACTCAGATAAATCATATTGTTTTAAAGCTGAAAAACCAAGAAATATCCCTGAACCCATCATTAAACCTCCCAAAATTTGATTCATGATTGATTGTTCTAACAATAATTCAGTTGGAGAATCAAGCTGAAATTTTATAACAGGCAATATTAATACAACTGCTAAGATGTTATAAATTAGTCGATGATAAATAGAAAATCTTCCCAAAACAGATTTGAGAAGATTTTTAAAACTTTCTGAGGCAGTTAAACTATGGAAAATACCATAAACTATCCAAAGTATTGATAATATAATTTCTGATTTCATTTTCTACTCAAACAAAATTTTATTTGTTATTCTTGAGGTTTACTTTCTGATTCTTCTGTTGTTTTTTCCAAGAAATTGTTGTCAATATTTTCAGTATTTTCAATTATACTTACTTCATTATCATTTTTATTGACATCATTTTCAGATTCCACAATTTCGTTTTTCACTTTTGGTTCTTCAAAGAATTTATTCTGGAAAATCAAAATTGTTACAACACCACAAAAAATAGAAGCATCGGCAAAATTAAAAATTGGTGTTGAATACCAAGTTCCACCCCAAATAGGCAACCAATCAGGTAACCAGCCTTGATAAATATCAAAAAAGAACATATCAATTACTTGCCCATGAAACCATGGAGTAGGAGAGTCTAAAGGAGCATTATGGAAGATGATTCCATAAAAAGTACTGTCAACTACATTGCCAATAGCTCCACCTAAAATGGCAGCAATACTCCACAATAAACCTACATGAGCTTTTTTACGAGCCAATGACACTAAGTATGCTCCAATTCCAAACATCGCCACTATTCTAAATAAGCTTAAAACAATTTTGCCGTATGGTTTAGGAATAAAGTCGAGGGTCATCCCAAATGCCATTCCTTTGTTTAATACGTAATGAAGCTTGAATAAATCACCAATGATAGGTACTTCATTACCTTCATATTGCAAATATTTATGAACAGCTACTTTAATAATTTGATCAATAATGATAAGCAAAAAGGTAAGCCAGAAGTATTTATATGGGGAACGAAACATATTGAATTTGAGCGATTGGTTGGAAAATTGATATAGATTGTTGGATTTTAATGTACAATAACCCCTGCAAGTTACAAAATAAAAGTCACAAAGTCAGAAACACCTGTGTTAACTGTCTTTGTGACGAAATATTTAATCTAAAAGTATAATAACCTCAAATAATATTATTTTTTTTGAAAAGCTAGTCTTTTTCTTCTCACAATTTCACGTTTTATCAAAGTAAATTCTCTACTTGCTTGTCCAGAAACTGAAGTGTTTTCTTCTGCACGGCGGAACAAATATGGCATTACTGCTTCTACAGGGCCATAAGGAACATATTTTGCTACGTTATAACCAGCTTTTGAAAGGTTGTAAGAAATATTATCCGACATTCCTAGAAGTTGAGCGAAGTAAAAATGTTTGTCTTCAGGCATAATTTGATTTTTCTGCATTAAATCAACCAAATATTTACAACTAAATTCGTTATGAGTACCTACACAAAGCGAAATAATACTTCTGTTTTCTACACAAAAATCTACGCCTAAATTGTAGTCATGGTCGGTTGCCGCTTTAGTTTCGTGAACAGGTTCACAATAATTTTCTTCGTGCGAACGCTGGCGTTCTTTTTCCATATAAGCACCTCTCACTAATTTCACACCCAAAAAGAAATTACTTTCACGGGCATGTTGCGTAGCATCTTTCAGGTTTTGTAACATATCTTTTCGATACATCTGGAAAGTGTTGTAAACAATACAACTTTCCTTGTTGTATTTTTCCATCATCCCGTAAGTAAGAGTATCAATAGTATCTTGAATCCAAGATTCTTCGGCATCAATAAAAACTCTAACCTTCAAGTCATGGGCTCTTCCACACAAAATGTTCATTCTTTCTCTTACTCTTTCAAATGCCGCTTTTTCGTCATTGTTTAATTCTTCCTCATTCTGGATTTTTTCAAGCAAGTTCATACTTGCAATACCAGTTACTTTGAATACTGCAAAGGGAATGGCAATGTTCTCATTGGCTTTTTCAATGGTCAACAATACTTCTTGAGTAGTTTGGTCAAAACTTTTTTCATTGTCTTCGCCTTCTACAGAATAGTCTAATATTGTGCCAATATGAGATTTGTCCAAATTTTCTATTGTCTTATTGCATTCATGCAAAGTTTCTCCACCACAAAACTGTTCAAACACAGTAACTTTTATGAGTTTTTTTATGGGAAAATGAAGAAAAATAAAGAGTTTGATAAAAAAAGTCCCTAACTTTACGAGCCAATTCTGGTTCATACTTGCGAAGATTAAATAAATCTTCTTCAATTGTAAATTAGATTTTGAAGAAAAAGCGATTGAAGTATCTTCAAAACTAACTTTTACGGACTTCATAAGGGTTGATGTGGCTGGCATTTTGGTCATGTTACAGACGAATATTCGTATATAAATTAAAACTGAATGATAATATATTAATTGATAATCAGTTTAATATGATTCAGAGAGTCGTCGGTTGTTTTACTAAAACGTGCAAATATAGCATATTAGAATAATACAAAAACAAATTTTGTCGGATTAAATTTTTTAGTTTAGTATTTGCTCGAATTTTTGAGTACTAACTTAATCAGATTAAAATAAAGCTTTTACAATATTAGATGATTTTTTTTTGAAGTTGATACTATTTGTTACAAAATAATGTTTTGAAAATTTGTTAACTGCTGTTTGAAAAAAAAATCATTTTTTTCTGAAGATTTTAGAATCTTAAAGAATAGAAATTGATAAAGTATATACAATAGCAGTTGATTTTACTTAATACTGTTTGCCAAATGAACGCAAATTTAGATGTAGTGCCGATGCAGGAATGGATAAAAACTGACGGCAAACCCTTGATTATCGCAGGTCCATGTTCAGCCGAGACGGAAGAACAAGTGTTGGAAACTGCTAATAGAATTAAAGCAGAAGGATATGCCCATATCATGCGTGCAGGTGTGTGGAAACCACGCACACGTCCAGGAAGTTTTGAAGGGATGGGAGAACCAGCTTTGAAATGGCTTGTTGAAGCAAAAAAACAAACTGGATTACCATTAGCTATCGAAGTAGCAACTCCTGAACACATCGAACTTGCTCTTAAATACGGAGTAGATGTATTATGGATTGGTGCTAGAACTACAGTAAACCCTTTTAACGTACAAGATTTAGCTGACGCTCTGAAAGGCGTTGACATTCCTGTATTAGTTAAAAACCCTGTAAATCCAGACTTAGCACTTTGGGTTGGTGCTTTTGAACGTTTGCAAGGATCTGGCATAAAAAAATTAGGTGCTATTCACCGTGGTTTTTCTAATGCTCAAGAAGTAAAGTATCGTAACTCACCAATGTGGCAAATGGCTGTTGAGATGAAACGTTTGTTTCCTCAATTACCTATCATCGGTGACCCATCGCACATGGCTGGAAAACGTTCGTTGTTGATGGAATTATCTCAAAGAATTCTTGATTTGAATTATGATGGGATGATTATCGAAACTCACCGTGACCCAGACGCTGCTTGGTCTGATGCTTCACAACAATTGACTCCAGAGGCTTTAGGAACAATGTTACGTGAATTAGAAGTACGTCAAGCAAATTATGGTGCTGAATTTACTGACGAATTAGCTGCAATGCGTGCTAAAATTGATAATATCGACCGTGAATTAATGGAAGTATTAGCGGCTCGTATGGCTATCGTTGAGAAATTAGGTGAATACAAACGTGATAACAACGTTGCTGTATTACAATTAGACCGTTGGAAACAAGTACATGCTGACCGTGCTAAACAAGCAAGTGGTTTAGGCTTGTATCCTGAATTCGTTGAAGAATTGTTCAAATTGGTTCACCTAGAATCAATTCGTAAACAAACAGAAGTAATGAGCGCTACAGTAGCTTAGTTTTCTGATAATTTATTATAAAAAAGCGGTTGTTTCAAATCTGAAACGACCGCTTTTGTTGTATATGCCCAATATTTTTTCAGTTTTAATGAAATCGTAAAGATTGATGTTACTTCTTACCATTGTAAAGTGATTATAAAAAAAATGATGTGTTTTTATCGTGATTAACATAAATGTTTGGGAGTCTGAAATTGATTATGCAACGAGAGATATTAAAAATTGAATTAAAGAAAAATATTTTGAACTTATCAAATCTTGTTTTGACTTATTTTTAGATATACGTACAAATCCTTAAAAATTGACATGATTTAACCTTTTTTATCCTTGTAGTAAAGACAAATCATGACAATTATGTAATTTTTTTATAGTATTTTCGTTTCAAATTTTAATAGAGCAATTAGCATAAAAACTAAAAAAGTATGAAAAAATTAATTTTGTTTGCCTCATCAATAGTAATCATGTCTTCGTGCGTGAGTAAGAAAAAACTAACAGCTGCTCAAGCGGAATATGCTAACTTCAAAGCAAGCACTGAAAGCTCTCTAGCTAAAGCAAAAGCAGACTTGAATGACTGCGATAAAACAAGAGCAAGTTTAGAAGCTGATTTGAAATCGAAAGATGGAGATTTGCAAGCTAAGATTAAACAGTTGAAAGGCTTAGAAGATCAAATCGACTATTTGAAAAAAACTAACACTAATTTGTTAGACAGAATGTCAGATCTTTCTATCGTAAGCAAAGCTGGTGCTGAAAGCATCAAAAAATCTTTGGAAACTTTGAATGATCAAAGTAAATACATCAAAGATTTGAACTCTTCTGTTCAACGCAAAGATTCTTTGAATTTAGCTTTAGTAATGACTTTGAAACGTTCATTGGCTGATGTAAATGATGATGATGTAACGGTAGAAGTGAAAAAAGGAGTTGTGTATATCTCAATTTCTGATAAAATGCTTTTCCAATCGGGTAGTGCAGTTATCAATGCAAAAGCTGAAACAGTTTTAGAAAAAGTTGCTAAAGTTGTGAATGACCACAAAGAGTTAGATATTTTAGTGGAAGGTCATACTGATAGTGTACCTATCGCTACTGACTGTTTGAAAGATAACTGGGATTTAAGTACTAAACGTGCTACATCAGTTGTTCGTTTATTACAAACTAAATTTAGTGTAGCTCCTGAGCGTATGACTGCTGGTGGACGTTCTGAATTTGCTCCTAAAGATTCAAACGAAAGCTCTACAGGACGTAAATTGAACCGTAGAACTGAAATTATCGTAACTCCTAAATTAGACCAATTCTTCCAATTATTGGCGAATGGTCAAGGAAAATAAGATTTGATGAAAATTGTCGTTTGAATTATCAAACTATTTTTCGTAAATCTATTCAAATAAAAGCCTGTTTCCGTCACGGAAACAGGCTTTTTGTTTATTTATCGCCTAGAATAATTGGTGTATTTCCTTTGCCACCTAAGATTATAACTTTTGCATTGGGTGAAAGAGCTAATTCTTTTTGAGCTTTTATCATTTCGTACTGCAATTGTTTATCACTTAATCCAGTAGAAAGAATTTTTTGATAATCTGCTATACCTTGTGCTTCAACTCGTTTCCGTTCTGCTTCTTGTTTTTCTTTTTGGAGTACGAATTGCATTTTTTGAGCTTCCTGTTCTGCATTGATTTTGGATTCAATCGTTTGTTTTACGGAAGTTGGTAAATTGATATTTCTGATTAATAATTGTTCAAGCAATAAGCCTCTTTTGGATAAATCTTTTTCGATAGATTTGAAAATTCTCGTTTGAAATTCATCTCTTTTGGTAGAATAAAGTGCTACAGCATCATAATAAACGGCATTATCTCTAATTTTAGTTCTGGTAATTGGTCTAACAACTTTGTCGTTATAGTCCAAACCAATTTCTTTTAGAATTTTTGGAGCATCCGCTGGAACAATTCTGTACAAAACTGTTAAATCGATTATTACTTCTAAACCATCCGCAGTTAATACCCTGATAGCGTCGTCTCCATCTTTACTTCCTTCGTCGTGTACTGCCGACATCGTATAGTTTTGAGTTTTGGTATCAAAAGTTTGTACTTCGGCTAAAGGATTTACAAAGTTTAACCCACTTGATAAAGTATTAGGATTTACATTGCCGAATAAAGATTGTACGCCAACTTCGCCTGCATCAATTTGTTTAACACCTGAACTAAGAACTCCGACTACAATAATAATAATACCTACCACTTTAACTGGACGAGAAAAACGTGCAGTCGATAAAGAAGGAGTATTAATGGCAAAGCCTACCACTAAAATGATGATACCTAGAATAATTACAAACATGGTTTTGGTTGATTTAAGTTTGAAATTTGAGATGCTTTCAGTTAAATAGCTGAAAACGAAAACAGTATCAAATATTAACTACTTGATACTGTTTTATCCTGAAATAGTATGGATGGTAAGTTTTAAGGACAAGAAGTGTTTTTAGAATATTATAAGTTTACTCAATTGTGGTTTTAATAATTTATACCCAAACGTTGATAGATAAAGCTCATTAGCCAAGCTGGACCAATCATTAAAAAGAGTAAATCTTTGAAGAAAGAAGGTTTTTTACCTTCAATTTTATGTCCCCAAAATTGCCCAATCCAAGCAAGTACGAAAATTGTAACGCATACTTGCCAAAGCGGTACAAAAGCAGAGCCTTCAATCAAATAACAAATAAATAAACAAATGGCTGAAAATAGAAACATCCCCGCAGATAAGGGTTTTGAAAGATTAAAGTAATAAATCAGTGTGAGCGTCAGCACGATTAATGCAACATTACCTTGAATATTACCGAGACTAAAGAATGAAAGTTTGATGCTATAGAGTAGCCCTAAAAGACTAAAAAAAATGAGTGGAACGCAAATCCAATGAACGGTTTTGTTCGTGGGGTTTTGGTGGCTTTCTCCGTATTCGTCGAGCCATTGGTTAATTGTTTTCATGTGTATTAGTGATATATGGTTAAGTAAGTACAATAATACTAATAAATCTTTAAAAAAGACAATTTTATTGCCTTTTTTTTGTATTATTTTGTTATCATCAATTTACAATTTTTTGTCTTTAAAAGATAATTTCATTTCATCCATTTTAAATTCTTTATCTTCGCAAAAAGATAGATTTTTAAAACTAAAAATTAATTAGCGAAGTGTTTATTGAACCGTATCATAATCAACATCAACAAAATGGAAAAAAAACAGGCTGGATTGAAGTAGTCTGTGGCTCAATGTTTTCTGGAAAAACTGAGGAATTAATTCGTAGATTGAACAGAGCAAAAATTGCCAAACAAAAAGTAGAAATCTTTAAACCTGCCATTGATATTCGTTATCATCACGAAGATATTGTTTCACATAATTCCTCCTCAATTCGCTCCACACCGATACAATCTTCGCATGAAATACTCTTACTCTCTGGTGATTGTGATGTTGTTGGTATCGACGAAGCTCAATTTTTTGATGAAGGAATCGTTGAAATAGCAAACTCTTTGGCATTTAATGGAAAAAGAGTAATTATTGCAGGTTTGGACATGGACTTTCAGGGCAATCCTTTTGGCCCTATGCCTGCGCTGATGGCTATTGCAGAATACATTACAAAAGTTCATGCAGTTTGTATGGTTTGTGGCGATGTTGCCAATTATTCATACCGAAAAGCTGCTGGAAAAGAACAAGTAATGCTTGGAGAAACCGATAGCTATGAAGCAAGATGTAGAAAATGTTTCCATTTATAACATAAAAATTATGCTTGTTAGATTATCAAAAAGAAGAAAATCGGTTTTTAAGCCTAAAAATACCTATTGGGTTACCTTAAATCTGCTCGTTATTTCTTGCTTATTGAATGTCAGTATTTCTTCTCAGATTTTAGCACAAGTACCAATTGGTACTTGGCAAACCTACTTCAATTATACTAGTGCAAAAGACATTGCCATTGTACAAGATAAGATTTACTGCGTGACAGAAAATGGATTTTTCTATTTTGATAAAACAGCGAATGAATCCGTTAAACTTTCTAAAATTGATGGATTATCAGAAATTGGTATTGCGAAAATTGCTTATGCCGTCAATCAAAATACGCTAATTCTTACTTACCAAACTGGAAATATTGATTTGATGGAGCTAGATGAAAAAGCCGAACCCTCAAAAATCACTAATATTTCTTTGTTGAAAGAATCTAGTTCAATTCTTGGCAGTAAAGTTGTCAATCATATTTCAGTCAGCAATAACCTTGCTTATTTGGCTTATGATTTTGGTTTAGTAGTTCTTGACCTTGAAAAAAAGGAAATCAAAGAAACCTATCAGAATTTAGGTGAAAATGGGACTTCAATTAAGATTTATAAAACTGAGTTTGTAAACGATTCAATCTTTTTAGCTACTTCTGTCGGCATTCGCAAGGCTAAATTTGCCAGCAATGTTAATCTACAGTTTTTCGGTAATTGGCGTACTTTAAATACTGAACAAAGTACTTTGGTAAAATGGCAGAATGGACTTATTATAGCAGCTGAATCTGGAAGAGTATCATCTTATCAAAATGGAAAATTATCAGGTGTATTATTACTGTCAGATAAAATAACTTCCATCAATCACATTACTGCTAATAAATACTTCCTCATTGCCAACGGTCAGCTCAATATTTTGGATATGGATTTACTGACTTTTACAAAAGTATCAGATGCTAAAATACAGTCTCCGCAATTTTTAAGGGCTGATTCACAAGGGAAATATTGGCTTGCAGATAACAAAAATGGACTTTTAAGTAACCTCGAAGGAAGTTATAAAACCTACAGTCCGAATAGTTTAGATACTTTATTCAGTAAACGAAAAGATTCTGTCGTAGTAGATTTGGAAGGAAATACTTGGGTAAGGAGTAATGGTTTTGGTGGAATTATGGTGAAAAATACCAATAATCAACAAAAACTTATTACTACTGGCGTAGGTTTTGGCAATTTGCCAAGTACTGTTGTGAAAACCTTGGCATTGGATAAAGATGGGCAAATGTGGGTTGGTACTGATAGAGGAGTGGTTGTTTTTGATAATCCTGCAAATGTATTTTCTGGTAGAAACTTTGATGCTTATACGCCCGTTTTTGAAAGAAGAAGGTTGTTGGGAAATGAAACAGTAACAGCGTTAGGCATCGATGGAGGAAATAGAAAATGGATGGGAACTTTAAACGGTATCTTTTTATTCAATGCTGACGGAACAGAATTAGTTGCAAATTTCACAGAAAGTAATTCGCCTTTGCCTTCTAATGCTATTAATTATATCACGCTTGAACCCAGTACTGGAAACGTATTTATTCGCACGACAAAAGGCTTGGTTTCATACAGAGGAACTGCTACCGAAAGTACCAATAGTCAAGCCGAACAAAATGTAAAAGTATTTCCTAACCCTGTTAGACCAGATTTTGAAGGACAAATTGGCATTGAAGGATTAGTTGAAAATGCTTTTGTGAAAATAACTGACATTTCAGGGAATTTGGTTTACGAAACCAGAGCCAACGGCGGTACTGCTGTTTGGAATGGAAAAACCTTAGAAGGAAAAAGGGCAGAAACAGGTATCTACTTGATTTTTTCTGCGAATGCAAAAGGAGAAGAGACTTTGGTAAGTCGTTTGGCTGTAGTAAAATAAAGGTTGTTTTTGAAGAAATTGATAATGAAACATGAGTCATCCCGAATTTTAAAATCACAAAAAAGCGGTCAAAAAACTAATTTCGACCGCTTTTTTGTGATTGATGGGCAACGAATTCCTACTGTTTGAGCGAAGCGAGTTTAGGAATTCTTGAATTTCTTTTGTTACTTTTCTTGTTTCAAGACAAGAAAAGTAAGGATTGTACAATAATAAATAAAAAAACCTCTCAAATCGTCCTAAACCTCACTATTCTAAGAAAAAATTCGGGATGACTCATGTTTTTATTTAATCTTCTAATTTTACATGTCCCCAGTTTTCGCCTGAACGAATTCTGTTGAGTTGTGTATGCGTAATACCAAATTGCTTGGCAATCATTTTCAAACGGTTTTTATCTGACCTAAGCATTTTCTTAATCATAATAACTTTGCTTTCAGTCAATTTGTAATTTTTGGTACGTTTCGGAATTACTCTATCTTTCACCGCTGGATTTTCACGATTATGGATAGTCATTTCATCACGAGAAACCCACTTTAGGTTTTCCCAATGGTTATTGAGTTTGTCATGGTCAAGGTGTATGACAAACTTTTGTTCTTCGTTTTGTTTTTCTAAAAAGAATTCAGCTACGAGTTTGTGAACGTACCTATTTAATGATTTATTTCCTTTAGCCCTAATATTCAATGATTTATATCCCTGAATTTTAGAGCCATTTATGATGTCACCTTGAATTGGGTCATTTTGGAAACTTTTTAAACGACCATAGTTTGACACCTTATAAACTGGTGGATTTTCAACTTCGTTAAAAGGAATATCTACCCATTTTTCATTCCAAAAGCTTACGCTTTTTTTGGTTCCTGAAGCAGTTTTTTTGTCGATCATTTTGGTTTTTTCTTGAATTTTTTTTGTGGTTATATTACTGGGGTTAAAGCAATGAGATGTTTTTATTACTTTAAAATTGATAACGGTAAATACTATATTCTCCTTTTTCAAGTGAATTTATTTGGATACTTTCTGTATTACAAGTGATGTTTATTTCTTTATTAGAAGTAAAAATTTGCTCTAAATGTTTAGCTCCTGCGATATTTTTGAATGAAATTTCTTCACTTTCATGCTCAGTATCTAAGTTTACTATAAATAGATATAATGGTTGTTCACTTTGTGTCCATGCTATTACTTTATTTCGTCCAGTGAAATCTGGTGGAATAAGCCACTGAGTACTTTGATTTGCAACAGCAGGACAAATTTCTTCAGAGATTTTTCTCAAGGTAGTCAAACCTTTGAATAATTCACCATTTTTTCCCCATTGATATTTTGAATGTGTCGCTTTCGATCCTTCAGTAAGTTGAAAGACATACAATTTGGTATAGTGTTCATTTGGAGCAGGATTAAAGTGTACATCTCTTTGTTCAAAGCCTAAACTCATGTAAGATGGCATATCACTCAAAAATAATCCCATGAACATTCTAATTTCGTTTCCTTTCAAGTAAAACTCATCAAATCTTGGGTCGTCTTTATCGGCTGTAATAATGGTGAAATTAGGCGAAAATGTCCATTTTTTTAATAATGAATGATAACGAGCAAATGCTGAAATAAATGTTTCAGAACCCAATGTCATTGATTGTAAATCGCCCAAAGTACTATCGGCATCAGAGCTTTCAAGGTGTTCTTCTTCTATGCCATACGCCATTGTATTGGGCGGAGCCAAGAAACTCTCTGCAAAATACGAAAAAGTAGGTTTTGTTCGACAAATTACTCCTTTGATATATTGATGGATGTCATAAAATTCATCTGGATTGGCTGGAGTGCCTTCTTTTCTAAGCTGAACATGCGACATATCACCACGCATGAAATCAAAATTATACTGTTGAGCGAAACCCAAATATTTTGCCGCAGTATATTCCCAAACTTCTTTTCGTGGATTTGAAAAGTCAATTTCCCAATGTTGGTTGTTATCTAAACTTTCATACAATTTGAATCTTGCCAAAGGACCAAAAACTCTTGACATTGCTTCGGGTTTTGAAATGATATAATCTCTCCATACTCTGCCGTCTTCGTCAATTGTTTTGGCTTCTTCACGTTTGTCAACAGCTAGTCCTCTGTAAGGCGGAGCCATCGTTGCTGGTACAGGTTCATAACCTTCATTAAATAAAAAGCTGATTAATTGATTCCTTTTTTTATTTCTACCCCACAAATTACTTTTTTCGCCAAAGAGTACTTGTAGCCTTTTTTCTTCTGGAAATAACTGATTATTGAAAAATACTTCAGGTTCTTTGGGATATTCTATGTCAACGACTGCTCCAAATTGTTGAAGAAATTCCAGAATACGTTCTTGAACTTTTTCATGCAAATTAGCATCATGATTGATGATTTCAAATTCTTTTCTTTGTAACCATTCAAAAAAATGAGGATTTGCCAATGCTATTTCAGAGTATCTATCCGTATGAGGAATTACATCCATTCCTACCGTTTTACCTGTTAAGTGTAAAAGATTACAGACTACTTTCAACTGTTTTTCTACAGTATTCAGATGTGGAAAAGCTCTTGCTAATTCTTCATCATAAAATTCAGGATTAATATTCCAACTTGCCATTCCATACAAACTAGCCACAACGCCACATTCCCAAATAGGAAGTAAATGTATGGAAGATTGCGATGATGGTAAAGTAAGTGAATATTTTACAACATTAAAAAAACTACTAATGGTACGAACATTAATACCGACCATATTGACTGTTTTAATCCAAGAAGTATCTTTTTGATAAGCAACAGGGCTTGGAACAGTAAAATCTGGATTTAAAGCTTGGTACAATGCAGTTTGTCCGAAACGTTTTTCTAAAATATAAAATAATTGAATAGCCGGCATTGCTACTGATTGTTCAGGCAATAAACCCACAATAAAGGAGTCTTTCTGGCTAGTGTACGCCAAAATAGCCTCCTGTTGATGATTAGCCCAAAAAAGGCTAAATTCATCATAAGTATCAGGAATGTGCATATAAGTTGTATAAAAATGGTCTTGAATTTTCGGAAGAACTAAAAGCCTTCTGAAAAATGTTTAAAAATAAAATAAATTATTGGTAAAATCATACAAACATGAAAACATTAGTAGTTGGAGCATCAACAAATACAGAAAGATATTCGTTTAAAGCAGCTAAAATGCTATTGGCAAATGGGCACGAAGTGGAATTATTAGGCAAAAGAGTAGGCGAGATTGATGGAAAAATAATCAATACAACAAGTCATTTCGATTTTGAAAATATAGATACGATTACCATGTACGTTGGTCCTAATCATCAACCTGATTTATATGATTATTTATTAGGATTGAAACCAAGAAGAATTATTTTTAACCCTGGGACAGAAAATGAAGTATTTGAGAAGAGGGCTGAAAATGAAGGTATTATTGTAGAAGAAGCCTGTACTTTAGTATTACTTTCCACAAAGCAATATTGATTGAAAACAAAAAAACTCAGAGAAATTCTCTGAGTTTTTTTGTAGTTATTATATGTTTCAAGTATTAGTTGAAAATATAACGAACACCAATTTGTCCTTGCCATCTTGAACCAAGACCAGTTGATTTCTGGAATGTTTCAGTTAATGGAGTAGAACCGGTCACGAATGGGTATGTAAAGATTGGTTTTCCGGTTGGCTGAGAACCAGTTGCAACAGCTCCAACAGCGTTATCATATCCAATAAAGTTCAACAATGCGGTACGAAGAGTACTTTGGTTTAATCCCCAGTTAGGAGTTACAAAGTTACCTGCGTTGAACATATCAAACGTCAATTGGATCGTATTTACTTTACCGCCAACTTTGATGTTGAAATCTTGAATAATTTTGAAGTCAAAGTTTGTTGACCAAGGTAATACAGCTCCGTTACGTTCAGCATACTGACCACGACGCTCGCTCAAATATGGGTCTTGCTTGATAAAGTTATCTAAATCTGTCCATTGTTGTGCTGCTGTATAAAGTGGAGTACCAGCAGTAGCATTAGCTGGAATCGCTCTCAATAAGATTTCAGACTGATCTCTTGGAATATAAATCAAGTCGTTTCCACCTCCACCTGAGCCATCACCGTTCATATCTCCTGAGTAAGTATAAGAATAACGTCCAGCAGGACCAGTAGCATAAGTAAATCCAAATGTAGTAGCCATTTTGTTTTTCAAATAGTTCACTTTATAACTACCAAAACCAACAATACGGTGCGACTGTAAGAAGTTTGAATACGATAAAACATCTGCATTAGGGTCACCAACTACAACACGGTCTCTCCACATTGATTGTGCAATTGAACCACCATCATTAACCGAACGAGAATCTGTGTAAGTATATGATAAACTTGCGAATAAACCATTTTCAAATGCTTTAGAAACTGTTCCTGTTAATGAATAACTATAACCATTATTAGTATTTTTCATCAAAATGGCGTCAGAAATGTTTGGTTTTTCAGCAGTGTTTCCACCCTGAGCAGCAGCAATAGAACCATAGATACGGTTATTTACTGTACTTGGGAATCCATTTGCTCCAACATTATAATAAATAGGACGATTATCAGCACCAATCGCATTTCTTTGTGAAGTTGGTAAGTTTACGTTAGATAAATAAACTGAGTTAATATCTTTTGTATAAATACCTTCAAATGTTGCTAACCAACCTTCTCCTAAAGTTTTATCAACGGCTAAGTTAGCTCTAAAGATTTGTGGGAATTTGAAGTTTTCGTCAGTAACAGCTAAGTTATAAGAAGTTGGTCTTAAAGAACCAATATCAACTTTTGGACGGAAAGCATCTACGTTCGCATTGAAAGGACGGTTTGTTGGGTTGTTGATACTTTCAGAACCGAACAATACTCCGTTATTAGATAATTGGTTAGACAACCAAACATAAGGAACACGACCAGAGAAGATACCGAATCCACCACGAACCTGTGTTTTCTTTTCTTCGTTAACATCCCAGTTGAAACCAACACGTGGAGACCACAATAAAGTAAATTCAGGGAAACGATCTGTCGCTAACTTAACATCTTGTCCGTTATCTTTGAAAGTAAGAGCTGGAACAAATGGGTTTGTAGTAGTAGCATTTTTCTCAACAGGGAAAGAAGTACCATCAGCACGAATACCCACTGTTACTTTGAATCCTTTTCCAACGTTAATCTCATCTTGAGCATATAAACTCAATGTACTTCCTTTCATTTTAGCAAAAGGGAATTCAGTAGTATTTGACCATTGCTGACGATATTGAAGAGCATTTGATGTTCCGTTATTTACACTTGCATAAAAGTCATCGAATGAGCGGAATTGATAACCACCATAATAGTTAGGAGCGAAACCGTTACGGAATTGGTTATTTTCATAAGCCGCACCGAATGTAAATACGTTTTTCCCTGCATAAACAGTAACGTTATCCGAAATTTGGAAAACGTCTGTATCCAATAGGTTATTTGCCGAGAATGGCTCAAAACCGAATGAAGTGGCAGAAAGTGGCGTTCCTGCCCCTCCATTACCAATATCAACTGTTGGGAAAGGAGTGCTATTCACTGGCGACTCACGGAAATCTCTCATTTGAGTGTATCCAATAGTCAAATTATTAGCAACTTTACCGCTAAACGTTGAGTTTAATTCAGCAATATAAGAATCTAAATTATTATTGATTCTGTATAAACTTCCTTGGAAAGGTAAGTTTGTATTGGTTGGTCCACGGCCATTATTTAATGCACCTGAGTTAGAAGCTGTAACATCAGCAAATGAACGAAGTGTATTGTACTTGATGTTCAATTTATGCTTATCAGAAATGTTCCAGTCAATACGAGCATTAAATTTTGTACTTTGAGTTAATCTATCATAGTTCTCATACGCACCTGGATCATAATTGAATTTCTCTTTCAAAAATGCTTTCAGTTTATCTAAATCAGCCGCATTTACAGAAGATGTTGTTGCAGGGTCAGCAGTTACACCTGTACGAGTTGCAACACGTGTTGTACCTGGATCAGTTCTATCTTCTTTTTCGAAACTTGCAAAAACAAATAATTTATTTTTGATGATTGCACCACCAACACGTCCACCAATTTGAGATACTCCAAATGTAGGAAATGTATTTTCGATACTTCCAATTTTCTTACTAACTAAGTCTTGGTTACGGTTAAAATAATAAGCCGAACCTGACCACTCGTTAGTACCACTTTTCGTTACAACGTTTACGTTTGCACCCGTTGACATACCTTGACGAACGTCAAATGGAGCAATGTTCACTTGGAATTGGTCAATTGCATCGACTGAAATAGGTTGAGCACCTGCCTGACCACCAATCGTGTTGTTCAAACCGAATGAGTTATTGAAGAATGCACCATCAACTGTAATGTTGTTGTAAAGAGCATTACGACCTGCAAAACTCAAACCACCATTTGAACGTGGGTCAAGACGAGCGAAGTCAGTTAATGAACGGTTCAAAGTAGGAAGAGTAGTTACTTGCTTATTACCAACTGTAGTAGCAGCACCAGTACGACCTGAGTTAATTACTGAACTACGTGCGGCAACCACTTTAACTTCTTCTAATTGAGCTTCAGAAGTTTCCATTTTAGCATTGATACGTAAGTCTTGTCCAAGTGTCAAGTTGATACCTGTCTTAACATTGTCTTTGTAACCAACAAATGAAATTGTTACTTTATATGGACCACCAACACGCATGTTAACAATGTTGAAACGACCATCGGCACGAGTAGCAGAACCATAACGAGAACCCGTTGGTTCATGAATAGCGACAACATTCGCACCTGGCAAGCCTGCACCTTTTTCATCTAACACTGTACCCGAGATAGCAGCAGTAGTTGATTGAGCGAAAACCTGCAAACTTGAAAGGGCAGCCATAAGAACCAAAAGAGTTCCTAAAACAACCTTTGTAGTAAAGAATTTTTTCATGTTGAAAATTTGGAATTTAGTTAGAATTTGAATTGTTGAATTTGTATGCAAAATAACAACTTTTTTTTAGCAAGAACAACATGCCTTTATTAAGAAACTGTAAACAAGAATCCCCTAATCGCTTGATTTGTAGGTATAGTGCAATTATTTGTTTGAAAAGTTTATTTGTAGGTCTTTTTTTTGAAAAGAAACATTCAATTGTAAAATAACATATTAATAACTCTATAAGTTTAGTATTTTTTTAAGATTTGCAGTGTATTGCCATATTGTTTTTTGATAAACTAAATATAGTGAAAAGAGTTTTTTGAACAGGTAATATAATGCACATTTATGATTTTTTAAGCTATTTTAAAGGCTATTTGTAATATTGAAAAAGAAACAAGAACTTTGAAAATAATTCATCTAGCCTCGTGAAATGGATTCAAATTCATTAACAACAACACATTCTTTTGGTTCTTAAAGCTTATATTTTTTTGCCAAAATGATAATTCACATAAATTTTAATGAAATTATTTTTTAGAAAAACAGGAGAAAGCGGTTCGGACATTATCATCTTACATGGGATTTTTGGTTCGTCTGATAATTGGTTGACAATTGGGAAAGTACTTGGCGAGCATTATACCGTTTATATGCTCGACCAGCGAAACCACGGGCAATCGCCAAGAAGCGACGTCTTTAATTATGAAGTAATGGCAGCCGATTTAAAAGAATTTATCGATGAAAATGCTATCGAGAACCCTATTTTAGTCGGGCATTCAATGGGTGGAAAAGTGGTGATGCAGTTCGCTATGAATTACCCTGATGCTTTTGCAAAAATGGTTGTAGTGGATATCGCTCCTAAATTTTATCCTGTTCATCATTCCATGATTTTACAAGGATTAGCGGCTGTAGATTTGAAAAACTTAAAAAGTAGAACTGAAGCCAATGAAATTTTAAAAAGGTTTGAAGAAAGTGAAGGTGTTCGTCAATTCCTCTTGAAAAACCTTTGGCGAAATCCTGAAAAGAACAATGAGTTCGATTGGCGAATCAACGTTCCTGTAATTGCAAAAAATATTGATGTAGTTGGGCATGAACTTGAAAATGAACACAGTGTTTCCAAACCTGTTTTATTTATTCGTGGAGTTTCATCTCATTATATTCAACCAGAAGATGAACGTAAAATTTGGGAATTATTCCCGAATTATGAATTAGAAACCATAGAAGGAGCAGGGCATTGGGTTCAAGCCGATAAACCTCAAGAATTCATCGAAGTATTATCTCGATTTGTAAAAGCTTAAATGTTTTAAGAATTTTTCTTGTTAATCAATCTCAAACAAATCGTTTTAAAATGCTTTTTTTAATTCCTTCCACATTAGCCCCTGATACTTCTGAATCTGTAATTTCTCCACAAATCAGAGAAGTAATTAAGGAAACAGATTACTATTTTGTTGAAAATGTACGTACAACTCGTCGTTATATCAGTGAATTGAAAGTTGGGAAAGTAATAGATCAACTTCATTTTTTTGAACTAGATAAAGATACTCCTCTTGCCAGTGTAAAGCAGTATTTCAAAGAAATTCCTGAAGGCAAATCAATTGGCGTAATTTCAGAAGCGGGTTGCCCAGGCGTAGCCGACCCCGGTGCTTTGGCAGTACAGACCGCCCATCAATTAGGAATGAAAGTAGTACCTTTGGTTGGCCCTTCGTCTATTCTTTTGGCTTTAATGGCTTCTGGTTTTTCGGGACAATCTTTTGTTTTTCACGGTTACTTACCCATTGATAAGATAGAAAGAGCTAAAAAGTTGAAAGTACTAGAAAATGATGGAAGAAAAGGGCAAACCCAAATTTTCATGGAAACGCCTTTTAGAAATAATCAATTGTTGGATGATTTATTGGTTAATTTGGCACCAAGTGCTTTTTTGTGTATTGCTTGTAATGTAACAGGTTCTGATGAATTCATACAAACAAAAACAATTGCTGAGTGGAAAAAACAAAAACCCGATTTGCATAAAAAACCTACGATGTTTTTATTGTCAAGCTAAAAATTTCAAGGATTTATCGTCATCTTTGTGTGCTTTTAAACATTAATTATTCACCATTACTATGATTCAAGTTCAAACATTTAGGTTTAACCCTTTTGGCGAAAACACGTATGTGCTTTTTGACGAAACCAAAGAGTGTGTCATCATAGACCCTGGTTGCCATGTTTATGAAGAACGAAGTGCGTTGAAAAATTATATTCAAGATCAAGGTTTGAAGGTGATTCATTTGCTGAATACTCATGCACATATCGACCATGTCTTGGGTAATGAATTTATCAAAAGAACTTATGGTGTAAAACTACATCTTCATAAAGAAGATTTGCCTCTTTTATTAAATGCAGCAAGTAGAGCAGAATATTATGGTTTTCCTACTTATGAAGCATCAACAGTAGATGTTTTTATTGAAGAAGGAGATGTCATTACTTTTGGAAATTCTAACCTTGAAGTGATTTTTGTACCCGGTCATGCACCTGGTCATGTTGCTTTTTTGAATAAAACTGAAAAGATTTGTGTAAGTGGCGATGTGTTGTTTAAAGGAAGTATTGGGAGAACCGATTTTCCTTTGTGCAGTTTTGAAGATTTAGAAAATAGTATTAAAACCAAACTTTATACCCTTGAAGATGATATGGTGGTATATCCCGGTCACGGTGAAACTACTACAATTGGTTATGAAAAAGTACATAACCCATTTGTAAAACTATAAAAAAGATTACCATCAGTAGAAAAATGATTGAAATTAAAAAACATATTCCTAATACTCTTACTTGTGCCAATTTGCTTTGTGGATGCTTTGGAATTTTAAAGGTGTTCAATGGTGACTTACAAACAGCTTCTTACTTAATCGGAATTGCTTTGCTTTGTGATTGGCTTGATGGCTTTGTTGCCAGACTGTTGCATGTTTCTTCACCTATCGGAAAACAATTAGATTCCTTGGCAGATATGGTTACTTTTGGTGCTTTGCCTGCTTTTATGATGTTGAATCTTATTGAAGGGAGTTGTACTGGTTATTGCACCACAGGTATTTTTGGTTTTCATAAACCATATATCGCTTTTGCTTTGGCTGTTTTCTCAGCGATGCGTTTGGCTAAATTTAATATTGATACTCGTCAGAGTGATTCTTTCATTGGTGTTCCCACCCCAGCAAATGGAATGGTTGTAGCGGCTTTGCCACTCATTGCATTATTTCAACCTGAATACAAAGACTTCTTTATCAATTACAATGTGTTGATTTTTTACTCAATCATCATGTCGTACTTGTTGGTTGCTGAATTACCGCTCTTTGCCTTGAAATTCAAGGATTTTGGATGGAGAGCAAATCAATTCAAATATCTGTTTTTAATTTTTTCTCTTTTGTTGGTTATTTTCCTAAAGTTTGTGGCAATTCCTGTCATAATTTTGATTTACATATTAATGTCAATCATCCAGAAATTTACGTTGAAGACACACTAAGAATAAAGACAAATTCACTTCACTACATAAGTTATCTTTGCTGATACTAAAAACCGCAAAATGCCGTAAAAAAGTATCTCACGAGATACTTTAAGTATGTCGCAAGATACTAAATCCCGCAAAATACCGCAAAAAAATATCTCACGAGATACTTGAAGTATGTCGTGAGATATAAATTACCGCAAAATACCGCAAAAAAGTATCTCGTGAGATACTTCAAGTATGTCTGGAGCATCTAAAAGACGCTCCAAATATTATTTAAGCTTATTTCTTGATGAATTTCTTCGTGAATTGTTTTTCGCCTTGGCTAACATTCAATAAATAAATGCCTTGAGGGAGTTGTCGGATGTCGATAGGATAGATTTTACCAGCATCTTTTTGTTCACTTTCAAAAACTGGTTTTCCCAATAAATTATTGATTTTAAGTAAAATCGTTCCTTTTTGTTGAGTGTTTACTTCCACCGTAATGATTTCTTCACTTGGATTTGGATAGACTTTAATGCCAACTTCTTGTTCTTCTGCACTTGCCAAAATTCTTTCTTCTTCTAATTTCCAAGGTACTAAATTAGCTTCTGGTTTGGCTAAAGCTATATTACTCAATACATGAAATTGTCCCGGTGCTAATACATATTTAGTTTTTGTATCGCTTACATTGATTTCTGAATTAGTAAAGTAATCGTACCATTTGCCAGTACTAGGAAAAACATCAGTGATTGTTTTCTGTTCTAAATCAAGATTGGCAACCATGATAATTTTTTGAGAAGCTGAATTCAACGTGATTCTTTTTACCGTCGAAGCAAGGTCAGTTTGGAAATCACTTGTTTTAAATATTTCCTGAGTTGTTTTGAGTTTAATCAATTCTGAAAATACTTTATAAAGTTTTTGGCGGTCGACATTGTCTTTGTATTCCCAAAGAATTGGTTTTTTGCCTGTTCTACCATTTTGGTCGATAGAAATATCGTAGCCCAATTCTCCAAATTGCCAAACCATTTTTGGTCCAGGAATCGCAAAAAACATTGCTGCGGCAGCCTTTGTTCTTTCCATCACGGTTGCCACGCTGAAAATAGCTTTACTGTTTTTCAAGGCATCAAAAGCGATTCTTTCTTCATCGTGACTTTCCATGTAAGCGATTGCACCAGCATTTTTAAAACCGTGTGCTTTATATGAAAGTCGGCTGAAATCACTGGCATTTCCTTTTACAGCATTTCTGAATTCTCCATTAAGATTTGCCCAAACCATCATGCCCAAGTCCGTGAAAGTTTGTTCTTCTCTGTCTTCCGAAAATAATTCTAGGATGAAATAAGCATCTTTATCGAAACTTCTGATATTATCGTAATAGCCTTTCAGAATATCAACCCTACTTTGGTCATACTGTCTGAATTGGTTATCATTTGATGAACTTTTCTGAGTGAAACCTTTGGCTAAATCCACTCGGTATCCATCAATGTTATATTCTTTCAACCAAAATTCATTCGCACGATTTACGTAGGCTTTAGTATTAGAACTTTCATGATTGAAGTCGAAGAAAACACTAAATGGATGATTTGCCTGTTGATTGAAAAAAGGAGAATCAGTTGAAGGTTGCGAGCCATCCCAATACATTTTTACATAGGGGAATTCATAATCTGCTTGGTTAAAAACAATGTCCAGAACCACAGCAATACCATTTTCATGACAAGTATCGATGAATTTCTTGAGATCTTCTCTTGTGCCATAAGCTTTGTCGGCAGCAAAGTAATAAATGGGATTATAGCCCCAAGAATCATTTCCTGTAAATTCCGTTACGGGCATTAATTCGATACAATTGATACCCAAAGTTTTTAGGTAAGGAATTCGATTAATGGCATTTTTGTAAGAACCATCCGTATCAAAATCACGAATGTGTAATTCGTAAATCACTAAATTTTCTTGGGAAGGACGTTTAAAATTGGTCGTTTTCCATGGATAGGGCGTTTGTCCAATCTGAAAAACCGAAGCAATACTCTTTACCGTTTCTGGAAGTTTTTTCAAGTTCGGATAAGTATTACTTGTGATGTATTGGTCATTATTTGGGTCAAGTATTTTTTCAGAATATGGGTCGCCAACGGCTAAAGTACTATTTACTAAATACTGATAAGCGTATTCTTCTCCTTTGGTTAAGCCATCAATTTCTAGCCAATAACGGTTGCCATCAGGAGTACGTTTCATCAAATACTTGGCATCACTTTTCCATTGATTAAAGTCACCAATGAGGTAAACGAAATCTTTTTTTGGTGCAAAAAGTACCAAAGCAACTTTTGTATCAGCGAGATAATTAATTCCATCTTTTAAGCCAGCTGGCAAGGCTTCGGTCATTGGCGTCGGTTTCACAGTAACAATAAATTCCGCAGTGGATGTTTCGGTTGGGCTTGTGGCAGTAAATTTTACAGTTTGGATGGCTCCTGAAATATTTCCTACATTCAGTGAATACTTCAAAGAATCACTATTGGTGGCACTTAAAACAGTATTACCATTTACTGTTAAACTTAAATTGGCTTTTTGCGATGCCACAGCAATAACAGGCACTATACTATTTGCATTGGCAAAAAATGTTTTTTCTTGTGGCTGACTAAAAGCTACATTCAGCTTGTTATCGTACATTGTTACAAAAAGGTCTTCCGTTTGGGCAGTACCATCGCCACTTTTCAAGAGAACTCCTAGTCGTCTAATTGTGAGCGTACTCGGAACGGCATAGTAATCTCTGGGTTTCATTTTGATACTCCATTGGTCATTTCCCAATGAGGTCATTTTGCCTTTTTCAAAAGGTTGAGCAAAATTGCTTTGTCCAGCGGGTTGATATTGAAAAGCATCACCCGTTTCGGTAGTACCTGCACCAGACCATAAGTAAACATCGGACGTTTTGCCAAGTAAAGCTTTTGCACGAGCATCTTTGGCTAGTTTAAGATTGAAGATGATGGTAATTTCTTGGTCTCCATTTGGTAACGCTGGAATTGTGGTGACGACCTGTGCAAAAGAGCAGAGGCTAATCACCCACAAAAGAGCGAATAGTATTGTTGATTTTTTCATGATGTTTATAAAAGGTTGGTCAATGGAAACCCGAAGGTAATAGAAAGGAGCGAGTACTTTGGTAGAGTGCTACACAGGTATAACGTAGAAATATTTAATTGACAAATAGTACTATGAAGGGAATTATGCCAAGAAAAAGAAGAAAGATTAGCTTTTAGCTTCTAGTTATGTAAAGAAGCGTTATTTTACATAACTAGAAGATAAATATCTGATAAACAGTATTTTATTAAATTTTAAAAAATGGTTGAAGGGCATCATAAACACGGTGAACAGGCAAACCCATCACGGTAAAATATGAACCTTCCATGCGTGGAATGCCAACCATTCCAATAAAATCCTGAACACCATAAGCCCCAGCCTTATCAAATGGCTTGCAGGTTTTAATATAATATTCAATTTCTTGGTTCGTTAGTTCACGGAAGAAAACATTGGCAATATCGACGAAATTTTGCGTACCTTCCTTTGTCATCACGCAAACACCAGTAATTACTTGGTGCTGACGACCCGATAATTTTTTAAGCATCAAGCTTGCTTCGATAGCATCTTTGGGTTTATTTAGAATATCATTATCCACAACCACGATGGTATCGGCAGTAAGTATGATTTGATTATCAAGTTCTTCTTTGAAAGCTTCAGCTTTTTTGAGTGCCAAGAAAGCGGGAACCTCAATAGCTGGCATGGTATTAGGGAAGTCTTCGTTGGTATCTTTTACTTTAACAGTAAACTCAAAACCAGCTTCTCGTAATAATTGTTGACGACGTGGAGAATTGGACGCTAGAACAAGTGGTTTAGTTAATTGAAGCATTATTTTTTGTTTTGGGAAATTAAAATTAATGAATAAAACTCGACAAAATTACTCAAATTCATTGAATCAGCTCATGAAGTTTATATTCTTCATGAGTCTATTGCTTTTTATTACTACAATCAATTTAATTGCACAAAATCTAGACTCAATAAAGATAGAAATTCCTAAGGTAAAAGCAACGCCACTTGATGTCAGCATGAAATCTGCCAAAGATAGCGTTACTTATGCCAATCTAAAAAAAAGGTTTTCTAAAAATAAAATCCTACGAGAAATCCATCATGCCTTGTTCAAAGATGTTTATAATACAAACAATAAAGGGCAAGAAATTGTAAAAATTGAAGAAGATCCCTTTACAGAATATGAAGGAAGAGTAATTCGTAAAATCTATGTAAAACGCCTAAAAGTATTCGGAGAAAGTATTGCTGATACAACCAGAATTGCGGAAGGTTTTGAAAAGTTTTTGAGTTCGCTCCATACCAATACGCAGGAGAGTGTGATTCGGAAATCGTTTCTATTATTCAATGTAGGTGATATTGTAGATGCTGATAGGTTAAGAGATAACGAGCGTTTGATGCGACAAAGTGCTATTCTGCACGATGCCAGAATTTTGGTTTTGCCAGACCCTGAGTATCCTAATTTAGTAGATTTACTAGTACTTACGCAAGATATTTGGTCTTTAATTGTAGATGGAGAAGCCAATGGTTTACAAAATTATTCAATAAGGATTCGCCAAGTAAATTTTAGGGGAGTTGGGCATTCATGGAGTAATACTTTTTTCATGAATACCCGTGAAAAACCCGCTTTAGAGTACGCCAGTACTTATACTATTCCTTATATCGGTAGAACATTTGTGACTGGTCAGGCTGAATTAGAGCTGAAAAGAACTTCTACTCATTACGCTTTTCGGCTTTTTCGTCCTTTTCTTACACCAGAAATGAAATTGGCAGGAGGTTTTGTCGTAAGTAAAGATGAAAATGAGCGAACACAATTCAGGGATTATGATGGCACAACTTATCGACTTAATGATAGCACGAATTTCTTTTTTCCTATCAAAAAAGATTTTATAGATTTTTGGTTGGCTCGTGCTTTTAAAGTTAATTTTTTAAACAAAGGAAAAGACAGTCGTTCCAGATTTGTAGTCGGACTCAGATTTTCAGATGTAAGGTTTGATAAACGCCCAGAAGTAACTGCAGATACCAATCAGCTTTTCAGAAATCATCGAGACTATCTGATAGGAATCGGTTTTTCAAATAGAAAATACAAGCGTGATATTTTAATTTATGGTTTCGGTTTAACCGAAGACGTACCTTACGGTTACTTAGCGACTTTTGTGACGGGATCTGAAAATTCAGATGCTTTCGGACATCGTTGGTATGCAGGAATTAAACTTGCCAAAGGTGAGTACATAGGCAAAGCAGGTTATTTGTATGGATTAATCAATGTTGGAGGTTACTCAAATGGGACAACTGGAATGAGTATCGAATCCAATTATTTCAGTACGCTTCATGCTTTTAGAAGACGCACACAAATCAGGCATTTTGTTAATTTACGATATGCTTTCGGAACGCAACGTTATACGGGAGAGTTCATCAATGTGAATCGTGAAAATGGAATTTTAGATGTAAATAGTGATAAACTTTGGGGAACAAAAAAATTGGGTTTGGGTTATCAGATTGTGTTTTTTTCAAAATTAAATTTTGTTGGTTTCAGAATTGCCCCGTTTTTTCAGACAGATTTTGCCTTTATAAATCCCAAAAATGAGTTTTTATTCAAGCAAACGCCTTATACAAGTATTGGTATTGGAATACGCCTCAGAAATGAGAATTTAACTTTTAATACTTTCCAGATTAAATTTTCATACTTTCCAAACCTACCCAATATACAGCTTTTGAATGCTTCATTTAATGATACTTATAATTTAAGACTAAAAGATTTTGATATTTCGGCACCTGAAATTGTACCTTTTAGGTGAAAAAATGACCGTTAACTAAGTTTTAAGTCATTTCAAAACAATATCTCATTAGCTTACGTTTTTAAAATTAGTATAAAGTTTAACCTAAGCAAACAATTAGATTATGTCCATTGAAAAAGACATTAAACAGAAGTCCTTTAAGAATGTTTATCAAAAAGTTGCCGTCAATTTGATGTTTACAGAGAGTTGGTTGCTGAATCATTATTCTCAACTTTTAAAGCCCTATAATCTCTCCGATAAACAATATTTCGTCTTGAAAATCCTTAGTGAAAGCCATCCTGATACAGTTTCGGTCAATTTCATTCTTGAAAGAATGCTTGACAAAATGTCTAATGCATCTCGTTTGGTAGATAAATTAGTCGAGAAAAAGCTTGCTGTTAAAGTTCGCTCTAAAGTCGATAAGCGTTCGATGGACGTAGCCATTACTTCACAAGGACTACAATTGGTTGAAGAATTAAATAAAAAAGTAGCTTTATGGGAAGCCAATTACGCAAGATTGACGAAGGAAGAGATTAAAGCTCTTCATGATTTACTGAATAAGATGAGAGATTCTATAAAACAATAAAATTTAAATATCTGATAATCAGGAATTTATTTCTATTAACAAAAAATTAACAATTAAATGTATTGACATTAAATGTTTTTACATTAATATTGTATCGTAATAAAATTATGAGCATCGAAAAAGACATAAAACAAGCAAGCTTTAAATCAGCCCATTCCAAAGCAATGATCAATGTTGTTTATACAAACAATTGGTTGGCTACTTTGCAAATGGAAGTTTTAAAACCTTATGATTTAACACTTCAGCAATATAACGTTCTTAGAATTTTAAGAGGGCATCATCCTGAACCTATCACAGTAATAGGAATTATCGAAAGAATGTTAGATAAAATGTCTAATGCCTCAAGATTAGTAGATAAACTTTTATTGAAAGAAATGGTAGTAAGGCGTGAATGTCCGAACGACCGCCGTGCTGTTGATATTTTGATTACTCAAAAAGGTTTAGATTTATTAGCTGAACTAGATGTATTACAAAAACAATGGGAACAACAACTTTATGGTTTAACCGAAAGCGAAGCCCTACAATTAAGCGATTTATTGGATAAACTAAGACAATCGCCACCCGAATCAGAACAATAATTAATTTTAATAAATAACAATAAATAAATTCAAGTAATGAAATCTATCAAATCTATTCTTAGCGTTTTCGCAGCAGCTTTGTTTGTAAACGTAGCAGTTGCAAGTACTCCAAACACAGGAAAAAAAGCAACAACATTACCAGTTGATACAAAAGGAAGTAAAATCCACTGGTTGGCTAAAAAAGTAACAGGTCAGCACGAAGGTACAATTGCTATCTCTTCAGGTTCATTAGTAACTTCAGGTACTAAAGTAACTGGTGGTTCTTTTGTAATCGACATGAAATCAATCGTTTGTACTGACATCACTGATGCAGAATACAACAAAAAATTCATTGGTCACATCACAACTGGTGATTTCTTTGAAGTAGAAAAATTCCCAACTTCTACTTTCAAAATTACTAAAGTAGCTGGTGCAAACATCACAGGAGATTTAACTTTACACGGAATCACTAAATCAATCACTTTCCCAGCAAAAATTGCTGTTGCTGGTGGAAAAACTACTGCAACTGCTTCTATCCCAGTTGACAGAACAGAATTTAACGTGAAATATGGTTCTAAGAAATTCTTCGAATCAATCGGTGACAAAGCTATCGATGACGTTTTCAATTTAGATGTAACTTTAGTTGCTGGTAAGTAATTTCTCTTAAACCTTTATTCTAGGTTTTAAAATCCTCATAAAGTATTCTTTCGAGATGCTTTATGAGGATTTTTCTTTGTTCGATAAATTCAACAAAGGTATGCTTGCATAATAATTTTATTTAATTCATATTGCATTATATTTTATCTTGAAATTGTATAAAATTTTAGATTATGAATTTTAATGAACCAATGCTAAGGGATGGAGCCTTACGAGGAAAAACAATTATTGTGACAGGTGGCGGAACTGGCTTGGGGCGTTCGATGTCAAAATATTTTTTAGAGTTAGGTGCCAACGTTGTAATTGCTTCAAGAAAAAAAGCAGTTTTGGACGAAACGGCTGCTGAACTCATGGTAGAAACAGGAGGGAAAGTATTGGCAATTGCCTGCGATGCTAGAAATTATGATGAAGTTGAAAATGTACTGAAAAGTTCGGTAGAGTATTTTGGTGCTGTGCATGGTTTGGTGAATAATGCCGCAGGTAATTTTATTAGCCCTACCGAAAAACTATCACATAAAGCTTTTGATATTGTTGTTGATATTGTGCTAAAAGGCTCTTATAATTTTAGTTTAGCCGTCGGGAAATATTGGATTGAACAGAAAATCAAAGGAACAGTAATGTCTATTGTTACTACTTATGCTTGGACGGGTTCGGCTTATGTTGTGCCTTCGGCAACGGCAAAAGCTGGGGTTTTGGCGTTGACACGCTCTTTGGCAGTAGAGTGGGGTGCGAAGTATGGAATTCGCTTCAATGCCATTGCACCCGGGCCATTTCCAACACAAGGAGCTTGGGAAAGACTTTTTCCAGCAGAAGCAATGGGAGAGGAGTTGGCAAGTAAATTAGCACCAGAAAATAGAATTCCACTCAAAAGAGTAGGGGAACATCAAGAGTTAGCCAATTTAGCAGCCTACTTAATGTCAGAATTTTCGGCTTATATAAACGGCGAAGTAATTACAATTGATGGCGGAGAATGGCTAATGGGAGCAGGTGAATTTTCAGATTTAAACGAAGTTTCAGAAGAAAAATGGGTAGCTATTGCAAAGGCTGTCCGTGGGAAGAAATAATAGGGTTTATGAGTTAAAAGTTTATGAGTCAAAACTGCATTTGTTTTCTCATAAACCGTGGCTGGTCAAAGTTTAAAACTTTGAATTACAAATACGCTTGCAGTCTCAGACTGCATTTTATTTATCGTTCCAAGTCTTTTTTGACTTGGAACAGCAAGCCCACAGACATAGCTTTGCTTAACACTTGAACCAGTTAGTGTTTTACACATTTTTATTCCACAATATCTTCAAATGTCAACTCATTATCAACTTTGCTTATTGAAATTCTTCTAAAAGTTGGAGCATATCCTTGTTTTCCACTTGGCTTAAAATAAGCCTTATTAAAAGTATTCTCTGTTTCATAGTTTTGAGTTACTTTAGGTCCAAAGTATCTATTCTCTGATAAATAAAGGGGCAAAGATTTACTTGAACTTTTTTCTATTTTAAAGTTCTTAGCACTCTTTATTTGCAAAATCATTTTTTGCTTGTCGCTTTCAGAAATTTTTAAACTAAAAGTATGGTAATAATCACCAATCCCTGACATAGATTTATTTCCAAGTAATTCAAAATCCTCTGTTAGTGTCAAACCTTGTTCTTCCACTAATTCTTTAGCATTATTTTTTGTAAAAAATAGGTCTTCAAATACTAAATAAAAACCTGCTGAAAATACCATACAACCGAAAATTACGGCGAGGTATTTCGCTATCTTGGGATAACCAAGCTTTTTAGGAAGGGAATAAAATAAAAGTCCTATTCCAATTAAGACTACTATTATAACCAATAAAACCAATATAAAATATTCCATGTGAAGTATTAATGCTTAATAATGAGTGCTTTACATCCAAATCTGTTCTCCCAACCAGCCTCAATAAAGTATTTATTTTATCTTTTTTGTTTTCTTAACTTTTTCTACCGTAAAAAGGTCTGCGGTATATTTTTCGTATAATTCAAACAAAAATACCATTCTGTTGGCTTCGCTTGTAAAGGCTTGTGGGCGATATGCCAAATCTACTGCTTTGTCTAATTCGTTGTGTGCTTTTACCAATACTGGGGGCATCGTCAGAGGGTCGTAAAGGTCGGCAAGTGAACTATCTGGAAATTGTAACCTTGCATCCAATATTTTTTGGGCGGCTGTTTCTATGGCTTTTACTTGTTTTTCGTTTGGATTTTCGGGAAATGGAAATGTATTGTAAGTATATAAAGCAGAATATCTAAAATCACTTTTTAATCTTCCACAAGTATATCTAACCCATGTCATGTGTATTTGTGATGTTAAAACTCCAAATTCATAAAGTGACCCATTTGGAACAATTTGAAGGTCATTACTCGCAATAATATTTGACTCTAAATAGCCTATTGGAATGTACTTCCTATTCTCCGATGATGTTCGTGGTATCGCAATATAAAAACCTTTGTTAGGTTGTCTGTCTTCTGTAAATAATGTAGGTGTTTCAGCTTTTCTCTGAGTTGGAACTTTTGTGCTTTTAAGACGCATTTCTTTTACTAAACTTACACGTCTCATTATTTCTGGCATAGCTTTCAACTCATTAGGAGTACAATCTTTAAGCCATAAACAGTAACGAGTTTCATCATTTAAAAAACCATCAGCACCCAAATATTTTATTATCCATTTACTACATGATGAGTCTTTTTGCTCCATCAAATCTTTTTCTTCTTTGGATAATATTAAATTTCCACCATCAGCAGGGATACTTCCATTAACAAGTTTATTAATTTGCCCTAAAGGAAATGAGCGACCAGTAATTAATAAATCCTTTGCATCCACCAAATAAGGATTAATGTTTTTAGCTTTTAGCTCGTGGGCTTCGCCTTTAATATCTTCGTATTCAAAAATACTTTTATTAGAAGTATCGAAATTAGCAAAACCTACAATTACACAAAAAACGGCTGCATTTCCTTTGGCTTCGTTACTCCATTTAAAAGTTCGATGAGCAAAATGGATTTTGATTTTATACTTGTTCAACATTTGCCCCCACAGAATACTTGTTTGCTCGCCTTGAACAATTGAGTTGGTGGAAACAAAAGCTACTTTAATAGTTGTGTTTTGAATGTACTTTGCTGATTTGATGTACCAACCCGTCACATAGTCTAAAACTCCGCTTCCGTCAATATTATCAAATTGTTTAACAATTTGGTCACGTTGATTTTGCTTCATAATCTTAGACCCAATAAAAGGCGGATTTCCGATGATGTATGAAAGTTCATTTTTAGACACAACATTTTCCCAATCGGTTTCTAAAGCGTCTGCATGAACAATCTTAGCAGATTTCTTTAAGGGCAAACGCACAAAGTATTGTCCAAACTCAGCACTTACCAACATATTCATTTGGTGGTCTATCAGCCACATGGCTACTTCGGCTATTCGAGCAGGAAATTCTTCGTATTCGATGCCACTGAATTGGTCAACGTCTATCCACAAGATTTGACTAATATCCAAAAAGGTTTGACCCGATTTGTTGAGTGCCTTCAATACTTCAAATTCTAATAGTCGTAACTCCCGATAAGTAATCACCAAAAAGTTGCCACAACCACAAGCAGGGTCAAGAAATTTGAGCGTACTAAGTTTTTTATGAAATTCAGGTAGTTTGTTTTTGTTGTCTTTTATATTTTCAAACTCTTTCCAAAGGTCGTCTAAAAAGAGCGGTTTAATGAGTTTGAAAATATTAGTTTCGCTGGTGTAATGAGCCCCCAAGTTTCTACGCTCTTTGGGATTCATTACGCTTTGGAACATTGAACCGAAAATGGCAGGCGAAATTTTACTCCAATCTATATAACAACAATTCAACAAAGCTTGTCGCATGGCACTGTCGAAACTTGCCATTGGTAAGATTTCTTCAAATAATTTTCCATTTACATACGGAAAATCAGCAAGTTGCTCATCAAGGTTTTTAAAACGTTTGTCTTTGGGCGTATTCAGTACTTGAAAAACTTCTTGCAATTTGGCTGCAAGGTCGCTACCATCAATATTGGTGCGTTGTTCGATATAATCTTGTAACTGTTGTTTATTGAAAATGGTAGTGTCTTCGGCAAATAAGCAAAATAAAATACGGACTAAATATACCTCAAGCACGTGTCCAGTATAGCCAATTTCCTCTAATCTATCGTGAAGTTTACCCATCAACTCAGCAGCTTTGATGTTGGCAGGGTCTTGTTCTTTATAAATTTTCTTTTGATAACCCAGCAAGTAGCCAAAGTGCTGAACATTTTGAACAAGTTCATCCAGTCTGAACTCTATCGTTTTCTCTTCTTCGAGGTCGTATAATCTGAAATGTTCAAAATCAGAAATCAGAATGTATTTTGGTAATTCGTGGTCTTTGAGTCCGTGTAAATAATCCTTTGCTTGTTGATAGGCTTTGTCGAGGTTTTTGCCTCTGCTTTTCATTTCAATCAAAATCGTTCCTTTCCAAAGCAAGTCGATGTAGCCGTCTTTATCGTTCAATTTTTTTACTCTATGTTCAAAACTTGAAACCCTTTTACTGCTTATACCAAAGACGTTAAAAAACTCAACTAAAAAAGGTTTTGCATCTGCTTCTTCATTGGCAGTATCAGCCCATTCTTTCGAGAATTTTAATGCTCGGTCTTTTATTTCATTCCAACTTAGTGCCATACTTATTTTATCAGTTTATTCTTTTCCGCTGTTTTACACTTGCAAAGTGCAGAACAATATTGTAGTAATTATTATAATGTTGGGGGAGATGATTTTCAATGTTCTAAAGTAAGTAAGAATTATGAAAAATGAGTGTTGGAATATGAATTTGTTTCTGTGAGAGTTCGGGCTTTCGCCTTTTTCCCCCGTGGCTGGTCTCCCGACCAGTCCACATTTACTGGTTCAAGCCTGAGGCTTGGAACTATTTCTTTTCAAACTGAAATGATTTATAAGTCCAAGTGACGCTTTGCTTAACACCTGAACCATTGATGGACTGGTCTCCTGACCAGTCCTCATTGCCACGGAAACAAATGTGGACTGGTCGGGAGACCAGCCACGGAGAAGTGTTATGCCGAATTAAAATAGCAGAGAAAAAAAATGAATTATGATTAAGACAATTTGCATTATCTTAATTCATAATTTAAAACTCATATCTCACTAAAACTTTACTACCTCAATTCATAATTCATAATTAAAATCTTTTTCCGTGGCTGGTCTCCTGACCAGTCCACATTGCCACGGAAACAAATGTGGACTGGTCGGGAGACCAGCCACGGAAAAAACACTAAACTCATAAACCTTTAACTCATAAGCTCTATTAAAACTTCACTTTCTTAATCCATTCCAAATCATATTTCATAGATTCTAGCGGAGTATGTCCTTGATAAGATTCTTGTTCGATGATGTACTCGGTTGTTCCAGCCGTTTTAGCCGCTTCTTTTAATACTTCAGCTACGTTCATTATTCCTTTGCCAAGCATTGAGCTTTCCCAAGGTTCGTGTTCGCCTTTTACTTCATCTTTCACGTGCATCAATTCAAAACGACCGGGATATTGTTTCAACAATTCCATCGGACGACCGCCACCGCCGTACATATTACCAATATCTAATTGCTGGCAAACCAATTTAGGGTCGGTGTATTGCATGATGATGTCGTAAACTTTTACGCTTGTCAGACGAAGACTAAATTCAAAATCATGGTTATGATAGCCAAATTTCACACCTGATTTCAAAGAAAGTTCACCTGCTTTGTTGAAAACATCCATAAAACGTTTGCAATCTTCAAAATTTCTTCGGAGACTAATATCCAACCACGGACTGATTAAATACTTTTGTCCAAGAATGGCAGCATCTTCAACGGTTTGTTTCCAAGAATCCGTAAAATCTTGCTTAGTAGCATCCCAGTCTTCCCCTTTCATCACCACGTGACCACTTCGCATCGAAAGCCCCAAATCATCAATGATTTTACGAAACTCTTTTGGCTCGTAACCATAAAATTTGTGGTTGATATAATTGGCATGTTCTACATTTTTATAGCCCATTTCGGCAACCGCTTTTAGCGTAGCCAAAGGGTCTTTCTTCATGTCGTCACGGACAGAATATAATTGTAAGCCAATATTTTTTTGAGAAGATTTACTTGCCCAAAGAGCATCAGGAATCAGTAGTGCAGTTCCAGCCAAAGCAGTAGCTTGGAGAAATTTGCGTCGAGAATTGTTGTGGTTCATTGTTGATATTTTTTTCAACAATATAAAAACTTTGGGTAGAAAAAGTGTCTTTACTTGGAGGCATTATATTTATTTTCCAAAGAATCTTCGGATTGAATTGGGAATCTCTTTATGCCATTCGCTTGGCTCAACATGAAAAGCATGAAACTGATTTTGAGGAGTTTCACCCTCAAAAGGAAATACGATAAAAGTAGTAAGCGTTTCGTCGAAATTGTAATGCCATCCTTTTTTCTCGTCAAAATTTGGGATGGCAGTATGGAGTAATTCTTGTGCTTTTTGATCAGAACAGAGAAGTTGAGAAACCTTTTCTTTGGACTTTGGTGGGTTTGCTTTTACTTTGTCGTTCCCGTGTTTGTTAGAAAAATTATAATTTTTGACATTACTACTTTTTACAATCCAATTTTGTAATTCAATAATTTCTGAGGTAGCATGTATTGTTACTCGTTCAAATTCTGAATTAGATTTGACCCAAAGAAAAACGTTGCTATAAGAAGAAAAAGATATAAGTAGTTGTTTCTGAAAAGCTTGTACAGAAGCCAGCGATTTATTTTTAATAGGATTTAAACTGGTATTTTCTTGAGCAAAACATATCTCAAAAATATGATTTTGATTATTTAATGATATGGCATCTTGTAAGATGATTTCAAGTTGATTACCAACAGATGAGGTAAAGTTTGTATCTAAATCTTCACAATTATTTTTGAACTCATAAAGCTGGGTAAAGCTGTAATATACATTAGCTCTGTGTATATAGGCTAAATTTATGAGTTCATACAACTCTGACAGATAGGTTTCTCTATCTTCAACATATTTTTCCCAATCTAAGTCTATATAAAAGTGTAAATCTTGATACATAGTTAAAAACCCATTAAATATTTTCTATCAAGTGTAAATTGGTCAAAGAAGCCTTTTGGGGTATAACGTACTTTTCCGCCTTCTTCTATATTTATTTTTGTTGCTTTTGTACAATGCTCCGTTTCGTCCCTATCAAAATGATAAATACTCACATGGTCTTTGAATATTCCTTTTTCTCTTTCCTCAAACCTTTTACACTGCACTAAAATTCCATTGATAACATGGTCGCTATGTGTTTCAATAATAATCTGAATACCAGCTTCAGCAGCCAGGCATATTAGTTCCGTCAATTTTGCAATACCATTCGGATGTAAATGAGCTTCTGGGTTTTCAATGATAATGAGAGCATCCTTTTCAGCTGAGAGAATAGCTACTAAAATAGGCATTACATAACTTAACCCAAAACCTACGTTCGTTGCTTCAAAATTTTTAGTTTTGCTTGTTTTACTTTTTGTTGTATCAAACGAATATTTTAAAATATACCCCAATTTTCCAGAATCTAATATATCTATGTTGATTCCATCACAGATTTCTTTTTCCCAAGCTATTACTTGTGAAAATAAATCATTGTATAATGGATTTATATTTTTACGAATTCCTTCAAGCACTACTTTGTTTCTATATCTATCTAAAAAATGAACAAAATATTCTGCATTTCCGTCAATATCAGATATTTGTTTATAAATATCAATAATCTTATCTCCTTTCGGATACTGATTTTGTGGACCTAAACGATAAGCACTTAAATATTGAAAGTTAGTATTGAATAAACTTTCTTTGATAAAATCAGGTGGATATTGAGATATACTTTGATTCAATTTAATGAAAGATTTTACTTTTTCATCTTCAGTATTAGCTTCATAAGTAAAGTGGTAATTATTACCACTTATTACTAAGCTTATGCTAAATCCATCAAAATCACCAAATTCGTATATTGCATCAGAAGCAGTTCCAATTTTGACTGAGTTAGATTGGAAATCAAGAATGTCAAAGGATTTATCCTTTAAATAAGCTTCACGCAAAAGCAATAAAAGCTGAGTTGAAGATGATTTTCCAACTCCATTTATGCCACATAAAACACTAAGATTTCCTAATTGAAGTTGTGTTGTTTTATGAGATTTAAAATTTTGTATTTCAATTTTTTCAATCATTTAAAAAATTGTAAAGTAAAGTTTGAAATTCTCTATTTCTATTAATAACACTATCCTTTGTAGCTGTACCTGTTGTAATAGCATTCCAAAATTTTGTATTTGTTTTTTGAAATTCTATAAAAGTATTAGCAAATGCTTCTTTCCTCAGAATTAATTTTTCTATGTTATCTTCAGTTAGTTTTGAAAATGACACACCTAATACTTCAAAAATTGGCTTATTGATAGGCTTTCTAGTATCCAGAACGTTTTGTCTTTTTCTAAAGGAGTCTTTATTGAAGATATGATATGCGAGTCTCATTGCCTTTATAAAATCATATCTTATGTGATTTTGTTCATTAATATTATTTGGAATTTTTTTAGTCCCCATTGTTATGAATCTATCCATATCAGGTTCATAATCGTTGAAATCAATTAAGTAGAAAGCCACAAATCTTGAAATAAAATCTAAATCTTCTTGTCTTCTAGATTTAACAGAACCATCAGTAGCGATTTTAAAGTATCTTCCAGCTTCAGATTGTTCTGTGATTAGTGATTCCAAAAAATCAACTCTATAACCTTGGAAAAGTGCTGTTCTAATTTCTTGTGCTTTCAGAGGAACATCCCCCTGATTTATTCTGCTGAAAATAGTATATTTTACCTCGTCAGGAGTACCTTTTCCAATCAAATTGATTGTTACTTGATTTGAATTAATCCTTCTTTTTATATCCTTGGGTAACTCCTGCCAAGTTTTGCCGTTATAATCTTGTAGGAATTCTAAGTTTTGGAGTTTCAAACATTCTTTATTATTTCCAACGTCACCTTTCCCAATTATAAAATGTTCAAGAGTACTCATTCTTTGTAATCCATCAACGACATACCATTTTTTATCATCACCTTCGTCAAAGTAAAATAATGGTATGGGTAAATCCAGCATCAACGATTCAATGAAACGGCTTTTTTTAGTTTCGCTCCATAAATTAGGTAGTCGTTGATATTTGGGTATTAAAATTTGTTCATCTTCAAGTAATTCAACCAGTTGTCCTATATTTCTTGGTATAATTTTTATATTGATTTGAGAAGGGTCAAAAGGAACTTCTATTCTTATATTCTCATTCCCAACTTCTTCTTCTATATCATCAATTTGCTCGTTTTCTCCCATTGTAATTGTCCAATTATTTTATTACTTAAAAGTACTCTAAATATAATAAAATGTACGTTGTAGTTTACAAAAAAATCATTTCTCAACCGCCACCAAACCTAATTTTGCTCCTTCTGCCAACACAAAAGGTATGCCTGACTCTAAAGTATTTTCGATTTGTCCTTCTAAAATGGCTTCACGAACGGCTATTTTGATGATGCCTACTTCTTTGGATGGTTTAATGCCGAACAACTCCATAATGATTTCACCTGTTACTACTGGTTGAAATTGACGTAATTTGTCGCTTTCTTCTACTTCTTTTAATTTCTGTTCTACGATGTCGAAATTGCGGAGGTATTTTTTTACTTTTTCACCATTTTTAGAAGTAATATCTGCCCGACAAAGTATCATCAAACCTTCTAAATCTTCGCCTGCTTCGTAGAGCAAACGTCTGAGGGCAGAATCTGTAATGGCTTCTTTGGAAAGAGCAATTGGGCGTAAGTGCAAACGCACCAATTTTTTCACATAACGCATTTTCTCATTCAAAGGTAAACGCATTTCTGTGAAAATTCCTTTGACCCATTTTGCACCCATTTCTTCATGTCCGTGGAAAGTCCAACCACGTTTTTTATCAAAACGTTTAGTGGCAGGTTTGGCAATATCGTGTAAAATCGCTGCCCAACGAATCCATAAATCATCTGTTTTGGTAGAAGCATTGTCTAATACTTGTAGCGTATGGTAAAAATTATCTTTATGTCCTTTGCCTTCTTCGGTTTCTACGCCTTTGAGTTTTACAAATTCAGGAAAAATTTTCTCTAATAATCCGCAAGAATCCAGTAACAGGAAGCCGTAAGAGGGTTTTTTCGCCAAGATTATTTTATTCAATTCGTCTGTAATTCGTTCTTTTGAAATAATTTCTATGCGTTCTTTTTCTTTGATAAGGGCATCAAAAGTATCTGGATGAATATCAAAATTGAGTTGCGTAGCAAAACGAATGGCACGCATCATCCTGAGCGGGTCGTCCGAAAAAGTAATACTTGGTTCTAATGGCGTTTTGATGATTTTTCTACGAATATCCGCCAAGCCATCGAAAGGGTCGATAAGTTCACCAAAATTATTATCGTTCAAAGAAATCGCCATCGCATTAATGGTGAAATCTCTACGATTTTGGTCGTCTTCCAAAGTACCGTCTTCTACGATGGGTTTACGTGAATCGCGTTGGTAAGATTCTTTTCTTGCTCCTACAAATTCTACTTCCCAATCGTCTAATTTTATCATTGCCGTTCCGAAATTCTTGAAAACGGAAAGATAAGTATCTTCTCTGCCAGAGTTTTTGGCTACTAATTCAGCTAATTCAATGCCCGAACCTACACAAACGATGTCAATATCTTTGGAAGGGCGATTTAAAATAAGGTCACGCACAAATCCACCTACTACATAAGCAGGCACATTTAATGTTTTTGCGGCATCTGCTACAATTTTAAAAATCGGATTTGTATGTAAAGTTTCTGCGAAATTCATATTGTTAAGTAATTGAGCGATTTTACTACATTTAAACCGCAGCAACGGCTGACCGCTTACAAATTACCTTTTGTATTATATTAATTGCTTTAGACTTTAAGCTGTATGCAATAAGCATAAAACTAGCTTTTTTCAATAAAAAAACATTTTGCCTAATGCCTAATGCTTATAGCCTACTGCATCATCACTAAGTAATTTATTTTCTGATGAATTTAAAATCACCACCAAGCCCCAATTTTACAATTTGCGAGGGCTGAACATTTTTATTTTCTCCTTTTGGGTTCTTCAAAATGAAGTCAACATTTTCGATAATTTTCGGAGAAATATCGTCAAATTTTTGTGGAGAAACATCGCCCGAAAGGTTTGCCGAAGTAGAAACAATGGCACGTTCAAATTTATAAACCAAACCTTTGCAAAATTCATCTTTCACCAAACGAATGGCAATTGAACCATCTTCGCCCAATAAATTTGGTGCAATATTTTTTCCTTGTGGATAAATCACTGTCAAAGGTTTTTCTGCAAATTCTACCAAATTCCAAGCAATTTCTGGTACTTCTGTTACGTATTCTGAAAGTTGTTCTATTTTTGAAATTAAAATGATAAAAGCCTTATTTTCAGGTCTTTGTTTAAGCTGGTAAAGTTTTTCAACGGCTTTTTCGTTGCGGGAATCACATCCTAAACCCCAAATAGTATCAGAAGGGTAGAGAAGTGTATCTCCTTTGCGTAAATGTTGAAGGGCGTCGTGGTACATAATTAAATTTTTTGCAAAGGTATGAAAAAAGCTTTGCTCTGCCTTCTTAACTGGAATGATTGTAGTTTCAGCCTTTTCGTTTATTGACTTTTTGTCTCTTTTTGTGGAACATAATGGAGTTTCCGAAGGTAAAAAACTTCTCTTGGTAATTCATCTAAACGACTATTGCCTTCTAATCTTCTTTTTCCCCAAACCAGAAAATTCTGATTGTACCATGCAGCAACATTGGCATCTTCGTCGGCTTTTTGCGTGCTATCGCTTTTGATTTCAAAGGTTTCTATTTCTCCTAATACTACATTTTTCCTGATTTGTTGCATCTGTACTTTGCCTTTTTTGAAATATGCCATCAGATAGCGGTCTTGTAAACTAGAAATTTGTACTTGTTCTACCAACTCACCACTTTCTAAATTATCCATCACCAAGGCATTATCCCATAAAAGATTTCCTTCCTTATCAAATTCACAAATGACTGCGTGCGTAAAACGATAATCGTCTTTATTTTCATAATTCTTGAACTGTGTTCGGGTTATAGTATTGAAACTGTTGTAGTTTTTAGGCAAAGTATAATAAATTTCAGCAACTAGAATTGCACCATTTTTACTTTCTAATAAATTATGAACCAGTAATTTATAGCTGAAGTTTGGGTCTTTCCCTTCTTTCTTTTTTTGTTCAATTTTTTCTTTCAGCTTTTCTTGTTTCTTGGGCGACATAAAGCTGAAAAAGTTTTTCAAATCAGCAAATTTGATGATACTCGTATTTTTTTCGAGTCCTTCTTCCAAACGAGTAAGGTATAATCCTTTTGAAAATTCATTACAATTATTCGAAAAATTTCCGACCAAAAGCGATTCTTTGTCATTTAAAGTCAACATTTTTCCACTGATAAAACTCAAACTGTTTCCTTCCTTGTCTGGCACATGAATGGTTCGTAACGATTTGCCTTCATAAGAATAGGTTTGAATTACCAAACCGCATTTTCCTTTTCGGCGTTCTTTGACGATAACGTTCAGTTCATTTCTTTTTTCATCAATTTCCAAGGCATTAATTTCCAGTCGGTCATCGTACAAACCGTGAAGTACTTTAGCTTTTTGATTGAAAAATGAAAAAGATGCAACGATGGGTTTATCAAAATAAACACCTCCCAAAAAAGCTGTATTGCTCAATACTTTAAAGAAAGAAAAATCAATGATACTTGGTAATTCGCCTTTAAATTCATCAATTTCTCCTCTGGCTAAATCAATTCTAACGATGTTGATTTTGGGAGTTTCTGGAATACTAAAAAGCCAAAACAAGTAATCTTTGTTCTGAAAACTCATTTGAAGCTCATACTCATAAGCCATTGAAAAATTAGTTGTCCAAGATAAATGAAGGTCGGTATTGTACTTTTGGAATGTCCATTGCATACCATCACGGTTATACATACCATTTTTTTCGAGCGTCAACAGCAAGCCATCATTTTCTAATGGCAAAACCGTCATTGTTTCTTCCATTTTATTATTCTTGGGAATTTCAATGGAAGCAACTTGGTTGAGCTGTGCAAAAATGTTTTGGGAAAGTAACAAAAAGGATAGAAATCCTATAAAAGCAATTTTTTGATGTATTGGAGTAAAACGATGAATTGTTCTTAACCTCAACAACAACGAAAGTTTAGTTAGTAGATACTTCATAGCTTGAATACATTTAGGATAACAAGTTACAAAATCCGATGTTTACTCAAGATAAAATTGGCTAACTTTGTAGAAAATTATGTGAATGAAATTTGATTATACTTATTCCACCTCAAAAAAGGAAAGAGATGAAAGGAATTAATTATTTGAAGAACAAGTTCTATATCCTAATCATTGGTTTACTTCTACCAAGTTGTAGTAAAGAAGAAAAGCAAAAGAGCAGGCTAAATCCTGAAATTATGAACTTTGTTAGAAAGTATGAGCAAATTATTAAGTACGAAAAAATATTTAAAAATGATGAAAAATACATCATTTGTGCTTATGTCGAAAACAGTGTTGATACCATCAAAATAAATGTTTACCAAGTTCATTCGTGGGAAGTTTTAATGAAATTAGGTCAACCCATTGAGGAAGATTCAGTAGGTAAAACGAAAGTTTATATTTATGCTCCTCAAGTACAATATATGTTCACAGATAACAAAAAGGTAAAATTTGATTCAAAATATTTTTTAGGAAATGATACTCTTAGCCTACGTTGTATGATTCCCAATCTAACATTAAAGAGATATGGAAAAGATTCTGTTGTAACTTATGAAGTAATGAATACTCCTATTTTTATAAAATTGGCTCCACCACCGCCACCAAAATCAAAACCAGTTAAATTTGAACCAATTAAAATTTCAAAGTAAGAGTCTCATCAGGGATTATTACAATACATATATAATTAAATGAATTTAGAAAAAATATTACAAGACCACATCGCAGCGGCTTTAAAAGCTGAATTTGACGTAGAAGAATCTAATATTGCCCTTCAACCCACTCGTAAAGATTTTGAAGGTTCTTTCACTTTTGTGGTTTTTCCTTACGTAAAAACTTTACGTAAATCGCCTGTTGAATTGGGGAATGCCATCGGCAATTACTTGGTCGCTAATTCGGGTGTGGTGAAGGCTTTCAATGTTGTGCAAGGATTTTTAAACATTTCTATTGCTGATGCTGCTTGGCTTGATATGTTCGGTGGAATTTTTAAAGATAAAAAGTTTGGACAATTAGCCAATAAAAAGGAAACCGTAATGGTGGAGTATTCTTCACCAAATACCAACAAACCTTTGCACCTTGGTCATCTTCGTAATAATTTCTTAGGTTTTTCGGTTGCTCAAATTTTGTCAGCCAATGGCTATGAAGTAGTAAAAGCCAATTTGGTAAACGACCGTGGAATCCATATTTGTAAGTCGATGTTGGCTTATCAAAAATTTGGTAATGGCGAAACACCTGAGTCGTCAGGTTTAAAAGGCGACCATTTGGTTGGAAAGTATTACGTAGAATTTGACAAGCATTATAAAGTAGAAATTGAAGCGTTGAAAGCCACAGGTTTGTCGGAAGATGATGCTAAAAAACAAGCTCCACTTTTGGTTGAAGCTCAAGAAATGCTGTTGAAATGGGAAGAAGGCGATGCTGAAACATTGGCACTTTGGAACAAAATGAATGATTGGGTTTTTGCAGGTTTCAATCAAACTTACCAAAAAATGGGCGTAAGTTTTGATAAAATCTATCGTGAATCAAATACTTATTTATTGGGTAAAAAATCAGTTGAAGAAGGTTTAAAATCAGGAGTTTTCTTTCAAAAAGAAGATTCTTCGGTTTGGATTGATTTAACCGACGAAGGATTAGACCAAAAATTGGTGCTTCGTAAAGACGGTACTTCGGTATATATTACCCAAGATATTGGTACGGCTGATTTGAAATACAATGATTTTAAAATGTCGAAATCGGTGTATGTCGTTGGAAACGAGCAGGATTATCACTTTGAAGTATTGTTCAAGATTTTGAAAAAATTGGGTCGTCCATACTCAGAGGGTACTTATCACTTGAGTTACGGAATGGTAGATTTACCTTCTGGAAAAATGAAATCTCGTGAAGGAACAGTAGTTGATGCAGATGATTTAATGCAGGAAATGACTGACACTGCTCGTGAGCGTACTTTAGAATTGGGTAAAATCGACGGTTTTTCAAAAGAAGAGGCAGAAGAATTGTATGATACTTTAGCAATGGGAGCGTTGAAATACTTCTTGTTAAAAGTTGACCCAAAGAAAAGGATGTTGTTCAATCCAGAAGAATCAATTGATTTCCAAGGAAATACTGGGCCGTTTATTCAATATACTCATGCTCGTATTTGCTCTATTTTAAGAAAAGCACATGAACAAGGAATTATTGGCGTTGCCACTAATTACAAGACCTTGCACGAATCTGAACAAGAAGTAATATATTTATTGAGCGAATACCCTAAAAAATTAGCAGATGCTGGTAGAGAGCTTTCTCCGTCTTTAATTGCTCAATATGCTTATGACTTGGCGAAGGCTTATAATCGTTTTTATAATGAAGTAAGTATTTTTAATGAGACCGATTTGGATGCTCAGCAATTTAGAATTGCATTTTCGAGCGTGGTGGGAGAAACAATTAAGAAGGCTATGGCGTTATTAGGAATAAATGTTCCTAGTAGAATGTAACATTTGCCATTTCATGAAAAAGAAAATCATTTTATCTTTCATCTTAATCTTCACAATAATTATGTTATTCAACTTATTAAAAATCGGTTCTTTGTTGGGTGCTTTGGCAATCCCATTTACACAGAATGACATCGCAAGCCGACCAGAAACAATGGAAGCCCCAGCAAAACAAGGTCTTTATGATTTCAAAGTGAAATCTTTAGAGGGCAAAAATGTAGATTTGTCGATGTACAAAGGCAAGAAAGTAATTATTTTGAACACTGCTTCTAAATGTGGATTTACACCACAATATGCAGATTGGGAAAAATTCTATTTAGCAAATAAAGATAAAGTAGTGGTATTAGGTTTTCCTGCTAATGAATTTGGTGGACAAGAACCTGGTTCTGATGAAGAAATCTCTACTTTCTGCAAGAAAAATTATGGGGTTTCTTTCCCAATGTTTTCTAAAGTAGTAGTGAAAGGCGAAGGTAAATGTCCTTTGTATCAATGGTTAACTACTAAATCGTTAAACGGTTGGAACGACAAAGAACCATCTTGGAATTTCTGTAAATACGTTATCAACGAAAAAGGAGAATTAACACATTTCTTTGCTTCAAAAGTAAAACCTGATAGTCCAGAGTTTTTAGAAGCTATTAAATTATAATAGATTTTAAAGAAAACCTCATCCCCAACCCCTTCTCCTTCAGAGAAGGGGCTTTTTAAGCTCAAAAGCTCCCCTCTCTGAAGGAGAGGGGTTGGGGGTGAGGTTCTTACCAATACATATATCCCTTATGAAACACTGGATTTCTGCTGCCAGACCACGTACTTTACCGCTTGCCCTTTCAAGTATTTTCATGGGAAGTTTCTTAGCTGCTGGTGCACATGCTTTCTCTTGGACTACCTTCACTTTAGCCGTTCTTACGACCATTTTCTTGCAAGTACTTTCTAATTTCGCTAACGATTATGGCGATACTGTCAGCGGTGTAGATACTGCTGAAAGAACTGTCGCCACTCGTGCCGTTCAAACAGGAGCAATTACTCGTGAGCAAATGACTAGAGCAATGATTGTCATGGCTGTTCTATCTTTTATTACAGGTTCTTGGTTGATTTATGAAGGATTAAAAGATACTTCAACTCAAGCGATTCTTACTTTCTTTGGTTTAGGGATTCTTGCTATTATTGCTTCGATTACTTATACAGTCGGGAAAAGACCTTATGGTTACATGGGCTTGGGTGATATTTCTGTGTTGATTTTCTTTGGTTGGGTTGGTGTATTGGGTACATATTATTTGTATGCTCATGAATTTGTTTGGCTGAATGTTTTGCCTGCTACTTCATGCGGTTTGTTTGCTGTTGGAGTATTAAATATTAATAATATTCGTGACATAGAATCAGATACAAAAACAGGGAAAAACTCTATTCCTGTTCGTTTAGGGAAAGATAAAGCCGTAATTTATCATTGGTTTTTATTAGGAACAGGTTTTTTGTGTACAGTAATTTATGCTGCAATTATTACTTTAAAAGAACGCTCTGAATTTAATTTTAACTTGAGTTATAAAAATAGCGACCTTCATCTTAATGTAGGTACTGGCGACCAAAATATTAATTTACTTTGGTTTAACTGGCTTTTCATCGTAACGATTCCATTGCTAATTAGGATTTGTAAAGGTGTAGCCAGAGGCAAAACACCTGCCCAAATAGACCCTTTCTTGAAAGTAATGGCATTAACTACACTGCTGTTTGTTATCACTTTTGGCATAGGACAATTGTTATGATCATTTCTTGTTTGCTAGATATGATTATTGATACTGCCATACAAATTTCAAGGAATTGGCAATAAGCTTTACAAACATGCCGTTAAATTTGTAATATTGTGGGCTTAAATAACCGTTGTGTTTAATAATCAATAGCATTTATCGTTTTTACTTATGAAAAAGAGTTTACTATTCTTATCCCTAGTCTTTTTGCTAATCAGCCATTTTAGTTACTCACAGAGTCAGACTTTCCAAGAATTAATGGACTTGGGCGTTACTCAAAGTCGTCTTGGTAACCATGCAATGGCTCAAAGCTATTTTTCACAAGCAATTGCCCTTAAACCAGATGATGCTGTTGCTTATTATGACCGTGGTGTAACCAAAGCCAATTTAAAAGATAACCGTGGAGCGATTAATGATTTTGATAAAGCCATTGAACTAAACCCTAAATATGCGGAAGCTTATAGCGGTAGAGGACAAAGTAAAGCTCGTCAAGATGACCATAAAGGTGCTTTACAAGATTATAACAGAAGTGTAGATTTGAATCCTGCTGATGCCAATGCTTATTTTATCCGTGGTATCAGTAAAGCAAAATTAGAAAACTACAAAGGAGCGCTTTCGGACTTCAATAAAACACTTGATTTAACGCCCGATAATGCACAAGGACTTTCTTCTCGTGGAACAATCAAACAAAAATTAGAAGACTATAAAGGAAGTTTAGAAGATTTCAATAGAGCTATAGAAATCAGCCCTAAAAGAGCGAGTTCTTTTTCAGGCAGAGCTTACAGCAAAATGAAAATGAGTGATTATAAAGGTGCTATTGCAGATTATGGTAAATCATTAGAATTAGTGCCAGAAGATGCTGAATCTTTATATTACAGAGGTTTTTGTAAATGTCAATTAGAAGATTTTCAAGGTGCATTAGCTGATTTCGACCAAGCACTTACTCAAGACCCTGAAAGTGCAAGTGCATATTATGGTCGTGGTTTTGCCAAAAGTAGATTAGGCAATACAAAGAGTGCTATTGAAGACTACAGCAAAGCAATCGCTATCGGAAATACCGAAAATACAAAGGTGGTTTACACTGGAGCGATTACTAAAGTGATTTTAGATGAACTTCGTAATAATGTACAAGAACGTTTGAAAATGTCTGAAATTACAGCTCAGCGTTCAGAAGTATATTATAACAGAGGTTTGGCAAAAGCAAAATCTGGAGATACAAAAGCAGCCATTGAAGATTATAACAAAGCGATAGCGTTAAATCCTACTTATTCAGAAGCATATTTTACTCGTGGCATGGTGAAATCTCAGATGGGTGACCAAAAAGGTGCGATTCAAGATTGTAATAATGCTATTACCTTGAATCCGAAATACTCGGAAGCTTATTATGTAAGAGGAATCATTCGTCATTCTTTAGGTGATACTGATGGTTGTAATGATTTAAGTAAAGCAGGCGAATTAGGTTTTACAGCCGCTTATGCAGCTATTCGTGATTATTGTAATTAGACGGGGGACTTTAGGATTTTGAGACTTTAGGACTTAAAGACTAAAGATATAAGAGGCAAGATGTAAGATTTAAACTTTGTCATTTAAAGATTCAAGATTTGGGCTTTGGAGACAAGGTTTGAATCTTGAATTTTTTTTGAGCATAAAAACAATGCTCATGAGTATTGAATTGATTCATTCGAGTATTAAAACAATGCTCGTGAGTATCGAATTGATTCATTCGAGTATTAAAACGATACTCACGAGTACCAAATTGATTCATTCGAGTATTAAAACGATACTCGTGAGTATCGAATTGATTCATTCGAGTATAAAAACGATGCTCGTGAGTATCGAATTGATTCATTCGAGTATAAAAACGATGCTCGTGAGTATCGAATTGATTCATTCGAGCATAAAAACGATGCTCATGAGTTTAATAAATAGTCTCTCTCCGAAAAGCCTCTTTTTACGCTAAATTTTGAACGCATATTTAATCCGTCGCAATTTTATTGTATTTGTTTTTATACTCAACAGGGCTAAGTCCTGTTATTTTTTTGAAAGTAGTTCTAAAGGCCTTGGTGTCGGTATAACCAACATCAAACATTACTTCATTAATGTTTTTTCGGCTACTTTCAATACTTCGTTTCGCCGCTTCAATTTTTACTCTTTGAATATATTCTAATACCGAATTATTAGTTGCTAATTTGAATCTACGTTCAAAGCTTCTTCTGCCCAAAGCTACTTTTTCGGCAAGGTCTTCTACCGTGAACTTTTCTTCAATATTACTTTCTATATATGTCTGGATTTTTCGGATGGCATCATCTTTATGTTCTTTTTGTCCTTTGAACATCGCAAAAGACGATTGACTGGTGCGGTCAATATCAATGGCAAAATACTTTGAAGTAAGAATTGCTGTTTCACGGTCAACATATTTTTCGATAAGATACAACAATAAATTCCAACAAGAATTGGCTCCACCACTTGAATAAATACCATCTTCATCGGTTACAATTTTCCCATCTTGTAAAATCACCTCTGGAAACATTGTTCTAAATTCATCATTAAATCCCCAATGCGTCGAACATTTTTTGCCATTCACCAAACCCGTCGAAGCCAATAAGAATGCCCCAACACAAAGCGAAGCTACTTCCGAACCTTTTTGATGTTGGGTGATAATCCAATCAATAGAGTTTTTATTAGCCCAAATACCTTCTTGCATATTCCCCGCCATTGGTGGAATAATGATTAAATCTGTGTCATCAACCTCATTGATAAGTAAGTCGGGAGTAACCATAAAAGGCCCATCAATGATTTGCATTTGCTTTTGTTGCCCGACCAATTTAATATCGAACAATTTTTCTCTACCAGAACTGATAAGGAACTGATTCACAGTTTCAAACATAAAACGTGATATAGCAACCACATGGATAGTTGAATGCTCAGGAATTAGAATTGCCACTTTTTTCATAGTACAAATATAGAAAAATACTTTGTCGTAAATTACCCTTGATTTGTCGTTTTTACATCTTTAATTTAGAAAAAGCTTTTGCACATTTGTATCATCAATAAATCAAAAAAAACCTAACATTATGGAAAGTGTAAAGAATACAAAGATTACTGTAGAAGTTTTGATAAATGCCCAGCTCGAAAAAGTATGGGAGCAATTTAATAGCCCAGCGCATATTATTCATTGGTGTTTTGCTTCAGACGATTGGCATGCACCTGCGGCTGAAAATGATTTCAGAGAGGGCGGAAAGAGTAAAACCGTCATGGCTGCTAAAGATGGAAGTTTTTCTTTTGATTTTGAATGGATTTATACCAAGATAGAAGACTTGGCAATTGTAGAATATATTTTGGAAGATGGCAGAGAAGTAAGCGTACAATTTGAACAAACAGCCGATGGCATAAAAGTAACAGAAACTTTTGACCCAGAACAAGAAAATACGCTTGAATTACAAAGAGCAGGTTGGCAAGCAATTCTTGAAAATTTCAAAAAGTACGTAGAGCAAAACTAATCCAATTTAATTATCATGTACACAAACGCTATTACTTCATGCTTATGGTTTGACGGGCAAGCCAAAGAAGCTGCAACATTTTATAGTACTGTTTTTAAAAGTAGCAAAATCACATCCGAAAACCCGATGGTAGTTACTTTTGAATTGAATGGAACAAAATTCATGGGGCTAAATGGTGGGCCTATGTTCAAAATTAACCCATCCATTTCATTTTTTGTTACTTGTGGAACACTCGAAGAAGTGAATAAAATATGGGATAAATTGATTGATGGAGGAAAAGCATTAATGGCAATTGATACTTATCCTTGGAGTGAAAGATATGGCTGGTTACAAGATAAGTTTGGCGTAACATGGCAAATCAGTATCGCCAACGATGGTGAAATTGAGCAGAAAATCAAACCATCGATGTTATTCACCAGTAATCAATTTGGAAAAGCGGAAGCTGCAATTAGTTTTTATACAAGTATTTTTGGTGATTCAACAACGGATTTATTGGTACTTTATCCAGATGGTGGCGATCATGCTGGAAAAGTTATGTATTCAGAATTTCAGTTGAGTCAACATCCCTTAATTGCGATGGATGGACCTGGAGTACATGAATATACTTTCAATGAAGGAGTTTCTTTGATGATTAGTTGTGAAACACAAGCGGAAATAGACCATTATTGGTACAAACTCACAGAAGGTGGTGCCGAGAGCATGTGCGGTTGGTTGAAAGATAAATTTGGGGTATCATGGCAAGTTGTTCCTTCAATCATTGGTAAACTCATGAGCGACCCTGAAAAAGGAGGAAGAGCGATGCAAGCAGTCATGAAAATGAGAAAGCTAGATATCGCAACATTGTTGAACGCATAACTTAAAGTATATCAATGTTTTAAATCATAGCGTATAGTATCGCTATAATTCCCAACTCTTTCTTATCTTAGATGTCAACTATCAGTGCATATTTGAATTTTAACGGAAATTGTCGTGAAGCGATGCACTTTTATCAGCTATGTTTAGGAGGAAAACTTTTGATACAAACCCTCGCCGAACATCCTGATGCCGATAAAATGCCCAAGCAAATGAAAGCTTGCGTACTTCATGCTAGTTTAAGTAGAAAAGGGTTACTCATCATGGGAACCGATATGCTTGGCGATGAAGGTTTGATAAAAGGCAACACCATTTCATTATTATTACATTGCGAAAGTGAAACAGAGATTGCGGATTGTTACCAGAAACTATCAAAAGGAGGGAAGCAAACACATCCAATTACGCTAAGTTTTTGGGGAGCTTTATTTGGCGATTTAACCGATAAGTTTGGCAATCAATGGCTTTTACATTACCCGAAAAATAAACTTAAAACTAATAAATATGAAAACGACTAAAATTACTTTCTGGATTAGTACTTCATTAATTTTCTTATTCATGGGTGTAATGCCAGCGTTAACTGGACACACTGAGATGGCAAAAGAAGGTACAAGACATTTGGGTTATCCTCAATATTTCGGAATGGCTTTGAACATCTTTAAAATAATCGGTTCACTAGCTTTGATTATTCCTCAGGTTCCCAAAGTGCTTAAAGAATGGGCTTATGCAGGTTTTGTATTTGATATAATTTTTGCAACCATTAGTTTATGGGCAGTTGATGGATTTAACGCTATGCTTTTAGTTCCTGTATTAGTGATGGCTGTTTTATTGGTGTCGTATTTTAGCTTTCATAAATTGCAAAGCTCAAAATCTTAATTATTAATACTTAGCAATGAAAGTTGTAAGCAATATCGATGAATACATCGCAGATTTTCCTGAAGAAACGCAAGTGCTTTTAAGGCAAATGCGTGAGACGATAAGTAACGCTGTTCCAGAAGCTACCGAGAAAATAAGTTATGCAATGCCCACTTTTTATTTAAAAGGAAACTTGGTGCATTTTGCAGCGTATAAAAATCATATCGGCTTTTATCCAGCTCCATCAGGACTTACCGCTTTTCCTGAAGAAATGGTTCATTATAAATTTTCAAAAGGAGCGGTACAATTTCCATTGGATAAACCTTTACCGCTTGATTTTATTAAAAGAGTTGTAGCTTTCCGAGTAGAAGAAAATCTTAACAAAGCAACAAAGCAATGAATTCATAGATAGAATTTTAAGCAAGTATGGCAAAGAAACCTAAACTATCAGATGAAGAGCAAGTATTAGCATATTTTGAGGTGTTGAATCATCCTTTGAAAAATGTTGTTCAGGCATTGAGAAAAGTTGTGCTTTCTACCGATGAAGAAATTGCAGAACAAATAAAATGGAATTCACCCAGCTTCTATTATGCAGGAGAGATGAAACCCTTTGACCCTAAAGAATACAAAAGGGATATTGTTGTGTTTAATCTTCATAAAAATGATTGTGTATTATTGGTTTTCCCGACAGGAGCGACAATCAATGATACATCAGGATTTTTGGAAGGAAAATTTACAGATGCCAGAAAGATTGCTAAATTTATGACTTTAGAAGAAGTAAATAGCAAAGAAGTAGCCTTGAAGAAGGTGATAAAAACGTGGTTAAACCAAATAGATAAATAAAATTGATAGGCTAGGATGGCAGAAATGGTAATAGAAATATTCAAAACGAATGTGAGTAACGAGCAAACATCGGAAGAAGTATTAAATTTACTCAAGGGCTTTTATCCTCATCTTAAAATAACTTTTGACCTTGACGATTGCGACAATATTTTAAGAATTCAAGGTCACAACTTTCATTCAAACCATATTGTTGAAGTATTAAGTCAGATGGGAATTTGTTGTGAATTGATAGAATGAAAAACATGAGTCATCCCGAATTTTAAAATCACAAAAAAGCGGTCGAAAAACTAATTTCGACCGCTTTTTTGTGATTGATGAACAACGAATTCCTACTGTTTGAGCGAAGCGAGGCGGTTCGCCGCTGCGATTAGGAATTCTTGATTTTTTTGTTACTTTTTGCATAAAGGCAAAAAGTAAGGACGAGAACCAATCCAAAAACATTGAAATCTTTTAAAATTCATTTTTTCAAGAGAAAATTCGGGATGACTCATGTTCTGAATATCGAAAACTAATTTTCAAGAGAAATTTAGGAATACAACTTTACTCATAAACCCTAAATTCATTTACTTTATTTCTTTCCCCTAGTAAAAATTGCAACAATAGCAGTCGTTACAATTCCCATCAATAAAGCTCCAATTAAACCTTCTTTGATGTAATTTTCTAAACTAAAATATTGCTCTGCTTCTGCTTGTTTCAACAATCCAGCACTTACTGAATAGTTTATTACATTTGGAAAAAAATCAGGCGTGATAATTTCTGTGGTAATAATTTGCGTTAATGGACTCAAAAACGCTATGATTACGCTGATAATTGTACCCGAAATAAAACCTTGCAGATAAGTCATTGAGCCATGATAAAACTTATTCTTTTTTTCTAACAAAGCAAAAACATAGACCGTGATAGCAGGAATGGCAATGAAATTTGTGTAAGTAGCGTGTTTGTCGATATGAGTACTATGCAAGCCAGAAAGCTTTTCAAGTAACATCCAAAACAGTGACATGGCAACGAAAATTAATGCCCATTTGATTTCGTGGGATAGCTTTTTCATGAATTTATAGTTTACAGTTATTAAAATTCATCAAATAAAATCACCTCTTCTTCAACCACTAAATCATTCCCTTTGTATTCAAAAGCTCCTCTAAAGTATTACAAAAACCAAAAGCTCTGTGTACTTCTCTAGCTGGTTTAGCTTTAATTTCCTCAAAGCTCATCCATTTCACTTCTTGAATAATCTGTTCCTCCAATTCTGGGTCAAAGCCTTTTTTTACTTTGCCTTTTTCAAGATTTACGCTGAAAAACAATTCTATCGCATGAAGCGGAGGTTCGTTAAACTCGCTTACAAACATGAAATGTTTGATAGAAATTTCCGTAAATGTTTCTTCTAAAAACTCACGTTTGATGGCTTCTACTGAACTTTCGCCAAACTGTAAACCTCCGCCAGGCGGACACCAAAAGTCTGCATTTTCAACGACTCCTTTGTGTTTTATCATTAAAATTTTATCATCCTGAACACAAATACCGCATACTCTTACTCGTAATTGTTCACCGTATTGAGCCATCACTTGCTCATGAACTCTGTCTATCATTTTATACTTAGGTTTTGAAATAGCTAATCTTTAGCCATTTCTTTATCATGAAGAATCTTAATGTATTTGATACTTCCAGCATTAAATATCTGAATAAAACTTTGTTCTTTCAAACCTTCGGAATGATTAATGTTAAAACGTTCGAAGGTTTGTTTATTGATCATAAAATGTTGCGGAGAAGTATTTTCAATTTTCTGAAATCCCAAGGTTTCATAACTTCTTCCGTCCGACCAATCTCTGTCTGCATACGACATCACATCGTCAGGCTGATGTTCATTCGTAAAAGCCTTTAAAAGCTTGTCCATTCCACCAACAACATGATGATTTTTTAGCGTTGCAAAACGCAATAATTCATAAGAACGAGTACCAGCACGTTCACCATATTTCATCGCTCGTCCTGCACTAAAAGTAGCCACTGCAATTAATAAAGGCTGATTTTTCTCTTGAATCAATGCCGAATCTATGAATTTTTCAAGGTACTGAGCTTTCAAAAATAAGCCATATTTGAATTTAGATTTCACCGAAGCCTGTAAATGATTTTCATTTAAAAATATTACTGCCGTTGGATTATCAATTCTTTCTACAAAGCAATGTCGGGCGTTTAGTCGTTTTGAATATCCGCACATAGCCAAAATTCTGGCATTTACTAAAGCTGAATTTTGGGCATAAACATCTTCCCAAAGATGAATAATTCTTTGATGTTGAGTCTGAATTTTTTCAGAAAAATCTTTAAAAAAATCGGGAGGAATAGTTGTGTTTTTGAAATTTTCAAGTGAAATAAAATGTAGAAAAAGTAGTTGTTGGGGTAAATAAATAACCTCAAAGGGAGAATCAAAAGTCTTTTTTTCAAAACTAATTTGATGCTTTTCTAATAAAGTATAAATTTTTGATTGCCACACAAGCGTATTATTTTGAAGTAAGATATACTTTATCAATCATTTCTTGATACTCTAATTGTTCGTCAGAAAAAACAGTGATTCCACCGCCACTTTTGAAGATAAGTGAATTATTTTCCATTTTTTCGATAAAACGAATCATCACAGAACTGTCTAAATTTTCACCATCAAAAATGCCAAAAACTCCTGTATAATATCCTCGATTGTAGTTTTCAGCTTCTTCAATAATTGCCAAAGTTTGTGGTTTGGGTGCTCCACAAATTGAACCTGCTGGTAATAATTTAAACAATAATGAACCGATTTGCTGATGAAAGTTTTCAGGTAACTTTCCACAAATTTCAGAACTTACTTGTAATAAATCACCTTCCGAAGTTTGTACTTTGCTAATATACCGAAAACGCTCAACCCAAACTTTTTCTGCTACCATGCTAATATCATTTCTAATTAAATCAACAATTGTTGCGTGTTCTGCAAGTTCTTTTTTATTATTCAGAATCTCCGATTCGGCATTAGGTACGTTTGCCGAAATTGTACCTTTCATAGGATGCGAAGAAATGATTCCGTTGTTGATTTTAATAAAAATTTCAGGTGAAAATAGCACAAATTGATTGTTGAAGTACAATTGATATTGAGCCGAACTACGTTCAAAAATCTCTTTTAAACTCAAATTTACTTTGATAGGAGTGGGTTTGGTGAGATTGACCAAAAAACTATTTCCTCGAATTAAATGACGTTTTACGATGTCGAACGACTGTTGATATTCCCGAAAATTAATCGGATATTTTTCTAAATAAAGAGGCTTTTCCAGTAATTTTTTTTCGGGGTTGAAATTACTTTTGTTCCCAACTTTATATAAAATATCCTCTTTTTCAACTTCCTCAAGTGGCAAAACAATCGGCTTTTTCATTTCATAATCAATGATGAAAAGGAAAGGCTTGCGGTCACGACCCAACAAATTCATTTGTTCGATAGCGATTTTAGCTTGATTAGGAAGTATTTGAGATTTGAAAGACAATGGATATTGAAGTACCTAAAACTGGTTAATTGATTATTGTAGTGAATGAAAAAGACCTAAAAAGTTTATAAAAACCTTTTAGGTCTTGAAAATTATAGTTAACGTAAGTGATTAATTTCCTCCTCTGAAAGACCAGTAGCTTGAGAAATCGTTTCCATAGACAATCCTAATGAGAGCATATTTCGAGCAACTTTTTGTATTCCCTCGGCTTCACCTTTCTCTCTTGCAGTATCCAATGAGTTTTTCAAATCTCTGTAATACTTCAAACTATCTTCATAAGAAAGGACTTGTTCTGGCGTGAATTTGGCTATTTCTGCTGTTTCAAATACCTTCTCAAAAATACGTTCTCTTAAACTTTCAGGAATGCGTTCTAACTGATTCAAGTTTCGTATTAAATAAAGCCATTTTTCAAAACGTGTCGCTAACTCATCTATACTTTTCTTGAACTTTGGCATTTCTAAGTAAATGAAAGTTAGCTTATCATAGAATATTTTATTGGTTTCTATGTCTTGTAACTTCACATCATAACGAAACTTCTCAGGCTCATTTTTATCTGAATCGAAAACAAAATCAAGTATGGCTATCGTATAAACAGCTTTTAATTCAAAGTTCCAATCTGCTCGTTTAGCTTGTTCTCTAATCGGGAATGTTGAATAATAAACCGTTCTATCCTTAAAGAAATTTTGTTTGGATTTCTGTAATTCAACTATAAATTTCTCTCCACGTTCGTTTTCGCAATACAAATCAAAAATAGCTTTTCTGTCAGATTCTGTCAAGCCCAAATGTTCGGTTTTCAAATACGTTAAATCCTTGATTTGACCTTGTTCCTCTCGCAATAATTCGTTCAAAAAATCCAACAACAAGTCCTTGTTTAGTTCTTCGCCAAACAATTTCTTAAAGCCAAAACCCATAAACGGATTGATGTATTTTTCTATGAATTCAGCCATTTTTTTAGCTCTTCCTCTGTTAGTTCCAACGCTTGTGCTACCACTTCTAAGGATAAACCTATTGAAAGCATATTTCGAGCGACTTCTAATTTACCTTCCAATTTACCTTTTACAATTCCTAATTGTTCACCTTTCGCAATCCCTATCTGTTCTCCTTTGATTATCCCTTCAGCTTCGCCTTCCTCTCTTGCGGTGTCCAAAGAGTTTTTCAAATCTCTGTAATACTTCAAACTATCTTCATAAGAAAGGATTTGTTCTGGTGTGAATTTGGCTATTTCTGCTGTTTCAAATACTTTCTCAAAAATACGTTCTCTTAAACTTTCAGGAATGCGTTCTAACTGATTCAAGTTTCGTATTAAATAAAGCCATTTTTCAAAACGTGTCGCTAACTCATCTATACTTTTCTTGAACTTTGGCATTTCTAAGTAAATGAAAGTTAGCTTATCATAGAATATTTTATTGGTTTCTATGTCTTGTAACTTCACATCATAACGAAACTTCTCAGGCTCATTTTTATCTGAATCGAAAACAAAATCAAGTATGGCTATCGTATAAACAGCTTTTAATTCAAAGTTCCAATCTGCTCGTTTGGCTTGTTCTCGAATGGGAAAAGTTGAGTAGTAAACAGTCCTATCCTTAAAGAAATTTTGTTTGGATTTCTGTAATTCAACTATAAATTTCTCTCCACGTTCGTTTTCGCAATACAAATCAAAAATAGCTTTTCTGTCAGATTCTGTCAAGCCCAAATGTTCGGTTTTCAGATACGTTAAATCCTTGATTTGACCTTGTTCCTCTCGCAATAATTCGTTCAAAAAATCCAACAACAAGTCCTTGTTTAGTTCTTCGCCAAACAATTTCTTAAAGCCAAAATCCGTAAACGGATTGATATATTTTTCTATGAATTCAGCCATTTGTATCTAATGTAAAAAATCTGATTCAAACAAACGAATAATTGGACTTTAGTTTTTGAAAATGAGTATATAAAAACAATGCTCATAACTAAACCGCACTTTTCCCTTTTTCAATCGCTTTAGCCAAACCTGAAACATCTGAACCGCCTGCCGTTGCAAAGAACGGCTGTCCACCGCCTCCGCCTTTTACTTCTTTCGCCATTTCACGAATGATTTGCCCAGCGTTTAAGCCTTTATCAGCTACCAAATTATCGGCAATCATAACCGCCAACTGTGGTTTGCCTGCTACTTCTGCCCCTAAAACGCAATATAAATTATCAATTTTAGCTTTTAACTCATAAGCCAATTGCTTTAAAGCATCAGCATTTGGCACTGAAACTACTTCAGCAATTACATTTACTTCGCCAATTGCTTGTACTTTCGTTAGTAACGTTTCTTTGATGGCTTGTAATTTTTCAGATTCAAAAGCTTCAATTTTTTTACTTAAAATCGCTTTTTCTTCTAACAAAGCTTTTACGGCTTTTACTATGTCTGATTGACCTTTGAATAAACCTTTTAATTCGTTTACAATCGCCAATTGTTCTTCAAACATTGCCAAAGCATTTTCGCCAGTATAAGCTTCTACACGACGAACGCCAGCCGAAACCGAACTTTCTGCTACGAATTTAAACAAGCCGATTTGTCCTGTAGAAGGTACGTGCGTACCACCACAAAGTTCTACCGAAAAGTTCGGGTCGAAAGTGATTACACGGACAAAATCGCCGTATTTTTCTCCAAAAGTTGCCGTTGCTCCAGCCGCTACCGCTTCTTTGATTGGCACATTGCGTTTTTCGTCTAAAGCAATATTTTCTCTGATTTTTGCATTAACGATGTCTTCGATTTTGCCCAATTCCTCATCTGTTACTTTCGAGAAGTGCGAGAAGTCGAAACGAGTAAGGTCTTCGTTTTGAAAAGAACCTTTTTGCGAAATATGCGAGCCTAATACTTCACGCATCGCCGAAAGCATCAAGTGCGTAGCGGTGTGGTTTGACGTAATTTTACTTCTGCGTGCTGTATCAATTTTGGCTACTAAATTTTTGTTGGTAGCATATTGTTCAACAAATTTCTCGAAATTTTTATCGGTAGAAATATGAATAAACAAATCGTTTTCCTTTTTAGTATCTGAAATTTGGATAGATAAATCTCCCGAAACTAATACGCCAGAATCGCCAACTTGTCCACCCATTTCTGCGTAAAAAGGCGTTTTGTCTAAAACTATATGATACTCGCTTCCAGTTTTAGTTTTTACTTTACGGTATTTGATAAGGCTTGCTGACGCTTCCGTTTCGTCGTAACCTACAAATTCAAAGTCGAAATCTTCGTCAGAAATAATCGTCCAGTCGGTTGCTTCTTTGGTTGAATCTTTACGAGAACGGTCTTTTTGTGCTTGAAGGGCAATTTTATAGCCTTCTTCGTCGATTGACAAACCATTTTCACGGGCAATCAAAGCCGTTAAATCAGAAGGGAAACCGAAAGTATCGTTCAATTCAAAAACGATTTCTCCTGCAATTCTTCCGTTTTTCTCAGTTTCAGCAATGATTTTATCTAATCTTGTCAAACCTGTTTCCAAAGTACGCAAGAAAGAATTTTCTTCTTCTAAAATTACTCTTTCTACAAATTCTTGTTGAGCAACTAATTCAGGGAAAACGCCATCAAATTGTTCAGCCAACAATGGAATAATACTGTGCATAAATGGCTCACGGAAACCTAAATAAGTATAACCATAACGAACCGCACGACGCAAAATTCTGCGGATTACATAACCCGCTTTGTTGTTTGAAGGTAATTGTCCGTCAGCAATCGCAAAAGCAATCGCACGAATATGGTCAGCAATTACTCTTAAAGCGATGTCTTCCCATTTCCCCTCGCCATATTTTTTACCAGCTTTTTCAGCAACAAAATTGATTGTATTTGAGAAAACGTCTGTATCATAATTCGATTGTTTGCCTTGAATTGCCATACACAAACGTTCAAAACCCATGCCTGTATCAACGTGTTTGGCAGGCAATGAAACCAAAGAACCATCCGCCATACGTTCAAACTGCATGAATACGTTGTTCCAGATTTCAACCACTTGTGGGTGGTCGGCATTTACTAATTCTTTTCCAGAAATTCTGGCTACTTCATCTGCATCACGCAAGTCGATGTGGATTTCAGAACATGGCCCACATGGCCCAGTATCGCCCATTTCCCAGAAATTATCTTTTTTATTTCCAAGAATAATACGGTCTTCACCCACCATTGATGCCCAAATATCCCAAGCTTCTTGGTCAAAAGGAACGCTATCTTTTTCATCACCTTGAAACACAGAAACATAAATTCTATCTTTTGGTAATTTGAAAACCTCTGTCAATAATTCCCAAGACCATGCCAAGGCTTCTTTCTTGAAGTAATCGCCAAAAGACCAGTTTCCCAACATTTCAAACATGGTGTGGTGGTAAGTATCAAAACCTACGTCCTCAAGGTCGTTGTGTTTACCAGACACACGCAAACATTTTTGTGTATCGGCAATACGCTTTGACGGAGGCGTACCATTGCCCAAGAAAAAGTCTTTGAACTGAGCCATCCCTGAGTTATTGAACATCAAGGTCGGGTCGTTTTTTGCAACAAGAGGAGCTGAAGGAACAATTAAGTGACCTTTTGATTTGAAGAAATCTAAAAACTGTTGACGTATTTCTTTGGAAGTCATTATAAAATCGGAATTTGGAAAGTCGAAACACAATCGTTCGACAGCATTTTTTAAATTAACCGCAAAATTAGTGAATAGTCTTGGAGAATGTTAGTAAAACAATAGAAAATGAAATGAGATAGAAAAAAAGGTGATTTAAATTGATTGAATTAATAAATCCGTAGTACGAGTTTCCAACTCGTCCCAATAATTATGTATATTTTTACGAGTTGGAAACTCGTACTACTTTTCGATTTCAAATCTATCGCTCAAAATCATTTCTCAATGAAAACTTACGCCAAAAGATTTTATATTTTTCGTAATCCTGAAGTTCAACAAGAAATCGCTTCGTTGAATCCTATCACCGACCATCAGCGAATGGTATATTTGATGACTGCTTACGATTTCCCTTTTGACATGGTTCGTGCTTTGGAATTGGCTTTGTTTCATACTTATGCCAGTCCAAGTATTTCGATACTTTTACAAAAAACTGGTGAATTTGTAAAAAGAGGACAAAAGCGTTATGACGATACTGGAATCTTGATTGCTCAATTTATGCAAGCTGGTTACGATAGTGAATTAGGTAAAAGAGCGATTGAACAAATGAATAAAATTCATGGAAATTATCGGATTGCGAATGAAGATTATTTACTGGTGCTTTCTACTTTCGTTTTTTATCCCATCAATTGGATGGAAATAAATGGCTGGCGAAAATTGAGCGAAGCTGAAAAATTAGCGTTGTTTATCTTTTTCAAAGAAGTAGCGCAAAGAATGAATTTAACCGATATTCCTGAGGATTTTGAAGCATTAAAATACTTTGCAGAACGTTACGAACAAAAGTATTTTCGTTATGCTGAAAGTAACAAAGTGATTGCTGATGCCACGATAAAAATCGTCGAAAATTGGTTTCCAAGTTTTTTGAGATTTGCTGTTAAACCAGTTTTTGTAGCTTTGATTACGGAAAAATTAAGAGAATCGTTTGGCTACAAAAAACCTTCAAAGCTGTTTTCTGAAATGTTACAGATGAGTTTTCAAATCAGAAAGTACTTTTTGAAATATATTACTTTCAAGAAATATCCAACAGAAATTAGCAATACTTATTATCGTACTTATCCAAAACACGAGTTTACGATAGAAACGCTTGGTCCAGCGTATTTGAATCAGACAAAGAGGAAATAATAGAATTATGTAAATCTATTGAAAACTAAGATGTCAAGTATTCTACAAAATTTCTATCTTTGTTGAGTTTAATTTAATCCTTATTTTATTTTTGGAAGATGGAAAGTGTTGCTTTGACCAAAAGGTATTATTCAATTTCAGAAGTTGCGCAGATGTTTGAGATGAACATCTCAAAACTTCGTTTTTGGGAAGAGCAGTTTCCTTCACTCAATCCAAAGAGAGACCGTTCAGGAGATAGGAAATATACTCAAGAAGACATTAATCATCTTACTGAAATTGTGGATTTAGTTGAAAATCAGGGTTATACTATTGAAGGAGCGAAGCGAGCATTAGAAGCTAAAAAACGCAAAAAACAAGAACATCAAGCGATTATTGATAGATTAACCGAAATTAAAAAGTTTATGCAAGAAATTCGGGAAGGACTTGATGATAAAACGGATGAAACATTACAGTCTGCTTAACGCTAATTTTGCTGTTATTTAAATATTATTCACTTACAATTCTACCTTATTTTATGTCTTCTACCGAAAACCTCCAATATCAAATTGCACTCACATTAATTCCCAAAATTGGGGATGTACTTATCCGCCAGCTTATCAGTTATTGTGGCGGGGCAGAACAAGTGTTTAAAACACCTGTTGCAAAACTGCTTAAAATTCCAAATATCGGAAAAACACTCGCTCAAAATCTCCAAGATAAATCTGTTCTCGAAAAAGCTTCCAAAATAATTGAAGAGGCTGAAAAGCAGCAAGTTGAATTGTTGTTTTATACCGATAAAAACTATCCAAATCGTTTAAAACAGCTTTATGATGCTCCAGTTTTGTTGTACTATAAAGGAAAAGCCGATTTGAATCATACCAAAACGGTAGCGATTGTTGGTACTCGTCAATCTACAGAATATGGTAAAAATGTCACTGACGAAATCATTGAAGATTTAAAGCCTTTTAATCCTTTGGTGATAAGTGGTTTGGCTTACGGCATTGATATTGTAGCACATAAAGCTTGTTTGAAAAATGCTGTTCCTACTTTAGGCGTGATGGCAAGTGGAATAGATTTAATTTATCCCTATCAGCATAAAAATGTTTCGATTCAGATGCAAGAAACAGGAGGAATCATTACTGAACAAACTTTTGAAACGCAACCCGATCCAAGATTTTTCCCACAGAGAAATAGAATTATTGCTGGCATGGCAGATGTAACGATTGTGGTAGAAGCTGCTGCAAAAGGCGGAGCCTTAATTACGGCAGAGTATGCTAATAACTACCACCGAGATGTTTTTGCCGTGCCTGGGCAGTTGGGGAAATCTTTTTCGGAAGGTTGTAATAAATTAATTAAGGAACGAAAAGCCGAAATTTATACCAGTATTCAGGATGTCGTAGAAACTTTAAATTGGGATTTGATTGGTCATGAGAAAAACCAAGTTGTCAAACAAATACTTGATTTAAGTACTTTTACCGAAGAAGAAAGTCAGATTATGGCTTTACTTCATAAAAATCAGGTGATGGAAATTGATGAAATCGCTTGGCAATCGCAAATTCATATCGCTAAATTATCGTCGCTGTTATTGAATCTGGAATTTCAAGGAGTATTAAAATCTTTACCGGGAAAGAAGTATGCGATTTCTGTACGGTAATCGGTTTTGAGGAAACAAAAAAACCAATCTAATTTTCGTTTAGATTGGTTTTTGTCTAATCTTTTACCTGAATTATACTTTCCATTCAGAAGGATTATGTCTCCACTCTTGTAAAGTAATTAATTGACTTTCAGAAACATAGTTTTTGGCAACAGCTTCTTTAATCAAAGTGTCGTAATTACTCAAAGTATAAACTTTTAGGTTTTTTTCTGCAAAATTTTTGTCAGCAATTTCAAAACCATACGTAAAAATAGAAACCATTCCTAAAACATTTGCACCAGCTTCACGCAAAGCATCAACTGCTTTTAAAGAACTTCCGCCTGTTGAAACTAAATCTTCAATTAAAACTACTTTTTGTCCAGCTTTAATTTTTCCTTCAATTTGGTTGCCCATTCCATGTTTTTTTGGTTCAGGACGAACATAACAGAAAGGGAGGTCTAACCAATCTGCTACCAATGCGCCTTGCGGGATTCCTGCTGTTGCTACACCAGCGATAATATCAACATCACTCCAATAAGCCTTCACAGCTGATGCAAGCCCATTTTTGATAGCAGTACGCACTTTAGGATACGAAAGCGTGATTCTATTATCACAGTAAATAGGTGAATTCCAGCCTGATGCCCATTTGAAAGGTTGGTCTGGACTAAGTCGAACAGCTTGAACTTCAAGTAACATAGAAGCGACTGTTTCTGCAAGAGTACGTTGTGCCATTTTTGGGTTTTTGTTAAATCTATGTGCAAAATTAAAAACTCTCAGTAATGTTTCGTAACAAAAGTTTAATTTTACGATGAAATATAAATTTTGATTTCAATTCACGAGCTAATCATTAAGGATCAATCCAACTAAAAATGATAATTTTCATTAACGAAAGACCAATTAAGGTCGTAGGGAAAAAGAAAGCCCAAGCACTTACTTCAACAGAATTTGATCACTTGATAGATGCTCAGTTAGAAGCCATAAAAGCCAATAGTTTGCAAGGTCATGTGTTGATTATTAATGTACTTTCTCCGACAATTTCTAGGTTATTCTCTCTCTTAAAAAACGAAGAGCTTCCTAATTTACAATCGATAACGCTCGTCTCAGAAAATAAAGATGCAACAGAAACGCAAATCAAATCTCAATACAAATTAGTAAGAGCCGCTGGTGGAGTAGTGAGAAATGAAGAAGGTAAAGTATTGATGATGTATCGCCTCAAAAAATGGGATTTACCCAAAGGTAAACTCGATAAAGGGGAATCATTTAAGGTAGCTGCCGTGCGTGAAGTAGAAGAAGAATGTAACGTAAAAGCTAGATTAGATGAAAAAATCTGTACCACATATCATACCTATACTTATAAAAATGAAGCCATTTTGAAACAAACAAAATGGTATTCGATGGAATTAGTTGACGACACTAAAATGAAACCTCAGTTTGAGGAAGATATTGAAAAATTAGAGTGGATGGATAGAAAACAAATCCATACAGCCATGATTAATTCATATTACTCGATTCGCTATGTATTGAAAAAATACTTTTACGAAGGCGAAGACAAATGAATTTAATCGAAAAAATCTGCATGAAAATTCAATAAAAATACTTCATGGGTTGCACGGGTGACAGCCGTGTAAAGCCATCTGATAAAATCTTCATTGATATTTTCGTCGGTCAAGTAACCTTGTTCTACAAAAACCGCATTCCATTGTCCACCTTGTGATTTATGGCAAGTAAGTGCATACGCAAATTTTACTTGCAAAGCATTCAAATAAGGGTCTTTTCTAATGTCTTCATTTCTGTGCTTTTTACTCGCTATATGTCCATAATCGGCTGATACAGAATCGTAAAGAGCTTTATTTTCATCTTTAGACATCGCAGGCGTATTCGTATAAAGCGTACTCAGCATTACTTTGGCTTCGATGTGTGGATGTTCTTCGTAGTCTAGCAAACGAAGCGTAAGCGTAGCAAACCTAAATCCGTGCATTTCTTCGATACCTCTAATTTTCATTACTTCTACAAAATCACCATTTGCTAAAAATCCCGCTGGAGAATCTTCACCTAGCCAATGATAATTGTTTCGGACAATCATCAGCAAATCACCAGTTGATAATTCATCTTCCATCGAAAAGATTTGCTGACGAATGTATCGGTTATACTGCACAGCAGTTTTGTTAGAGCGAGTAAGAATAATGGTGTTTTCTCTGCCAAATTTTCGGTAAGCGTAGTTCAGTCCGTCTTCCAACTTTTCGCCAGTCATTTTAAAGAAATCCTTAAAACCTTTGGTGTTAAAACTGATTTGAGGTTTTTCGTCTTTCAGAATATCTCTCAGATTCGTCGCATTAAACAAAATACCTGAATCCGCATCTTGACGCATTACTTCTGTCAATTCCTGTTCCATTATTCCCAAATGAAACTGGCTTTCCATATATCCTTTTTCCAAAGCGGGCGACATTAATTTACCCACAGGAGGTAATTGAGCGGTGTCGCCCACAAAAATCACTTTATTGAAATTATAGTCTAATTCAGGATGCGAGAAAATAAATTTCATTAAATCCGTCAATAATCCTGGCGTGCCAAATTCAGCATCATCAGAAATCATAGATGCTTCATCAATGATAAAAATCGTTTTGGTAGCGTAATTATTCTGTAATTGAAATTCTAAACTACCAGTATATTGATTAGCAACTTGTCTGTAAATCTTCTTATGAATAGTCAATGCTTTGGTTTTAGAGTAATTACTCATCACCTTGGCCGCACGACCAGTAGGAGCGAGGAGGATGGCTTTATAACCAAATTTTGGCAGTACCTTCATGATGGTACTCAAAACCGTAGTTTTACCAGTACCTGCATAACCTTTTAACAAAAAACAAAGTGGACCAAAATCATCCTGATTAGGAATAAACTTATCCATTTTCTGAAACAAGTCAATTTGCCCATTGGTAGGTTCAAAAGGAAACTTTTGGCGTAGTAGGAAGGATGGGGTTGGTTTTTCTGTTGACATTTATTTATAAAAGTATAGGAGTTCTTCAATAAAGTTTCGGTATTCGTAATCGTTAATATCAAACTCTTCCTCTTTTTTGAAGTTTCTGATAGCTATTAATCTCATTTTAACGATTGATTTATCGTTCAGCTTAAATACTTCAATCGTCTTTGCTGCTCGTTCAGTATATGCTTTTCCTTTAAGTTCATTCACCAAAATTTCTCCAGTACTTGTATCAAAGAAAAAGGAATCGTTTGGATGATAGTCTTCGGAATCTGGTCTTAAAATCAAATCGCTGTATTGTGCTAATTTTGATTTATTACATCCAGCACAAGACAAGTAAAGGTTTGTCCACTCGTAAGCTAATTCTTCATGTTTACTTACTGGCTTGAAGTGGTCTATTTGAAGGTCTATTTTAGCTCTTGCATCAAGAGGATATTTATCACAATACGAACAGTGTTCGTGAGTTAATGTTGAAAGAGCCTCTATTATTTCATCATGGTAATTAACTTTACTTTTTATCCATGAGTGTTTATATTTTTTATTTGCTTTTCGAGCTTCAATAAACTTTTCAGTCCACTCTTTGCCTTTTTCTTGTAATATTTGAGGTTCTGAAGTTGGGTGTCGATTTATTTTAAACATTGGAAATTTAGGCGATAACTTGTTTACGTATTCTGTTAATTTGATGTACTTGTGGAGCAATAACAGCCATGATTTCATCAGGACGATTTTGATTCTGGAAGAAAGTAATGATAGCATTCCATTCTTCTAAATTTTGTTCATTTCCTTTTAAAATCTCTTTAGTGATTTTTCTAAATCTATCTAATTTTGATTCAATTTCATTGCCAAAACGCTCTTTTATACCGAAAATCTCCTCTAAAATAGTATCATAACTTTCCGCATCTTCCGACAAAACAGGCTCGCCATCCAAAACCGCATAAGCTCCTACTTTTTTTAATTTGTGTACCCAAGCACCATCCACAGAACCTACTACAAAAGGCGAATGCGTAGAAATAAAAATCTGAGCATTTTTAAAGAGTTTTTGTACAACTGGTAAAATTTTACGCTGCCAAGCTGGATGAAGATGCACTTCTATTTCGTCTAAGAAAAGTACGAAGGTTTGATGTAGAGATATTTTTGACTTGTCACTCCAATCAATAGACTCTAATCTCATTAATAAATCTCCCATCCAAATAATCATTGACTTGATTCCATCAGGTAAAACCTCAAAGCTAAGTTCAACACCATCAATTTGTAGAGCTACATTAAGAAATGGTTTTGAAAGTAAAACAAACTCAATTGATAGGTTCGTTATTTCAGAAATTGCATTTTCAACTGCTGCAATGGAGCCGATATAAGATTGATATTCAAATTCATCTCCATTGGATTTAGCTACTAAAGCCCTTGTTTTTGTTGATAATATCCAATTAATAAAACTGTTAGAATGGGCTGTTTTAGTAAAATTTACAGCATCCTGAAGGGGTTTGAAATACTCATTTTCATTGGACTTATCATCCTTTGTATGAGCATTAATATATCTATTGTTTGAGTATGCAAAAAAAGCAAAATCTGTAAGATATGTTAAGTCATGTTCGTTTTGAAGTGCTTCAGGAGAAGTATAAAAACCATCGGTGTTAGTTTGCCTTCTAAAATAACTTCTTTCATCTTTCTTTTTTGTATAATTAATATGATAGCCAGAAATGTCGCCTTTACCTTTGGTTAGTATTCTACTAAAATAAAAATTTTCATTTGAATTATCTGCAATTCCTGTCATCAAATTTAAAATCGTACTCTTCCCAGTCCCATTTTCTCCAGTTAAAATATGGATTTCAGCTTTTTCAGGGTCAGTCTTTTTGGGAAAGTCCATTTTTAGATGCTCAAAAGCTCCTATTTTATTGATTTCTAAACTTTCTATCCGAAAATTTTCCATGATATTTTTCGCTTGATTTCTTAAAAATACTCAAAAAAATGATGTAAATGATTATTGAACTTAAATCAAGAACCTATTTTATAAAGTATAAAGATTGATTTGAGGGTGTTTTGTGTTTTATGACTGTAAAACGGTATTTCAATCAACACAAAAGTAATCAAAGCCCGTGATTGAAAGAAGAATGAATTTGAAAATCAAAAAACAAAAGTTTTCTAACAGTATTAAACAAAAAAAGAGTGATGATTTCCAAGTGCTTTTGCAGGGAAATTATCACTCTTAAAGATTGTGATTTGTGAATCTTAAAAAATCTTATAGCCTAGAGTCATTTGCCAAAGGTTTCCTTTTTGGCTGTAGTTAACACTTTTTGATAAATCAACCACTGAAGAAATCTCTGAAAGACTTCCTTCATAACGTAAATCAACAGACAATGAACCAAGGTCAATTCCAGCACCAGCTTGATAGCCATAAGAAGCATTTTTGAAGGAATCTCCAATGTTACTTGAATAGTTTTTTAAATCGTCACTAATGCTATTTGAGACTTTAAAAGATGCTACAGGCCCAGCGTTTATACGAAGAGGTCCAAGTTTATAACCAATCAGTAATGGCACATCAAGGCTTGTATAATCAATTTTTACTGTTTCATAATCAGTGGATGAACCACTTTTTAATAGATTCAAGCTTCCTCCTTTTGCCGAGAAAATTAATTCTGGCTGTACAAAAAACGTTTTTCCTATTCGGAAATATACACCACCAACATAACCAGTTTTGGTATCTAAGCTTTGTTTTAAATTCGCTCCAACCGACTGACTTTCAAAATCAGTTTTTAATTGAGAGAAGTTTACACCACCTTTGATACCGAATGAAATTTGTGCAAAAACACTACCTGTTTTTACAAAAATTAACAGGGCAACGAGTAAAATAATTTTTTTGTGCATAGTAGTAAAATTTATTTTATTAGCAAGATAACAGTATATCACCGACCTGAAGTATTTTGTTACCCGTTTTTTTTAGCATAATTTAGTAAACGGTATGTATTTCAAGGCTGAGCTTGATAATCAACAAGTAATTATAGGTATAATCCTAATGTGGATTTTAAAGAAATAAACAAAAGCTTCTTATCATTTGATAATGAGCTTGTTAAATTATAATATGGCAAAAACTAAAACTTCATTTTTCTGTCAAAATTGTGGAAATCAGGCACCTAAATGGCTAGGAAGATGTCCTTCATGTGGTGAATGGAACACTTTTGTAGAAGAGGTTGTACAGAAAGATGAACCTCAAAAAGGTTCTTGGAAAGTAAGTACTTCATTGAAAGTAGCAGCCAAGCCACGAGCGATTCAAGAAATTAATTTTCAGGAACAAGCAAGAATCTTGACCAAAGATGGAGAATTAAATCGTGTGTTGGGTGGAGGAATTGTTTTGGGTTCGTTGGTACTCATCGGTGGCGAACCGGGTATTGGTAAGTCAACACTAATGTTACAAATCGCTTTGATGCTGGATTCGCACCGAGTATTGTATGTTTCTGGGGAAGAATCAGAGCATCAAATCAAAATGCGAGCGGAACGTTTGGAAAACAAAAGTGACAATTGTTTTATCCTGACAGAAACCCAAACCCAAAATATCTTCAAACAAGTAGAGAATTTTGAACCTGATATTTTAATCATTGATTCAATCCAAACACTACAATCTTCATTTATTGAAGCGGGAGCAGGAAGTGTTTCGCAAGTAAAAGAATGTGCGGCTGAGTTGATGAAATTTGCCAAAGAATCGGGTACGCCAGTTTTTATTATCGGACATATTACCAAAGACGGTTCGCTGGCTGGTCCAAAGGTATTGGAACACATGGTGGACACTGTTTTGCAATTTGAAGGCGACCGACATTTGGCGTATAGAATTCTACGAACCACCAAAAACCGCTTTGGAAGTACTTCTGAATTAGGAATTTATGAAATGTTGAACTCTGGTTTGAGGGAAGTATCAAATCCTTCCGAAATTTTGATTTCACAAAGAGATGAAGACTTTTCGGGAATTACCATTGGAGCGATGTTAGAAGGAAATCGACCTTTATTAATTGAAACACAATCTTTGGTGTCCATTGCAACTTATGGTACTCCACAAAGAAGTTCAACGGGTTTTGATGCCAAACGTTTGAATATGTTGTTGGCGGTGTTGGAAAAAAGAGGTGGTTTCAGATTGGGCAATCAGGATGTTTTCTTGAACATTGCGGGCGGTTTAAAAGTAGAAGACCCAGCGATTGATTTAGCCGTTTGTGCATCCATTGTGTCTTCTTATGAAGATATTTCTATTCCGAGTACGATTTGTTTTGCGGCAGAAGTAGGTTTGGGTGGAGAAATAAGAGCAGTAAATCGTATTGAAAATCGTATTTCAGAAGCCGAGAAATTAGGCTTTAAAGAAATTTGGATTTCAAAATTCAATGCCAAAGGTTTGGATGTAAATAATTATAAAATCAAAGTAAGAATGGCATCAAGGTTGGATGAAGTATTTATGCAGGTTTTGAGAAAGTGATGCTTTTCTTCAAATCTTTTCCCAATTCATAAATTCTTTAAATCGCTCTGTGTATTTTTGTGAAACATTTAAATTTTAATAACAAACTCAATTTTCAAGCCTAATTGTTCAACGAAAATTTTTGAACGGTTGATTTGAAACATCAATAATCACATGGCAAGACCTTCTCAGAATCCTAACGATACTTCAAAAGCCACCAAAAAACCTAACGAAACTCCCCTTGCCAAACAGTATAACCAAATTAAAGCTCGTTATCCGGGTGCTTTGTTGCTGTTTAGAGTAGGCGATTTCTACGAAACTTTTGGGGAAGATGCTGTTCGTGCTGCTAAGATTTTGGGAATTACGCTTACTCGTAGAAATAACGGTACTGCCGATGACCATTTAGCGGGTTTTCCGCATCATTCTTTGGATACTTATTTGCCAAGATTGGTTCGTGCTGGCGAACGTGTAGCAATATGCGACCAACTCGAAGACCCTGCCACTGCCAAAGGAATAGTAAAAAGAGGAGTAACAGAATTGGTTACTCCGGGCGTTTCCTACAACGATAATGTACTCGATACCAAGCAAAATAATTACTTAGCTTCTATTAGTTTTTCGTCTTTTTCTACAGAAATTATTGGCATTGCTTTCTTAGATATTTCAACGGGGGAATTTCTTTGTTCACAAGGGAATGCGGCTTATATCGAAAAATTATTACAGAGCTTTTCGCCTTCAGAAGTACTTTTTTGCAAGAAAAATCGACAAGAATTTACGGCTTTGTTTGGTGATAAATTCAATACTTTCGGAATTGACGACTGGGCTTTTACTCGTGATTTTACTTATCCGTTACTTACTAATCATTTCAAAACCAATTCTTTAAAAGGTTTCGGTATCGAGTCTTTGGCGGAAGGGATTATTGCTGCTGGCGTGATTTTACATTATTTAGCTGAAACTGAACATAAAGAAGTAAGTCATATTTCAAGAATCAACCGTTTGGAAGAAGAGAAATATGTGTGGTTGGATAGATTCACGATTCGTAATCTGGAATTAGTCGCACCACAACAAGAAGGTGGTATTTCTTTGATTCAAATTCTTGACCAAACTACCACTCCGATGGGTGCAAGATTACTCCGTAAATGGTTGGTTTTGCCTTTGAAAGAAAAAGCTTTGATTCAAGAACGCTTGGAAACTGTTTCTTTTTTCAAGGAAAATACTGAGTTGCGTGAGGCTATCGAACAGCAACTCAAACCCATTGGTGATTTAGAACGTCTGATTTCAAAAGTTGCCGTTCGCAGAATTAATCCTCGTGAATTGGCGACTTTGAAAAGAGCTTTGTCACGCATTGAACCGATTCGTGAATTATTACTCAACTCGGTTCATTCAGAAAACAAAACGGCAACGGCACAAGTAGCTAATGTAAAAATGCTGAGAAAATATGCCGACCAACTGAATCCGTGTCAGTTTTTATTAGATAAAATAGAAAGTGAATTGCGTGACGAATCTTTACCAATTGTGACCAACCAAGGCGGCATGATTAAAGCTGGCGTGGATGATGAATTGGACAGACTTTTAGGCATTGCTCATACCGGAAAAGACTTTTTATTGCAATTACAAAACCGTGAAATCGAACGCACGGGCATTACTTCCCTCAAAGTTTCTTTCAATAAAGTATTTGGTTATTATTTAGAAGTAACCAATGCTCACAAAGATAAAGTACCCAACGACTGGATTCGTAAACAAACTTTGGTGAATGCAGAACGCTATATTACACCAGAATTGAAAGAGTATGAAGAAACAATTCTGGGTGCAGAAGATAAAATTGCAGTGATTGAATTTAGAATTTTCAATGAATTGGTCAATGTAGCGAACGATTATGTACATCAAATTCAGCAGAACGCTAAAATAATTGCAGTATTGGATGTGTTGACCAACTTTGCTAAAATTGCTGAGAAAAATAATTATGCCAAACCGCAAGTTTCTGACGGTAAAGAACTTGAAATTAAAGATGGTCGCCATCCCGTAATTGAACAACAATTACCTTTGGGCGAAATTTATGTGCCGAATGATTTGTATTTGGATGATGCTACTCAACAAATTATTATCATTACTGGGCCAAACATGGCGGGTAAATCTGCTTTGCTAAGACAAACAGCCTTGATTGTGTTAATGGCACAAATTGGTTGTTTTGTACCAGCGAGCGAAGCCAAAATTGGGATTGTCGATAAAGTATTTACAAGAGTAGGAGCGAGTGATAACCTTTCAAAAGGGGAATCTACTTTTATGGTAGAAATGACCGAAACGGCAAGTATTTTGAATAATCTTTCAGACAGAAGTTTAGTTTTGATGGATGAAATTGGTCGTGGAACAAGTACTTATGATGGCGTTTCGATTGCGTGGGCAATTGCGGAACATTTGCATAATCATTCAAATTATCGTCCCAAAACCCTTTTTGCTACGCATTATCATGAACTGAATGAATTAGCGAATGATTTTCCACGCATCAAAAATTTCAATGTTTCAGTTAAAGAAATCAACGGCAAAGTAATTTTTATGCGTAAATTGAAAGAAGGCGGTTCTGAGCATAGTTTTGGGATTCATGTGGCACAATTAGCAGGTATTCCGCAGCCAGTGGTGTATCGTGCCAGCGAAATTTTGGTAGAATTAGAGAAAAACCGCTCAAAAGAACAACATCGCCAAACGATTCGTGAAATGCCAAAACAGAATTTTCAAATGAGTATTTTCGGTGGAGAAAGTAATCCGAAATTTGAAAAAATACAAAACCTATTAAAACATCTCGACATCAACACCATGTCGCCCATTGAAGCTTTATTGAAATTGAATGAAGTGAAGAAAGTGCTTGAATAGTAACTCTTTATAGAATCAATAAGCATTTTTGGAGGACAAACACCCTTTCTCTTTTTACCGCAAGATTCCATCTCTGAGATAGGTTTTTGCATCTTTTTACCGCAAGATTCTATCTCAGAGATAGGTTTGATATTTTCAGAAAATCAGGCTTGTTAGTAATTTACTTCCATTAAAAACAAACCTTGCGGAGGAGCCGCACCGCCAGCTTTTTGACGATTTTTTGATTGAATAATCTTTTCAAAATCTTCTATACTAATTTTTCCCATGCCTACTTCAATCAGCGTTCCGACGATTGCTCTTACCATTCCTCTCAAAAATCTATTTGATTTAATGTGGAATACCAAAACGTCATTTTCTCTTTCTTCCCATCTTGCTTCCATAATGGTACAATTAAAAGTGAATACTTGTGAATGTAATTTGCTGAAACTCTCAAAATCAATGTATTGAAAGAAGTATTTGCAGGCTTCGTTCATTGCTGTTATATTCAGAATAGGCGTAAATTCATAGCATAAATCTTTTAGGAAAGGGTTCTTTTTTCTTGAAATATGATACTCATACTTTCTTGAAGTTGCCTCAAAACGAGAATGGTAATCGTCGGCAACAGCGAAAATATTCAAGATAGCAATATCAAAAGGCAACATTTTGTTCATGCGATAAACGATATTCTCAGGATTAGGAATGGCTTCTTCCAAATCAAAATGTGCTGTTTGATGTTTTGCATGAACTCCCGTGTCTGTTCTACTACTTCCTACAATTTCAATAGGTTTTCTTAGTAAAATAGACAGTACTTTTTCTATTTCCCCCTGAATAGTCCGTGCATTATCTTGTGCTTGCCAACCGCAGTAATTTGTGCCTTTATATGAACATTCTATAAAATATCGCATTTCAATTTTTTTACTAAATAAAAGATGGTTATGAAAGAAAAATGAATTATTCCTAATTTAAAAATCACAAAAAAACGGTCAAAAAACTAATTTAGACCGCTTTTATGTGATTGAGGAACAACGAATTCCTACTGTCTGAGCGAAGCGAGTTTAGGAATTCTTGATTTTCTTTTGTTACTTTTCTTTCATCAAGGTGCTGTGTTAAAAACCTATGATTTAAGATTAAATATT
>NZ_JACHKT010000010.1 GCF_014204325.1 Arcicella rosea
ATCAAAATTGTCAGGAGTCTCCATAAATAAATTGTGACTGTAAAAATAAAAAAATAAACTTAAATTTAAACTGACACAGTTTGATGAACAGACTCTCAATTGATGACACAAAATATCTCTCAGGAATCACTATACATCTCTTCGATGACACAAAATATCTCTCAGGAATCACTTTACATCTCTTTGATGACATAAAATATCTCTCGGGAATCACTTTTTATCTCTTCGATGAGATAAAACATTTCTCAGGAATCACTTTACATCTCTTCGATGACACAAAATATCTCTCAGGAATCATAAAATAAGTCTCTGATGACATCAATTGTGATTAATGGTTTTTATAAAATCTAATTAATGTTAATAAAGAGGATTACAAATCAGGAAGCTAAGGAGTGGTTTTTTCGGTGTTATATCGCTGGTGCACAACCATAATTAGCTTTTCACAAACATAAAGTAATACTTGAAATAAAAAAAGAAGAGGATTATTTATTTCACAAAAAAAATCCCTTTCTCTGAATGAGAAAAGGATTATGTTCAAATTTTATACTGAATAGTTAATGGTTTTCTGATAACCGATAACAGTCAAGGGTTAAAACAGACTCAAAAACTTTTTAGGAACTATTGTTTCAAAGTACATTTCTTCATCTGTAATTGGATGAACAAAAGAAAGTACCCAAGCATGTAACCCTAAACGACCAATTGGGTCGGTTTTAGCACCGTACTTTTCATCGCCCACAATCGGATGACCAATGTCTTTCATGTGTACTCTGATTTGGTTTTTGCGTCCTGTCTCCAAATTCACTTTTAGCAAAGTATTAAATTCCGTCGCATTAATGGTATCGTAATGCGTAATGGCTTCTTTTCCTAAAGCTGGATTTGAAGTAGAATACACTGTTAAAGCCTTACTTTCTACTAAATAAGAACGAACCGTTCCAAGTGGATATTCGACATTTCCTTCCACCACTGCCAAATATGTACGTTGTTGAATGGTTTCATTCCAAGATTCCTGCAAAAGTTTTTGTATTCTTTCGCTTTTGGCAAACATCATCAAACCCGAAGTTTCACGGTCGAGGCGATGTACCACAAAAATTCTGTTGGCGGGGTCTTGTTTCTTTACGTGGTCACTCAAAGTACTGTAAGCATTGTACAGTTTTTGTTTTTCGGTAGCGATAGAAAGGAAGCCTTCTTGTTTTTCAATAATGATTAAATATTGGTCTTCATAAATAATCGTCAGTCCTTTGTACTTCTGAATTTCTGGAGCTTTAGAGCTTTTAATATTCACGCTCTGCCCTACTCTCAACTTATAATTATACTGGGTTTCAGCTTTGTTGTCAACCAATACTTGTTTGTCTCTTAAATACGACTTTATATTATGACGGCTTTTATGTGGCATTTTATCCAATAAAAAAGTCATTAATTCAGCAGGTTCGCTTACTTCAAAATACACTTCTGCTTTTTTTGTATCTTTTGGATTTCGTTCACTAACTCTTCTATCCGTTTCTTTCATCTTTCAACACTGTTTACTGTTTTCCAAAAGTTAATCTCATTTGGTTTTGCAAAGGTACAAAAAATAGAAGTTTATTTTCAATAATCTCATCCAAGCACAGTTTGAAAGCCAATGTTAGAACTTGTATCCAATTGAATATTTTACTATGTTTATTCGTTCAATGAAAAAATCAACAACAATATGAAAAAAATATTTTTTATCCTCTTACTATCTATCAAAGTAATGACTGGTTATGCTCAAGGAATGAGCAACGCTGGGACAATACTTCAAGACGTTAACGGAAAGCCTATTCTTTCAAATAATTATGTAGAAGTAGAAGGAAACCCATATTTACCCGAACAGTGGACAGTTGGAAGTATTAAGTTGAAAAATGGTGGCATCATTAATTATAATGCTTTAAGATATAATATGGCATCGGGCGAACTCGAATTTCAAAGAAACGACCAAGCTTTTGTGTTAACTAATCTTTTTGATGAGTTTACGCTCATCAACGCAACGTTTAGAAAAGGCTTTTCTAGTATCGACGGACAAAGTAATAATAGTTTTTACGAAGTTTTATATGATGGCAAATTAAAATTATTGTGTTTCAAAAATGCGGTGATGTATGAGGAAAAGCCTTATAATTCGGCAACAAAAATCAAGAAATTTTTATACAATACTTATTATTATGTTTATAAAACTGATGGCACGATGGTAAAAGTCAAAAAAGACAAAAAGGCTATTCTTGCTATTTTGAGTGATAAGTCAAGCCAATTGGAAGAGTATTTCAAAAAAGAAAATATCAAAATCAAAGAATGGAGTGATGTTGCAAATGTGTTGGCTTATTATGAAAAATTATAGCATGAGTATTTAAAATAAATCGTTGTAAAATGCCTCTATTTGCTCGAAAATAGAGGCATTTCTTATTTAATACAATAATTTGATAACAAAGAGTATGAAAAGGAGTTATACAAAGACGATTAATTTCTACCTGCTTATTAAATTATCTATTCAACATTTTCAACTCCATAATGCCAAAACTTTCTATTAACGATAAATTTATTGATTTCTCTGATTACGGACGACCTATTGCTAGTTTTCTTGCCCTTCATTTATCAAGGTTGAACGTCAATGCTATCCAAGTAACTTTTACTTTCTTTTTGGCTGGTATCGCTTGTGTTTATTGTATTCAAACACATCATTTTGTATTGGCTGCTTTGTTTTTAATGCTCAAAAACATTTTGGATGCCGTGGATGGCGAAATCGCTAGAATCACGAAACATCCTTCGATTATTGGTAGATATTTAGATTCTATTTTTGATTTTATCATTAACCTGCTGATTCTCTGGAGTATTCTCAGCATCGAAAGTTCATCAAAGCTTACTTTTTTACTTGCCTTTTTCGGGATTGAATTCCAATGTTCTATTTATAACTATTATTATGTAATTTTGAGGAGACGCTTGAACAATGATGAGACAAGTCGTATTCTTGAATTTAGAAAGCCAATCAGCTATCATTACGAAAATCAGAAAATAGCCAATGTTTTACATGCCACATTTTTGTGTTTATATGTCGTCTTCGATGCACTGGTATTAGTTTTAGACAAGCCTGCTCTTTTTGTAAAGCAATACCCAAAATGGTTTATGAGTTTACTCTCTTTCTTGGGTTTGGGCTTTCAGTTACTCATCATTTGTAGTTTACTTTGCTTAGGGTTAACTGAAATGATACTGCCTTTCTTTGCTTGGTACAGTATTTTCGGTTTATTTGTGATTTTAATCAGAAAATTACTAGTGAAGTAAATGTAATACCTTTATTTCCTCAAAAGATGAATTTAACCTCAGAGTTAGGTAAAACTGAATATTGGTTTATCGCTATATTTTTTATTTTGTACTTAATTTATTTAGGACGAGTTTTTTGGATAGCAAGAAGGCTAAAAACCACAGCACGCTCAAGTATTTTGAAATTCTTTTTAAGAACCATCTATTTTGGCTTAATGTTGTTAGCATTGTTAAATCCATCATTTGGTGAATTGAATGAAGCAACAAAAGCAGTAAGTAGAGAAATATTTTTTCTGGTAGATGTTTCAAAATCAATGGATGCTACAGATATTCAGCCCAGCAGAATTGAAAAAGCGAAATTTGAGATTAATAGAGTAATCAATCAATTTCCGAATGATAGAATTGGCATTATTGTCTTTTCAGATGAAGCGATTTTACTATCACCACTTACTTTTGATAGAAATGCCATCAGCTTGTTTGTCCCGAAAATTAATACAAATTTGTTAACTGGCGGAGGTTCACAGATAAATCCTGCACTTGAATTAGCGTATAATCGTTTCCAAAAATCTAAATCAAAAAATAAATCAAAAGTAATCGTATTAATAAGTGATGGTGAATTTTCGGATGAATATGACAGAAATATCATAGGGCAAATCAAGCAAAATCGTATTAATTTCTTCTCAGTAGGCATTGGAACGAGTGAAGGTTCAGCCATTAAAGAAGAAAATACCTTTAAAAAAGACAGTGATGGAAATATTGTTATCACCAAATTAGATAACAGTTTATTGAAAAAAATCACAAACGAAGCTAAAGGTAAATACCTAGAAATTAGCAATATATCGAATAGTTTAACAGAGCTAATTACCGAAATAAATCTAATCACAAGTACAATTTCAAGTAACCAACAAATCAATGTTGCTGTAAATAAATATTTTTATTTTCTAATCATTGCATTATTTTTGCTCGGAATTGATGTTTTCTTCACGGTGCGAACCTTTCAATTATAGTGTTGGAATAGCACGTTTTGAAAATTAAATAACGAAAAAAATGATATTATTGATTAATTTTAATTTGTCAAATTTTAAAAATCACTAAATATTATTCAACTTTGTTAAATCAATTCGTCTTATACATTTTTCTTTGGATACTTGATAACGGCTCTTTTTCAAAAGTAAACAATAGAAATAGAGCCAAAATTGAGGCAACAATTGCATTTAGGAAAGGTAATTATCGTGAAGCGGCAAACCAGTATCTTATTTTATCAAAACAATCTATTTTTACACCTCCAGAAGTATCTTTAAATTATGCACACGCTCTTTTTGAGGCCAAAGATACGCTTGCTGCCCGCCAAATATATGCTCGATTAAGTGGACTAAAAGAAGCCAAACTAACATCAACTACTTTAGTTCAATTGGGTTTAATATTTTGTAATCAGCAAGACACTGCTAAAGCATTGACACTTTTCAAGCAAGCTTTAGTGATGATGCCCGAAAATAATATCGCTAGGTTTAACTATGAATTATTGAAAAGGAAATTCAAACCTAAGCAAGAGCCACCTAAACCGCCGCCGCCCAGCAGTCAAAAAACGCCTCCTAAACCTCCTCCTCAGGAAAATGCTGAAGTAGCAAAAAATGAAAACCAACAAGAGTTACTTAGAACATTGAAAAACTATGGCTTAACAGTGGACAAAGCAAAAACCATATTGGATGCCATGAAAAATAGTGAAATCCAATATATACAGCAACGTCAAAAAGCTACCAAAAACCCTAATAAAACAATAACAAAGCAAAACTGGTAAGAACCGCATTTATGAATACACAGGAAGTTTATATCATTTCGGCCGTTAGAACGCCAATTGGAAGTTTCGGAGGAGTATTATCTAGCCTATCGGCTACTCAATTAGGAAGTATCGCTATCAAAGCGGCTGTTGAAAAGGCAAAAATCAAGCCTGAAAGTGTAGAAGAAGTAATAATGGGCAATGTTGTCTCTGCCAACTTGGGGCAAGCTCCTGCTCGCCAAGCAGCTTTAGGTGCTGGTCTTTCAGTACAGGCTAGATGTACAACCATCAATAAAGTATGTGCTTCGGGTACAAAATCAATTATGTTGGCTGCACAAAGTATCATGCTTGGTATTTCGGATATTGTAGTAGCTGGTGGAATGGAAAGTATGTCGAATGCACCATTCTATGTTCCAAACGCAAGATTCGGTTATAAATTTGGCTCATCAAGTTTTATCGACGGACTAGAAAAAGATGGTTTGACTGATGTTTATGAAAACTGTTCAATGGGATTTTTTGCCGATAGAACCGCTCGTAAATATGGAATTAGCCGTGAAGCACAAGACAATTACACCATTGATTCTTACAAACGTGCAGCTGCTGCAGCTGAGAGTGGTTCTTTTGCTGGCGAAATTGTTCCTGTTGAAGTAAAAACAAAACAAGGAAGTATTCTTGTTACTGAAGATGAGGAATTCAAAAAAGTAAAATTTGAGAAAATTCCAGATTTAAAACCAGCATTTGAAAAAAGAGGAACTGTTACTGCTGCAAGTTCATCCAACCTAAGTGATGGTGCTTCGGCTTTAGTATTGATGTCGAAAAAGAAAGCTGATAAATTGGGGTTATTACCAATCGCCAAAATTATTGGTATGGCAGATGCCGAACAAGAACCTGAATTCTTTACAACTACGCCAACTGTAGCTTTACCAAAAGCCATCAAAATGGCAAATTTAATCAAAGAAGAAATTGATTATTATGAAGTAAACGAAGCTTTTGCTGTTGTACCTTTGGCTTTTGAGAAAATCTTGGATATTCCGCACAAAAAAGTAAATGTACATGGCGGTGCAGTAGCTTTAGGACATCCACTGGGTGCATCTGGTGCTAGAATTGTAACTTCTTTGATTTACATCTTAAAACAAAAAGGAGCAAGATACGGAGCCGCTGGTATTTGCAACGGTGGCGGAGGAGCATCTGCTATTGTCATTGAAAGGATGTAATCTCTGAAAGTTGATGGTAATTTTGCAGAAATTATTTCAGAAAATAGCATAAATAAGCGGATTAAAATCGCAAAAAAACATAATGAACGTAATTAAAAACACAAATTTTAATTTTCCGAATCAAACAAATTTTTACAAAGGAAAAGTACGTGATGTATATTCTTTTGATAATCTTTTGGTGATGGTTGCCTCTGACAGAATTTCAGCATTTGATGTAGTTTTACCTAGAGCAATTCCATTTAAAGGACAAGTTTTAAATCAAATTGCGGAACATTTTCTGAATGCCACCAGAGAAGTAGTTCCAAACTGGCTTGTTGCAACGCCAGACCCAAATGTAAGTGTTGGTTTGAAATGCGAAACATATCCTGTAGAAATGGTTGTTAGAGGCTATTTGGCTGGTCATGCTTGGCGTACTTACAAATCAGGCTTGCGTACTTTGTGCGGAGTAACTTTACCAGAAGGTTTGAAGGAAAATGACAAATTACCTACGCCAATTATTACGCCAACTACCAAAGCTCATGAAGGACACGATGAAGATATTTCAAGAGAAGAAATTCTAGCAAATGGATTAGTTTCTGAAGCAGAATACATCCAACTTGAACAATATACATTAGCACTTTTTGCAAAAGGTACTGAAATGGCTGCTGAACAAGGCTTGATTTTAGTAGATACTAAATATGAATTTGGGAATAAAGACGGACAAATCACTTTAATCGATGAAATCCATACGCCAGATTCTTCTCGCTATTTTTATGCTGATGGATACCAAGAACGCCAAAACAATAACGAATCACAAAAACAACTTTCAAAAGAATTTGTACGTGAATGGTTAATTGCAAATGGTTTTCAAGGTAAAGACGGACAAGTTATTCCTGAAATGACTGACGAATGGGTTAATCAAGTTTCTGAACGTTACATCGAGCTTTTTGAACAAGTAACAGGCAAAAAATTTGTAAAAAATAATTCCGAAGACATTTTAACCAGAGTCGAAGAAAACGTAAACAGTTATTTAAAGTCTTTGTAGGAAGTAAACAAGAAATTACAACAATTTATGGAATTTAAGGTAGAAAAAAACGAGCAGTACGCTCTTATTGAACTTAAAGAAACTGCCTTAACGCAGGAAAATTACGCTGATTTAGAAAAAGTGGTTCGACAGCTTTTCAGAGAAGGCTATGGTAATATTATCATTGGATTTGATAGTATTACTGAATTAGATGGACATGGTATTTCTATCATTCGTAAAGCCAATAAAATTTGCTTGAATGAATTAGGATTATTGATTATCGTTACAAAAAATCAAGAAATTATTGACCAGTTAGATGCTGCAAAAATTGAAGATTTAACAGTAATGCCAACTGTTCAAGAAGCAATTGATGCTGTTTATTTGAATGAATTGGAAAACGATTTCCAATCAGACGAAGACGATGAATACGACCACGGCGAATACGGCGAAGGTGGTGCTGAGGAAGATTATTAATAAAAGAAGAGGTCAGTCTAAAAACTGACCTCTTTTATAACAAATCAATATTTTGAGTTGTTAAACTAATATTGATTTAACAACTTTACAATCCATAAACAATCTTGAGTTTTCAACTAACTATCCTAGGTACGGGTTCTGCCACACCCGTTTTAACGAGAAACCCAACGGCTCATCACCTACAGATTGAGCAAGAAGGCTATCTGATAGATTGTGGAGAAGGTACACAAAACCAATTACTTCACTATAAAATCAGAACAACAAAACTCAAATATATTTTCATTACACATCTTCACGGTGATCATTTCTTTGGTTTAATCGGGCTTTTATCTACTTTAAATATGCACCGAAGAATTGAAGATTTATGGATTTTCGCACCAAAAGGACTGGCAGAAATCATCACAATTCAATTAAAATATTCTGATACTCGACTGAACTTTAAAATACATTTTACTGAAACTCAAACAGAAAAAAGTTACCTTCTTTTTGAGAATGACAATGTTACAATCACGACCATTCCACTGATTCACAGAGTACCATGTTGTGGCTTTTTGTTCAGAGAAAAAAGGAAGAAAAGGAAAATCGTAAAAAATACAAAACCTGCGGATTTGACTTTTGAAGAAATCAAAATGTTAAAAGACGGTGAGGACATCTTTCATCTTGATGGTTCAGTGAAATATAAAAACGAAGACTATACTACTCCTTCTCTAAAAAGTTCCAGTTATGCTTTTTGTTCGGATACGCTTTTCAATGAATCAATTATTGACATTGTTAAAAATGTTGATATGCTATATCATGAGGCAACTTTTTTAGATGAATTATTACCAAGAGCTACGCAGACCAATCATTCTACCACCAAACAAGCTGCCTTAATTGCCAAGAAAGCAAAAGTAGGCAAGCTTATTATTGGGCATTATTCTTCAAGATATAAGGAACTAGAAACACATTTGGCCGAAGCTCGTGAAGTATTTATGAATTCTTATTTAGCCATCGAAGGCGAAATACATAAGGTTCGTGACATAAAAGCCTAAGTCATCTAATGAGGTTGACCCAACCTTTGAATTCCCGTTTGGTAAATTTTAATAAGTAATAATATTCCGCAGAAGCATACTCCCCGCCAGTCCATCTAAAATTTCTATCTTTCGATTCATAAACCATTCCACCCCAACGGTCGAAAATTTGGATAAACTCAAATTTTTCAAAACAGTTATTTTCTGGCAAATCTGTTAGTGAAAAGTACTCGTTCTTTCCATCACCATTAGGCGTAAAAACATTCACAGGCTTAAAGTTATCATAACCTACCAATTTACTTTTTAGCACAACATTTACCGAAACAGTATCAAATCGATTCGGATTACAAGAATTATCTTCTGTAATAAAATCAATTACATAATTTGCTTGGTCTTTTCCTTCAAGTAAACTACAATCAACTTTCCATGAAAAAGGATTGATGATTTTAGCAATACCATTTTTATTAGTCCAAACTGCCCCTACTTTAGTCAAATCAAAACCTTTTCCTACAGCATATAATTTTATTGGGTCTGCGTCTGGGTCTTGTGCAGTAACATCAAAATTAATTGGCTGAGCATCCGTGCCATCTAGGATAATTTCTATTTCATTTTTCGCCAAAGAAGTCAGTACATTTGGTGCGAGGCTAGGAATGGGCAAGGCCTTTAAATTTACCGAAATACTATCTTTCAGATTTCTGTTACAACGGTTATCAACAATAAAAAAATCTACGATATAATCATTACTCCTAACGGCATTACAATTGGGAGTCCAAGTAAAAGGAGAACTAACAGTTCCTAATCCTGTTACAGAGCCAAAATTCATTCCAATATCAGCAAGATTGAATCCTCTTCCTTTGGCTGTGATTGTAATATTATCATTGTCTATATCTTTCCCGAACAAATTAAATTTTAATTGCTGATTAATGACAACCTCTCCTTTTCTATTTTGTAAATCAGTTGAAATATTTGGTCGATTATTCAAATCGGGTTCAACAATTACCTTTACTCTTAAAGTACTTACCAAAGGTTGCGGACAGCCATTATCCCAAGCAATCAAATCAAATATCAATGGTTTCCCATCAAAACTAGCTGTACAGGCATCAAAGCATAATTCAGCTCTAAGTGTATCTTTATAAGTATTTGTACGAATTGAAGTAGGAGAAAGTGTATAAGAACCTGAAAAATTATTGGGAATAATTTTTAAGTTTAGCTCTTGATTAGGGTCTAAATCTGTCTCTAAAATACTTAAACATTTTTGTTGGTTAGCCTTAATTGTTATGGTTTGATTGATGTCATAAAAGTCTGTTTTACCTTTTTCTCTCAGAAAACTTAGCGGTGCATTATTGGTAGGACAATCAATTACTTTCAACTGAAAATCCCTTCTCACCTCTCCTATTTTCTTTCCATTTCTAAATTCTTCGGTTAAAACACAAAAAACATACAAACCTAAAAGGTCTGTTGTTACAGAAAGTTGTCCAGTTCTAGGATTTACTCTTAATGGTTGTGGGCCTGGAATCACATTATTCACACCATAACCCGCTTGCCAGCGAACAAGGGGATAATTACTACTGGCAACTGGAAAATCTGGTTTTGGGTTTTGTGTGTTAGAAAAGCCATTTAATGGAGTAACTAAACTATAAACCAAACTATCTTTATCGGCATCAGTTGCACCAAAATCAAATACAAATGGACGACCACGACAAATATAATCGCCAGTGAGTTTACCAAATAATGGAGAAGAATTTTCGAATGTTTTTCCATCTTTTATTAAGGCTGGAAATGCCAAATAAAATACAGACCCAGCTGCTTCTGGACTCTGAATATTGGTAATTGTATTATTTCTACAGCAGCGTTCCCATACAAAATAATAACCATCTGGATCATTAAAGTTCTCTGGAAGTAAGTATATATAACCACTGTAGCGAATCAATCTAGTTCTTACTGAATTATTCTGAACACAATTCGGATTAGAAAAACCTATCAAACTATCACTGATAATGGGTAAAGTGGCTACACCTTGATATGCGTTATCCCTTTTTCTATACACCACCAAAGAGACTGTGGGATCTTTTGCACCAACATTACCATTAATATCATCAAAATACAAATTAAGGCTTAAACGATGAGTAGCATTAGGTAGGTTTTTAACTACTTGTAATTCAATCTCACCCCCAACAATATGCGTAGCATTAGCTTGGAGTATTGAAAACAGCAATAATAACAATGAGAGTAAAGTTTTTTTCATACAGCTAAAACAGGAGTTTTTACAAATTATTGATTCATATACTTACTTTACTAGTCTATTGACAAAATAAAAGTAATAAAGGTTGTTTTCAATTTTACTCAAAAATTGAAATTCTGAGGTCTTTCAAAATTTTATTTCCATAACAGTTCTTAAAACGAAATTTATTGACAGAAATGTATTTAAAACATCAAATAAGTAAAAGGTTTATAATGAGTTAAATGTGTTATAAATGTAGTCTGAAAATTTGAATATCTTTACAGTTAACTATCAAACAAAATAGCCATTATACTATAGACTTAATGGGCTAATATACAAGTATTTAACATCACATAAATACAAGTAATAAGCTAATTAACGATAGCTTTTGGCGTTTTTTACAGCTAAATGAAGAAAAATGAGATTTTTTTCATAAAAAACTTATAAATTAAATAAAATTGAAATTTTCAATATTTTACTATTAATTTTAATTGACAATTATTATAAAACTGCAAAATCATTAAAAACAGGTTAAAAAAAAGTAGTTTTTCGCAAAAAAAATATTCATATTCAGCAAATAATGTTTTGGGGGAATATATTATAAAATTGCATCTAACTAAGATAAAATTTTACGAATTCTTGAAATTGTATCATTCAGATGATTCTTCGGCAAAACGCTATTTTTTCCAAAGAATTTCTTGTATATCTTTGTAATAACAAAACAGACAGCAATACATTCTTCATTTTTCATAAAGTTTGAGTAAAATAAAAAAGCTACTTCAATTTTATTATTTACATTTTATACTGTATTTCTCTGACAATTTTCCAATATTATAGTAAAACAATTGCCACTAACATAATATTAAGTTCTCTGTTAGTAAATTTAAAAACAGACCCATTACCATGACTAATTTCGACAATAAAGGTTTGTATCGTAAAGAATTCGAGCATGATGCTTGTGGAATCGGCTTCGTAGCGAACATGAAAGGACGTAAGTCTCACAAAGTAGTTGCTGATGCAATTCAGATGCTCATTCGTATGGATCACCGTGGTGCGTGCGGCTGTGACCCTAATTCAGGTGACGGTGCAGGAATTTTATTACAAATTCCTCACGAATTCTTTTTGGAAGAATGTACCAACTTGGGTATTGACTTACCCGCTGCTCAGGAATACGGAGTAGGGATGACTTTCTTTCCAAAAGACAAAACAATTCGTGAAGAATGTAAGGATATTATTACCCGAAAGGCCAAACGCCTAGGCTTAGAAATTTTGGGGTATCGTGTAGTTCCATGTGATAATTCTGAAATTTTAGGTGCAGAATCTGGAAACACAGAACCACAAATGGAACAATTATTCATCAAACGTCCAGCCAGCATCACAGATGAAATGGCGTTTGAAAGAAAATTGTACGTTTTCCGTCAATATACAGCCCGTATTATCAATGAAACAGTCAAAGGTTTAGATAATAAATTTTACTTTGCTTCATTGTCTGCTCATACCATTATTTACAAAGGGATGTTAACGACGATGCAAGTTCCTGGGTATTTTGATGATTTAAAACGTGAAGAATTTACTTCTGCTTTAGCAATTGTACACTCTCGTTTCTCTACAAATACTTTCCCAGAATGGAAACTAGCACAACCTTTCCGTTTTATTGGTCACAATGGTGAGATTAATACTGTAAAAGGTAATGCTGCTTGGATGCAGGCTCAGTCTGCTTTGTTTGAATCTGAATTCTTCACGAAAGAAGAAATGGACATGATTTTACCTGTTTGTCAGTTAGGTCAGTCAGACTCTGCCATTTTGGATAACGCTATCGAATTATTATACATGAGTGGGCGTTCGCTTCCACATGTAATGATGATGTTGATTCCTGAAGCTTGGGACGGAAATGAGCAAATGGAGCAATACAAAAAGGATTTCTATGAATATCACGCTGCCATGATGGAGCCTTGGGATGGTCCAGCTTCAATTTCATTCACGGATGGAAAAATGATTGGTGCAACTTTAGATAGAAATGGTTTACGTCCATCTCGTTATTGGGTTACTGATGATGATTTCGTAATCATGGCATCAGAAGCAGGTGTTTTAGATATTGACCCAGCCAAAATTGTGTCAAAAGGACGTTTACAACCTGGTAAAATGTTCGTTGTGGACATGGAAGCTGGTCGTATTATTCCTGATGAAGAATTAAAAGAAAAAATTTGTCAACAAAATCCTTATGGAGAATGGTTGAAAACAAATAAAATTAAAGTTGAAGATTTACCAGCGGCTGGTGCTGAATACCGTACTCCATTTGAACGTGAGTTATTGTTACGTCAACAAGTATTTGGTTTCACAACAGAAGATTTAAGAGTAATTCTTTCTCAAATGGTTGAAACTGGTAAAGAAGCACTAGGTTCAATGGGTGTTGATACTCCTTTGGCTATTCTTTCTGACCAAGCACAACATTTATCGTATTACTTCAAACAATTATTTGCTCAAGTAACAAACCCACCGATTGACTCAATCCGTGAGCGTACTGTAATGTCGCTTTTATCTGACATTGGTGGTTTGAAAAACTTGTTGAAAGAATCTCCTGAGCATTGTCGTCAGATTGAAATTCGTCAACCAGTTTTAACAAATAGTGAAATTGAAAAAATTCGTTGGATAGACCATAAAAACTTCCAAACGAAATCTATTCATACTACTTTCCGTGCTACGGGTGAGAAAGGTCAATTAAAAAGAGCTTTAGATAGAATTTGTCAATATGCTGAAGATGCTGTAGATGATGGATATGCTATCATTTTATTAACTGACCGTGGTGTAGATTCATCCCATGCTCCAATTCCATCTTTATTGGCTGTAAGTGCAGTACATCATCACTTAATACGTCAAGGGAAAAGAGCTCAAACTGGTTTAATTGTTGAAGCAGGAGATGTTTGGGAAACACATCATTTTGCTACATTAATTGGCTTCGGAGCATCTGCAGTAAACCCTTACATGGCTTTTGAAACAATATATGGCATGAAGGAAAAAGGTATTCTACAAGTAGATTATCCTTATGAAAAACTTCAAGCAAATTACATCAAAGCCGTTAATGGTGAATTGTTGAAGATATTCTCTAAAATGGGAATTTCAACACTTCAATCATATCAAGGTGCCCAAATTTTTGAAATTGTTGGTTTAGGTAAAGAAGTAGTAGATACTTATTTCTCTCGTGCTATTTCAAGAATTGGTGGTATTGATTTAGAAGGAATCGCTAAAGAAGCGTTAATTAAGCATAGAAATGGTTACCCTGAATTGCCAGTGGTTAATCCTAAGTTGGAAGTTGGAGGAATTTATCAATGGAAACAACGTGGTGAAGCCCATTTGTTCAATCCAGAAACAATTCACCTTTTACAACAATCAACTAAGAATAACAGCTATCAGCAATATAAAAAATATTCTAAATTGATTGACGACCAATCTGAAAAAGCAATGACGCTACGTGGTTTGCTTAAATTCAAAAAAGGTAAATCAATTGATATTAGTGAAGTTGAACCAATTGAAAATATTTTCAAACGTTTTGCCACTGGTGCGATGTCATTCGGTTCAATTTCTTACGAAGCACATACTACTTTAGCCATTGCGATGAACAGAATTGGCGGTAAGTCAAATTCTGGAGAAGGTGGTGAAGACCCAATCCGTTTTACTCCACTTGCTAACGGAGATTCTATGAACTCTGCAATTAAACAAGTAGCGTCTGGACGTTTTGGAGTAACAGCTCATTACTTGACAAATGCTACTGAGTTACAAATCAAAATGGCTCAGGGTGCAAAACCAGGTGAAGGTGGACAATTACCAGGACACAAAGTAGATGACTGGATTGGAAAAACTCGTCACTCTACGCCAGGAGTTGGTCTAATTTCTCCTCCTCCTCACCACGACATTTATTCTATCGAAGACTTAGCTCAATTAATTTTCGATTTGAAAAATGCCAATCGTGCAGCTAGAATTTCAGTAAAATTAGTTTCTGAAGCAGGCGTAGGAACTATTGCTGCGGGTGTTGCGAAAGCACATGCTGACCATATTTTAATTGCTGGACATGATGGTGGTACTGGAGCTTCTCCACTTTCATCAATCCGTCACGCTGGTTTGCCTTGGGAACTTGGTTTGGCAGAAGCACATCAAACTTTAGTAAGAAACAAATTGCGTGGTCGTGTTACTGTTCAAACAGATGGACAAATCAGAACTGGTAAAGACTTAGCAGTAGCGGCTTTATTGGGTGCTGAAGAGTTTGGTGTAGCAACGGCGGCTCTTGTTACGGCTGGTTGTATCATGATGCGTAAATGTCATGTGAATACTTGTCCAGTTGGTGTAGCAACACAAGACCCACGTTTAAGAGCTTTATATACTGGTCAACCAGAACATGTTGTGAATCTATTTACTTTCTTGGCAACTGAATTGCGTGAAATCATGGCTGAATTAGGTTTCAGAACAGTTAACGAAATGGTTGGTCAGGCTGATAGATTAGAGATGAAAGAAGCTCTTAGCAACTGGAAATTGAAACATTTAGATTTATCTCCAATCTTGTATAAACAACCAATGGCATTGGATGTGGCTTTATACAAACAAGAAGATCAAGATCATGGTTTACAAGACCAAATTGACTGGAAATTGTTAGAAATTGCAAAACCAGCCCTTGAAAGCGGAGAAAAAGTAACAGGTGAATTAGAAGTAATTAACGTGAATCGTACTATCGGAACAATGTTATCGAACGAAATCACGAAGAAATATGGTGCAAAAGGTTTGCCAAATGATACTATTCATGTGAAATTCAAAGGAACTGCTGGTCAATCTTTCGGTGCGTTCTCAGTAAATGGTATCACATTTGAATTAGAAGGTGACTCTAACGATTATATTGGAAAAGGACTTTGTGGTGCTAAACTAATTGTATATCCAAGTAAAAAAGCAACATTCAATCCATCTGAAAATGCGGTAGTTGGTAACGTATCCTTCTACGGTGCAACATCAGGCGAAGCATATTTGAGAGGTATGGCAGGCGAACGTTTCTGTGTAAGAAACTCTGGTGCGAAAGTTGTCGTAGAAGGTATTGGCGACCACGGTTGTGAATATATGACAGGTGGTTTAGTTGTCATCTTAGGTGAAACTGGTAGAAACTTCGGTGCGGGTATGTCGGGTGGTGTGGCTTATATCTGGGACAAAAAAGGTGACTTTGCTCCTAAATTGAACGGAGAAATGGTTGCCATTGAAGAGTTGACGGTTGAAGATCAAAATATATTAAAAATGTATGTAGAACAACATTTACAATATACAGATTCGGACACTGCCAAAGCTGTTCTTGATAATTGGGCTACTGTTTTACCACAGTTTTTAAAGGTAATGCCTCAAGATTTCAAAAAAGCCCTTGCTTCACGTAACATTAGCGTAGCAGAGGTTTTAGAGAACAAGGATGTTGTTTACAAAGATATTCAAGTAGAAATTGCACATTAATATCATTTGAAAACTTGAAGATGAGTCAATTCAAAATATGTTGAATTGACTCATCTCAACATCAATCGCTAAAAAATAAAAGATTGATTTCAAATTTTCAAATCCTCAAATTTTCAAATTAAAGAAATGGGAAAACCAACAGGATTTTTAGAGGTTACTAGAGAAACTCCAAAGAAAAGACCCGTAGCAGAACGTGTCGAAGACTTCAAAGAAATAGATATTGATTTTACTGCTGATAAAGTAAAATCTCAAGCAAGTCGTTGTATGGATTGTGGCGTACCTTTTTGCCACAGTGGTTGTCCACTGGGTAATATTATTCCAGAATTCAACGATGCAGTGTATGATCAAAACTGGGCTTATGCGTATGAGATTCTTTCTTCAACGAATAATTTCCCTGAATTTACTGGTCGTATTTGTCCAGCACCTTGCGAATCTGCTTGTGTACTAGGTATCAATAAACCACCCGTTACGATTGAGTACATCGAAAAATCAATCATCGAATACGCTTTTGGTAACGGTTTAGTAAAGCCAAATATTCCAACAAAACGTACTGGTAAAAAAGTAGCCGTTGTAGGTTCTGGGCCTGCTGGTATGGCTTCTGCTGCTCAATTAAACAAAGCTGGTCATACAGTTACAGTATTTGAACGTGCAGATAAAATTGGTGGATTATTACGTTATGGTATTCCAGATTTCAAATTAGAAAAATGGGTTGTTCAACGTAGAGTTGAAGTAATGGAACAAGAAGGAATCATCTTCAAAACAAATACTAATATCGGCGTTGACATCAAAGCAGATGATTTGTTAGAAGATTTTGATTTAGTAATTCTTTCAGGTGGTTCAACTGTTCCAAGAACTTTAGGTATTCCGGGGTCGGACTTGAAAGGAATTTATCCAGCAATGGAATTCTTATCTCAGCAAAATAAAAGAGTATCAGGCATCGAACGTGAAGTAAATCATGCTGGTAAGCCTTATCCAATGGGCGAACTTTATGCAACTGATAAAAATGTTGTAGTAATTGGTGGTGGTGATACTGGTTCTGATTGTGTGGGTACTTCTAACCGTCATAAAGCAAAGTCTATTACGCAAGTTGAAGTAATGCCAATGCCTCCAATGGAAAGAGCATCTCAAACTCCTTGGCCAAACTGGCCGATGATGTTGCGTACTTCAACTTCACATGAAGAAGGAGCTGATCGTCACTGGTCAATTGCGGTAAAAGAATTTATTGGCGATGCTGATGGAAATTTAAAAGGACTTAAACTTGCTGACATCGTAATGGAAGTTGTTGATGGAAAAGCACAACAAGTTCATGTTAACGAACGTGAAATTCCTGTTGAATTAGCTTTAATTGCAGCAGGTTTCTTACATCCACAACGTGAAGGAATCCTTGCTCAATTGGAAGAAAAAGGCTTGGAATTTGATGAAAGAGGTAATGTAAAAGCTCATAATTATCAAACAGCAATCGACAAAGTATTTGCCGCTGGGGATATGCGCAGAGGACAGTCATTAGTCGTTTGGGCGATTTCAGAAGGTAGAGAAGCAGCACGTGCAGCAGATATTTACTTGATGGGAGAATCTGTTTTAGAAGCTAAAAATGTTTCAAGTTTCGCAGTTGCATAATTAAATTGATATACAAAAGCCGTCAGTTCTACAGAAATGACGGCTTTTTTTATGCACTTTTATCATGATTATTTCTACTCATTTTCCTAAACTCATTGGGCGTTCTTTTCTTTTTTCTTAAAAATATTCTATTAAAATAAGTAATACTCTCAAAACCTGTTTGAAAGCCAATCTCCGCAATCGTTTTATCAGATGATGTTAATAAAGTGCAAGCCTTTCCAATTCTAATTTCATTCAAATAATCTGAATACGTCTTTCCTGTCATTTTTTTGAAGAATTTACAAAAAGCACTTTCAGATAAATGAATTAATTCAGCTACACTTTTCAATGAAATATCGGTTGATGAATTCTTCAACATGTACTGGCAAACTGTATTGATTCGTAATTCATTCTCTTCATTTTTAATTGGTTGAAAAAAAGGAGACGCTAATACTTCATAAGGCAATTCGGTAAGAATTGTAAATATTTCAAGTAAAATACTAATCCTTGCAATACCTTCTTTTTGGTTGATTGTTTCCATTTTGCTTATAATTTCCAAAGGAGGACTAGGAAAATATAAACCTTGAGTACTCATCTCCAATATTTTTTTGAGCTTAATAAATTCGTTTAATACTAAAAAACGCTCAATAAAATGGTTGGAAAATTGTATTACAACAGCTGCCGAAACAACGTTTTTCTCCTTATCACTCATCCAAGTATGTGGTAAATCCGGCCCTATCAAGACCAAATCTCCTTTTTGAAAACTCTCAAATGAATCTCCTATGAACCTATCTCCTACTCCACTTTCAATAAGTGTTAGTTCAAATTCAGGATGATAATGCCATTTATATTCAAAACTTGAAGTTGTGTATTGATTAATTCTAAAAGAGTTGATATGATTATCAGCACTTAAATCCTCAAGAATTGCCTTCATTTAAACACTATTTTTATTTAAAAACTAAAATGCAAATTAAAAAGATTCAATATAGTGCTATATATTGAATCTTTAGTGTAAAATATACTTTTATTTAATAGATAGTTTTGCATGTCAATTCTTTACTGAATATCAAATTCTTAATGTTATGTCTGAAATCGCCAAATCAATTTTGGAAGCCCTCAAAGAGCCTTACGAATTAAGCCCAGAACAAATTGAGTTTTATCAAGAAAACCGCTACATTAAACTCAAAAATGTATTAAATAAAGATGTCATAGAACGATACAATCTCTTAATAAGAGAGAAAGTACAAGAGCTAAATACCATGAATATCCCGCTTGAAGAAAGAGATGTTTATAACAAAGCTTTCTTACAAATCATGAACATTTGGACTCATAGTGATACCATTAAAGAATTTGTATTCAGTAAACGAATTGCAAAAATTGCTAGTGATTTGATGCAAGTAGAGGGTGTTCGGCTATATCATGACCAAGCACTTTTCAAAGAGCCAGGCGGAGGCTTCACTCCTTGGCACGCTGACCAATATTATTGGCCGCTGGAAAGTGATAAAACAGTTACGGCTTGGATTCCATTACAAGAAACGCCCTTAGAAATGGGGCCACTTGAATTTAGTGCCAAAAGTCATTTAATGAAAGAAGGACGTAATCTCAAAATCAGTGACGATAGTGAAGTTGAAATTCAGAAAAAATTAAGATTGGGAGATTTCCAACAAGTAAATGAAGCGTTTGAATTAGGTGAAGTAAGTTTTCATTCTGGATGGGTTTTCCATAGAGCTGGTGCTAATAAAACCGATAAAATGCGCCAAGTTATGACGATGATTTACATGGATAAAAATATGAAATTGAAACAGCCAGAAAATGTAAATCAACAAGCTGACTGGGAAACTTGGTGCCAAGGTGCGAAAATCGGGAAAGTTATCAACACGCCAATCAATCCTATTTTGTACGAGAAGACATCCTAAAATTAGCAAAAAGAAATTAATAACAAAACAGACAAACTAGTGATGAAAATCACTCAGAATTAAACCAAAATTAGCGTTGATTAAACGTTAAGAAAAATGAATCTTTTTAGGGTTGTGCCTTGATGAAGACACAACCCTTTTTAGCTCAGTAAAAGTCCATCTTGCATTACTAACTTTCTATCAGCCATGTTGGCTAATTCTTCATTATGCGTAACGATGACGAAAGTCTGATTAAACTGGTCTCTTAAATTAAAAAAGAGTTCATGCAATTCATGTGCATTCTTTGAATCTAAATTTCCAGAAGGTTCGTCAGCAAAAATGATGGATGGTGAATTAATTAAAGCCCGTGCTACAGCTGTTCTTTGCTGTTCACCACCAGACATTTGTGAAGGCAAATTATGAATTCTATCTTTTAGTCCAAGTAATACTAAAAGTTCCTCAGCTTTCTCTTCTACCTTTTTATTTTTTCCGCCAATATAAGCTGGCATACAAACATTTTCTAAAGCTGTAAACTCACCCAAGAGATTATGAAATTGAAAAATAAAACCCAATTTTTCATTTCTAAATTTAGCTAAAGCTGTATCTTTCAAGTTAGTAATCTCTTGTCCTGCAATAAATACTTTTCCAGTATCAGGTTTATCGAGCGTTCCAGCAATATGTAACAACGTACTTTTCCCAGCACCAGAAGCCCCAACAATTGAAGCTACTTCACCTTGATTAATCTGTAAATCAATACCTTTCAAAACATTTAAGTTTCCATAGGTCTTTGTGATATTTTTTACTATTAACATTTTTTCTTTTTCAATGAATATTCGCTGAAACAAAACAACGATAAAAAAGGTGGAATTACTATATTTGTCATGAATAAATACTTTATTGTTCGTTCAAAAAAGTTGATAAACTATAAATATTTACCAAATAAAAGCGATTAATTAAATTGTTTGTAAGTAATTTAGCAAACGAATTAATTTCGACATATAAAACTGTATCAAATGAACATTCACGAGTATCAAGGTAAAGACATTTTGAAAAGTTACGGTGTCCGCATTCAAGAAGGCATCGTAGTCGATACACCAGCATTGGCAGTAGAAGCTGCTAGAGAGTTGTCGGCAAAAACTGGTACACAGTGGCACGTAATTAAAGCCCAAATTCATGCCGGTGGACGTGGTAAAGGCGGTGGAGTAAAAATTGCTAAAAATTTAGATGAAGTTCGCCTTAAATCAGAACAGATTTTAGGAATGCAATTAATTACGCACCAAACTGGCCCAGAAGGTAAAAAAGTTAATAAAGTCTTGATTGCTGAAGACGTTTATTATCCAGGCCCATCTGAACCGAAAGAGTATTACATTTCTATTTTGTTAGATAGAGGTCGTGCTTGTAATGTTATCATGGCATCAACAGAAGGTGGTATGGACATTGAGGAAGTTGCAGAACATACTCCTGAAAAAATCATTAAAGAATGGATTGATCCAAGAGTAGGTTTACAAGCATTCCAAGCTCGTAAAATTGCTTTCGCTTTAGGTTTATCAGGTGATGCTTTCAAAGAAATGGTGAAATTCATCAACTCTCTTTATAAAGCTTATGTTGAAACTGATTCTTCGATGTTTGAAATCAACCCTGTGTTGAAAACTTCTGACAACAAAATCTTGGCAGTAGATGCTAAAGTAAATTTGGATGACAACGCATTGTATCGTCATGCTGACTTTATTCCATTGCGTGATGTTACAGAAGAAGATCCATTAGAAGTAGAGGCATCTAAAAACGACTTGAACTACGTAAAATTAGATGGTAACGTTGGATGTATGGTGAATGGTGCTGGTTTAGCAATGGCTACGATGGACATCATCAAATTGTCTGGTGGTGAACCCGCTAATTTCCTTGATGTTGGGGGAGGAGCTAACGCTAAAACGGTTGAAGCTGGTTTCCGTATCATCTTGAAAGATCCAAACGTTAAGGCTATCTTAATCAATATTTTTGGTGGTATCGTACGTTGTGACCGTGTTGCTACGGGTGTTGTTGAAGCTTATAAAGCTATCGGTGATATTCCTGTACCAATTATCGTTCGTTTACAAGGAACTAATGCTGCTGAAGGAGCTAAAATCATTGACGAATCAGGCTTGAAGGTATTCTCGGCTGTTTTATTGAAAGATGCAGCGACTAAAGTAGAAGAAGTATTAGCAGCGATGTAAGCAAGAGTTGTGAATTGTGAGTGATGAGTTTTGAGTTTAAAACCTTGAAATAAGATACTTTAATTCATATACCAACGTTGTTTATTTTTAGATAGAGTGCTTATATCATAGGTCAATAAAAAAGGCGAAGGATTTAAAAATCTTTCGCCTTTTTTATTGACTTTAAATATTTTGCATTAATAAAATCTAGTTTTTCTTAACAGCACCAGACTTTGCACCGTTGAAATACTGAGTTGCTTCTGGTAAAAGTCTTTTTATATCAGCAATACGCTGTGCATCTGATGGGTGAGTTGACAAGAATACAGGTGGCTTAGAACCATTTCCCGATTGTGCTGCCATTCTTCCCCAAAAAGCTACAGCTTCATTAGGATTATATCCAGCCATCGCCATAAAAATTAAACCCAAATGGTCAGCTTCTGATTCTTGGTTACGTCCGAAAGCAAGCATTCCTATTTGAGCACCCGCTGGAGCAGCAACACTAAACACTGAATTCCATAAATTTTGGGTTGCACTTGGTTTACTTTGCATGGCAATTCCTAAACCTACTTGTCCAGCAGTTAATAAACCTTGAGCGACCATTCCTTGGCTCATTCTTTCGCTACCATGTTTTGCAATCGCATGTGATACTTCATGACCCATAACTACAGCTAAGCCTGTTTCGCTCTGAGTAATTGGCAAAATACCTGTATAAACAACCATTTTACCTCCTGGCATACACCAAGCATTTACTTGGCTGTTTTGAACTAGTTCGGTTTGCCATTGGTATCCATTCAAATAGTTTGGTGAACCGTTCTGTTCAAAATATGTTTGTGCAGCCTTAGCAATTTTATCGCCAACTCTTTTTACCATCGCTGCTTGTTGAGAACTAGCCGCTACTACTTTATTAGTATCTAAAAATTGCTTATAGCTAGTGAATGACATGGCATTCATTTCATCATCAGAAACTAATAATAATTGACTGCGACCTGATATAGGTACTTTTGTACAAGCCCAAATTGACGTTAGGAGAATTGCTCCATATAAAACGATTTTTTTCATTTTTCTTAAAAGGATTAAGACACATTAAATTTTAACGGTAAAATTAATATTAAATAATCATACCAACACCTTAGTAATAATCTACCAATTTAGATTTTAGACGTAAAAATCTAAAAAAGGTTCTAAATTTCTATATTTAAACGGTATTTTTGTAAAATAATTCATAAAACGAAGAAATATGAAAATTTTGTGCATCGGTAGAAATTACGCTGAACATATTGCTGAATTAAACAATGAGCGTCCGTCTGAACCTGTTATTTTTATGAAACCAGATACGGCGATACTTAAAGATAATGAAGCTTTTTATCATCCTGACTTTTCAAACGACATTCACCATGAGGTAGAAATCGTCTTGAAAATCAATAAGATGGGTAAAAATATCGAAGCTAAATTTGCACATAAATATTATGAGGAAATAGGTATTGGGATTGACTTTACGGCTAGAGATGTCCAATCTAAATTGAAAGAAAAGGGATTACCTTGGGAAAAAGCCAAAGCTTTTAATGGCTCTGCTCCTATTTCTGGTTTCGTTCTAAAATCTGAATTTGCCGATTTGAAAAACTTAAATTTCCATTTAGAAATCAACGGAGAAACTCGCCAAACAGGAAATACTTCCATGATGCTTTGGGATTTTGATGAAATTATCGCTGAAATATCAAAATACTTCACATTAAAAACTGGCGATTTAATCTTCACAGGAACTCCTGCTGGCGTTGGCAAAGTAAAAATTGGTGATAAGTTAAGTGCATTTGTTGAAGGTAAAGAAATGCTTTCATTTGACATTAAGTAAATCGTGATTTGGTCTTCATAATAAACAATTTTCATGAAAACCATTTTACAATATTCTATGAAATTAAAACTCTTTCTTTTTTGTAGCCTTCTTTCATTCCAGAATCTAGCACAAAAAACAAGACTTCTTTATCCGAAAGATTACTTTCTCTTTCCAATTAATCCAAAACAACAAAACTATTTGGCTGGTGGAATGGGTGATTTGCGTGCAGATCATTTCCATGCTGGTATTGATATTAAAACCCAAGGAAGAGAAGGTTTAATAGTTCAAGCCTCGGCTGATGCTTATGTTTCTGAAATTAGAGTGCAAACCTCTGGTTATGGAAACGTTGTTTTTTTGACTCATCCAAATGGCTATGTTACTGTTTATGGACATTTAAAAGAATTTGCAGAACCATTGGCTACTTATGTAAAGAAAAAAAGATTAGAAAGTCAGACTTTTGAAATTCAATTAAAACCTGCTCCAAATGAATTTGTTGTAAAAAAAGGACAAATCATTGGTTACTCTGGCAATACTGGCGGTTCGGCTGGTCCACATTTACATTTTGAAATCAGAGATACTAATAACAATATTCTGAATCCTCTGAATTTTGGTTTTACTGAAATTAAAGATAATGTCCCTCCTATTTTCCAACAATTATTTATCAAAACGCTTAATACAGATGCTAGAGTAAATGGTGAATTTGGTAGAAAGACTTTTCAACCAATCAAAAAACCAGACGGTACATATAGCATCAATACAGAAATTTCTGCCATTGGTGAAATTGGTTTAGAATTGATGGCAGTTGATAAAATGAATGATACTCATAATTCAAATGGGTTAAGTTGTACGGAATTATTCGTTGATGGCAAAGAAGAACATTATTTTCATTTAGAACAATTTCCTAATGCTGTTTCGCACGATATTAATGTACATACAGATTATGCTTACGAAAAAACTGTTGGACAAAGAATCCAGAAGCTTTTTCAGGATGATGGAAATGATGAATTGCCAGTTTATAAAACCATTTCACAAAAAGGGAAACTTAATTTTCAAGATGGTAAAACCCATCAAATAAGCATTAAAATTTGGGATGCTTATGAAAATGGAAGTACTTTAAATTTTACAATTAAAGGAGAAAAACCTCAAAATTCAGTAACGGCTAGTCCAAGTAAGTTACCTTTAATAATCAACTATCATATTGATGATAACACTTTAGTCATAAAAGCACACAACTTAAAGACAATCAATTCGATAGCAATTTTAAATTTCGAAAAATCATCTGCTGATTTGCCCATAAATTACGTAAAAAACAATGAAGCTGTGTATCTTTGGGACTTGAAGAAAGGTTTACCAAAATCTATCCAGATTGATAGTGTAGAAAAGTCTCTAAACATTCAAAAAGCTATTTTCCCCAACCTAGCAAATAGCTTTGTTTCAGATAAACTTTCAATCATTTTTGATGCTAAAACATTATATGATACCCTTTATTTAGAAACAAACACGCTTGCTAATCGTATAGAAATTGGACAAACAACAATACCGCTTAGGAATCCTATTAGTGTAAGTTTCCAACCTGACATAAAAGTAAATTTACCTCAAAAGACATCTGTGTACTATACGTCCCGAAATCAAAGAAGGTTTTTAGGTGGTAAATGGAACTCAGATAGAATTGTCTTTAAATCTGGGCTACTTGGTCAGTTTACACTTTTAACGGATACTATTCCACCTAAGGCAAGTTTTGTAACGAAGAGTCCCAATTATGTCGCAATCAGAATCTATGATAATTTAGCAGGTATCAAAAGCTTTAAAACTTATCTAAATGACAAGTATATTTTATCAGATTACGATGCCAAAAGAGCATTGCTATGGACTGTAAAATCAGATTCTAGTCAAAATTTTATTGGTAAGCTTCGTTTAGATTTAGAGGATAACCAAGGCAATAAAAGCTCATTTGAAACTGAAGTCGATGAACAGACAAAGGTTGTAGCAACCAAGAGTGAAAAACAAAAGAAAGCAAAACATAAACCTGAACGCAAAGCCAAAAAAGAGAGAAAAGTAACCAAGAAAAAGAAAAAGCATTGAAAAGTATAGTCAAATGATTGAAAATTGTCTTTATAAAAATATACGAACATGAAATTAACAGTCGGAGAAAAAGCACCAAATTTTGAGCAAAAAGACCAACACGGAAATTTGGTTAGGCTCTCGGATTTTGAAGGTAAAAAAGTAATTTTATACTTTTATCCAAAAGATGATACTCCTGGTTGTACTGCTCAAGCTTGTAATTTGAATGAGAATCTACCAGTCTTGCAAGCAAAAGGTTTTGAGATTATCGGTGTAAGTGTAGATGGACAAAAGGCTCATCAAAAATTCATCAAGAAATATGATTTAAAGTTTACTTTACTTTCGGATGAAGACCATCAATTAGTAGAAGCTTATGGCGTTTGGGTAGAAAAATCTATGTATGGTAAAACTTACATGGGCACAGCCAGAACCACATTTATCATAGATGAAACTGGAATTATCACCGATATTATCGAAAAAGTAAAAACTAAAGAGCATACCTCTCAAATAATTTAGGCTAGTAAACTATAAAAATAACAAAAGCATATAAAAAATTAATCAAGAACAAATGGAAATTACTGAATTACAAAAAGTTGCTTCGCAAGTACGTCGTGACATCGTACGTCAAGTACATGCTTGTCAGTCTGGTCACCCAGGCGGTTCATTAGGCTGTGCTGATTTATTGGTTGGTCTTTACTTCGACCAAATGACTTTAAAATCAGACGAAGCTGGAAACAAAATCTTTGATATGGACGGTATCGGCGAAGACCTTTTCTTCTTATCAAATGGACATATTTCTCCAGTTTTCTATTCAGTATTAGCTCGTGCTGGCTACTTCCCAGCGGCTGAATTAGCAACTTTCCGTAAATTAAATTCTCGTCTTCAAGGTCACCCAACTACGCATGAACACCTTGAAGGTATTCGTATCGCTTCTGGTTCTTTAGGACAAGGAATGTCGGTAGCCATTGGTGCAGCTCAAGCGAAAAAATTGAACAAAGACAATTCTTTGGTATTTGTTTTAATGGGTGATGGCGAGCAAAACGAAGGTCAAGTTTGGGAAGCGGCAATGTATGCTCCACACCACAAAGTTGATAACTTGGTAGCTGTTATCGACTACAACGGTCAGCAAATCGACGGGCCAACGGACAAGGTAATGAACAACCGTGATTTAGGAGCTAAATATGCAGCTTTCGGTTGGAATGTAATGAAAATGAATGGTAACGATATGGCAGATGTAGTGAAAGTATTAGCAGAAGCTCGTGCTTTTTCTGGAAACGGACAGCCAACAATGATTTTGATGACCACTGAAATGGGTGCTGGTGTTGATTTCATGATGGGTTCACACAAATGGCATGGCGTAGCTCCAAACGACGAGCAATTAGCCGCAGCTTTAGCTCAGTTACCTGAAACTTTGGGAGACTATTGATTAGATATGAATTATGAGGTATGAATTATGAAAAGTAAAAATTTGTTAATTTGATAAATTCGTTGCGATAAACTTTAACATATTCATCAGGTTTAGATTTTTTCATAAATTAGGAATAGCACAAAAAGGTGACTAAACAAAATACTGTCTTGGACTTTTAAATGAACCTGATTAATAATCAGAAATAAAAAATGATTCGATTTATAATGATTCAATATCACTTTTGAAAATTGTTAAATCAATCATTATCACTCAAAAAAGAAGAAAGAAGGGTTAAAAATTTCATAATTCATAACTAATATCTCATAGCTAAATAAATGATTACCAGCATAGAACAACTCGATTTAACCAAACAATATACTTATGCCGATTATTTAAAATGGCAAATAGTTGAACGTTTGGAATTGATAAAAGGATATATTCGTCAAATGTCTGCTCCTTCAAGAGAGCATCAAGCTATCTCTCGAAATTTGGGTAGGCAAATTGACGCATACTTTTATGCTCGTAAATGTGAATGGTACTCTGCTCCTTTTGATGTACGGATTCCACGGTTTGATAAAAAAATTGAAAAGGAAGTCATCACAGTGGTTCAGCCAGATATTTGTGTGATTTGTGATGAATTGAAATTGGATAAAAGAGGCTGTATTGGTGCTCCAGACTTAATTGTTGAAATTTTATCGCCCGGCAATAGTAAAAAAGAAATGCGAGAAAAATTTGAAGTCTATGAGGAAGCTGGTGTAAAAGAGTACTGGATTGTAAACACGCTTGATAAAAACGTGTTGATTTACACACTCAATGAAGCAGGCAAATACATCGGTCAGCGTCCTTATGTAGAAGATGAAATCATGAACTCATTTACATTCCCTGAATTAAGTATCGACTTAAACAAAGTATTCATTTGAAAATCAAGAAATTACATATCAAAAATTTTAAATCTATTGCAGATTTAGAAATCATTGAACCAAATCCATTTACGGTCTTTGTTGGGCCAAATGGGTCTGGGAAAAGTAATATTTTTGAGGCTTTGGAGTTTCTGAATTTATGTGTAAAAAGACTGAGAAGAAATATTGATGGCTTATTTGGAGGGGAAAATAGTTTTGTACATCACAAAGCAACAGGAGATACCAACATTTTCATTGATGGTGATAATCATGAGTCTATCCACACAGTTAGAATGAGAAGTGATAAAGACCATTATTATGACTATATTATTCTAACAAATCGATTGACAGATAATGAAGACCAAATAATGGATATAGCAAAATCAAGTTTTTATCCTCAATTATCTGATAATTTTTCTCGTTTTTTTATAAATTCTCCTAAAGGGAATAAGCTTAACTTTCAGGATGGAAATCGATTAAATTTGGTTACAAATAATCTTGAAAAGGTTCTAAAAAGAATTTTAAACGAAGAAGGTAAAAAAGAGGAAATACTTGATTGGTTGCGATTGTTTATTCCTGAGTTTGATGATGTGTTTATAGAATCTTCTGAATTGAGTGGAACTGATACTATAGTAATCAAGGAAAAATATTCTGACAAATATTTTACTAAAGAACTTATCTCAGACGGAACATACAATATTCTCGCTCTTTTAACTGCCGTTTTTCAGTCTGATGAACCGCAATTTTTGTGTATTGAAGAACCTGAAAATGGGCTTACTCCTGATGTCATTAAAGAGATGGTTACTTTTTTCAGAAATGCTTGTGAAGAAAAAGGGCATTATATATGGCTAAATACACATTCGCAATCATTAGTATCTCAGCTTACTCCTGATGAAATAATCACTGTAAATAAAATCAAGGGTGAAACAAAAATAAAGCAGTTCAAAGGAGAAGATTTTCATGGATTAAGTATGGATGAAGCATGGCTAACTAATACCCTTGGAGGTGGGTTGCCATGGTAAATATTGGTTTTATTTGTGAAGGTTATACTGAGCTTTTTATTTTAGAATCTCAAGCTTTTAAGAATATTCTAAATCAACTCCAACTTAATTCTGTTGGAATAATTAATGTTGAAGGAAATGGTAATTTATTACCCCATAATCTTAAAAGTCATAGAGAAAATCTTTTCACCAAAGGGGCTTCAGTTATTTTTATTTTTACAGACCTTGATCAAGACCAATGTATTACCAAAACCCGATTGAGGATTACAGAATCTGAAAATCAAATTATTATCGTTGCTGTTAAGCAGATTGAGTCTTGGTTTCTATCAGACTATACTTCAATGAATACGATTTTTCAAGGTGATTACGCTTTTGAATTTCCCGAAAACGAAGATGTCCCATTTGAAACTATTCGAACCAAATATTTTGAAAAGTTTAGAAGAGGACTTGTAGGCAGAAATGAAAAGAAAAGATTAGCTCAAAAAATGCTTAACTCAGGTTTCTCAATTCAAAATGCAGCAAATCATCCTAATTGCCCGAGTGCCAATTATTTTTTAACAAAATTAAAGCAATGTGCCTCGACTGAAACTGTCGAGTAAAAATAGAAAAATGAAAAAATATACTTTCACAGAAAAAAAAGATACTCGTTCTGGCTTCGGTGCTGGAATGCAAGTGTTGGGACAAACCAACCCAAATGTTGTAGCTCTTTGTGCTGACCTTATCGGCTCATTGAAATTGGATGCTTTTATCAAAGAAAATCCAGAACGTTTTTTCCAAACGGGTATTGCTGAAGCAAATATGATTTGTATCGCTGCTGGTTTGACAATCGGTGGAAAAATTCCTTTTGCTACTACTTTTGCTAACTTCGGTACTGGACGTGTCTATGACCAAATCCGTCAGTCAGTAGCGTATTCAAACAAAAATGTTAAAATCGCTTGTTCACATGCTGGTTTAACGTTGGGTGAAGATGGTGCTACTCACCAAATCTTAGAAGATTTAGGAATGATGAAAATGCTTCCAGGCATGACGGTCATCAACCCTTGTGACTATAACCAAACAAAAGCTGCTACTATCGCTGTAGCTGAACACGAAGGTCCAGTTTATTTACGTTTCGGTCGTCCAGTTGTGCCAATTTTCACCGCTCCAGATCAAGAATTTATCATTGGTAAAGCTTGGATGGTGAACGAAGGTGCAGACGTAAGTATCTTCGCAACAGGACATTTGGTTTGGGAAGCTATTTTAGCAGGTGAAATTTTGGCTGAAAAAGGTATCGACGCTGAAATTATCAATATCCACACGATTAAACCTTTAGACGAAGAAGCTGTCTTAGCTTCAGTTCGCAAAACTGGTTGTGCAGTTTCTGCCGAAGAACACCAAATTGCTGGTGGTTTAGGAGATTCTATCGCACAAGTATTAATTAAAAATCATCTTGCTCCATTAGAATACGTTGGCGTTGAAGATTCATTCGGTGAATCTGGTACTCCTGCTCAATTAATGGAAAAATATGGTTTGAATGCAGCAGCAATCGTTGAGAAAGCTTTGAAAGCGATAGCTCGTAAACAAGCGTAATTTTTACAATTTATCATTTTATCAGGCAAAAGGCGAACAAGTATCAGTAATTAGAGTAAATAAACACTCTGATTGCTATTCTTTTCGGCTTTTGCCTTTTTTATTTTGTGACTTGTGCCTATTTTGCATTTAGCATTCTAAGCCAAATGCCCAACAATGACAGATAAAGAATTATTAGAAAAATTTGCTAACCCTGAAAGTAGTAACTATGCTTTCAATTTACTGGTACGCCAATATCAGCAGAAAGTATATTGGCATATCCGTAAAATGGTAATCGACCATGACGATGCCAATGACCTTACCCAAGATACTTTTATCAAAGCATGGAAAGGTCTTGAAAATTTCAAAGGTGATTCACAATTATTTACTTGGTTATATAGAATTGCAACAAATGAGTGTTTGAATCATCTTAGCAAGAAAAAAAGACGCTTCTTTTTACCTATTAATGATATAACCGAAGAATTATCCAATAAACTAGAAGACAGCGATTTGATTTCTGGAGATGAAATACAATTGAAACTTCAGAAAGCTTTGTTAACCTTGCCCGACAAACAACGTTTGGTGTTCAATATGAAATATTATGATGAGTTGAAATATGAAGAGATTGCCGAAATTACGGGAACTTCAGTTGGTGCATTAAAGGCATCATATCATTTAGCCGTCAAAAAAGTAGAAGAGCATCTTAAAAATTCGATACCATAGCTAAATGATTTTAATATTTAAAAAAAATAAAATCATTTTAAACCATTACAGACCAAGACAGTCAAAGTAGCATAATCATTAAAACAATGGAAAATAATAAGTTTGATTTAGAAAAACTACCACGTGAGAATATTTTCAAAGTACCTGAGAATTACTTTGAAGAACTTCCGATGCTCATACAGTCGCAAACTTCTGCCAAACCTAAAACCATTCCCTTAGTTACTTGGTCGATGAAAAGAACTTGGGCAAGTGTAGCCGCTTGTGCTGCTATTGCAATTTTGGGATACTTTACTTGGATGCCTAAGCAAGATGCGTTAGGTAATGAAGCTCTTTCTGAAGTACAAAATCAAGAAATCATTAATTATCTAATTCAACAAAACATTAACCAAACCGACCTTGCAGAGCAATTTGAAAGCGTTCAAACGAATAACAAAGTTGAGGTTGAAGAAACTAGTAATGATTCGGAATTATTAGATAATTTAAAAATAAATAGACAAGATATTTTACAAAGTATCGATTTAGATGATTTAGAAGAGAATATTTGAATCAAAAAGTGAAAATTCTTTATCTAAGTAAGAATTAACCAAATAAATATCGTTTTTGTAACGACTTAATAAAACAAAATATGAAAAAGTCAGTCATTATTATCAGCTTAATTTTCTTTGTCTTCTCAATTAATGTGAAAGCACAAGACGAGCCATTAAAGGGCAAAGAAAAAATAAAAGCCGCTAAAGTTGGGTTAATCACTAATCGCTTAAATCTAACAGAAGACCAAGCTAAAGGCTTTTGGGTAGTTTATAACGATTTTGATACCAAACGCTGGGAAATCAGAAAAAGTATCAGACAAATTACCGCAGAAAGTAGAAATACCACTAGCTCTGAGGATAAAATTTTATCTGATTTAAAAGAAATTTTAAACCTAAAACAAAAAGATGTTGACTTAGAAAAAGAATATATGTCAAAATTCCTGAAAGTTATCAATGTTCGTCAGGTTTCTGAATTGTATAAAACGGAACAGCTTTTTAATGCTATGCTCTTTAATAGACTTAACAAAAAGGATGGCAAAGGCAAAGATGAAAAGATGAGAATGGAAAGACCATAATTTAAAATCCCTCAATTTGATAAACAATTTGAGGGATTTTTTATACAACCCAATTCAAAATCCTACTGAATTTCTGTACCAAATCGTTTATAATCAACCAATTGCTCTTCAGTAATCACATCATCAGTAATCATCACATCAATATCAGTGTAAGGACATACTACAAAACTATCAGCAGTATTTAGTTTTTCAGCAGTAATTAAAGCAATTACTTTTGCAGAAACTTCTACCATTTTTTTCTTCACAACGCACTCTCCCCAATCTGGAATCGTCACACCAATTTCTGGATGAATTCCACAAACACCTATCAATAAAACATCGGCTCTAATTTTTGTCAGCAAATCTATTACTTCGGTTCCATAAGTATTTTGTGCATCTTTGAACACTTTTCCACCTAACATAAACAATTCAATATTAGGATGTTCGCATAGAATTTGAGCAATGGCAATACTTGTAGTAAACACGGTAGCTTTTAAGTTTGGCGACATCATTTTGGCTACTTCCATATTTGTAGAGCCATTATCAAGTATTATTACTTGACCATCTTCAAAAAAACTTTGTGCTTTTTTAGCCAAAATTAATTTTTCTTCATGTGCGATATGAATCCTTTCTTTAAGCTTGTATGGACTAGCAGCTTTGGGAACAGCCCCGCCATGTACTTTTTTTAGCAAACCATCTTCGGCTAATTCATTCAAATCCCGACGAATGGTATCATCAGAAACATTCAGTATTTCTGCTAATTGAACAGAGGAAACTCTTTGGTTGGTTTCCAACATTTTCAAGATAATTTGTAATCTTTCTTCCCTGAGCATATTTGCGGTTTAATTCGGTTTATTTCGGAATATAACACAAATTTAATAAATTTTATTTTGATTTATTCGGTTTATTGCGGTAAGTTTGTCAAAAATAATTAAAAACCGCAGAAAAACGTATGAGAATCTTAATCGATATGGATGATGTCTTGGCAGACACAAGTTTGAAAATATTAAATGAAACCAATAAAAGACTTGGTACAAACTTTACTCGTGAGCAACTAAATACTAGTCCAGAAATTTACAAAGAATATTATGAAAAGTATTCAACCGTTAGAGGAATGCTTTGGGAAAAAGGTTTTTTTGCAGATATTCCTTTGATTCAAGATGCTCAAGAAGTAGTTCAAAAACTTCATGCAAAACATGAAATTTTTATTGTTTCTGCGGCAACTGAATTTCCATTATCTATGGATGAAAAATTAGAATGGCTTGATAAATACTTCCCATATATTGGTTGGTCGCACACCGTTTTTTGTGGACATAAATGGATGATTAAAGCAGATTATATCATTGATGACCACGAAAAAAACCTTATCAACTTTGAAGGCAAAGGCTTATTATTTAATGCTACTCATAATCAACACGTAAAAGAATTTACAAGAGTACATTCTTGGAAAGAAATTGAAACGATATTATTGTAAGTGCTCAATCAGTTTCTAGCTCAAAAGTTCATTAAATTCGATTTCAATAATCGTAAACTATTTTGGAAACTACTATTATTCAAACAAATATTGGAAAAAATGCACGCATTGCTACCAATGCTTTATTCTTTTTATGTGGAATTAGTTTTGCCTCGTGGGCTTCAAGAATTCCAGATATGAAAGAATTACTGCAACTAAGTGACGCTGCCTTGGGAACTGTTTTATTCGCCATGCCAATTGGTAGTTTAACGGCTCTTCCCATTGCTGGAGTAATTATTCACAAATTTGGCAGTAAAAGAATTACTTTTCTAGCCGTATTAGTGTATTTTATTGCCTTGCCTTTATTAGGGCTTTCGACTAGTCCAGTTACTTTAGCCATTTCCTTATTCATTTTTGGGTTCGGAAGTGATTTATTGAATATAGCGATGAACGTTCAAGCAGTTGGTGTAGAAAAAATCCAAAAGCGTTCTATCATGTCTTCTTTTCATGCAGTATTTAGCATTGGGTTTATGCTTGGGGCAGCCTTAGGTGGTGTTATTGCTAAACAAGGTATTTCTACTTTTCATCATTTAGTGGCGATTGGTAGCATAGATTTACTGATTGGCATTGCTTCTTTTTCATACTTATTACAACACGACCATAAGTCGGATGAGAACCAACCTCTTTTTGCTATTCCTGATAAATCATTGATTATTCTGGGTGTAATTTGTTTTTGTGGAATGCTTTGCGAAGGTGCAATGGCAGATTGGAGTGTACTTTATTACAAGCAAATCATGGATAATCCTAACGGTTTCGCTACAGCAGGGTTCACGGCTTTTTCTGTTTTGATGGTAGTAGGTAGAATTTTTGGCGATAGAATTTTACAAAATTTTGGGCTAAGAAAAACGCTTTTAATCAACTGTTTATTAGTTTTTGTGGGAATGACTATTGCCATTTTAATCGGCAATCCTGTAGCAGTTGTGATTGGTTTTGGGATTACTGGTTTAGGACTTTCAACCATTGTTCCACTTATTTATAGCGAAGCAGGGCATTCAAAAACAATGGCTGCTGGGGTGGCATTGGCAGCAATTTCAACCTTAGGAATTGCAGGTTTTTTGATTGGCCCAGTCATGATAGGCTATCTTTCTGAATTCCTTTCATTGAAAATAGCACTTTCTTCCTTGATTTTTTTAGGCTTATTAGGAGCCTTTTTAACGACAAAAATTTCAAATCAATAAATGGAAGGTTTAAAAAGAGTAGCGGTTATCTGTGTCCTCAGAAATGGTTCAAATTTCTTACTACTCAAACGTTTTAAAGAACCCAACAAAGATACTTACGTACCTGTTGGAGGAAAAGTAGATGCTTTTGAGAATCCTTATGATGCTGCCATTCGTGAAGTGTGGGAAGAAGCAGGAATAAAACTGCCTGCTATGCGATTTTGCGGTACTTTGGTTGAAACTTCACCCGTAAAATACAATTGGATGAGCTTTATTTACGAAGCAGAAATTGAAGTATTTGAACCACCCATTTGTAATGAAGGCATTTTAGAATGGCATAATTTCGAGCATCTCGAAAGCTTCCCGACTCCCAAAACTGACTTTTTTATCTACGACTATATTTTACAGAAAAAATATTTTGCCTTTAATGCCATTTATGACAAGGAAGTAAAATTACTTTTTATGAATGAAGAAATGGAAAACAAAGTAGTTTTTGAACAATGAAAATTAAAATCTGCTGTATTTCTTCTCAGGAAGAAGCACAAATAGCCATATCATCAGGAGCTGATGTGTTAGGATTAGTCGCCAAAATGCCGAGCGGACCTGGTACAATTGATGATATTTTAATTCGAGATATTGTAAGCATTATACCAAAAAACATTGATAGTTATTTACTTACGCCTAAAACCAATCCTTATGAAATCATTGAACATCAGCGTTTTACTGGAGCAAGTTGTGTTCAATTAGTAGATACTGTTGCAATTGAAGATTATCCTATGCTGAGAACGCATTTACCCAATGTAAAACTTATTCAAGTAATACATGTGACGGGCGAAGAGTCGATTCAAGAAGCAAAGAAGTATGATAAGCTTGCCGATATGATTTTACTAGATTCCGGAAACCCGAATTTAGCCATTAAAGAATTAGGAGGAACAGGTAGAAAACACGATTGGGAAATTAGCAGAAAAATCGTTGAAAGTGTTTCAATTCCAGTTTTCTTGGCAGGCGGACTCAATCCTGACAATGTTTGTGAAGCTATTGAAGCCGTAAATCCTTATGGTTTAGATATTTGTAGTGGTGTGAGAAGCAATGGAAAATTAGATTCCGAAAAATTATCTCGTTTAATCAATGCCATTCAAGATAAAATGAAGGATAAGTAATCATTAAAAAAGCGGTCAAAAGGTAATGTTAACCGCTTTTTTAATGCCTATATTATTCAATAAATTAATGCCTTTTTGATGTTGGAGGATATACTTACTTAAAAAAGAAATATCACTACTCAAGAAAGTATTCTTAATAAATTGAGCTGTTAGTAATTACTTCATCCGTATGAAAATCATATTTAAAAATAGGATCAATCTCAGAACAAGCTACTATTTCCATCACTTCATTAATCAAACCTGTTTTCATATCAAAAACCCAACCATGGATATGAGGCATTTGGAAGTACTTCCAAGAACGTTGGATGATTGTTGTCTTTGAGAGGTTCTTTACTTGCTCTTCAACATTCAATTCGACCAAACGTCTAAACCTTGCATCTTCATCTGAAATGTTTTTCAGTTCATAATTATGTTTATCATAAACTTCCTTAATATTTCTCAACCACTTATTGATAAGACCTAAATCACTTGAACCCATCGCTGCCTTTACACCACCACAACCGTAATGTCCACAAACAATTATGTGTTTTACATGAAGTACTTCTACCGCATATTGAAGCACCGAAAGCAAATTAATATCCGTATGAACAACTAAATTTGCTACATTTCTATGAACAAACACCTCTCCCGGCTGTGCATGAGTAATTTCTTCAGCGGGGACTCTACTATCGGCACAACCTATCCACAAAAATTTTGGCTGTTGGTCTTTAGAAAGTGTCTCAAAATAATCTTCATCTAATTCCAGACGTTCTTTTGCCCATGCTTTATTGGCTAACAGTAATTGCTTATAATCTTTCATCTCTTTAATTTTTATTAATGTGATTCTATTTTTGCTTGATAGTGATTGATATCACCTTGTATTTTACGATTCACTTTCTTGAAAATCACGTCAATTCCTTTACTTTTAGAACTGTTCTTAAAAGTATAAAGTAGTGTAAAAATATCATGGTCGATAAAATTGGCTCTTGTCCCATCGAATAATACTTCGTCACCTTCCTTCAAACTCATTAAAATATTTTTGATTCTTGGTTTATTCAAGAAAGATACATCTTTATTAAATTTAACCAATACATTGTTGCCTTCACGAATTACAGAAATCACAGAACGAAAATTGGTAAAAACAACAAATAAAAGCCCGATAAAGGTGCCGATAAAAATGCCAAAAAGTAAATCTTTGAAAATAATAATGGCGATAGTACTTGCAAAAGGAATATACTGATCGTACCCTTCTTTATAAACTCTTTTAAATACAGCTGGATTAGCTAATTTATAACCTATCATTAATAAAATTGCAGCCAAAGCAGATAAAGGAATCCTATTCATCAACATCGGAATAAAAACTACCGAAGCCAATAATAATACTCCATGAACGATTGAGGACATTCTAGTTTTTCCACCTGCATAAACGTTTGCTGAAGTTCTAACAACCACAGAAGTAACAGGAAGACCACCCAAAAAACCAGCAATGGTGTTTCCTATTCCTTGAGCTACAAGTTCTTTATCTGATGAAGATATACGTTTTAGAGGGTCGATACTATCGCCTGCCTCCAAACTTAAAAGCGATTCTAAACTTCCCACAATTGCCAACGTTATCGCAACAGTATAAACATGTGGATTACTTAAAAATGAGAAATCTGGAAAGATTAAAACGTTTTTAAAATCTTGAAAATTATTAAAAATAGGCATTGCCACCATGTGAATTGGCGAATTCCCTAAAAAGTACTCTGGTTTAGCAATGGCATATATTTCATTGATTGAAACACCCAAAAGCACAGCAGCCAAAGCAGAGGGAAATACTTTGAAAAAGCTAATATTTCTCTTTGCCGCATAATCCCAGAAAATCAAAAGTGCTAAACAGGAAAACGAAATAATGACAGCACCATAATTGAAATCGACAAAAGAACGAATTAATTCAGTAATTGTATTTTGATGGTCGGCTACTTGTTCAAATTCAAATTCGCCTTCATAGTCTTGGTCATCTCCTAAAGCATGAGGTATTTGTTTAAGAATAATTACGATACCAATGGCAACCAACATTCCTTTGATAACACTTTCGGGGAAATATGCACTAAATTTCCCTGCTTTTAGATAACCTAAAACAATTTGAATTAAACCTGCTAAAATAACTGCAACAAGAAAACCTGGATAAGAGCCTAAATCTTTAATAGCCGTAGCTACAATTACAGTTAATCCAGCGGCAGGACCACTTACCGAAATTTCAGAACCTGATAAAATTGATACCACAATTCCGGCTACAATTCCAGAAAGCAAACCAGCAAAGAGGGGTGCTCCTGAGGCAAGTGCAATGCCTAAACAGAGCGGAAGTGCTACTAAAAAAACAGAAAGTCCAGATTTCCAGTCAGTTTCTAGTAGTGACTTTTGATAATATTTAATTTTTGACATAATATTTAATAACGTAGTAGCTTTAAATCAAATTTTAAAAGGGAGTATTCCCTAAAATTTAGTGCAAGATTGAATCTTTCAAATAAAATTTGAAAGGCACAAATACACGTTCTTTAAAATGATTTAAACACGAGGTGGTTGAATAATTACATCAAAATGACCACGAAGGATTCGGGAAGAATAAGAAGAAAACAATGTGAGGGCTGAATGATAAAAGCTTTCGCTTAAGGTAATGTCTTTATCAAAAACTGAGTAATTATGTAAAATACAAACTACTTTGTAAGCATCAATATCTTCAGATTCTGGAACATCATCGGTAGCATTTGAAGATGTTTTCTTTTCTGTTTCAGTTTTGTTTTGAACACTTACAATTTTTTCTTTCGGTAAAAAAAAACTTAAATAATGAATTCCACCTACGCTCAATGCGACAAAATGCAAGGTTGAAACCAAGCAAAAAATCTGAAAAGTAATATAAAATTTACTTTTTGCTCTCATGGTTAGGTTTAATTATGTTAGCAAAATTATAACATTTTTGTTCTAAATTTTATACTAAAAGCTATAAAAGATTAAAAATAAAACAAAATTGGGTTATCGAAGCCGATAACCCAATCTAACATTAAACCACATACAAACTAAAATATTGTAATCTTTAATTGAAAAAGACTTGATATTGCATAATGATACCGCCTTTTCTATCTGTTGCATTATATTCTCCCGAAGTATTACTTGTATAAACTGGACGACTTTGATAAGCCAATGTCAGCTTAGAAGTATGACCTGAGAAAAGCCAATTAATCCCTGCATCATAAAATACCATTGGGTCAGCTAATTTTTCATAGTCAGAATATTGAACACTTACGTAAGGCATCAAAGTACCTGCTTTACCCAACATATTATTCGCCATTTTATAGCCTACTTGTCCATACAAAGTTTGTCCTGTACCATACAATGGGGCATTGTTTCCAGCACCATTTAATACTGTACTATTTGCATTACCCGTTGCAGGGTTCAATGGTCCACTTTCTCGGATATAATTTTTCCCGAAATTATAATCAGAAAAAGCAGCATAAGCACTCAAAGCTGTTCCTTTTTCTTTATTGATGGGTGCATCATAAAATACATCTACTGCCAATAAAGTCATGGCTGTTTTCAAAGTATCTTTTCCATTATCAGCTAAATGCCACATGGCATCAGGCTGATAAATAAAACCTGCACCAATGTTAAATACTTTTTTTGTTCCCAAATAAGTACCTACCATATAAGGATTCATGTTTGATTCCTTATCCCAAAATTGATATTGAAAATATCCTTGGGTCTGGAATTTAGGTGGCATCGTTGAAAAATTTGAATTCTTCGTCAAAGCGGTAGCAGCATTAAAACCTGCTGATTTTTGAATTGCCATTGGGTCTGAAAGTGCCAAACGATAATCAAAACCTCCCAATTTCCCTTTAGCATATACGCTTAGTTTTCTTAGGAATTGGTCAGTTACATCATTCGTTGCTTGTTGGTACAGTGGAGCATCTACTCCCAATTGTCCTCCAACCGCCGCCGCTGCAAAACGAGATAATCCACTCCAGCCTGTTAAGCCTCCACCAAGTGACAATTTATTTTTCACAACAGCGTATTCGCCAAGTGCATCGTGGATAAAAAAACCTTGTTTACGATCCGATAAAGCATTAAAATTATTCTCTCCTACTTGTAAATAGATATAAGTACGGTCGGTAATTTGTCCAAATAGTTGTAATCTCAAACGTCGAATACCAATATCTGTCGTAGAAGATTTATCAAAACCGTTAGTGGTTGAACCCGGGTTATTATCATTATATCGTAACCAAGTTTGGTTCAACAAAGTCATTTTTAGAAATTGAGAACCATCTTGATTCAAATATAATTTTCCTTCTTTATAGGTTTGAGAAAAGCTGATAGATGATAACATTAGACCAGCCACTAGAAAAAGTATTTTTTTCATGGAAATTAAATGCTGAAAATTTTGGAGATACAGAGTAACCAATTAGCTACTCTGTATAATTATTACAAAAAAAGAATCAAGCTTAAATTTTTCTTGCTGCCAATTTATGAGCTGAAACAGGCTTATGTTCGTCGAGTCCGATAATTTTAACTGTACCGCCATTTTCAACATAATCATGTTCAAAATGGTGTAAATTCTCCATTACGGAGTGGTCAACAATTTTCGTGTTTTTCAAATCAATCGTTACATTGAAGCCAGCAGGAATCGCATCTAATTTAGATTTAATCCCCAAATAGTTAGTAAATACAGCCGATTTATCAATTTCTACCAAATAATCATCTCCTTCAAAAGAAACCAATGTAGGTGCTTTGAAAAGAGAAGTAATTGGCAAACCATTCACCAAGTGAATGATGATTTTTAAGCCAATACCAGCAGCAATACCTACCAGTAAATCTTCGTATAAGGTAAAGAAAATAGTAATCAAGAAAATAGACAATTGTTCTTTGCCAATTTTGAAAGTATGAATAAACTCTTTAGGATGAGCCAATTTAATACCAACAGTAATTAACATCGCTGCTAAAGCTGTGTTAGGAATCAGTTCGATTAAATGTGAAGCCAGTAAAACAAAACCTAGGATAAAAAAGCCATGAAAGAAATTTGCCCAACGAGTTTTTGCACCATTATTAACATTGGAAGAACTACGTGCTACCTCTGAAATCATTGGTAAACCACCTAAAATTGCGGCTAAAGTATTTCCTATTCCTACGGCAATTAAATCTTTATTAGCATCTGATTTACGACGATACGGATCCAACATATCAATTGCTTTTACCGTCAGCAGTGACTCTAAAGTTCCTACCAAAGCAAACATTACTACATATTTGATAAACATTCCTGTCTGAGCAAAACCAGAAAAATCTACATTTACTTTTATATTTTCCATTAAGTTTCCAATATGAACTAAAGCATAAGCTGGTTCAGTAGTTTGGAAATCCATTGCTAATTCAGCTGGAATTGCTACAATTAGTACAACCAAAGGAGCAGGAATCTTCTTGAAAATAGGATGCTTTATAAAAGGCCAGCCTAACATAATAGCCAAACAAACCACGCCTATCAAACTTGCTTTTGGGTCAAGATGAGCAATAAATGTAGGAATTGCTCCTATCAATGCAATTGGGCCTTTTCCTTTAGTAAGTGCTGGTGCTACATCTAACAAAACAGGAATTTGTTTTGCAATAATAATCAAACCAATGGCAGCAAGCATTCCATGAATAGCTGACAAGGGGAAAAAATCTGCTAATTTACCTAGCTTGAATACGCCAAAAAGTATTTGAACAAGACCCGCAATTACCATAGCACCAAGTGCTAAATGCCAGCCTGTTTCGCCTCCACCAAATTCATTCACCGCTCCTGCCACGATTACAATCAAACCAGCCGCTGGACCTTTGATAGTAAGCCTTGAGCCCATGATAAAACTAACAACTATTCCACCAATAATAGCGGAAACTAAACCCATAATCGGTGGAAATTCTGAAGCTTTTGCAATTCCTAAACTAAGTGGAAGTGCAAGTAAAAAAACTATAAATCCAGATATAGCATCTGTAGAAAAGTTTTCTTTTAATCCTGCGAGGCCATCAAGCGGAGCAGTCAATTTTGTTTTTACTTCCATTTTGAAATTATATTTTTAAATATGTTAGGGACGTTACTCTATGCTTAATTTGAGTTTGAACTCAGATAATATATTTTTTACGAAGACTTATAAGCTACTTCATGATATGTTTTGATGTGTGGTCCAAGAAAAATTCTTGCGTAAAGTCTAACTACAGAAATTCCACCGATAATGAAACTTGAAGAAATCAAAAATGCTAAGAATACTTGGTCTTCGTGAATGTGGCTAAAAATTAAATCTTCACCAATAAAAGTTGAAGTAATCGGGAAGCCTGTTAAGCCTAAACAGGAAACTAAAAACATCATCGCAAATCTTGGATGTTCATAGACATGTCCATTGAAACGATTCAAATCAAGTACTTTTTCGATAGCAGTAAGTTTGCTCAAAGTGAAGTATCCCAACGTTCCCATGATTACGATACCACTCAGGTAAAAAACTGCTTCTTCAACTTTGAAATGCTCGTTGAATGAAATCGCTAAGGCAATCCAGAAATGATTCATGATGATTAATAGCCAGCTCATTCTTGGATTTTTCCTTTCTGAATAAGATTTCAACACCATAATAAACCCAATTAATGAAAACAAACCTGGTAAATACTCATGTAATTCTACCGCTAGATTTTCCTCATTATACAGTAATAGCAATCCAATAAAATACGTAGGAACGAAAAGAAACAACAGCTTTTTTACTGTTAAAAAGTCTAATTTTCTCCCTACATTTTTCAAGGGTTTCCAAACAATATAATCCATGAATAAATCTAAATTCCATTCTTTCAAACTCATCATATAAATAGAGTACTCTACTTTTTTAGGGAAAGAATCTTCAATAGTATGGTGACGTGGGACGAAATTGTAAAACTGTTCACGAATCATATAACTTACAATAGATGGCGAAACAAGTAATTGATACGTTCTCAAGAAAGCATTTCCTGCAAAGTGAAATAATGCCAAATTCTCAAAACCTGCTGCTACTTCTATGAAAATTAAACCAATTTGTGCTATCGAAGCATAAGCAATTTGGCTTTTCACCGACGATTGTACTCTTGCAATTAAAGAAGCAATGAGACTTGTTGAAAACCCAAGTAAAGCAATGAGGATTCTTACAGAAATTTGATGTTCCCAAAAAGGGAAAGTTCTTACCAAAAGAAAAACGCCTAAATGCACCGAAAGCGAACCATAAAAAATAGCACTTGAAGGCGTTGGCCCTTCCATTGCTCTTGGTAACCAAGACGAAAATGGTAATTGTGCAGACTTAACCGCTGCTGCAACTAATATCATAATCGAAATAAATACGCCCGTAAAACTATGACTTTGCAGATGCTCATGTACTAATTCATAGTTACTCAACTTCAAAAAAGTAATATTTTCATGCCATAAATGATGGCTCGCCCACATAGCTAGGATTAAACCAATGTCGCCAATTCTATAAACTGAAAATACTTTAATGGCATTTTTTACGGGTAAATATCTATCACGATAAAAGGCAATTAATAGAAATGATGAAATTCCAAGAATTTCCCAACCTATAAAAAGCGTTTCAAAGTTTCCAGAAAGTATAGCTACATTGTAACCTACATAGAAAAATAAAATCGTATTAAAAAAACGTTTATATCCTTGTTCTCTATGAAGATAATAACGACTGTAAATCGTTACGAGAAACGTTAAAAATGCACCAACCAACAGATATACAACCGTGATTTTATCAAAACAAAAATCAATCAGAAACTCATACTCTTTGGATTTAAAAAGTACAATTTCCTTTAAATTAAGCGTTTCATGACCATGTAAAAGCCAATAAACTAAAAAAACAATAAAGCTAATTAAGTGTACTCCTACCGTTGAAAAAGCAGTCCATGACAGAACACCTTCCATTTTTCGAGGAATTAATAAACTTACTATAAACCCAATGATAGGTATAAGAATAAAAATTTGAAGTATTGAAGTCATTTTGTATTCTTATTTAATTAAATAAACTGGAAAATTTTCTTGATTTGATTCAAGCAAGGTTTCAATATCAGCAACTGAATCTAACTGTTCATGAACAGCCTGATAAGGCACAAAATGACCATTCTCAAATCTAAATACTTTTCTACTTTCAGGATTCACCACAACCAAATGCACCCATTCATTATTGAACCATTCGTAAGTTTCTGGTGCTGTTTTGATTGTATTCAACACCACATCAGGAAAATGTTCAACAATAAAAAGCATCCGAATTGGGTCATGAACTTCAATCATCTGACTAGGCAGACCGGGTCTTAAATCTCCATCAATACCGTTGGCAACTCCAAAAAGCCCCATTACATTATGTGGTAATTTTGAACCAGCACCTAATTTCTGATTATCAACCCTTGAAAAATAATATTCCAGATTAATCCCACCGCAAACTGGTGCGGCTGCTTTCAAAATATTAAAAAGATACTTGCCATCTAAATCAACTTTGTAATTGTAAGAATTCATAAAAGCACGTCTATCTAAAAATAAATCTTTCGATAGCTCTCTTCTTCCAACAATACAAATCGCATTGGTTGCGTGGTTAAGCTCTGGTCTAGGCTCAAAGAGCGAAACCGACCTAATTCGTATTTTTTCATGAATATCCTCAACTGTCAGTTTAGTATCAATTGATTCAAATCTTCTTGACCGTTCTTTCGCATTAAAATCAAGAGCTTTCACAAAAAGTGGTTCATTCTTTTCATGACCAACTTTATTTTTTTCAGAAAGTATATTTTCATCAAAAAACAAAATTTCATCACGAGTTGTATCATGCAAAGCACCTACAAATTGAGTCGTTTCTGGAATGTCAATTCCTTTTGAAGCCAATATTTTTCTTACTTCAATATGATTCAACATATAACTCGCTACTCTCGCATTCACCGAACCTGGTCTTCCACAACAAGCACCGCAATCATAACCTGCATAATGAGTATTATTTACGCTACTCGCTCCATGCCCTACTATATATACGATAGGAGCAAAATCTTTCACTAAACCAATACTCTTTAGCAATCCTTCCATACGTTGAGCCATTTCATCAACAGTAAAACCAATCTGGAGTTCATCTTTTCTTGGATGACTGTGATGATGACCATGTTCAATCGTTAGGGTCGATTCTTTATCCATGTGTTTGAATGAAGAAACCGAAGCGGCACTCATTGATGGTCTGAAAATATTCAAGAACAAACGAAATATAGACCAAAAGCCCAAAGTCTGAGAAAACAACCAGCCACTCAATAAAGAATGGGTTTGTTTAGTAAAATGAGCATCTTTCCCCTCTTTCTTTTTTGAGCCCAGCTCTTTTATCAAGAATTTAGGATTAACTGGTGATGGACATTGCTTTGTGTATGAATTGGCATGTTCGGGCTGATAATAAAACTCAACACCAAAAAATCCTGGTGTACCAAATGTTTCGCAAGCATTATCAAATTTTTCAAGGTATCTACGAATCGAACATTCACGGTCGTCAATACAAAACATTGCTTGAAAACTCTTTTCTTGAATTTCTCTTTTTGTACCTTTTTCAAGTTGAATACCTGCCAATACTTGGTCATAATAAGTCCATTCAAAAGCATCTTGCCAAATTATAAGTACTTGATTCAATTCAGTTTCAGGCACTTCTGCAAAAACATCTTTTGCGTTTTCTTTAACAGTACTTCCAAGTGTTACCCAATTTTCTCCAAATTTGAAGTCAAGTGCATCAATTTCCAATAGCAATTCAAAAACGATTAAATCATGCGTAGAGATTTTCTTATGATCCAATAATGTTTGTGGTAAATCTTCAACGACTGAAACCATTCCCGACCAACCTTGATGGGCAAACTGCTGATCGTAAAGGTATTGCTTATAAAATGAAGCATCGCCCACAAGGATTTTTAACAAATCTTCGATTTTACAATTTCCTTCCAATAATAACTTCCTCGCTCTTTCTGTTTTGAAAAAACTGGTAAAAGTATTGCGTTCCATTTCTCTAATCGAAGCCAAAAATCCTTTGTGAATATTAGGAAAGCTCCAAATTGAAATGCCTTGATCAAGGAAACTACAAAGAATTCTGAACAAAATTGGATGAACTAGCAAATCCATATCAATATGGTGAACTAATTTCCAGTTTGCTCTTAAATTACCAACTCTCGGAGAAATTAACGTGTCATACTCTTTATGGAGCACTTTTTCTTTCCAATCTTCCAGATGCTCCTCTCCCATTCTTTCAACAATCACTTTATCAAGAATAGCTGGACTAATTCTTTTTGAATAATAAAGTGTTCTGAATTCATCCAAACTCAAAAATACTTTATACCCAAATATTTTTGAAGCATTTCTGATAGCTTTATAAAACTTAAGATGTTGAAAAGCATGAAGCGTATTGTGATGAACAAAGTCCTTCAAAGGAGCTTGGGCAGGCAAATAATGCTTGAGTTCATGAAGAATTTCATGTTCATCAAAGGATAAATTGTGTGCTTTCATACGAGTAGTTAAGATTTAACCAAGACTTGTACAGTTGATTGTGCAGTGATACTTATATTTTACTGGAAAGTAAAAATGAAGTACAACAAACTAGCCTATAAAATTTGATTTTTACCAATTGAAAAACCAAACAATACAATCAAGTTCAATACAAGTTTTAGCCAACATTATCAGCGTTAGACTAATAATTTGAAGCAACTTTAATAAAAAATACGTTGAAATAAAGGGTTGATTTACCTTGAAACGGTAAACAATGCAAGCATCAAGGATGATACTTTAGAAAAATATCAAATACGAAAATTGAGGAACAGCACGAAAAGATGATGACAAGTATAGTCTTTCGCTTTAAAAATCGAAGAAGAAAGGTAAGTTTGCTTTAGTACAAAAGCTTTGAAGGTGAAATACTGACTAATTGTAAAGTTGATTTTTGCTAAATCAAAATCTTTACCATTTTCAGAATTTTCTTCAGTTTCATTAATTTCAGTGTCACAGAATTGTGTTCTGGAGGTATCATCTGAAGATTTGAGAAAATGTCTTTTAATGTGTTGATGATGCACATCACTATCAAGATTCATTGGCGAAGCAATGAATTTGAAGCTTACGAGCAACAACAATAAAAGTATTTTCAAAAATTTCATATTGCCGGAATTCTTTGTTGACAAGAAAGTGCATTACAGATGATGGTGGCAATTTATGCCTTTCACTTCAAATTAACATCAATAACACATAATTATTTTACGTTCAACTTAAAAATCATTATAAAGTTTAATTTTTTAACTAAAAATCAATATTAAATTCCTGAAAAAAGAAAAAACTACTTGTAAACAAGTAGTTCTATAATTAAATATTCAGAGATAGGAGGCAAAATCATCAAGCTTGTTTAGAAGACAATTGCCTGCGGAGACAAAATCATGCCTCCGACAGACACTGTACACCATTAACCATTTTTATAAACAAAACTTGTAAAAGTAGCATCTCAAAAAGAGAGATGGAACATTATATGTTAAAGCTTATTTTGAGTTAAGTGAAAATCAAAACAATGCTATACTATGCTAGTAAATTTCAGTACAAATTTAAAAAAAAAATTAGCGATTCAAAATTTTTCAAACACAATTTGAGTTAAAATTGGAAAAAGACAATATTTTATTAATACAGGAGCAAAAAAAATATTAATTTGCCTTAATTACCTCAAATTAGAAATACTTCCAATGAAAAATAGCATTCAAATTGATGCGAGCTCAAGTAAGCCTAAATTCCAACAACTAATAGAATATATCCTTAACGCCATTGAAGAAGGCGAATTAACGAGAGGTCAGCAATTGCCTTCTATTAATGAGGTTTCACAGAACTTTGGAATGGCAAGAATGACTGTAGCCAAAGCCTATGATGAACTTCGAGAAAAAGGAATCATTACTTCTCATCACGGAAAAGGTTTTTATGTTTCTAATACTGATACAAGAAGTCAGTTAAATATTTTTGTGCTTTTTGATGCCCTCACACCTTACAAAGAAATTTTATATGATAGTCTGGTAGCTGAGTTAGGCGAAAATGTTACTTTAAATATTTTCTTTCATCATCACAATCTTAAAGTATTTGAAAATACTATTATCAACCATCTTGGCTCTTATAATTTTTATATTGTAATGCCTCATTTCAATCAAGATGTAAGGGATGTACTTCAAAAAATACCAAAAGAGAAACTCTTGATACTAGACATTGATGTACCCACTTTTGGAACAGACTATGCTATTTTATACCAAGATTTTCAGAAAAATACTTATACCGGTCTGATTGAAGCCAAGGATTTAATTAAAAAATATCAGACTTTTTCCTTGGTTTTAAGCAGTAAAAGTTTTCAATATACTCCTGTTGGAATCATTCAGGGTTTTGAACGTTTTTGTCTTGAAAATAATGTTTCTTTTGAAATTATTTCTGATTTAGAAGAAGAGGAACACCTCCAAAAAGACCATGCTTATTTGGTTTTCCGTGAAAATGATTTGGTTAGATTTATCAACTGGTCGAATAAAAAAGGTTGGAAATTAGGTACAGACATCGGCTTAATGTCTTATGACGATACGCCAATTAAAGAAATCTTGGCTGAAGGTGTTTCAGTAATTTCAAACGACTTTGCGTTGATGGGGAAAAGAGCTGCTGAAATGATTTTAACTCGTCAAAAAGGAAGATTTGTCAATAAAAGTTACTTTATCAAGCGAAAATCTTTGTAAAGTTTAATTTAGAATTGGTGATTTGTGAATATATTTTACTTTTAAAAGTACAAGATACAATTCCATTAAACCTATAAGGATTTAGATAAAACCTAGTAATAAAATACTTAAACTAAAATCCTTATAGGTTTTCATCCTCAATTTATTTTGTCCTAGCTTTGAACTTATTCATCCCCAAAACCTCCGCCCCCTGGTGTCCAAATGGTTAATTTATCTCCTTTATGAGCCGTTATCTCATTGTTTGTCGTAGATGTTCCATTTGTTCTGGTTAATAAATGTTTTCCTGATTTTCCAGCTTTTCCTCCCGTCAAACCATAAGGTTGTGTGCTAATATGTTGACGAAGTAATGAAACTTCTACTTCTTCTAAAAAGGTTACTTCACGCACAATTCCTTCTCCTCCTTTATATTTTCCAGCACCCGCAGAATCATGACGAATTTCAAAACGATTTAGATAAACAGGATAACGTAACTCCATAATCTCAGCATCTGTGATTCTAGTATTCGTCATGTGCGTATGTATGCCAGAGGTACCGTCGAAACCATTTCCTGCTCCACTTCCTCCGCAAATTGTTTCGTAATAACCAAAGTTTTTGTTACCAAATAAAAAGTTATTCATCGTTCCTTGCGATGAAGCCACAATGCCAAAAGCTTTCAGTAAAGTATCTGTTAGTCTTTGACTTAATTCAACATTACCACCTACAACAGCAGGACAATCTGCTGGGTTTTCAGGATAATCAGGATTCAAAATTGACTTTTCTGGAATGATTAATTCAACCGCTTTTAAAATGCCATCGTTCAATGGTATTTTTTCGTTCAATAATAATCTTAACACATAAATCACGACAGAATTGACAATCGCAATATTGGCATTCAAGTTTCCTGAATCAGTTTTTGTACTTCCAGTAAAATCAATGGTGCAATGATTTTCTGTAATTGTTATTGCTACTTTTAAAGGCTCACCATTATCTAAAAACTCTTCTGCTTGATAAATTCCTTGTCCAAATGCTTGAAGTTTTTCTCTCATTCTACTTTCAGAATAAGTCTTCAAACGCTTCATGTAAAAATGAACTTTCGCTAATCCATGTTCCTGAACCAAGGTTTGTAAAGCTTCTTCGCCATTTCGATTTGCCGCTAAAGCTGCATTTAAGTCTGCTAAATTCTCATCAATCGCTCTTGTTGGATACGCTGCTGATAGCAGTAAATGTTTAATTTCATCCCAACGTATTTCACCATTTTTCACCAAATACATCGGAGGAATCACAACACCTTCTTCTGCTAAATTCTTTGAATACGGTGGCATTGAAGCAGGACGAACTCCACCAATTTCAGAATGGTGACAACGATTTACTACGTAACCAATCAATTCATCTTCAAAGGAATATACCGAAGAAATCAAAGTAATATCTGGTAAATGCGAACCACCAAATTTTGGATGATTTGTTACAACCACATCGCCTTTTCCAATTGAAATATGCTTCAACACACTTCTTACACAAACGCCCAAACTACCTAAATGAACTGGAATATGTGGCGCATTGGCGATTAATTCTCCTTCTGCATCCAGTAAAGCACAAGAAAAATCTAGTCGCTCCTTTACGTTCACTGACAATGCTGTTCTTTGAAGTAGTAAACCCATATTCTCGGCAATCGTCATAAAACGATTGGTGAAAAGTTCTAATTGAGTTTCTTGATTATGTACTTCATTATCAAGAATTTCCTCCGATACTTTTTGTATAATGGCTGTTCCTTGACTATCAATTTTCAAAGTCCAACCTTGTTCTATAACGGTTGTACTAAAAGGGTCTAATAACAAAGCAAATCCATTGATGACAGCACCATTTTCCAACTGATTTCTGAAATATACTGGAATATTTTGCCATTTTTTATTGAAAAAAGCCTTTACAGTATGATTTGCTTTGGGGAAGTTTTCGTTTGCAATTTCAGCTTCTGGAGTCACTTCTTTTTCCGAAAACTCAAAAGCATTTACTCTGATACTTTCTAATTCAATCGCTCTGTTTTCTATCCAATGACCAAAAATAGCATTGTATTTTTCTTTGAATGTAGCTAACATTTCATCGAAACTTTGCCATGTTACTTCTATCGTTGAATCTTGTCCTTTGAAACGAAGATATAAAGTATGACTTTTGAAACGAATATTTTCATTGGCTACTCCATCGTTTTCTAAAGTCTTGATAACTTCATCTTCTGCTTGTGTGAACAATTCTTTTAGTTGTATCTCTAATTTCTCATCAAAAATTGATAATACTGAGCGTTCTGAAAAGCGTTCTACTTGTGCTTTATCAATGCCAAAAGCTGAAAGTAATCCAGCATCTTTTGGTAAAAGAATCGTATTGATATTTAATAAATTAGCAATTCCACAAGCGTGTAAACCGCCTGCACCACCAAAAGCGACCAATGCGTAATCATGGATTGAATACCCTTTTGAAATAGATATTTTGCGAACTGTATCTGCCATTTTTTCATTGGCAATAGCTCTAAATCCTTCTAAAATCTCTTCTTTTACAGGTTCTTTACCTGTCTTTTGGGCAATATTTTGTAATAATTCTTGCAGTTTAGCTGCTGCTTTTTCTGGAAAAACAGGAATGCTAAATTGTTGAATATCTAAGCGACCTAATAATAAGTTGACATCCGTAATGGTTAAATCTCCACCTGCACCATAACAAGCAGGGCCTGGCATTGAACCTGCACTTTCGGGGCCAACACTTAGTTTAAAACCATCAAATGAACAGATTGAACCTCCGCCTGCTGCTACAGTTTCTATGGCTAATGAAGGACTAAAGATTTGTCCGCTGCCAATTTTCTGTGAGAATTGATAATCAAAATTTCCATCATAACGTGCTACATCGGTACTTGTTCCACCCATATCGAAAGTTACAATTTTCTGAAAACCAGAAGCTTTGGCAATATATGCCGCACCAACTACGCCTCCTGCTGGGCCTGAAAGTAAACTATCTTTGGGATGAAAATGATGAGCATTCACTAAACTTCCTGCACTTGTCATTACTTTAAAATGCTTATCTGGAATTTGTGAACTGATATTATTGATATAAGTATGAATAATTGGAGCAAGATAGGCATTCACAACAGTTGTTTCTGCTCGATTCAAAAACTTGATTTGCTTACTTAATTCTGTAGAAATATTCACGTATTGAAAGTGTTTTAGTAATATTTCTTTCAATGTTTTTTCGTGAATATTGTTGCGATAAGCATTTTTCAAACAGATGGCTATTGCTGAAATTCCTGCTTCTTTTAATCTTTTGGCTACTATTTCTATCGCTGAAATATCTATTTCATCAATGATATTGCCATCTTTATCAATTTGCTCTTTTACTTCAATTACTTCACTATAAAGTGGTTCTGGACGAACAATATTCAAGGCAAAAATATCTGTACGTGACTGATTACCAATCACTAACAAATCTTTAAATCCTGCTGTTACGAAAAAAGCTGTCTTCGCTCCTTTCATTTCTAAAAGTGCATTTGTTCCTTTGGTAGAACCAATTCTAATTTGAATCGCTGGAAATTCTTCTTTTAATCCTGTTTGGGTAATTAGTCTCGCTCCTAGAACAGGAGCTTCTTCAAAAGCTGTTAATGCAAAACTCATTACTCTATTTTGCAATGATATAGGTAAAGCTTGGTCTAATGTTAGAGTATTATTGGCTACATCAAAACTTACAACTTTTGCTTCAAAATCATGATTCAATAAAGTAAAAGTATATCCTTCAAGAATATCTCTTTTCAAAAACCAAGAAGCTTTTACTGTGAAAAGTTGTGGATTAATTTGCGATACAATTTCGCCACGAAGTGAACTGTTAGAGAGTATTTTGTAGCGATATTGTTTCCCATCACTATCAGAGGCAACACAATCGGTGAATGTGCCACCAGTATCTATTGAAATGTAGTAGGTTTTTTGCATTTTTTTTTAGATTTGAAGACTTGAAGACTGGAGGACTAAAGGATTTGAGGATTTTGAGACAAGATGATTTAGGATAACGCTATAGATTAAAAGAATCAATTAATTAAAGGATAGAATTTTAAATTGTAATATTGATGAAAGCTGTTTAAACATTCCCTATTTTCCAATTAGCGGGTGAATTAATTCACCCGCTAATTGGAAAATCTACAATCTCCTTATTCTTGCAGTCCCAAAATCCAAAAGTCTTAAAGTCTTAAAATCCTCTAGTCCTAAAATCCTACAGTCTCCAAAAACTAAAAATCCAAATGCACATTAATCCATTCTCCATCCATTCTTGTTCCGAATTTTTTGTAGAAATTAATGGCTGGTTCGTTCCAATCTAATACTTGCCACATCACTCCAGTACAAGCATCATCTTTGGCTTGCTGAATCGTTGCTTCTAATAATTTTTCACCTAACCCTTTTCCTCGCATTTTTTCAGAAACGATTAAATCTTCCAAATACAAACGCTTTCCTTTCCAAGTAGAATATCGGTAATAATACAAGGCTAATCCTAGTACTTCACCTGCTACTTCTGCAACAATGCTTCCAAAGATTGGATTATCGCCAAAACCATCCACATACATTTGTTCCACTGTATTGGTTACTTGTTCTGGAGCTTTTTCGTAAAGTGCTAATTCTTTGATTAACTCAAACATCACAGGTACATCTTCACGAATACCTTTTCTGATAATAACTGACATTGGAATATTTTTAGGTTAATGGTTTTATTCGTTATTCACATAAGTATCCCATTTCTGGATTACTTGTTGCATTTCTTCTGGGAGTTCTGTATCAAATTGTAAAAACTCTCCTGTTTTTGGATGAATAAATCCTAATGACTTTGCATGTAATGCTTGTCTCGGACACATCTTAAAACAATTACCTACAAATTGTTCGTATTTAGAAAATACCGTTCCTCTCAAAATTCTATCGCCACCATAAGTAGTATCGTTGAACAATGGATGACCAATATGTTTGAAATGTACTCTAATTTGATGCGTTCTTCCAGTTTCTAAATTACATTGAACTACAGAAACATAGCGTAATTTCTTCAATACTTTATAATGTGTTGTAGCATCTTTTCCCATTGAACCATCTGGGAAGACAGTCATAATCTTACGGTCTTTTAAACTTCTTCCAACATGACCCGTAATTGTTCCTTCATCAGCTTTAGGTTCTCCCCAAACTAAAGCATTATAAGTACGTTCAATACTATGATCAAAGAATTGCTTTGCCAAATGTGTCATCGCTGTTTCTGTTTTGGCAATTACTAATAAACCAGAAGTATCTTTATCTATTCGATGTACTAAACCCGGACGAATTTCTCCATTGCGATGTGTCGGTAAATTTTGGAAGTGATACACCAAAGCATTCACTAAAGTACCTTCCCAATTGCCATGTGCTGGATGTACAACCATACCCGCAGGTTTGTTTACAACTAGCAATTCATCGTCTTCATAAACAATATCTAAAGGTATATTTTGTGGGATAATCTCTGTATTACGAGGCGGTTCTGCTAACAAAATCGTAATAACATCTAATGGTTTTACTTTATAGTTTGCTTTAACGATTGCCTCATTTACTCTGACTGCACCCGTTTCAATAGCATCTTGAATTTTATTCCTAGAAGCATTTTGCATTCTTGACATGAGATACTTATCTACCCTTAAGATACTTTGTCCTTTGTCAACCTCAAATCGGTGGTGTTGATACAATTCTTCTTCTTCGTCTTCTATTTCTTGCATATATTTGGCATTAAAAATCAAAATTAATCAAATACCGCCATGTTTCAATTACCTCATTCTCCTTTAACGTTAATAAAGGATGCTGTGTTAGCATCCTACAACATAAAATTATACATTAAAAGAGATGATTTAATTCACCCAACTGTAACGGGAAATAAATGGAGAAAACTAAAATTCAATCTAATAGAAGCGAAAGAAAAAGGATTTGACCAACTATTAACTTTCGGTGGTGCTTATTCTAATCACATTTATGCAACGGCTGCCGCTGGCAAAGAATTTGGGTTTAAAACTGTAGGAATTATTCGTGGAGATGAACTAACGCCAGATTCAAATGATACTTTACGATATGCCCATGATTGTGGTATGGAATTAATTTTTGTTACTCGCCTTGATTATAATTTTAGGAATAGATTAACCCGACAATACGGAGAAAAGTTTTATGTATTGCCAGAAGGTGGCACAAACGATTTGGCAATAAAAGGAGTAAATGAAATGGTTGATGAAATTTATGAGGTAATCGACCCCGACTTTATTTGTTCTGCCGTTGGTACTGGTGGAACTTTAGCAGGTATAGTGAGTGGCGTTAGAGGTACAACAAAAGCCATTGGCTTTGCTTCATTAAAAGGGAAAGGTTTATTGAAAGGACAAATTGAAAAGCTTTTACCTTTTGAAAAAGAGTTTGAACTCAACGAACAATATCATTTCGATGGCTATGCTAAAACTACTCCAGAACTGATTGAATTTATCAAAGGCTTTGAAGAAAGAAATAATGGCATTCAACTCGAACAAGTTTATACAGGCAAAATGATGTTTGGGATTTATGATTTAATCAAGCAAGGATATTTTCCAGAAAACTCAAATATCGTAGCTGTTCATACTGGTGGTTTGCAAGGACGAAGCGAGGAGTTGAAATAAGGTGTGAGCTTTCAGCTTTTGGATTTCAGCAATCAAGTTTCTTTGTTAATAAAAAATAAAGCTAAAATCTGATTGCCGAAATCCGTAAGCTAAAAAATAAAACCCATCCTCTCCTACAAAATCTCACCAACATGTTTCTGGATATTCTTCGACATCATTGTCAATGGTAAATCGTTATCATCTACACCAAAAGGATTTTCAATTTCTTCTGCAATAATTTCTAAACTTGCCAATACATAAAACACAAAAACTACAATTGGCACAGCGATATAACCCAAACTAAATACATAGCCAAAAGGCAAAGACATCACATAAAAGAAAATAAACTTCTTGATAAAAACAGAATAAGAGAACGGAATCGGCGTATTCTTGATGCGTTCGCAAGCACCACAAATATCAGTAAATGCACGAAACTCTTCATTCAAGAAAAGTAATTGTGTCCCACTAATGATTTTTTGATTGTACAAATCATTCAAACGAGTGTACATCAAAGCTGCAATATGATTGGGCTTATGTAGTTCATGGTCGATAATAACGTTAGACTGAAATACTTCGCTTTCTCGTTGATGTCCCCTGAGATGTCTTTTCAAGGCGAAAGCATATTCTACAATATGTTCTTTAAAAAATGTTCTGTTAAGCTCATCGTCTTTAGGCAACACGGCATTGATTTTCATCGCTAAGTTTCTGGAAGTATTGGTTAAACTTCCCCATAGCTTTCTTCCTTCCCACCAACGTTCATAAGCAGTATTGGTTCTAAAAACCAAGAGTAACGAAATCACAAAACCCAACATTCCATGCAGAATAGTAATGTTTTTGAGATGACTATTTTCGCCTAAATTAAACACTTGTATTTCTAAAAATGCAACCAAAGCCACATAAATCGACAAACTGATTATCATTGGCATCAACTGACGAACAGTATCACTTTTATGAACTCTGAAAATAAAGGTAAACCATTCTTTAGGGTTATAATTAATCATTTTAGTTTGATGGGTTTAATAGATTTAGGAATGATGACCTTAGCAAATATACTACAAGGCTTCTATTTTCAAGTAGAAGCCTTGTAGAAATAAGCTCAATCTAATCATTTTAAAAAACGCATGATATACTCATTGATTTCTTTTCGCTGAGCCTCATTGGCATTATCGTCCATATCATTATGAATAGTATTATTTAATTTAATGATGGTAATTCCGTATTTCTTTTGTTCTTCAAGGCTTGGTAAAACACCCTCATCTGCAACTTGGTCGCTCGAACGCAAAGAGTATAATTTTGGTTGGGCAGTTCTAGGAAAAGGCATTCTTCTACTATCCAATGAAATTACTTTATATACCAAATCAGGATGTTTATGAGCAAACAAAACTGACATATCTCCCCCATTTGAATGCCCAATAAGTATTACATGTTTGAAATCTAACTGAGATTGAGTCTTTTTTAATTCATTCAACACAAAGAGAATATTATCACTCCCTCTTTCCCAAAATGGACGCCTCACTATTTGTGGAATTCCAGTTGTTGGTATTAAATCATCGTTGGGTAATTCGTGTTGAATACTGGCTACGAAATATCCATGAGTAACCAAGTATTTTGCAATAGAAGTATATGCTTTATTTGAGCCACCCTTGTTTTGCCAATACCCATGACTAACAATTATCAATGGCTGATTCTTTAGTTTTTTAGTACTTTGCGGAAAATACAAAGCTACAGGAATTTGTCTATTCCTAGTTTTATCAAAAAGCATAAGGCTATCTTCAAGAACTTTAAAGCTCGTAAAAACTAATGGAGAGGATTGAGCAATAGAAGGTTTTACACAATTGAAAAGAACTACCGAACAAAGTAGAAAACTACAGATTTTCTTGTACATGGGTTTGAGGAAAATGAAGTTAATTAAAGGGTTTTACGAACAAAAAGCATCGTTTCTACAAATATACTTAGATGAAATATTTAATAGAAAAACTATGCTGAAAAGCGTAAAAACAACATCAAAACTGTAAGAAAAAAGATATTGAAATAATTGACGATTTTCTACCGATTGACCTCTTTTAAATAAAGTTATATATTTTAAAAAATAAACTAATTAACTATTAATGAGCTACTTATAAAAAAACTCTTTATTACATCAGAATTTTGTTTGTTTACAATGGAATATTATTTTCAAGACACAAACAATGGCGATAGCATAAGCACAAAATTACTCTATTCAACCAATAGGATTTTTTTTTACAACTACGTATATTTGTTGAGAGTCAACCATCAATTATTAAACTAAAAATCCTTATTCAATGAAAAAACTATTTGCAATCGTTCTGCTTGCACTTCCAATGGCTGTTCATGCACAAAAAGTAAAACCTAATGTTCATGTAAAAGGAACACTAAAAAACATTAAAGATACTCTTTCTATTATCTATGCCAATTATTCCGCTAATGGTAAAAGAGTAGTAGATAGCGCCAACGTAGTTAATGAACAATATGCCTTTAATATCAACGTCACTGAACCTGTAAGAGTACAGTTTTCTGCTAAAAATGCGGCTAATAAAAAAGCTAGACTTACTCAAAGAAATGTTGCTAGTGTGTTTATCGAACCGGGTATTATTAATGTTGCTAGTGTAGATTCATTTACCAATGTTAGCGTAAAAGGTTCTAAAGCTCATATTGAATTTGAGAAATTGAATCTGGCTTCAAAACCTTATGAAAGCCAAATGCAAGAATTATATAAGCAATATTCAGCATACAGTAAAAACAAAGACAAAGTTGCTACCGATAGAGTTGAAGCATCAATTGATTCGTTGGATGAAATACAAAGAGAAAATGTTTATGGAACTTATTTGAAGAAAAATCCAAACTCTCCGATAGCTTTATATACTTTAAAAACATATTCAGGTTATGAATTGCTAGTTGATAAAGTAGAACCTCTTTTTAATTTATTATCAAGCACTGTTAAATCTTCTCCTGCTGGACTAGAGTTTAAAGCTAAAATTGAAACGGCTAAACTTACTGGCATTGGCAGAGAAGCGTTAGATTTTACGCAAAATGATACTTTAGGCGTAGCTGTTAAGTTATCTTCTTTAAGAGGTAAATATTTATTAATTGACTTTTGGGCAAGTTGGTGTGGCCCTTGTAGAAGAGAAAATCCAAATGTTGTAAAAGTATTTAATCAATTCAAAGACCAAGGTTTTCATATCATCGGTGTTTCTTTAGACCAACCAAATGCCAAAGAAAAATGGTTAAAAGCCATTCATGACGACCAATTAACTTGGACACAAGTTTCTGATTTAAAATATTGGGATAATGAAGTAGCCAAACTTTACGGTATTCAAGCTATTCCACAAAACTTATTATTAGATCCAGACGGTAAAATCATTGCTAAAAATCTAAGAGGAGAAGCTTTAGGAAAGAAATTGGAATCAATTTTCAGTAAGCAAACTAATGTAAAGAGCGAAGTTCAATCTAAAGGAAAATAAAGCGTAAAAACATATTCTTTGAAAATTAAAATCAACAAAAAAGCGGTCGAAAAACTAATTTCGACCGCTTTTTTTATGGATGTTGGATTTGATATTACTTCAATACCTCAACAGAAATCTTACTGTCACCATATACTCTGTGAGTCGCTTTTTGGAAATCACTTTCTTTAGCTTTATAGATATTTTCTACGTATTTCTGTGGGTTAATATCAAATAATGGAAATACAGTAGATTGCACCTGAATCATGATTTTATGTCCTTTTTTGAAAGTATGCAATACATCTTGCAAACGGAAATTGATGTCTGTTACTTTATTGGCAACTAAAGGTTCTGGCTTGCTAAATGAATTTCTGAAACGTGAACGCATAATTTCACTTCTTACCATTTGCTGATAACCACCTAAAGTAATATGTGTTGGCGTGTAAGGGCTATTCTTTTCATCACCCGGATATACATCAACCAATTTCACAAACCAGTCGGCATCAGTTCCTGTTGTTGAAATTTTTAATTTCGCCATGATTTCTCCACCCAAAGTAATATCCTCCGTCAACACATCTGTTTCAAAAGTCAAAACATCAGTTCTACTTCCTGCAAAACGTTGGTCTTCACTCATGTAATTTCTTGGACTAAATCCTAAAATCTGTTTTGGGTCTTCTGTGTAAGGAACAGGTTTTGATGGGTCAGAAACAAATTCTGCAAAGCCTTTTGCTGGAGTTCCTGTGGCAATTTTTCCATTTGGATTCAAGTAAAAGTCTATTTTTTGAGCTGTTTTAACAGGATATTCAGCAAATTCTTTCCATTCTTTTTTTCCAGTATCAAATAATGTTGCTTCTGCTAATTTGCTGTTGCCATCGCCTGCTTCTTTCAAGAAATGTTTAAAGAATTTTAATTCAATGTTTTTCTGATAATGCGTAGCAATACTATCGCCAAAGTAAATATTTGAATGGAAATGGTGTCCATTTTCACGAGACCAATCACCATGACCGAAAGGTCCCATAACAATTGAATTGTAAATATTTGGATTATTTTTCTCAAGTGTTTTATAAATAGAAAGCGGACCGTATAAATCTTCAGCATCAAACCAACCACCAACAACCATGATGGCAGGTGCATTCTTGATATTTTTTAGATGTGGAAGAATATTTCTTTTTTGCCAGAATTCATCATAATTAGGATGTTCTACATGTTCTTGCCAAAAGAAATTGTTGGCATAGTTTTCTCCGAAATTTTTGAGTGGAGACATTGTTTTATACCATTCAAAACCATCAAAAGTTTTGATTCTTGGAAATTGCTCATCATACCAAGAATTAGTTGTAGGTTTTGGATGCTGAACACCAAAGACTGGAAATGTTAAACCATAACCCATTGTAAAAGCTCCATTATGATGAAAATCATCAAAGAAAAAATCTGCAATAGGTGCTTGTGGTGAAGCGGCTTTTAATGCTGGATGACCACACAAAGCACCAGCAATCGTATAAAAACCAGGATATGAAGTACCGAATTGACCAACGTTTCCATTATTATTAGGTAAGTTTTTCACTAACCAATCAATGCTGTCATAAGTATCAGAAGCTTCATCAATATCTTTATTACTGTTTTTGTTTGCAATATGCGGAGTCATGTTTGTAAAATTGCCTTCCGACATCCAGCGTCCACGCACGTCTTGGTCAACAAAAATAAATTTCTCACGCATCAAGTATCTTGAGTTCGAAATCAGATTAGGTAATTGGTCTTTACCATAAGGAGCGACGCTGTAACAAGTTCTTTTGAGAATAATTGGATATTTTTTGTTGGCAGAGGCATCCTTAGGCGTATAAACATTTGTGAAAAGTTTAACACCATCTCGCATTTCGATTTCGTATTGCGTCTTGACATAGTTTTCGTGAACAAAGACAGAATCTAATTGAGCAACCGTTAGCTTTTGAGCTTGATTATAAAATGAAAAGCAACAAAGAGCAAATAAGAGTAATAATTTTTTCATGTTATTGATGAATATTTATTGAGTAAAATGCAATTTATAAAGTAAATTAAGGATTGATATAATGATTTGTGTTTACCAAGTTTTAGCAAGAGGAATGATAATGGTAGAAACTACTTTATCTTCAATTTCTTCAATTTTCAAGGAAGCTTCTCCGCTGTATTGTAACTCTAAACGTTTCTTGAGATTCACCAAACCAATGCCACCATCATATCGTTTGGTTTCATCCTGCTTCACAAAATTTCCCGTATTGATTACTTGCATCATTAGGTTATCATCTTCTTCAAAAATTTTTACGTTAACTTCTCCCCCATTTTTTAGTTTAGCAATACCATGTTTGATAGCATTTTCAATAAGAGTACTCAACGAAATTGGAATTATCATTTTATTAATAAGCTTTTCATCGATGTCAAAGTAATACATGAGCCTTTTATCAAACCTGATTTTTTCTAGGAAAAGATAAGCTTTGGTGAGTTTTAGTTCTTCTTCCACTCGTACTGTTTGAGATTCCCCAATGTTGAGAGATAAACGTAGTAAATCTGAGAGTTGATCTACCGCTTCACGGGCTTCGTGATGGTCTATCACCATTAAAGCTTTGATACTATTGAGTGCATTAAAGAAAAAGTGAGGATGTAATTGTGTTTTGAGAGCATCTAATTCCGATTTGATAAGCATTTTTTCCATCGAAATCATTTTCTCATTTATCATTTGTTTCTGTGTAACATACCTAAGAATATGAAAAAAGAAAAACCAAGGAGTAGTTACCCAAATATCATCAACAAACAGACCGAAATAATCGCCAAAAGCAGTATAATTACTTTTTAATATTTCACTTGAAGTGAATTTAATATCTAAAATAAAAAATAGAAAACCCAGTATAATATTCCCGATGAGTGGGAATAAAAGAAATGTTTGAATAGAGGATTCTTCAGGTTCGTATTTATCTACAAACAGTTTGTAAGTATGTGTTGTAAAAAGCCCAAATATGAATACTGAAGAAAAGTATTGAAATAAAAGATTGTAGGTTGCATCCTCTTTGATGGTATATTTCGAGGCCATCATGGCGATGAGTAACCAGCTAGAAACTTGCATTAACCAATAAATTTGTCTGAGATTCATATAAGAAAATAGCGTAAATAATATTTAATCAGATGTAAAAGGTTCTTAGGCTTTGTTTAGCAAACAAAAATGAACTTTTTTTCTGATTAATACCACAAAACATAAAAAAACCTTTGTACTAGCTTGTACAAAGGTTTTTAAGTGGAGACTATGGGATTCGAACCCATGACCTCTACGCTGCCAGCGTAGCACTCTAGCCAACTGAGCTAAGCCCCCAAGAATACTTACAAAAGTATTCAATATGAATTAGTAAGCAAAATTGAAGTATGAATTTCTTAGAAATTGTATCTTACTCCCAAACCACCCTGAGGATGTGTATAAAAGAATGAAGGAACAAGTTCTAAGTATAGTCCTAATTCTCCAAAAACTGATAAAGGTGAATCTGGAACACCATACTCTAGTCCAGCTTGTCCAACGCCGCCAATTCCAGTGTTGGGTGTTTGTTTACTCGCCAAAATATATGAACGAGAAGTAATTTGCCCCCCAAAACCATAATAACATCTCAAAGGAGAATTGCCTAATTGCTGATGCCAAAGATAAATTCCACTAAAAGAAATCCCAGCTCCATCAAAATTACCATCTCTGTAAGGGCTTCTTAACCCCCAAAGTGCACCATAAACACCAACATTTAGTTCTAAAGCATTTTTATCATTACTTAAATAATGACGAATTGTTAAACCAGATGGGTCACCCAATTTGGCACCAACAGCCCAAGTTTTGTACTGCGAAAACCCAGAAAAACTTAATAACATTAAAGAAAAGATAAAAGCAATTTTTTTCATAAGGAATAAGATTATGATTTGTAAGCTTTCACTAGATTCATTAAATGAGTATTTTCTTCTGTCGTACCAATCGAAATTCTTAAAGAATTATCGCAAAGTTTTACTTTAGAGCGGTCACGAACGATGGTTTTTTGCTCAATTAAATAATCAAAAACTGCTTTTGCATCTTGAAATTTAACCAACAGAAAATTAGCATCCGATGGAAAAATCTTTTCAACGATTGATAATTCAGATAATGATTCTGCCAATAGCTTACGGTTATTGTTCAGCGTATTAACGGAATTTACCACAAAATCAGTATTAGCAATATTTTCAATTAATAATTTTTGTGTCAAACCATTAATGTTATATGGATATTTAATCTTATTCAAAAGCTTGATTAATTCCTCATTGGCAAAAGCCATTCCCAATCTTAAAGCCGCTAAACCCCAAGCTTTTGAGAACGTTTGAAGTACCATTACATTCGGGAAATTATCTAATTCAGGAATGAAAGATGGCTCATCTGAAAAATCATTGTAAGCTTCATCAATAATTACCAAACCATGCTCAAAATTATCAATGATGGTTAAAATTGCTTCACGATTGATAATATTCCCAGTTGGGTTGTTCGGCGAACAAATGAAAATCAATTTCGTTTTTGGATTGATAGCTTCAATAATCGCATCAACATCCAATTGATAATCTTCCGTCAAATCAATCTTCTGAACCTGAACATTATTCACCGAAGCACTTACTTCATACATTCCGTAAGTTGGCGGAAGGATAATAATATTATCTTCTTTGGGTTCGCAAGTCAATCTAATAATTAAATCAATCGGTTCGTCAGAGCCATTTCCTAAGAATATTTGCGTTGGGCGGCAGCCTTTGATTGGTGCAATTTTTTCTTTAATGGCAGCTTGATATGGGTCTGGGTATCTGTTCCAGTTTTCAGGCGTTGCCGAACCAATTGGGTTTTCATTTGCATCTAAAAAAATCCCTTCTTTACCTGTATATTCATCACGAGCAGAAGAGTAAGGAGCAAGACTAAGAATATGTTTACGAACGATACTTTGTAAGTTGAAAGTCATAATTAAATAATTTACATTCTAATTTTCACTGCATTAGCATGAGCATCTAATGACTCCGCTTCTGCCATTTCAATAATTGTTTTTCCGAGGTTTTGAATGCCTTCTTTGGTAATATGCTGAACTGTTATTTTCTTTACGAAGCTATCTAAACTTACACCAGAATAAGCTCTTGCATAACCATTTGTTGGCAAAGTATGGTTTGTACCTGAAGCATAGTCACCAGCAGATTCAGGTGTGTAATTTCCTAAGAAAATTGAGCCTGCTTGGTAAATTTTTTCTGATACTTCTTCCGCATTTTCTATGGATAAAATCAAGTGTTCGGCAGCGTAATCGTTCAAAAGGGCTAAAGCTATCTGCTGATTTTCTACCAAAATAGCCTGGCTATTTTCAAGTGCTTTTGAAGCAAATTCTGCTCTTGGTAAAACCGCTAATTGTGTTTCAAGTTCTTCGTTTACTGCTTCAATCATTTTTTCAGAAGTTGAAACTAGTAATACTTGTGAGTCAACACCATGTTCTGCTTGTGATAATAAATCTGCCGCCACAAAAGCTGGATTGGCAGAATCATCTGCATAAACGGCTACTTCTGATGGACCAGCAGGCATATCAATCGCAATTCCTTCTTTGTTAACCAACATTTTGGCAGCAGTAACATACTGATTTCCTGGGCCAAAAATTTTATATACTTGTGGAACAGTTTCTGTGCCATAAGCCATCGCTGCGATGGCCTGAGCACCACCAATTCTATAAATTTTGGTGATTCCACAAAGCGAAGCTGCGTACAAAATTGCTGGATGGTTTGATGGCGTACATAAAACTACTTCTCTACAACCAGCAATTTGTGCTGGAATGCCTAACATCAAAACGGTTGAAAATAATGGTGCTGTTCCACCAGGAATATATACCCCAACTTTATCAATTCCGACTGTTTTTCGCCAACAAGTAACACCCGACATCGTTTCAATTTTTTCAGGAGTACTCTTTTGAGCTTCATGAAATTTATGGATGTTCTTGTATGCTTGATGTATCGCTTGTTTTAAATCTTCTGAAAGTAATGATGCTGCCTCTTCAATTGCTGTAGAAGGCATTTCAATAGATTCTAAATGGACTTTATCGAAGCTCAAAGCAAAATCACGAAGAGCAATATCGCCTTCTGTTTTTACTCTATACAAGATGGGTGCAACACGCTGTTCAATCACAGCAATATCCTGTGTAGGGCGTGTTAATAAGGCTTTATAATCGGATTGTTTGGGATATTTTATAATTTTCATGGAAACTAATAAATCATTTTTTCAATTGGCATTACTAAAATACCTTCAGCACCTGCCTCACGTAATTTTTCAATATTTTGCCAAAAGTCATTTTCGTTAATTACTGAACTCATTGCCGACCAGCCTTCTTGTGCCAAAGGAATCACCGATGGTGATTGCATTCCTGGCAATAATTTACTGATGGCTTGTATGTTTTCATTTTTGGTATTCAGCACTACATACTTGTTATTTTTTGCTCTTTGAACAGCGTCAATTCTAAATAAAATTTGTTTTAGAATATCTTGTTTTTCAGCCGACATGGTTGGACAACCAATCATAATTGCTTCCGAACGGAAAATCACTTCTACTTCTTTAAGACCATTACTCAATAAAGTACCGCCAGACGAAACAATATCACAAACAGCATGAGCTAAACCAATACTTGGTGCAATTTCTACTGAACCTGATATTTCGTGAATATGAGAAGTAACGCCATTATCTTTTAGGTAGTTTCCTAAAATAATTGGATATGAAGTAGCAATGTCTTTTCCTTCTAAATCTTCAATACCATTATAAGCATCACTTCTTGGAATAGCAATTGATAATCTGCATTTTGAAAAGCCCAATAATTTCACTTCTGAAACATTTTTATTGCTCTCTACATGAACATTTTGTCCGACAATACCAATATCCGCAACGCCATCTTCTACATAGCCGGGAATATCGTCGTCTCTAAGAAACAAAAATTCTGCTGGGAAGTTTGAAGAAGTTGCTTTTAACTTTCCTGCACCATTATCAAACTTGATTCCGCATTCCTTAAAAAGATTGAGGGAATCCTCACTTAAGCGTCCAGATTTCTGAACGGCAATTCTTAAATTTTGAGTCACTTGTCAGTTATTTATTAGTCCACGATACTAAGATTTCCTAAAATGATTAATGACGATTGTTTTTGTCTATTTAGGTAAATCGCTAGCGGACTGCAAAATTACGCAATCCAATTTAGGTTTTGACGGCTTTTTCGTAAATTGTCAAGAAATCATTGATATTTATTAATCAACAAATTCAATTATGAAAAAACTTCTCTTGTGGCTACTTCTAATACCTGTTTGTAGTTATGCCCAAAAAACTGAATCTCCTTATCCTTTTTCTGTTGCTCAAGACAGCGCTTACATCCGTGAAAATTATCAGAAAATGGAATTTATGGTTCAAATGCGTGACGGAATCAAGCTTTTCACACAAGTTTATGCTCCCAAAGACCAAAGTAAAAAGTATCCAATCTTGATGCAAAGAACACCTTATACTTGCTCGCCGTACGGAACCGATAAGTATAAAAAGAGAATCGGTCCAAATCCGTTTATGTTGAGAAATAATTACATCGTTGTCTATCAAGATGTAAGAGGAAGATGGGCTTCAGAGGGAAAATTTGTCGAAATGACACCTCATCTTGATATAAAGAAAGCTAAAACTGATATTGACGAATCTACAGATACTTATGATACTATTGATTGGCTGATTAAAAATATTACAAATAACAATGGGAAAGTTGGTCAATGGGGAATTTCTTATCCTGGCTTTTTTACCTCTGCTGGTGCAGTCTCAGAACATCCCGCTTTGAAGGCTTCTTCACCCCAGGCACCAATGGCTGACCTTTGGAGAGATGATGCTTTTCATAACGGAGCGTTTATGATTGCCGCTAATTTTGGTTTTTATAATTTCTTTCAGGAGCAAACCAAACCAACGATTACTCGCCCGCCTGCATATTTCCAAAACAACAATCCAGATGGTTATGATTTTTACTTGAATGAAGTTAAAACGACTAAAAATTCTGAAGACGGTTTTTATAAAGGTAGAAACGTTTATTATCATGAAAATTTTGAACATCCAGACTACGATGAACACTGGAAAAAAAGAAATATTCTCCCACACTTAAAAGGCATCAAACACGCTGTAATGGTAGTGGGAGGCTGGTATGATGAGCAAGATTTATTTGGAACATTCAATACTTATAAAGCCATTGAAAAACAGAATCCGAATATCAAAAATATTTTTGTGGTTGGTCCTTGGGTTCATGGAGGATGGGCTGGTTCATCTGGACAAATGCTTGCTGATGTAGATTTTGGTTCAAAAGTATCGCCATATTATCAAGAAAACATTGAAGCTAAATTTTTCAATCATTACTTAATTGATGATTCAAAACCACTTGATTTACCAGAAGCAACACTTTTTGAAACGGGAACAAACAAATGGCGTTCGTTTGATACTTATCCAGCAAAAGGAACAAAAGAGAAAAATCTATATTTTCATGCAAATGGTAAATTATCTTTTAATGCACCAACAAATGAAAAGTCGTTCTCTGATTATATTTCAGACCCAAATCGTCCTGTTCCTTTTTCTTCTAAAATCAATGATGGGTTTTCAGCAGATTATATGGTAGAAGACCAACGCTTTGCTTACGCTCGTCCTGATGTTTTATCGTTTTCAACAGATGTTTTAGAGAACGATATTACACTTTCAGGTGAAATCAAAGCGATGTTAAAAGTAGCTACTTCTGGAACAGATGCAGATTGGGTTGTAAAAGTAATCGATGTTTATCCAGTAGATGCTCCAGAGCATCCAAAAAGACCAGAAGTAATTTATGGAAATTATCAACAATTAGTACGTTCTGAAATTTTCAGAGGGAAATACCGTGATGATATTTCAAAGCCAAAACCTTTTGTGCCAAACCAAGTAACGAGTGTAAATATAGAATTGCAAGATGTTTTACACACCTTTAAGAAAGGTCATAAAATTATGGTGCAAATTCAAAGCTCATGCTTCCCTTTTGCTGACAGAAATCCGCAAAAGTTTATGGATATTTTTAAAGCTGAAGAAAAAGATTACCAAAAAGCTACCCAGAAAGTTTTTCATCAAAAATCAGCAGCAAGTTCTCTGAAAGTGGGAATTTTGGAGTAACTCCTAAAAACATATAAGTATATATACTTAAACCAAAAAGCCTTAGTATTCCTGAAATACTAAGGCTTTTTATTGGAAAGGGCTATAAACAAAAAAAGCAGACTTACAAAGACTGCTTTTTTGAATTACACTTCATCAACAAACTAAAAACCAAATAAAACTACTTGATATCTTGTAGTCAATCTGATAATCTGAGAATAAAGGTAATAATAAAATTGTGCTTTGACAAAAATTTATCCTCAAAATATATCAAATAATTGGCTGTAGGAGAAGGATTCGAACCTCCACGGTGTGATTAGGTAAAGTACAAAGTCTGGTGGTCAACCCCAGTCCATCTTGCGATGGGCATTACACTTACTTTATTTCATGTTCACCACCCCCGAGACAGGAGGGTACGTCTGCCAAATTTCATCACCCTACAGTGTGGTTGTCTTTGTTTCTTTTAACTTGACAATGCAAAGTTAGGACAGCTTTTATTATTTTGCAAATTTTACATAAAAAAAACTCAATATTTACATTATACACAATTATATAGTGAATTTATTTAAAATTTGTTAATAATTTCTTTTCAAAAGAGTTGTTTTTTGTAAAATTTTAAATTTTATTTGAGTCTAAATACTTATGTTATGGAAAAGAATGTCGAAATCGACGAAACCGATTTGAAAATTTTAGGACTTTTGATGCAAGATGCCACCATGCCTTACACAGAAATTGGTAAAAAAATCAATGTTTCGGGCGGAACTGTTCATGTAAGAATGGGGAAAATGGAGCAAGCTGGTATTGTTAAAGGTTCACAATTGGTAATAGATCATACCAAGTTGGGTTGGGACATTGCTGCCTTTTTAGGTATTTATTTAGATAAAAGTTCATTGTATGCAGAAGTTGCCGAACAACTTATCAAAATTCCAGAAGTAGTAAGTATTAATTACACAACAGGTATTTATTCGATTTTTGCTAAAATTGTTTGTCGTGATACTGTTCATTTAAGAGAAGTACTTCATGATAAAATTCAAAAAGTACAGGGAATTCAAAGAACAGAAACCTTTATTTCTTTAGAGGAAAGTATTAATCGTTCAGTGCCTTTTAGCTATAAAGGTTAAATTTTTAACACTTTCTGAATAGCCTTTTTAGAAAAAATCTAAACAGGCGAACTATTCTTCGTTTTTTTGGCTTATTTTTGTAGGATAATTACTACCTAAAGCAATGGCAAAAGAAGAAATTGATATATTAGAGGAAGTTACCTCCTCGGAGTACAAATATGGTTTTCAAAGTCACTTCGAAACTGACGAAGTGCCAGCAGGTTTGAGTGAAGACGTAATCAGATTGATTTCAACAAAAAAGAATGAACCAGAATGGATGCTTGATTTAAGACTAAGTGCTTATCGTACTTGGTTGACGATGGAAGAACCAAAATGGTCTAACGTTCATTACAAACCAGTTGATTATCAGTCAATCAAATATTATTCAGCTCCTAAGCAAGCTAAAGTACTGGAATCTTTAGATGATATTGACCCAGAACTACGTGCTACTTTTGAGAAATTAGGTATTTCATTGAACGAACAGAAACGTTTATCAAATGTTGCTGTCGATGCAGTTATTGACTCCGTTTCAGTTGCAACTACTTTTAAAGGCGATTTAGCGAAAAGAGGTATTATCTTCTGCTCAATGTCTGAAGCGATTCAAGATCATCCAGAATTAATCAAAAAATATTTAGGTTCAGTTGTACCAGTGAAAGATAATTTCTTTTCTGCGTTAAATGCCGCTGTATTTACTGATGGTTCTTTCTGTTATATTCCAAAAGGTGTTCGTTGCCCAATGGAACTTTCTACATATTTCCGTATTAATGCCGCAGGAACTGGACAGTTTGAACGTACGTTGATTGTTGCTGATGCAGGATCTTATGTGAGTTACTTAGAAGGTTGTACAGCACCTCAGCGTGATGAAAACCAATTACACGCAGCGGTAGTTGAAATTTTTGCTCACGAAAATGCTGAAGTAAAATACTCTACTGTACAAAACTGGTATCCGGGCGACAAAGAAGGAAAAGGAGGAATTTACAACTTCGTAACGAAACGTGGTATTTGCGACGGAGCTAATTCTAAAATTTCTTGGACACAAGTAGAAACTGGTTCAGCCATTACTTGGAAATATCCTTCTGTTATTTTAAAAGGAGATAATTCTATCGGTGAATTCTATTCTGTTGCAGTTACTAACAATATGCAACAAGCTGATACTGGTACTAAGATGGTTCATATCGGTAAGAATACTAAATCAAGAATTGTTTCTAAAGGTATTTCAGCTGGTAAATCTCATAATTCATATCGTGGTTTAGTAGAAGTTATGAAACGTGCAGATAATGCTCGTAACTTCTCGCAATGTGATTCTTTATTAATGGGCGACCGTTGTGGAGCACATACTTTCCCATACATTGAAGTAAAAAATAAAACTGCTACTGTAGAACACGAAGCGACAACTTCAAAAATCGGTGAAGACCAATTATTCTACTGTAACCAACGTGGTATTTCTACTGAAGCAGCTGTAGCATTAATTGTAAACGGTTATGCTAAAGAAGTGTTAAATCAATTACCAATGGAGTTTGCTGTTGAAGCACAAAAATTGCTGGCAGTATCATTAGAAGGTTCGGTTGGATAGATTCAAAAATGGATTTTATCATTCAAGAAAAGGCTACTATGAAAATGGTAGCCTTTTTTATATCCTCTACTTTCTTAATAGTATTACTTGTTTTAGTGGCAAAACTCTAGTTGGTTACCCTAGAAAGGATTAGGTTATTTTTTGCTTTTAATTATCTTTGTTAAGTATCAACATTCATCAATAATCCTTCTTATTTATATGAAACTATTTTTGTTAAGTATTTTCCATGTCCTTACTTTATCAAAAACACCCGATTCTCTTGACAATAAAGCAAAACAAATACAGTTTCAAAAGTATGTTGAAGGCTTAGCCAATACTCCTTTTATGGCAAATGGAATGATAGGAGTAAGTATTAAATCAGTGACAACGAATAAAGTATTGGTCAGCTATAATACACAAAAAAGCCTCGCTCCTGCTTCGACTTTAAAATTGATTTCTTCCGCTACGGCATTATCTACTTTAGGTGAAAATTATACTTATGCTACTCAATTGAATTATAGTGGACAAATTGCGGATTCGGTATTGACTGGCGATATTATTATCAAAGGTTCAGGTGACCCTTCACTAGGTTCTTGGCGTATCGAAAAACAAATGGATTATAAAACTTTATTTGATTCTTGGATACAAAAAGTAAAAGCTTTAGGAATAAAAGAAATTAAAGGAAGAGTATTTGCCGATGCTAGCCTTTTTGAAGAAAATGCTTTACCTGATACTTGGATTTGGACAGACATGGGCAATTATTATGGTGCTGGTGCTTATGGTTTAAACATTCATGAAAATCTATATTACGCTGTTTTTAAACCTTCACATTATTTAGGGGAAGCAACTTTGGTAAAAACAATTCCAGACCTTCCCTATTATCAAAAAAACAATAAAGTATTAACTGATAAACCTAGAACTGGCGACCAAGTAAATATTTACAGTACTCCTTATCAAGATATTTTGGTGATGCAAGGCTTTGTTCCTGCTGGTGATTCCTTTTCGGTAAAAGGTTCTATTCCTGATCCTGCTTTATTTGCGGCTTATTACTTACAAAAGAAGTTAGTGGAAAATGGCATCAAAGTACAAGATAGTCCGCTTTCGTCTTTGGAAGTAAGTAAAAAGAAAATGGTTTATCAAACACCTTTACAAACCATGAATATTGCCGTATATACCTCGCCATCACTTGGAGAACTTGCAAAAGCTTGTAATTACCAGAGTATCAATCTCTATGCAGAAGCTTTTCTGAAAACATTTTCGGTAATTTCATCTTTTGGAAATTCTACTAAAGATGCTGTAAAAGGCTTAAAACAAATTTGGCAAAGTAAAGGGGTTAATCTAACGGGTTTTAACATCAAAGATGGTAGCGGACTTTCACCTTCCAATAGCATTACGGCAGATAATATGACAGATATTTTAAAAGTGATGTACTCAGAAAAGTCATTTAAAGCCTTTTATGAATCAATACCAGTAGTTGGTGAATCGGGTACAGTGGCACATTTAGGAAAGAAATCGAAAGCGGTTGGGAATGTCAGAGCAAAAAGTGGTTCAATAGAAGGCGTTAGAGCTTATGCTGGATACTTTACTGCACAAAATGGAGAATTGATGTGTTTCTCATTCATGCTTAATAAATACAATTCAGATTTTGGTTCTGCGACAAAAGAACTTGAAAAATTGATGACGATGATGGTGGAGTTGTGAATATTCAATTGTGAGTTAGTGAATTGTGATTGAGTGAATTTTGCATTACTGATATTAAAAGAAAAATCCGTTATCAATTAATTGCTTGTCCAAACAGATAACAATTAATTGATAACGGATTTTTTAATAAAATGCTTAGTCTAACTTCAAAACAGCCATAAATGCTTCTTGAGGAATTTCTACGTTTCCTACTTGACGCATTCTTTTCTTACCTTTTTTCTGTTTCTCTAATAATTTTCTTTTACGAGAAATATCACCACCATAACATTTTGCGGTTACGTCTTTTCTTAAAGCTTTCACCGTTTCACGAGCAATGATTTTTTGTCCGATTGCCGCTTGAATCGCAATGTCAAATTGCTGTCTTGGTAATAGTTCACGTAATTTTTCACAAAGACGTTTTCCCCATTCATAGGCTTTATCACGGTGAACGATTGCCGAAAGTGCATCTACTTTTTCACCATTCAACATTACGTCCAATTTCACCATTTCTCCTTCTTGATAGCCTTTGTATTCATAATCCAAAGAAGCATAACCACGAGAAATCGTTTTTAATTTATCGAAGAAATCGAATACTACTTCTGAAAGTGGTAAATCGAATTGTAATTCAACTCTATCAGAAGTTAAATAAATTTGGTTTGAAAGTACGCCACGTTTATCCAAACACAATTTCATAATACCACCAACATAATCAGATTTCGTAATGATTTGTGCTTTGATGATTGGTTCTTCAACATGGTCAATCAAGTTAGGTTCTGGCAATTCAGAAGGAGCAGAAACCCAAAGTTCTTCGCCATTCGTTAATTTAACATTGAATTTCACAGAAGGAACTGTTGTAATTACCGTCATGTTAAATTCACGTTCTAAACGTTCTTGAACGATTTCCATGTGTAGCATTCCTAAGAAACCGCAGCGAAAACCAAAGCCTAATGCCATTGAAGTTTCTGGTTCCCAAACAAGGGAAGCATCATTCAACTGCAATTTGCCCATGGCATCACGCAAATCTTCAAATTCAGTCGTTTCTACTGGATAAATTCCTGCAAAAACCATTGGTTTTACTTCTTCAAAACCATGAATAGAATCTTTACAAGGACGGTCACGATGCGTAATCGTATCCCCTACTTTTACTTCTTTTGCTTCTTTGATACCCGAAATCAAATAACCTACGTCACCAGCTTTGATGGATAATCTTGGTTCTTTTTCTAAACGTAAAGTACCGATTTCATCTGCAAAATATTCTTTACCTGTAGCGATGAATTTTACTTTATCTCCTTTTTTGATTTCACCATTGAATACTCTAAACATAACTTCGATACCACGGTATGAATTAAATTCAGAGTCAAAAATTAAAGCTTGTAATTCAGCAGCGGGGTCGCCTTTCGGAGCAGGGATTCTTTCAACAACGGCAATCAAAATATCTTCAATACCAATGCCTTCTTTACCAGAAGCATGAATGATAGAATCACGCTCACAACCTAATAAGTCAACAATTTGGTCTTTTACTTCTTCTGGCATCGCTCCCGGAAGGTCGATTTTATTCAAAACAGGAATGATTTCTAAGTCATGTCCTAAAGCTAAGAAAAGGTTAGAAATTGTTTGTGCTTCAATTCCTTGAGCTGCATCTACAATTAACAAAGCACCCTCACAAGCAGCAATTGAGCGTGAAACCTCATAAGAAAAGTCCACGTGACCGGGCGTATCAATCAAATTAAATACATATTCTTCTCCTTTATAAGGAAAATTCATTTGTATTGCATGTGATTTGATAGTAATACCACGCTCTCTTTCCAAGTCCATGTCGTCCAATAACTGAGCTTGCATATCCCGTTTCTGTACGGTATTTGTAAATTCAATCAATCGGTCAGCGAGCGTACTCTTTCCGTGGTCAATGTGGGCAATAATACAAAAGTTACGTATGTTTTTCACGTTATTTATTTTACGGTATTGATTTATTTCAAGTTGCTGTATAACTTACCAGTTCTAATACAGGATTTACTTATACTTCTTGCAAAATTACGTCCTTAACTTTGAAAAAGATAATAAGTAATTAGAAAAGAGATAAGAATAAAGGTCGATATGGCTATATTTTATCTAAACTAAACAAAAATTCATTTAAACTTCATTACCGCCATGAAATTAACCCCTGAAGTTTACCCCATCGTTGAGTACCTGAGCAAATTCGTGGTACTGTCTGAAAGGGAGGTAAAATCATTCGTTAGTAAGTTACAATACAAAACCTGCAAGAAAGGAGATATTCTGCTAAAAGAAGGTGATGTTTGTAATGAAATTTATTTTATTCTGCAAGGAACGCTGAGAGCTTATACCAAAGTAGATGGTGAACAAAATAGAACCTTCAATTTCGCTTTTGATGGAACTGTCTTCACTGAACAAGTAAGTTTTGCGTCTCAACAACCTTCAACGGATTATTTAGATGCCCTCGAAGATTGTAAGTTATTGTACATCACGCATGAGCGTTTACAATGGCTTTTCGACAAATTCCACGGTTGGGAACGAGCGGGGAGACTCATTAATCAATTTTATTTTTGCGATGAAAGAAATAGAGTACGTTCTTTTATGCTCGATGACGCCACATTGCGCTACAAGAAATTACTGATTGAATTCCCAGCAGTAGAGAAGAAAATCCCTCAGCATATTATTGCTTCTTATCTCAACATCACACCACAATCGTTGAGTAGATTGAAGAAAGGACTTTAGAAGTTTATGAGTTGAAAGTATATGAGTTAAAGGTTTATGAGTTGACGATTTATGAGTTGAAAGTCTATGAGTTGAAAGTATATGAGTTAAAGGTTTATGAGTTAAAGGTTTATGAGTTGAAAGTTTTTGAGTTAAAAGTTTTTGAGTCGAAAGTATATTAGTTTAAAGTATATGAGTTAAAGGTTTATGAGTTAAAGGTTTATGAGTTAAAGGTATATGAGTTGAAAGTATATGAGTTAAAGGTTTATGAGATTAAGAAGTAAGCTCAAATCTACTACAAACTTGGAACTTTTAACTAATAAACCATCAACTCATAGACTTTAAACTCATAAACTAATAGATTTTAGACTCATAAACTTTAAACTCATAAACTCACAAAGAAACCACCCATTGCATCATCAAACCCGTCAAGTAACCACAATAAGTACCAAGAGCATAGCCCAGAATAGCCAATAAAACACCCACAGAAGCCAATGAAGGATGAAATGCTGCCGCAACTACCGAGGCAGAGGCTGCTCCGCCTACATTTGCCTGCGAGCCTACCGCTGTAAAAAAGTAGGGAGCTTTGGTTAAATAGGCAGCTATTAAAGTAAAGCTGGCATGAAACATCATCCAGATAATTCCTACTAAAAAAAGCTGTGGTTTTTCTAAAGCTGCAAAAATGTCCATTTTCATGCCGATGGTGGCAATGAGGATAAACAAGAATATGGTGCCAAATTTTGATGCTCCTACATCTTCAATTTGTTTTGCTTTGGTTTGAGAGAGGAGTAATCCAAAAATAGTTACTAAGGAAATCACCCAAAAAGAAGAGGAAGTAAGACTAAACTTTTTGAGATTTGGATAATTGTTTTCAATAAAAGGAACAATCATATCTGAACAAGCGTGAGCGATAGCTGTTGCTCCAAAACCAATAAATAGAATTTTTAAAATGTCTTCTACATTTGGATTTCGGGCATTTTCTTTAGCTCTTTTTTCAATTTTCTGGCGTACTTCATCTACTGTACTCGTGTCTGCTCGAAAGAATTTATCAATTTTTGTAGCGTGACCAACGCCATACAATAATAAAGCTAACCAAAGTTCTGCCGTCAGTACATCAACGGCAATGGCTTGAGAGAAAATCTCTGCTGAAGGATTAAAAACTTCTCTTAAAGCCGTCTGATTGGCACTTCCTCCAATCCAACTGCCTGCGATGGTTGCCAAACCTCGCCAAGTTTCTCCCGAAACTGTTTCTGGACTAATCATCTTTACAATCCAAAGTGAAGCTGGCCCGCCAACCATTATGCCCAAAGCTCCTGCTAAAAAAACAATAATGGCTTTACCGCCCAATTGCTTCAATGCTTGAAAATCAATATTAATGGTAAAGTACAAAAGACAAGCTGGCAATAAGTATTTAGAGGCAACATCGTATAATTTAGAGTTTTCACCATCCACAATATGAAAAGCATTCAATAAACCAGGAACGAAATAACAAACTAAAATACTGGGAAAGAAAGTATAGAAACGTTTCCAAAAACGATTCTCTAATGAAGAAGTATAAAAGGTAAAATAAATAATACCAAGCAGTATTCCAAAGATAACAGCGTCGTTTGTAATAAATGTTTGTTGCATGATGAGGGATTATGATAAACAAATTTACAGGCTTTTTGTAATTTGCAATAAGATTTAGAAGAAAGAGACAAGAAGCAAGAGAAAAGACGCAAGAGTTGAGATATAAGATGCAAGATAAAAGACGCAAAAAGTGAGACATTAGACATAAGAGAAAATAATACGTAAAAAGTAAACATTTTAATAATGGTAAAATAAGGGATAGTGTCTTGCCGTGGTTTGTGTCTCACAAACCACCAGCCGAAATGTTCAGTGGACACACTGAACCTGACATTTGACATGATTTTGATAAAAGTGACAAGCACTAAACAAAAGATAGAGTGTCTGTCATTTCTTTTGAAATGCTATTCTAAACCTTTTTCTCTTTTGTCTTTTGTCTTGCTTCTTTCATCTAAATAAATCCGAAATCCGACATCTGAAACCCGAAATCAAAAAAAATGCAAAGCCCGAAATTTAAAATATATTCTTCTTCTGCTGGTTCTGGAAAAACCTATACTTTGGCAAAGGAGTACATCAAATTAGCCCTTAAAACTACTTCGCCTTATTATTTCAACCATATTTTGGCAGTGACTTTTACCAATAAAGCCGCTGGTGAAATGAAAGAAAGAATCTTGAAATACTTGCATCAATTTGCTTCTGATGATTTACAAGACCGCAAAGATTCTGAATTACTTTTAAAGCAAATTTTGGAGGAATTGCAAGAAGAAGGCATTGAAATAGATGAGGAAGAATTGCGTGCAAGAGCGTCTAAGACTTTTAAACATATCATTCACGAGTATGCCAATTTCTCTGTTTCTACGATAGATTCATTTGTTCAGAAAATTGTGTCGGCTTTTACGGAAGACTTAGACTTTCCTTTCAATTTTGAAGTAAATCTTGATGCGGAAGTACTCTTGGATGCGGCTGTTGAGCAATTATTGCAAAAAGTAAATACAGAACACTTCGAGCAAATTACTTTAGCGATTAAAAGCTTTGCGATGGAAAAAGCGGATGAAGGAAAATCATGGAATGGTTTGGCTGGAGAATTGGCTGGTTTTGGAAAAAACCTTTTGTATGACCAACATCAAAAGGCTATCGACAATATTGCAAATTTAGAAGCAGAGGATTTCCTGCAAATAGAAAAACAAACGAAGGCTTATTGCGAATATGTAGAAACTAAAATCAAAACTATCTCACAAATAGCTTTAGAAAGTATAGATTCGGCTGGCGTAACGATTGGCGATTTCTTCCAAAGTCGTTCGGGTGTGGGAGTTTATTTCCATAAATTACAAAATGATGTCTTTGCCTCGCCAAATTCTTATGTGATGAAAGCCGTTGAGGAAAATCAATGGTATTCTAAAACACAAAAAGGAGGAATTAAGGCGGCGATTGATAGTATTGCGGATGAGTTAAGTATTTATTTAACTAATATTTTTTCTATTCAGGAGACAGAAAAATCAAAATATATACTCTTCAAAGAGATTCTTAAACAGACAAAAAAATTAGCTTTGTTGAGTCAATTGAAAAAGGAAATTGCCGCCATTCAAAATGAAACGGGACAAATTCATATTTCAGAATTTAACCGCAAAATTTTTGAAATTGTGATGAAAGAACCCATTCCTTTTGTCTATGAGCGTTTGGGCGAAAAATATAATCATATTCTGATTGATGAATTTCAAGATACTTCTACGCTACAATGGCATAATTTCTTGCCTTTGGTAGAAAACGCTTTAGCAAACGGACATTTCAATTTAGCCGTGGGCGATGCCAAGCAATCTATTTATCGTTTCAGAGGTGGCGAAATGGAATTGATTGTGCATTTACACAAAAACAATTTAGAAAGATTGGTGGAAGGAAACGAAGAAAATGATTTCTTGACAGAAAGATATGCCAGCATTCGTCCATACTTAAAGCCCGAAAACCTAAGTACCAATTACAGAAGTACTAAAGAGGTTATCACTTTTAATAACGATTTGTTTGGTTTTATTAAAGCTTCTGGCGAAAACGAGAGTATTGCCCCAAGCCTTTCTTTTGTTTATGATGAATTCTTTGCTCAACAAGTACCGCCAAAACCCAAAGAAGGCGGTCATGTAGAAATTGATTTTTTACAAGGAGAAGTAGAAGATGAAATCATGTTCGAGCGTATCATGGCAATTATTGATGAAGTACGTGATGCAGGTTACAATTACTCAGACATTGCTATTTTATGTAGAAAAAATAAGCATGGACGCATCGTAGCGAATGCTTTGAAAGAAAATAATATCGACGTTGTTTCTTCGGATTCTCTAAATTTAAGTGCTTCTGATGCCGTCAATTTGGTGATTTCTTTGATGAAAGTCGTGCAAAATCCAGAAAATACTTTGTCTAAGTACGAAGCCATTTATTTATTCTACCGAGTAGTTTTACATAGAATCCCCGATACACAAGATAATCACTTTATCAAAGAAGCCATCGAGTCTGGCGATATTGCTTTGTTTTATGAATTGATAGAAGACGAAGGCTACGCTTTAGCTTCTTTTGATTTACAGCAAATGGCTTTGTATGAAATTGCCGAAAAGATTATCAATACTTTCTTTCTTTTTGAACATCATAAAGAATTAGATTTCCTCTTTCGCTTTTTGGATGTTATCCTTGAGTTTCAGACCAAGAAAAGTACGCACCTTACCGATTTCTTGCAATTTTGGGAAACTAAAAAAGAAACACTTTCTATTTCTACGCCCGAAGGACAAGAAGCCGTAAATGTAATGAGTATTCACAAGTCTAAAGGTTTAGAGTTCCCTGTGGTAATTATTCCTTATTGTCACTGGACGACAGATACAGGACTAAGAACAGAAATTTGGGCAAATTTACCGATAGAAGACGAGCTAAGGATTGTCAGTCAATCTTCGGAAAAAGCAGATAAAATTTTACAAAATGCTCCTTTAAAAGTAGCAAAAGCTTTAGAACAAACAGCCGTAGTAAAGCAATATAAAGAAGAAAAAGAAAAGACTTTTTTAGAAAGTTTGAATATGCTTTATGTGGGACTTACTCGCCCAACAGATAGATTGTATTTAATTGTAAAGAAAAATATCAAAGATTTTAACAAAACCGTTGGTAATCAATTGTATCAATTTATCAATTGTCCGCCGATTGCAGAAGACGAAAACCATTTTGAAATCATTTATCAAGGAGAAGCCAAAAAGCAAAAAGATAAAAAAGAAAAAGTAAAGGATTTGATAGAAATCAGTGCTATCACCAGTTTTGAAAGAAGCAATAAAGTAAAACTCAGACAAAGTGCTGAACGCCTTTTTGACTTAAAAACTTTTGAAAAAAGTAAAGATTATGGTAATAAAGTCCATGCAGCTTTTGCGAAAATCAAGACATATCATGATACTGATTATGCTTTACAAGAGATTTTACGAGAAGGTTTGATAACAGCTTCGGAAGTAGCAGGATTAAAGCATACTTTAGAAAATATTATGAGCTTGCCAGCCATCAAACCACTTTTTGAAGTAGCAGAAGAAGCCATTAAAAACGAAAGAGAGATTTTGATGCCCAAAGGCAAGCCATTGCGTCCGGATAGAGTAGTCAGATTCAAAGATAAAATCGTGATTTTGGATTATAAAACAGGTTCAAAATCAGATTCACACAAAACACAAGTGCGACAATACATGAATATCTATCGAGCGATGGGTCATGCCAAAGTAGAAGGAATATTAGTGTATTTAGAAGAAAAAGCAAAAGATGAGCAGGTGGTGGAAGTGGATTGATGGGATAATCCTTGGGGTTGCCGAAAAGGAGTACAGTCTTCCGCATTTAGTGTTGGAGCATCCGCAAAAGGAATATAGGCTTACGCATTTAGTGTTGGAGCATCCGCAAAAGGAATATAGGCTTACGCATTTAGTGTTGGAGCATCCGCAAAAAGAATATAGGCTTCCGCATTTAGTGTTAGAGCATCCGCAAAAAGAATATAGGCTTACGCATTTAGTATTAGAGCATCCGCAAAAAGAATATAGGCTTACGAATTTAGTGTTAGAGCATCCGCTTAGAGAATATAGGCTTACTCTCGGAGAATGTAACCACCTTCTCGGAGAATGTAACCACCTCATCAAAGAGCATAAAGACATTAGCCCTTATTTTGTGTAAGTTGTTTTGTCCCATCCCAAAACAAATAAAAAGAATATTCGTTACATACTCAATACTACATCTAACTCATTAAATAAGAGGTAAAAGATGTGTGTTATCAATAAATCTACCAACTCCAAAATCTTTTACATTCATGAAAAAACTAATCTTATTCTTCATTTTAGCCACCACTTCTATTACTGCTCTCGCACAAAAACCAACAATGAAACCTTTCCGTTTGGAGGGTACAATATTAAATTCTGATACTATTAAAGAAGTTAATATTTCTATATTTTGGGAACATACAATTTCTTCTGAAAAAGCAAAAGTCATCAATCAAAAATTTGTTTTTGAAGGTGGATTAGAACATCCAACTTTAGCCCTTATTTCAACTGATATGATACGCCAAGAATTTGGGGTTTGGTTGGTTAATGATACGATTCAAGTTGACTTTGAAGTAAAAAAGCGAAAAACAGGTTCTTTGTATTTACATACTAAAAAAGTTAGTGGAAGCCAAGAATCAATAGACTTTACCACTCGAATTGCCCCCAGAAATGCCATGCAAAGTAAAAAATTCTCTGATGCTCAAAGAAAGAAGATGGTATTTCAATTCCTTGAAAAATATGTAAATGAGCATAAGGATTCATATTTATCTTTGCAAAATCTTTCAAACGAAATTAGTTTTGGAGGATGTGATTTATCCAGTATAGAAGATTTGTATGAGAAGCTCTCCGAAGAAGTAAAACTATCTGACAGTGGTAAATACTTTAAGAAGAAACTTGCTAAGTACAGAAAGAACACAGTTGGTAATCGAATTCCAAACATTAAAATCCCCAACCAAACAGGTGATTCAGTCATGCTTAGTTCGCTAATAAAAGGTAAAACCATTATTAGTTTTTGGGCTTCATGGTGTGGGCCTTGTAGAGAAAAACATAAAGACATGGTTAAAAATCAAAAACTTTTTGAAGATAAATCTATCAAAATTATTGGTATTTCTTTGGATGATGACCAACAAAAATGGTTAAAGGCTATCAAAACCGATAATATTAACTGGTGGACAAATCTTTCGGATTTAAAAGGAGGATTTGATAGTAAAACAGCACAAATTTTTAAAATAACAAGCGTTCCATTTATGATTTTAGTGGATGATAAAATGAGGATTCTGGAGAATGACTACCAAAGTATCTTGGTTAATCTAAGAAAACAAGTCTATAAATAATCCATGATTCTTATTTTAGGATAAAGAAGGAATTGGTATAAACAAAAATGCTTAGAAAATGTGATAACTTCATTTTCTAAGCATTTTTGTTTTGATGTTGATAATACTATTTCAAACTCGTTTCCCCAGTAGCCTTAGTCGCTTCTTTTTTCAATTTATCATTGGCAACAATGGCAAATTCTACTCTTCTATTTTGTTCTCTGCCCGACTCTAAAGTGTTGTCTGCCACAGCATCTTTTTCTCCATAACCAAGTACTGTTAAACGACTTTTTGAAACATTGTTTGCCTTCAATATTGCCGCAACAGCGTCTGCTCTTTGCTGAGATAATTTCATATTATAAGCTTCTGTTCCTACATTATCAGTATGCCCAGCTACTAAAATCTCTGTATCAGGATATTGCTTTAATGTTTCTGAAAATTTAATTAAATTTTCGTTGACAGTTGGATTAATTTTAGAGGAATTAAAATCAAATAAAACACCTGACTTCATTGTAATTTTGATACCCTCTCCTACTCTTTCTACATCAGCTACAACCTCTAAATCCTTCTTGAGTTTTTCTGCTTGCTTATCCATGTATTTTCCTACGAATGTACCAGCAATACCGCCAACTGCTGAACCAACAATTGCATAAATAGCAGGATTATTGGATTTTCTACCAATAACTGCACCCATTGCAGCACCAGTGCCAACACCAATGATAGTACCTCGTTGTGTATTGTTTAATTTTTTGAATGAATTGCAAGAATAGAAATTGGTGCTAATTAATATTACAAGTAATACTACTTTACTCGTAATATTCACTAAAAAGGAATTCGTTTTCATAATATGAATAATTTGAGTAAATGAGAAGTAAAAGATTTCAAGAAAGGTGTCACAACATCTTGTTATGACACCTTTAATTAACCTTTGAATAGTGATTTTTATACTGGCAATCGGTTTTCTAAAACTTCATGTTCAGCTTTTCCATCATGTTCTGATTGCTTCAATGATTGAATAATTTTCAAGGATTCAGCAATAGAAGACATTTGTGACGTCAATAATTGGGTTAAATCTGGCGAAGCTTGTACTTTATCTAAAACCAAAACAGCTTCGTAAGCTTCAAGGGTATCTTTATCACCAAATTCACTGGCATTAAGAATCAATTCACGATTATTAGAAATGATAGAAGCTTTGAAATCTACCCAAATTTGATGAGCCTTGCCAATTAGCGTACTTGACTTTGCAGGTTCTCCACCAAACTTCACCACGTGTTCAGTCAGTAATGTAGCAAAATACTCGCTTTCGTTCAACATTCCATGAAAAAGGTTTTTCAAATCACCTCCATCCATATTTTGTTCCGCTTTCTTATAATTTTCTATACGATTGTAATTAATCTCAATCAGCTCATTAAGTGCCTTCAAGAGAACATCATATTGATTTTGCATTATTAAAGGATAAAACCAGTTGTAATTAAAACTCCCGATTCTGTTTAGATGGTTGAATGAATTTCGATATTGAAAAACCTTATTCATCAAAGTGCTTTTTTTACCTTCTCTTTTATTTCTTCAAACTTATCCGCTGCTTTTTCCGCTAAATCTAAAGCGGCCAATTTTGCTTCATCAATTTTCTCTGTCGCTTCTGCTTTCAATACTTCTGCTTTTTTAGCGAAGGTTTCAGCTTTGTGTTTAGCTGCTTCTTTCTCGATTTGCTCTTTTGTAGTTTCCATAATTCAATTATTTAAGGATTTATAATAAAGTTTATTTAACAGTGTCTGATTTATTTAAAATTAATGTGTCTTGTGGGGTTACTTTTCCCATATTATGTTGACCTTCATTGTCAGAAGTAGCCCAGTATCCTCCTACTATTGAAATAAGCATCAAAGCCATTCCAATCAAAACCGTGTAGAGAATCATATTCCCTGCTTTTGTTCTTTTTTGTACTTTCAATTCAGAACGCATTTCTTTATCTACTTTATTCGCTCTCTCCATGTCATTGTTGTTTATAGGTTTACAATCAAGCACTTAAAAGATTTATACCAGTAACAAATAGCTAAAAATTAAGCGTACAATTGAGCAAATAGCTCTACAAGATGGGCGACAGAATTATAATAAATGATGAATAATCAACATCTTGAAGTAAATACTTGGAGCTTTCGGATATCTAGTCCTTCAAAAAAAAAGCGTTCAACTCTATCATGAGTTTGAACGCCTATTTAACTTTGGTATTTAAAATTACTTCACTAATGCCTCCCACAAAATCTCTACGGGATGCTGGGCGATTCTGCCAGTACCGTCTTTAATTTGATGTCGACAACTTGTGCCAGGTGCGGCAATAATTACTTCAGCTGATTGTTTTCTGATGGTCGGGAAAAGTACTAATTCGCCTACTTTCATCGAAACTTCATAATGTTCTTCTTCATAACCAAACGACCCTGCCATTCCACAACAGCCCGAAGGAATTAATTGTACTTCATAATTGACTGGCAATGAAAGCATTTTTTTCGTGGCAACTAAAGACGATAAGGCTTTTTGATGACAATGTCCATGCAGTTTTATCCGTTTCTTTTCTTGCGTAAATAATGATTTACTCAGTACTTTTTTATCAATTTCTTGTGCAATAAATTCATCTATCAAAAAGGCATTTTTGGCTACTTTTTCGGCATCTGCTAACAATGCTGCTGGAACTAATTCCAAGTACTCATCTCTCAAAGTCAAAATGGCAGAAGGTTCAATGCCCAAAATTGGCATATTATCGCTAACGATTTTTGATAAACTTTTTACATTTTCAATCGCAATTTGTTTGGCTTCTTTCACCAAACCTTTTGATAAATAGGTTCTTCCACTTTCTAAATGTTCGGGAAGAATTACTTCATAGCCTAAAGCTGTAAGTAACGAAATGGCTGTTTTACCAATTTCTACATCGTTATAATTGGTAAATTCATCACAGAATAAATATACTTTTTTGTCCGTTTTTGTCGAAACTCGTTTTTTATCCCAAGCTCTTAATGTAGTTTTTCCTAAAGTTGGTATCGACCTTTCTTGAGCAAAACCCAGTACTTTTTTGGTAATGCTGGCGGTAAGTGGTGTTTTTACAATAAAATTATATAAGGCAGGAAAATTCGATGCCAATGCCTGTGATTTGGTAAAATTGCCTATCATTTTTGTACGGAAAGGCACGCCATGAACATCATAATAATGTTGTAAAAACTCTGCTTTCATTTTACCCACATCTACTTTTGAAGGACATTCAGATTTACAGCCTTTGCACGACAAACATAAATCCATTACTTCCTTAATTTCCTGATGGTCGAAACGGTTTTCTTGTTCTGAATTGGTTAAAAACTGGCGTAAAATATTCGCTCTTGCACGAGTGGTGTCTTTTTCGTTTTTAGTTGCCATGTAACTCGGACACATCGTTCCGCCTGTTACTTCTGTTTTGCGACAATCACCCGAACCTGAACATTTTTCTGCCAAACGTAAAATACCTTCTTGATTACTAAAATCAAAATAAGTATCAATTGTAGGGTTTTCTTTGCCTGCTTCATAACGCAAAAATTCATTCATCGGTGGTGTATTCACAATTTTATTGGCATTGAAAATACTTTTTGGGTCGAAAAGTGTTTTTACTTCTTTCAACAAGGTAAAAACTTCTTTGCCCAAAACACTTTCGATAAATTCACCTCTCAATCGTCCATCGCCATGCTCGCCACTCAATGAACCATTATATTTTTTTACCAATTCAGCCGTTTCTTTCAACACTGTTCTGAATAAAGTTTTCCCTTCTTGCGTTTTGAGATTTATCATCGGCTCAACGTGCAATTCTCCTGCTCCTGCATGAGCATAATACGAAGCATTGATTTGATGTTTCTTCAAAAGTGCTTGCAAATCACCGATATAAGCTGGTAAATCTTCTGGAGCAACTGCACAGTCTTCAATCAAATTCACAGGCTGAATATCACCTTTTAAATTACGGATTAATCCCAAACCTGCTTTGCGTACATCCCAAGCGGGCGTAGTTTCTGCTCCTTTCACGACAGGAAATGCGTAACCGATATTCGCTTTTTTGAGGTCGGCAATCAAGGCAGAAATTTTTTGATTCAAGACTTCGTCGCTTTCTTCCATAAACTCTACCATCAATATCGCTGCTGGGTCGCCTTCGATAAAAAAGCGATTTTTTTCATAAACTGGATGTCCTTTGGTAAAATCTAAAATGTACTTATCCACCAATTCAGAAGCCATTGGTTGATGTTTCAGGGCAACCAAATTGGCTTGTAAAGAATCTTGAATAGTATTACAGTGAATACAAACTAAAGCGGTTTCTTGCGGAGGTAAGGGCAATAAATTTAGTTTGGCTTCGGTCACAAAAGCCAGTGTTCCTTCTGAACCTGCCAATAATTTACAGAAATTAAAAGGCTTTTCGCTGTCGGGCAAAAACATTTCGCTGTCCACCAACATATCTAAAGCATAACCTGTATTTCTGCGTTTTAAAGTTTTCTTTGGATAGCCTTTTTCAATCGCTTCTTGGTTGAATGGATTGTTGAGCGTTCTAAAAATATCACCGTATAATTTTCCTTCTAAGGTTTTAGCATTTACTTTTTTAAAGTATTCGGCTTTTGTCAATGCTCCAAATTCTACTTCCGAACCATCACTTAATAATACTTTTGCTGAAATCAGATGGTCACGAGTAGTTCCCCAAACGATTGAATGTAATCCGCAAGAATTATTTCCAATCATTCCGCCAATCATCGCTCTGTTTGAAGTAGAAGTTTCTGGTCCGAAAAGTAAACCGAATGGTTTGAGAATCACATTCAAATCATCTCTGATAACGCCCGGTTGTACACGTACCCAACGCTCTTCTTGATTAATTTCTAATACATTGGTAAAGTATTTTGAAATATCAACCACAATGCCTTTTCCGACTACTTGCCCTGCCAAAGAAGTACCTGCTGAACGTGGAATAAGGGTAAGGTTAAATTCTCTTGCCAATTTTATTAAAGCCTTGATGTCGGCAGTGTTTTTCGGAAGAGCTACTGCTAATGGTTTTTCTTGATACACCGAAGCATCGGTAGAATACAATATTTTTTGAGCATTGTGGAGAGCAGAATTATCGTAATAAATTTCGCCAGAAAAAGATTCGTGGAAAAACTTGAAATCAGAAATAGTAATTTTAGAAGACATATCGTTGAGAGTAATTTGCCTGTAAAATTAAAGCATTCAACCTCCATAAAATGCTTTGATGAAAACTTTTTTCCAGTCTTACCCAGATTTTGCCATTCAACCCATTAATAAACTCCACTTGTCATATCGTAGTTGTTTGTCAAAATTTGTGGCTTTAAATTTATCTTGTTAAATATTAATCTTATTGTATGAAATTCCTCAGACAACTACTTGAAAGCATTCGTTTCGCATGGCAAGCCCTTCGAACTAATTTATTACGTACTGTTTTATCGCTTTTGGGCGTAACTATCGGTATTTTTTCGATTGTTGCTGTTTTTACTTTTGTTGATTCGATGAACATGGGAATTCGTGAACAAATCGATTCATTTGGTAAAGGAGTTGTTTATGTGGGCAAATGGCCTTGGGTAATGAGCAATAATTATCCTTGGTGGAAATACATCAATCGCCCAACTATGAAGTACAATGAATTCAAATATTTATCTGATAATCTTGAAAATTCTCAAGCCATTTCTATCATTGATGGCAGACAAACTACACTAAAAAACGAGAATAATAGTATGGAAACTAGGCTTATGGGAGTAAGTCAAGATTATAACAAAATTTCAGATGTACTCGTAGAAAGCGGAAGATATTTCTTAAGTAACGAAACCGACAATTCGGCCTTCGTGGTAATTTTAGGAGCCTCCGTCAAAGAAGCTCTTTTCCCAAACAGAGGCGATGTCATTGGTGAAACGATTAAAATAAATGGCATCAAATTCAAGGTAATTGCCATGATGAAGAAAAAAGGAGAAGATTTGATTAGTTTAGGTGGTTCGCCTGATGAACAAGCTTTTATTCCCTACACTACTTACGCTAGTTTATTCCAAAAAGACCAGCCCGAACCTGACATTGCTGTTAAAGCTTATGATTGGGACAAAGGGCAAGAAACTTTAGAAGGCGAAGTAACTGGATTAATGAGAAGTAGAAGAGGTTTGAAACCTACGCAAGACAATAATTTTTCAATCAATAGACTTGATGGTGCTGTAAAATTCTTTGAATCAATCTTCGCAAGTATGAATGTTGGTGGCGGAATTATTGCTCTTTTCTCTTTGTTAGTAGGTGGTTTTGGTATTGCAAATATCATGTTTGTTTCCGTAAAAGAACGAACAAATATTATTGGTATTCAAAAATCTTTAGGTGCAAAAAATTACTTTATATTATTTCAATTTTTATTTGAAGCAGTTTTTCTAAGTTTAATCGGTGGTGCAGTAGGAATATTTTTAGTCTGGATGATGTCATTTATTAATTTTGGTTCTCTCAAATTAGTTCTTACAGTTGGCAATGTAATGTTTGGGTTACTTACCGCTACATTTATTGGTGTATTATCTGGCATTGTTCCTGCTTGGGTGGCTGCAAGATTAGATCCTGTAACTGCAATTCGTTCAAAGTAGATTAAAGAATCTATTTCACATAACAACCAAAATAAACTATTTTTGCTGGAAATATTAATTTAGATTATACGCAATCTCATAAAGCCAGCAAAAAATAATAATGAATTTAAAACACCTTACTTTTTTAAGATTTATTGTAGCTACTTGGGTTGTTATTTTTCACGATTGGGAATCGCTTAGAAAATATGTGCGTCCAGACTCTAAAATTGATACCTTTTTAGGAAATGGTAATGTCGCTGTGCCATTTTTCTTTACCTTATCTGGTTTTGTATTAGCTATTAATTATGCAGATAAACTAAATAATTGGAAAGATATTAAGGTTTATATAGCTAAAAGGTTGTTCAGAATCTATCCCATTTATTTTGTTTCAATTCTTTTTACTTTATATTTAGAAATACTAAATCATCAACCAAGTAATTTCTTTAAAATTTTCATTAATATCATTTTGGTTCAGTCATGGTTAACAAATTCTTTTGAACCTATCATCAATCATCCATCATGGAGCTTATCAATAGAGTTTTTTCTTTATTTAATTTTCCCATTGCTGATTTTCATTTTCAAAAAAAATAGAGATTTAAAAACAAACCTTATCATTTTAACATTAATCACTAGCATTTGGCAAATATTTTGTGTGAGTGAATTTATTTATGCTATCCCTTATGCTTTATCTTGGATTTTCACTTTTTCAATTGGGATAATTTGGGGGTTAATATATCTTAAAAAACAGTATAATTCCTCTTTACTTCTAACATTCGTTGGATTATCATTGATACTATCAGTAAGTTTTGGTATAGTAAACTTTTGGAAAAATATTGCTATCTATTGTTTTGGAGTAGGATCTCTCTTATATTTAATGTCCAGCTTGCAATCTAATTTTACTAAATTCATGAGTTTACCAATATTTGTGAAATTAGGAGAAATAAGCTATTCAATCTACATTATTCAGTTTCCATTAAAAATGTGGTTTAGGAAAGTACTTTCTGAGAATAATATTCATTTGAGTTCATTTAAAGATTTCATGGTTTTTTACATTACCTTATGTTTATTAAGCTTACTTGCTTACGAATGGTTGGAAAAACCAATAAAACAAAAATTAGAAAATGTTCTGTTAAAACAAAAATAGTCTTGTAACACAAATTAAAACAGCTTTGATTATGGCTTTCAACGACCAAATAAATTCAGCAAAACAAGTAACAATGATTTTTATCAGACGATTATTCATTGGAATAATCACACTAGGAGTACTTGTGTTAATGTTTAGTTTTCTGATGACCAAAGTGGCTTATTCAGTTGGAGACAGGGCTGGGGTAATTTCTAAATTCTCTAAGAAAGGAGTACTTTTTAAAACTTTTGAAGGAGAATTGAATGAGGGTGCTCAGGGACAAATGGGTAATATGGTGAACCGTCTTTGGGCTTTTACAGTAGATTCAGACGACCCAGCTGTTGTTCAAAGATTAGAAGACGCAATGCTAACTGGACGACGCATTAAAGTGCATTATGAACAACGCTATATGAAATTTTCTTGGATGGGCGATACTGAGTATTTTGTCACTGAAGTAGAAGAAGCTCCTTTAAAATAAAATAGAGAATAGTTTTGAGGCTATTCTCTATTTTATTGAGCTATCATTATTGATTATAGATTCAATGTTGTTAATACATTGTTCATGTTACGAACAGCATCAGCAGATTTAGCAAATAAAGCTTGCTCCGCATCATTCAATTTATAATCAATTATTTTTTCCCATCCAGTTTTTCCTAACACTACTGGAACGCCTAAACAAATATCTGATTGTCCGTACTCTCCTTCTAAGAAAACCGAACAAGGAATTACACGTTTTTCATCACGAATAATTGATTCAACAACTGATAAACTTGCAGCACCTGGTGCATACCAAGCCGAAGTACCTAATAAACCCGTTAACGTAGCACCACCAACCATTGTATCAGCAGCAACTTTCGTTAAAGTAGCTTCGTCTAAATAATCAGTAACAGGTGTTCCGTTCCAAGTAGCTAAGCGAGTTAAAGGAATCATCGTTGTATCGCCATGACCACCAATTACCGAGCCATGTAAATCGTTTGGAGAAACATTCATTGCTAAAGATAAATAGCATTTGAAACGAGCTGAATCTAAAGCACCGCCCATACCAATAATACGGTTTTTAGGTAATCCAGAAGCTTTCAATGCCAAGTAAGTCATAGTATCCATCGGATTCGATACAATTACAAAAATGGCATCTGGCGAATACTTTAGAATATTATCAACTACCGATTTTACAATTCCTGCATTTACGCCTATTAGTTCTTCACGTGTCATCCCCGGTTTACGTGGAAGACCAGAAGTAATTACAACGACATCAGAATTAGCCGTTTTTGAATAATCGTTTGTTACACCCGTCAATTTAGTATCCCAACCTAAAATGGCAGCAGTTTGGAACATATCCAATGCTTTCCCTTCTGCAAAGCCTTCCTTGATGTCAAGTAATACTACTTCAGAGGCTAATTCTTTTCTGGCAATGTTATCAGCTGTGGTTGCACCCACTGCTCCTGCACCTACTACAGTTATTTTTGACATAATCGATTGTAAATTAATTGTTTTAGTAAAATACGTTTATAATCTAACGCAAATGTAAACCATTTGATTATTCACTAACGGTTTATTACAAGTATTTTTTGTAGAATTCTTAGTAAAAGTTTGGTAAATTGTATATTTCTATATTTTAAGGATATGTTCATTCATCGAAGTTTTAAAATTAATCCCATAAATTATGAATAATGAAAACTTAGTTGGTAAAATTCTGAAATCTGTTTTCTATAAAAATGCTACCAAAAAGGCTGGTAAGTATGCTGGTACAGGTTTAGCTGTACTTGAACTATTAAGAGAAGCACTCATTAAAGCTAAAGATATTGCTCAAAAAGAAAATAAAGGTATCGGACAAGTACTTGCTGACCGCATTACTACGTTAAGTAGAATGGTGAAGGCTTATGCTACGGGTAGATATAAAATTATTCCTTGGGCTAGTATTCTGAAAATTATTGCAAGCTTAATTTACTTTATTTCTCCTTTCGACTTAATTCCTGATTTCTTACCTTTAATTGGCTTATCTGACGATTTAGCTTTGGTAATGTGGTTGTTTACTTCTTTAAAAACTGACATTGATAATTTTATTGCTTGGGAAAAAGGAGAATTAATTCCTGAATGAAGCCTTTACAAGGCTCTGTATGCTTTTACATACAAAGAAAAACTAAATCGTAAAATCTAAAATCTAAAATCATTGCTTATCTTTACGCAAATATTTAATAACTAAGGACATGATACTGACTTCAATTTATCTAATTTTCAACATGGGCGGTCCAGAATTAATTTTGGTTGGTTTAGCGGTGTTGTTATTTTTCGGTGGTAAAAAATTACCAGAATTAATGAAAGGCTTGGGCAAAGGCATCAAAGAATTCAAAGAAGCACAAAAGGACGTAACTGACCAGATTACTAAAGGCTTAGAAGACGATTCAACAAATACAAAAAAATAGTATTAAAGTATCATAGTAAAGGCATAGTTGAGATAATTTTCTTGTCTCGACTATGCTTTTGTTTTGTTAATAGATTGGTTTTTGAAAGTTTTTTTTCAAAAATCAACAGTTCGATAGTAACTCTTTCCAGATGAGCTATTGTAATTACACTAAATTAAATCATTCATGAAAGTATATTCAACCTTAAAAGATATCCAAACAGACCTTTACGCTGGTAGCATTACTTGTCGTCAGTTAGTGGAGTTCTATTTGAAAAATATTGAGGAGAAGAACAACACACTAAATGCTTTTTTGTCTGTTTTTGACCAAGAAGCCTTGGAGAAAGCCGATGAAATTGATGCTAAAATCAAAGCAGGAACAGCCAAGAAATTAGCAGGAATGGTTTTGGGCATCAAAGATTTACTTTGCTATAAAGACCATACTTCACAAGCTGGAAGTAGAATTTTAGATGGTTTTGAATCTCAGTTTACAGCAACTGCTGTTCAAAGAGTAATTGATGAAGATGCCATTATCATAGGCAGACAAAATTGTGATGAATTTGGAATGGGTTCGACTAATGAGAACTCTGCTTTTGGCCCATGTTTAAATGCTGTAGGTGAAAATCGTGTAGCTGGTGGTTCCTCTGGAGGCTCTGCTGTAGCTGTTCAAGCAGATATGTGTTTGGCTTCACTGGGTACTGATACTGGTGGTTCTGTGAGAATGCCTGCTGGTTTTTGTGGTTTGGTTGGTTTAAAACCTACTTATACAAGAGTTTCTCGTTGGGGTTTGATTGCATACGCTTCTTCGTTCGACTGTATTGGACCAATCACAAAATCAGTTGAAGATGCCGCCATTTTATTAGAAATAATTGCTGGAAAAGATGAACAAGACAGTACTGTTTCTAACGAAAAAGTACCTGAGTACACGGCTTTTCAAACAGAAAAGAAAACATATAAAATTGGCTACTTGAAAGAAGCAGTAGAAAGTGAAGGTTTACAACCTGAAGTAAAAGCTGCAACTTTAGCTAAATTAGCGTATTTAAAAGCACAAGGTCATGAAGTTGAAGCGGTGGATTTTCCGTTGATTAAGTACTTCTTGCCAACATATTATACCCTTACAACAGCTGAAGCAAGTTCAAATTTATCAAGATTTGATGGTGTTCGTTACGGACATAGAAGCACTGAAGCGACAGACTTGATGTCTCTCTATAAAAAATCTAGGTTTGAAGGTTTTGGGAAAGAAACACGTAAAAGAATTATGCTTGGAACATTCGTTTTAAGTGCAAGTTATTACGATGCGTATTATACGAAAGCACAAAAAATCAGAAGATTAATCAAAGAATTTACAGATAATTTATTAACTGAATACGACTTTTTGGTTTGTCCAACTACGCCAACAACAGCCTATAAATTAGGAGAAAAAACAGCTGACCCTATCCAAATGTACTTAGGAGATTTGTTTACTGTTCAAGCGAATGTGGTGGGTTTACCAGCTATTTCAATTCCAAATGGCTTAGATAATGATGGAATGCCAATTGGTTTTCAAATCATGGCAGGTGCTTTCGAGGAAGCCGAATTATTAACTTTTGCACAATTAATCTCATAGCGATTAATTGTTGTCAAAACTTAACATGCTGATTTATTAAGCATTATAAAAATGTATCGCTTATCAACCTTTATAAATAAGGACAAGCGATACATTTTTTTTGAATTATTTTGAACAAGTTATAGATTATATCGACATTATTAATGTTTATTTTACAAAAAAGAATACCACTCCTTTCTTACAATAAGACAATACATTCTTTTATAAACACAATAAATCGTTCGTTTTTTTAGTTAAAAATATTTAGCTTTGTAATTGTATTTTTTTGTGTTAACCCTTTTTTAGAGATAGACTAATCTTTACCGTATGATACTCGCCACTTTTAGAACATTCTGTATCGGTTGTTTACTTTTTGTAAGCACTTATACAAATGCCCAAATAACTGCAGGTTCGGAACAGCAAACTGCTACCACTGACACCGCTACGGTAACTATTCAACAAGTCGTGACGCCAGAACCTACTTGGCTAATTGACCCCAAAACGGTAGAACCACGTCTAGGAGCTTTACAAAAAGAGATTCCTCTTACTTATAATACTGTCACTCATCAATTTGTAGAATACTTTGCTTACCGCAAACCTTCGTTTACTAAAACGATGCTTGAACGCAAAGGTGTGTTTTTCCCACTTTATGAAAAATACTTAAAAAAATACGGTCTTCCAGATGAATTAAAATATTTATCATTAATTGAATCAGGATTAAATCCTAAAGTAATTTCAAGAGCTGGTGCTGGCGGACTTTGGCAATTTATGCCTAAAACCGCCAAGTTAGACTTTGGTTTGAAAATGGATGAGTATGTTGATGAACGTTTTGATCCTGAAAAAGCAACTGAAGCCGCTTGTAAATACATGCGTCAATTATATAATATTTTTGGTGATTGGCATTTGGTATTAGCAGCTTATAATACGGGCCCGGGAAACGTTCGTAGAGCAATTCGTAAATGTAATGGCGGACAAACTTTTTGGTCTATCTACAATTGTTTGCCTCGTGAAACCAGAGCTTATGTGCCTCAATATATTGGGATTCTTTACATGATGCACCATGCTGATTCACATGATATTTATGCTGAGAATATTGAAACAGCGATTCCTCATGATACAATTGTTTTAAATTCTTATATTGATTTGAATAAATTTGCGACCTTGAGTAATATTCATTTAGAAGAAATTCAAAAATTAAATCCGCAAATTTTAACGCATATTTTACCTGCTCGTACTCGTAATTTTCAATTAAAATTGCCAAAAAGTGAAATGGCTTTTTTCAGAGAAAACCGTCAGTCAATTCTTGATTCTGCCACTAAATTACCTTCTACTTTAATTGAAAAAGTAATGCAAACGCCAGGAGTTGTTTTAGCAAGTAACAAAAACGAAGATACTACAAATACTTTTCAACAAACTTTAGCTTCGATTCCTAACGAAACCAGAACAGTTTTCACAAGAGAAATTGTGGAAGATGACATGGAGGACGTTGTGATTAATAAAAAGCCTAAGAAAACGACTTACATCGTAAAGAAAAAAGATAATTTACACCAAATCGCCGAGCATTTTGATGTAGATGTGTACGACATCAAACACTGGAATCATCTTGCTAATACGACCATCCAACCAGGTCAAAAACTAATTATTTTTAAAGAATCAGCGGTTTCGTCAACAGTAAAGTATGCTCGTTCAAACCAGAAAGAAAAAGAAAATGTAGGCAAAGGAAAAGCACGTTTTCATAATGTTCAAGATGGCGACACACTTTGGAATATCTCTCAACGTTACGGAGGAATTTCAATCGATAAACTGAAAAAATTAAATGGAATTAAAAACAATGTTGTAAAAGCAGGGATGAAACTAAGAGTTTCATAATAATTCCAAGAGACAAGATATTTAAAAGTCCGCATGACATTTGAGTTATGCGGACTTTTGCGTATTTTTGAACCTATCAATTCTATTCATAAAGGTAATTGAAGCACGACAAAATTGATTTTCGTTGCTCTTTTTCCAATAATTCAACACATTAAATGATCGCCTACATTGACGGTAAATTAACTTATAAAGACCCTGCTTACGTTATAATTGATGTAAATGGTGTTGGTTATGAAATTAAGATTTCGCTACAAACTTACGCTGCTTTAGAAGACGGAACCGAGCGTTGTAAACTTTTCACCTATTTAAATATTCGTGAGGATGCTCATGTTTTGTATGGTTTTAAAGACCCTGAAGAGAAAATACTTTTTCTTGATTTACTAAGCGTATCGGGTATTGGGCCAAACACTGCTTTGGTAATGCTTTCTTCGATGTCTTCGGCAGAAATTCGTCATGCTTTGATGAACGAAGATGTGAAAACGATTCAGAGTATAAAAGGTATTGGTGCAAAAACAGCACAAAGAGCCATTATCGAATTGAAAGATAAGCTTAGAAAAGAACAAATGTTAGGTACTTCTTCTCCTTCAATTTTCCCGACACAAAACAACAAAGTAAGAAACGAAGCATTAGCAGCCTTAGTTACTTTAGGTATTCCTAAAAATGTGGCAGAGAAAAGTATCGATGCAATTTTGAAGAAAGAAGGAACAGAAATTACCGTAGAACAATTAATCAAAATGGCTTTACGATAAACTTTGAACATGAGTGCTAACACTCAATACTTCAAAAAATAATATTATTTAAAAATATTGAGTGGCTATTTCTCGTTTGAAGTTCAGCAAGAAGCTTTTATTCCTCTAACATAAATTCCCTTGCTGTACTTCACTTTTAAAATTTAATGTTGTTTTAAGAAAAATTTAAACGAATAACATTGCGTTTACTCTTTGACAAATTATTCTTAAAAAATACCACATCAATTAAAATACTTAGGTATTTGAATATCAAGCTACTTAACTGTGCAACGAAAAAAGTTTTACTTACTTTCTGGAGGGTTCATATTATCAGTCTTTGCTTCACTTGCATGGGTTTCACCCATGCGAGGCACCGCTTATCAACTGACAAATAGAAACGCAAGATCTATATTTTCTTCTTACTTAGCGGATACGTTAAAAAAATCTGGGAGGCGTCCTCGTTACAAATTAAAAGACCGTTACGCTAACCGTTTCACAAATAAAACGGTAACTTCTCCTTTTAGCCCTAAAGATTCCAAAGCGTTAAATACAGAATTCAGGTTAGATTCGTCTGGGAAAATTTCTGTTTACGAAAAAATTAGAGGACTTTCAGACAATACCCAATATCGACCAGCCGAACAAATCAGCATTAAAGATTATTCTACCTTACAAGAAAATCGTTTTATGCGAGATTACTGGCGGAAATATGCAGCCGCACAAGATGGCAAAGACGATACGAAAGGACGAGGGTTATTACCAAAAATAGAACTCCCTCCTGCTATCGATAGAATTTTTGGAGGTACTCAAGTTGACTTTAAACCCAATGGAAATATTTTACTTGACATCGGTTACATTGGACAATTCATTGATAATCCAGCGATTCCTGTTCAGCAACGATACATTGGAAATCTTAATTTTACAGAACAAGCTCAGATAAATTTTCAAGGAAAAATTGGCGATAAATTAAATATCAATACCAATTTCGATACCAAGGCAAGTTTCAATTTTCAGAATCAACTTAAATTAAACTGGAGAACTAACGAAGAAGACATTTTACAAAATATAGAAGTTGGAAATACTTCATGGCAACTAAATAGTCAACTTATTCCGGGTGTACAAAATCTTTTTGGCTTAAAAACCTTAATGCGTTTTGGTAATTTGGATGTGACAACTGTTTTGGCTCAACAACGTTCAAAACAAGATTGTATCACGCTCAGAGGTGGAAGTCAAGGTAAAAACTTTGAAATCAAAGCAAGTGCTTATGATGAAAACAGACACTTTTTCCTTTCTACTTTTTTTAGAAACAATTACGAACGTTCTTTAAAAAATCTTCCAATTATTACTTCGGGTATTACCATTACTCGTGTAGAAGTATATGTTACGAACAGAACGCAAAGCCCTGAAACACTGAGAAATTTAGTAGCTTTTTCTGATTTGGGTGAAGCCAATCCATATAACAAAACAAGTAAAAACATTCAGCCTTTTAATGGAAGTAACCAAACGCCAGTTGATAATGCTAACAACGGATTGTATGCCGCTACTAGAGCCGATGCAGAAGTAAGAAAAGCCGACCAAGCTACATTTAGATTGCAAAATGAATTTGGTTTATCGAAAGGAACTGACTTCGATTTGCTTCGTGGAGCAAAACGATTGTCGGATAGAGAGTATAAATTCAGTCCAGAATTAGGATATATTTCATTAATTACGCCATTGCGTAATGATGAAGTGTTGGCGGTTTCTTATGAATATACTTTAAATGGACAAAGACATCAAGTTGGTGAATTGACAGAAGATTACCAAGATCAAGCTGACGATAAAGTATTGATTTTAAAAATGTTGAAATCATCAACAGTCCGTAATAATTTGGAGCATCCGATGTGGGACTTGATGATGAAAAACGTATATTCGCTTAATACACAACAATTATCAAAACAAGCTTTTCAATTAAGAGTGGTTTATAAAGACGACCAAACGGGAGTTGATAATCCGAATTTACAAGAAGGTAGAAAATTAAAAGACATTCCATTAATTAGAGTATTAGGGCTTGATAAACTCAACCAAAATGGCGATGCCCAAGTGGATGGAAATTTTGACTTTGTAGAAGGAGTAACTATTGATAGTAAAAATGCCAAAGTAATTTTCCCTGTGTTAGAGCCTTTCGGTTCAAGCTTACAAAAGCAATTTGATGTTGATGAAGTACAATTAGTTGACAAATACGTATTTGATAAACTTTATAGAAGTACTCAAACAGATGCAGCACAGTTAACAAGTAAAGATAAATTTTTCTTGAAAGGAAGTTATCAATCTGCTGGCGGTGGCGATGTTTCTTTACCAATTGGTGTTGATGCAAAATCGGTACAAGTGTCAGCAGGTGGCGTGCCTTTAGCGGCTGGAACTGATTATATCGTTGAGCCACAATCTGGAAGAGTAAGAATTCTAAATGTTGGCGTTTCAAATTCTGGACGAGAAATTAAAATTTGTTACGAAAAACCTGATTTGTTCAATAATCAAATCAGAACACTTCTAGGAACACATTTGGATTATACCGTTGGACAAAACTTCCATTTGGGTGCTACAATCCAACACATGAAGGAAAGTCCGCCAAACTTTTTAACAAGAGTACAAATCGGAAATGAACCAGTAAATAATACCATTTTCGGTTTTGATGCAGCCATTCAACGTCCTTCAAAATTTTTAACAAGATTAGTGGATGCTTTGCCTTTGATTTCTACCAAAGAAACTTCTGGTATTGATTTTCAAGGAGAGTTTGCACAATTAATTCCTTCTGTTAACAACGATGTACAAGGAAATGCCTTTATTGATGATTTTGAAGTAGCCAGAAATGTATTCAGTTTGAGCAACCAAGCAACCGCTTGGAAACCAGGAGCAACACCTTTGATGTTCCCGCAAGGTTCACCTAATAGTTTGGAAAGTAGTTTTAGAAGAGCAAAAATTTCTGCTTACATTGCAGATTTCAGTTTGTATGGAAATAATGGCTCAAACATTAATGTACCGGGCTTAAATGCAGAAGAATCTGGTAAATATGCTTATGAAAGAGCTGTTTCAATTACTGGTTTATTCCCAAATCGTCAGTTAGCCAATAATATTACAGGCATTCCTTTGGGCGTACTTGATGTAGCCTATTTTCCATCTGAAAGAGGTATCTATAACTTCTCGACCAGTTTAACTGATAGAGGTTTTTTGAATAATCCAACTCAAAATTTTGGAGCAATTACTCGTGCCATTACTTCTGACACAGATTTCGACAATGCCAATATTGAAACGCTTGAATTCTGGATGATGAATCCATTAGTAGATGGCGAAACGGGTGTTGTTAGAGCCAGCGGCGATTTAGAACTCGACCGCCAAAATAGCCAAAGACGAAATCAAACTGGAGGAAAATTGATTTTCAACTTAGGTGATATTTCTGAAGATGTGATTCCAGATGGTTTCTCAAACTTTGAAAATGGTATTCCAGCTGGCGAAAAAATTGTAACGGGTACTTCCGCAAACGTTGAAAGAACTACTTGGGGTTTAGCACCGAAACAGCAATTTGTAACAAACGCATTTTCAAATAATAGCGATAGAAGTTTGCAAGATATAGGTTTAGATGGTTTACCAAACAAAGCCTCTGCTTCAACAGATGAATTTGACGAGCAACGTTTTTTTAGTACTTATCTTAACGAAGTTCGTACCAAAGTAACTGACCAAACAGCTTTGTTGGAATTTGAAACTGACCCTGCTGGTGATGACTTCGTGCATTACTTGAACGAAAAATACAATAATACTTCAAGTGTAATTTTGCGTTATAAAAATTACATGGGTCTTGAAAACAACTCTCCTACCACTGCGGCAACTGCCAATACCAATTCTGGTTATACAGAATCAAGTAATCAGCAGCCAGACCGTGAGGATTTGAATAACGATAATACTGTAAACGATAACCAAGCTTATTACCAATATGAACTTGATATTAAGCAAGAAAAAATGGTGGTTGGTCAGAATTATATCGTTGATAAAATCACTGAAAATGGCGTAGATTGGTTTTTATTTAGAATTCCAATTAAAGATTATACTTCTAAAGTAGGAAATGTAAATGGCTTCAAATCAATGAGATTTATCCGTACTTTCCTAACAGGTTGGGAACAACCCGTTGTTTTCCGTTTTGCAGCTTTCCAGCTTTCTGGCTTCCAATACCGTAAATATACTGGCGAACTTACGCCAAGAGGTTTGCAGGATGTTCCAGAACCTTATGATGCTAATTTTAGAATTACCACGGTAAATATTGAAGAAAATGGCCCCGCCAACAAAGGTGCAAATACTGTTCCTTACGCAGTTCCTCCAGGCTTTGTTCGTGACAGAGATATTACCACCATTAGTAATTCTCAATTGAATGAACAGTCTTTGAGTTTATGTGTTGATGGTTTGAGAGATGGCGATTCAAGAGCAGGTTTCAAAAATACTTTGTTTGATTTTATCAATTACAAAAACTTAAGAATGTTTGTCCACATGAACAGCCCAAATAATGATGTGGAAGATAAAGTATCTGCTTTCATCAGAATTGGTACTGATTTAACAGATAATTATTACGAAATTGAAACCAAAGGTTTAAAGCAAACTCGCTACGCAAGTTCGGTTACTTCAGAAGAAGTTTGGCGAGAAGAAAACGAAATTGATATTCCATTCGCTATTATTAAAAGTGTAAAAACAGAAAGAGACCGATTAGGAATTAGTTTGAATAGCCCATATCGTAAAGAAGTAATCGGGAATAATGGACATACTTATTTTGTGACGGTTGTAGGTCGTCCAGACCAAAGTGCCATTCTAACTACAATGATTGGTGTACGAAATCCAAAATCGACAGATGAACAAGCAAAAACATTTTGTATTTGGGTAGATGAATTAAGAGCATCTGGTTTCGACCAAACTTCTGGACAAGCCGCCATCGGAAAATTAGGATTAAAACTAGCAGATTTCGCCAATGTAACCATGAATGGTTCATTTAAAAACTATGGTTTTGGCGGAGTACAATCTAAAATTTCTGAACGTGCCAGAGAAACAACCGTAGAATATGGCATTGCGGCGAATATCAATGTCGATAAACTTTTGCCTGAAAAATGGGGTTTAAAAATTCCTTTGTATGTGAGTTATGACAGAAGAAATGTAAGTCCAACTTTCAATCCGCTCGACCCTGATATTTTATTAGATAGCACACTCGCCACCATTACTGACCCCATAGAACGGGAAAAATACAAAAGAATGGTGCAAGATAATTCTGAACGAAAAGGCTTGAACCTAACCAATATTAGGAAAGTAAAGACAAACCCTACAGCAAAATCTCATGCTTGGGATGTTGAAAATCTGACTTTTACTTATGCTTTTGCAGAATTAAAAAGAAGTAATACAACGATTGATGAGTACAGACAAACCTCTCATCGTGGTGGACTTACTTATACTTTCACAGGAAATCCAAAGTCGATTGAACCCTTTAAAGGAATGAAAAGCAATCATCCTTTATTGCGTTGGGTGAAAGATTTCAACTTATCTCCTTTGCCAAATTCTATTACTTTCAGAGCAGATATGGACAGAAGTTTTGTAAAAACACAATTAAGAAATGCCGAAGTAACACAAGCTGGAAGCAGTGGAATTCCGACATTGACCACGGATGGTGTTGCACCACTTTTTGAAAAATATTGGTTGTTTAATCGCTACTATAATCTAGGTTGGAATTTAACTAAAAATGTTACTGTAAACTATAATGCTACTGCCAACGCCATCATTGATGAGCCTTATGGCGGTTTGGAAACACAGAAAGACAGAGATTCTGTTGCGGCTAATTTAAGACGATTCGGTAGAACAAAAAACTATGACCAGCAGATGAATACTGTTTGGCGTTTACCTTTGAATAAATCACCGTTAACAGACTGGATGACTGCCGATTATAATCATAAATTCGGATATACTTATGCAGCCAATTCGTTCAACATTAAGGATTCTTTGGATTTACCTTTTGGAAATATCATTAAAAATACCAGAAACCGAGGCATTACTGGCAAGATAGATTTAGTAGCACTTTATAACAGAGTTCGTGCCTTACGCATTGCCAATCAACCAAGAATTGAGCGCAAGAATATTGCAAGAAGCCCCGGTGATGATGAAGATATTGTAAAACCACAAGCGAATATTCTGAAAAGTATTACTCGTTTGTTAATGACGATTCGTGGTATTAATATCAATTATAATATCGACGAATCAACTACTTTGGCTGGTTTTATGCCAAATCCAGGATTATTAGGAATGAACAACCAAAGCTCTGCACCGGGTATTGGGTTTATCACGGGTAGCCAAGATGGAGACATTCGTTTCAGAGCAGCAGAAAATGGTTGGCTTACTAAAAGTACAGTGCAAAATGTACCTTTTTTACAAACTAGAACACAAAATTTGACTTATAGAAGTGCTTTAGAGCCTTTCAGAGATTTTAAAATTCAGTTAGAAGGGAAATGGAGTAGATCTGATAATTATCAAGAATTTTTCAGACCAGCCACCGTTGGGGGTGAATATCAAAGTCAAAGCCCTGTTCGTTCAGGGAATTATAGTATGTCATTTTTATCATTTTTGACAACATTCGACAGTAATTCTCCAGATAATAATTCCGTTATTTTTAACCGTTTCAGAAGTAACCGACAAGTTATTTTAGACCGTTTAAATGCACAAAAAGCAGGTTCTGGCGAATATAATATCAATTCTCAAGATGTATTGATTCCAGCTTTTTTTGCAGCATATAGTGGTGTTTCGCCCAACAAAGTAAGCTTCTCTCCTTTTGTGAATTTACCGCTTCCAAACTGGCGAGTTGATTATAACGGTTTGGCAAATATTGGTTGGTTTAAAAGAACATTCTCTAACATTTCTATCAGTCATGCTTATACTTCAACTTATAGTGTTGGAAATTTTGTATCATCTTTAGAATATACCGACCCATTCCAATTGAATTTGAATAATTTGATGTATCCACTTTCATCGAAAGTAAATTCGGATGGTACTTTGATTCCAGTTTTTGTAATGAGTACGATAAAATTTGAAGAGCGTTTTGCACCATTCATTGGTTTTAATGCCATTACAAAAAGTAAAATTTCTTTAAAAATCGAATATAATCAAGATAGAAACGTAGGGTTGAACTTGGCGAATTCACAAGTAAACGAACTTTCAAATAAAGATTTAACGGTTGGAATGGGCTTTACCAGAGCCAATATGCTAATACCTTTCAGAGTAAATGGACGAAGAGTAAGATTACCAAACGATTTGAAATTTAGTGCCAACATGACGATTCGAGATACAAGAACGATTCAAAGAAAACTAGATGCTGAAACGGTAGTGACGCAAGGATTTATGAATTTTCAGTTTCGTCCACAAGCAAGTTATAATGTCAATAAAAGGCTGAGTGTGAATGTTTACTTCGATAAAATGTTCAATAATCCATTTGTTTCAAACTCTTATTATCGCTCAACAATTGCGGCAGGTTTCCAAGTAAGATTCAGTTTATCCGAATAAATCATCGACAGATTGATTCGGAAGCTTTTTGAACTTTACTAATTTTAATTTAACTTGCACCCCAATTCAAATATCAACAAAAAACCAACAGAGATGAATTTTCCAGCAGAGCTTCGTTATACAAAAGAACATGAATGGGTAAAATTAGAAGGTGATATCGCTATAGTAGGCATCACAGATTTTGCACAAAGTGAATTAGGTGATATTGTATATGTAGAAATTGAAACAGCAGGACAAACCTTAGCACAAGACGAAATTTTTGGTTCAGTAGAAGCCGTTAAAACTGTTTCTGATTTATTTTTACCAATCGCTGGTGAAATTTTGGAAGTGAATGAGGCTTTAGTTAATGCCCCTGAATTAGTAAATTCTGACCCTTATGGTGAAGGTTGGATGATTAAAATGAAGGTTGCTAACATCGCTGATGTTGAAGCTTTGATGGATACAGATACTTACAAAGAACACGTTGGACATTAATCCAAAACAGATACTTTATAAAGCCCTGACAATCAGGGCTTTTTTTTGATACAAAAAGCCCAAGACCAAAACAATCTCTTTTTTCAATCTGTGGTAAAACATAAATATGAAAACTCTTATTCGTTCCGTTAAAATAGTTAGTAAAAACAGCGACCTCAACGGTCAGGTGAAAGATATTTTTGTCGAAAATGGTAACATTCTTCACATTGAAAATGACATCCATTTAGAAGCCGATGAAGTTATTGAAGGTAAAAATATTTGCGTATCAATTGGTTGGTTCGATTTGCGAGTTCATCCAAAAGAACCTGGCAACGAATACAAAGAAAGTTTTCAATCTATGGAAGCCGCAGCCTTAGCAGGTGGTTTTTCTGAAATTGCTTTATTGCCGAATACCAAGCCTGTCGTTCAATCTCGTGAGAGTGTCAATTATTTAAAAAGAGCTGGTGAAAAAGTAAAATTTCACCCAATGGCTGCCGTGACGTTAAAATGTGAAGGGAAAGATTTCACAGAAATGATTGACCTTCACCAAGCGGGTGCAGTAGCTTTTACGGATGGTGAACATCCAATCCAAAATCCTGATATTTTCTTAAAAACATTACAATATCTTTCACAATTTGGCGGAGTACTTATCAATCGTCCCGAAGACAGTAACCTTACTCATTTCGGACAAATGCACGATGGTATCATGAGTACTTTTTTAGGCATGAAAGGAATGCCACAAATGGCAGAAGAAATTATGTTGATGCGTGATTTAAAGCTACTGGAATATGTTTTGAATACGCCTTTTACTGAATTACCAGTTGATAAAAGTATTTTACATTTCTCTGGAATCTCTTCTGCCGAATCTGTCAACTTAATCAGAATGGGGAAAGACATTGGCTTGCCAATTACTTGTGATGTTTATGCGCATCAGCTTTGCTTTACCGAAAATGATTTGGCAGATTTCAATACCAATTTCAAAGTAAATCCTCCGTTTCGTACACAAGAAGACCTTGACGCACTTTGGGAAGGTTTGGAAGATGGAACAATTGATGCCATCGCTTCTGATCATAATCCACAAGACGAAGAATCTAAAAAATTAGAATTCGATATGGCTGAATTTGGCGTAATTGGTTTAGAAACCCTTTTTGCAGCGATTAATACTTTTAACGAAAAAATTTCGCTAGAAGAATTGATAGAAAAAATCACCGTGAATCCTCGCAAAATACTTCAATTGCCTATTCCAAGCATTGCTGTAGGAGAAAAAGCCAACTTGACTGTTTTCTCTGAAGATGAAGAATGGGTTTATCGTGAGAAAAAAATCATTTCAGCTTCCAAAAACTCTCCTTTTATCGGCAAAACATTAAGAGGAAAAGCGATAAGAGTAATTGTTTAGCTGTGAGCTATAGCCTTGAGCTGTGAGCTTATTTAATTGTATTATACAAAAACTCAAAGCTCAAAGCTCACAGCTAAATCATCATTTTACCAACACAAAAATGTTTAATAAATCGTTTACAAAAACAATTATCATATACGGTTTTATTGCTGGGCTACTTACTTTGGCGTACTGTCTGTTGATTAATAACATTGGACAAATTCCACTTGATGGCAAAAAAGCCCCTTCAATGTTTTTCAGCATTTTGATGATGGTTTTGGCTGTAAAAAATTACCGCAAGCATAATCCTGATGAAACACTTCATTTTTGGGAAGGATTTGCCGTAGCCAATCTGACCAATATTTTCGGAGCTTGTGTGAGTGCACTGGGTTTATATTTTTGGTTAAGTGCAAATGGAAATACTATTTTGGCAGATTATATCAAACAAACAATTGATATGCTGAATGTTCCAGCAGTAAAAAATGGCTATGTAAAAGAGATGGGAATTGCTTCTTTTAATACAATTGTTGAAGCATTTAAAATCTTATCGCCTAAAGACATTGCTATTGATGAAATATTTGGCTTAAAAGGAAAAATGCCTCTTGGAATACTCGTTTCTATTATGATTTCTTTGTATTTTAGAAGACAATATCAATACATAAAAAAACCTTAAACTTCAAACAATGGAAAGCCAAACTACAACCACCAGAATTGCCCTAAAATGGGGACTTATCGCAGGGATTATCTCCATCATTTTATCAGTTGCTACACAACTTTTAGGGGTTAAAAACAGTGAAAATATATCCATCGGTTTCTTTTTATTTTTAATCGCTTTTGCCTTTACTTGTTTGATACAAGTACTAGCCATGAACGACTATAAAAGTCAAAACAATGGCTTCATGAGCTACAGTGAAGGTTTGGGCATTGGTTTACTTTCTGGCACTATTTGGGGCGTAGTTTCAGGTGGTTTCAATATTATTTATGTGAAATATATTGATAATTCTGAAATGGTAAAACAAGCTAACCTAATGAGACAAAAAATGGAAGAACAAGGTGCTACGGATGAACAAATGGAATTGAATGAAAAAATCATTTCTTATGCTACTGACCCAAGCCTTACTTTTATTTTCACCGTTATAATAGGTTTTATTGGTGGTTTAATCGTTTCTCTGGTCATTTCAGCCATTCTAAAAAAAGAAAAATCAATTTTTGAATAATCTTTCCCAAGCTACAGAGTTATTGATAGCAAAGCACAGAATTCATTTTCAAATTTTAAATTACCATGTATCAAATCTTCAAAAAAGAAGTAAATACTTTCCTTAGTTCTATTGTTGGTTATATTGTTATCGGTGTTTTTTTTACCGCAACAGGATTGTTCGTATGGTTTTTTAAAGATAATATTCTTGATTATGGCTTTGCAGATTTATCTTCATTCTTTCAAATTGCTCCTTTTATTTTCTTGTTTTTGATTCCCGCTACTACGATGCGGGCTTTTGCCGAGGAAGTAAAATCTGGCACGATTGAATTACTCTTTACCAAACCGCTTTCAACTTGGCAAATCATTTTAGGCAAATACTTTGCAAGTTGTTACTTGGTTTTTCTAGCACTTTTACCTACTACTTTATACTATTATTCGGTCTATCAACTAGGTAATCCGCAAGGAAATATAGATTCTGCCGCAGTGCTTAGTTCGTATTTGGGTTTATTCTTTTTGGCTTGTGTTTTTGCAGCAATTGGTATATTTACTTCTTCTTTGACCGATAACCAAGTAACAGCATTTATCTTAGCATTTACACTTTGTCTTATTCTTTACTATGGAATTGGTCAATTAGCTCAATTACCTCTCTTGGGCGACTTTGCATATATTTTTGCACAAATTGGTTTAGATTACCAATATGATGCACTCGGTAGAGGTTTGATTGATTCCAGAAATGTTATTTATTTTATCTCAGTCATTTTCTTAGCTCTTTGGGGAACGAAGTTGAAATTATCAACGATTAGACTTTAAGATACAAGAAACAAGAAGCAAGATTTTAGAGTTAAGACTTGAGGATTTTGAGACTTGAGGACTTAAAGATTAAAGATGCAAGAAACAAGATTTTAGAATCAAGACTTGAGAATTACAAAATTTAAAGATTTTAGTTACAAGATTTTAGGAGTGAACTATTTGATATAAATATCCTAAGAGGATAAAACCACAACTCACTAAATCACTCATTCACAACTATTCAACCTTATGTTATTTCACAATATTACTTACAATATCGACGTCAATTCAGAACAGGATTTTTTGGATTGGATGAGAAGTACGCATGTCCCAAATGTAATGATGACTGGATTTCCGAAAAGCTTCAAAATTTTGAAGTTATTAACGGAAATTGATAACGGTGGTGTTACGTATTCGTTTCAATATTTTTTCGACAGTATCGAAGGCTTTGAAGTTTTTGAAAATGATTATTTAGACGATTTGAACGATGCTGTCGATAAACGCTATCGAGGCAAATACGTTTTCTTCCCAAGTTTACTTCAAGATATTTCTTAGTTTGTATGCTTAAAACCTCTAAAAACCTAAACGATGAAAACATTATTACTCTTATTGACACTTCTTTCAGCCTGTTTTACTGTAAATGCACAAGATTTTTACAAAGCTGATAGCACAAAAACTACTCCTAATTTATACATCATTCGCTTGAAAGATGGAACTCAATTGATAGGCAGAATTATTGAACAAAACACTGTTCAAAGTAAAATTCAAACGGATAATTTGGGTTTAGTCACAGTTGATGTTGCTCAGATTTTAAGTGTTGAATTCTACGATAAAAACAAACCTACAAGTAATAAGCCTTATTATCCCAACCGTTTTGCAAATCGACTTCTTGTTGCTCCTACTGGTTTTGCTATGGAAAAAGAAGCTATAGAATATCATAATATTCTGTTCTATTACAGCGAATTTGCAGCAGCTTTAGGCGAAAGATTAAGTTTGGGTTTTGGTTTTTTTACCGTTATTCCTACGCAATTCTATTCCATAAAAGCCAAAGTAAATATCATTTCAAAGGAAAGATTCAATTTCTCAGTCACAGGAAATCACATGGGTGGAAAAGAAATTGGAAGTACTTCTATCATTATTCCATCATTTAGTTTTGGCAAAAAAGAAAGCTTTTTTAATGTCAGTCCTGTTTTCTTCACAGAAGATACTAATGGTGGTTTCGGACTATCATTAGGATACATGAAAAAAGCCTCGCCTAATCTTACTTTTTTTACCGAAAATTTCTTTGCACTGGGTAACGGATTAAGTGTTGAAGACGGCTTTGTCTTTTCAGCTGGCTTGCGTTTTGATAGACCAAGACATGCTTTTGATATAAACATTCTTGTTCCTACAGGTCTCTCTGACAATGATAATAATATCTATTTATTCCCGAGTGTAGGCTACCATTTAAAACTGAGTAAATAATACTATTTTATCGTTAAATCAGGATAATTCTTTGAGAGAATAAAGCTAATTTGTGTCATTATTCTCAAACAAAATCCAATTTAATTATGTCAGATACTAAACAACAAAACTCAAGACGGGATTTCCTCAAAACGGGTTCATTGGCCTTGGGTAGTTTTTTTATTGTACCTCGCCATGTACTTGGCAAAGGCTTTATTGCTCCAAGTGACAAGCTCAATATCGCAGCCATTGGTGCGGGAGGTAAAGGCACTTCAGATATTATCAATGCTTATAATAACGGAACTTCTAATGTAGTTGCTCTATGTGATGTAGATTTTGCAAGAACTAAAACTGCTTTTGATAAATTCCCCAATGCAAAAAAATACCGTGATTTCAGAGTAATGTTAGATGAAATGCGTTCGGATATTGATGCAGTAACGATTTCTACTCCCGATCATTTCCATGCCTATGCAGCAATGCAATGTATGCAAATGGGGAAACATGTATATGTTCAAAAACCTTTGACACATAATATCGCTGAGGCACGATTGCTAACAAATGCTGCTAGAAAATATAAAGTAGTTACACAAATGGGTAATCAGGGTTCTTCAAATCCAGCACAAAATGTTGCTGTTAAATGGTTTGAAGAAGGAAAAATCGGTAATGTTCATACTGTAAATATCTGGACAAACCGCCCAGTTTGGCCTCAAGGAATTCCTGTTCCTACCGACAAACCACCTTTAGTAGAATCAATGTCTCCAAAAGATTGGGATACTTGGGTTGGGCCTGCACAGTGGGTAGATTATCATCCGCTTTATCACCCATTCAAATGGCGTGGTTGGTGGAATTTTGGTACTGGTGCTTTGGGCGATATTGGTTGTCATACAATCGACTCTGCTTTCAGAATCCTTGGATTAGGTTATCCTACAGAAGTAGAATGTAGTGTTGGTGCAGTATTCATCAAAGATTGGACGCCTGAATATATTCCTGAAGGTTGTCCGCCATCATCGCACGTGGAGATTAAATTCCCTGCTACCAAAAAGAATAAATCACCGATGAAAATGATTTGGATGGATGGAGGTATCAGACCAATGCACCCAGATTTAATTCCAGCCAATGAAGCCATCAGTAACGATGGTGGAGCAAATGGTATTATTCTGACGGGAACAAAAGGCATCATGACTATCGGCATGTACGGAAACGACCCTAAAATTTACTTGAATTCAGGTGAAAGAATTGAAATGCCAAAAACTACTACTGAAGTAAAATCTTTACCAGAATATGGTCATCAAGTTAGTTGGACAGAAGCTTGTAAAGCGGGTTACGACAGTAAAGCACATAAAGCATTGACTTCTTCATTCGATTATTCTGGTCCACTGACTGAAACAGTTTTAATGGGTAACTTAGCCATCCGTAGTTATATGCTTCGTAAAAAGAATGAAAGAGGTAATTTTGATTTCTACGGAAGAAATAAATTGATTTGGAATGGTGCAGATATGAAGATTACGAATTTAGAAGATGCAAACCAATTCGTTGGTCGTGAATATCGTCAAGGTTGGAAAATTGCAGATTTATAATTTCCCAGTTCTTAAAATCAAAAAGACAATCCAATTGGGTTGTCTTTTTGATTTTAAGAAGAATCATCATTAATCTACTTCCGCCTTATTTACTCTTTTTGGAGTAGCCTTGCCATCAACCATCGACTTCGCTCCTACTGCTATGGCACGAATCATGTTGGTCATGTGTTTCATATCAAGACTTTCAAATTCATCATCTACTGAATGATATAATTTATCAATATCAATTTGATCTGAAGAAATAGAATGTGCAGGTACGCCCAATCTAGCCAATGTAGCATTGTCTGAACGGTAAAATAAATTCTGTTCAGTGTAAGGGTCTGGATGAAAACTATAAGGACTTCCTTTTACGGCTTCTTGCAAAATTGTTCCAAAATCAGAGCGTTCAAAACCTGTAATAAAAGCTGAATTTGCTCCAAATTTAGAAGCCTTACCAATCATTTCAATGTTGAACATCGCTACAATTTCATCAGGATTCAATTGTTTTGAAAAATATTGTGAACCATAACCACCAATTTCTTCCGCAGTAAAGCATACAAAAATCAAAGTACGTTCTGGTTTCCCTTGCTTTTTGAAGTAATCTGCTAAAGCAACAACTGCCGTTGTTCCAGAGGCATCGTCATCGGCACCATTAGCAATTGAATCACCTTCAACGGCCTTTTGATAGCCAAGATGATCGTAATGTCCTGAGAAAACTACATATTCATTCGCTCTTTTTCCAGGAATTACTCCTGCAACATTCGCTAATGGAAGCGTCTCTACTTTATTAGTCAACTCAGCTTTGATGTCATTTACTTGTACCGAATCGGCTAAAATAAAGAGTTGCGATTCCCCTTTTCCAAGACTTTCCTTCATCGAACTGCTATTAAAACGACGGTGATAATTTGCAAATGTTTTCTGATGCTTAGGATTTACCAGTACCACAGCATCTACTTTCTTGCTTAAAATCTCGCCAAAAGCCTTTCTATAATTAGCATTTTCGCCAATATAAAATACTTGTTTCGGGCTAGTCCAAGCAATGCTTTCGTGACCAGTCATAAAGAAATACTTGTCTTTACCAATTTCAGTATCGTTTAACACAACAGTAGATTGCTCTGGTTTGAGCGAATACATACTAAATTTTTGTTCGAAAGAATTCAATCCAGTTAAAGGTTTTAATCCGATTCTTTTGAACTCAGCTTGTAAGAAAATAGAAGCCTTTTCAATACCAGGTGTAAAAGTTCTTCTACCCATCATGTCATCAGCACTCAAAGTCTTAACAATTCTTTCTACTTCTGTCTGTTTGATGCTTGATTGTGCGAATCCATAATGAGAAACCATTAGCGATAAAATCAATGTAATTACTCTTTTCATATTTGCATTTTTTCTTACAAAAATAGCCGAATCCATTTTCAAATAATGTGATTCAATTATTAATTTCAAAAAATTAGCTGAACGGCATCTATCAAAAACAAAAGCTTTTTAAATAGGTCAATGGTGAGATAAAATTTTCTGATTTTTTGTCGCTGCATCGTGCAGGAAGGAAATATCACTCAATAATTCGTCGCTCCAAATCGGAGCAAAGAAATATCACTCGTAAATGCGTCGCTCCAATTCGGAGCAAGCATATATCACTCGTAAATGCGTCGCTCCAATTCGGAGCAAGCATATATCACTCGTAAATGCGTCGCTCCAACTTGGAGCAAGCAAATATCACTTGTAAATTTGTCACTCCAACTTGGAGGAAGAAAATTTCCCCTATTACTTACTAAAAAAATCGGGCTAAGTAAATGTTGATAGCATTTACTTAGCCCGATTAAAATTTGAAGCGTTTATTCTTTAGTCAACAAATCTAAAAATTCTATTCCAACGAATTTTACTCAAGAAGTTTTTATTAGGATCTAAAGACATCCAAATAAATACTGCTTTTCCAACAATGTGGTCAGCAGGAACAAAACCCCAATAACGAGAATCCGCTGAATGATGGCGGTTATCGCCCATCATAAAGTAATAATCTTGTTTGAAAGTATAAGAAGTAATCGTTTTGCCATCAACCATAATTCTATGTCCATCGATGACAACATTTTGATTTCCTTCGTAATACTTAATGATGTATTTGTATTTATCTACATTGCCTGAATCCAACTTGATTGTCAAACCTTTATTAGGAATCAGTAATGGCCCGTAATTATCTCTATTCCAAGCGTATGAATACGAAGTTCCAAACATTGGTGTGTCACCATCATCGTTAGTATTACCCTCTTGTCCATCTTGTATACCTTTTGGCATAAAGACTTTTTTAATATCTTGTACCCAAACTTTCTTTTTCAACTCGTCGATATTATCCTGAGAGGTATTAATAATGTACCTAAAGCTACTCTTTGTAGAATCAAGACTACGAATTTCATCATCACCCATGGGTAATGTTATATTATCATTAGGTCCACCTGTCGCATCAAAACCATTGGTAATGCCCATTTCTTCAAAGGTAGCTATTTCTTGTTCGCCCAAGGTTTGCAAATCTTGTTTGGCATATAGCAAATACTTATGCTGCATCTTTACAGGATTTTCCATTGGTTTTCCGTCGATATACACCTGCGTATCACGAATTTCCAACGTTTTCCCCGGCGTTCCAATACAACGTTTGATGTAGTAAGTTCTTAAATCAACTGGAGCATCACCATCTGGCGTATAATTTGGCACATTGAATACAACCGCATCGCCTTGTTTTACCTCTGAAAAACCTGGTAAACGTTTGATAGGTAAATCTAACCAACGCAAATAAGAAGGAATATCTGTTCCCCAAATTTTTTGGTGAGTAAGTGGTACTTGAAGAGGCGTTTTGGGAGTTCTAACCCCATAATGTAATTTACTTACAAAAAGGAAATCGCCAACCATCAATGAGCTTTCCATTGAAGGCGTTGGAATGGTATAAGCTTCAAAGAAGAAGAAACGTATTAAAGTTGCCGCTACTACCGCAAATACTACAGAATCAATCCATTCACGGAAAGGTGATTTTTGTTTAGGTTGTTTTTTTTCTGACATTTTTATATTGTTGGAAATGTTTCCAATGGTTAGTCGTAAAGTTGATAAAAGAATTACAGTTTAGCTGTGAGCTGTGAGTGATGAGCTATGAGCTTTTGAAAATCAGTAAAGGCTAAAGCTCATAGCTAAAGGCTCAAAGCTGTTAGCTTAAAACTACAAAGCTAACAAATCATTCATGCCAAAAACACCTTTCTTACCTACAATCCATTCAGCTGCAACAACCGCTCCTAAAGCAAAACCTTCACGACCATGTGCTACGTGCGAGATTTCAATTTGATCAATGTCTGAAATGTATTTTACAATATGTGTTCCGGGAACTTTGCCTTCACGAGCAGACCAAATGGCTACTTCGTTTTCAGCTGGAATTTCGTTATTAATCCATTTACTTTTTCCTTCAAGGTTTTCAATCAATCCTTCTGCAATGGTAATTGCAGTACCTGATGGAGAATCTTTCTTTTCTGTATGATGGATTTCAGTTGTTGAAACAGTATATTGTTTCTGAGGACTTATCAATTTAGCTAACATCTTGTTCAATTGAAAAAAGATATTTACGCCAATTGAATAATTAGATGACCAAAAGAAAGCTCCATTTTTTTCAATAGCAAGTGCTTCAACTTCAGGCTTATTTTCAAGCCAACCAGTTGTTCCACACACTACAGGAAAACCTTTCTTGATACAGGCTTTTACATTTTCAAAAGCAGAAGAAGGATGGCTAAATTCAATGACTGCATCTACTTGTGCAGTGGTTAATGCTTCAAAATCTTGACGATTATTAACATCAATGCGGGCAACAATAGTATGACCTCGGTCTAAGGCAATTTTCTCAATAACCTTTCCCATTTTGCCATAACCGAGTAAAACAATATTCATAGTAATAAATTGATTGTGTAATTGAATATTTCCCGAAGGATTAATTATGTTTGATTTTTATTTAAAAGCAAAAGTAAGTTTAGCACCGTAAACAGCATTCATCATATCAGGACTTATGAGCGTTGGCTGAATTTTAAATGAAATGTCGTCAGTCAAGTCAAAGGTTTTTAAATGTGCTGTTACATTCGCATCAATGATGTTGGCAACCCAAACCACGGCAATGAATAAATATGAGCCGTCTCTGTTTCTACGATACCCATTCACAAAAGTATTGAGTTGTGAAGATGTAACTTCTCGTTGCGTTCCGCTTTCGTCTCCATAAAGTGTGATTTTAGCGCTTGACGGCGGACTTGTCACTTGAAAATTATTAATGTATTGCTGTTTGTAATATGAATATTTAGCTTGGTTGGTAATGATATAGTAAATATTCACAGCAAAACCACCATATACTAAAGGTAATTTCCAATACTGACGATTGTAAATTTGTCCCCAACCTGGTACCATTGCCGAGCGTAACGTTGCTACTCTTGGAATGATTTTATAAGGCGTTTTTACAGAATCTTTCTTAGCGATGGTATTTGTCACGGAGTCTTTTAGACTAACAATATTACTTTCTTTCAATACCTGAGCTTGCGTAGGTAGCAAACTTCCTATGAAAAAAAATAAAGCTATAAGTAATTTCTTCATTTTAGTTTTTTGAACTTCAACGCAAAATTACCGCTAATATTCCGTCTGGTGAAGGGTAATTAAGATTTTTTAAGAGAAAAATCCAGTCCTTTTCATGATAGAAGGACTGGATTTTCAACTAAGCTTTGATGGCTAATAAGATTTTATCTAATTCTTCTTGAGAAGTAAATGGAATTTTAATTTCACCTTTTCCTTTATCATCTGCTTTTACAGTTACTTTCGCCCCAAAATAGGCTTGTAAACGGAATTGCAAACTTCTAATTTCCTGTTTTACTCCTCCGCCGATTGCTTTTTTTGCTGTATTTACCAAAGAGGCATTTGCTAATTCACGAACGGCTTCTTCAACTTTTCTTACCGACCAATCGTCCGCAATAGTTTTCTGAAAAATATCTAATTGTTGTTCTCTATCTGGAATATTAATAATCGCACGAGCATGACCCATCGAAATTCTCGTATCTCTTAATGCTACTTGAATCACATCAGGCAATTTCAACAAACGGATATAGTTATTAACTGTTGTGCGGTTCTTTCCTACTCTATCGCCTAATTCTTCTTGTTTCAAAGAACATTCTGTAATCAACCTTTGGTAGCTCAATGCAATTTCTATAGCATTCAAGTTTTCACGTTGAATGTTTTCGATTAATGCCATTTCTAGCATTTGTTGATCGTCAGCAGTACGTACATAAGCTGGAATGCTTTTCAAGCCCGCTCTTTTAGAAGCTTGCAAACGACGCTCACCAGAAATTAACTGAAATTTATTGGGTGCAATTTGACGAACGGTAATCGGCTGAATAATACCTTGAACTCTAATTGAATCAGCCAATTCATTCAACGCTTCTTCATCAAAATGTGTTCTTGGTTGATACGGATTGGTTTCAATTAAATCAACCGAAATTTCGTTCATCGAACTAATTTGCTCTAAACGTGTAGGGCGTTCGATGGGCGTTGCAGGTTGACGAGGCTGCGTGTTATTTACTTCGTCCGAATCTTGAAGTAAAGCTCCTAAGCCTCTACCAAGTCCGACACGTTTTTTTACTGCTGGGATTTCTACTTTACTCATTTCTTATACGATGATATAGAACAGATTTTTCGGGATGGAAATTTCCAAAAGGAAAAATCTACTCTTGTGTTACATATCCATTTTTAGCCAAAACCTCACGAGCGAGGTTCAAGTAACTAATTGCACCTTTACTTTCCGAATCGTGTGCAATGGCTGGAACACCAAAACTTGGAGATTCTGAAAGACGAATATTTCTAGGAATGATGGTATTGAATACCATGTTATGAAAATGGGCTGTTACTTCTGCTACAACTTGGTTCGACAAACGTACTCTTAAATCATACATTGTCAATAAAATACCTTCAATCGCCAAATTGGTATTCAAACGAGATTGAATAATTTTCACGGTATTCAATAACTTTCCAAGTCCTTCTAATGCAAAATATTCACATTGTACAGGAATTATCACAGAATCAGCGGCTGTAAGGGCATTAATGGTGATTAAACCCAAAGAAGGTGAACAGTCGATAATGATAAAATCATAGTTATCAAGAATAACACTTAATGATTCTTTCATTTTTTGTTCACGGTCACGAAGGTTAATCATCTCAATTTCAGCACCAACCAAATCAATGTGTGAAGGAATAATATGCAGATAAGGTAAATCTGTCGCAATGATAATATCTTGGACGTTTACTCCATCAACCATACATTCATAAATTGAATTTTCAATTTCCTTTGGATTAAACCCTAAACCTGAAGTAGAGTTTGCCTGAGGGTCAGCATCAACAATGAGTGTTCTGAATTCGAGAGCGGCCAAACTTGCCGCCAAGTTAATAGTGGTTGTCGTTTTTCCAACTCCTCCTTTTTGGTTGGCTATGGCAATTATTTTCCCCATCTTGGATTTTTCTGAGTTACAGTTTTTTTAAGCTAGGCATTCACGAACAGACAAACAGGTAAAAGAAGTAAAAACTAAAAAAGACAAATCTTACTCCTTTATTCCTACAAGCTGATTCACAATTCCCAGTACCTCAAATAACAGACTTCAAATATCGTCCATTCCGATCACATAAGCAAAGAGTGTTCCACAAAATGTTTCACGATTGCTGATTTATAAGTATAATACAATAAATGATTCAGTATTAACAATCAATTAGCTTGACAATTTTATGAGCTAAAATGATTATTTTTATTTTGCAAAAAATTAGATTAAGACAATAAAAATGATGATTTTTAGATATAAATAGCAACAAAGTACAAATAATAGACATTCGACATATTTTTAGAGCTATAGCGAAAATTGTTTCTAAAATTCAGAAAATGTATTTTAGCATAATTTTGGAGTATTTAATCTTAACATTTTATTTACATTTCATTCATATACTTTATTAACAAATTTATTTTATGACATCAAAATCTATTGAAACCGAAGGGGTTCAAAAATCTAATAGCTATCCCAAGGCTGTTCCCTATATTATTGGAAATGAAGCCGCAGAGCGTTTTAGTTTTTATGGGATGCGTTCTATCCTTCCTACTTTTTTGATTGCACAGTTTTTCAATCCAACTTTCAATCCGCTTCTTCAACAAACAGCCGAAGCTCAGTCCAACCAAAAAGTACACATGTTTGTTGCCTTGGCATACATTATGCCTATTGTAGGTGGTATTGCGGCTGACTGGTTTTTCGGAAAGTATAAAGTGATATTATATGTCTCTATTTTATATTGTTTTGGACATTTAATGTTAGCGATGTTTGATACTGACCTTGCTTTATTTTCATTAGGTATGACGGTTATCGCAGCGGGTGCAGGTGGAATTAAATCTAACGTTTCAGCCAATGTGGGCGACCAATTCGACAAAACCAATGAGCATTTCATGTCTAAAGTATATGGATGGTTTTACTTCTCTATCAATGCTGGTTCTGTCGTATCAAATCTTTGTATTCCAATTGTTTATGCAAAATATGGTGCTGCTTGGGCATTTGGTATTCCAGGTATTTTAATGGCTTTGGCTACAATTATTTTCTTTTTAGGTAGAAATAAATATGTAAAAGTGCCTCCAATGGGTATTAATAGAAATAATTTCATTTTCATTTCTTTCAATGCACTGGTAAATATGGGCAAGAAAGTAAAAGGTGAACATTGGCTAGATGTCGCTAAAGCAAATTATGACCCACAAAAAGTTGATGACATAAAAGCCGTTTATCGTTTAATCATCGTATTTGCATTTATTCCAATTTTCTGGGCTTTATGGGATCAAAATTTGTCGGAATGGGTTTTGCAAGCTCAAAAAATCGATTTAAACACAGGATTAGGCTTCGCTTTATTACCAGAACAAGTTCAAGTATTCAACCCTTTCTTTTTAGTAAGCTTTATTCCTATTTTTACCTATTTTGTGTATCCTTTCTTCGAAAAATTGGGTATCAAAACAACGCCATTACGTCGTTTAGGTGTTGGCTTTTTCTTAACAGCTTTATCTTTCGTGATTATAGCCTTGATTCAAGAAAGTATTGATGCTGGTGGTAAGCCTTCTGTGTGGTGGCAAGTATTGGCTTATTTGATTTTGGCTTGGGGTGAAATCTTGGTTTCAATTACTGGTTTAGAATATGCTTATACCAATTCGCCAAAATCTATGAAATCGACGATGACTGCTATTTTCTATTCAACTGTTTCTATTGGAAATTTAGCCGTTTCGCTTATCAACGAAAATATTGCTAACAAAGGCTTCTTTGCTCAATTAGATGGTGCTAAATATTTCTGGTTTTTTGCAGCATTGATGTTTGCTTCATTCCTTGTTTATATTTCTATTGCTTCAAGAATGAAAGAAACTCGTTATGTTGGAGTAGCGGAGTAAATTTTAAAAGAAGCAAGACTTTAGATACAAGAAGAAAGATTTTTTAAAAGTAAAACTAAAAAAAATATTGTGTCTTGTATCTAAAGTCTTACTTCTTTCATCTTCAAAATTAACACCCCATGGAAGAACAACACTTAGAAAGCTCGGATTTTATTAAAGATATTGTTATTGGTATGTCTGACGGACTGACCGTCCCATTCGCTTTGGCGGCTGGGCTTTCGGGAGCCGTAGCGAATACTTCTATCATTACGACGGCTGGAATTGCTGAAATTGTAGCTGGTTCAATTGCGATGGGCTTGGGTGGTTTTCTTGCAGGACAAACTGAAGTAGAACATTACGATGCTGAACTAAAACGAGAATACGAAGAAGTAGAAAAAGTACCCGAACGTGAAAAAGAAGAAGTAAGAGAAATATTTGCTGACTACGGTTTGGACGAAGAAGCACAGATTATCGTAGTTGAAGCTCTTTCAAAAGACAAAAAGAAATGGGTGGATTTTATGATGAAATTTGAATTAGGTTTAGAAAAACCAGATATTAACCGAGCTAGAAATTCTGCTTTAACGATTGGTACTGCCTACATCGTTGGTGGTATTATTCCGCTTGCTCCTTATTTTTTTGTAGAGGATGCTCATCAAGGATTACTTTATTCTATGGCAGTAACTTTGATGACGCTTTTTGTTTTTGGCTATTTTAAAAGTAAAGTAACAGGACAAAATCCTTTGACTGGTGCTATTAAAGTAACATTAATTGGTGCAGCCGCTGCGGGTGCAGCTTTCTTTGTTGCGAAGATGTTTGGAGGATAGCAGTTATGACTTGTAAGTTAATTTATTAGTGATTTATTGTTATAAAGTAAAATCAAAATTTCTAACATCGAAAAACCTATCAGATAAACCTAGATTTATTACAAATGACTAAAAAACAAGCAATTTTTAATTGGAGTGGAGGAAAAGATTCTGCTTTGAGTTTATATAAAATCCTTCATTCGGAAGAATATCAAGTGGATTGTTTACTGACAAGTATCAATGAACAATTTCGTAGAATTTCAATGCACGGCGTTAGAGAAGAATTGTTAATTCAACAAGCAGAAAGTATCGGTATTCCTTTAGTAAAAATGTATCTGCCAGAAATGCCTACGATGGAAGCTTATGAAAATGTGATGAGAAGTACTTTGCTGGATTTACAAAGTAAAGGAGCTACAGCCTCTATTTTCGGCGATATTTTTTTAGAAGATTTACGACAATACCGTGAAAACAAATTAGCAGAACTGGATTTAAAAGGTGTTTTTCCTCTGTGGAAAATCTCTACGAAAGATATTATCAAAGAATTTCTCGATTTAGGCTTTAAAACCATCACTACTTGTGTAAACGATAAGTATCTGGACAAAAGCTTTGTTGGAAGAATCATTGATGAATCCTTTTTAAATGATTTACCCGAGAATGTTGATCCTTGCGGTGAAAATGGAGAATTTCATACTTTTGTTTTCGATGGGCCGATTTTTAAAGAAGCAATTCCATTTGAAAAAGGAGAAATCGTTTATCGAAAATATACTCCTACAAAACAAAAAGACGATGCTAGTTATGATTGCGATGATTCAACACAAGAAAATCCATTTGATAATGGTTTCTGGTATTGTGATTTACTAAATAAATAATCTTGTAAATAGCTAAAGCAAAGTATATCGAAAATCCAAAAACAATATGGAAGAGCTATCCATCAAAGAATTTTTATCTCAAGAGATTAAAGCCTTCTTTAAACTTAAAAAGTCGGATAGACTTTGGCATATTCCTGTACTGGCTTCACTCTGTATAGGAATTCCGTTATTGATTGGCTTGGCTTTTGACAATGTAAAATCGGGTTTATTAGCAAGCCTTTCAGGACTTGTCATTTTATACATTCCTACTGCCAATTCAATCGTTAGCAGAATGGCAACCATGCTAATTTGCTCTTTTGGCTTCATGGTGTCTTATGCAATAGGTTTAATTTTTAGTTTTAACCCATTTGTTTCTACTATCGTTTTCGGCATTTTTTCAACGATGGTTTATTGGATTAACCTCTATTTTAAGACTAAACCGCCAGCAAGTTTTTTCTTTATTATGATTGGCTCTTTGGCAAGTGGGATGCCTCATGACTTATCAAGTATTCCTCAAAGAATTGGTTTAATTGCCATGGGAACCATGTTGGCTTGTACTTTGGCTTTACTTTACAGTTTTTTCGTACAGCGTAAAATTTACAAAAAAGACGCTATTATCATTTCTGAATTATTGGTAAAAAGTAAATATGCGGATTTAGTTGAAGCCATGATTGTCGGTTCATTTATGTTTACGTCAATGCTTATCGGACATGTTTTGAAATTCCAAAATCCTTATTGGATTCCGATTTCCTGTTTGGCTGTGATGCAAGGCGTAAATCTTTATCATATTTGGCAAAGAGTTATTCATCGCATTTTGGGGACTTTCTTGGGCTTAGGTTTATGTTGGCTTTTTCTATCGATTATCCACACGCCTTTCAGTATTTGTATTACAATTATTATATTACAATTTATCATTGAAATACTAATTGTTCGGCATTATGCTTTAGCTGTTATTTTTATTACGCCCATGACGATACTGCTCGCCGAGGCTGCCAATCCACTAATCCTTGACCCTGATTTATTAATTGCTACTCGTTTTTTAGATATTTCAATAGGCAGTTTAATTGGTGCAATTGGTGGTTGGTTTGTTCACAATGAAAAAATTCGTTTTTATACTATCATGAAAATCAGAAAAGCCAAATTGGTATTAATGGGGAAATAGGAAAAATATATTTACGCTGATTTTTTGAAATCTATAGAGACAGACTATCATGAATAAAAAAATACTTTTAGTAGAAGACGATTTTAGCGTTGTTGAATTTTTAAAAAAAGGGCTAGACGAAGCTAATTTTGAAGTATCCGTCGCCCTAAATGGAAATTCAGCCATCAGTATGGCATCTGAATCTTCTTTTGATATTATCCTTTTAGACATCATGTTGCCCGATAAAAATGGTATTGAAGTATGTAGCACATTGCGTTCTCAGGGCGTTAAAACGCCCATTCTTTTTCTGACGGCACTTGGTACTTCCGAAAACATCGCTTTGGGTTTAAATACTGGAGCAGACGATTATCTGGTAAAACCTTTCAAATTCATTGAATTGTATGCCAGAATCAATGCTCTTTTGAGAAGGACTTCTTATACTGACAACCTTTCAGATGAAAAAGTAAAAAATACATTTATCATCAGCGATTTAGTGATTGATGACGATGCTAAAACAGTAATGAGAGGAGAACAAAAAATTTCATTAACAGCCACGGAATATCGTTTATTACTAGTTTTAATGAAAAATAAAGGAAGAGTACTTTCAAGAATAGATATTTTAGAAAGTGCTTGGGACATTAATTTCAACATGGGGACAAACGTTGTGGATGTTTATATCAATTACCTAAGAAAAAAAATTGATGGTGATTTAGAAAACAAGCTTATCCATACTGTTGTTGGAATGGGATATGTACTAAAAGAAAAATGAAAACACAAACTAAACTAGCCATCATACTTGGTTTTCTGAGTACTACTCTTGTGGTGGTGTTTGGTATTTCTGTTTATTATTTTCTGGATAAATACTCTTATGTAGATTTTTATAAAAGGCTAGAAGCAAGGGTAAGTATTGCGACACAATACAGTTTAAATTCAGGAACGTTAAATGCAAAATACTTAAAAAGTTTAAGAGAACAGCATTTAGAAGCACTTGAAAAAGAAAAAGAATATCTGATAGAAGTTTCGCCTAAAACATCGTTTCAAGAAATTGCTCAAAAAAACAATTTACCCGTCAATTTTCTTATTTCACTCTCAAAAGTGGGAACTTACAATGAAAAACAAGGTAATTTATTTATAGCAGGTTCGCACTATAAAAAAGGGAATAAACGCTACTTTGTCATTGTTTCGGCAGAAAATTACTACGTTTCCAATCACTTAATTTTTTTGAGAACAGTATTAATTGGCGGTATTTCGATGGTGATTTTAATCGTTGCAATTTTCTCGTTTTATTTCTCTAAACATATTTTCGACCCAATTAAGGACATCACCGATAAAGTAAAACAAATCAGTACTGAAAACATTCATCTTCGACTAGAAAACAATATCAATAAAAGCATTGAAATCAGTGAGTTAACCAATACTTTCAACGAACTGCTCAATCGTATCGAAACGGCTTTTGAAATCCAAAAAAACTTTATCAGTAATGCTTCGCATGAACTTGGTACTCCGTTAACAACTATTATTGGCGAAGCCGATTTTTCATTATTAAAGCCCAGAAGCTCTGAAGAGTACACTATTGCCATTAAAAATATACTTCAACAAGCTGAACGTTTGAACGAAATCACGAAGTCATTACTCTTTTTGGCTCAAACTGGCTATAAAGGAAAAGCCATTACTTTTGAAATGGTGAGAATAGATGAAGTTATTTGGCAAACCAAAAGCTTAATAGATAAACTAAATCCCAATAATAAAATATTAGTTGATTTACGCCTCCTACCTGAAGACCCTAAAAAACTAAAAGTAAATGGCATTCAACAATTATTGCATTTAGCCTTTGCCAATATTCTGAATAATGCTTGTAAATATTCTAATAATAAACCTGTAACTGTACATATTGCATCTAGTAATTCTCAAGTAATTATTATCGTTGAAGACCAAGGAATTGGCATTCCTGAATCTGAAATCGACTTTATTTACGACCCATTCTTCAGAGCTTCCAATACCAATCTTTTTGAAGGTCATGGTATCGGGCTACCTCTAACCCGTAATATCGTTTCTCTACACAAAGGTGACTTAATTGTAAGTTCACAAGTAAATATTGGCACAAAAGTTCAAATAAGAATTCCATTGATAAAAATATAAATCTACTCTTATCGAATTCTAATCTCACTCTTAAAGGTTTATAATCTGTTCAAAATAGTTTTGTTATAATACTTAAGCAATAAGTGATGACAAAAACTATTTTAGTCCCGATTGATTTTAGTGTTGCATCGCTCAACACCCTAAAAATCGCACTGGAACCATACAGCGAAGAGCCTATCGAGGTAATCCTCATGTACTCTGAGTATTTGGATGATTCTATCACAGAATTATTATTTCATACATCCAACAAAACGGTTTCAAATCTTATTACTCCAGATTTCAAAGATGCACTTGAAATAATAATAAATAGATTCGATGGTAAAATTAAGTGTCTCCACATAGAAACATTTCATGGACACAACCAAAATGCACTGCGTACATTTTTAGAAGCTAATCATGTAGATGAGATTTACATTCCAAGTAATTATCAATTAAAAACTCCAAAGAAAACTTTCAGTCCAATTCCACTTATAAGGAAATCAAACTATCATATTATTGAAGTAAACATTGAAACCGATTTTGAATTAACAATTCAAGAACAAATCTTTTCATTGTTCAACTAACTCAAAGGCTATAGGTTTAAAAATAGAAAATTAATGTAAAAAAGTATGCTTTTATAAAGCGTACTTTTTTTGTTTGCTGACTGTTAAATGATTATTTCATATTAATAACCCACGGCAGTATCGTCTGCTCTTACATCGGCTCCGCCTTCGTAAGTGCCATCTGGTAAAACCAAAATACAGTCCATTCTACCAATCGTATTTTTTTGTGAATCTAGTTTATAACCTCTTTCACGCATTCTGATTAAGGTTTTTTCGGTGAATGCTCCTTCTTCAAAAGTAGTTCTATCGGGCATCCATTGATGATGAAAACGGAGTGCATCAACAGCCTGTTGCATTGACATTTGATGTTCTGCAACATTTAAAAATACTTGAAAAACAGAAGTAATAATGGTTGAGCCACCCGGAGTACCCAAAATCATCAATAATTTACCATCTTTCTCTACAATCGTTGGCGTCATTGAAGAAAGCATTCTTTTATTGGCAGCAATGGCATTGGCTTCGTTTCCGATTAATCCATACACATTAGGAACACCAGGCTTGATTGAAAAATCATCCATTTCATCATTCATTAAAAACCCTGCTCCGTCCACTACTACTTTACTTCCATACGAACCATTCAAAGTTGTAGTAATTGATACTGCGTTTCCTTCTTTATCTACAAAAGAGGAATGCGTTGTTTCTGGACTTTCATAACCGATAATATCTCCGCCTTTTACAATTTTACTATCTGTAGCTTGAGCGAATTGAAAATCTTGCCAACGTTTCTTTAAGTATTCAGCCTCTAATAATTCTTTCTGAGGTACTTTCACAAAATCTGGGTCGCCCAACCATTTAGAACGGTCTGCATACACACGACGCTCCGCTTCAATCATTACTTGGGTTGTTGAATCACTATGCCAGCCCCATTTTTGGAGCGGATAAGGTTCTACAAATTTCAATAATTGTAAAAGAGCTATTCCTCCGCTTGATGGCGGTGGCATAGAAATTACTTTCAATTTTTTATAATGCCCAATTACCGCATCACGCCAAACTGCATGATAATTATCTAAATCTTTTTGAGTGATAATCCCTCCTCCTCTTTTCATTTCTGCTAAGAGTAATTTAGCCGTTTCACCTTCATAGAAACCTTTTCTTCCTTGCTCTTGAATCAATCGAAGCGTTTTGGCTAAATCTTTCTGAATCAATACTTCACCTTCTTGCCATTTAGCTGTATCGGTTTTCATAAAGTATGTTTTCGTTGGATTAAATTTCAACAAATCTGCTTTTACATTATTCAATCCTCTGGCTTCTCTGGCTGTTAGTTTTACGCCATTTTCGGCTAAATCAATCGCTGGTTGCATTACTTGTTTCCAAGAAAGTTTACCAAAACGTTTATGTGCTTGTTCTAAACCATCAACAGAACCGGGCGTTCCACTGGCTAAATGCCCCAACCAGCTTGGCTGACCAGCTTTTATATTCTTATTTTCATCTAAATACATATCTCTGCTGGCATTTTCTGGTGCTTTCTCACGATAATCAAGTGTATAGCTTTTCCCTGTTTTATCACGATAAACCAAGAAACCGCCACCACCGATATTTCCAGCAGCTGGGTGAACTACAGCCAAAGCAAATTGTGTAGCCACGGCGGCATCAATCGCATTACCTCCTTGTTTTAAAATATCAGCACCTACTTGCGAGGCTACAGGATGTGTAGCTGTTATCATTCCATTTTTACCATAAACAGATGCTTTTTTGGCAAAAAATGGCGAGGCATTTGGGTCTTCGTTTGTGAATTGATAAAAGCCTTGATTTTCGGCAGGTTTTTGAAGAGCGTTATGCTGCGAGTTGGGCTGAGTAGTTTTACAAGCAACTAAACCTAAAAAGCATATTGATAAAGTAAGTAAATATTTTGAATTCATATTTGTTGATTTTTTATTCTCAATTTACAGAATTCAAGGAATTTAAGCAATTAAAATATCAGAATGCTGAGAGACAAGACCTTTTTTAAACTTGCTTATTCCTAACAATACACCATAATTTTCAATCAAAATATCAAAGTTATTTGCTGATGTATCACTTTGTTGTGGTGCTATTTGCTCAAACAATAATAGCTTTTGCAATATTGTTTACTGGCATGAAAATTTGCTATTTAGTTTATTCGATTTTTACACAACTTCCGATGAAACTAACCTCAAATAGCTATTTCAAAAAAGTCCTAATCATTAGCCTTTATGGTGTGATTGGTCTTTTGGTTTTACTAACAATTATCGGATTATGGGGATTAAAACCGCTATTATCAAAACGAATTCAATATGCTGTTTTGACAGCTACCAACAATTTATATTATCTCGATTTCAAAAATCTTCAGTATGATTTCACAACTGGTGAAGCTAAATTATCAGGAGTAACTTGTCGGGCTGACTCAACCTTGTACAATCAACTGAGAAGTAAAAAACAGATGCCTGATAATATTTATCAAGCCCAAATAAAAGAAATCCATCTGAAAGGAGTAAAACCTTGGAAAATCATTTTCTCTTCAAAACTAAACCTTGAATCTATCAGTATCAAAGAGCCAATTATACAGATTAATCATCAGAAACAGGTTTATAATTCATTTAAAACAGTTACGCCTTTTTATGTGATTCTTTCAAAATTCATTAAATCATTTTCAGTTGAAAAAGTAAGTTTAGACAATATCAACTTTACTTATATCGACCGCTCTAAACCTGAAATCCCTCGAACCAGTAAAGTAGAACATTTATTCGTTGAACTCTCTGATTTACAAATAGATTCGGTATCTCATAATGATAAGAGTCGCTTTTACTACATGAAAGAATGTATTTTCAAGTTAGAAAAACTGGAAATACTCACTGAAGATTCATTGAATAAATTTAAAATCAGTGAATTACTTTTCTCTACAAAATCACGCTTATTATCAATTCAACATCTGGAATTTGACCCACTTTTTAAACCAATAGCTTACGGTAACAAAACTCATGGCGACGATAGAATCAAAATTATTTGTCAGGATATAAAGCTGGACTCAATTGATTTACTCAAACTTTTTGAAGAAAAAAAGATTTATGCCAGTAACCTTTTTATAAATCAAGGGAAGATTAATGTGTTCACCGATACTCGTATTTTTAAAGTACCTCCAAAGGCAAAGTATCGTCCTTTTCCCCATGAAGCTTTTAGGAAATGGCAACTTAAATTTATGATTGATACCATCAAATTGAGTCATTTTAAAATAACTTATTCAGAATATAATCCAGAAACCAGATTAGTTGGCAATGTAATATTTGCCCAAACGAATGGTAAAGTATTCAACTTCACGAATGATTCTATTCCATTACTAAAAAATCCGCTTTGCTTGGTTTTTCTACAAGGTAAACTAATGGACAAAGCAAAAGTAAATATCAACTTTAACTTTAATGTAGCAGCATCCAAAGGAGATTTTAGTTGTAACGGTAAAGTAATAAATATGGCAATAGCCAATGTAAATCAAGTAACTGAAGCTTTGGTGATGGCAAAAGCACAACAAGGTTTCATTTCGTATTTTGCGTTTGAGATGAAAGGTAATAAATTTGGATTAACAGGTTCGACAACGATGTTGTATCAAGATTTGAATGTAATGATTTATAAGTTTCCACCGAAGAAAGGTATCTTCAAAAAACGCAAATTACTTTCTTTTATCGCCAATACTTTTGTCATCAAAGAAAGTAATCCTATCAGAAAAAAGCCTGCAAGAATTGCTACTATCAATTATAGAAGACTACCGAATAAACCTTTTTTTTATACGCTTTGGAAAGGTTTACTGGAAGGAATTAAAGGTTCGGTGATTTAGGTTTGGGTTTGTTCACAAAAACAATTAAGAAGTTCGTATGTGTAGTTTTTGTATCTTTGATTTATTAAAATATGTTTTATTTACAAACCTTTTGAGATAAAATGATGACAGTAAACCAAAAACCATTCTCTAATATTCAAATGGAATTATTGAATTTATATGCCATGGATATAGAGGAAGCAGACTTATTAAAGATAAAAAACTATTTAGCTCAGTTTTTTATGCAAAAAGCTATTGACGAAGCTGACAAAGTTTGGGAAGAAAATACTTACTCTGACGAATTAATGGACAAATGGCTTAATGAAGATAAATAATGAAATTAGTAAACTATTATATATTTAAAGATTAATAAACATGAGTCTTAACGAATTTAAAATCATAAAAAAGCGGTTGAAAAACTAATTTCAACCGCTTTTTTATGATTGATGAGTAATGAATTCCTACTGTTTGAGCGGAGCGAGGCGGTTCGCCGCTGCGATTAGGAATTCTTGATTTTCTTTTGCGACCGACGCTTTTGTTACTTTTCTTTTATCAAGAAAAGAAAAGTAAGGACGAGAATAAATCAAAAAAATATTGAAACCTTATAAAAATTGCCCTTTCAAAAGAAAAATCGGGATAACTCATGTTTGGACAATTATCAATAGAGACCTTATCTTCCTCCCGGAGGGCAATATTGTTTTAAATAATTAGTAAACAAAGTATTCAAATGGGCACGAGTACCTTCGCCTTCATAAATTCCATGCGAACGGTTTGGATATGCCATGAACTGAAATTGTTTGTTATACTTAATTAATTCATTAACCAATTGTTCTGCATTTTGATAGTGAACGTTATCATCTCCTGTTCCGTGGATATACAATAAATTTCCTTTCAAGTTTTTAGCATGAGTAATCGGCGAGCCATTGACAAAATCTTCACGGTTTTCTTGTGGAATGCCCATGTATCTTTCTTGATAAATATTATCATACGAAAGTTGATTCGCTACTGCTGCTACTGCAATACCTGTTTGATAAATTTCTGGATATTGGAAAAGTAAATTCAAAGTAGTTGAACCTCCACCACTCCAACCATGAACCGCTACTCTTGTTGGGTCGATATATTTATTTTTCAATAATTCTTTGGCAGCCATCGCTTGGTCACGGATATTGATTTGACCAATTTTACGATAAATCGCTTTTCTCCACTCACGTCCTTTTGGTGAAGGCGTTCCACGTCCATCAATCGAAACATAGATATAACCATCTTTCGCCATATCGCCACTATACAAACCATTTGAACCTGCCGAATAAGTATCTTTCACCGTTGCAGAAGCTGGTTCTGTATAAACCATAAATACAATTGGATACTTTTTAGTAGAATCAAAATCATAAGGTTTTACCATCCAAGCATCTACTGTGATGTTATCTTCCGTCTTGATTTTCAAAAACTCTACTTTATTTTTTCTTGGTTTTTGTTTAGCAATTTTCGCATCAATACTCTCAGCTTCGTTCAATGGTTTATGTTCTGGCAAAGAAATCATTTCACTTACTGGACTAACTGTTGAACTTGTAAAACGATGTTGAGCAAATTTCCCTGTTGGTGAAATATTATAACTATGCGTTCCTGCTTGGTTCAAAGGTGATACTCTTTCAGCTTTACCTTTTCCGTCTAAAGTTGTTTTGTATAAATACTGTTGCGTAGCATTTTCTGGCGAAGCCGTGAAGTAAATAACATTAGCTGTTTCATCGAAAGCCAATAAATTAATCACATCATAGTCGCCTACAGTAATCAACTTTTCTTTACCATCTTTTCCAACAATGTATAAATGGTTCCAACCATCTTTTTCTGATTGCCAGATAAAATCTTTACCATTTTTCAACCAATCCCAACCTACAGATTCACCGCCACGATTATTTACATTTACCCAAGCTTTGTCAGATTCACTATAAAATGTTTTTGCTTCTCCTGTTTTAATGTTACAAAGCATCAATTTTGTTTCATTTTGCTTTCTTGGTAATTGTTGAATAATGATTTCAGATGAATTACCAGCCCATTCCATTTTAGGAATATAATTGTTGGTAGATTCGCCTGGTACTTTCATCCAAGTTGTTTTGGCTGTTGCAATATCAACTACTCCTACTTTACAAGCCGAAGGCTTCTCTCCTACTTTTGGATATTCTACAGGAATGATTTGCGAATAAGTAGAATCTGTAGTGTTCAACATAAAATAATCACGAATGGTATTGGCATCAATTTGCCAATAAGCAACTGATTTACTATCTGGACTCCAACGGAAACCGTCTCTACAATCAAATTCTTCTTCATAAACCCAGTCGAAAGTACCGTTGATTAACTTCGTTGTTCCGTCTTTGGTCAAAGCTTTTATTTTGTTGGTAGCAAGGTCTTCTACATAAATATTATGTTTTGAAACATACGCTACTTTTGAACCATCTGGCGAGAATTTCGCAAACATCAATGATGATTCTGGCATTGTTTTACCCAACTGTTTGAATTCTTTGGTAGCCAAATTAAGCACCCAATAATCACCACGAGTATCTTGTCGCCATACTCTTTTGCTGTTGGTGTAAATCAATACTTTTTTTGCATCTTCCGAAAAAGTATAACTTCTGATGGGTAAAGCTTGTGTTTGTCCTTTAGGAATCAATAAATCAGCAGTAACAATAGTAGTTTTTTGTAAAGAGGGAAGACTTACTCTTGAGATTTGGCTACCTTCCAAAAGCGTGTAAGAAGTACCGTCGGTATCCCAATTAATGCCTTGTGCGAACAATCCTGCTGGAATAAGTATCAGGATGAGCAATAGTTTAGTAAAGTGTTTTTTGTTCATGATTTGTGATTGATGAATGAAAGACGAAAATAAGAAAAACATTTTGCTTATGGTGAGAATTGCTGAATCATTTTACTTAGTGGTGTTTTTAATCTCATTATTTATACTTTTAAAGTACTATGGTTTAGATTTATCTTCAAAACGGAAGTTGTAGCGGTAAACCCTTGCGGTTACCGCTCTTAAAACGGCAACCGCAAGGGTTTGCCGCTACAAAAAATATTAACATAAGAAATTTGAACACTATTAAATCCTTTATGAATCTAATTCATAATTCATAACTCCTATCTAACATTCTATATTCATTAGGACGTAAATCTCCTAAAGTAACATTTCCAATTCTGATTCTGATAAGTTCTAGTACTTCATAATGCAATTGGTAACACATCCTTCTGATTTGTCGATTCAAGCCTTGTACCAAAATAATTTTAAAGGTAAAATCACTGATTTTTTCAACCTGACAAGGCAAAGTAGTTTTACCCATGATTTTAATGCCACCAGACATTCTGTCGATAAATTCTTCATCAATTACTTTATCGACTGTCACCAAATACTCTTTTTCGGTTTGATGTTCTTTACGAAGGGTTTTATCAAAAAGGCGACCGTCATTAGTCAATAATAATAATCCTTCTGATTCTTTGTCTAATCTGCCCACGGGGAAAATATCTTCAAAAGGTAAAAGAGCTTTTAAGTTATCTGGAATATCTGTATTGAGTGTTGTTTCGATGCCACGAGCTTTGTAGAAAGCCAAATAAATCATCTTTTTCCCTTCTTTAATGATTGAATGGTTGTAGATTACTTCATCTTCCATTTCAATAATGATATTCTCATTGACCACCACACCATTAACCATCATCTCTCCTGATTGAATCAGCGATAAAGCCATTTTATTAGAAATTTGGAGCCGTTTAACGAGTAGATATTGAAGACGATTTCTGAAAGTCATTGGGGAATTAATATTTTGTTTGCAAGATACGGGAGTTTTTTTAATGTGACATGTAAGAGGTTTTTATAAAGTAGCATTTAAAGTTGAGTATATTTACTGAATAATGAGCATTATGCTTTTTAATAAAATACCATAAAAATGAATAAAACAGGACCAATAATAGTAATTGAGGACGATAGCGACGATCAAGAAATTTTAGATGAAATTTTTAAAGAACTTGATTTCAAAAATGAAATTATCTATTTCAAAGAAGGAGAAAAAGCACTTGATTATTTGACTAAAACTGCTTTAGAGCCATTCCTTATTCTTTCAGATATTAATATGCCCAAATTAAACGGCATAGAATTAAGAGAAAAAATTAATACAAATGAAGATTTAAGAATAAAATGTATCCCTTACTTATTCTTTACAACAAGTGGGGAACAAAAGCACGTTGTTGATGCGTATTCAAAGTCGGTTCAAGGCTTTTTTGTTAAGCCGAATACTTTTGAAAAGCTAAAACGCACGATAAAAATAATTGTAGAATATTGGTTAGAATGCGAATCACCGAATTACATTAAATAATTACCTTTTTTAGGAAGTAAAAACCCTTGAAAAATTATTTTGTAAGGTAGAAATATATATTTTAACCCTTGAAAAAGTATTTTGTAGGGTAGAAAAATATATTTTCACCCTTGAAAAAATATTTTGTAGGGTAGAAAAATATATTTTCACCCTTGAAAAAGTATTTTGTAGGGTAGAAAAATATATTTTCACCCCTGAAAAAGTATTTTGTAGGGTAGAAAAATATATTTTCACCCTTGAAAAAGTATTTTGTAGGGTAGAAAAATATATTTTCACCCTTGAAAAAATGCTCCTATTGCTTATCCCTTCACGCAAAACTCAAATGAAGATGGTGCATTGCACTATCCAAAAAGCCTTCTCAGTTGATTAAAATAGAGGGAATCGTGATTATTAATGGTTTAAAAAAACAGTAAGTTGTATTGACTTATTAGCTAATGATAATTAGTTGATTATGAAGCAATTCAGGTAAAACTTTGGTTTTTATAGTCTATTTTTTTTATTTTTAAGGAAAAACGTAAATACACATACATTTTGAGAAACATTCAATTATCAATGAACCTTTCTTACGACATACAACAGCATCTTGAAAATATAAAATCCTCTGTTTCACTAGGACGGTGGGAAGGAAATATAATGCCTGATTATTGTGCATTTGCACATTCAAAAAAGCGGAACATTTCTGCTGGACTTTGCAAAGATGGCATAGAGCTTTCTATGTCTGAAAAAGACTTTTGCTATGCAAGGGTTTTGACATCAGATATTGAAACCATAGCCCATTTGATTGATTTATGGTTGGGAAAGGGTTTATTCATAGAAGAACTGAAATCACGTTTTCAAGAAGTAGAATTGTTTGAAGGGTTTCCAGAGGATAAAAAAGGTAAAAGATTACTGAAGAAATGGAACGAAGTAAAAAATGCTTTTTTCAAAGACCAATATTCCTCCTCCACATTTCATTATGACATCTGTATAAAAATTCTTGAAGATGCAAAAAAGGACACAACTCTATCAAAAATGTATCCTTATATCAGTCTCGGAAAATTATGTTTTAGTGACCGTGCAAATGGGTTTTCTAATTATTTGTGCATCGCCCCGACACACTGGAAATCAATAAATGAAAAATATTTCGTCTTTATAACATCAGATAATAAAAATATTCAAATTAATATTGATGACCTTAATGAAGGTCTGGAAATCTTAAAACAAAACATTTACAGACTTAACGGACGTCCCAAAACATAACACCAAGTAACAAAGTTTTTTTGCCCTAGCTATCACAAGTCTTTTCTGACTTGAAACAATAAATAAAATGCAGACACAATCTGCAAGTACTTACCACCAAAGTCGAATATTATTTAATCAATCACCTCAGTAATAATTCCCAATAGACTATTTACAAAAAAATTATTGGAGGCTTTGAGATTCACTCAGTAGAAGGAAGGAAATTAAATATTACCTTAAAATAAAGATGGGATGCTACGTAAACATTCAACTCTTATCGGATTAATTATTTCAATATCACTGCTAGTGATTGCTACCTTGTACTATCCGGGTGGTTCACAATTTGATAAAAATGCTATCGGCTACGACTGGAAAAATAACTTTATCAGTAATCTTTTTGGCGAGAAAGCCGTGAATGGTTCAGATAATCCATCTCGCTTTTGGGCTGTTGGAGGAATGATTTTTCTTGCTGCTAGTTTTGCCAACTTCTTCATCGGGTTCTCTAAGAGAATACCAGCCAAAGGTGCTGCAAATGTTATAAAATACTTTGGGGCTATCGGTATGATATTTACTTTTTTAATAGCTACTCCCTTGCATGACACCATGATTACCATCGCAAGCACAATGTTCCTGCTAAGTTTATTTTACATTACTGTATTTGTATTCAAAACAAGGCTACATCTATTCAAATTCCTTTGCACAGTATTCCTTATTGATTTTTATGGTACTTTATTCCTTTATGGCTCTGGTTATTTTTGGGAGTTTTTACCGATAATGCAGAAAATTTTGTTCGCTAATACCATAATTTTAATTTTAGGCTTAGAGTATTTTACCAAAAAAGAAGATTTCCAACACATAAAATAGGTAAGTGAAATTTAGCGAAGAAGCGACAAACCTTAGCCACAATATTAAGAAACAGACAAGGTTTGATTAAACTGAAAATAACCCAGAATATTTAATTCATTACCATCATATAAGGCAATGTTTAGGGCATACTCTTTTGTTTCGTGTCCCACTAAAAAGTCGGAGCAGTACCAAAAATCTTTCTTCACGTATTGACAAGTAAGTGGATTGAAACTTTCGGGAACAATCGTTTTGACATCCGAAAAGAACTTTAGCTTTAGTGATTTACTTGAAATAGCATTAGCTTTAAGTTGATTAATTTGATAAAGGATTACTGGATTATCATAATTAGAGGTTTCAGAATAGGTGAAAAAATTTACTTCTACCGATGTATTTTTTGATTTAAGAATGTTGATATTCTTGCCTGAAAATCCTTTAATAGCTTCATTCTTTTGTCCAGATTTTACCAAATAGCTGTAAGAATTAGGTATTTTAGTTGGATTTAAAGGGTCTTTACTGGGGTTCAGAAAATCCCTTATCAACTGTTCTGTGAATACTATAATAGTAATATTTACGACCGAATTCATAATTGTATGATTTAAAGGAATGAATATACACTAGATAGATTCTCTCAATAATTCACTGATTTACAGGAGTTAAAAAGGTAAAGAGGTTAAAGTAATTGAAACTAAATATTGGAACAATCTATCTGTTTTGATATAACAAATTGCTCCAATACTTTAGGAAAATCAAACGTTATTTTGCGATAATCTGAGGATCCCAAGAGAAGTATCCGTAAAGACTTAAATCAGAATTATACACGGCAAATTGTAATCCATAATTTTCAGTACCTTTTTTGTTTACTGTGTTTTGAGCAAACCAAAAGTTTTGTGTAGGATTTGGGCTTTGTAATACCATTGGATTGAAACTTGCTGGAGCAACGGTTTCTACATCAGGGAATTGTTGCAATTCAAAATTAGGGTTTGAAAAAACATCGTCACCACCATATTTAAACAGGTTATACAAAATGACAGGACAGTCGTAGTTGTTGTATTCAGAAACTGCGTAAAAACGAACTACATCTCCCTGAGTTGCAGTAAAGCTAAGGTCTCCTGTTCCTTGTCCACTAATATCAGTTCCATCTGCTACTACCATGTATTGATAGGTATGGTCAATACCCGTAGGTTTGTTTTGGTCTGTACTTGGACTCGTGAAGGTTTTCATTAATCGAGTCGTATCAATAATGATATTGACATTGATGATTTTGTTCTTTGACATGGTTATAAAAGTTTTGAGATTGTTCCTACTCGTATGGCTTTTCAGAATACGCCCTTATAGTAAATGCTTCTATAAGTAAGTTCGTTTATTAAAGTGGTCGCTGAACTCCACTCATCAGAAATTTTTGATGATACAAAGTTGACTCTAAACACAAGGCTATAAAAGATGATAAATAGCCCTTTTTGTAATCAGTTATTTATACCTGATTTACTAAAAAGCACGGGTATAAATACCTGTTTTTAAGAATAGATTGGTTGTTCTTGATAGTTTCTAACTATGCTTTACTTATTATTGTGTCGTATTAAACATGATACTATTGAGCGGGCCTGCTAAATAAGAGATTGTTGTATTAAACCTTTAATAATAAAAATAACCATGAAAAGTATAAGCTTAAAAATCGCCACTATTTTGTGTGTAATCACGATGATTGCCTGTAATAATTCAAAAGATGAAGCATTGAATGAAGGTCGCCCAGCACCTGTACCAGTTGATTCTTTACTTGTATCCAGAGGACAAGCCATGTTGAATATCGCTTATTTTGATTCTGTAAGTAGCAAGCAATTATCAGACATTCCTATTAAGGCATATACCATTAGATCACAAGAATTATTAATTGCGATGGGTTTAGATTCATCATTAATCAGTAAAGTCATTTATAATAATGTCCGTGTGTATTTAGCTTATCAACCAAATGGTGAAAAAGAAGGAACACCAGGTTATAAATTGTATATTGTACCTGTAATTGGTGCCAATTTAGATGCCTATCCACCGATTGGGGGAAAAGATGTAATGCTTGATAAGAATGGAAAAGGCATTAAACCAGAGCTACTAGGTAATTATTCAGATGGTGACCAATATGTATTAGATTTAAACACACCATGCCCCAATACTTGTGCCATTAATGAAGACCTTTTAACGAAGAAAAAGTTGTAATTGATAATGAATATAGCCAAGATAATATTACTGTTATCGGATTTACCGGTACTGTTAACACTTATATACACCATTGTTTGCTTTAAAAAGTTGAATAAAGCATTAAGAGTATTTGCCTACTTTATATTCTTCTCAAGCTTTATACAATTGCTTTCTTTGGTGTTTTGGCTATATCGCATGAACAACTTGCCTTTACTTCACCTGTACGTACCAGTTGGCTTTGTACTATTGGCTTGGTTTTATAGAACCATCTTAGGCGATTTTATTAACAAGAGAATAATATGGTTTTCATCCATATTATTCTCTATTTTTAGTATCATTAATTCACTAACACTCCAAAAAGTTTTCACTTTCAATTCAAATGCCTTAACCGTTGAATCTATTCTAATTATCATCCTCGCTCTTTTCTCTTTTATGGTTTTCTTGAATGATATTGTTAAGCAAAATTCTTACAATGATATCATCAGTCTTAACTGGATAAATTCCGGATTATTTATTTATCACACTTCCAATTTGTTGATATTCTATTTTGGTGCTACTATTGTAAGTAAGTTTTCAGTGGACACCAATCTTTATACATGGATACTGCATGCTTTTTTCTCTATTATCATGTATTGTTGCTTTTTTATTAGCTTATGGAAACGGTCACGCAGTTGAGTATTGTTGAAACCATATTACCTATGACGGTTATTGTGTTTATAATAGCGATAGGTGTAGTACTTTTGAATCAGCATTTTCACAAAAATTTATTTGAACAAAAGCTTAAACAAGAATCCCTAAAAATACTTTATCGAAACGAGCTACTCCGTTCCAGCATACTTATTCAGGAAGAAGAACGTAAAAGGATTGCTCAAGATTTACATGATGAGTTGGGTGCAGTGCTTTCTATCATGCGTATGCACTTGATAGTATTAGAAAAAAAAATCATAAAAGATAATGCCAATGTGCTGGCAGATGTTGAAAATGTCCGTCAACTTTCAGAATCTGCCCTCAGTAGTATTCGGAGTATTAGTCACCAATTAATGCCACCACAATTAGAGAAATTTGGATTAATAAAAACATTAGAGTCTGTTACCAATCAAATCAATAAAACAGGTAAAATACAGATTCACTTAACTACCTCTTGCGACGATACGCCTATTCTTACTTGGGCAATCAGTTTAGGTTATTACAGAATTATTATGGAATTAATTAACAACACCATTAAACATGCCAATGCCTCAGTGATTGATTTAAACATTTTATGTAATACTTTTGACATACAATGTAAATACACCGATAACGGTTGTGGTATTAACATTGAAAATAGTGCTACAGGTTTAGGACTCAAAAGTATTGAAGGTAGAGTAACAGCCCTAAACGGAACATTAAAATGGGGCAATAACGAAAATGAAAATGGATTTTATGCCTTTATTGAAATACCAATTGACAATACAACCCATAATAACCCATAACAATTATTTTATCAATTTTCAGGAAAGAACATTATCTAAACATATGTTATTATGGAAGAAAAAATAAGAGTTGGGTTAGTGGAAGATCAAGTACTTTTTAGAGAGGGAATGAAAGGTATTCTCAATCACGCCAGCAACAATAAGTTTGAAGTAGTTTTTGAGTGCGGAGATGGCTACTCCGTAATTGACAAGTTAAAAAATAGTCAATCCATTCCCGATGTAATGTTGGTAGATATTTCTTTACCAGCCAGACCCGACAAAAAAGAATTTAGCGGTTTGGATGTTACCAATGTGTTACTAACGACTTTCCCTAACGTACGAATTCTAATACTATCTGTTCATGAAGACGAGAATTTTATAACAAATTTAATCGAACATGGTGCACACGGCTATTTGGTAAAAGACAGCGACCCACAAGAAGTATTCGATGCTATTCAATCTGTTTACAGCAAAGGTTCTTACATTAACGAACTCACTTTGAAGGCAATCCAAAGTAGAATGGGCAAAAAAGTGAAGAGTAAAAAAATGAATGTTACTATCACCAAAAGAGAAGAAGAAATCTTACAGCTTGTCTGTCAACAATATACTGCCGAAGAAATTGCAGAAAAACTTTACATCAGCGTAAAAACTGTCAATGGACATAGAAATAATTTACTCCAAAAAACTGGTTCTAGAAATGTTACAGGTTTAGTATTATATGCTATTAAAAACAGTATTTTTTCGTTGATTTGATGAGAAATTTAATACTTCTACTTACCAGTCAGCATAAGTAGAAGTATTAAATTATAGAATACGAATTTATAATTCAAATCGTTTTCCTTGTTCTGGAAAAATTAGATTTAATCCTAAAGTATTTTGTTCGGTTAACTGTTTTTTAATTTTTACTTCATTCACTGCTGGTGGTTTTAGGTGTGTAATGATAACGTTAAAACCTGTCAATGCTTCTTTGCCTGTCAATTCACTTAATTTATTCATTTCCTTCATCAACCAGTTAGGCGTAAGATGTCCGAATAAAAACTTATCAGGTTGTTCGTTTGGAAATGATACTTCAATAAAAATACCTTTCAATTGTTTTTGCTGAATGAGCGGTGCAATTTCTTTCCAAAGTAAAGCCAATTTATCACTTCTCTCTACTTCATCTGGCCCAGTATCGCCCAAATACAAAGCATAATTATTTTGATTTTTAATCAGAAAAGCGGTACTCTGATATGGATTTACGTGACTTAATGGTAAAGCCTTCACCGTCATAGAAGTATTCGTGATAGCACTTTCTTCGCCTGTTTTTAACGTTTGAAAATGATATTTTTTCAATGGAAAACCTTTTCCTTCATCTCCAAAATTAGCCCAAGTTTCATCATTGAAATAATGATTTTGCATCATTTCCATACATTTTTGGGTGGCATAAACGGTTTTGGAAGAATCTCCTGGAGAATTAATGATTAAACCAGAAACGTGGTCGAGATGAGCATGTGAGATAAAATAGCCTTTAATATATTTCCTAAGTACTTCACTGGCAGAAACTTTAAATACTTTATTGTTAACTGCTTTTTCTATCCCTGCATAAACGGTTCCTGCATCTAAACAAACATAATCGTTTGTGGAAACAGGAGCGAGAAGGTAAGCTGAAAGATTTTTCTCATCAGTCCCCCCTTTTACGCCTAAAGGCACAACTTGAAAGGCAGCTGGTTGCTTTTGTTGAGCAAAAAGCTTTGCTGAAAATAATAGGAAGCAAATTAAAAGACGATAATACATGTTTGAAAATTGGTTTGCTGAATAATTGAAGAGATTTAAACATAAAAATACCTCCTTCTTTTCAGAAAGAGGTATTTTATGGATTAAGATTTTGCACTATAGTATTTTGTAAATATCAACAGCATCAATTTTATCTTTCAACTCTTTGATATTGATACTTGATTTAATGGCTGAATCTTTCTTTTTCTTCTTAGCTCCCAATTCTTTAATTAAATCATCATAAACCATTTGTGCTGGTTTTTCGCCAACAGCTTCAATGATATTATTGGTTTTGGCAACATTGATTGACTGCTTTACCAAATCAAAATAACGATTTTCTAAATCAAAATATTGGTCATGAATACCTATAAAACGGTTACACAGTGCCTGTAAATAATCTAAATTATTGTTGACATGACGAATATCTAATTCTGTTTGTAGCATATCTGTCAAGTTCGTTTTCCCATCCTTTTGAGTGTATTTACTTTCAATGTCGCTAATTCTTTTCTTGACATAATCAGTTGTAAATTCATTCACCATGTAGTTGAAGTAATCATCTAACGACTCTTCGTTCCTTATATCCCTAGGATTATATCCAATTTTCTGCACATCTTTTTTGAATTTCTCAAGTAAATCCAACTGTAATGCTTCTAACAAAGTAACTGTTTGTGAACTAGCATTGGTATTGGTTAAATTGGCTTTATCCAAAGCGTTATAAAAACCTGTGTAGCGTTGAAGCTCCTTTTCAAATTCACGAATTTTATCAAAATTCACCTTTTTATCTTGCACACCAGCCGCATAAGCTACATTTACCGCTGCCGTAGAAAGATTGACAGCCTGTGAAGCATAAGGAATTAAACCTACAATTGGGCTATCTTTCAAGCTTTTCAGTACCGTCATGAAACGTTCGTTTTTCTCTTTTTTGGTAAAAATAGCTTTACTTTGAGCCGTCTTCATAATTACTTCTTCAAAAGAAAAACCTAAAGGACCTTTTTCAACCGAACTCAACTTCTTTATATAACCTTGATAGTCTTGATTAATTACTTGAGATTTTAAATCAATAATATCATCACTCAAAATTTTATAAACCTCGGCACTTTTTACCAAGTTTGTTCTAATTTTTTCCCATTTTGTTTTGTCGCTTATTGATTGACTCTTTGAAATGTCAGTTAAAGAACGACTTTGCATTTCTAAACGGCTTTTCAAATTTTCATTTTCACTTTGTAGTTTACCAAGTGAACCTTGAATATTAATGAATACTGAATCTGAAAATACTTGAGAGAATCCTGCATAAGTACAAAACAGATAGCTGATAGCAGTTAATAAGATTGTTTTTTTCATGAAATAATACAAAATGTTATTTTTAATTAAACGCTTAGGTCTTGTGAATTATTGGTTAAAGTTTTCACTTATTTCTTGAAAATCTATTTGGTTCTGTAATATTTTTTGAAAAGAGAATATAAGTACAATTATTTTCAGCAAAATCTTCGGTATTTACAATTTACTATTTTTTTAAAAAAGGGCTTTTAGTGAAAGATAGACCATATTCATGCAAAATGAATGGTAACGAAAAATTTATTTTCTAAAAAAAATGCAAGAAACACTTGCATATAAAAAAGATTGACGTACCTTTGTGGAAAATTAGTACAAAAAACATCCGCACGTCTCTGTGTACGTTTCGTTGGATACGAAACTATTCTTCTCAGGAACTTTTTAACAGTTCTAAGTCGGTCTCCCAGAGCTTTAACGGATGTTCGGGCATCATTAAAGCAGTTATTTCAAATCAATTACAAATTTAGTCTCAGGAACGAGTGGAGCATCAGGTCGATGCCCTCAATCTTCTTCATGTCGTTTGATAGGCTATACAAACAAAGGCAACGAAATCTTTGAAAGCAACATACAAAAGAAATTGGTTTATCAAAACTATTTCTCTCGGCTTGTTTGCGTCTTTGAAATCGTTAAAGAAAAATCATGAGTGAAATCACAAGATTAAGATTCGATGAACTTTCCGTGTCGGAAGACATCAAAAATGCAGTAAAGGACATGGGGTTCGAAACTGCTTCACCAATCCAATCAGAAGCAATTCCTTATTTATTAGAAGGTCGTGACGTAATCGGACAAGCACAAACAGGTACAGGTAAGACTGCTGCGTTTGGTATCCCGATGATTGACAAAGTTATCGCTTTCGATAAATACGTACAAGGTTTAGTACTTTGCCCAACACGTGAGTTGGCTGTACAAGTAACTGAAGAAATTAAAAAATTATCAAAATACAAAAAAGGCGTTTGGGTAACTACTGTATTCGGTGGTGATTCAATCGAACGTCAAATCAAGTCTTTAAAAGCAGGTGCAAACATTGTTGTTGGTACGCCAGGACGTGTTATCGATTTAATCGAAAGACGTGCGTTGAAACTTGAAAATGTTAAAATGGCTGTTCTTGACGAAGCAGATGAAATGCTAGACATGGGCTTCCGTGAAGATATCGAAAGTATCTTACAAGAAACTAACGAAGACCGTCAAACTGTTTTCTTCTCTGCAACGATGTCTAAGCCTATTATGGCATTGACTTCTCGCTACCAGAACAATCCTAAATTAGTGAAAGTAGTGAAAAACGAAATTACTAATGCTAATATCGAACAATTGTACTTCGATGTTAAAGGAAAAGCGAAATTAGAAGTAATGACTCGTTTAATGGATTTACACGCTGTGAAATTAGCTTTAGTATTCTGTAATCAGAAGAAAAAAGTGGACGAAGTAGTGGAAGAATTAGTATTACGTGGTTATGCAGCTGAAGGTCTTCATGGAGATTTACGCCAAGCACAACGTACAAATGTAATGGCTAAATTCCGTTCAGGCGTAGTAACTATACTAGTAGCTACAGACGTTGCTGCACGTGGTATTGATGTAAGTGATGTGGATGCTGTATTCAACTATGATATTCCATTAGATGAAGAATATTATGTACACCGTATCGGTAGAACTGGACGTGCTGGTAAATCTGGTAAAGCATTTACTTTAGTAGTAGGTTCTGAACGCAACCGTTTACGTGACATTATGAATTACACTAAAGTTAAAATTGACAAAGGCGTTATTCCATCGTTCTCTGATGTAGTAGGTGTGAAAAAAGGAATGTTCATTGAACGTCTTCAAAATACTATCCAAGCTGGTGATTTAGAATTGTTCGGTGATGTATATGCTTCATTAGAGCATTCAGGATTTACTGCTGAGCAAATTATTGCTGCTTTAGTAAAAATGAATATGGGTGTTGCTAAAAATGAATTCGCTGATGAAAACTTAGACGGAGAAGCTGACCGCAACGCACGTAGAAATGATCGTGGTACAGAACGTTTCGGAAGTAGAGATGCTGGTCGTGGTGGAAATCGTGAATCAGGAAATCGTTTCGGAAGCAGAGATGGTGGAAGTAATAGCCGTTTTGACCGTGGTAATTCACGTGATGACCGTCCTTCTGGTGGTCGGTCAAATGACCGTCAGCCTCGTTCTTTTGAAGACCGTGGTCCTCGTACAGACAAAGCTGGTAAACCATACCGTCAGGATGCCAACATGGTAAGAATGTTCGTAAACATCGGTTTTGACGAAAAAATCTCTCCTGCTAATATCGTTGGTGCTTTCGCTGGAGAATCTGGAATTCCGGGAAATACTTTAGGTCAAATCAATATTTTTGATAAATATTCATTTGTTGATGTTCCAAAAGAATATGCAACTACTGTTTTGAACCGTATGGAAGGTGCTTCTATTAAGGGTAAAAGAGTAAATGTTGAGATTGCTAAACCAAGCAATTAATCTTAGCAAATATATAAGCATAAAAGCCACTGTGAAATTCACAGTGGCTTTTATGCTTTTGAGCCATCACTGATTAATATTTTCAATTTAAGTATGCAATTCCCAACTGGTCCAGTTCACAAAGATTTTGTGCCTGTGTTGCGTTATGCAGAAGTATTGCTTAACCTTGCTGAAGCAAAAGCTAGATTAGCTGGTGCAAGTGTTGACGCTTCGGCATTAGCTTTATTGAATGCTGTTAGAGGTCGTTCAACTACTGCTTATACTGCTGCTGACTTTGCTAATAGCACAGCACTAGTTAATGCAATTTTAACAGAAAGAAGAATTGAATTCTTAGGTGAAGGTTTCCGTTCTATTGATTTGCAACGTAATAATTTACCACTTCCTGCTAAAGCTAATATCGCAGCAATCCCAACACTTCAGCTGCTTATATTTGGCAAATTCCACAAACAGAAATAAATGTTAACAAGGATTGTGTTCAAAATCCAAATTAATAATACTTACTTAATGAAAAAGGTCAGCTGAATTTTGTCAGCTGACCTTTTTTGTTTTGGAGCCTATTTAATTTCAAAAAAAACTATTTATTCGCTAATTCTAATTTGGCAAAAAAGTCTTCAAACATTAAGTAAGTATCTAAATGATTGTAAACCCTAATGTTTCTGCCTTTATGATTATACTCGTAAGCTCCTTGCTTATTGATTTTTGGAGCTAATTTAATAACATAATTACTGGATGATGGGTCAGCTTCAAAGGATGATTGAAGAGCTGTTAATAATACCAAAGGACTATCACCCAATACATAAGCTTCGCCAATATTATAATATGGTTGGATTCTCTTCATCAAATTCTCTAAAATTGTAGTCAAATAATTTCCGACTTTTCCTTTTGACTTCACTTTGGTCAGCAACTGATTATATGAAACTAGACATTGACGATAAGCATTTCTTGGTACTTGCCAGATGGGAATATTGGATTTATTGAAAACAACTACTGCTGCCGAAATATCAATTTTAAGATTGTATTCAGGAGAAGAGTAATTGGGAGGAGGTAATGCTAAATCGTTATATTCTGGTCCACCAATCCAAACTAACGTTAATTTGTTCGCAATTTGTGGGTTCGTTAAAACTGCCGAAGCTATTTCGGTTAAACCTGCTCCACAAAGTACATACAAAGGCAATTTAGTATCAGTCCGTAAAGCTTCTTGAATAATAAAATTCACTGCTTCATCTTTTACAGGCGTACTATCATTCAGCATAGCAGAATTTGAACCTGCAAAAACAGGAATATTGTTTTTAACAGCCATTACTTCTAATAATTCTTTTGCTTTATTTGCCGCATTGTCTGCTTGTGTTTTAGAAGGATCGAAGCCATCTCCCACACTTAAATGCGAGCCAATAATTCCTCTTATTTCTACAGAAGGAGAAAGTAAAAGATGTGCAAGCTGAAAGAGTCCGTCAGGGTCACCACTGAAATCATTATCGACAATCACACGCATTCGGGGAATTACTGCATTGTTATTATGTTGTGCGAATAGCAAAGCGGGTTCTATTAACAGAAGTATTAATAGTAAAAGATTGTGTTTTTTAAGCATTGTTTTTCATGGTTTAACAGAATTTATGGAAAATCAAATTTACATTGCTTTTCCAACTAAATTAAATCCATGAAAAGGTTTTCTTTTTTATATCTACTGTCAGTTATCAACGTTAAGATTTAAAATCATCTGACAGGATTATATTTCATTCCCTACTAATACCTCATCTAGTGTTCAAATACCTTTACAGAACAGATTAAACAACTTTATTAAAATTACTCGCCAAGTAACTTCAAAATATCCGACAAAATTTTAGGGTCGCTTGGGCGTTTGGCATCGCTATCAACGATGTTTCCTTTTTTGTCCATCAGCATATATCTTGGAATTGACTCCAGCTTAAAGAATTTAGCTGCACCAGATTCCCAACCACCCTTTGAATAAACATTTTTCTGGTTTTCTATTTGTAAATCTTTCATTCCTTTTCGCCAATTCTCCTCCACTTCATCAATAGAAATGTATAAAAACACTACTTCCTTTCTTTGTTTCTCGCTTAATTTTTCTTGTAAAAGCTTAGAAAATGGAAACTCTTTTCGACAAGGTCCACACCAAGAAGCCCAAAAATCAAGATAAATAACTTTGCCTTTCAGGCTTGCTAAAGATAATTCTTTACCATCTGGAGTAATCGCTTTAAACCATTTCCCTTCTTCTTCTTTCGCTTTAATGGCTTCATCGTTTTTACTCATTATCTCGCCACATTTTGCTTTAACCAAATTGGTATATGCTTCTGAATTGGGCGTGGCACTTAAAGCTGAAAAAGTATTTCTTACCACAGAAGGCAAACAAAACTGACACTGAGTATCCAATAAATAAGCCAAATAATATTGATACGGTTTGGTTGGCAAATGCTCTCTGGCAAAAAGATGTTTATCTTCCATTGCCTTATTGACATCCGCATATTTTACAAATCCATGTGCTTTTGAGTTGAAATAAGTAATGTAATGAATCAGAAAATTGCGGTAAGATAAAGAAAGTAAAGCCGATTCATCCTGAATCTTTTTTTCGTCTAAAGTCTCTAAAACAGAATTTGGTAACGATATTACTTGTGTTTGGGCTTGATTAGCGTTTCCTCTGATAATCGGATACGCTAAAATGTATGACCAGTAATTCCAACGGATTTGATTTTCGATGTACTTCTTGAATACTTCCGAAAACTTACTTTGCTCAGGATAATTTTTGTAAAAGTCAGATTGCACCTTTTTTGCTTCAAATAAATCCATTTCCAGTACATCAATTGACATGCTATTTACTTTTTTCAGCATCAACGAAGTCGTAAAATCTGACTTGAATTGCTGATAAAATTTTATGAGAAAATCGTTTTCTAAAGCATTATTACCATTTACTTTCAGGCTATTACTAAAATCTTTTCCATCAATTTCTAAAGTAATTTGATTTCCCTTTTCTACAAAAAGTAAAACGCTTTGCTCCTTCAATTTAAGCTCAACGATAGCTTGATTTGGAATATTGAGTTTAAATTTAAATTGATTGTCAGAATTGATAACCAGTTTTTGAATTGATGGATTTACTCCTAGTAACAAAGGGTCATACATCAAAGCAAGTGTATCACCTTTTGAAAGATTTTCTACTTTGCCAGAAATACTTACTTCTTGAGCAAAAGTGAAAGTGTATGATAAAATAAGAAGTACTGAAAAGATTTTTTTCATAGGATTACTTCACGTGTTTTGCCAAATATTTTCTGATAGCATTTGTCCAAATCTGATACCCCTTTTCATTTAAATGTAGCTTATCCGCAACAAAAATATCTTGCATTAATTTTCCATCGGGTAAATAAAAATGCTTTTGAACATCAATGAAATGAAGTTTCTTAGCAGATTTACAATAGTTCTCAATTAGTTGATTCGTCTTTCTTTGCTGCTCAACTATGTTTTGTCTAGCAATACTTGGTCGAATAGCAATATAAGCAACCGTTGCTTTGGGTATTTGTTTTTTTACTTTCTCGACAAATATTTTGAAGTCTTCCAATACAGTTTCTGGACTCTTTCCAGAAGCTAAATCATTATCGCCTTCATAGACTAATATATATTTTGGTTGATATTTCGAAACAATTCTTTCGAAATACTCATTCGCATCGCTCATCGAAGAGCCACCAAAACCACGATTGATAACGGAATATCCTGCTAAATCTTCTTTATAAGTAGTCCACAATCGGAATGAAGAGCTTCCAACCAATAAAATTTGTTTTGGTGCTGGCATCGAAAGTGAATCGCTTTTTTCAAAAGCTTTGATTTCATTTTCAAAGTGATTTTGACCAGAACAAAACTGATTAGCAAAAAGAACTATTAGAAAAAGTAAATTTTTCATAGAAGATTTTTATTTTTTTACCATTGAATACCTGCAAGTCCATTACTTGCTAAATATTCATTAGCTTTTGAAAAATGATGATTTCCAAACCAACCTCCAGCATTTGCCGCCATTGGCGAAGGATGTTTAGACTTCAAAACTAAGTGTTTTGAGGCATTAATTACCGCTCCTTTGTCCTGAGCATACTTTCCCCAAAGCATAAAAACTACTCCTTCTTTCTCTTCCGAAATACATTTAATTACAGCATCGGTAAAGGTTTCCCAACCTTTTTTCTGATGTGAACCCGCCTCAGAAGCCCTAACTGTTAAAGTAGCATTTAATAATAATACGCCTTGGTTTGCCCAGCGTTCCAAATTGCCAGATTTTGGAATCGGAATTCCTAAATCATCTTTAATTTCTTTAAAAATATTGATTAACGAAGGTGGTGCAGAAATTCCATCGTTTACAGAAAAGGAAAGTCCCATCGCTTGTCCTGCTCCATGATAAGGATCTTGCCCCAGAATTACCACTTTCGTTTCGTTAAAAGGGCATTTATCGAAAGCATTAAAAATTAGTTTTCCGGGTGGATATACCGTTCCAGCAGTATATTCGTTTTTAACAAAGTCAACTAAGGTTTTAAAATAAGGTTTTTCAAATTCAGGACTCAATCTTTCTCTCCAAGAATCTTCAATTTTTACGTTCATTCTTCAATGGGTTTTAATAAATTTATCAATTACGTTGATTTTTCAGACAATGTAATGTAATTTTCGCTAAAATATATTGTAAAAAACTAATTAAAAAAATGGTCTCAGCTATCACAAATGGTGTAAAGGTAAGCGTTTTGACCCACTTTCAACCTGAATATTCTAATCCATTTCAAGGAAATTTTGTTTTTTCATATCATATCAAAATTCATAATGGAAGCGATTATACGGTGAAACTCTTGCGTCGTCATTGGTATATCCATGATGCTAATGGTTTAGTGCGTGAAGTAGAAGGCGAAGGTGTGGTTGGGCAGCAGCCAACTTTAGAACCCGGACAAACTTATGAATATACTAGCGGTTGTAATTTGAATACTTCGCTCGGTAAAATGGCGGGTACTTATCAGATGGAACGTATTTTTGATGGTAAGTTTTTCAATGTTGTTATTCCAGATTTTACGATGGTTGCTCCTTTTAGGATGAATTAAATGAATATTTAGAAGTTTGATTTACATCAAAAAATATAATACTATGTTTCCAAAGACCTTACTTTTCTTGTCTTGATACAAGAAAAGTAACAAAAGAAAATCAAGAAATTCCGAAACTCGCTTCGCTCAAACAGCGGAATTTCGAAAAATTGCTTACGCACAAGGAATATTTAGTTCAATATTCCTTATTGGTTTCTCTTCCTTTGTTATTGTTGCTCATTCACAAAATAAAAATCACATTTTGATTAAAAGATATTTTCAATATTTACTTGCTTCCAAGAACGAACACGCTATTCATTCGCCTTTTGTTTTTCAACTTTATACCAAAATAATTCTTGCAAAAAGCTTTCAGTCACCACATTTCAAGAACATTGAAGCTTTGCGAAAAAGACTGAAGAAAAATGATAAAGTAATAGAAATTACAGATTTCGGAGCAGGTTCAAAGATTCATTCATCCAATTCAAGGCAAATCAAACAAATTGCTAAAAGTGCCGAAAAACCTTCTAAATTTGGCAAATTACTTTTCAGACTTATTCAACATTTTGAACCCAAAGTAATTTTTGATTTGGGCACTTCTTTAGGAATTACAACTTTGTACGAAGCGAAGGCTTTGCAAAATGCCAAAGTCATTACTTTTGAAGGTTGCCCGACAACAGCAAAAATTGCTCAAGAAAATTTTGACGAGTTGTCTGCCAATAATATTGAAATTGTTGTAGGAAATTTAGATGAAACGTTGGCGACACAAATTGCTAAAGCAGAAACAATTGATTTTGCTTTTTTTGATGCCAATCATCGCTACGAGCCTACAGTGAAGTATTTTGAAATGTGTTTAGCAAAAGCCAACGAATCATCTTTATTTATTTTTGACGATATTCATTGGTCAGAAGAAATGCAAGAAGCATGGCAATATATTAAATCGCATCCAAGCGTGATGATTACAATAGATTTATTCTTTATTGGCTTAGTTTTTTTCAGAAAAAATCAACCTAAACAACATTTTATCTTGAGATTTTAATCAAAATCATCGAAAGAAAAAAGGCTAAGAATTTTAAATTTCTTAGCCTTTTTTCATGCAATTTATTTTACAATTACTCCATTTGCTACAAAACCTAAAGCTTTTTCTGGCTTTTTGATTTTAGCAATTTCATCTTTACTCTTGCCTGCATCTTCTGCATAATGTTTTAAATCTGCTACTGATGTGGTTTTTACTTTCGCCGTTCCGTCGATAACTACCGTTTTACCTGCGATGTCTTTTGGCACAAAAAAACCATAGTCTTTGAAAGTAACACGCATGGTTTGTCCGTCGTCTAATTTTACTTTCATCCAACAACCTTTTACTTGGCAAACAGATTCTACAACGCCCGAAACTTTAGCCGTGATTTCTTCTTTTCCATCTGCTTTTTTCAATAATTCTGTAGTAGGAATTGCTCCTTCTTCGGTAATTTCTTGTCCAAATTTGCTTTGTGCATTGATTGAAAATGCAGCAAACATTAATGAAAATACAAGTATTAACTTTTTCATGTTTTCTATTTATTTAATGAATTGTACAAATTTATTAAATTTCAATTACTTAACTTTAAATCCTTGACGGTAAGTTAAAAATAAACCTTCGGAATGTTCAAACGAGTGATTATTCAAATCGAAATAAGGTTCAAACCTAAAAGTAAGCCATAAATTATCAATCAGTTTCCAGTCTTTCATAAATCTGAAAAACAATAGTTTACGTTCTTTTTCTAATTGATTCGGATTTCGGTAAACCCTTCCAATTGATTGGTACAAATCTCCACCCGCTTCGGCAAAAAAGCCGCTCGACTGCCAATAACTCAGCATCAAATTTATCACTTTCGTTTCAGCCAATAAATTCAAATAAATTCCTGACCCTTCTGAGAAGTATGGATTATAACCCGAATTTTGGCGATAACCTAACCAATAATTCTGGGTTTTGAAACGTTGAAAAAAGCCTTCAGTTTTCAATTCAGCTTCTACTCCAAGAGCCACATTGGTATAAGTAACTACTTGATTAGTATCTTTTGAACTCGTTATTTGTCCGCCATGATGCTGTAAAGTCAACTGAACGGGCAATGAAAGCCTAAAGTTTTTATGTTGAATCAAACGCTTATTCCAAGAAAATCCTGCAAAGATTTTTTCTTGAAAATCAGAACCTTTATAAATCATTTGTTGCCAGTCTATCCAGCTATCAAAAAACGTTTTTGAAGTCCGTTTTGTATATTGAATACCAAATTCTTGGCGGTTCAAGATTACTCTTTCAAAATTTAACATTGGTTCAACCAAATGGTGATTCAGTTGTCCATCTAAATTTCCAAATAAAAACTGCGAAGAATCTTTTTGAACTTTGATGGTAAAAATTGGTTTTACACTCGTGAACTTATCATTTCCGAAATCTTTCCAAGCATAAATCCCTGCTTCAATACTTACATTGGGTGCTGGCTGATAAATAAATTTTGGAGAAAATTGATTCCCAAAAAGCGTAAATCCATCAGCAATTTTCCCGAAGTATTCATTGTTCTTCAGAAAACTAAAGCTATTGAATTGAAAATAAAGCTGTTGATTTTTGGTGGAATCAATGTGCTGGAAAGTTTCCAGATGAGTATTGTTTAACTGAGCAAAGCAATACTGAGCTGTAAACAAAAAGAGGGCAAGTAATATTTGAAAAAATCGTCTGAACATTTGTGAGCAAAGTACTTTAAATTGCTGAAAATTTGGTAATTTCACCATTAAAAATTTTGAATTCGGGTATTGAGTTCTACTAATCAATGACAGAAAAAAATAGTCTTTGATTCCCTATTGCTAATTGTTTTTCAACAAAATTTCAATAACTCAGCTTGATTCCCCGAATTAAAACCAAAATTTAACCTAAAAATCCAACATGGCAAAACAACAAGCGGAGGCAACAAATCCTGTCAACGAAAAATTAAAAGCATTACAAACAACACTCGAAAAATTAGACAAAGCATACGGAAAAGGTACAGTAATGCGTTTGTCGGATACTAAAGTACTTGACGTTCCCGTGATTTCGACAGGATCATTAGGGCTAGACTTAGCACTTGGTGTTGGTGGTGTACCCCGTGGAAGAGTCATCGAAATCTACGGCCCAGAATCTTCTGGTAAAACTACTTTAACGATGCACTGCATCGCCGAAGCACAAAAAGCAGGTGGTTTAGCTGCTTTTATTGATGCGGAACATGCTTTTGATAAAGGTTATGCTGAAAAATTAGGCATTGATACGGCGAATTTATTGATTTCACAACCTGATAGTGGTGAACAAGCTTTGGAAATTGCTGAACAATTAATTTCATCAGGTGCGATTGATATTTGTGTGATTGACTCTGTGGCTGCACTTGTTCCAAAAGCTGAACTAGAAGGCGACATGGGCGATTCTAAAATGGGTCTGCAAGCTCGTTTAATGTCACAAGCACTTCGTAAATTAACTGGGGTTATTAACAGAACTGGCTGTTGCTGTATTTTTATCAACCAATTGCGTGATAAAATCGGCGTAATGTTTGGTAGCCCAGAAACAACTACAGGTGGTAACGCTTTGAAATTCTATGCTTCTGTTCGTTTGGATATTCGTAGAATTGGTCAAATCAAAGACGGTGACAACGTAATCGGTAACCGTACTCGTGTAAAAGTTGTTAAAAACAAAGTTGCTCCTCCGTTCAAAGTAGTTGAATTCGACATCATGTATGGCGAAGGAATTTCTAAAGCTGGTGAAGTACTTGATTTAGCGGTTGACATGGAAGTGGTGAAAAAATCAGGTTCATGGTTTAGCTATGGCACAAACCGTTTAGGACAAGGTCGTGACGGCGTGAAAGAAATGCTAAAAGATAATCCAGATTTATTGGAAGAACTTGAAAACAAAATCAAGGAAAAAATCAAAGGCGACGAAAAAGCATTACTCGATACCCAAGAACCTAATATCGCTGATGATGGCGAATTAGAATAAATTTCATTTTTCAGCTAAAACAATCATTGTTTTGCATTAAAAAGGAGAAAATCAGCTGATTTTCTCCTTTTTTTTATTACTTTCATTAGAAATTCTAAATCGCACTTCATTATTTAACACTAACCATTAGAATGTCTGAACACAAAAAACGTAGAAAAGTAGAAATTTGCCATAACTGCCATACAATTTTAAAACCTGAAGACAATTTTTGTCCCAATTGTGGGCAAGAAAATCATGATTTGAAAGTACCAGTTGGTCATTTAATTTTTGAAGTAGTTGAAGGCTTCACTCATCTTGATACAAAACTATTTAATACCTTACATGCTATCTTTCTTCATCCGGGAAAAATTACAAAAGATTTTCTTGAAGGAAGAAGAGGAAGATACATTCCTCCTATCCGCCTTTACTTTTTGGCTTCATTTCTTTTTTTCTTACTCTTAGGTTTTATGATTGATACTGCTATTGAAAAAGGGCAAAATGGCTTTTTTGATGGTGTAATTGATGGCGTTTCTGAATCAAAAAGTAAGGGTGAAAAAGAAAGTCAAAAAAGATTGAAGAAAGCTAAAAAAGCCTTAAAAGATATAAAATCATCAGCCGATACCAATGGTTTATATAATGCTGAACAAGAATTAAAAGATGTAAGAAGTGATATAAAAGATTTGGAGGATCTGGATGAACAAACTAAAGATATACAAAAGAAAACAAATGGTTGGATAGACTTTGTGGATATTGATGCTGATGAAATTTTGGATGAAATGAACATTCAAAATGACGATACTTTAAGAAAGTTAATAGAAAAGTTACCAGAAAATAAACAACGCCAAAGATTGATTGCCATTCAAAAGCAAATTGTTCTGGATACTGTAAATACAGTAGAATTGAGTGATGTTACTAACGAAATGAGTCAATATTTCACAGAAACGATTGGTACTAAAAGTCAATTAAAGTACGTATTGAGGCTTCATTCTTTGAAAAATAATGCTTTGCTGAAAGTCCAATATTTTCAGGATACTATTATTACCATAAAAGGAAGTGATGGTGGCGTGGAAAATAAAGCGTATAAACAAAGAATCTTAAAAATGTCAGACACTGAATTAGATAGTCTGATTACTCATAGAAAAAAAGCAGGAAGAGAAAACAACAACTTTTTTGGTTTGATTGCACTAGAAAGAGGTTTTTTGAGAAATGTAACACATTATGAATTAGCTTTTGAAGAAGATGCTGAAGCAGCAATTCAAGAGATTACTCATTTTGGGATTGGAGTATTCTCATTAATGATGTTTATTTTAATGCCAATTGTAGCAATTCTATTAAAGTTTCTTTACAGCAAACGTTCGCATAGTTTTTTCACTTATCCATTTAGACTTTTGCGTTACTTATTGGATTTTGTACTGTATTTAATTAGTTTCAGAAAAATAAGAAGGTATCAAAAGATTCCCAATATTTTAGAAGGACACACTCGCTATTATTATGAACATCTCATTTTTTCGATTCACATTCACAGCGTGCTATTTTTAATGATTGTTATTTTTGTAGGTGGGGGCGTATTTTTCGGATATTGGAAAGAAGCTTTATCAGCCACAATGCTCGGCTTCTTTATTTACTTTATTGTAGCACTGAAAGTGGTTTATCGACAAAGAATCATCAAAACAATTTTTAAATCTTTCATTTTATTCGTTCTTTATATCATTTCATTCTTTACAATTCTGAGTATTACTGGAGCAATTAAATTTGCCTTATCATAAAAACTAAAAGGGTTGAGATTTTGAATCTCAACCCTTTTAGTTTTTCTTCTCTCGAACCACTTGTAATTTAAACGGTGGATTATCAGAAGCATCTAGCAAAGAATTTACAACATTCTTAATTTTTGCAAAAAGACTTTTGGGTTTAGTAGTATCGCCAGAAGATTTGAAATCATTCATCACAAATTTGATTTTCAGTTTTCCTTTTGGATTATCTAACATCAAATTTTTTTGTTTCAGAGGCATCAGTTCAATAGGATTAATATCATCTGCCAAAGTACTTGTACAAAACGAAATTATAAACAATAAAGCCAAGAGTATATTTCTTTTCATAAAACTGAAGTTGAAGAGCTGAATAGTAAAACAAAAATACGATTTGAAGACTATTTTACAAGGTAATCCAACAAAAAAGCCCGAAGAAATTGAAAAAATCTTCGGGCTTTTTTGTTATATTTTTAGTTTTTAACTCTCACTCTGTTAAAATATTTATATAACTTCTGCATCGTTTTCTCTACTTCTTTGTCAGTCTCAAGCATGATACTGATTGTTTGTACCGCATGAATTACCGTACTGTGGTCTCTCCCACCGAAATGATAACCAATTGATTTTAAAGGCAAATTGGTAAATTCTTTCATTAAGTACATCGCAATTTGACGTGGGAAAACCGTTTCTTTTTTACGACTTTTACTTTTCAAATCCGACATATTTACGTCAAAATGGCTTGTTACTGCATCTAAAATAGAATCAACCGTTACTTCTTTTTCATTATCGACAACGATATTTTTCAAAGTAGTTCTAGCCAAATCCATATCAATTTCCTTTCGGTTCAGCGAAGCGTGTGCCATTAATGAAACAATAACACCTTCCATTTCACGCACGTTGGTATCAATACTGTGGGCTAAATATTCAATTACTTTATCTTCAATATAAATACCATCAGCTTGAAGTTTCTTCTGTAAGATAGCAATTCTTGTTTCAAAATCTGGTTGCTGAACGTCAGCAGTTAATCCCCATTTAAAACGTGAAAGTAAACGATCTTGCATACCTGCCAATTCTCTTGGTGCTCTATCAGACGACATAATAATTTGCTTACCCGACTGATGTAAATGGTTAAAAATATGGAAGAATGATTCTTGCGTTTTTTCTTTTCCTGCTAAAAACTGTACATCATCAATAATTAAACAATCTACTTGCATATAAAAATTGGTAAATGCCTGTAGCGTATTATTTTTGATAGCGTTGATAAATTGATTACAGAATTTTTCAGAAGTAACGTATAAAACAAACTTATTGGCTTGCGTATTTTTGATATAGTTTCCAATAGCTTGAATCAAGTGCGTTTTACCCAAACCTACACTTCCGTAAATCATCAAAGGGTTGAATGAAGTAACACCTGGTCTTTGTGCTACCGCTAAACCCGCTGAACGTCCTAAACGATTACAATCTCCTTCTACAAAATTATCGAAGGTATAATGTGCGTTTAAATAAGAATCCAAATCCAAAGAATCCAAATCTTTTAATTGAAATGGACTTTCGTATAAAGTTGGTTCTGGTTTGCGTTGTTGAGCTGCTACTGGAACGGATGATTTTTGATTTGGAATATTATAAGTTATCGGTGGGTTTTTCTTGTCTCCTTTATCAACTATAATTGAGTACTCTAGCATTCCATTTTTTCCTAAAGTAAAATCAATTGCTTTACGAAGCACATGGATATAGTTTTCCTCAAGCCATTCATAAAAGAATTGGCTTGGCACCTGTATAGAAAGAGTTTGATTACTTACATTCAGGGGTATGATAGGTTCAAACCAAGTTTTAAAACTTTGTTCGTTGATATCGTTATGTATAATCTCAAGGCACTTTGACCAAACTTGCCTTGCTTGAAGTTGAGATGTTGAATGCATGTTATAATCTATATTGGCGGCTCAAGAAAAGCACTTTTACTAAATATTTGATTTTCAAACGATTAGCTATTTAGCTGAAAATCTATATTTCATTTCCCCAAAAGGATGGCAAAAATAGTGAATTTTATTGGAGAGAAAAACCAATTTCGTTTCATTCTCAATTAAAATAATTTAAAAAATAATATATCAGCTTTTTTCTTGGGATAATCCAACAAGATAAGCCTATTTGGTAACTTTCCTTGTTTTTTTGTTTTGAAAAATCTAAATTCATAAATTTGACTAACTTTGAAAAGTTAAATATTTCAGAAAATACTATTATGGCGAATCAACTTTTTAATGAATTTCATGCTCATACAAAAGAGCAATGGAAACAACAGGCCGTCAAAGAATTAAAAGGTAAAAACTTTGACGAAATGATGGTCTGGAATATTGACAAGAATATCCAGATTGAACCATACTATGCTTCTGAAGAGATTGATTTACAATCTACGAAAAACATACAACAAGCTCAAAACCAAAGAGTTAACTCTAATTGGAACTATCGAGAAATTGTTAGATATTCATCAGAAAAAGAGACTAATTCATTGATTTACAAACTATTAAGACAGGGTGTTGATTCTTTTCTGATTGACTTAAGCGACGTGTTATTTTATAATGTTGAAATTAAGAAATTGTTGCACAATTTCAAACTATCTGATACACCCTTTTTTTTTAAAGTAGAAAATCAAGCTTTAGATTTAGTAAATGAGTTACAAAATTTTGCACCTTATCAATGGAAAGGAGGAATCATTAACGATGCTTTTGGAAGATGGATGAACACTGGAAATTGGGACGAAAACCATTGGCAAGACAGTGCCGAACTTATTAGAAAAGTACAAAATTCACCTCAATTCAAAGTACTCCATTTTTCTAGCCATCACTTCCATAATTCAGGAGCAAATGTGGCTCAAGAATTAGCTTTTGTATTAGCACAAGCCATTGAAACGATTGACAAATTGAGTCAAGAAGGAATAGAAGTAAAAGACATTCTCAAAAATATTGAATTTTCTATTTCGATTGGCACCAATTATTTTGTTGAAATCGCAAAGTTAAGAGCCTTAAAATTTCTCTGGGAAAAAATACTTTTAGAGGCTTATGGTTTTGATATTTCTTTGACAAATACTACTTCATTTCATTGTCAAACATCCTCATATTATCATTCAGAGATTACACCACATTGCAATTTACTGAGAACAACTACTGAAGCAATGTCTGCCATTATTGGAGGCTGTGATGCTATCAGTATTCTACCTTTCGATAAAAATAATGATGATTTTGGACAGCGAATTGCCCGAAATATTTCTATCATTTTAAAAGAAGAAAGCTATTTCGATAAAGTAACTGATCCATCAGCAGGTAGCTATTTTATAGAAAGTCTGACACTAGAAATTGCGGAAGAAGCTTTAAAAATATTAGAAGAAGTAGAAGCAATTGGAGGAATAATAGAAGCCTTCAAGCAAGGTTTTATTCAAAAAGAAATCCGTGCTGAAAATAGCCAAAAACAGGACGATTTACAGGCAAATAAATACATCATGGTTGGGGTGAATAAATTCAGATTAGATGAAAAACCGTTTCTTAAAACACTTGAAAGTACTCCAATAAAACATTCTGATTTGGAATTATTACCAAACTTACGTTTATCTGAAAGCTTTGAAGTTTAAAAGCCAAAACCATGAGACCAAACATATCCAAGATAAAACTAACTAAAGCAAGTAAAGAAGAGGAAAGTAAAACATCCTCAGCTAAACAAAATTGGCGTTCACCTGAAGGAATTTCTGTTAAATCATACTTTACTTTCGATGATATAAAAGAAGCAGAACATCTTGGTTTTGGAGCTGGCTTGTCTCCTTTTCTCCGAGGGCCTTATGCCACAATGTACACGCAACAACCTTGGACGATTCGCCAGTATGCTGGGTTTTCTACAGCAGAAGAATCAAATGCTTTTTATCAAAAAAATTTAGCTGCTGGACAAAAAGGACTGTCTGTCGCTTTCGATTTGGCAACGCACAGAGGTTATGATTCTGACCATCCAAGAGTAACTGGCGATGTCGGAAAAGCGGGAGTAGCCATTGATTCTGTTGAAGATATGAAAATACTTTTCGACCAGATTCCATTAGATGAAATGTCGGTTTCGATGACGATGAATGGCGCTGTTTTGCCCATTATGGCATTTTATATTGTTGCGGCTGAAGAACAAGGAGTATCGCCTGAAAAACTATCTGGAACAATTCAGAATGATATTTTAAAGGAATTTATGGTTCGGAATACTTATATCTATCCGCCAATTCCTTCGATGCGAATCATTGCTGATATTTTTGCTTACACGGCTAAAAATATGCCTAAATTCAATTCTATTTCCATATCGGGCTACCACATGCAAGAAGCTGGTGCAACCGCAGATTTAGAATTAGCCTACACATTAGCCGACGGATTAGAATATTTAAGAACGGGGATTAAAGCGGGTTTGGATATTGATAATTTTGCTCCAAGATTATCATTTTTCTGGGCAATTGGTATGAATCACTTCATGGAAATTGCTAAAATGCGTGCTGGAAGATTATTATGGGCGAAAATTGTCAAGAAGTTTAACCCTAAAAACGATAAATCTTTGATGCTAAGAACGCATTGTCAAACTTCTGGCTGGTCGCTTACTGAACAAGACCCATTCAATAACGTTACTCGTACTTGTATAGAAGCCATGGCGGCAACTTTAGGGCATACTCAAAGTTTGCATACTAATTCTTTGGATGAAGCCATCGCTTTACCGACAGATTTTTCTGCCAGAATTGCCCGTAATACGCAATTATATATTCAGTATGAAACCAATATCACCAAAGTAATTGACCCTTGGGGTGGTTCATATTATGTTGAATATTTGACCCAAGAATTAGTTAAAAAAGCTTGGAAACTCATTGAAGAAGTAGAAGAATTGGGCGGAATGGCAAAAGCGATTGAAACAGGTTTACCTAAAATGAGAATCGAAGAAGCAGCAGCAAGAAAACAAGCTAGAATCGATTCTGGGAAAGATATTATTGTAGGCGTAAATCGCTTTAAAATTGATACAGAAACAGCTTTAGAAGTACGTGATGTTGATAACCAAGCGGTGAGACTTTCACAAATTGAAAGATTAAATAATATAAAAGCAAGCAGAAATACGATTGCAGTTCAGAATGCTTTAGAAAAATTGACTCAATCAGCTAAAACTGGAGAAGGTAATTTACTTCAATTGGCTGTTGAGGCTGCACGATTAAGAGCTACTTTAGGTGAAATTTCAGATGCCTTGGAAATTGTATTTAGCAGACATAAAGCTATCATCCGCTCCATTTCAGGAGTCTATTCAGCAGAAGTGACAGACGACGAAAATTTCAGAATTGCCCGAGAAATGGCAAATGAATTTGCTAATCTAGAAGGAAGAAGACCTAGAATAATGGTCGCTAAAATGGGACAAGACGGTCATGACCGTGGTGCAAAGGTAATTGCAACGAGTTTTGCCGATTTAGGTTTTGATGTAGATATTACACCACTCTTTCAAACGCCTGAAGAAGTAGCCAAACAAGCCGTTGAAAATGATGTACATGTAGTTGGAGCTTCAAGTTTAGCGGCTGGACATAAAACTTTAATTCCTCAATTGATTGAAGAACTAAAAAAATACGGTCGAGAAGATATTATGGTAATTGCTGGCGGAGTTATTCCTGCACAAGATTATCAATTTTTGTACGATGCAGGTGTTTCAGGTGTTTTTGGTCCAGGAACTGTAATTTCTATCGCTGCTCAGAAAATTTTAAAAGAACTAATTGAGTGATGAATGATGAATGTTGAGTGAGGAGTTTGTTTGAAAAATAGTATTTTAAATTCCAAATTGTTCAGTACTTAACATCTCAAAACTCCTCACTCAATATTGGCTTTCCTTGAAAATTGTTTTTCAATATTCATTCATAATAAAATCCACTCATATTCTGGGTGGATTTTTCATTTTATTTGAGGTGATTTACT
>NZ_JACHKT010000011.1 GCF_014204325.1 Arcicella rosea
GATGAAGTTGCAAAGCAACCTCTCCTTCAAGAATAGCAAATATAAAAATAATTATAATCAAATAATAGGATTTTAAGACAGTACCTCAAAGCTCATAACTCACAGCTAATAACTACAAGCTTTTCTCCACCATTCTCATTATAGAATCACTATCATTTAGCTCCGCTACTTCCGAGAGTGGAATCCATTTTAAATCAGTTGATTCTGAAGAAACAATTAAATCCTCATTCATATCTGCTTCCAACAAAAACCTAACGTCGAAGTGTAAATGTACTGGAATTCCTTTTCGTTCTGGAATTAAATGAATATCAATATCAAAAATTTCAGGATTTAATACCTTAATATTTTTCAAGCCTGTTTCCTCCTCTGCTTCTTTCAAGGCAACATTTAAAACATCTGAGTCGCCATCACAATGTCCCCCCGTCTGAAACCATTGATTCAACTTTTTATGGTGCGTCAATAAAGTATATTGATGAGATTTATCCAGAATCCATGCAGAACCTGTAACATGTCCAATCATTAAATAACGCTCAAAACAAGAAGGGTTTTCCTTTACGAAAGAAATAATTTCTTCATGAAATTTAGATTCCGTTGCATTAAACGGCTGATAGTTTTCTAGCAATTGAAGTAATTGATTTCTGTGCATAGCGTTGATAGATTATGGTAATGTTTCAGAGCTCAAAGGTCTAAAAAATATCTTTTAAAAATAGCCATTGAGCGAAAAATTAAATACTGGGATTATTACTTTCTTACTTTTATGTCAAAATCTCAATTCACAATATTTTAAACACTCAACAATGAAAAAGTTATTTTTAGGCATCTGCTTTGCACTTTCGCTTTCAGCTACGGCACAAGTTCGTTTACCACAACCAAGTCCTGCGGCATCGGTTGTACAAACTGTAGGCACAACCGACATCAGTATTAAGTATTCTCGCCCAAGTTTGAAAGGTCGTGAAGTTTTTGGAGGCGTTGTAGCCTTCGATAAAGTGTGGCGTACAGGAGCAAACGTTGCTACACAAATTACTTTATCAAATGAGATTAGTTTAGGCGGACAAAAAGTAGCGGCAGGCACCTATTCTGTTTTCTCGATTCCAACGAAAGGTGACTGGACTTTGATTTTGAACAAAGACATTACAGCAACGGAACAAAGTTATTCACCAGAAAAAGACGCTTTGCGTACTTCAGTTAAAGTTGTTTCAAATGCTAAAACAGAATCTTTCACGATTGATTTCAGTGATGTTACAGATAGCACAGCCAATTTGAATATCTATTGGGCAGATAAAAAAGCAATCGCTCCTATCGCAATTGAAACTTCAAAAATGACAGAAAACGCTATCAATAAAGCGATTACTGACAATTCAAATTCGATGCGTGTAGCGGCTGAATTCTTTTTAGGAAAAGGAAAATTAAACCAAGCGTTAACTGCTGTAAATTCATCTATCGCAGGCGTTGAAACTTTCCGTAATGTTTGGGTAAAAGCACAAATTTTAGCGAAATCAAGTAATTATGCAGAGGCTTTTCCGTTAGCACAAAAAGCTTTGGCTTTAGGAAGTACAGACACTTCTGGTTCATTTAGTTTCATGAAAGATGCTATCGAAAAAGGTATTGCAGATTACAGAGCAAAATTACCAGTAGCGGCTCCTGTAACTTCAAAGAAGAAAAAAGCGATGTAGTTTTGGGTTTAAGCTTTCGGATGTCGGATTTCAGTAAGAAGGCTTTCCATGAAGAAAATCAACTAATAATTATCTCATTGCGGTTTTCTTCGGTTTTTTAATCCAAAATGTATCAAAAAGATAGGTTCTAGATACTAAAAGTATCTAGAACCTATCTTTTTTACGCAAAATACCGTAAGAATTACTCTCTATCCTATTTAAATCACGCAATTTCCCGCAAAAAATACTCGTCAGGCATTCTCAAAGTATCGACAACCTCTCTCCGAGGTAGGAAAAGCTATCTCATTAATACGGCTTTCCAAGTCGTAAAAAGTTTTTCCCAAATAACCTTAAAAATAAAAATCTCCACTTCTCATATATGTTCATAATGTATTTATAACTATTTTAATCGTTTCAAAAGCACACTTGAATAAATTCAAAATACTATTACTAAATTCACTAATAATATTTTAATTCAATGTTACAATGGACGACTTAAAAGAAAATAAGAATACGACAGAAGCATATGATAGAAATAGGAATTATGTCAACATCTCTAATGCAATGAGCGGTGCAAATGGTTACTACTGTATTGGCTGTGGTGCAGAAATGGTTGCACACAAGCCAATCTCGAAGATATCACCATATTTTAGACATCACCCAAAATTTGTTAATATTGAACGCCTTTGCACTTGGTCTGATGAATCTACTCGACACAAAAAAGCAAAAGATATTTTACAAGCAAAAAAATCTATTAAAGTACCAAAAGTTATAAAATACCCACCAGATGGAAATGGCCCTAGATATATAATACAGGAATCAAAATTTATCAAAGCATACAGCGTTGAAATTGAACTGAGTTTTTACGAAGATAGTAATGGAAATGTAAAATGGGAACGATTAAATAACTCTGAAAAATCATCTACAAAAAACTTTTTAATCCGTCCAGATGTAGCATTTTTTGATAGTAATGGAAAACCTATATTACTTATTGAAATTGATGTTACTCATAAAATTAAGGATGAAAAATGGCTGAAAATAAAACGTTTAGGTATTGATACTGTTGAGGTTAAAATACCTAGAGATAGCGAAGAATCAATTATTGAATGTTTTGATAGAACAACTTTTACTAAATGGATCTTTAACAATGAAGAACAAAACACCTCTTATTTTTCAATTTCCTCATCATTTGGAAAAAGAGTATCAACAACTGATGAATTCACAGGAGGAATTCATGAAGAAACTTTCAAGTGCCGAAGAAGCCAAATTGGAAACCTTATACGAGCATTTGAGCGATGCTTGGAACAAGAATCATACATCTCAATTAAACAACGACTTGAACTTGAAATACTTGAAGTTGAGAACAATACAGAACGAGAGAGTAAACAATTGCGAGAACTTCAAGGAGAATTTGAAGCAAGAATTAAAGGAGAGTTTGAAGATGAGGAAGAAGAGTTTAGAGGAAGATACGAAAATTTTCGAGCAGAAGAAGTCAGAGTGGAAGGACTGTATAATGAAGAACAGAGCAAGTTTGAAATTGAAACAAAAAGAATCAATTCCGAAACAAGAGAACTTGAAAAGTCAATTAAATCAGTTGAATCTCTCATTAGAGAGTATCAAGATGAAATTAGACAAATTACGGAAGATTCACAAACCATTAATAGACGAAGAGAGGACTTTAGAGGATGCCAAGAAGAAATTGAAACAAGAAGAGAAGAGCTTAGAAAAAGAAGAAAAGATATTCAATCAGAACAAAATGACATTGAAGAAGAGGAGTTTAGAGCTGAAAGAGAATTTGTTAGAAGAAGAGAAGAACTTAGCCAATCTTTTACTACAAGAAGAGATTCCTTACCAACAGAGTATGAAAAGCTTAGAACTCAGCTTAGAGAAAGAATGGATGAAAAAGAAAGAACCTTACGACCTGATTTTGCAAGAGAAGCAAGTCGAATCAGCGAAAGCTTTGATGAAAGTAAAGCAAGACTCATTGAAGGAATTAGGAGAAGAGATGGTAAAGTTGTACCCGAACTTAGACAGCGATTTGAAGGACTTCTTAATCTTGATGCAACCATCAGAGATATTGAACAAATTAAGGCGTATGGAAAAAGAGTGCGAAGAGCGGAAGAATGCTTTGAACAGAAAAATTGGAAAGCTTGGGAAGGCTGGTAAAGACTTAGAGGCATTCCTAGAAGAAATGGATAAAAATAATTATATATGATAATTAGACTAAATATGTTAAAATAGATTGCCTGATAAAGTCTTTTTTAATGGCAATCTATTATTTTTATTCACGGCTTGGAAAGCCGTGTTACTTTTTCAAATACGTAATCAATACTTTTCTAATATCATTGCGGATGTCGTTTGTGTCTTTATCGTCTGGTTCAATGATGTTTTTTACTGCTGGATTTTGAGCGGTCAAGTAGCCAAAATTGGTTTCTTTTCCTTCAATCAAAAACTTCGGCATCATTACTTGATATTCTTTATTAAGGTCCAATGCTTTGCCATCAATCAACCATTGTTTCGTTCCAGCATCATCCTGACTGATTTTATCCCATTGCAAATAACCGCCATTGCCTTTGTTTTGTAAACCTGTGTCTAAAATTTTAGCTAACAAACTTCCTTGTAGTTTTACTTCCACAATCTTACCTCCAAAAGGCAAGACACGCATAATATCCAATTGCGTAATTGCACCTACCAATTGATCGTCAATTCTCACAGAACCACTATTAAAAATCGAGCAATCTACGGGTTGAGTAGCGGCGGCAGTCATCGCTTTAGCAATTAAATCGCCCAAGTTTGTATGGCTATTTCGCATGGTAGTTTCTCTACCATCCAAAGGGATTTTTACCGTAGTCACCACATCATTTTTATTCAAACCAGCTTTTATCATGGCTTCGTCCAGAATATCCTCCCATTTTTTTACCACTACAGCTACTTCGGCATCATCTTTAATCTGCTCATTTATGGCACGTAATTCACTCTTCATCGTCAGAGATTTCGTTTTTGTATCAAAAGTCAATCGGTGAATATAAACCGTTTTAGCATTGGCATCGGCTTTGGCAATTACTACGTTTCCTTCTTTGAAAAGCATATTGTCGTGGTCGTGTCCGCCCATCAAAAGCTTTACTTCTGGTAACATTTTCGCCAATTTTTCATCATCTACTTTGTTGAGATGCGTAATCGCAACTACAAAATCGCATTGAGGCTTTAAGCTTTCATAAGCCTTTTTTGAGGCTTCAAAGAAATCATCATAATGCACAAAATCTTTTTGATTAGAAGGTACAACTACCGAAAACATTCCCATTTTTACTTCTTTACCTACTGTATTTTTAAAAGTAAGAGTGACAGTTTTAGGAAATGGAATACTCTTTCCATCAACATTTTTGGCAAAAGGCGAAAGCGTTCCTTTGTTGTTTTGCAAAGCATTACTTGCCAACCATTGAAATTTAGATTCGTCAATTCTTCTTTGTAAATCGGCTTCGTCAATATCAAATTCGTGGTTGCCCAAACCAACCCAATCAAAACCCACGGCATTCATAGCTTCCACCATTTGGCGACCTTTGATACTTTTGCCTTCATATTTGAAAGTAGCAATCAAAGAAGGATTCAAAAAATCCCCCGAAAGTAGCGTAATGGTATTCGGATTTTCCTGCAATAATTCCTTTCTGACCGTAGCCACACGAGCCATACCGCCCACTTTTCCACCTTCCAAAGGTGAAATTTCATAGACATCATTCAAATGTAAAAAAGTAACATTGACAATATTCTCAGAAGATTGCAGAGAAGTACTTTGAGAAGTTTTGCAGGAAGTAAAAATACTGGTAGCAAGTACGAGTAAGAGTAATATTTTTTTCATGGTTTGATAGATTATGAAAATGGAATCAAATATTTACACAAGATAATCAACATTATAAAACGAGCGTTTGAAATTCATTGCAGTTTAAGCAATAGCCCAAAATATATAGTAGCAACTAATCAAAAAATGTAGCGGTAACTCTTGCAGTTACCGTTTGCAAAAAGTAATGAAACAATAAACGGTAACCGTAAAGGTTCCGCTACAACAAATTTTTCTTTTAGATAGCATGAGCTATTTACTTATGTTAAACGAGATGAAATCTTACAATCATTCAATCACTAACTCACTCATTCACAATTGTTTTACTAAACAAACTAATCACCCAAGCAAACACAATTACCAATACACAGCCAATCACATTTAGCCAAAGGAAAGCTGTTAAATCTATCCACCAAGCGTAAATCACAAATACTTCTGCCAATAAAGCCGCCCAGAAAACAGCGTCTCCTTTGATAAATTTGAAGTAAAAAGCTACTAAAAATACACCTAAAATAGTTCCGTAAAACCATGAACCTAAAATGTTTACAGCCTCTATCAAACTACCAATATTTGCCGTGAATTGTGCCACAATGATACAAACAATTCCCCAGCCTAAAGTCACTAATTTAGAAGCGTTTACATAGTGTTTTTCGGTATCTTCTTTATGAATCATTCTTTGATAAATGTCCACAATCGTACAAGAAGTAAGCGAGCTAAACGCCGAAGCCATCGCCCCCATCGAAGCCAATAAAATTACCGCAATCAACAAACCGACCATACCTTGTGGCAAGTACTTGGTGACGAAAGAAAGGAAAATATAATTTGTGTCGTTGGTATTGGCATCAGGATTTGTTTTTAGCATCAAATCTTTTACTTCACTTCTTAATTTATTCGCTTTTTTGTCGGCTGCTAAAGCTTTTGCTTTCAAAGTTTCAAGCTTTTGAGCATTGAGTGCTTTTGTCTTTAAAGTACTGGCATTTTCATCTGTTTTAAGAACGGCATAGAGTTCTTCTACTGCTTTTTTCTTTTCAGTAAAAACTTCAGTATTTTTCTTGACTAATGTCTTATAAGCTGCCGTTTGTTCTACTTTTCCTAATTCAGTTTTGTTGAAAAAAAGCGGTGCTTCATGGAATTGATAAAACACAAAAACCAATGAACCTACGAGTAAAATCAAAAATTGCATTGGAATTTTAAAAATCCCATTCATCAATAAACCTAAACGACTTTCTCCAACAGATTCACCTGATAAATAACGACTTACCTGCGATTGGTCTGTACCAAAGTAGGATAATTGTAAGAAAAAACCACCAATCAAACCCGACCAAACGTTATAGCGATTGTTTAAATCAAATTTCCAATCAATCACATTTAGTTTGTCCATTTTGCCTGCTACTTTCAACGTATCTACAAAACCCATTTCTGTCGGCAATAAATGAACGACCATATAACCTGCCAAAAACATTCCAATCATCACTACCAACATTTGTTGCATTTGCGTGTAAGAAATTGTTTTTGAACCGCCGTACATACAGTAAATCGTCACAACAATTCCCGTGACAATATTTGTCCAATACAGATTCCACCCTAAAATAGTGGAAAGAATAATTGAAGGAGCGGCAATGGTTACGCCAGTAGATAAAGCTCGTGGAATCAAGAAAAGGAAAGAAGCCATTACCCTGGTTTTTAGGTCGAAACGACCTTCCAGAAATTCATAAGCCGTAAAAACTTTTAATTTTTTGAAGATGGGAATAAAAGTGATGGAAAGTACAATCATCGCTAAAGGCAAACCAAAGTAAAATTGTACAAAACGCATTCCGTCGATATAGGCTTGTCCGGGTGCAGATAAAAAAGTAATGGCACTTGCCTGTGTTGCCATTACCGAAAGCGTAACGTGATACCAAGGCATTTGGCGGTCTGCCAATAAATATCCTTCAATATTCTGTTCCTGAAATCGACCTTTCCAAAGTCCAAAACCAATAATCGTTCCTAAGGTTAAAATCAGTACCAGCCAATCAGTATTTCCCATATAAATTTTAAATAATTAAGCTTTTAAAAGAGGGTTAGAGAATTACTTTGTTTTACCAAGCAATTCTGTTCAACCTAAAACGGCAAATTAAGCCCACAATTTCTACTTAGTTGAAGTATTCGCTAAAGAGATAAAATAGGATAATCATCAACACCAGATTCCCGACAACTATCCAGTAGAGTTGTTTCCATGATTTGATGAATGGAGGCAAAGATTTATCTTTTTGTTGCATGTTTTGTGATTGAATCAGTATTGACTTTATAATTTTTAACTTAAAACCTGAACAAAGGTCGTAATAATTTCATTAAAGCTTGAAGGTTAAATTTAAGGACAAACGAAGCTATTTTCTAGCATTTAATGTTAAAAAGATAATCAAGGGAAGTAATCATTAGAGGAGTACAAATTTATCTTAAACATTGTTTAAAATAATTATTATTACACCATTTCAATAAACAACTGAAAGTCAGCAGATTAATTGAAAACATTTTCTATGCTGAAAATTATTACACTTTTTTTGAGTTTTTTTTCAAGAAAAGTTTGCAAATAAAAAATCGGCTTCCTAATTTTGCACCTCCAAAACGCAAGCGGGCGTGGTGGAATTGGTAGACATACCAGACTTAGGATCTGGCGCCGTGAGGCATGGGGGTTCGAGTCCCTCCGCCCGTACTCATTCAAAGCCCTCTCAACCGATACGGTTTTGAGGGCTTTTTTGATTTCTGATTGTTGATTTCGGAATGCGGATTTACGAAAATCAGACAAACTGAAATTTACTAATATTAAAATCTGAAATCCGCATTCCAAAATCCGAATTCATAAAGATGAACATTTCTCTCGAAAAAAGTACCCCAGTTAACGCCCGTTTGGTCGTATCTATTTCTGAGGCTGATTATAAGCCACAAGTCGATAAAAACCTTAAAGACTACCGTAAGCGTGCCAACATCAAAGGATTCCGTCCAGGAATGGTACCTATGCAAATGGTACAAAAAATGTTTGGTAAATCTATTTTAATCGACGAAATCAATTCTGTTTTAGGTAAAGCTGTTCCTAACTATATCAAAGAAAACAATTTGAGTTTAGTAGGTGACCCAATGCCATTGAATGAATTTGAAAATCCAATTGATTGGGATACTCAAACTGAATTTAGCTTTTCTTATGATTTAGGTTTAGCTGGAGAATTCACAGTTGATTTCGAAAAAATTCCAACAATCAGTACTTATGAAATCGAAGCAACTGAAAAGGAAGTTGAAGAAACTATCGAGAATTTGAAACAAAATTCTGGAGAGCAAATTCACCCAGATTCAGTTGAAGATGGTGATATGCTTTTTGGTGTTTTCACACAAGGAGAATGGACTGAAAAATCTGCGATTCCTTTCAAAGCTATCAAAGAAGAAGCCAAAGCTACTTTTATTGGAGCTACAATTGGTACAACAGTAACGTTTGATATTCAAGCTACTTTTGTTGATGAAAAATCAATTGAATTGGCTACAGGTAATAAAACTGGTTTAACTGGAGAAGTAACTTTCGCTATTGAAGATATTACTCGCAATGCTCCCGCTGAATTGAATCAAGCATTTTTTGATAAAGTTTTAGGTGAAGGTAAAGTAAGTTCTGAAGAAGAATTCCGTAAAGAAATTTTGGAAATCATCAAATCAAACTACAAACGTGAAGCTGAATATTTATTAAGAATTGATGCTGAGAAAGCTTTATTAGAAAACGTTTCTATCGAATTGCCAGAAGAATTTTTACGTAAATGGTTAATCCAAGTAAACGAAGGAAAATTCACACCTGAGCAAATTGACGCTGATTTTGAAAACGTTAAGAAAGACATTCGTTTGAACTTAATTAAAAACGAAGTAGCTACGCAAAACGAAATCAAAGTTGAATATCCAGAAGTTCTTGAAAGAACGAAAGAAATGATTCGTGGTCAATTCGGAATGTATGCACCTGCAGATAACAGCATGGACGAAATGATTGAACGTATCGCTAACGGTTATTTAACTGATAAAAATAAGCAAGATAACTTCATGAAAATGTTCAATGAAGTATATGCCGCTAAAGTTTCTGAGGTAATTGTTTCTAAAGTAAAAACTGAAAGCAAAAACATCACTGTAGATGAGTTCAAACAAGTAGTTGGAGCGTAATCTATTCCAGAATTAGTGAATTGTGATTGAGTGATTTTTTTCACTAATATCAATTCAACAAAAAAATCCCGCAAGGTCAACCTCTGCGGGATTTTTTGTTTTTATCACATCTTAAACACTACATACTCATAAACTTTAAACTCATAAACTACTAAAATCCTATTTTCTCTCGTTGTTGTTGGCTTTGAATAAGCCTGTAGGCTTCAACCAATACACGTTCTTCAAACTTACTTCGCCAGTAGTCAGATTCTTTCTTGAGTTTTTCTATTTCAAGCTTTAGTTGTTCTGTTTCACTTTCTGTATGAAGCATTATTTTCGGAGTAATTACTTCTTCTCCAAAAAGCTCCAACACATTAATATCCAATAAATTGGCTATTTTCTGAGCTCTGTTGATAGTCAGTTCCGTTTTACTTCTTTCAATATCGCCAAAAGCGGTTGTTGAGATTTGTAAAAGCTCTGCCATGTTCTCCTGAGAGTATCCTTTTAGCAGACGAGCTTGTCGTATTTTTTCTCCAATTTTCATAATTATCATCTTTTCTGATAAATTCTCTGTAAAACTGACAAGAATTATTTCATAGTTTTTGCATCTTTGCTGTCGAAGATTTTTTGAATAACACCAAAAATAATCTGATAAGTTTCAAATTTATTGCTAGAACTATTTGAGGTTTTTGAAAGTTATTAAGAAAGCATTCAGGTAATTTCCAGCTTACAGAATTGCTAAAATGGTTTATTTGATTTAATTTACCAACCGACATATTTTCAATTTTATAAAATAACGTTATGTTTCCAAAAGAATTAAGTTCAGAAGAATTCAGAAAATACGCCGTACACCACAGAGGTTTGAACGGTTTGGCAGTTGACCAGTACATGAATCAGGCAAATAATATCGGAGGTACTAGTCGTCCATTCATTGAAGATATGACTCAGTACATCATCGAAGAACGCCCAATGCGTTTTGCACAGATTGATGTTTTTTCACGCTTAATCATGGATAGAATTATCTTCATGGGTGTTCCTGTGGATGATTATATGGCGAATATCATTGTTGCTCAGATGTTGTTTATGGAATCTACGGATGCTAAGAAAGACATCATGATGTACATCAACTCGCCGGGTGGTTCTGTGTATGCAGGTTTAGGTATTTATGATACAATGCACTACATCCGTCCAGACGTTTCTACGATTTGTACTTCGTTGGCGGCTTCAATGGGTGCAGTATTATTGGCTGGTGGTACAGCAGGTAAACGTTCTGCATTGCCACATGCACGTATTATGATTCACCAACCTTCAGGTGGAGCGCAAGGACAATCTCGTGATATTGAAATCACTGCTCGTGAAATCGTTAAAATTCGTAAAGAATTATATGAAATCTTGGCTCATCACTCAGGAAAATCTTTTGAAGAAATCGAAAGAGATTCAGACCGTGATTACTGGATGCGTGCAGAAGAAGCAAAAGAATACGGTTTAATCGACGAAGTATTGACAAGAGTATAAAATCTTGAACAAAGAAGTAACATTAAATTAGCGTATCACAAAAAATGCTTATTACTTCCAGAAAAGTAGTAAGCATTTTTTGTTTTTAAATCAGTAATTTTACCACGGAAATAATGAAGGCACAATTTTGTGTGTAAAGATATGAGACAACAGCAAGCCCATTGCGTCCTTTGTGGACGAAAACAAAATGAAGTACCTTTATTAATGGAAGGTATGGATGGACACGTGTGTAACGAATGTGTAACGCAAGCTTACCAAGTAGTTCAGCAAGAATTGAATCCTGAAAAGAATAAAAAAAGTAAGAATAGTAAAGCACCAGCACCAAAATTCAATTTGGTGAAACCCATTGAAATGAAAAAGTATATTGATCAATACGTGATTGGTCAGTTTGAAGCAAAAAAACATCTTTGTGTTGCCGTTTACAATCATTACAAACGTTTGATGCAACATGATACCAAAACCATCCAAGACGATATTCAGATTGAAAAATCAAATATTATTATGGTTGGTGAAACTGGAACTGGAAAAACATACATGGCAAAAACCATTGCTAGAATGTTAGAAGTACCTTTTTGTATTGCTGATGCAACCGTGATTACTGAAGCGGGTTATGTTGGTGAAGACGTAGAAAGTATTTTGACTCGTTTACTTCAAGCGGCAGACTATGATGTAGAAAAAGCAGAAATGGGTATCGTTTTTATTGATGAGATTGATAAAATTGCTCGTAAATCTGATAATCCATCTATTACTCGTGATGTTTCTGGTGAAGGCGTTCAGCAAGCTTTATTGAAATTATTAGAAGGTGCCGTAGTGAACTGTCCTCCTCAAGGTGGAAGAAAACACCCAGACCAAAAAATGATTGCCGTAAATACTGAAAATATTCTCTTTATTTGTGGTGGTGCTTTCGACGGAATCAAACGTCATATTTCAAAACGTTTAAATACTCGTCCAATTGGTTTTAGTTCAGATGATACTTTCTTGGATATGTTTGAGGAAGAAAATGTAATGAAATTCGTTACTTCTCAAGATTTAAAATCATTTGGTTTAATTCCTGAATTGTTAGGTCGTTTGCCAGTAGTTACTTACTTAGACCCACTCGACCACGAAACATTACTTTCGATTCTAACAGAACCTAAAAATGCTATTACTAAACAATACCATAAATTATTCAAAATGGAAGGTATTGATTTAGAATTTGAAAAACCAGCATTAGAATACATCGTTAGTCAAGCGATGGAATATAAATTAGGTGCAAGAGGTTTACGTTCAATCTGTGAATCAATCATTACTGATGCCATGTTTGAACTTCCTTCACAAACAGAAATCAAAGAATTTAAAATTTCACTTGAGTATGCTCGTCAAAAATTTGAACGAACAGTTTTTCATCAAATGAAAAAAGCAGCTTAAATAACTACTCCCAGAAAAAGCCCAAAATGATGATTTGGGCTTTTTCTTTAGCAATTAATTTATTCTTCCAGCGTTTCTTAACAAAAAAAACCTAGTATTATGCAAACAATTAGACTAACTTTTGCCAGCATCATTGCTGTATTTGTAGCTGTTTCTTGTACTTCACAGAAGGCTGTAATTTCCCAAAATCAAGCTGAAAAAGCTACCATTGAAATCGCTAAAATTGAACCTCAAAGCAATACTTCAATGATTGAGGCGGCACCCAAAAAACAAAGCCCAGCCATGTATGCTTCTACTGCTGAAGTAATACAAATTGACGAAGCTAATCAAGAAACTATCAACGAAGTAAAAAAAGAAAAAATCAATGCAATTTTAGAGAAAGTCATTGCCCAAAAAAGCGAGAACAAAACAGTAACCACGCACAAAGCTAATTTTGTAGAGAAACTAATTATCAAAAAATTAGAAAAGAAAATGAAAAAATCAGCACAACCTGTTGATTTTCATAGCTGGAATCCGTTCTTGAAACTTGGGGTAATACTTTTAGGAATTGGTATCATCTTAGCCATTGTTGGCTTAGGAACAGTCGGTGGACTTGCTGCCTTCATTGGTATCTTATTTACTATTTTAGGAATTTTACAGGAAGTATAATCTTCTTAAATCTGCCATTCCTCATAATTTCTTTGTCGGATAAAGTTTTTTTTACCAAATTCGGTCTTTCTTGAAACTATTTATTCACGACCTTATGTCTTTTTTCGACAAGTTGAAATATGTTTTCCGTGGCAACACTCCTACCATCGAAAATACAAATATAGCGATACCAATCGCAGAAGAAGTATCTTCAAATGAAACGTTGGTGACAGTTACTCAACCTGCACCAACGTTTTTACATCCTATCAGTGACCAACCCGATTGGCTAATCAACGAAGATATTCTTCGAGACGAAGGCGTTATTTTCGGACTTTCGGGTTCTAATCCTGAAGAAAAGGTTTCTATTATTCGTCATTACTTCTCGCAACAAACTGCCGAAACCGATAAAGTGATTGCTCAACACCAAGAAGAAATTGGTGAGCTAAATTATTGGATTAATGAAAAAGAAAGCTTGGTAAAGGAAATTGAACTACAAATTCAAACGCTTAAAAACCAAGAATTCACAGAGCAACATCATTTATTAAGAACCGTTGTCGGCTTAACGCTTGCTACTGGCATTGCGGTTGGCAATTATTATCTTATCCGAGAATCTTTACAAGGACAATTTCAAGAAAGTACTTTTATTGCCCTCGGTGTGTTTTTAGCTGGGATGTTCAACCTTTTTGGTAGAATTTCTTTCTTGCACGACGAAAGCAAAGAAAGTACTTGGAAAAGATTATTGGAAGAAGTAGGTATGCCTTTGGCGGCTTCATTCTTTGTTTTTGCACAAATCTACGCTTCAAAACCTCCTCTTCAAGCTTGGGCTTTATTCGCTTTTATCTTCTTTTTATTTATGTTTTCAGGGAAATTATTCTTAGGAAATCTTACGATTTTCAAAGATGATTTTAGCATTTTCCAAAAGCGAAACCAATTGTATAAAGACAAAATCAAGAAAGTAGCAGAATGGGAAGCAGATATTGAAAAACATAAAGCTGAAATCGAAAAGTATCGTCAGAAAAAGCAAGATATTTTACCAGAACTCACCAGATTAAGTACTATCAATCTAAAGCTAAAAGCCCAAAGAGATATGCTGATTAAAGTATTTGAAAGTGAATATCATTTGGCACAGAACTATCGAAACAAATTGAATAACAATCAAGTGAAAACAATTTTAGGAGAAGAAGAATTGTAGTAGGAGTTGTGAATGGCGAGTGAAGAATGGTGAGTTAAAATACTGAACTCAAAAGTGACAATTTAAGTACAAAAAAGCTATTTTATTGAATGAATGATTTTTCATGTATAATAATTGGGGGTTTTACAGAAAAGTATAAGCGTAATAGAAATTATCAATATATTTTGATAGCATTAACATTGCTCTTATTTATACTTTCATGGTTCTTAGACAATTACGGTTATCCCGAAATATTAATAACCATTGCTATTAGCTGTCTATTTTTAGTCTTACTAATAAGTAGCATGCTTGACACAAACGATATCAGAAGTTACGTACAAAAAGGGGAAATTATTTTTGAAGAAGATTATATTGTAGCGGCAGGAATTAAGTATTCTATCTTAAATACAAAAAAAATAATTGTTGATATTTGGGATTACACTCAAAGTCGTGGGCGAGGGTTAAATAGTACCAATTTATATAATAGAATAACACTCATTCCATTGGAGGGACATGAACTTGAATGTCAATTCCATATAGAAAACAAAAGCAAATTTTCTAAAATATTTGATAGACTTCATACCTATCAAAAAAATGGAATGAAGGTCTTTATCATGACTTAAACATAGACAACTTATAGTTAGTAAAAGCCATAACGTACTACAATGAACAACGAAAACAAAGAACAAACACATACCGAAAATTACGATTTTCAACATGGCTATCATGGTGGTTTGGAATCGGTGGATAGAAATACTTATGAAGGTTATCTTTCTTCTCAGGTAAATTTCGAATGGCTTTCTCGTCAACTGAATGAGAAAAAGCAAGAACTAAGCGATTTAGAAAAAGTAATCGAACATATTAAGGCTCGCTCTAAAGAAGCTTTTGATGCACTACAAGCAAGAATTTTGAATGTAAATTTAGCTGGTAAAAATAGAGACCGTCTTGAAAATCAGTTAAACGAAAATCAAGAAGCGGCTAATACTTTACTCGAAAAAAGAAAAGCTGTTGCGCATAAATACTCTTTGTTTGCAGGGATTATTTACTTCTTGGCTGGGGTATCTTTTGTAGCGGGCGATTTAATTATCTCGCACGAAATCGTTGCTTATGCCCTTAACATTCGTAATAATTTTGAAGCTTGGTCTTTTGCAGTTGGCTTGGCAATGCTTTCTATTTTATTAAAACCTGCTTACGAACGTTTGATTGAATCGCCTTATAACGATGCAAACTCGCAACACTCTAAGAAAGTATATGTTTGGTTTAAAAGTATTACGGTAGTTTTTGCCGTAGCAACGCTCTTTATTTTAGGTTGGTTTAGGTACGAAGCCTACAAGACTGATAAAATGAAAGAGGGCGTAAACAAATCTATCAAACAATTACAAAACCAAAGCTTCGACCCGTTGAACCCGACGGCTCCCCTACCCGCTAATATTACTCGACAAATTGATGAAAAACTAAAGACTTTCGACCAACTGAATGAGAAATTGGTGAATAGTCCTTGGGCATTGACATCGTTTGTGTTGTCGGGTATTTTATTTGCTTTGGCTGGTGCTATTTGTTTGGGAATTGCATTTCCTGTTTTACAATGTTATTGGTCGAAATGGTTGCAGATTGACCCACGTTTGAAACGTTTAAAGAAAGAGAAACTACAATTGGTGACGCAATTACAAGAAGTTGAAAAAGACTTGGCAGAACAAATTGTTCAAAAGAATATCTTTGAAAACGATTTACAATTATTACCAAGCTTTGAATCTTTGGAAATTCAGAAGAAAAACCTTTTGGAGGAAATCAAAGAGATTGAACGTGAAACTCGTTTGGCAGAAACAGACTCAAGAATTGGTGCTTACAACGATGGTTTCGGTAAAGGTTCGATGGTGAGAGAGGTGATTAATAGCGATGAAGTAAATCAATTTGTAAGAGACATCTATTTCGACACGGCTACGCTGGCAAGTAAAGCAAAGGCTTCTTCGGCTGGTGGCGACAAAGCGATTTTCTCTAAACGTCCAAACCTTCGTCCACATCAACAATTACGCAAATTGATTTCTGAGGATTTTCAAGAAGAGTAGCTTTCTAATTTGAAAATTTGATGATTTGAAGATTTGAAAATGGAAGGACTTTTTAATTTGAAAATTTGAAGATTTGAAAATGAAATGGCTTGGTGATTTGAAGATTTGAGAATTTGAAGATTTGAAAATATTACTAAAAATGGATTGAATTCAAAAATCACAATTAATTAAATCACTCAATCACTTACTCACAATTCATTAAATCACTAACTCACAACTCACTAAATCACTAACTCACAATTCACTAACTCACTCAATGACCATAAAGATAGCCCACACTGAAGCAGAGGTTCGCAAATGTTGGTATGTAATTAGTTTACTTCGTCCACATCTTACGGAAGATGTTTTTGTAGAAACAGCTGTCCAAATGTTTAGTGAGGGTTATCAATTAGCTTATATTGAAAAAGATGATGAAGTAGTTTCTGCCATTGGTTTCAGGTATTTGCAGATGCTTTATAATGGTAAACAAATTTATATCGACGACCTCACTACTTCTGATAAAGTAAGAGGCGAAGGCTATGGAACTGCTTTGTTAGACTATGTAATAGATTTAGCCAAAGCCAACAACTACGATTGTGTCACCCTAGATTCTGGACCAACCCGCCATACGGCACATCGTTTATACCTCAACAAAGGCTTTCAGATTAGTAGCCATCATTTTGTGAAGAAGTTGTAAAATAGTTATAAATCGGCATTTTATACTCTTCAATCCTTCTTTCTTGTCAGGAATAACTAAATTTGTCTATATTTATTAGTACAACCAGTTCGACAATGGAAATTTTTGGCACAGATAATCATAAAATTATTCACGGAGATGCTTTGACAGCTTTACAAACACAAGTAGCAGATAATTCTGTTGACTTGATTTTTGCTGACCCTCCTTACAATATTGGAAAAAACTTTAGTGGACATATTGAGAAATGGGCAACGGAAGAAGCTTATTTAGATTGGTGCTATGAATGGATTGACCTTTGTTTAAAAAAACTCAAGCCTAATGGTAGTTTTTATGTAATGACTGCTACTCAGTTTATGCCTTTTTTTGATATTTATTTACGTAAAAAATTAGATATTTTATCAAGGGTTGTTTGGAGTTATGATAGCTCTGGAGTACAAGCCAAAAAGTATTTTGGGTCAATGTATGAACCTATTCTTTTTTGTGTGAAAGATAAAAATAACTATACTTTCAATGCCAATGATATTTTGGTAGAAGCTAAAACAGGAGCTAAAAGAAAGCTAATTGACTACCGTAAAGCTATTCCAACGGTTTATAATTCAGAGAAAGTCCCTGGTAATGTTTGGGAATTTCCAAGAGTTCGCTACCGAATGGATGAATACGAAAATCATCCTACACAAAAACCAATCGCATTACTCGAACGTATCATCAAAGCAAGTTCAAACGAAAACGATTTAGTTTTAGACCCCTTCTCTGGCACTTTTACTACTTGTGCTGTAGCTAAAACATTGAACAGAAAATGTATTGGTATTGAATTACAAGAAGAATATATTAAGATCGGATTAAGAAGACTTCAATTAGCCAAAGAATATAAGGGAGAAAAACTCCTAAAAGAAGTGAGAACTTTTGAAACAGAAAGATTAACAAAAAACTACAACTTAACACTCTTTGAAGAACCCAATGGAACACCTATTCACGACTAATATTAAGACAATCCTTAATCATAAATTCGGGGAACATGCTAATGATATTTTCAACAATAGTCATCTAATTCAATACATTAATTTAAAAACTCGTTCTGCCAATAAGGGTTCAAAGGCTCGCTCTAGTTTTGCTAACCTCTACGCCATTTACGTTATTCTGGAAGATTACATCGCCAAAAACTTTGAATCAACAAATACTTATTCAGAATATGAAGGAGCTGAATTCAGTAAGCTATTCACCCGTCAAAGAGAACTACCTTTTGGCAGTAAACTTCAAAATCATGCCCTCAATAATCGCATGAATGCCGAATTTCAAAAGTATTTTCCAAACGATGAAATCATTCCCATTTTAAGAAATCATGAAACCAATAGGTATTGGATTAATGAAAATCTACTTAAAGTAAGAGTGGGTATCGAAACATATAATCTAGCTGCTGTTATTCTTGAAATTATTGATGAATACATCAAAACAAAACAAGATGCTTTTCAACGTTTTGTAGATGTTTGTGAGGAATTGCAAGCAATAGAAAATTCAAAACCACAAGAAGTAATTGATTTCATTAATAGCTTATTAGCTCCAAATGTTGATGCAAGGCTTTTTGAAATAGTAAGCTATTCTATTTTAAAATATTATTATCAAGACCAAACAATATTCTGGGGTTTTGATATAGATAAACTCACAAAAGAAAATTTAAAGCTTTATAAAACTGGAAGAACGAATGCAAATGACGGTGGGATTGATTTTGTCATGCGTCCGCTGGGTCGTTTTTTTCAAGTAACTGAAACGCTTGATTTTAAGAAGTATTTTCTCGATATAGATAAAATACAGAAGTTCCCGATAAGTTTTGTTATTAAATCTGATGAATCTGTTGATGTTATCTCAAGCAAAATAGAAGAGAATGCACACAAAATATATTTAGTAAAAGCAATTATTGATAAGTATATGAACTGTATTGAAGAAATAATCAATATCCCAATACTTAAACAACGCTTTGCAGATACCATTAAAATGGGCTATCTTAATAATGTGTTGAACGAAGTTATTACCCAAAGTAAGGTAGAATTTAATTACAGTGAAATAACATCAATTAGAGAACCTGAATAATAAAATAATGTTGATTTTGATGCTATTTTTACAAAGCACTTTCTACCACAACCAATAAACCAACCAAAACCCTCTACAGTCATGTCAACTACCTCAGAATCAGGGCAAGCTAAGAACCTTGCTAATTTGGAAATCCTTATTTCTTATTGTATTAATTTTGAAGAGCGTTATAATCCTTCTCGTGAGGATTTGAAAATTGCTAATTTGCAGGCTTTGCTGACTAAAACGAAGGCGGCTTTGGCTGAACATTCGCTTAAAGTGGTGGCTCAAAATCATGCAATTAGTCAACGACAAGAGGCTTTTGCTCCTTTAAAGTCATTATCAACTAAGTTAGTGAATGCTTTCAGAATATCTGGCGTGGATGACCTAACTGTTGCAAGGGCAAAAGCTATTAACCGCAAAATTCAAGGAAAAAAGGCTTTATCTACCCTTAAAAGAATGAAAAAAGAAACGCCTGAAGAGCCTATCGTAACTATCTCTACTTCGCAACAGAGTTATAATTACTTGGTTGAACATTTAGATGCACTGGTACGTCTTCTTGCAGCTCATTCTGAGTACAATCCCCATGAAGTTCCTTTACAGATTCCTACTTTGAAGGACTACATCAATCAATTAAAAGCTTGCAACTTGGCTGTAATGAACGCCCATGTAGCATACGAGGGCAGTCGCTCGACAAAAAATATCTTGTTATATCATGATAAAACGGGCTTATTGGATATTGCTTTGGACGTAAAAGCCTATATCAAGGTCATCTTTGGTGTGAAGAGCTACGAATACGGATTAATTAAGGGCATATCTTTCAAAAGAAGGGACATCTAGGGCAATCCTGAGTACCGCAATAAAACTATTCCCTACATCTTAGTCAATATTAGCTAGTGATATTAGATTTATTCATCTGTCATTTAGATTTATGGCTTGGGCTTTTAGATATATGATTGGGGATTTAAGATTTAGAGCTTAGGCTTTGAGATATGTTATTGAGGCTTTGAGATTTAGAGCTTGTGCTTTTGAATATACTATTGTGGCTTTTAGATTTAGAATTTGGTCTTTAAGAATTATTATTGTGGCTTTTAGATTTAGAGCTTTGGCTTTTAAATATATCAGTGTGGCTTTGAGATTTACCCTTCCGTCAATCATAAATCATAGAGAATAAGCGTTAGTAAGCCGATTGTCGTTCAGATATTTTACAGGATAAAATGTCAATTTACTGTTCAATCTTCGTTAAATTAGAGTGTGATTTGTGTTAAACCAATAAATAAACCTAAATATGGGAATTTTAAATGCTATAATGGGTAATTCATCAGAGGTATCGGCTGATAAAATTGCACATGAATTTGAACCGATTTTAATAGAAGGAGAAGTAATTGTAAAATCCTTCAAGCTTATCAGAGATATGTTTGTGTTTACCAACAAACGATTGATTTTGGTGGATAAACAAGGGCTGACAGGCTCAAAAATCGACTTTATGACCATTCCATATCATTCGATTAACTATTTTACCAAACGTAGTGCGAGTTTATTAGACCTTGATGCCGAGATATTGATTTGGATAAAAGGGGCATCGCAACCTATTCAGCGAGATTTCAGAAAAGGTGAAAATATAAATGATGTTTATAAAGCACTAAGTACTTATGTATTAGCGTAAAGAGGTATAAACTTCAAAATAATCCCGCAAAGTTGAGCATAACTTTGTGGGATTATTTTTATAATAATACCATTTCCCATCGAAAAGCAATAATTTTGTAAGATTAGCATAAATTTAAACCATACAATGACCCAAACTGAAACGCAATACAGAGAGATTATTGCAATTTGCAAAGCCTTATTTCAAAAGAAAAATAAAGATTACGGTACATCTTGGCGTATTTTGCGTTTACCAAGCCTAACTGACCAAATATTTATCAAAGCACAAAGAATACGTTCTATTCAAGAAAAAGGAACACAGAAAATTGAAGACGGAATAGAAGGTGAATTCATTGGAATTATCAATTACTGCATCATTGCTTTGATTCAAAAAGAATTAGGAGCTTCTACCAAAATGGAATTTACCGAAGCAGAAATTAGTGAATTATATGATGCACAAGTAGAGAAAACTTTGGCTTTACAAAAAGATAAAAATCATGATTATGGCGAAGCTTGGCGAGATATGCGAGTAAGTTCGATGACGGATTTAATCTTGATGAAAATATTTAGAACAAAACAAATCGAAGATAATCAAGGTGTTACGTTGGTTTCGGAAGGCGTAGAAGCAAATTATCAAGATATGATGAATTATGCGATATTCTGTATGATTCATTTGAAGTTCGGAGCGTAAACAAGAGCTGTCAGCCTTGAGCTATCAGCTTTCAGCATTGAGGTAATTTAGTTTATCAATCACTAATTCACCATTCACTCAATCACAACTATACAATGAAGTTAATTGCACATTTCTCTAGACTGTTTGTCGGCATTATCTTTATCTTTTCGGGACTCATCAAGTTAAATGACCCCGTTGGAACACAAATTAAATTAGAAGAATACTTCGATGTATTTGCCACAGATTTCCCATTCATGGCAGGCTTCTGGGAATTTTGGATTCCTTATGCTTTATTGATTTCCATCTTTCTTTGTGCTTTAGAATTAGTACTTGGAGTATGTTTGTTGGTGCAATATAAGCTCAAAACGGCTTCATGGATTTTACTTGCCACAGTGATTTTCTTTGGTTTCCTAACATTTTACTCGGCTTACTACAACAAAGTAACTGATTGCGGATGTTTTGGAGAAACTATTAAGTTAAAACCTTGGACGTCATTCATCAAAGACATGGTTTTACTCTTTTTTATCCTAATTATTTTATGGCAACGTAAAGTATTTGCGGATAAAAAGACAGGTGTATTGGTGGCTGCTTCGGTAGTTTTCTCAATTGCTTTGGGTGTGTATGCTGTAAAATATTTACCTCCTTACGATGGACTTCCTTATGCAGTAGGACAAGATATTGCTAAAAACATGAAGCCTTCTGCTCCCTTACAATTCAAATATATTTATGAAAAAGGAGGCGAAACATTGGAATTAGACCAAATGCCAACCGATACAACTTATCATTTTAAAGAAATGGTCACGCTGAATCAGGATGAAGCGAAAGCTAAAATTACAGATTACAACATTTGGAAAGATGGCGATTCTACAGATTATAAAGCAGAAAGCTTTGTAGGCAAAAAACTAATGATTGTGATTCCAGTCATCAAAAAAGCAAATACTGCACATCTTGATGCAATCAGAACCTTAGCAAAAAGCCTTGAAGGTTCAGAGGTAAAAGTGTGGTTATTGAGTGCTTCCAACGAAGAAGAAGTAAATAATTTCAGACATGAATATCAATTAGCGATTCCAAGTTATAGTTCAGATACCAAAGTATTAAAAACTATTGCCAGAGCAAATCCAACTATTTGGTTATTGGATAATGGCATTGTAAAAGGTAAGTGGGCACATAGCAGCACGCCAGATAAAAACGAAATTTTAGAATCTTTAAAGTAAAAAGAAGGCTAATCAAGCATGAAAAATATTTTTCTAATAGGAATGCCCTCGTCAGGAAAAAGTACTTTGGGCAGACATCTCGCTAAACGCATTGATTATAAGTTTATCGACATGGACGAATTGATAGAAAAACAGGAATTAATGAGCGTCCAAGAAATATTTAAGTACAAAGGCGAAGATTATTTCAGACAAGTAGAAAGTAAAGTACTCAAAGAAATCCCTGTTGACCAAAAGTTAGTCATTGCCACTGGCGGAGGCGTTCCTTGCTTTTTTGATAACATAGATTACATCAAAGCAAATGGAACAAGTATCTTTCTAAACGTTCAGCCAGAAGATTTATTAAAGAGAATTCAGAAATCAGACATTAATCATCGGCCATTAATTAATAGAAATACTTCGGAAGAATCTCTTTTAAAGAATTTACAAGAACGTTGTGCTTATCGTTTACCATTTTACCAGCAAGCAGATATTCAAATTGATGGAAATATAGATGTAGATCAACTTTTATGGATTTTAGATGAAATAGAAGAAAAGTAAAGCCCCTAAAAACAAAAAGCGATTGAAGGAATTCCCTCAATCGCTTTTTTATTAACATTCCCCCTAACACTAACTTTAAACTAATATGTAAATGACGAAGGTAAAGAAGGAAGTTTTACATCGTAATCTTCGTCAGACTTTGGTTTTTTAAACAAAGCTCTGAAAGTATTAGCCATGTAGAAAATATCCTCTACTTTACTCTTAGCAATTCTCATCATGTATTGGTTTACTCCTGCGCCAATAATGCTATTGAATACATTACGTAATAATACCAACTCCTCCTCGTGTTCACAGAAGTTTTTCACAACATACATTGTAAAGCCACGGTCACGTTCGCTTGAATTATAAAGTATTAAGTTGAAGTCCATTTCTTTGATGAATGAAACAACCTTATTCTTAGAAAAATCATAAAACATATTTTTTGAATCAACCAATGAATCTAAGATTTCAACTTCATTATTGGTTATATATAGGTTATCTGTAACCTGTTGGATTTGAGTTTCTACTGTCATATCATTAAGTATTTATATCGTTTATTTGTGTACTTTCACTTAATTAATGGTTGAATTTTACGATTTAGTATAACATTTACAAGTATTTATACTTATTTTTTTCAAAGACTGATTTCTCTCATAAAAAGTCAAAAATCAACATTTTAGTGAAAAATACGATTCGTATAAAAAGAGGTTCAAAACAAAAATCAATCAGAAAAGTACAATTTATCAAAAGTGATTCATCGGAAGAGTACTTTTAAAAAAAGAGAGGTCTTTTTCTTAAAAAGGGCATTACTAGAAGATGTTTTTTGGGAAAAAACAATAATTTGGCTTAAAAACTGTGCTTTTTTAAGCTAAAGAGCTAAGGTTTAATATTTTAAGGTTTTAAGAAAAAAAATGCTAGAATCAATAAATCTAGTTGCAAAAACCAACAAATAAGATTTTCGTCTTTTTTTTTTACCCTTTCGTCTCATTATCAAAATTTTGTCAAGAAAGGGAGATAATTTTAAAAAATAACAAAGAGAAGTTTCTACTGACGTACAACAAATATCATTGTGAAAAGGCTTTTTGATAAGTAAGTGAAAGAGAAGCACATTTAGTACTTGCTTATCAGAGAGTAAAAGTAAAATATTAAAAAGCATCAAGTTGCATCTTGAAAATATTCAATTCGACAAAAAGCTCAGATGAGCATTTTATATAATCTTAATTGAGAAGTTTAAAGAGGTTTCATAGCAAAGCCACTCCGATATTCGGGGTGGCTTTCTTTTTGAATCAATATATTGGGAGAAATTTATAACATAACAATATCATCAGCATTGGCAACTAAAAAATTCTGTGTTTTTAGATTGGCAGTAATTACTTCAGACGATTCTCTGGCACGGGCAATCGCAATGACGTTTTTCTTTTCATCTAAAATTTCAAATACTTCTGCTTTTTCAAAAACACCAATTACTTTTTTGATACCTACTGCTAAAAGACTTTTTCGGTTTTCAAGTGCTAAACCTGCACCCGCATCTACTTGTACTTTTCCAGCAATTAAACTTCCAGAAGCTAACCATTTCTGACGAGCATTTAAAGCTACTTTCTGAGCGGCAAAACTTGTTCCGTTTTTATTTTCAATGGCTTTCAACATGCCGTCTTCGGATTTCATACCAAAAATAACGACTCTCGTTCCCATTCGTGTAGCCAAACGAGTGTAAGTGAGTTTTGAAATCATTCCTCCTAAACCTAAAGACGATTTATCATCATTTGCCAAACCTAAAACAGAAGCATCAACTTTTGGAATAAATGGAATGATGTTTTTCTCAGCATCTAATAAACCGCCTACAGAAGTACACAACAATAAAGTATCAGCCCCAAAACCTGTGGCAATTAAAGTGGCCAATTCGTCATTATCAGAAAATTTTAACTCCAGATTACTTACTACGTCGTTTTCGTTAGCAATTGGAATGATGCCATTGTCCCAAAGTTCTTGGTAGGTTTCTTTTAATTGTAAAAATTGATTCCTGTTGGAAAAATGATGTCTCTCACACAAACTTTGAGCTACGATAATACCATATTTAGAGAAGTACTGAGTATATTTTGCTAACAGTAAGGGATTTCCGATGGCAGCCGCCGCTTTGCGTTCGGCGATGGTTCCTTTGTATTTTTTGATAAAACTCTTTCCAGCTCCTACAGCTCCAGAAGAAACCATAACAACCTGATAATCATTGTTTAAAACAGCAACTTGGCGAGCGATTTCTTGTAAAATTTCTTCGTTCAATTCTCCAGACTTATGCGTAATTGAAGCCGTTCCGAATTTAATGACAATAATTGGTTTGGACATTTTTAAAAGTAAGCGAAATCGCTTTTGCTAAAATGAGTAATTTCAAAACTGAGGTAATTCAGCCACAAAATTACAACATTCTCAATCTTTAACAATTGAGTAACCAAATTAATCTATAGGTTTAGGCTTTTTAAATAAGTGTTTCAAATCGGCTTCGGCAAAATGACAACGTATTTCCAAAGCTTTCTTCAATGTCTTCACATAATCCGCTCTTGAAATTTCAATGGCACCGAAACGCCTGACATTATCATTAATAAACTGAGTATCCAATAACAAAAATCCTTGAGTTTTCAGAATTTCCATCAAATAGTGAAAAGCAATTTTAGAACCCTCTGGTTCTTTGTAAAACATTGATTCTCCGAAAAAAGCACCACCAATCGAAACACCATACAAACCACCAATTAAACGGTTTTCGATATACGTTTCAACAGAGTAAGCCAAGCCCATTTTGTTCAAATCGCAATAAGCCTCTACGATTTCCTCTGAAATCCAAGTTTCTTCATCTCCTTTTCTGGGCAAAGCACAATTACGCATTACGCCTTCAAAATCATTATTAATTCTAATTTCAAATTGCTTTTTATTCAATACAGGTTTTAAAGATTTTGGTGGCTTGTAAGTATCAATAGGAATGATTGCCCTAGGGTCTGGCGAATACCAATACAAAGTACCATCGGTGTCTGCCATCGGGAAAATTCCATTCATGTAGCCATAGATTAAATCATCGGCTGTAAGTTTATTCGTATTTACTTTTGGGGAAATAGACATTTTCCTTATTTTTTCTATTTAAAGATTTTGAAAGATTCTTTCTTACAGAAAAAAACTTCAATAAAACAAGATTAATTAAGTACTAATCAAAAACAAAGTTGTGATGATAACATTACTTTCATAATAAGTAAACAAAAACATCATAATTGCTAGCCAATTTTAATTAATAAAACTTTAAAATCCAAATCAAGTTGATTATTTGCCCCCATCGAGCATTATAAAATAACCGTAAATATCATTGTACAAAAAACCTCTCAAAAAGCTTCAAACAACAATATTTTAGTTTTTTTTCATTAAGTTTTCATAAAATTGAAAAAATATATTGCATCTTAAATTTAGTTTTGGTAAACTTTGCACGATTGTTCGTTTTCAAGTGTTTTAAACTCGAATAAGTACTCAAGCAAAAAATGATTTACGAAGTAAAATTCATATCATACTCATATTCTCCAATGCCTATTTTTAGGCGTTCATTCTTCCGCAGGGTCTGATGCCCTGACATATTTCTATTTGCCCATGTGGCAAATCTTTTCACTCCTTTTACATTTTGTTATATTCAATAATCTGAGGCTCGTTTTAGAGTCAGGGTTTATTATCATCTTGTTTTTCTAATTAAAACAATTTTTAAGCTAAATCTTAAAGTGGAAAAATTATCAGCTTCTGAGGTTTTAACCAACGATTATACGGTTCAAGTCGCTACGACTGAACACATTCACCTTGCCGAGGCAATTTGCCTTGAGATGGAAGAGTCAGCAAAAGCTCGTGGAACGGGCATTGCAAAACGTTCTCCACAATATCTACGTGACAAAATCAACGAAGGCAAAGCCATCATTGCGACTGACTCAGTAGGCGATTTTATTGGTTTTTGCTATGTTGAAACTTGGGAACATGGAAAATTCGTAGCCAATTCGGGCTTAATCGTAAAGCCAGAATGGAGAAAATATGGCGTAGCCAAAGCCGTAAAAGCAAGAGCTTTTGAATTATCAAGAACTCGTTATCCTGATGCAAAAATCATCGGTATTACTACGTCATTGGCAGTAATGAAAATCAACTCTGAGTTGGGATACGAACCCACAACTTTCAGTGAGTTACCAGTAAATGATGCTTTCTGGAAAGGCTGCCAGTCTTGCGTAAATTATGACGTACTTACTCGTACCGACCGTAAACACTGTTTATGTACAGGCATGATTTTCGACCCAGAATGGGAACGCAAAAAAGCCTTGAAAGAGCAAGAGGAAATTTCTTCTGAAGAAAGTGTAATGATTGAAGAAAACGCACATGAACCATGGAATTTCTTGAAAGACGTAAAAGTATTAGAACGCCTTAAAAGCATTAAAGAAAAAATGTTTTTGAAAATGGCTGAGAGAAGAGCTAATAAGTTGATTGCTAATAGAGATTAACCACTATTCCTACTGCAAAAGAAGTAGATTTTAGTATCTTTATTAGTAGATATTCAAAATAAAATCGTACTCAATATGATAAAGACTTCAGCAGTGCCATTGAATAGCAGTTATAATTTGACAATTCCGAATAACTATATTGGAAAAAAAATTGAAATTATAATTTATGCTCTTGATGAAGTAGAAGAACAAACTACTTTACCAACAAAAACAAAGCTTTCAGAGAAATACAGAGGCATACTCAGTAAAGAGCAAGGCGAAAATTTGGATAGTCATATTTCTAAAATGCGTGGGGAATAGAACGGTAAAACCGTTTCTTATTTATCATAAATAACCAAAAAGATTATAGTAACATCAAAGTTTTAAAAATTGTTATTCCTTATAAATTGTAGAAAATTGACTAAGCTGTTTTTCTCGTGCCAGTTTGGGATTTTGAAAATAGTAGGTAGAAGATTCAGAAAATAGTTGCTCGTAATTTAATAGTAATTGGCATAGTACTAATAACACCAACAAAGTTAAATAAAATGGCATATCTAACATCTTTTAATTATGGTAAACTTTGTAAGGAATTACAACTTAAAGATAATTTCAAAATAACACTTGAAGTTTTTTTAGAGCATATATTTAACGACAAAGCTTTTTTCTACATCTTCAATAAGTTGGAGTTAGAGTATCTCTTTAAATACAGAAAATTATTAGCTGATACGGATGAATTTGTATTGAAATATTACAAGGATATTCCAAATAAGGAAGATAATAAAGTTTGGGTTTTTAATAAAGGAGGTAGAACTAAATATCATTTAAGTTTAAATTGCAATCATTTAACAAATGATTTTGTTGATTTCGGAATTCCTATAGATATTAGAAAAAAGGGAAATGACGCTATTGACGAATATAGAAATTGGTTTTCAACCCAAGGATATGCTCAACAATTTAAAGAACAAAAAATAAGCAAGCAAGATATTATTGAAGCATTCAATAGCAAATACACTAAGTTAGGTTATTCGCCAATACAAGATGGTTCAAATTTGTTAGTTCTCGAATTGAAAAACTCAGGAACTGACTATGTCGAGCAGCAACAAGATGTTGATATGTTAATACTTGAATTAAATGAACTCTTACTTCTGTATCGTAATGCTTTTCCTGGACAAGGTGATAGGATAATTGCCAAACATAACTATCTCAGGAATAAAACAGATGAAGAAATTACAAAAAAAATGAAAGAAATTTTTAATGGTAATTTTTCTGGTGAAAAAGACAAATTGGAAGACCTTAGAAAACGCTTTAAACAAGCACATGAAATCACTTTTAAAATAACCCAAAAATTGATAAATTACTTTAAATGGACATATAACCTAAATGGAAAAAGTTTTGACCCAACTACCTTAGAAAATTTTGGTTTAGTTTGCTGTAAATCTTGTTCTTCTTTACAAAATTTAATTTCAATTAAAGAACTGTAAAATAGAAAATAAATTTCAAAATAATAAAACAAGAACTAAACCTTGTACAATTTTAAGATTTTTTCTCAAACAAATATAAATTCAAACCAGTATTTCTAAAAGGCATAACCCTTTTTCAATCATAAATCAAAATTTAGCATATCGCCAAAAGCGTATTGCTTAGAGCAAAAAATGAGTAAACCAAAAGTAATCTTAGCATTTAGTGGAGGGCTTGATACCTCTTTTTGTGTAAAATATTTAGCAGACGATTGTGGTTATGAAGTACATTCTGCCCTTGTTGATACAGGTGGATTTAGTGCTGAGGAGCTAAAAGACATTGAAACAAAAGCTTATGGACTCGGAGTGGCAAGTCACGTAACTTTAGATGTTGTAGAAAAATATTACAATGATTGTATCCGCTACATGGTATATGGAAATGTATTGAAAAACAATACTTATCCACTTTCTGTATCGGCTGAAAGAGTTTTTCAAGCAACGGCTGTGGCTGAATATGCCAATAAAATTGGTGCAAAAGCGATTGCCCACGGAAGTACTGGTGCAGGAAACGACCAAGTGCGTTTTGATGTGGTTTTCCAAATCATGGTACCTGATTGTAAAGTAATCACTCCTATCCGTGATATGAAATTATCTCGTGAAGCTGAAATTGATTACTTAAAAGCAAAAGGTGTTGTTCGTGACTGGACAAAATCTGCTTACTCTATCAATAAAGGATTGTGGGGAACTTCAGTAGGTGGAAAAGAAACGCTTACTTCTTATGGTTATTTACCAGAATCTGCTTGGCCAACACAGGTAACGGCAACTGGCGAAGAAACTGTAAAATTACATTTTGAAAAAGGTGAATTAGTAGGTATCAATGATGAAACATTAACGCCTGTTCAAGCCATTCGTAAATTGACGGAAATCGCTGCTCCTTATGGCGTTGGTCGTGATATTCACGTGGGCGATACCATTATCGGTATTAAAGGAAGAGTTGGTTTTGAGGCGGCAGCTCCATTATTAATCATCAAAGCTCATCATCTTTTAGAGAAACATACGCTTACAAAACAACAATTGTACTGGAAACAAACTTTAGGAGAAACTTACGGAACGATGCTTCACGAAGGACAATTCTTAGAGCCAGTAATGCGTAATTTCGAGACTTTCTTGGCTGATACGCAATCAAATGTTTCTGGAACAGTACAAATTCATTTAGCTCCATATCGTTATCAATTATTAGGAATTGAATCTAAATTTGATTTAATGTCGTCTATTTTTGGTTCTTATGGTGAAATGAACAATACTTGGACTGGCGATGATGTAAGAGGTTTCTCCAAAATTGTTTCTAACCAAACAATGATTCATAGAAAAGTTACTGAGGCAGGTTTATAGGAGTTTAAAGTTCATGAGTTTATAAGCTTATGAGTTTATAAGCTTATGAGAAAATGAGTATCGTTTCTATTATTAAAATACTTCTTCCCTAAACTTAAATTGTATGCAGAACTACAAAGACTTAAAAGTATGGCAAAAATCACACTTGAAGGTTTTAAAGGTATATCAGCTTACCAATAATTTTCCGAAGAATGAAATCTATGGATTAGTAAGTCAATACCGACGTAGTGCTGTTTCTGTATCAGCAAATTTAGTTGAAGGTTGTGGTAAATTTACGTCAAACGATATTGCTAACTTTTTTCAAGTAGCATTAGGCTCTCTTCATGAAACAGAATATTATAATCTACTTAGTAGAGATTTAGCATATATTTCTGAACATGATTACAAACTTATGGATGAACAACTAAGAGAAATTAAAGCAATGCTCATAGCTTTAATTAAAACAGTTAGAAATAAATAAAGATGTTTAAGGATTAATTTATCTGTAAAAATGGTAGTCTAACGAATAAATAGACTACCATTTTTTACACATAAACGTTAAACTCATAGACTCATAAACTTAAAATGAAAGTAGGCATAATCGGCGGTGCGGGATATACAGGAGGAGAATTATTAAGAATCCTGATTCATCACCCAGCAGTAGAAATTGTTTTTGTTAATTCAAAATCACAGGCAGGCAAACCTGTTTATAGTACTCATACTGATTTATTAGGAGATACTGATTTACTCTTTTCAGACGACCTTCATACAGATATTGATGTTGCTTTCCTTTGTTCAGGACATGGTGAGTCGAAGAAATTCTTGGAAGCAAATCCTTCTTTCAAAGGTATTAAAATCGTTGATTTAAGTACTGATTACCGTGACCAATCGGAGGGTTTTGTGTATGGTTTAGCAGAATTACAAAGAGAGAAAATCAAATCTGCTCAACACATTGCCAACCCAGGATGTTTTGCTACTTCAATTGAATTAGCATTATTGCCTTTGGCAGAGGCTGGAATTTTAACTGATGATATTCACATTTCGGCAGTTACGGGTTCAACTGGGGCGGGTCAAAGTTTATCGGCTACCAGTCATTTTTCTTGGAGAAATAATAACATTTCTATTTATAAAGCCTTTACACATCAGCATTTACAAGAAATTGGCATGGTGGTAAATACTTTACAAAGCGATTTCGACCAAAGTTTTAATTTTATTCCATATCGTGGAAATTTCACTCGTGGTATCATGGCGAATGTTTACACAAGCTTTGATGGCACTTTGGAAGATGCTAAAAAATTGTATAAAAAATATTACGAAACACATCCATTTACGCACATTAGCGATAAACCTGTGGACGTAAAACAAGTGGTAAACACCAATAAATGCCTTATTTCTTTAGAAGTACATAATGGCAATTTATTGATTTCGAGTATTATTGATAACCTAACGAAGGGAGCTTCAGGACAAGCCGTTCAAAACATGAATTTGATGTTTGGTCTTGATGAAAAAACTGGTTTAGGTTTAAAATCGGTAGGTTTCTAAACTACCGATTTTTTAATCATCATTTTTTATAATCCTTCATCAATCAATGTATAAAATCCTAACCTTTATTTTAATTACTGTTTCATTTATTTTTCCAAGTGCTGCACAAGAGATAAAACCATTAAGCAAGAAACCATATAGTCGCAAAGGGGAATATTATTTCTTTTGGGGATATAATCGTTCGGAATATGCCAAATCAGACATTACTTTTAGAGGTAAAGGTTACGATTTTACACTCCATAATGCTACGGCTAGAGATTTACCAATTCCTTTTAGTGCAGACGTTTATTTTGATATTACCAGATTATCAGTTCCTCAATATAATATTCGTTATGGTTACTTTTTTAGTGACCATTGGAGTATTTCGATTGGCTCAGACCACATGAAATATGTGATGGATGACAACCAAGTACTTGAAGTATCAGGACATATTTCAGCACAGGTTTCAGACCCATCAATTACGGTGAATCCTGAATATGTTGGAGATTTCAATCGTACTCCGAAATTGATTCGTCCAGAAGATTTTTTGCATTACGAACATACCGACGGTTTCAATTACTTGCATTTGGAACTTGACCGCTACGACCGCTTATGGAAAGCAAAAAACAATATTCAAGGCATTGATTGGTTAGTGGGTGTGGGTGCAGGAACAATTATTCCGAGAACAGATTCACACTTATTTACGATTGGACGAAACAACCATTTCAATTTTGCAGGTTATGGTGTTTCCTTGAAAACAGGTTTACGATTCGACCTTTCACGAAGGTTCTTTTTGCAGACAGATTTAAAAGGTGGTTTCACCAGATTAAATCATGTTAAGACAACTGGAAGAGACAGTGACTATGCTCAACAAAGTATTTGGTTCGGAGAATTTTATGGTGTTTTGGGCTATAAATTCGGCAAGAATAGGGCAAAGTAATTTAGCTAACAGCTTTGAGCATTGAGCAAAAGTATTAGTATAATAAGACATTTATTCTTTAACAATAAAAAGCTTTTACTGACAGCTCAAAGCTGACAGCTCGAAGCTTATCGCTAACAATGAATCTTTTTAATGTATATCCTCTTTACGACATCACGCCTGTAAAAGCAAAAGGTAGCTATTTATGGGATAAAAATGGTGTTGAGTATCTTGACCTTTACGGCGGTCATGCAGTAATTTCTATCGGACATTCGCATCCGTATTATGTAGAAAAACTCACTGAACAATTACAAAATATTGGCTTCTATTCTAACTCTGTGAATATTCCTATTCAAAGTGAATTGGCTGAAAAATTAGGAAAACTTTCTGGTTGTGAAGAGTACGATTTATTCCTTTGTAATTCTGGAGCAGAAGCGAATGAAAACGCTTTGAAAGTAGCTTCTTTCTTCAACGGACGTAAAAAAGTAATTGCTTTTTCCAAAGCATTTCACGGAAGAACGGCTGGAGCGGTTGCTGTTACCGACAATAAAGCGATTGTTGCTCCTATCAATTACGATGAACACGTTACTTTCCTCCCATTCAACGATGCTGAAACACTTACAGCGAACGTAACAGAAGAAACTTGTGCAGTAATTATCGAAGGTATTCAGGGCGTAGGCGGAATCAATGTGGCTTCTGATGAATTCTTGAAAGCCGCTCGTGAAGCTTGCGACAAAACGGGTGCAATCTTGATTTTGGATTCTGTACAGTGCGGATATGGTCGTTCGGGAAAATTCTTCTCTCACCAATTCTCAGGCATCAAACCAGATTTGATTACCACAGCCAAAGGAATGGGCAATGGCTTCCCGATTGGTGGCGTATTTATTGCACCCAAATTCAAAGCAAAACATGGAATGTTAGGCACAACTTTCGGTGGAAATCACTTAGCTTGTGCGGCGGCTGTGGCGGTGTTGGATGTAATGAAAGAAGAAGCTTTGATAGAAAATGCCGCTAAAATGGGCGAGTATTTATTTGAAAAACTAAGCAAATTAGAAGGCATCAAAGAATTACGTGGACGTGGATTGATGATTGGTATCGAGTTTGAACAACCCGTAGATAAAATCAGAGATTCTTTACTTTTTGAACATCATATTTTCTGTGGTTATGCTGGCAAACATACTTTGCGTTTGTTACCAAGTCTTGCCATTACACAAAAAGAATGTGATACTTTCTTGCAAGCTTTAGAAGAAGTTATTTCGGTAACGGCTTAGTCAGTATTTTACTCAAAATTAAGAGGCTTAAACAAAATACTTATAATGTTTTGTTTAAGCCTTTTTTGATTCATGCTATTAGTGATTGAAAAATGACTAAAATATCTTAATTTTAAAAAGCTAAAAACTTAGTCAGCACTCCCTTTAAAACAACAAAAAGACCATGTCAACTACTACCGAAACGGGACATGCTATTAATGTCCGTAATTTTTTTGACCTCATCAATGTTTGTAAAGCTTTTGGTAGCCAATACCAGCCTAGCAAAACCGCAATTCAAATTCCGGCTTTAGAGGTAACGCTTGCTCAAGCACAAACTGCTCTCAATGAAGTCATCAAATACAATACTGCTTATAATGTTGCGATTAATGCACGATTTGAACTCTTCAAAAACAATAAAACTTTAGCTACGAGACTCGTAAATGCTTTTGAGAACTCAGATGCTCCTACCGAAACGAAGAAAGATTTGAAAGGATTCAACAGAAAATTACAAGGTAAAAAAGCAAGTGAAAGGAAAAATAAAGACATTGAAGAGGATGCTCAAAATCCAAAGACAAAAACAGTTTCGTCTATCCAACTCTCCTACACTAATCAAGTAGAACATCTTCGTGCCTTGCTGAGTATCCTATCCAGCGAGACAAGTTATGCCCCCAATGAAGTAGCGCTACAAGTAAATACTATTCAGGAATTGTTGACCAATCAAATGGCAGCGAATGAACAGGTTTCATCCTGTTTTGTAGCTATAAGTAACGCTCGACTGACAAGAGATAGAATTTTGTATGGAGCAGAAACAGGCTTGTGTTCACTAAGTCTTCATGTAAAAAAATATGTAAAATCCATCTTTGGAAGCACTAGCCAAGAATACAAACAATTGAGTAGGATAACATTCAATGTGATTAAGAAATAAAAGATTAAGGGCTAAGTAAAAAAGAAATGGGGCTACTTAGGAAAGAAATATTATTACACTGAAAAGAAATAGAGCTACTTGGAAAAGAAATGTTATTACTCAAAAAGGATATAGAGCTGCTTGGAAAAGAAATGTTACTACTCAAAAAGGAAATAGAGCTACTTGGAAAAGAAATATTACTACTCATAAAAGAAAGAGAGCTACTTGGAAAAGGGAGCTTAATATTATATCCTTAGTTCTCAGCTAATATTTTAGAAAGGATTGAACTCCAACGCTCTACTTCCTCCAAATTATCTTGGTTTTCATCAACCTTTCTTTCTTCTGAACAAAGTCTGGATAGTCTTTCGTAAGTTCTTCTATTAATGGAACAACTCTCTTTCCAACAACAAATCTGTTGATTTTCAGGCTCACTAGTTTCTCCACGAAAATGCCTAGAGAGTAATATATAATCAATTTTTTTCATGCAAAAATGAAAAATAAAGGACTGCTTGCAAAGTTGAAATTTGAAGATACTACAACAATAGACTAAAGCTTGACAAATAAGTAACAAAATTTGAACAAAAATTATTAAAAGTATTATAAACTTTAATGGAATATTGAAGCTCAATTCTTTACAGGAAGCTACTACCTTAGAAACAACAAAACAAATGATAATCAATTACTTACCATACAAAAAAGTATCTCTTCAAATTAAAAAATACAAAGATTATAGTCCAATATTTAGCTAACACTCAGTCGATTAAGCATAAATGCACAAAGTACATCATCATTCACATTTTGATATTAGCCAATAAAGTAATTATTTTGCGTTTCTTTTGGGTTCCCTAGAATCTATCAGAAGATTAGTATCACATTGTAATTTCTTTATCAAAAACCTTGTCTTTGATGCTTTGGAGCTGATAGATAGCGAAAAACAATAACTTAATATTTAAAAATGGCATTAATTACCAAAATCAGAGAAAAGTCGGGGATTGCGGCGGCGGCAATCGCCATCAGTTTAATTCTCTTTCTTATCGGAGGAGACATTTTTCAAGGTCGTTCAAGTTTCTTCGGCGGTGCAAAAGACGCAGTTGGTGAAATCGGAGGAGAAACGATTAAATACCAAGATTTTCAAAATAAAGTTGACGAAATTACGCAACAATACCAACAACAGTCTGGTCGTAGCCCTGGAGAACAAGAAGTATCGATGATTCGTGACCAAGTTTGGAATCAATACATCTTGGATTTAGCTTATGGCAAAGAATACGAAACATTAGGACTTACAGTTTCTCCTGCTGAATTGGTTGATATGGTTCAAGGAACAAATATTCACCCTTCAGTTCGTCAGCAATTTACAAATCCACAAACAGGACAGTTCGATAAGAATTATGTAATTCAGTTTTTGAAAAACTTCAAAACACTTCCTGCAGCACAACAACAAGCTTGGGTTAATTTTGAGAAATCATTGAGCCAAGACCGTTTGAGATTAAAGTATGAAAACCTTTTGAAGATGTCAACATATACAACAAATGTTGAAGCTCAAAAAGACTATGTTGCACAAACGTCAAAAGTAGATGCACGTTATTTGTACGTACCATTCTATTCGGTAGCAGACTCTACGATTAAAGTAACAGATGCTCAGTTAGAAGAATATTTATCATCGCACAAAGATTTATTCCAAGGACAAACTACACGTTCTATTCAGTACGTAACGTTCCCAGTTATTCCTTCTAAATTAGATACTGCATCTTTCTACAACGATTTAAAGCGTTTGGCGAAAGAATTAGCGATTGCTAAAAATGATTCGGCATTTGCGATGATGAATTCGGATGTTAAAACTCCTTATTATTCAACATTAGCAGAAATTCCTGAAGCTGTAAAAGGACAGTTAGGAAACATGACTCCAGGAGGTATTTATGGCCCATTCAAAAATGGTTTGACTTACTCAATCTATAAATACGGCGGTATCCAAAAAGATTCTTTATTCACAGTTCGTGCTAGTCATATCTTAATCAATGCTCCAAAAGATGCTTCTGATTCAGTAAAAGCAACAGCTCGTAAGCGTGCAGAAGGTATTTTAGCACAAATTAAAGGTGGAGCAAGCTTTGAAGCAATGGCTCAACAATTTGGTACTGATGGAACTGCACAACAAGGAGGAGATTTAGGTTACTTCAAAAACAATGGTGGAATGGTAAAACCATTTGAAAACGCTGTTTTCGCTTTCTCTGGAACAGGTTTATTGCCAAGTATTGTTGAAACTGATTTTGGTTACCACATCGTAAAAGTAACAGAAGCTAAGACAAACACTCGTTATAAATTAGCCGCTATCAACCGCACGATTGCACCAAGTCAATCTACAATGGATGAAGTATTGCGTAAAGCAGATGCTTTTGCAGCAGAAAATACTACGAAAGAAGCTTTTGAAGCAAGTTTGAAAAAAGACAAAACATTGTTGATGCTTCGTGGAGATAGAATTCCAGAAGGAGCGTCAAGTTTCAATAACTTACAAAATGCACGTGACATTGTTCGTTGGGCATTTAATGATGATACTAAAGTAGGTTCGGTTTCAGATGTCTTCCAAAATGATAACCAATACATTGTTGCTTTAGTAACAGGAAGTACTGATAAAGAAAAAGTGAAAGTAGATGATTTCAGAGAAGAATTAACAGCAAGAGTTAAAGGAGATTTGAAAGCAGAACAAATTGAGAAAAAATTAGCGGGCATTTCAGGTACTTTAGAGCAAATCGCTCAGAAATACGGAGCAGGAGCTTTAGTAGAAACGGCAACTGATATTACTTTAGCACAAGGTGTATTAACTAGTGCAGGTGCAGATCCAACAGCAATTGGTAAAGCATTCGGTTTGAAAGTAGGAAAACGTTCTAAGCCTTTCAAAGGCGAAGGTGGTGTTTTCATTATGGAAACAACTAAATCTACTCCAGCACCAGCAATAGCGGATTTAACACTTTATAAAAACACAGCAAAAATGATGGCAGGACAAAGAACATCATTCTATATCAACGAAGCAATCAAAGAAAATGCGAAAGTGGTTGATAACAGAGCTAAGTTCTTTTAGTCAATATGAAAGCAACAAAAAAAGCACTTCTTCGGGAGTGCTTTTTTTGTTTGAGATGATTATGTTGAAAATAAAATCTTTTCAGGTAAACCTACGTTAGTAGGTTATCAATTTATTTATTAAACCAATTTTCAAATGACACATTTAAAATTTACTGTATTATCTTTTTTACTTATATTTTTAATCTTTAGTTGTAAAGACGACAAAGCTACAGTTACGCTCAAAACTAAAACAGAAAATCTTACAAGTACAGTTTGGCAAGTACAATCAGCTTCGGCCTCTGGGGGATTGGTTGTTGTTTATTCAAGAGATCAAGCAAGTAACGGTTATGATTTATCGAAAGTAAGACTAAGCTTTAAAACGAATGGAACAGTTACTGCGATTGATAACAATGGAAATACCTCAAGCAATGGTACTTGGAAATTCACAAATAATGAAGCAACAATTGAAATTACAGGTATAAATGTAGCAGGACTAAGTGCTGGAAGCCTAACTGTGGTTCAACTTACTGATAAAAATTTCGATTTCAACAGCAAAGCTTCTTTTCCACAATTAGGCATTTCAGATGTTGATGCTACAGTAAAAATGACTCCAGCACCATAAATTAATTATAAATCCCCCAATTGCGGACGCATTACAATTTCTTCTAAAACAGTAGTCACTGGCAAAGCATTGGCTGCCCAAATTACATCTGCAATATCATCAGAGGCGATAAATCTTTCTGTGGGTAATTCTACACCAGCCCAAGAGTTGGTAAAAGTTGCCCCCGGAAGGATACTTGTAACACGCACACCATGAGGTTTTAATTCTTCTCTTAATACTTTGCTCATTCCCAACATCGCAAATTTAGAGATACAATACGAACCACCATTTGTATAAGCTACAATACTTGCTACTGAACAAATATTGAAAATATAACCTGCTTTTTTATCAATCATATCTTGAACTAAAGCCCTTGTAAGATGATAAGCACTGTATAAATTGGTTTCAATCATGGCTTCCAAAGTACCCTCAGCTTCGTTATGAATTTGTCCAGGTAAAAAGAAACCAGTATTATTAACCAGTATATCCACTTGCGAAACGGAAGCTTTTACAAAATCAGCAAAAGCTAATACTTCTGTTTTTTTAGATAAATCAGCTTTGAAAAAAAGTACATTTTCAGGAAACTGTTCATCGTTGGTTCTTGCACAAGTAATCACTTTGAAGCCTTCATTGGCAAACTTATTGACGATGGCTCTGCCAATACCTTTTGTACCACCTGTTACTACTATCGTTTTGTTCATTATCTTTGTTATATTATGTCTAAATTTAAAAATGATTTAATCGTAAAAAGGTTTAAACATTTTTCTTAGCTAAGTAATTTCAATCGTGAAAAACCTCAACAAAGAATGTCTATAATAGGTAAATATTTTATTTTCTTAGGAAAACTCTTCACAAATAGAGAAAAATTCAAAGTATATACAAGATTAACTATTGATGAAGCCGTACAAATTGGGATTGGCTCATTATTAATTGTTTCAATTGTTTCTTTCTTTTTAGGTGCAGTTACTTGTGTACAAACTGCGGCTAATTTAGATAACCCATTTGTTCCACATTATATCATTAGTTTAATTGTTCGAGACTCAACCATTCTTGAATTCGCTCCAACCATTACAGGAATTGTTTTAGCAGGAAAAGTAGGTTCAAATATCGCTGGTGAACTAGGAACAATGAGGATAACAGAACAAATTGACGCATTAGAAGTAATGGGAATTAACTCTACTTCTTATTTGGTACTCCCAAAAGTAATTGCTTCAATCATAGTTTTCCCGATGTTAGTTACTTTAGCCGCATTTCTTTCTATTTATGGCGGTTATTTAGCGGGTTGGTTAACAGGGGCAATTTCTCCACAAGAATATATTCAAGGTATTCAGTTTGAATTTAATGCATCCAATGTTCCTTTTGCTTTAATCAAATCTGTTGTTTTTGCCTTTTTGATAGTCTCTATTTCCGCTTTCAAAGGTTACTTCACTGGCGGTGGTGCTTTAGAAGTTGGTCAAGCAAGTACAGCTGCCGTTACAAATAGTTGTATTGCTGTTTTGATTGCAGACTATTTATTAGCACAATTGCTAGTAACCGCTTAATATTCAAATTAGCTTGAGTGACAATTTTTCACTCAAGCTAATTTACTTCTACTTCTCCCCTATCGTCAACAAATCCACTAATTTTACCGCTTCAATCGCTTCCGCAACATCATGAACACGTAAAATATTTGCACCTTTCATTAAAGCAATCGTATTCAAAACAGTAGTAGCATTAAGTGCTTCGTTGGCTGTGATGTTAAGCTTTCTCCAAATCATTGATTTTCTGGATACTCCTACCAACATCGGGCAGTTCATTACTTCAAAATCTTTTAAATGATTTAATAATATATAATTTTGGTCGGCTGTTTTAGCAAATCCAAAACCTAAATCAATAATAATATCTTTTTGACCGAATTGGCGTAATTGCGATACTTTCTGTTGTAAATCGTCCAGAACATCAACTACTAAATCGTCATAATCCGTCATTTGTTGCATGGTTTCAGGAGTGCCTCTGCTGTGCATCAATACATAAGGTATATTTAAACTGGCTACAGTTTCAAACATTTTATCATCCAATAATCCGCCTGAAACATCATTCACCATAACGGCACCAGCTTCAACACATTTTGAAGCTATTTCCGAACGAAAAGTATCAATAGAAATTAACGCTTCTGGAAAACGTTTTAAAATACTTTCAACTACAGGAATTACTCTTGATAATTCTTCTTCAGCACCAACTGGTCTAGCACCTGGTCTGGTCGAATGGCCACCAATATCTAAAAAAGTAGCTCCTGCTGAAAGCATTTTTTCAACCTGAATCAATACTTTCGACAAATCATCATAACGACTATTCGCATAAAATGAATCGGGAGTAATATTTAAAATACCCATGATTTTAGGTACAGACAAATCAATAAGTTGACCACTACAATTGATGTTCATATATTTTTATTGAAATATTTTAAGGATTTAAGCCTTCAAAGATAAATAAATTGTAGCGTCATACTTGTTTCAAAATACAAAGCCTTGAAGATAATATTTCTCTTCTGTGAATTTTATCAGAATAGGAATTCAAAAAATATAAATTATCTTTCCAGTATTTAATCAATCAGCATTCATCATGAAACTAAAACTATTCTTTGCTCTCTTTCTGGGACTTATCAATGTTACATTTTCCCAAAGCAAAATCAAAGCCATCAAAGCTGGCAAATTGATTGACGTGATTTCAGGAGAAATACTTAAAAATCAAATCATTTTGATTGATAGCAATACCATCGTTGGAATTGGTTCAAACATCAGCATTCCTAAAAATGCAGAAATTATTAATTTGAGTAATGCAACAGTTTTACCAGGTTTGATAGATTGTCATACCCATATCACAAGTCAGCCAAGTGGTGATTATTATGCCGATATTTTCAGAAAAACGCCAATGGATTATGCCGTTACCGCTCATATTTTTACGAAAAGAACTTTAGAAGCTGGTTTTACCGCTTGTAGAGATGTCGGTGCTGCGGCTTTTGTGGACGTTGCTTTAAGAAATGCGATTAATAATGGTGAAATTGTTGGGCCAAGATTAAAAGTCGCTACTTTGTTTATTGGTTCTACTGGTAGTCATGGAGACTTGAATGGATTTTCACCTTTTTTATCATCCCAATTTCCTAAACAAATGTCTGGCGTTGCCGATGGTGTGGATGAACTCCGAAAACAAGTCCGTTACAACGTAAAGTACGGAGCAGATGTCATTAAATTTGGAGCAAGTGCTGGGGTTTTATCAGAAGAAGAAAGCGTCGGTGCGCCACAATACACTCAGGAAGAAATGAATACCATTGTAGAAGAAGCCAAAGTTTGGGGACGAAAAACTTGTGCTCATGCTCATGGTGCAGAAGCCATAAAAATGGCTGTAAAAGCAGGTGTTGCTTCAATAGAACATGGAAGTTTTGTTGATGAAGAAGGCATACAACTCATGAAAAAGTACGGCACTTACTTAGTTGCTGATATTTATAATGATGATTATATTTTGAGTGAATATGGGAAATTGGGTTATCCACAAAAAATCATTGAAAAAGAAAGATTGGTAGGAAGGCTACAAAGAGAAAATTTTGAAAAAGCCGCTAAAGCTGGCGTAAAAATAGCTTTCGGCTCGGATGCAGGTGTGTATCCACATGGTTGGAATGCCAAACAGTTTTTTTATATGGTAAAATTCGGACTAAGTCCTATTCAAGCTATTCAAGCAGCTACTATTAATGCTGCAGATTTATTGGATTGGAAAGATAAAATCGGGTCAATTACCAATGGTAAATTTGCTGACATCATAGCTGTTGAGGGCAATCCACTAGAGAATATTACAAGTTTAGAAAAAGTAAAATTTGTAATGAAAGACGGTGTCGTTTACAAAAATGAAATCAAAAAATAAACAAAAAAAGCTTTCTGCAATTTACTATTAGCGTATGTAGAAAGCTTTTTAATAACACTGAGTAGTAATATATACTCAATATATGTTAAAGGAAAGCCGAAATTAAAAGTATTCCTTGTTATATAGAACCAATTACAATAATTTAGCATTTAACTTTTAACGTTAAAACATTTTTATTCTTACAAGCGAATATATTAACACATGTTCACTTTTGCTGACTATCTCTATCCTTTTTCATGTATTACCTCGACTATTTTATCAATGAAATATGTAAAAATCTTTCAGCTATTGGCATTGTCATTGCGCTGATAACTTTTCCGTATTTAAAAAGTAAAAATAAGTCTAATATATTCCTATCATCTTATTTTTTGGTTTCTGCAATTTATGCGTTACTTCATTATAACTTAATTAATAACGGTAATCCTAATATTGTTGCCTCACTATATGCTACAACTGCTCCTTTAATATATCTGTTTCGTCCGCTTTCTTACTGGTATGTGCGGTCGATGATTACCAAAAAGATTGAATTCAAGCACTGGGATTATCTACTTATTCTTCCTTCATTATTATATGTGATAGATATTACACCTTACTCACTTACTTCTTTTGATTATAAACTAAAAATTGCTCATTTAATCATTGAAGACCAAAATAATATATTTAGATATCCAGTAACATATTTCGGGACACCTCAATTTCACTTTAATTTCAGACCAATTTTCAGTTTGACTGTTTCTATAGCAGAAGTGATTATGCTCTATAAACATTTTAGAGATAACCCAAATCATAAAGTTAATTTCCCGACTACTTATCGCTGGTTATGGACTTTTTCCATAATTGGTTTTATGATTACGTTGGCATTATCATTGCTATCTATTTCAATCAACAGTCTAAATCATCAGATAAAAATCAGCTATGATAATGCTGTTATCTTAGCGAATGCGACTAATTTCTTATTCTTGAGTTTAAACATTTCAGTATTCCTATTTCCCAAAATACTTTATGGTTTGTACAACGAATCAGAGCAAGAAAGGTTAAATAACTATCCTGAAATAATAGTAGCCCATAACAAATCTGATGACTATGTAAAAGCCTCATTCAAAATAGAGGAAACTAGGTTATCTGAAATAGAAGTAATGATTCAAAATTACTTTGTTCAGGAAAAACCTTATTTAGATGATAGCTTCAGTATTAATAAACTCTCTGAATCACTAAATATTCCAATTCATCACCTTAGTTATTTTTTTAATTATTATCTTTCAAAGAAATTCTCTGATTATAAAAATGAATGGCGAGTAAATTATGCCATTCAATTATTAAAAGAAGGTATTTTAAAAAAATACACTATCGAACAGCTTTATCAAGAAGCTGGATTTTCCACAAAAAGTAATTTCTACAGAGTATTCCGACTACACACCGGTAAAACACCAATTGAATTTTTGGAAGAGATTAACTCCTAATACACACTTCATTAAGCCTTAATATTAAACTTACAAAACAGAAATTAAACACTTCACCTAGAAGTGTTTAACAGTTGTTTCGCTAAAAGAGCATTTACTGATATTGAAATTTTATTAGTTAATATTAAAATATATCAATATGTTTAGACCTATTTCTCTCAATTGCTGTAAATAGAATCAGAGAATAACTAATGTATTACATGGAATATTTAAAAAATGAAATTGTCAGGATTGTGTACATCATAGGCATAATTGTGGCTATTTTTAGCTTCCCATATTTAAAGAGTAAAAATAAAGCTAACATATTTTTATCCCTTCATTTTCTTACGATGGGTATTTTTGCTTTGTATTACCTTAGTGCTTTAAAAAATAAAAATGAATTTTTGATTTCATTTTTCTATGGCATAATTCTTCCAATATCATTACTGACTCGTCCTTTTGCTTACTGGTATGTAAAATTCATGCTTCTGAAAAAAATACGCTTCAATAAATGGGATTTACTTATTGTCTTGCCCGGATTATTATGTTTTATTGACATTATTCCACAGTTATTTTCATCAAATGAGCACAAACATCAAATTGCAAAATTGATTTTAGAAGATATAAATAATATTTTCATTTATACTCCTACCTACTTTTTTAACTTTAAATTTTACTTTGTCTTAAGACCCTTCCTAAATTTAACTTTAAGTGTTGCACAATTATATTTACTCTACAGGCATCTTAAAAGTCATTCTTTTCAGAAAATAATATTCACATCTACCATCAAATGGTTATGGATTTTTTCAATTCTGAGTGTTCTACTTACAATTACTTTAACTACACTTACGATATTATTCAGTAATAATTATAAGCTATCTGAAAATATTGGACTTTTTTTTAATGATTTGATGGATTATGCCATTTTTGTATATTTCATATTAAACATTTCTATCTTCTTTTTTCCAAGAGTTTTATATGGAATTTCTGATGAAGGAGAGGAACTTTTTATTGAAGAGAAACTGACTGAAGTAAAAACCGAAAAAAGTAATAAACCAAATTTTAAGTTAGACGATGCTAAACTAGCGGAAATAAACTCAATCATTGAGAATTACTTTTTGCACGACAAACCCTATCTTAATGATAACTTTACTATTATTGAGCTTTCAGAATCCTTAAATATTCCTATTCATCATCTTAGTTATTACTTCAATTATCATCTTTCCAAGAAGTTTTCTGATTATAAAAATGAGTGGCGGATTAACTATGCCATTCAATTATTGAAAGACGGTATTTTAAAAAAATATACAATAGACCAATTGTATCATGAAGCTGGTTTCTCTACAAAAAGTAATTTTTACAGAGTATTTAGATTACACACTGGAAAGACTCCCATCGAATTTTTAGAAGATTTAAAGCATTAACTTAGGTTTATCAGTACTCTATGTAAATCTTACACTCTTTTTAGAGAAGCAATTATATTTTGAATGTATTTCCAATATTCTCCATTTTTCCAAAAAAAGCGTCAAATTTGTTCCAAAAAATGGATAATTGGTTCTGTTTTCTAAAATACTACTAAAACATACTTCTTCAGTTGATGTTTTGATGCCTATTACTCCAATATTTGCATAGGCGTATATCAAATGTCAATTTTCCCAATGCCTCAATTGAGCTACTTAGGTAAATAAAAAATATATTACTAACATACCCAAATAAATATACCGTTCAATTATACTTTGCTTAAAGTATCATCTATAAGTTACATCTTATCATATAAAGATTTTTACGTCGATGTTAAGCACTATAACCACTTTAGATATTGAATCAGTTGAAATCCTAGCGATTAAAATAACTGAAGAACTCTTGAAAGGAAAAAATACTTTCAAATCAGAAACGATTGCATTGAAAGTTAAAATTAAAGTGGGAATCCTTAGAACCATCTCACATCAGAGACTTTCTATGAATCAAGAAAAACGTAAAAAACACCTTAAATCTAACCAAGCTTTACATCAAATAAGTCATTAAAATTCTACGATACAAGACAAAAACAATCCGTCTAAGAAAAAAGCCCTTAGCTTTGTTTAAAGCTAAGGGCTAATTATTTTCAAGCGAAAATTATCTTAATAAGACTTTGCAAAGATTACTCTCTTCGACGAAGGGTTACCCGTCAAGATACATTTACCTTCTTCTTCAACAGCCTCTAAAGGGATACAACGAATAGTAGCTTTCGTTAGCTCTTTGATTTTCTCTTCTGTTTCAGGAGTTCCATCCCAGTGTGCCGCAATAAAGCCAGGATTCTCTTCTAAAATCTTTGTAAACTCATCCCAAGTATCTACTTGATGAGTATTCTCAAATCTAAAGTTTAAAGCTCTTTGATAAATATTTGTTTGAATATCTTCAAGAAGATTACTTACAGTTTCAACGATTTCGCTGATTGCATAAGTTTTTTTCTCTTTAGTATCTCTACGAGCTACCTCTACAGTACCATTTGCCAAATCTCTTGCACCAATCGCTAATCTTATAGGTACACCTTTCAATTCATATTCAGCAAATTTAAAACCTGGAGATTGTTTATCAGAATGATCAAATTTAACAGAGATTCCTTTTTTCTTTAATTCAGCTACAATTGGTAAAACTGTTTCAGAAATTAAATTCAATTGTTCTTCCCCTTTAAAAATTGGCACAATTACTACTTGAATAGGTGCTAATTTTGGCGGAAGTATTAACCCTTCATCATCTGAATGAGCCATAATTAATGCTCCCATTAAACGAGTAGAAACGCCCCAAGAAGTACCCCAAACATAATCTTGTTTGTTTTCTTTAGATACAAATTTCACATCAAATGCTTTTGCAAAATTTTGTCCTAAAAAGTGTGAAGTTCCTGCTTGTAATGCTTTACCATCTTGCATCATTGCCTCGATACAATAGGTATCTTCTGCACCTGCAAAACGTTCATTAGCTGTTTTCTTTCCACGAATTACTGGCACTGCCATAAATTCTTCTGCAAAAGTAGCGTACACATGTAACATTTGCTCGGTTTCTGCAATTGCTTCTTCACGAGTAGCGTGTGCTGTGTGGCCTTCCTGCCAAAGGAATTCTGCGGTACGAAGGAAAAGACGAGTACGCATTTCCCAACGAACAACGTTTGCCCATTGATTGATTAACAAAGGTAAATCACGATAAGACTGAATCCAGTTTTTATAAGTACTCCAGATAATTGCTTCACTGGTAGGACGAACGATTAGTTCCTCCTCAAGTTTAGCTTCAGGATCAACCATTAATTTCCCAGGCTTATCTGGATTATTTTTTAAACGATAGTGAGTTACAACGGCACATTCTTTGGCGAATCCTTCAGCATTTTTTTCTTCTGCCTCAAACAAACTTTTTGGGACAAACAAAGGGAAGTACGCATTGGTATGTCCAGTTTCTTTAAACATATCGTCTAAAGCACGTTGCATTTTCTCCCAGATTGAATAGCCATAAGGTTTTATTACCATGCAACCACGCACAGCAGAATTTTCGGCTAAATCAGCCCTTTTCACGAGTTCGTTATACCACTCAGAATAATTTTCGCTACGTTTTGGTAGGCTTTTGCTCATTTCGTATAAATTGGTAATTGAAAAAATAAATAATTATTCGCCATTATTTACGTTCTTGAATAGGGGTAATTATTTCGTTAATTGTCATGTATAAAATGGCTAATTTTGCCAAATACAATCTCATTATCAATATTTTATATTGAAACTTTCCAAGAAATAATTTTGTTAATGACGTAGCTAACTTGTTGCAAAGATAAGTTTTTGTTGTAAGTTTGACACAAAAATTAAGCTGATTGTTTCTTGTTTTTAGTTTCTCGTCTGGTTTTCCAGTGTTTAGTACTAAAATCATCTACCTAAATCATTAACAAGAATCTTAAACGATAAAAGACATGAACATTCTAAAATCCATCAAACTCTTCTCAGCCTTAGTGTTGTCAAGTGTCGTTTGGGGATGTAGCTCCTCAAAACAAGTCGCAAATTCGTCTTCTTCAGGGGTCTATGATGATCTCTACGCTTCTGCTAGTGAAGCTCGCCCTGCTTCATTATTAAGCAAAGAAAGTTTGTATTATTCTGAAACTGAAGAAGAATATGCAAATCGTAATCCTGAATACAGAAATAATAACAATAACACCCAAAGTACTGATGAGTATTATTCTCAAAATTGGATGAACTCTCGTAGTTATTACCAAAATCAAACACCTTACAGTAATTACAACAATTACAATAATTATGGTGTAAACAATTGGTATAACAACCCAGGCATAACATTTGGTTTAGGCTATGGATATAGTGCTTGGAGTCCATTTGGTTATGGTTATAGCCCGTATTCGTCACCTTATGCCTACGATTCTTGGGCATTCGGAGGTAACCGTTGGGGATATGGTTTGTACTCTAGCTTTGGCTACAGTCCTTGGGGATATAACTCTTTCGCTTACAGTCCATTCGGCTACAGTGGCTATTATGATCCTTGGGGATATAATTATTATGGTGGCAGAGGCTACGGAAATACTTACGTGTATAATAATTATGGTTATGGCTCAGTGGTTACAGGTGCTAACAGCGGATATTCAAATGGTGGTTATACAGCTCCTGTAAAACGTACTCGTGAGTCTTACTCTCAGTCGTCTTACAATGGCAACTTTAATAACAACAATAGTGCTTCTGGTAGCCAAAGAGGTGCAAGAACAAATTCAAGTTATTCAAGTAATAACAATGATGGATATTATTCACGACCACAAAGAGCTACGAATTACAATTCATCAAGTTCGTCTGGAAGTAATACATCAACTAATCGTAGTACTAACAATAGTTCTTGGAACTGGTCTAATAATAACTCTTCATCGAACAATGCTAGCAGAACAACTACAAACACTTCATCTTGGGGAGGTTCTTCAAGTGGTGGCTCTAGTGGTGGAAGTAGCAGTGGAGGATCAAGTTCTGGCGGATCTCGTGGTCCACGTTAATAAATCATTTCAGCATTCATGATTCACAATAAGCCTCACAGAGATGTACTTTGTGGGGCTTTTTAACGTTTTCATGAAAATATTCTTCAAAAGAAATGAGGGCATTTGTAATTATGGCTGTCTTATATTTATCTTACTGATTAGTTTACTTAATTTCGATTGAATTGTTTATCCAATAAAGCAATAACATCTTAAAAATTATTAGATATGAAAATCCCTATTCGTCTAATTTCTGCATTATCGATTTTTACAATTTTATCGGCAAATGCACAAGACAATAATTTCGACGCTTTAGCAAAATTATTCGGACAAACCGCTCCTACTGGTTCGGCACGTTTTCAGGCATTAGGAGGAAATCATGCTGCCTTAGGAGCAGACATTGGCTCTGCCTCAGGAAACCCAGCAGGTTTAGGCTTTTATACTCGTTCTGAATTTAACTTCACTCCTGCTTTTCAAAATACTTCAAATAATTCCAATTATATCAGCACCAATACAAAATCAAGTGAAAGTAATTTCAACATTGCTAATATCGGTGTTGTATTTGGTGGAAGTCAGCCTCAGTACAAAGAAGGTTGGAGAGGTTCTTGGTCAATTAACTATTCTCGCCAAAATACATTTTACAATAATATCAAGTTTGGTGATAGAAATAATACAAGTTCAATAGCCGATGCTTTTGCCCAACAAGTAAGTAGAGAAGCCAGTGACTATAACTTAGGCGTAAGTGATTTTGTTGATGCGGTTGTACAAGCACCAAATTTTGATTTAACTAGAAATCTCTACTATTGGTCGTTTTTAATTAGCCCTGACCAAAATAATTCACAAAATTTTAAGGCAACAGAACAATCTTTCATTTCAGACCAAAAATATTCATTCGAATCAACTGGACGTTCAAGCCAATGGACTATTGCTTATGGTGGCACACCTAATGAAAAAACATATATTGGTTTCTCTTTAGGCATTCCAAGTTTTAGATATGAAACACGTTCACAATACAGCGAACAGTATGTTAACAATACTGCTTTCAACGGACTTACTCAATCAAAATTTTATTCAACAAGTGGTAGTGGGATTAATTTAACCTTTGGAGCAATCGTCAAACCAAATGAAATGATTCGTTTTGGTGCATCTATCACAACCCCTACTTGGTATGATGTTGATGAAACATTAAGTTCAAGCCTAAAAGCAGATGTAAATAGTGCTAATGCAGGAAAAGCTGGCTTGGGAGTCGTATTACCAAACGGAACGGACAGTGAAACGGTTGGAATTATTAACCGCTTAAAAAGCTCAGGGTATGGGATTCTGGAAAAAGATGGTTCTCGCTATTTAACGAATGTTCCTTTATTGACAACTACTCCATTTAGCGATAACTATCAATTAAGAACTCCATTAAAAGCAAACATTGGTATAGCTCTTTTCTTTGCTAAAAAAGGTTTTGTTTCGGCAGATGTTGAGTATTTAGCTTATACAAGTACTAAAATGAGTACTACAACCAATGACCAATATTTAGCTGATGATTTGGATTACTATACTCAAAAATTGCGAAGAGATTTAAAAAATGTTTTCAATTTAAAAGTTGGAGCTGAATATAGACTAATGAGTATGGTAAGTTTAAGAGCTGGTGTAAATTATCAACCTAGTCCATATTCATTTAATTATGACCAAGGTTCAAATGCCATCAATCGTTCTACGTTAATTTATTCAGCAGGACTTGGTTTTCGAACTAGCGATTTTTATGTTGATTTCACTGGATTATATGCAGAAACGACTCAAGCATTTAATCCTTATGTTTTGAATAATACAAAAAGCTTTAGTTCAGCCATTATCAACAATAGTTATTTGAAAGGTGTTGTTAGCTTTGGAATATTTTTCTAAGCACATCTTTTCAATAAAAAAGGTCTTTACTCGATGAGTAAAGACCTTTTTTATTGAAAAATCAGTATGACTATTTTTTCTTAACCAATTCCTTAACTTTTGCTGCTCTACCTTGTTTGCCACGTAGATAGAATAATCTAGCACGACGAACTTTACCTCTACGCAATACTTCGATTTTATCGATGTTTGGTGATAATAAAGGGAAGATTTTCTCAACACCGATACCGTTTGAAATTTTACGTACTGTAAACATTTCACCAGCACCGCTATTACGACGTTGGATTACAGTTCCTTGGAATACCTGAATACGTTCTTTAGCACCTTCACGGATTTTGATAGAAACATTGATGGTATCACCTGCTGAAAACTCGGGCAATTCTGCACGGCGTGCAGCATTTTCAGCTTCTACGAATTTAATTAACTCGTTCATTTCTTGATTATTTTGCTGTTAAATTCTTAAATAATTTATCCAAAAGACAACCAGCGGTAACTTTAAAGGTCTGATAAACAATTGCTTGCTTCATACAGATTGCCCAGCCACATAATTGCTCTTTAATTGGGGTGCAAAGTTAAGGAGATTTTTCTAAATAGCAATATTGAAATTTAAAAATTATCCATAAAAAAAGAGTCAGACTTCATCATAATGAAATCTAACTCTTTTTTTGAGTTTAGGGTTTATGAGTTAAAAGTTTAAAGTACAATAATGCAATAGAATTATTTACTATAGCTTTTCATAAGCTTTAAACTAAATGAATACTAAAACTAAACTCCTCAATCCTAAACTTTAAACTCATAAACTCTAAACTCATAAACTACTATAAATATTGATTTGCATTAGCTGCGTTCAAATCTTCAAAAGCTAATTTTAAACGGCTTACAAAAGTATCTTCGCCTTTACGTAACCAAACACGTGGATCGTAATATTTCTTATTTGGTGAATCTTCTCCTTCTGGGTTACCAATTTGTCCTTGTAAATAACCTTCTTTCGCTTTGTAGTATCCTAAAATACCTTCCCAGAATGCCCATTGTAAATCTGTATCAATGTTCATTTTGATAGCTCCATAAGAAAGTGCTTCACGAATTTCCTCACGAGAAGAACCAGAACCACCGTGGAATACGAAGTTGATTGGTTTCTCAGCAGTTAAACTGAATTTTTCTTTCACAAATTCCTGAGAATTATGAAGAATTACTGGAGACAATTTCACGTTACCTGGTTTATAAACACCATGTACGTTTCCGAAAGCAGCAGCAATTGTGAAACGGTGAGAAATTTTGCTCAATTCTTCATAAGCATAAGCTACTTCAGAAGGTTGAGTATATAATTTTGAAGAATCAACGTCCGAGTTATCAACACCATCTTCTTCTCCGCCTGTTACACCTAATTCAATTTCTAGCGTCATGCCTAATTTAGCCATTCTCTCAAGATATGTTTTACAGATTTCGATGTTCTCTTCGATTGGTTCTTCAGAAAGGTCAATCATGTGTGAAGAGAATAATGGCTTACCATGTAAAGCATAAAACTTCTCGCCAGCGTCCAACAAACCGTCTAACCAAGGTAACAATTTCTTAGCACAGTGGTCAGTATGTAAAATTACCTGAACACCATAAACTTCTGCTAATTGGTGAACGTGGTGAGCACCTGAAATAGCACCTGCAATTGAAGCTTCTTGTTTTCCGTTTGGTAATGATTTACCTGCGTAAAACTGAGCACCTCCGTTTGAAAACTGAACAATAACTGGTGAATTTACGGCTTTTGCTGCTTCTAAAACGCCATTTACTGTATCTGTTCCCGTAACGTTTACGGCTGGTAAAGCAAACTGGTGCTTTTTAGCGATTTCGAAGAGCTCTTGCACTGCATCTCCGTGCAATACACCTTTTTGAGAAGATAAACTTGACATAGTTTAATTTTTTCTTGTTAAAAACTTATTTCAACTGATTTTTTGGATAAAAGAACCCAAAAATAATTATTTTAATTGGCTTTGTTAAGTTTTACAAAATAATATTTGGCTATTAATCATTTTTTCAAACTTTTATATAAAACCAATAAAATGGTATCAATACAAATATACAAATGAAATATCGTTTTTACAGTTTTCCAATAAGTACTTCATTGTCAAAGACCGAATGTTAAAAAATCTTAATATTAATCATTTCAAAAATACTAAATCTCGTCGCTCGTTCTCAACAAAACATTAATTGCACAAACGATGAAAATATTTCTTTTACTTTTTTGCTTTTTTTTTGAAATCACTAATCTTTTCGCTCAGAAACTTCCTGATAAAAAAACAGGAGATACTTCGCTGTCTTACTTTACAAATGACTGGCAAAACCCGAAATATACATTTTCATGAAGGAAGTTATATTACGTTCAAATCATTTTCCACGAAGAAAAAGCAACACCTTAAAATTATCGAATTGACCGATAGTTCCTTTTTGTACTTTCCTTACGAAAACCAACATTCTATTTTTGACCTTCAAGAAGTAAAATTCAAGGATATAAAAAAGATTTATGCTGGTGGAAAAAAAGAAGTGCTAGGCATGAAAGGCGTGAGTGCTTTAGGTGGTGCAGGTGTTTTCCTTATTGCATTTGATGTTTTGAACCAAATCAGTAAACCTTCTGTAAAGATAAATTCCACCATTGCTATCATTAGTGCCAGTTTAATTGGCGTAAGTTATATCATCAATACGCTACAACATCCTGTTTACAGAATCAATAATAAACACTCTTTAAAACTCTACCATATCGAAAACCCTAAATTACATCCTTAAAAATACTTTTTAATGGCCATCGGAAAATCTGGAATAGCAATTTCAGGCTCTTGGATTTCGGGATGCCAAAGTTTTTCCCATTCAAAACTATAAAAACCTTTGTAGCCACCTTTTGATAAAACTTTCACAGCCTCCGCAATTGGAGCTTCGCCTTTGCCCAGAAGTACGTATTCTTCTTTGCCATTCAATAAATTGGCATCTTTGATATGCGTATGGCGAATGTATGGATGAAGTTTTTGATAGACGAAAGTTGGGCTTTCTTTCGTAATCGACCACATATTGAAAATATCCCAAACCATTCCAACATTGGGATGTTCTGAGGCTTTCATGATTTTCAAGAGTAAATCCGTCTGAATTACTTTTCCGTGAGATTCCAATAATACCGAAACAGACGAACCTTTGGCGTAATCGCCAAGCTCCAACAAGCCTTTGATGATTAAATCTATCGTTTGGGCTTCGTCTTGGTCTTTGGGCAAATCATTGGGAAATACTCTGATAAAAGGACAATCTAATTTTGCAGCTAAATCAATAAAGCGTTTGGCTTCGTCCAATTGTGTTTTTCTTTTACTTAAATCTGCATGATGCAATTCTGCTGAAGAACCCAAATCAACAATTTTTAGCTTGTTATCGGCTACTTTTCTCTTAGTTTCAGCAATATTGAAGGAAGAAAACTCTGGACATTTAGTTAAATCCAATTGCTTTTGAATACCTCTTATTTCAATGCCATCATAAGCATTATCAACTGCGTATTTCAGAATGGTATCAAAAGACCAATTCGGACAACCTAAAGTTGAAAACGACAATAAGGGTTTTGCTTTTTTGAAATCCAAAGAAGTTTCAAGCATCGCCAAACTGGCAAAAGCTAAAGTATTTTTAAGAAAAGTACGTCGTGAGTTTGGATTCATGAGTCTTTAATTGTGAGTTAGTGAGTTGTGAATTAATGTTTTTTTGAAACTCATTTACAATGAAAGTACTTTCTTGTCACAACTTTCATAATCTATTTAATTTCTTGATTCTTACGTCTAATCTCTTGCTTCTTACAACCTCATTGCCTTCATCTGTTTTACCGCATAATCAACCGCCCGTGCGGTAAGTGCCATATAAGTAAGTGATGGATTTTGTGTGGCAGTGGAAGTCATACACGCACCATCCGTTACAAATACATTTTTACACGTATGAAGCTGATTCCATTTGTTCAACAAAGAAGTTTTTGGGCCTTTTCCCATTCTTACGCCACCCATTTCATGATTTTCTGAACCAGGCATTCGATGAGTTTCATGCAACTGAATGTTGGTAAAACCAGCTTTAGTGTACATTTCAGCAAATTGTTCATGAAAATCTTTCATCATTTTGCGGTCGTTTTCATCAAACTTTACAGAAATTCTTAACTGCGGAATGCCGTACTTGTCTTTCAAATTTTTATCTAAACTTACCGTACTTTCTTCTTTCGGAATCGTTTCGCCCATCATGTGCGAGCCGACTTGCCATAAGCCTAAATCATTGCTCAATAATTTACTTTTCAAGTTTTCACCCATTTCATCATAAGGTTGAACGGGATTGCGAGAAGCTGAAAAACCTGCTGCGTAGCCTCTTAAAAAATCAGTTTCTTGCTTAAAAACATTTCTAAATCTTGGCACGTAGCTTGCATTCGGTCTTCTCCCATCGGTAGTTGAATCTAAATATCCATCATACTCTGCTGAAATTCTACCTTGATAGGTATGAAAAGCGATAAACTTTCCCAACAAACCATTATCGTTTCCTAAACCATTAGGGAAACGATTTGACGTAGAATTCAATAAAATCAGGTTTGAATTGATAGCTGAGGCATTCAAGAAAATGATTTTTGCATAAAATTCTATCATCTCTCCAGAAAGAGCATCTATTACCCTTACGCCTATGGCTTTGCCTTTTTTATCATCATAAATAATTGAATGTACAACAGAATGCGGACGTAATGTAAAGTTTCCCGTTTTTTCAGCCCATGGTAAAGTAGAAGAATTACTGCTAAAGTATCCACCAAGTGGGCAACCTCTTTCGCACATCGTGCGGTGCTGACATTTACTTCTTCCTTGTTTTTGATGAATCGCTTTGGTTTCGGTAAGATGTGCAGCCCTGCCAATAATTACATGACGACCTTTTCCGTAATTTTTTGATACTTGTTGTTTAAAATGTTTTTCAACACAAGACATTTCGTGCGGAGCTAGAAATTCGCCATCTGGTAATTCGGGCAAAGCGTCTTTATTGCCTGTAATTCCAACAAATTTTTCTACATAACTATACCAAGGTGTAATATCGGCGTAACGAATGGGCCAATCTACCGCAAAACCATCACGGGCTGGGCCTTCAAAATCAAAATCACTCCAACGTTGGGTTTGTCTTGCCCAAAGCAGTGACCTTCCTCCTACTTGGTAGCCACGCATCCAAGTAAAAGGAGCATCCTGAACATATTCTTGTTCGGCATCTTTCACTAAAAAATGTAAAGTACTTTCTCCAAAAATATAATGACTTTTAGGAATTTTATATTCATCATGAAGAGCCAAAGGAATTTTTCCATGATGTGGAAATTCCCAAGGATTCATCATGGCTGTAGGATAATCCGAAATGTGCTTTACGTCTCTTCCTCTTTCCAAGACTAAAGTTTTCAAGCCTTTCTCTGTCAATTCTTTAGCTGCCCAACCTCCACTAATGCCTGAACCAATTACGATGGCATCGAAAGTATTTTTCTTTTGACTTTCTATATTTATGTATGTCATAAACTGAACTGAAAAATTATAATTTAAAAAGCTATTTTTTAGGTTTAACTACTTAAAACTAAGCAATAGATTTCTTATCTTTATCCTGCTAAGTTAATCTACTTTTTTGATGCAACGTTCTGCATTAAGTCCTTGTCTTACAGAATAACTACTCCCCCGTTTACGCTCAGAATAATCTCGTCATCAGTTAAACGATAACTACTTGCTATTTCCCGAAAATTTATGCGGTAATTTTTTCATTAAAGATTTTCCCTAATCCACTGAAATGCAGAAAATTTTATTGTTTAGTATCCTTTTCGTGTCTTTGAATTTCAGCAGTTTTGCACAAACTGACTGTACAAATATTGGTTTTGAACTAGGAAGTATAAGTGGTTGGACTGTTACGACTGGTAAAATAACGAATGGAGGAACTTCTACCATTTACGGCCCCGAAGAACCTGGATATATGTATCAAATCACCAACATTGGCAGCGGAAATGACCCTAAAGTAACGAACGAAAAAATTCTGATGGTTGCTCCAGGAAGTAATTTTGCTATTCGACTAGGAAATACTGATGATGCAAATTCAGGAGGGTTTTATCATCGTTTAAAAACTTCTTTTATAGTTACACAGGACAATTCTTTGTTTCAATACAAATTTGCGGTTGTACTTCAAAATGACAATAACCATTCTGACGCTCAGAAACCTAGGTTCAATATTCAAATTACAGACGAAAACGGTAATCCATTAAATTGTAGCAACTTTAATATTCAACTGTCACGGTCTGGAACAGCTTCAAATTTTAGTATCCAAAGCTATAACAATAGTGGAAATATTGAATACCGAAACTGGACTATTGGTTCAATTAACCTACTGAGTTATCTTGGTAAAAAAATTAACATAGAAGTAACTGCTCATGGCTGTACCGAAAGAAGACATTTTGGCTATGCCTATTTTGATGCACAATGTTTAAAATCGGAAGTAAAGCCAACGGCAGCTTGTCCTGATGAAAATGGTTATATGGTATTGAGTGCCCCAAGCGGTTTTGAAAAATATACTTGGAGTAATGGCGAAACAACTTCTTCAATCAAAGTACTAGCCAAGTTAGGCGATAAGTATTCTGTGAAAATATTGCCTCTATCAAGTTTAGATGCTTCTTGTGAATTAAAACTTGATTATACCATCAAGTATCAACATCCTTACAATAACATCAATGCCAAAATTTGTGAAGGAGAAAAATATAAATTAGGAACTAGGGAATATACAACCAGTGGTACTTTTATCGAAAATATACAAAGAACTGACATTTGCGACAGTACGGTTACTTTGAATCTTACCGTAAATCCGCTTCTTACCAAAAGTCAAGAAATCGCTATTTGTGCTGGAACGACCTTTAAAGTTGGCTCTGAAATTTATAATGTTACTGGTTTATACACAACAATCATTAAAAATGTAAATCAATGCGACAGTGTTATTACGACCAATCTAAAAGTAATAGATTTTGATGTAACGCTCCAAAATCAGGATTTTGATATTCTTTCAGGAGATAGTGTGTTACTGAAAGCCATCGTTTTAACAACTGGTAATTACTCCTACACTTGGCAACCTGCTTTAGATTTAAGCTGTGCTTATTGTGCTGAAACTTGGGCAAAACCTAGCACAAGCAGACAATACACAGTTTATGTAAGTAGCCTAGATGGCAAACCATGCGAGAAAGTAAAAGTGGCTAATATTTCAGTAAGAAATTGTGGTTTGGTATTTATTCCTGACGCTTTTTCGCCCAATAATGATGGTAAAAATGACACTTTCTATGCTTTTGCCTCAGGCTGTGTAAAACAAATTAAAAACATGAAAGTATTTGATAGATGGGGCGAAGTAATTTTCTGGAAAGAAAACATTACTCCTTCAACAGCATCAAATGGTTGGGATGGTACTTTTAATGGTTTACCAGCCGACGTTGGTATTTATGCGTATAATGTAGAAGTAGAATTGAATGATGGGACAAGTTACACTACACAAGGAAGTATAACACTTATGAGATAACACTTCATTAATTCCATTTTAATCGGCAATATGTTACCATAATTACTAGTAGTTTTTGCCTATTTTATAGGCACATTGAGTATTTTAAGGCTTTTTTATTCCTTATAATTAGTATCAGAAGTAATTAATTCTTACTTTGTTTTACTAATTAATCGCAAGCGTCGTCGTACTTATTTGGTTTTTAGCTAAAAAGACGACCATTATCCAATTTTAATACACATGAAAAAATTACTCCTTACTGGAATAATTGGGCTAAAACTGTGCACTTCGTTTTCCCAAGTCATTTTCGAACCTCTTCAGTATCATTGTTTCAAAAGTAATGAGCCTTTAAAAATTGACGGTAAACTTTCTGAGTCTTCTTGGCAAAAAGCAAAATGGACAAGTCTTTTTATTGACATTGAAGGCGACAAAAAGCCAAAACCTCTGCAAGCCACAAAAGCCAAAATGTTATGGGACGATAAGTATTTGTACATCGCTGCCGAGTTAGAAGAGAAACATATTTGGGCTTATCAAAACAAAAAAGACCAGATAGTTTTTCTTGAAAATGATTTTGAAGTTTTTATTGACCCAGATGGAGACGCTCATAACTATTTTGAATTAGAAGTAAATGCTATCAATAACACTTTTGATTTATTCCTTCCGAAACCTTACAGAAATGGTGGAAATGCACTTATTAATTGGGACATAAAAAACCTAAAAACGGCTGTAAATATTGAAGGAACATTAAACAACGCCAATGATACAGACAAACATTGGACGGTAGAAATAGCCATTCCCTTTTCTTCAATAAGTTTAGACAATAATCTCTTAAAACCTCAAGATTTATCTTATTGGCGTATCAATTTCTCAAGAGTAGAATGGAATCACGATGTAAAGGCGGGGAAATACAGTCGCCAGAAAAATGCAAATGGTGAAGGTTTTTTACCAGAGTACAATTGGGTTTGGTCATATCAGGGAAAAATAGATATGCACATGCCAGAAAACTGGGGTTACTTGGTATTTGCTGATAAAAAAGTAGGTGCTGAAGATTTCGATTTCCCTTTGCCAAACATTGAAAAAGTAAAGCAAATTGCTTGGGATATTTATCACAAACAAAAAGCCTATTTCGCAAAAAATCAGCACTATGCTAAAGATTTGGCACTTTTAGAACTTGACACGAATCTCCAGCAAAGTAAAGCATTCATTCAAAATATTGACTTAGAAGCCACCAGTCAAACATTTTTAATCAGTATTGTTGACAAAGAAGGATTGAACAAAATTACACTCAATCAGGACAGCCTACTCAAGACAAGTAAAAACAAGTCTTTATAATTGTATCTTCTTCAACAATAAGTTATAATATGGAAAAACGTACCTTTTTAAAACAAATGGGTTTAGGTGTACTCGCAGCTGGTCAAAGTACCAATTTGCTGAATGCTCATCCTTTAATTCCTGCCAAAAATAGTAGTCAATTAAAAAATTGGGTTTGGATAAATCCAGACCATAAAGAAACTGAAACAGTATTAATTGAGCGTTATAAAAAATACAAGGCACACGGTATTACAGGAATTTTCTTTGAAGCTGACGACGAAAAACACTTTACCATCGCTAAAAAACAAGGACTGACTACTCATCGTTGGATTTGGACTTTGAATCGTGGCGAAGAAAGTCTTTTGAAAGCACATCCAGAATGGTATGCAATCAACAGAAAAGGCGAATCTTGTGCAACCAATCCTCCTTACGTAAATTATTACCGTTGGCTTTGCCCTTCTCGTCCAGAAGTACGTGATTACTTAGAAAAAGCAGTTAAAACAGAATTGAGTAAACCTTATGTAGATGGTATTCATTTAGACTACGTGCGTTACTCGGATGTGATTTTAGCCGTAAATCTTTGGCAAGTGTATGGCATCAAACAAAATCAAGAATTACCTGAGTACGATTTCTGTTACTGTGATGTTTGCCAAGCAAAATTCAAGGAATTAAAAGGAATCGACATCAGAACTTTAGAAAACCCTGACCAAAATTTATCTTGGCGTAAGTTTAGATATGATAATGTTACTCGTCTGGTAAATCATTTGGCTAAAACTGCTTCAAGTTTCAAAAAGCCAATTACCGCTGCCGTTTTTCCAACACCAGAAGTAGCCAAAAGAATTGTTCGACAAGACTGGGTAAATTGGAATCTATCAGCAATTTGTCCGATGATTTATCATAAATTTTATAAAGAAGATGTAAGTTGGATTGGCGATGCCGTAGAAGAAGGCGTTAAAGCATTGCATGGGAAATTTCCATTATATGCTGGTTTGTATTTACCAGATTTTGATAATAATGACGAAATTGTTCAAGGTATAAAATTAGCCATTAAAAATGGTGCAGCAGGTATTTCGCTATTCGGAAATGTAAATGATGACGTTCTAAAAGCCTTAGTAAAAGGCACAAGCAAAGCATAAAATTCGGAAATATCAATAAAGAAACGGGCAAAAGTAATATTTTTGCCCGTTTTAGTTCAATATAAAATATATTTCTTAGCCTTTTAACAACTTTTTTCTACTTACTATACTCGTACTTCGCAACTATAAAAAAGAATACTCCTCAGGATAAGTTTTGTCATTGCAAATAGTATTCCTTTTATTTAAATTGCCTTGATTTATTTTCAGGTTTTATATCAAAGCAAAAACTGTCAACTGCTTTAACAACTTCAAATAAGCCATTTGGCAAAGGAAGTACCTTCACTTTAAAGTTACCTTACTGAAATAATAGGCTGAATCTTTGATAAATACAAAAATAATCGTACATTAAATCACCTTTTTCCAAATATGATTCTTACTAACTATAAAGTTATTTATTGTACATAAATACCACTATGAAAACTAAAATACTATTTGTTGAAGACGACGTTGTTTTGAGGAACAATTACGTTGAAATTCTAGAATTATTTGATTTTACCGTCATTCCTGCGGAAGATGGCGTTGAAGCAATGGAAATACTTCAACATCATGACTTCGATGTAATTGTTTCTGATATAAGAATGCCCCGCATGAACGGTTTAGTTTTTCTGAAAAATGTCCGTGCTGATGTAAAATTAGTTAATACTCCATTCATTTTACTTTCTGCTCATGCCGAAAATACCGACTATGAAAATGGCATTAAAAGTGGTGCTAACGAGTACCTCACCAAACCAATCAGAGGTAAAGACCTTGTAAACGCTATTCAAAACGTAATAGCTGTAGTGTAATAATTTATTTAGGGTTAAAAAATCTATGTTATCATGCCTTCTAAATGATAAAATAATCACTAATAACCAATGGAAGATAGTCGAATTCCTTCAAATGAAATCCTTCGTTTAGCAGCCTTGAAGGAATTGAATATACTAGATACTCCTGCCGAACAAGATTTTGAAGATATTGTTACACTCGCTATTCAGATAAGTGGAGCTTCCATCGCTATAATTAGCCTGATGGATTCGAACAGACAGTGGTTCAAAGCTAAAATTGGTACAGATTTATGTGAAATATCAAGAAAAGACTCCTTCTGTGAACACATGATTCAAAACGATTCTTTTCTAATCGTTGAAGATACTACAGCAGATGAGCGTTTTAAAAATAATAAATTCGTTACTGGTTCACCCAATGTTCTTTTTTACCTTGGTGTGCCCATCAAAAACCAACAAGGTTATATTTTAGGCTCTTTATGTATTCTTCATTCAAAAAAATTAGCGTTAAATCATCAACAAATCAAGAGTTTAGAGATACTGGCTCGCCAAGCTGCATCGCTTTTTAATAAAAAGTCTGAATTAATTTATTCCGAAAAAATACTTTCAACGTATGTTAATAATACCTTAGATTCCATCATTTTATTAGACAAGGATAAGAAAATCATTGATTCAAATAAAGTATTTCAAGAAAGAGCTAAAAAACTACTCAATAAAGAATATCGCAAAGGCGAAAGTATTTTTGAATACTCACATCCATCTATCCATCCTCTTATTGAAAAATATTTTGCAATAGCAATCCTTGGAGAAGAAGTAGAAACTGAACTTTTCATCCCCTTTCAAACCGCTCAAAATTGGTACAAAGTATTATTTATTCCTTCTAAAAGCTTGTCCGATGAAGTAGTCGGTGTTGTAATTACACTAACTAACATAACCAAGCAAAAAAAATACGAAAAACAGTTACAAGCACTGAATGAGGAGCTTAACTTTCATTACACCAATTCGCCTTTGGCGGTGATAAAATGGGATAGTGATTTAATCATAAAAAGCTGGTCGGGACAAGCTGAAGTAATTTTCGGCTGGGAAGCATCAGAGATTGTAGAAAAATCATTTAATGAAATCAATTTGATTCATGAAAGTGATTTAGAGCATGTAAAGGTTTACGCCGATGAAATGCTCAGTGGAACGATTAGCAGATTAACATCCAAGAATAAAAATATTACAAAATCAGGTGAAGTCATTTATTGTAATTGGCACAATTCAATTTTGATGGACGAAAATGGGAAAGTTATTTCTATTATATCCTTGGTTGAAAACGTTACCGATGTTATCAACATCACGAAAGCCTTGGAAATAAAAACCAATAATTATGAAGCCCTCATTAACAGTACTGATGATATAATTTGGAGTATCGACACGGATTATCTATTAATGACAGCCAATAATGCTTTTATTCAAAATTTATTGGCTGATTCAGGAGAGTTATATCGTATTGGCGATTCTGTCTTTAAGGAGAGCATACCTGAAGCTATTTCGATTTTCTGGAAAGAAATTTATGATAGAATATTTCTTGGGAAAAGTTTTGCTACAAACTTTTCTGTTCCGAATTCCAATCCTAATGTACCCGATAAGAGCTTTGAAATAAAAGCAAATCCAATTTTCAAAAACAATGTTGTTGTAGCTGCGGCTTTGTCTTTGAGTGATGTTTCTGAAAAAAGAATAGCCGAACAAAAACTTTCGGAATCTGAAGCAAACCTTCAAGCTATTTTTGAAACAACCGACACTGGTTATATCCTTATCAATAAAAGTTTAGAAGTATTATCATTCAATAAAATCGCTAATGATATTTCTTCCCAAAACTTTTTTAATGTTGGTAAAGTACCTACAAATGGTACTCCAATATTAGATTACTTCCCAATTGAAAGAAGACCCATTCTTCAAAAAATGATGCAAGAAGTACTAAATGGGAAAAGGCTGGAATATGAAATTTCATTTCTACAACCCAATAATACTACCAATTGGTATTTTGTAAGATTATATCCAATTCTCAGCAAAAAAGACCAAAATTATGGCTTAGTAATGGCTTTATCAGACATTACAGAGCGTAAACTAGCCAATGAACAGCTAAAACAAAGTGAAATGATGTTTAGTGATTTGGCAAAAAACTCTCCAGGTATTGTTTTCCAATTTTGTGTTGAACCCGACGGCTCTTCTTATTTTTCTTACATCAGCGATAAAGGAAAGAAAACTTTCGGTTTTCAGGTAAATGATAAAAATTGGCAGCAAAATGGTAGAATTAATCAAAAAGAAAGAAATGCTTTTTTTGAATCAATTAATCAGGCAATTATTCATCAAAAAGACTGGAACTATGAAGGTGAAATGGAAACAAAAGATGGTAAAAGGAAGTGGTTTCAAGGCTTAGCAAGTCCAACCATCAAAGACGGTAAAATTATTTATAACGGCATTTCATTGGATATTACCGAGCGAAAAATTGCGGAGGAAGACCGCAAAAATTTAAGAAAACTGGAACTCTCACTGGCAAAAGAAAAGGAAATTAATAACCTAAAATCAAGGTTTATTTCATTGACTTCGCATGAATTTAGAACACCGATTACAGCCATTGTATCAAGTGTGGATATATTAGACATACATTCAATCAAGATTGGTAATCAAGAATTACAAAGTAAAATTAAAGAACATATTAACAAAATTTTATTCCAAACTAGCAGACTAGACACGATGTTGAAGGATATTTTGACCATTGAGAAAACAGCTGGCGGAAAAATATTAGTAAAACCACAACCACTTGACCTACATAAATTTTTGTACGACCTAAATGAACAGTATTACGTTGACAGAAAAGATGGAAGAAAGTTAAAGTTAATACTGCCTGAAAAAATCAGGGAAATCATGACAGATCCTTCATTGCTAAGCCATGTAATTAGCAATTTAATCAATAATGCCTTCAAATATTCGATAAAAGCACAAAACCCTGAATTACTTGTTGAATACCATACTGATTTTTATAGCATTACTATAAAAGACTATGGAATTGGGATTCCGCTGGAGGAGCAAGAACATTTATTTGAAACATTTTTTAGGGCAAATAATGTACAAAATATTGAAGGGACAGGACTTGGATTAACAATCACAAAAGAATTTACGCAAAAACTAGGTGGAAATTTGAGCTTTATCAGTAAGCCATTTGAAGGAAGTGCTTTTACAATCAAGCTTCCTTACAATTTGTAGTTTTTAAGAAGCCAACTTTGCTGGAATTTTTAAAGTAACCTCAAACATATTTTGGTTGGTACTTACTTCTAAACTTCCTTTTTGTTTCTCAACCCATTCTTTTACAATATATAAACCCAAACCAGAACCATTCATATCTTTGGAATGATGTGCCTGGAAAAAAGGCTTTATCATACTCGTACTCATTGTATAATTACCTTTATAATGATTTTTAATATTTATTACTATCATCTCATTTTCAAAGTAATTATTTGAGGTAATTTCAAATTTAGGATCTGAATACTGAATAACATTTTGTAGTAATTCTGTTATCATTTGTTCGAGCGATTCTCTATCAAAAGCAAATAAGTAAAAATCTTCTCCTTGAATATTAAAATCAAACTGACTATTGGTGCTATTTTTCAAAAAATCAAAAATACCACGCTGTAAGTCTCCAACATTTAATTTAGATTTATTGGTATTGCCCCAAGGACTTATTCCATTTACTAATTGATTATGCCATAATAACTTACGAGTTACCCTCAACATTCTTTGCCCTGAAACCTGAATTGCTTTTACGATATTACTAGCATCTGCCATATCATTTTGGCTAATCATTTCTTCAAGGAGCTTTCCGAAATTAATAATTCCATTCAGAGGAGTAAGATATTCATGTGTAGAAATTTTATAGAAAACATCAATGGCATTTTTCTTTGTTTCAATCTCAGCATTTACTCTTTTTGCTGAACTTATTTCTATTCTAGCTTGTATGGTTTCAATTAAATCCTTAGAACTGTAGGGTTTTGTCAAAAAATCATCAGCACCTAAATTCATCCCTTTCCTTTTATCTGTCAAATCAGCTAAGCCAGACAAAAAAATAAAAGGTAAATTGATAAACCCTTTTGATTGTCTAATAGCTCTAAGAACATCAAACCCGTCCATAGAATCTAGCATTATATCACAAACTACTAAATCAGGATTAATCTCTTCAATCAGTAAAATGCCATCTTTACTACTGTTAGCTACAAAACATTCGTAGCCATGTAAACTCAGAATCAAGCTAGTATTTTCTGCAAGAAGCAAATCATCTTCAATAAGTACTATCTTAGACATATTTTCAATTGTTTATTCAGTAGATTATTCAACCATTTTGGGTTAAAGCTCATTCTCATTATGGAAAGAATTAGTTTCAATAATTTTCGGAACCGATACTTTAACACAGCTTACTAAAAATAATAAAATTATCTCTTTATTACTATTTGTGATACTACTTTTTTACAAGTTATTATTATTAAACTAAAAAATGAAAAGTATCTAATAATCAACAATTTGGAATCTCTCAATTTAGCAACAACAACAATAAAGTACAATATAATATTTCAAAAGTTCAACGCTAATACCAACTCTAAAAATATTTTGTATTAAAACAATACATCCCTTCCATTAAGATAACGAAAGGGATGTATTAGTAATGGAATTTAGCTAATCAAACGGTAGCTTTGAAATATTCATTTGCTTCTAAAATCACCTCATAAAGTATTTCTTTCCCTACAGGTTTGGGAAGATACTTTAGAATTTCAGCATGTGGTGCATTTTTTCTAAAAATAGTATAATCGCTTGCTGAAACTACAACTACTAATATTTTCTTATCTCTAAATTCTAAGTAATGATTTGCTAAATACTCTAAAAATTCATAGCCATCCATTACAGGCATATTCAAATCTAGCAAGACAACGATTTTATCATGTGTTGTTTCTCTAAGAAACTCAACAGCTTCTTGACCATCAGTAGCCTCAGCAAATGGAACGTCATAAGTCTGTAAATACTTTCTCATCAAAAAACGATTGAGGTGCTCATCGTCAACAATTAAAGTTATGGCGTTATTAAACATATTAATATGTGCTAGTTCAAAATCGAATACTAGTTTTGGTTAATGATAGACGATAAAATAATTCTAATAAAGTTTATATTTTTTATATCTAAACCCTTAATTTATAAAATTAATACTTTTGGAGAAACTGTATTAGAACATTTGAATGTAAGAAAACTAACAAAAATCATATTTATCATTTTTATTTCTAAACAAATGATTTTTTTGAGTTTTTATAGTTTCCGAACTTTGTTTCTATACAAAGAATAAGCCGCAATCTTCATTCCATTTTTTTAGAAATCTAGGTATCTTATCCAATCTCTTTGAAATAAACAATTATAACTAAGATTAGTTAAACATTTCAATCAAAACTACTCTTTTACCAAAGGCAAAAATAACATTTGTTAATTCAAATGCTACTCCTCATCTAAAATCTTTCTCACTATTTCATCATTTTGATGATGAAAATTTCTAAAGCCAAGAAAAGTAAAGCCGCAATGATAAAATACTTCCAAAGTGCTACACCAAAATTCTGCTCCTTAAAAGTACTTACAAAATCAGCATCATCTAATCTATCAAAAACCTGAATATTCTTCTTCTGAGCTAGAAGGTTTCTCAATTCAGACACACTGTAAAAATCCATCATAGATTCTTTGTGGTCGTGATTGAATGCCAACACTTTTTGTACTTTTCCAGCTAAAAGCAATTCATAATATCCCGATTCTAGTAATTGGTTTTCATTTAATTGATTCGCTTTGGGCAATTCAATCGTTAACACATTTCCTACTAAATGCTGTACGGGAATAAACTCCATTTTGTTGCGTTTCAATGTAAAAATGGGTTGACGAACATTTACTTCAGCTTTTACTTCATCCAAAACAACTGAAATTGTATTTGATTCAAAGGAGAAAGCCGTTTGCTCTTGTACTACGCTTTGTGCCGCAATTTTATACATAATGGGTACAAACAAAGCATTTCTGGCAAATTCGCCAAATTGAACATCCAAGGGTGCGCCTAACAGATATACTCGTCCACTAGCAACCATAGAAACCGTTAAAAAAGGTTGATTGTTTCTAAAATTCAATAATTTTTCGCCTACAGCTTGCCAAGTAATTATGGCATTCTGATTAGGCATTTGTATCATTTCCTTTTGTGTAGAATTATCAAAAATATCTACAAAAAATGATGAAGATTTCACAGGTTCAGCCAATGGCGTTGCTTCAGCAGTAATTGATTTTTTATCCTGAATATTTCTTATATTGAATGCACTCAAAAAGCCATTGTAACTACTTAAATCAGGTGATTGATTCGGAATGAGCATCAAACTTCCTCCCGATTTCACAAAATCTTCTAAAGCTAATTTCATCGAACCTTCAATAATTGGTAGTCCTTCTAAAATGATAAAATCAACTGTTTTAAAAAGACCAACATCAACGTTTGAAGCCGCATAATTCCTGTAAGCAAAAACACTATCGTTCGCAAAAACCGCAGGCAAATATTTTCCAGCAGTATTTTGTCCTGACAAATGTAAAACCTTAATTTTCGGAGCTACATTCAACACAAAGAAATAATCGTTATCAAAAGTAATGGGCGTATCATCAAACGAAATATTTGCTTTTTTAAAGCCTTTACCTTGAATATTAAAAGAGAAAGTATCCACCGTTGAAGATTTTGCAGGAATAGTAGCAATCGTTGACGAAACCTGAACACCATCAATCAATAATTTTACGGGTAAATTTTCAACGGTATTTTCACCCGTGTTAAATAACTTGACCGACAATTGATTCACCTGCATTTCACGCACAAAAGGCGTATTCAACCAAACAGAATCCACAAAAACATTTTGAATTGCTTTTGATTGAACTGGCACTAAAAAAAGCCTATCGGTTGAATCTAAACTAAGTTTTGATAAATTTCCTGCGGTAGATTTTTGAAAATCTGAAAACCATATATATTGATTTCCACCTTGTGAATTATGCTTAGACGCTAGATTTTTCTGGCGATTTAATACTTGTTCTAAAGTACGTGGACTATGCGTAAACTTGATGGAAGTAGTGCGTTCTTTGATTTGCTGCGTATTACCAACAGCATGTTCATCGGCAGAGAAATCATTGGTAATTAATTGTAATTGAGAACCTTGTGGGAATGAAAGTAGAAGTTCTTCTACTTTATTAATAGCTTTATCGAGATACGTTTTTTTATCTAATTCGTTCTGCATCGACAATGAATTATCAATGTATAAACTACTTATTCCTCCTACTTTTATTCCAACACCTGTTTTAGACGGAAAAAAAGGTTGTGCAAAAGCCAGTACCAAAGCGATGATAAAAGCCATCCTCGCAGCCATAATTAGCAAATGCTTTAGCTTACGAAATGACGAAGTAGTTGTATTAACAGCCCTCAAAAAAGCCACATTGGTAAAATATACTTTCTTGGTTCTTCTAAAATTAAAGAGGTGAATAATCAAGGGAATCGCAGCGGCTAAAAGTCCCCAAAGGAAAAATGGATATAGAAATTGCATGAAAAAGTTCTTCGTTTTGTTCAAGTCACGCTAAAATAATGAGCTCTTGAAATTTCATTAATGTATAAAACTACAAAAAAAAGCCATCATTGATTAAATCAACGATGGCTAATTCAAGATTTGTATAACAATCTGTTCTCGAAAAATAGAAATTCAAAAGATTATCTATTTTCTAACGAGATATTTCTAGAATTTCAAATTCTAATTTACCAGCAGGTGCTTGAATTTCAGCAGTATCTCCCACTGATTTCCCGAATAACCCTTTTCCAAATGGTGATGAATTAGAGATTTTACCAGCTTTCAAATCAGCTTCTTCTTCCGACACGATAGTATAAACTACTTCCATCCCATTTTTCTTATTCTTGATTTTTACTTTTGATAAAATCGAAACTTTTGAAGTATCAATATTAGTTTCATCCAATACACGAGCATTGGCAACGATTTCTTCCATTTTAGAAATCTTCAATTCTAATAAACCTTGTGCATCTTTTGCGGCGTCGTACTCCGCATTTTCACTTAAATCTCCTTTATCACGAGCTTCAGCAATTTGCTTTGCCATATCCGAACGCCCCTGCAATTTTAAGTATTGCAATTCAGATTTTAATTCCTCAAATTTTTCAGGAGTATAATACTGTACTTTTGCCATTGTTTTATTTTTTACAAAGTGATTCAGTAAATTGAGGTAAAATCATAGATAAGGCTACTATCACTTTTTAGCTACAATTACTGCATATCACTTCTTTGAGTTGATACAAAAAAAATTACTGACATCGCTGCCAGCAAGTGAAATTCTTATTCTGAAAATATTTACTCAAACTCTTTACAAACAAAAAGAACGGCTTTCGACCGTTCTACAAGATTTTTTATGACCTTTGCAGAAATTTCGAAGCTAATTAAAACTGCTTGATTGAATCTTTCGTTGCATATTTTACTGAATTGAGCTAGCAAAGATAATAAAACAGATTTCGATTTCAAAGAGAAATTTCAAATTGTGTTTTTTTTAGAAAATTTATATTGAATTCACGAAGTACTAAGAAATAAGCTAAAAGTATCAAGCACCAATAATTTATATTCAACGATTTTCCTTGATAAGAAATACTACTTAAAAACAAAAAAAGCCATTTTAAACAGCCTTTACGCTGATAAAACTGATCTTAATCTAATGAAAATAATCTTTATGGGTACTCCCGACTTTGCCGTTGAGAGTTTAAGAATTTTAGTTGAAAATAACTGTAATGTTGTAGCAGTCATTACTGCACCAGATAAACCGATTGGTCGTGGATTAAAAATGGGAATGTCAGCCGTGAAAGAGTACGTTTTGGCGAACGCTCCACATATCCCAATTTTACAGCCCGAAAAATTAAAAAATCCTGATTTTTTAGAAGAACTAAAAAGTTATGAAGCCGATTTACAGATTGTAGTAGCTTTCAGAATGCTTCCTGAAGCCGTTTGGACAATGCCAAAATTGGGTACTTTCAATTTACATGGTTCGCTTTTACCACAATATCGTGGGGCTGCTCCTATCAACTGGGCAATTATCAATGGCGAAAAAGAAACAGGCGTAACTACTTTTTTCTTGAAACATGAAATTGATACTGGTTCAATTATTTTTCAAGAACATGAGCCAATTGCTGAAACGGATAATGTTGGCGATGTTTACGTCCGTTTGATGCACATTGGTGCAAATTTGGTTTTAAAAACCGTGAGAGCCATCGAAGCGGGAGATTATCCTCAAGAGCCACAAGTAGAATCTGATGAGATAAAACACGCTCCGAAAATTTTTAAAGAAACTTGTGAAATTGATTGGACAAAGTCTGTGAAGTCCGTTTATGATTTCATCCGTGGACTTTCGCCTTACCCTGCCGCTTGGACTACTTTGAATGGAAAGGTTTGTAAAATCTATCGCACCTCAAAACTAAGCGACGAAAGTATTCAGTTTGAAGAAGCCTTTAAAAGTGATGGCAAAAAATACTTGTACTTCAAATGTGCCGACGGCTATTTAGCTATTGAAGAACTACAATTAGAAGGCAAAAAACGCATGGGAATTGAGGAGTTTTTGAGAGGGTATAGGTTGTAATGAGATTGTAAGACTTTAGGACTTTAGGACTTTAAGATTTTTGTTCTCTATTATCACCTCCTAAATTTGACAATTAATATACTTTATACAGCAAAGTTGTCAATTTTTAGGAGGTGATATTTATATCAACGATTCTCCAACTTGTACCATTGAAGATTTTTTAATAATTCACGTCTATTCAGCTTTTGCTGAGAAGCCATTTTTGGGGAATAATACTTCTCTAAATAATCTAATACTACTTTTTCAGATTCTCCTAAATCCCATAGTTTATGGTTTTTCTGCATCCACCTGATTTTATCTTTCCAGCCTTCACGAGTAAAACGGTGTTGCTGAATCAACTGTGTATTATGGCAAGCTGTGCATTGTGCCTTTACCATCATCAAATTGGCATCGTTGATTAAGCCTGTTTCTGAATCAATCGTCAATGAATCAGACACATTTAAGTTTGGAGTGCGGAGTGCGGAATGAGGAGTATTAATTTTAATTTCTTCTGACTGCTTGAAGGCAAGAAAAGTAATCAGTATCGTTCCGACTAATATATATACATTAATAATTTTCATCTTGATCTGATTTACACGATTTTCACCGCAATTCTATGACAAGCATTATTCAAATATCCGCCCGGATTCCATTGTGGAATTACCATGGGTTGCGTAATTCCTTTACTATCGGTTGCCTTTACCCATACTTCAAAATAGCCTTTTTGTGAAAAATCCAAGGCTAAAGACCAATGTTGCCAAGCCAAACGATTTTTGGGAGCCTCCAAATTACATTTCTTCCAAGTAACGCCATAATCAATCGAAAGCGATACTTCTTTTACTTCCAAATCACCTGCCCAAGCGTGTCCACGCAATGTAAGCGTTTTGCCAGCATCAATTACTGCTCCCGTTTTAGGATAAGTAATCAAAGATTTCACTGGCATCGCTCCGATAATTTTGAAATTTTCGGGTGTTTCAGCTAATTTTTCTCCCGGTTCAATCGGATGAATCGGTACTCTGTAACTATGACCACTCATTTTTTCGCCATCGTGTTCTTTGTTTCTGACCACAATTTTATCTAACCATTTTCCAGAAACCGATGCAGGCCAACCACCAATCACCAAACGAAGTGGAAAACCATGTTCCAAGGGAATGTCTTTGCCATTCACCGCCCAAGCAATGAGCGTTTCATCTTCTAAGGCTTTTTTAATGGGTACTCCTCTCGAAATAACCGACTTATTTGGTGTTCTACTCAAATGAATGTCTTTGCCATAATAACCGATATAAACGGCATCGTCTTTCAAACCAACATCTGCTAAAATATCTTTTAGGCGAACGCCTGTCCATTCTGCACAACTTACTGCTCCTTGCTCCCACTGGTTTCCAGACGTTTGTGGAAAATATCCCGAACGTCCATTTCCGCCACATTCTAAAGTAAGTTGATAAGTATAATGTTTAAATTTCTCCTTTAACTCTTTGATTTTGAATGTTTTTGTCGTTTTTACAGATTCTCCACCGATAGTCAAAGTCCAAGTATTAATATCGATATTGCCTTCTGGAATCAAGCCGTTATTACGAATAAACATTTTTTCCACTGGCGTTACTTTATCGTCTAATAAATGTGGGGGTGTTTCAACGTTCCAAGGTTTATCAGAAAGAATAATCAATTCTTTATTTTTCCAGTCGGGCAAAGTACCTTCAGCTGGTTTTAATAAAATTTGAGGAGTTTTTTGGGCAAAAGGAACGTTGGGAATGATTAATCCCAACAAGGTAGAATAAGTGCTTTTCTTTAAAAAGTCTCGTCTGTCTTGAATCATTTTTTTATTGTTAATTTGTCTTACAATAATGTACTAAAGTTTAAATCGACATTTTTAGCAAATCAGGTGGTTTGATTCTTCACTACAAAGTTGACTTATTTTAACATATTTAAGGCAAGATATTCAGTAAAATTAGTATTTCTATCTGCTTTTGGTACTTTAGCCTTTTAAAACAGAAACAACATTTAATATGAAAATATACAAAACTAAACAAGGAATTATTGTAGAATCGGCTGATAAATTTTATTTATCTACTGAAAGTAATTGGGATGTTTATGTAAATCGTGATGATTTATACGAACAAATAAGCAAAGAAATAGCAACACTTACAAGTATTGAATGGACTAAAAATGACATTCTTGCCCCAATTAGTCAACAAGAAATTTGGGCATCTGGTGTGACTTATATGCCTAGCCGTGAAGCTAGAATTGAAGAATCAAAAGATGCTGGTGGTGGGGATTTTTATGCTCGTGTATATGATGCCGAACGCCCAGAGATTTTCTTTAAATCATCTGCCAGTCGTTGTGTAGGAACAAACGATTTTGTCCGTATTCGTAAAGATTCAGCTTGGAATATTCCTGAACCAGAATTGACGCTTTTTGCTACTTCAAGTGGAAAAATTGTAGGTTATACCGCAGGAAATGACATGAGTTCGAGAGATATTGAAGGCGAAAATCCATTGTATTTACCTCAAGCCAAAAGTTATGACAAAGCCGCTGCCATTGGGCCTTGTTTGTATGTAACAGAAGGAGAAATTAGTCCTGAAACTTTAATTTCACTAGAGATTTTAAGAGATAATGTTTCACAATTTCAAGGAAGTATTGCCATCAATCGCATGAAACGTAAACATGATGAATTGATTTCATTCTTGTTCAGAGAGATGTCTTTCCCACACGGAGCATATTTGATGACAGGAACAGGCGTTGTGCCACCAAATGAGTTTACTTTAGCTGTTGGCGACGTAATCAATATTACGATTGAAGGAATTGGAACATTGACGAATACTGTGGAGCAAAAAGCGTAAAATTTTGTTTACTTGGTAGATTCTGACGGAATCTACCAAGTAAACTTCTACAAAAACATTTCCTGCAAAGCCTTCCAAAGGGCTTTTTTCTTTTCTACATCATTCTGCAATTCACTCAAAGCATCTGAAAACAAAAAGCGAATGTTTTTTATTTCTTTGGTTTGATACGAATTAAGGGGAATCTCAAGCTTTATTTGCTGTAAAGCCACCCCAAAAGTGATAAAATGACTGATTAGGTTCTGAGAAAAAGCCGTTCTAGCATTCATCTGGCTCAAATCTGCCAAGCGAACTAAATCCACCTGATTAAGATTTAATTTCACTGCCGTAAGGATTTTCCCCAATAAAGCTTGGTCTGCATCGCTACAATCATCTACCAAAATAACCACTCTATGGTTGGGTACAAAATGTAAAAGTTCTTGTACTTTTTCAACTTTTACTTCCGCTACAACTTGTTCTGCAATCGGTGCTACAATCAGTTTTTTTTCTATAGATACTTCATCTTTTTGCACAGTTTTTTCAGGAATTACATACAATTGTTCTCCTGCAAAAAGTTGTTGAAAAAGTATGGCATTATTCTCAGGCATTATCTCCTACAATTAACATTTTAACAAAAACTTCCCTACAAATTTTAAGCAATCTTCTGGCTCTTCAACCATTCCCATGTGTCCTACTTCATCAAGAATTGAAGATGAGAAAAATTTAGGAACCATAATTTGTGCTTTGGCATCTGCTGGGTTCACACTTTTATCTTTTTCCCCGATAATAAACATCACTGGGCAACGCAAAGATTTTAATACATGCTTACGGTCGGGACGGTCACGCATGGCTGTCATACCAGCAATCAATGCTTCTACAGGCAAGGTTGAAGTAGCTTCAATATGCTTTTGAATAATTTCAGGATACTTCTTTGCAAAAGCTTCCGCATACAAATTAGGTGTTGATACTTTGATAAAAGCTTCAGCACCATGAGTTTTCAAAAACTCAACATTCTTGTCTCTAGCGGCCTTTTTTTCATCCGAATCTGCAAAAGCCGTAGAATGAAAAAGCCCTAAACCCAATACTTTCTCTGGATATTTCTCAGCAAAAGCTAAAGCAATATAACCACCCATTGAATGACCAATGATAACACATTTTTCAAATCCTTTTGAAGTAACTTCTTTTTCAACAAAATCGGCATAATCTTCAATGGATTTCAAATTACTCAGTCGTGCATATTCTGGAACAATCATGTAAAAATCCTTCTGTAAAAAAGGTACATAACCACTCCAAATGGTAGCATCTTCACCAAAACCGTGTAATAATACAACTGCTTTTTTCATAATATTCATTCACGAATCTCAACACAAAAAAGGTTTCATTCGTTTTATTTTAATGATTTTTTGGGATTTCTCTCCCTCTAAATTTTAGTAAAAATCCAAGTAAACACACCACCAAACTTCCAAAAAACAATATACTTAACCACTGATTATAATATATGATAGCAAACATACATACGACAGACAAAACGAGGGCAATTAAGGGGAAATATGGGTAAAATGGTGCCATAAATGGGCGGTCAAGTGTTGGTTCTTTTTTACGCAAAGCTAATAAACTCAACATACTCATCGCATACATTACCACAGCACCCAAACCCGACATGATGATAATTTTATCAGTCGTTCCCGTAAAAATAGCGATTGCTCCTACAAAGCCCCCTGCAATCAAAGCCCAATGTGGCGTATGATATTTTCTGTTGACAACTGATAAAAATTTAGGCAAATAACCCGCACGAGCTAAAGCAAAGATTTGTCGAGAGTAACTAATCGTGTTACAATGAAACGAAGCAATCAAACCAAAGAGTCCTAAACTAGCAAATATTTTCGAAAGACTATTATTTTTCCCCAAAGCCATTGAAAGTGTTTCGGGCAAAGGATAGTCAATATTACTTAAAGTTCGCCAATCGCCAACGCCTCCGCTTAAAATCATTACACCCAAAGCCAAAATCACTAAAGTAATAATACTTGAAATATAAGCTTTTGGAATGGTAGTTCGTGGTTCTTTTACTTCTTCTGCTACCATTGCTACGCCTTCAATCGCTACAAAAAACCATATAGCAAAAGGTATTCCAGCAAAAACACTATTCGCAGTAACCGTCGGAGGATTATGTGCCAAAAAGTTTTCTGTTTTATAAAAAGGAAAAATAACCGCAATGAAAATTATTAATTCTACAACAGACAAAATTGTAACAAACAGGGAAAAGCGGGCAGATTCTTTAATGCCGAAAAGATTAATCGTGATAAAAATCACATACATCCCAATAGCCGTTGGCACAACTGGAATAGCGGGATGTAAAAAATGCACATAGCTTCCTAAAGCATAAGCGATAGCTGGAGGTGCTAATAAAAAATCAACCAAAGTGGCAAAACCAGCGATAAAACCTCCTACTCTTCCAAAAGCACGATGAGCGTAATCAAAAGCACCACCCGCATGAGGAATAGAAGTAGTGAGCTCTGTATAAGAAAAAATAAAAGTAAGGTACATCACCGTTACCAATAAAGTAGCGATTAAAAAACCAATTGTTCCAGATGAAGCCCAGCCATAATTCCAGCCAAAATATTCACCCGAAATCACTAGCCCCACTGCAATTGCCCATAATTGAGTGGTGTTAATTACTTTCTTTAAGGTTGGTTGATAATTTTCGGCAATCGGATGAGGGCTGTCGGTTGTCGGCATAAGTTTATAATATTAATAAGGATTAAAATATTGATGAATTGATGAATTGATGAATTGATGAATTGTGATTAGAAAATAGTCTCAAGTAATCTTGAAAAATTAGTTTATACTTACAAATTACTCTATTGATATTCAGATACTTAATCTAAAAATTCAGCACTCACAACTCAGCACTCATACTTAATGCTGTTTATATTTAATAATATGCTTCAATATATCTTAAATGAAGCCTTTCATGGATGATAATTCCTTTAAAATAAGGTCAATTTATAAAAATTGATGACCGAAAGCTGACAACTGACAGCCATTTTACAATTGGCAATTAAACAAATATACAAAAGGCTCAGAGAATCTCTGAGCCTTTTGTATTAAATTCTAAATAGATAATGCCTCTTACTAAGCTGTTACTTTCAGAATACTTATCAGTTTGTCCACTACATAATCAATCTCTTCTACCGTATTATATTTTGAAAACGAAAATCTCACAGAAGGTCTTTCAGGAGAAACATTCAAAGCTGTTAAAACGTGTGAGCCAATATCAGAACCGCTTGTACAAGCACTTCCGCCCGAAGCTGAAATTTTGTTGATGTCTAAATTGAACAAAAACATATCCGCTTCTTCCGAAGGAGGAAAACTTACGTTTAGCACTGTATAAAGACTTCTTTCTAAATTAGCAGAATCTCCGTTGAATTCGATGCCATCTAATTCAGTACTTAGTCTATGAATCATTCTGGCTTTCAATGCTTCAACGTGCTTTCTATGCTCGTCCATTCCTGAATAGGCAATTTCTAAGGCTTTAGCTAAACCTACGATTCCATACACATTTTCAGTACCGCCACGCATATTTCTCTCTTGTGAACCACCGTGAATAAAAGGCGTGATTTTACTTTTTGCATTGATATACAAAAATCCAATTCCTTTTGGCCCATGAAATTTATGTGCTGCCCCCACTAAGAAATCTATTTTCAATTGTTGCAAATCATGGCGATAATGTGCCATCGTTTGAACAGTATCCGAATGAAAAATTGCACCATAATCTTCACACAATTGTCCGACGATATTCAAATCTAATAAATTACCAATCTCATTATTTCCGTGCATTAACGACACCAACGTTCTTGGATTATCACGTAGTAATTCATCTAAATGTGTTAAATCAATGTGACCTTTATCGTGAAGTTCAACATAACTTAATTTGATTTTTCCTTTTTTAGCCAAGTACTCCAAAGTATGCAAAACAGCATGATGTTCTAAACGAGAAGTAATGGCATGAGTAATTCCAAAGTCTTCAACAGAACGAACGATAGCCGTATTGTCAGCTTCTGTTCCACCAGAAGTAAAGAAAATTTCAGCAGGCGAAGTATTTAATAAGCCAGCGATTGATTTTCTAGCACGTTCAATCGTGTTACGCACTTCACGACCATGAGTATGGATTGATGATGGATTTCCAAAACTGGATTCCATCATGGGTAACATTGCATCGATAACAGCTCTATCCATCGGAGTTGTTGCTGCATTATCTAAATAAATTCTATTCATTGAATTAACTTGGAGGTTAACGAAGTGTTTAAATGATAAACAGTAATTTAAAAGTCTATCACTTCTCTATAACAAATGGGTATTTTATAAAACTAAAAATGCCAGACCAAAGCCTGACATTTTCAAAACATGTAATTATTCTTTTAAGTTTTATCTTGAAGCTACTACTTCTTTAATATCACTTATCAATTTCTTGGCTAAATTCGCTGCCTTTGTAATAGAATCTGATTCAGAGTATATTCTAATGATTGGTTCTGTGTTTGATTTTCTCAGGTGAACCCATTCTTTATCAAACTCTATTTTCACCCCATCAATATCGTTAATTGGGTTCTTAGAGTACTTCTTTTTAATTGCATCTAATACTCCATCAACATCAATTTCTGGCGTTAATTCAATCTTATTTTTAGAAATATAATATTCTGGATAACCTTTTCTGAGTACGGAAATGCGTTTCCCTGCTTTAGATAAATGTGTTAAAAACAACGCTATCCCAACCAAAGCATCACGACCGTAATGCAATTCTGGATAAATAATTCCTCCGTTGCCTTCACCACCGATTACAGCTTTTGAAGACTTCATCAAGGTAACAACATTTACTTCACCAACTGCCGAAGCATAATACTTTCCGCCAGCTTTCTCTGTAACATCACGCAAAGCACGAGTTGAAGAAAGATTAGAAACTGAATTACCTTTATTATTTTGTAAAATATAATCGGCAACAGCTACTAAAGTATATTCTTCGCCAAATGGTGAACCATCTTCACACATGAAACAAAGTCTATCAACATCAGGATCAACAACGATCCCTAAGTCGAATTTACCTTTTTCCATTGCGTTGGTTATATCTGTTAAATTTTCAGGCAATGGCTCAGGATTATGAGCAAAATATCCTGTTGGCTCGCAATGTAATTTAGTAATTTGTGTGACACCAAGTGCTTCCAACAACATTGGTACAGCTATTCCTCCAGAAGAGTTAACTGCATCAACAATTACTTTAAAATCTTTATTTTTAATTGCTTCAACATCGACCAATGGTAATGCTAAAATCAAATCTATATGCTTTTGAAGCCAAGTATTGTCTTTGGCATAAGTCCCCAATTTCTTGACATCTACAAAATCAAAATCTTCATTTTCAGCAATTTGAAGCATTTCTTCTCCATCGTTTCCAGAAATAAATTCACCAGTAGCATTCAATAATTTGAGTGCATTCCATTGAATTGGATTATGACTTGCCGTTAAAATAATTCCTCCAGCCGCTTTTTCAGCAGGTACTGCCATTTCAACGGTTGGTGTTGTAGAAAGTCCTAAATCAATTACACTTAACCCTAAACTTTGTAGCGTACCAGTTACTAATTTGGAAACCATGTCGCCCGAAAGACGAGCATCACGCCCTACTACAATTTTAAGTGTATCGGGGTTTTTCCGCTTTAACCAAGTGCCAAAAGCTGCTGTAAATTTAACAACGTCTAAAGGTGTTAAGGCTTCTCCCGCTTTTCCACCTATAGTTCCTCTGATGCCTGATATTGATTTGATTAGTGTCAATTGCTTAATAAAATTTTAAAGAGATAGTTAAATTATTAAAAACTAAAGTTAATATAAAAATGCCTGTTTCTTGAAATAAACCCTAATTGTATCACTTTAATTGTCCATAAATTTATCTAACAGTAATTTTTTATTTTTCTTAATGCCTTTTTTAGCCAAATAAGCCTAAAAGCAAATATTCTTCTTTGGGAAAAACGATATTAACATAAAAGCCTTCAAACTGTAAAGTCTGAAGGCTTTTGTTAACCGACATGGATTCGAACCATGAATGACAGTACCAAAAACTGTAGTGTTACCATTACACCATCGGTCAATTTAATTCTTTTTTGATTTGACTTGTTAATGAAAGATTTCTCGAAACATTGTTTCAAGAAATCTTTTGTTAACCGACATGGATTCGAACCATGAATGACAGTACCAAAAACTGTAGTGTTACCATTACACCATCGGTCAATCGCAATTGAATTGTGGTGCAAAATTAGTAGTATAATTTGGTTTTGTCAAGCTCTTTTTTCAAAAAATTAATTATTTACATTCTTTCAATTGTCTAAGTAATTGAATATTTGCCCATTAACGTTTCAAAAAATTCCGAATTTATCTTCAAAAATACTTTTATAATGAAACTCCACTTGTTTCTACCGTTGGAGCAATCTTTTTCACTAAACCTTGTAATACTTTACCTGGTCCACATTCTACAAAAACTGTTGCTCCATCTTCAACCATATTTCTTACAGATTGCGTCCAACGAACAGCACCTGTCAATTGTGAAATAAGATTCGCTTTAATCGTCTCAACATTTGTTGAAGGTTGAGCATTTACATTTTGGTAAATCGGACAAGCTGGTTGTTCAAAATGAGTAGCTTCAATGGCTGCTGCTAATTCTTCACGAGCGGATTCCATCAATGGTGAGTGGAATGCACCGCCTACTGGTAATAATAATACTCGCTTCGCTCCTGCTTCTTTCAGTTTCTCGCCAGCTTTTGCAACGCCTTCGTTTGAACCTGAAATAACTACTTGACCTGGACAATTATAGTTTGCCGCTACAACTACTTCGTCTGTAATAGCAGCACAAATTTCTTCGATTACTTCATCTGATAAGTTTAAAACTGCTGCCATCGTCGAAGGATTATTTTCGCAAGCTTTTTGCATGGCTAAAGCACGTGCTGAAACTAATCTCAACCCATCTTCAAAACTTAAAGCACCTACCGAAACCAAAGCAGAAAATTCCCCTAATGAATGTCCAGCAACCATTTCTGGTTTGAAATCAGCCGTTTCTTTGGCTAAGATAACTGAATGTAAGAATATAGCTGGTTGTGTTACTTTAGTTTGTTTGAGTTCTTCATCAGTTCCTTCAAACATAATATCTGTGATACGAAAACCTAAAATTTCGTTTGCTTGCTCGAATAATGCCTTAGCTGATGCTGAATTATCGTAAAGATCTTTACCCATGCCCTTAAATTGAGAGCCTTGACCAGGGAAAACGTATGCTTTCATTTGAATAATTAAATGAATGTGAGTAAAATAAGTAAAAAGAGTATAGCGTTTCTAATACTCCAAAAGTCCGCAAAATTAACTATTCAAATCAACTATTTACTATCCGTTCAGAGAAATCTTTCTTTTAAATCAGGACTTGGCATTCTACAAACCTCTGATTTACCGAAGAATTTGTAACGATTTTTAGCAATCAAATCATAAAAAAAATCAAGTATAAAAGTAGGTAAAACACTAAAAATTGACAAATACTTCCAAAGACCCGACAACTCTTTGGCTATTTCTAAAGCAGCTTTTGATTTAATGAATAAGCCGTTATCTTTCAATAGAATTACTGAATCAAAATCAGAAGTATTTCTATGATGCTTTTTCAGTATTTCACGACCAAGGTCTGATTGTAAAGAAGCAAATTTAAAACGCTTTTGTGGGTCATGGTCAATGACAAAATTGATGGAAGCATTGCAAAAATTACATACGCCATCAAATAATATCACTTGTTGCCCATCAACTATTGTATCTATATTTTCCATTTAAATGAATTATTAATCTCCGATTATCCCCTTAATAAATATCTAAACAAAAATATCGGCATAAAAGTCTTCTTTTCAAATAATATGTCTGTAGATTGTATTAACTGCCTTGATTATGATGTTTGGGTTAATCAATACCACCCAAAATGAACAAAATCAACAAGAGTAGATGTTAGCAAGTTAATTGTTCAAATTATTACTCTCTAAAAAATTGTTCAGAAAATACTTACCCAAAATCATGCTAACCATCATTATAATTGTTGCCTTCATTGGAATTGGCACCTATACTTTCATGCAACAAAAAGTTTTTGGTGTAAATCCTTCTGGTAGTCGTTTAGCACGCATCGAAAAATCTCCAAACTATAAAGATGGTTCTTTTCAAAATCTTTCAGTTACTGAAGTAATGCCTAAAGATGCGTCTTATTGGGGATTACTTAAAGATTTCCTGAATAAACCTAAAACCGTAGAACCAGCACAAGCTATTCCTTCTATCAAAACAGATTTAAAAAATTTAAAAGCTGAAAAACCTACAATCGTTTGGTTTGGTCATTCTTCTTATTTGATTAAATCAAAAAGTGTCAACGTTTTGGTTGATCCCGTTTTTAGCGGTGCGGCTTCTCCTATTTCATTTTTTGGAAAAGCATTCAATGGTACTGATGCGTATGAAGTAGAAGATTTCCCGAATATTGACATCCTCATACTTTCGCATGACCATTACGACCATCTTGATTATCTGACTATCAGCAAATTACTTCCAAAAGTAAAGAAATTCTACACAGCCTTAGGCGTTGGTGCACATCTTGAACATTGGGGAGTAAAACCTGAAAATATTGTTGAACTTGATTGGTGGGAAAGCCAAAAAATAACCGATAACTTAATCATTACTTCAACACCAGCAAGGCATTTTTCAGGACGAGGTTTTACTCGTGGAAAAACACTTTGGTCTTCATTTGTCTTGAATATTGATGGCTACAACATTTTCATTGGTGGAGATTCTGGTTATGATTATCACTTTAAAACCATTGGCGAAAAATTCGGCCCATTTGATATTGCTTTATTAGAAAATGGGCAATATGGAAAAGATTGGCCATTAATTCATACAACACCCGAAGAAACCGCCAAAGTAGCCGAAGAGTTAAAAACGAAAGTATTAATGCCCGTACATTGGGCAAAATTTGTATTAGGTTATCATCCTTGGAACGAACCAATCAATCGTTTAACAAAAAGTTTAGCTAAAACAGACATCAAACTGACAACTCCAATGATTGGCGAACCAGTAGTTTTGGATAGTATTTATCCACAAAAAGTCTGGTGGAATTTTGAGTGATTGATTTAATATAGAGCCATACATACTTTCTGATTCCTTCTCTTATATTTGTCGAAAGTACATTGAAAAATCTAAATATTAATCAAAACTATGAAAAGAAGAGATTTCACTAAAAACATCATTGCTGGTACTGGTTTAGCTACTTTGCCTTCATTCGCAAAATCTGCTGACCAAGTAAACTTAGTAACTCCTCAACCTGCCTTCAAACTAAAATACGCTCCGCATTTTGGCATGTTCCAAAATTCTGCGGGGAAAGATGAAATCGACCAATTGAAATTTATGCACGAAATGGGTTTTCGTGCTTTAGAAGATAATGGCATGATGGGCAGAAGCCCTGAATTACAAAAGAAAATAGGCGATACCATGGCTAAATTGGATATGTCTATGGGTGTTTTTGTAATTGATGGTGGTGATAACTGGAAAACCTCTTTAGCAACAGGCAAACAAGAATTCAAGGATGTTTTTGTGAATACTTGTAAAAAAGCGGTTGAAGTAGCCAAACGTTGCAATGCCAAATATATGACGATAGTACCCGGTTATTTTGAAAGAAATCTTCCGATTGGTGTACAAACAGCAAATGTGATTGATGCTTTTAGGAGAGGTGCTGAAATTTTTGAACCGCACGGCTTAGTGATGGTAATGGAACCGCTTTCGGATAATGCAGATTTATTTTTACGCCATTCAGACCAATCTTTTTTAATTTGTAAAGCGGTGAATAGTCCTTCATGTAAAATTTTATTCGATATGTGGCACATGCAACGTAATGAAGGACGAATGACACAACACATGGATTGGGTTTGGGATGAAATTGCGTACTTCCAAATTGGTGATGAACCGGGTAGAAAAGAACCAACAACGGGTGAGATAAATTATAAATTCTTATTCAAACATATTCACGAAAAAGCAAAAGCGACCAATAGAGGCGAGTTTATTTTGGGAATGGAACATGGAAATTCTATCGGAGGTAAAGAAGGTGAGATGAAATTAATTGAAGCTTACCGTGCATCAGATTTAGCCTAAATATAATTTATCAATAGGATTGTAGTTAAAGGACAATCCTATTGATAAAAAACTTTAAAATCTATTTCCTACCATAATCAGCAGGATTTTCGCCCCAAAATTCGGTTTCCCATTTCAGGATTTTATTGCTGTATTTATTATTCTGCAACCAAAGTATTCCTCTATCTACTAATTGAAAAAGTTCTTCATTTTTAGCATTTCGTTCAAGCTTCGTTTTCACAGCTTTATTTTTTATCCAGCTAATTGCCGTTTTTGAATCTGAATAGATTGGTAAAGTTGAATTATGCTTCTGCAAAAAAGCTAAACCGTGAACAATCGCCAAAAACTCGCCAATATTTACTGTTCCTTCAGGAAATGGCCCCATCGCAAAAAGTACTCTTTTAGTACTTGTTTCAACACCTTGATATTCTAATTTCCCAGGATTTCCAGCACAAGCGGCATCAACCGAAATACTTTCTTGCAAAGGTTTTCCAACTAAAGCCGCAGATTTACTTGATTTCCCAGTAGCACCGTTTTGTGTTTTCTGAACCGACTGCCAATAGTTGCCTTTGAAAGCATCGTCAGCTTCTTTTCTGCTTTCAAAAGATTTATATTGAGCCGTCTCAAAACCTTTTACTTGTTCTTCAGCTTCTGCCCAAGTTTCAAAAACGCCTGTTTTTCGTCCTTTCCAGACTACATAAAATTTTGGTTTCTTTGCCAATGTCAATAAATTCTTTAAATTCTCACTAAAAACAATTATCCAATTCTTGATTTAATAATTTTAATAGAAATTGCTAATAAAATTACTCCAAAAACTTTTCTTAAAACGTTTGCTCCTACTTGTCCCAAACGGTTTTCTATCCACTGCGAAGCTCGCAAAACGGTATAAATAAATACTAGATTCAGTAAAATTCCAACCAAAATATTGATTTCATCAAACTGAGATTTCAAAGAAAGAATCGTAGTCATCGTTCCTGCACCTGCAATTACTGGAAAAGCCAATGGTACAATTGAAGCGGCTTTAGCTCCACCCGTAGTTTCTTCTGATTTAAAGATATTTCTACCAAGTGTCATTTCTAGTCCAATCAAGAAAATAATTAAAGCCCCAGCAATAGCAAAAGAATTAATATCAACGCCAAAAAGGTTAAGAATAGACTTTCCAACATATAAAAACCCAATCATGATTCCACCTGAAACCAAGGTTGCTTGCTCGGCGTGAATGTCGCCTGTTTTTCTACGAATATCAATAATGACAGGAATTGAGCCTAAAATATCAATGACTGAAAAAAGAATGAGTGAAACCGAAATGATTTCTTTAAAATTTAATTCCATTGTTATGATTGTAAAATTTCTTTGAGTTTACTTATTTCAAACGGTTCTATAGCTGGGAAATTAGCAATCCTAAAAGTTGTATTTTTCCAAGTACCGTAGCCATTTCCCAACGTAATCCCTGCTTGTTTAGTTCGCTCCTTAATGGCTTTGATTTGTTGTTCGTCACCTTGTACAGCAACCACAGTATCTGACTGTATTTCAATATTTTGCACTAAACAATTTAAACCAAATTTATCAGAACTATTAAAGAAATCATACCAATCTTTCGCTTGTTTTTTAATTTTTTCTGAAATCACAGAAATATTAGAAATATCACTTAAAACTTTATTCAACAAATAGATACTTAGTACATTTGGCGTGTAATGTGTTTGAAATTTGGCAAAATTTTCATGCATGAACAAAAGGCTATTATAGTATTTTCTATCATTAATTTGTTCGGCTTTTGCCAAAGCTTTTGGCGAACAAATCATGATACCCATGCCAGCAGGCAAGCCCAAACACTTCTGAACTGAAGCAATCCACACATCTCCATTAGCCCAATCCAATTCAATTCCACCCAAAGATGAAGTAACATCAACTGCAATGATACTTTCTGAAAAAGCTTTTCTGAACGGACTAAAATCTTTGATTTGCGTACCATTAGAAGTTTCATTTTGTGTCAGGCAAAGTACTTCTACTTCCGCATTCAATGCTAAATTGACCGATGGTTTTTCTGTTAATGAAAATGGAATCCTATCTGTCTGCTTTACAATTTTACTACTATAATCTGCCCATTTTTCACCAAAAGCTCCATTATAAAAATGTGTTGTTTTTTGAGAAGTAAGCGACTGAGCAATAATTTCCCAAGCCTCTGTTGCCGAAGAAACAAAGTAAATAGAATAGTCTTTGGGGATATTCAGTTTTTCATGCAAAAGTTGAATCGCACTTTTCGTGATTTCCATACATTCTGCACTCCGATGATTGATACTCAAAACGCCTTCTTCAAAAGCATTTTGCATGTATTTTGCAACCTGTGGATATACTTTTGAAGGACCAGGATAAAAGGTTATCATTTACTTATTGTTATCCGAAATCGGTTAACCGTTAACAGTGTTAATTGGCGTAATCCATCCTTGAGTTTTACAATACTCACGCCTATCCAATTTTATAAAAATGTTTGAATCGCAAAATCATAACCACGTAAACCAAATCCAATAATAATTCCGATAGAATTTTTACTGATATAACTATGATGACGGAATTCTTCACGCTTGTGAACATTTGAAATATGTACTTCAACAACAGGTGTTTTCACGCCAGCAATGGCATCAGCCAAAGCAATCGAAGTATGTGTAAAAGCACCAGCATTCAAGACAATTCCATCGTAAGAAAAACCAATTTCATGAATTTTATCAATCAAAAAACCTTCATGATTCGACTGAAAATATACTAAATCTACTTTATCAGAATACTTATCTTTTAATACTTCAAAATATTGCTCGAAAGTTTGGTGACCATAAATTTCTGGTTCACGTTTGCCCAATAAATTCAAATTTGGACCATTGATGATGATGATTTTTTTCTTTGACATTGTTTTTCTACATGAAAGGTTATTCCAAATCTGTAAAGCAATACTTCACAAATGGTTTTTGACTATCTTTGAACGAATTCTGCAAAATTAAAGTCATTGTTTCCTTTTTAACTCAAATTTCTAATAAATCCCCAGCAATAATATTTATGTTATGGCAAAGCTATCTAAAAAATTTCAAAAGCTATCTTACTTTAGAACGTTCTCTTTCTGAAAATTCCATAGAAGCTTACCTTCGTGATGTTCATAAATTATGGCAATACCTTGAAATTGCTGGCGAAAATGATATTAATCCTGAAACCGTCAACGATAAGCATATTTTTAATTTCTTTACTTACATGGGCGAATTGGGCTTAGAAACTACTTCTCAGGCTCGTATTTTATCAGGGCTGAAAGCATTTTTTAAGTATCTTTTATTGGAAGATGTCATCAAAACAGACCCAATGGATTTGATGGCTTCCCCAAAAATTGGCAGGAAATTACCTCCTACTCTTTCTTTTCCTGAAATAGAAAAAATATTATCAGTCATCGACCTTTCTACACCTGAGGGAACAAGAAATCGTGCTATTTTAGAAGTACTTTACAGTTCTGGCTTACGAGTTTCTGAATTGGTTGAAATGCAATTAACCGAATGTTTCTTAGACATCGGCTTCATCAGAATTATCGGAAAAGGAAATAAAGTAAGGCTTGTGCCAATTGGCAGAGATGCCATTCATTATCTTGAAATTTACTTAGAAAATATTCGGAAATATCAGGTAATAAAAGAGGAAGCAGGTAATTATGTTTTTTTAAATAGAAGAGGAAACAAACTTACTAGAGTAATGATTTTCCTGATTATCAAAGACTTAGTCGCTCTAGCAGGTATTCATAAAAACGTAAGTCCGCATACTTTTAGGCATTCTTTTGCTACACATTTAATAGAAGGCGGAGCAGATTTGCGTGCCGTTCAGGAAATGTTGGGACATGAATCAATCACAACAACCGAAATTTATACACACTTAGACCGTGAGTATTTACAACAAACAATTGTAGATTTTCATCCAAGAAGTAAAAAACATCTTAAAGTTTAATATGATTTCGGATACGACTCAAACTATCGGGATGAATACCTAAATAGGAGGCTAAATCTTTGATAGGAATCTGCCGCAAGGCATCTGGCTGGTTTTCAAGCAAATATAAATATCGCTGTTCTGCATTTTTGGAAATTAATGAATAAGTACGTTTGCTTTCACGAACATACAATTGTTCAGCAATCAGTCGATGAAAACGTTCGGCATTTTTAGATTTTTCCATCAATTCCAACACTTTCGGGTAATATAAACGAAAAGCATTTACTGCCGTTACCGCCTGAATTGAAATATGAGAAGCTTGCTGAGATAAACAAGAAGCAAAAGAACTAACAAAATTACCTTTGAAGCCTAAATCAACACAAATTCCTTTTCCATCTTGCGTAAATGCTTCATATTTAACTGCTCCTTCAATGATGAAGTAAGCATATTTTTCTACCTCTCCACGAACCGTCAACAATGCTTTTTTAGGAAATGATACTTCTTCAAGCAATTGTTTATAAAACGCCCATTCTTCAGAAGAAAAATTTGCAAGCTTAAAAATAGATTCTTTGACTAGATTCGTTTTATCGAAAGGGAAATAAACCATATGCTGATTATCTTAATTCAATACCAAAAAAAATGCTGAGTTTAGTTTATAACTACACTCAGCATTCAACAAAGTTAAAATATTTCTGGTTTCAATTGAATTTTTAATTCCACATCAAATAAGTAACCAAGTCGTTATCTCTTTCTACTTCTTCAATGATTTCTAGTGGATAATCAAATTTAATTTCTTTTGAATCCGTTTGAGTAAAAGTAATTACGTAGCCGTTCGATTTTACATTAACAACTACACCGTCTCCATAATCCGTATGACGAATACGAGAGCCTATGCCTAAGATTGGGTTTAACATGATAATTATATTTTTATGATTAAACTTGCTTATTTCTCTATACAAACTAAACCAGCCGACTTCAGAAATAAGCTTAGTGGTTGAGCTTGTAAAGTTAATAAACGTAATTTAATATTCACATAATATACATATAATTATTTTTTTTATAAATATTCCCATATTTCATGTTTACGTCAATCAGTTTTTTTCATCGTCAATCCTCAGGAAATGGAATATAGATGAAACTTGCAAAATCTCTATCTAGTACAAAAAGACAGCAGTATTCGTCTGCGTCTTTGTAACTTGACTGAAAAACCTCTAAATTTTCTTCTGCAATAATTTCTCTTTGAACAAATTCTTCAGCAAATGAGGCGTGATAATTCCAAGTATTTCCACTCATTTCATGAATACCAATTAGCTTTTGTCCGATTTGAACTGGATTTTGTGAAACTGCAAAAATTGGAAATTTAGAGAATCCTCTCGTTCTAATCTGGTATGATGCTTCTTTCAAAAATTCTGCGACTAATGCAAAATCCGCTGAAATAATTCCCAAGTATTTCCCATTCAAATCTGGAGAATTGGGTGCATTCGATATGGCTGTATAATCTTCAATCATTGTTTTTTTATTTTGTGGACTTTAGGACTTGAAGACTTGAGGATTTTAGAGTTAGGACTAAAAGACTTGAGGACTAGAAGACTAAAGGATTTTTAAAGTTGAAGATTTAAAATGCTTCTTTTAAGCATAAAGTCTAAAACTGGGAGACTACAGGACCAAAATCTTCAAATCTTTCAGTCATAAAATCAAAATCCATTATCCCAAAATCTTCAAGTCCAACAATCATAAAGTCTAAAAACCCTAAAGTCTTCAAGTCCTAAAGTCCTCTAGTCTTATAAACTAAAATCTTGCCGCAGACAGCAAACTTAAATCTTTATAATTCAAACCAAATTTCTTGGCGATATTGGCGTTTGTCAAACTTCCTTTGAAAGAATAAACTCCTTTCATAAATGCTTTGTTGGCAAAAATTGCTTCCTCTATGCCACCAGTTTTACCAGTTTTCAATAAGAAAGAAGTAAAAATATTACTCAATGCCTGACTTGCAGTATGTGCTACTCTTGAAGGAATATTCGGCACACAATAATGTATAACGCCGTATTTTCTAAAAATGGGCTGGTCGTGCGTGGTAATTTCTGAAGTTTCAAAACAGCCTCCTCTATCAATACAAACATCAATAATGACGGAATCAGGTTTCATCATCGAAACCATTTCTTCAGTAACAATACAAGGAGTAAAACCATCTTCTGCACGCAAAGCACCAATTACAACATCGGCATCACGAATGGCTTGGGTTAGCACATTAGAATCAATAATACAAGTATAAATATTTTGACCAACCGAATATTTCAATCTTTGTAATTTAAAAATATCCTTATCAAATACTTTCAAATCTGCACCCAAACCAATGGCGATTCTTGCTGCGTATTCTGAAACAGTTCCCGCTCCTAGAATTACCACTTTAGTAGGCGGTACTCCAGTAATTCCACCTAAAATTACGCCCATTCCATTATTAGCACTGCTTAAACATTCGGCAGCAATGAGCATTACTGTACTTCCTGCAATTTCAGACATGGCTCGAATAATAGGAATTCCGCCAGCATTATCTTCAATGTATTCATAACATAAGCCCGTTATTTTCTTGCGATTCAACTTTTCGAAATATTCTTTCGTCAATTTCGACATATTTAACGAAGAAACTACCGTTGCACCATGTTGTAAATACTCTATTTCATCATCCGTCAGCGGTTGTATTTTTACAATTACATCTGCTTTGAAAAGCTCTTCTGTTGAATAAACTATTTGCGCTCCTGCTTCTGAATATTGATTATCAGTAAATTTCGCACCATTCCCTGCTCCTGTCTCAATCAATACTCTATGCCCATTTCTGATTAATAATCCTACTGCATCAGGTGTTAGCGAAATCCTATGCTCTTGCATCGATACTTCACGAGGAAGACCTATGAAAAGGCTTTTGGCATTTTGTTTTGTCCAAACCAATGCCTCTTGCGTCATTAATCCTGACTGAGCAAGTACTTCTTTAAATCCTGAGGGTTGAGCCATTTTGATTGCTTAATTTCAATTATGATAAGCTGGATGCTTGAAGACAAACATCAATGCTAACACTAAACTTTTAACAAAGTTATCACTCTTTTACCATTTTCATCTACCTCAATATTTACTTTCAAATGTTTGGAAGGTAAAAGGTTTTCTACTTTAGATGGCCATTCAATAAAACAAAAGCCACCAGAATAGAAGTAATCTTCAATACCAATATCCATTGCTTCTTCCTCACTCTTGATTCTATAAAAATCAAAATGATAGATATTTTCGCCTCGTGTAGTAGCATATTCATTTACAATAGAGTATGTTGGACTTTGCACGTGGCTGTTTACCAACATACATTCACAAATAGCTTTGATTAATGTTGTTTTACCAGCACCCATTTGTCCTTCAAAAAGCCAAATAGGAGTATTTTTCCCAAAAGCAAGAATTGCTTGAGCTGCTTTATTGATGTCTTTCAGCGAAGAATATTCTATGGTTTTGGTATTGACTTGATTTTTACTCATTTTATTGTAGCTGTTAGCTTTCAGCAAAAAGCTTTGAGCTTTTATTAATAATTCTTCAAAGGGTTTTACAAAATATTATGAGCTATAAATTATTATCTATAGCTCATAATCATTATTGGTATTAGTTTAACCCAAAAACTGACTTAAATAGTTTCTTGCTGTTAAAATTGCACTTTCTACATTTTCTACTGAACCTTCATAGGCTTTGTCTTCTACTTCAATCACCACTGGTCCACGATAACGAGCATCGTTCAAAGCAGAAAAGAATTTCCCCCAATTAATATCTCCTAAACCCGGTAATTTTGGTGAATGGTACTCTAAAGGGTTTGCCATGATACCCACTCTGCTTAGTTTATCATAATATACTTTTGCGTCTTTCAAGTGAATATGATGCAGGCGGTCACGGTAATCATACAATGGACGAGTATAATCCATCATTTGCCAAACCAAATGCGAAGGGTCATAATTCAAACCCAAAGTAGCAGACGGAATAATTTCAAACATTTTATCCCAAATAGCTGGCGTGGTTGCCATATTTTTTCCACCAGGCCATTCGTCATTTGTAAAAAACATGGGGCAGTTTTCGATACCAATTTTTACGCCTAAAGTTTCTGCAAGTTTGACAATATCCGTCCAAGTTTCTTTGAATTTATCTAAGTTGTAAGCAATATTTTTAGAAGAATCTCTACCGATGAAAGTATTCATCACAGGAATTTCCAATTTTGCCGTTGCTTGAATAATTTTCTTGATGTGGTCAACATAAAAATTCGCTTTATTCACATCTGGGTCGAGTGGATTAGGATAATAGCCTAAACCTGAAATAAATACTCCTTTTTCGGTAGTATAATTCTTGATGTGAGCAATCTGAGCTTCATCTAGTGCTTCCACATCAATATGTGTAACACCCGCATAGCGACGAGCGTCGGCATTTCCTGCTGGCCAGCACATTACTTCCACGCATTTAAAATTCTTTTCTGAGGCGAAATCTATTACTTCTTCAAAAGTACGCTCCGCTAAAATAGCACTGACAAATCCTAATTGATGCATTGTTGTTTTGAAAGATATAAAATTGGATTTTGAAATTTTAAGTAAAAATAGGTAATCCGTTTAAGAGTTAGAAGTAATCCGTTTTGATTTGTGTTTTAAAATGCTGGAACAAAAAAAAGGTCGCTGTTCAGCGACCTTTTTTGAAGTAAAAAAAATTCAAACCTATTTCAATGTTAAAACTTCTTGAACAATACGTGGAGCGGCAACATTATAAGAATAATGCAGATGGAAGCTCTTTGTAGCTGGGTCGTAGTAGTTTTTAGAATAACTTTGGTTGATGTTTGGCGTTGCACCAGAAGGAGTTACAGTAACACTATTATCTGAGTTAACAGTCAATGTCATTGTATAACCCGAAGCACCTAAGTCTCCTAATTCTGTGGTAACGCTATTAGCTGTTAAAGTAACTACATCTTTCATTCTATCAATATCTCTTGGGCCAGCAGTTGGGTGAGTAAAAACACCTACTGCTTTGTATTTCCCATGATATTTATTTTTAGCGATAATTTGGAATAAAGCCGAACCCAATCCACTTCTTACTTTGTAATCGCCAGCACTTACAACCGATACACCTAAAGCATATTTCTTTGTAGGATCTAATTTAGTTGGGTCAAAAGTAATCGCAACATTTTTGCTAAATTCTCCTACACCCATTTTAATATCAGTTCCTGATAGCTTATAAAGACTAGCTGGTAGGGCATCAAACAATGGTTTTTGAGTTTTTTCATTCTCTGGTTTCGCATTATAAACCTTAGCTTCTGCATTATACTTAGTAATCAAAGCATCATCAGCTTTGATGGTAACATTTACTTCAGAATTTAATTGTGAAGAGCTATTTACGTCTCTAATAATTTCAAGAAATTCTGTTGTTTTATCCCCTGCTACTAAGTCAACCCCTAAAAGAGTTGTTTCTTCACCTCCGGCTGGGAGCCTAACAAAGTTAGAACCCATGCCTTCAATCATATCTTTACCTTCTGGTACACAGGCTGTTGCTAAAACAACGAGACCTAATATTAAGGCTTTTATTGATTTAATATATTTTTTCATTTTTTTCTCATTTAAAATTAAAAACATTTTTCAAAGGAAGAATACTGCCTTATTTATCCCACCAGATTTTAGCATCCTGTGTGTTTCCTCCAGATAATCTACCAACAGCAGCCTTGAAGTTATCACCATTTAATGTAGCTTCATTTGCTCCATAAACATATCTACGAGGAATTGCCTTAGTTGCATTAGTGGCTTTAGGAGTTGCTACTAGTGCAGGAACTCCTGTTCTTCTCCATTCTGACCAACCCATGTGTCCGTTTGGATAGAATGCAACATAACGTTGTAATTGGATTTTTGTAAGAGGGCTAGTAGCAAGTGATACATTATCAGAACTGATAAAAGTATTGAATTTAGCTTGATCAAATACTCCCCATTGTTTCCATGACATTTCGATACCTTTTGAATACATGCTTGCAGCATTCTCGGTAGTCCAACCTAATTGTGCTGCTTCAGCTCTTGCTAAATAAGCGTGCGAAGCAGTAAGAATTTGGCTTGTAGATGTTGCCTGACGCAAAGATTGTTCAAAAATGAAAGAATAATCTGAGTTACCATTTGCAAAAGTAATAGCATCATCACGAGTTAAGCCGTAAGGGAATGCAACGATTTCTCCAGTACTATTCGGTTGAGCCATAGCATTAATCCTAGGGTCTTCATTACTTAGCATAATATCTGCAAATACATCACTAACAGCATAATCTTTACGACCATCGTATAGATTAAACCAAGGGTTTTTATATGCTCCACCAGGATAAGTAAGTGCTGTGTTGTCTTCATTGGCATCAATTACTCCACCTGTAGAAGCCAAAGCATCAAGAAATTGAGTTTTACCAGTAGCAGGATCAACTTTTGAAATACGTAATGCCATAATCATACGTAAAGTATTGGCAAATTTTCTCCATCTCGTCAAATTTCCATTGTGTACAATATCTCCTTTGGGAGTATCACCAGCGTCAAATTGAGCGATAGCCTCCTTCAATTCTTTGAAAATTAGATTATAAACCTCTTGTTGAGTATCGTATTTAGGCTTTACATTTTCAAGAAGAGCCTCAGAAGCTGGCATGTCACCCCACAAGTCAGTCATTGTTAACAATCTATATGCTTTAAGAATTCTAGCTAACGCAATTTGATTGTTATTTGAACCATTCAGTGCAGCATAAGTAGCTGTTGCTGCATTTGTATTGTTATTAATGATATTTTGTAAATCGTACAAACCTCCTGCATATATACCGTCCCATGCAATTTGAGGTGTAGCATACAATGATGTTTCTGTATATTGTGTTTCAGCAAAGTACTGACAATATAAAGCCCCATTTAAACTTCCTGTTGAAGAAGGAGTACCAAAATCTAGTAATGCGTTTGTCAACAACGACGAAGTAACTGGCACCAAAATTGAGTTTGGGTTTTTATTAATATCTCCAAAATCGTCCAGCTTGCAACTTGATGCTCCTATCAACAAACTCGTTGCAGTTAATACTTTTAGTATATTTTTTTGAAATTTCATATCTTTAAAATTTATATCAGAAATTAGAAACCTAATTTAACGTTAACTCCGAAAGAACGTGTTCCAGGGAATTGACCATTTTCACCATAGATATTTGATAACTCTGATGGGTCAAAATCTCTATTTTTTGCATAAACTAACCAAGGGTTACGAGCAACAAACGAAACTGTGGCATTTTGCAAAAATTTAGAACCTTTCAAAGGAATTCTATAACCAAGGCTAACCTCTCTTACTTTGATAAAATCTAAATCATAAACATGTTCTTCCGCAATATTACTTCCTCTGAATTGATGATAATAAGTTTGAGCATCTACATAAGTATTAACATCTTCGCCAGTTGCAGTTACACCAACTACATGTACACCACCACCATCAGCAACAGGATCACGCAAAGGATTTCCTTTGTCATTTAAACCAGCTGTTCTTTCAAACAAACCTGAGAATGAACCCCAGTGATCAGAAAGAGAGAAGTATTTACCTCCTTTAGAGAATTCGACGTTTGCTGTTAAAGTGAACTTTTTGTAAGTCAGTTGATTAGTCCATCCACCAGTAAAATCAGGAAGTACGCTACCTAAATATTTATTTGGTGTTTGCACAAACATTCCGTCAGCAGTAACTACTCTCTTACCATCTTTGTAAGTAAAACCACCACCTCTGATTTGTCCCCACTCTTCTCCTTTTTGGTGAACAATTGTAGCGCCTGAGGTAGAAGCGAAAGCACCTGAAGTAACAACAATTGCATCAACGCCTTCTGCTAACTCAATAATTTTAGAAGTATTTTTTGCGAAGTTAAGCGTTGAATTCCAAGCAAAATCAACAGTTTTTATTGGTGTTGCATTGAATGAAATTTCAAGACCGTGTCTATTTAATTTACCAGCGTTGATTAATTTATTAGTAAATCCACTTGCACCAGTAATTGGCACACTGATAATTTCATTTACTTTATCTTCATTGTAATACGTTACAGATAAACCGTATTTATCTTTGAAGAATCTCAAATCAATACCAAGTTCGTAAGAAGATGATAACGATGGTTTAATGTTAGGGTCAACGATGGTATTTGGAGTTCCCATCAAAGTGTTACCATTGAATTTATCATTAGCCAATGAATAATTTAGTGCTAATTGATATGGAGATAAGTCAGAACCTACTTGTGCCCAGCTTGCTCTTATCTTACCAAATGATAATGAAGGTACTTGATCTTTAATCAATTCACTAAATACTAAGCTACTCCCAAACGATGGATAAGTATATGAATTACCTCCAGCAGGCAAAGCAGAGCTGTTATCATTACGTACTGAACCTTCTAAAAAAACAAGGTCTTTGTATCCAAATGAACCACGAGCATATAAACTTCTTACTTCTTTAAATGACCTTGACGAAGAAGTAACAACATTTGATACAGAGTTACTTAATGAAAAATAATCTGGAACAACAAGACCATCTACAGTATTTGCCGACATCACTCTGAATCTATCTTTACGAATATTACCCCCTGCAATTACGTCAATGCTAAAATCGTTACCAATTTTCTTATTGTAAGCAGCAGTAACTTCATAATTAGTTTCATTTGGAGACCAGTTATTGTTGACTTGGTTACCTATATATTGAGCAGTAGCGTAAGATGCTTTTAATCCTGTTTGTGAAGCACTTGTTTGAAGGATACTTGGCACTCCGTTTTCAATAGTTCCTGTACCATTATTCAATCTTGCAAAACCAGAAATCTTAAAATTATCGTTCAACTTGTATGTCAAATTAACATCTCCAAATAATCTTCTGCGATTCTCAGTATATTGAATTTTTTCAAAGTAAGAATAAAAGTTATACCAGTAGTTTGCACCATAGAAATTCACAGGTTTGGTAGCATCATAAGCACCTGGGTTGTTATGGTTCCAGCTTCCTAAAATTCCTTCAGGAGAAGTAAGGTCTTTCAACTCTTTCAATTTGTCAAAATCTAAATCTCTGTGAAACCAAGAGTTAAATGAGCCTGATGAGTTATTTGAATAAGCATCATCAAACTGTCCTTTAATAGTATAATCAACATAGTTGATATTTGCAGAAGCAGTGAAGTGCTTCCCTAAATCTATTGTTGTTTGCGAAGAAATTGTATATTTTGCTCCATTTGAGTTATACAACATACCATTTTGATTCTGAGCAGTAAATGATAAACGAGTTGTATAATTATCCCCTGCTTTAGAGAAGTTCAAGTTTGTATTAGTGGCAACTTGCGACTGATAGAAACTTCTGATATTATTTGGTTGAGGTAATAATTTTGCAGTTTTACCAGAATATTGAGTTCCTTCATACCAAGCATACCATGGTAAATAATCTTGACCAACCATTCTAGGTCCCCAAGAAGCATCATCAGAATAGTCGTGGTAATATTTACCATTCATTGCTTGCCAAGATGCAGGCATACCAGCTTCCCAATTAAATTTAATTAAATCAGGCGAACCGCCACCCGCATAAGAGTTTTGGTATTTAGGAAGGATATAAACATTATCAACAAATGTACTTTGGTTGATTTCTACACCAATACCTTTTTTACTAGTACCTTTTTTTGAAATCATAATAATAACCCCAGCATCACCTCTTTGTCCATATAATGCAGTTGCACTTGGTCCTTTCAAAACAGTAACAGACTCAACATCGTCAAGGTTAATATCAGATGAACCAATTGGGTTACCATCAAGAATGTACAAGGGAGCTTTGTCTGAAAGAGAACCTGCCCCTCTAATTCTGATTGCAGCATCTCTACCCAATGCTACAGAAGACTGGCTTCTTACTTGAATACCAGCAACCTTACCAGCTAAAGCATTGTTCAAGCTTGTCTGACGAATCGTGTTCAATTGCTCGTCTTTAACGGTTTGTGCAGAATATGTCAATGACTTTTCTGAACGTTTGATACCTAGAGCTGTTACTACTACTTCCTGAAGTTGTGAAGTGTTTGCTACCAAAGAAACATTTACAGTAGATTGGTTGCCAACCTCAATAGTTTTAGCATTAAACCCTACAAAAGAGAAAGTAAGAGATGATGAAGCACCTACACTGATTTTGTAAACACCTTCAGCATTTGTTGAAGTACCTCGTGTAGTTCCTTTTAAAGAAATACTTACTCCGGGAAGTGGAGAACCGTCTTCAGTAGCTGTCACTTTACCAGTGACTACCCTGTCTTGTGCATAAGTTTGCCCGATTAAAGCAAACAGAAACACGGAGGTAATGAGTAGAAATTTTCTCATTTCGTTGATTAGTTTTGGTTGATAAAAATAGAAATATTACAAAAAGATTGTAATCAAACTTCAGCAAACCTATACAGGTTTGTATTTATTAATGAAATCTAAAAAAACAGAGAAATGCAAGAAACAAGCTTCTATTATAAAAAGAAGGCTTTGTTCCTGAAAAGGAGCAATGGATATTAGTTTTTTTAGTTTTGGTTGATGATGTATTGACCTTTAAAAAGTTAATACAATGTTAAAATTAGTTAATTTTTTCAATAAACAAGCTAGTGAGCAAAAAATTTTCTCCATCGAATAATCCAAAGTCTGATAATTTTAAGTTAGGAATCACTAAAAGTGCCATAAACGATAGACTCATAAAGGGAGAATTCAATGTACATCCTAAATCTTTGGCAAATCTATCAATAGCAGAATATTCTTTGGCAATCAAATAGCCGTCTTCACCCGACATAATGCCTGCAATTGGCAATTCTAATAGGTTTTTCACACCATTTCCTGAAATTGCAGCTACTCCTCCCCTTGCTTTTATAATCATATTCACTACTTCAGTAATAGACTCGTCATCTACCCCCACTACGATGATATTATGGGAATCATGTGCTACAGAAGATCCTATTGCACCTTGTTTTAATCCAAAATTTTTAATAAATCCTATCGCTGGTGGAGCATCATGATAACGATTCACCACTGCTATTTTTAAAACATCATTCGCTAAATCAGATACAACCAAGCCATCTTTTATCAAAGCTGGGCATTCTAACCTCAATGTAATCAGTTGTCCGTCTAACACTTCTATTACTTGTATTTTTTCTCCTTGTGCCTTTACTTGGAACTGTTCAACACTTTTAAAATTACAATCAAAATGATTGACTATTTCGCTTGATAAATTAGGAATTTTTGAAACACCCTTTTCAGCAACTATTTCGCCTGAAATATACGTTTGAAGTACTTCAAAGTTTTGGATATTTTCTATCAAAATAAAATCTGCGTTATCCCCTTCACGCAATAAACCTACTGGAAGTTGATAATGCAAAACGGGATTCACACAAGCGACTTGAAGAACCTCAAATAAAAGTGAAGGAAACTTCTCTAAAGCTCTTTTTACTAATAAGTTGATATGACCTTCCACCAAATTATCAGGATGCTTATCATCAGAACAAAACATTAGTTCGTTATAATATTCAGGTAATAGACCAATCAATGCTTCAAAGTTTTTAGCAGCGGAACCTTCTCTGATTAAGATTTTCATGCCATACTTTAGTTTATCCAAAGCTTCCTCTTCAGTAAAACATTCATGGTCGGTTTGGCAACCTGCTTCTATGTACTTTCTGGCAGCCTCTCCTCTTAATCCGGGAGCGTGTCCGTCAACTGGTTTATTATATAATTTTGCCAAGGCTATTTTTGCAAGCATATCTTCATCGCCGTTTAATACTCCAGGAAAATTCATTACTTCTGCCAAATAACCTATTTCATCATATTGTTGAAATAATTCTTCAATATCATTAGGGGTAATAATCGCTCCTGCGGTTTCAAAAGTAGTAGCGGGAACGCAGGATGGAGCTCCAAAACAAAACTTAAAGGGCGTATGTCGAGCATTGTGAATCATATATTCGATTCCAGCTTTCCCTAAAACATTACCAATTTCATGTGGATCAGAAACAGTTGAAACCGTTCCATGCACCACGGCCAAACGAGCAAACTGTACAGGTGTAAGCATAGAGCTTTCTACATGTACGTGAGCATCTACAAAACCCGGTAAAATATAAGGAGTATTGGACGCAACTTCCTCCGCTAATATTTTTATGGATGCAATTTTTCCATCTTGAATTTCAATACTTCCATACTTAATCGTTTTTTCAAAAATGTTGATGATATTCCCTGTTACTTGCATAATTCTTATTTTTTTGAAAGTCAATTATTTAAACTAAAATGCGTTCAAACTGAAAATTTAATCTGTATATTTAAACATTCAGCAGGCTGCCATACTGCCCATTTCAGTATCTTTGTTTATATTTAACTATTGCTGGCTTGTTTTTTATCGGACGAATAAAGCAATTTATCTTATCATTCTATCATTTTATCCTCGAAAATTATCTTTCAATGAGAAAAGTCATTATTGCTCTTGACGGGCATTCGAGTTGCGGAAAAAGTACTACCGCCAAACGTGTTGCGGCTAAATTAGGTTATGCTTTTATTGATACTGGAGCGATGTATCGTGCTGTAAGTCTTTACTTTCATGAAAACCATGTTACTTCCACAAACCCTAAAGAAGTAGAAAAAGCCCTTAACGAAATACATATTAGTTTTCAATTTAATGAACAACGTGGTGCAAGTGATGTTTATCTAAATGGACTGAATGTAGAGAGTGAAATCAGAAAAATGTATGTTTCAGAAATGGTTTCTGAAGTAAGTGCAATTACTGCTGTTAGAAAAGCAATGGTGGCACAACAACAGCAAATGGCTAAACATGGTGGTGTAATTATGGACGGAAGAGACATAGGCACAAAAGTTTTTCCAGATGCAGAAGTAAAAATATTCATGACTGCCGACCCCGTAATTCGTGCAGAAAGACGACAAAAAGAATTACTTGATAAAGGTGAATTGGTTGACTTAGACGAAATCATTGAGAATTTAAAGAAAAGAGACATTATTGATTCTACTCGTGAAGAAGGGCCACTTGTTCAAGCTGAAGATGCCGTTTTAATGGATACTTCATTCATGACTTTAGAAGAACAAGTGAATTTTGTAATTGAGTTACATCAAAATGTATTGGAAAGATTGTAACATTTTAATTTTATCAAATAGTAATAACACCTCAAGAAATGATGAATAAAGAATCGGCTGATATAGATTTTGTAATTGTTGGTCAAGGTTTGGCGGGCTCTTTGCTGGCTTACTTACTTCTTCAAAAGGGAAAACGAGTACAAATTTTTGATGCTCCAGAAATTCCTTCTTCATCAAAAGTTGCCGCAGGAATTTTCAATCCTGTTACAGGTAGAAAATTAGTTAAAACTTGGATGGCAGACGAATTATTCCCATTTCTTGAACAATTTTATTTAGCACTTGAAAAAGAATTACAAACAAAGTTTTTTCATCAAGTCTTAATTTATCGTCCATTTCCCAATCAAGAAGTACAAGAATATTTTAAAAGGAATGTTCTTCCTGAAAATTTCTATGATTTTGCAAGTCTTGAATTTGAAAATATCAAGTACAAAAACTTAGTAAAAAGCGAATGGGGTGGTGCAACAACCAAACAATCGGGTTGGGTAGATTTAAAAATACTTTTGGATACTTTTAGGGTTTATTTTAAAGAAAAAGGGATACTCATCGAGGAAAAATTTAATCCAGAAACAGCCATTTCTCAGCCTTACAAGACTATTTTTTGTGAAGGTTTTCAGGGAAAATTCAATCCTTTTTTCAATTATTTACCCTTCAATCCTGTGAAAGGGGAAGTATTAGATATTAGCATTGATGGAATTAATTTGGAGGAAATCATTAGCCAAGGTGCTTTTGTTGTTCCTTTATCGCAAAATACTTTCCGACTGGGAGCAACTTACTCTTGGCATGAACTCGACTTTAGTCCCACTCCACAAGGAAAAAAAGAGCTAATAGAGAAATATCATAAATTAATGAAGCCAGATTTGATGGTTGTGAATCATTTAGCGGGTGTTCGTCCCGCTACTAAAGACCGCCGCCCATTTGTAGGAATGCACCCTGATTTACAACAAATCGGTATTTTTAATGGTTTGGGCTCAAAAGGAGTATCATTGGCACCATATTTTGCCAATCAATTTGCTGAATTTTTAGTAACTGGAAAAGAACTTTCTTCGGAAGTCAATATAAATCGTTTTGCTTCGTTATATTTAGGGGCTGAGAATTCGTAATGGCTTATTTCGTTGCTTTTAGGAAATTCAATTAAATATGCCATTCGTTTCCTTTATAAGTAATGATTAATTTACGAAGAAATGCCTTTTTAACTTCGTCCTAAAACAATGAGAAAATTATTACCAATAATATTTATTCTGACTACATTTTGTACATTAGCTCAGAATTTTTTACCTACACAAGAACCATTCGGCAAAAACCGTATTCAATATCGGCCGTTCAAATGGAAAGTATTGGCTTCCCAAAACTTTGAAATTTACTTCTACGAAGGCGGACAACAAACCGCCACGTTAGCGGCACAATTAGCGGAATCAGAATTCGATAGAATTACTGAAATATTAGGTTATTCTCCCTTTACAAAAACCAAGATTTTTGTTTACAACGCTACGCAAGACCTCAACCAAAGCAATGTAGGCTTACATCTTTCAAGTGAAAGAGAAATTAGAGAAGAAAATCTTGCAAAATCACGCATTGAAATTGCCTATTCTGGTAATGCTGAAAGTTTCAAAAAAAATATCACAAAACAAGTAGCACATGTGTTTGTTCATGATATGCTTTATGGTGGAAGTATTAAGGAATCGCTACAAAATTCGTTGCTATTGAGCGTCCCAGAATGGTACATGACAGGTATTACCGCCTATATTTCTGATGGCTGGAACACAGAAATGGACACCTACATGCGTGATGCCATCAGTAACAAATATCTAAAAAGACCAAATCTTGCAAACGGAAAAGAAGCTGAATTGGTGGGACAATCTATCTGGAATTACATCGCTGAAAAGTACGGAAAAGACAATATTGCAAACATATTGAACCTCACCAGAATTATCAGAAATGAGCAGACGTCAATTTCAAGTACAATTGGTATGCCATTCACAAGGTTTTTAAAAGACTGGAGAGAATATTATTCTGTAATGAATGATGCCATCAACAATGGTAATTATCAAACACCAAAGTATGATTTTAAAATAGATGAAAGTAAATTCAATAGCTTTGATAAAATAAGTAAGTTCAAAATCAGTCCAGATGGTGCTTTTATTGCTTATTCAAGAAATGAATTAGGAAAATCAAGCATAGAAATTTTAGATGTTAAAACAAAAAAGAAAGTATTATTACTTACTTCTGGTTATAAAACTTTAAAACAATCTGTTGATTATAACACACCTTTACTTTCTTGGACAAAAGGCGGAACATTAGCCGTAATTTATGAAAATCAAGGCGATGTTGTACTTTCTATATTTACAGATATTACCGAAAAAGATTTGACGGGTAAATTTGCTACCAGAAAAATATTAAGCAATTTCGACCAAATTCAGGATTTTGATATTTCTGATAATGGAACGACAATTGTGCTAAGTGCCATCAGTAAAGGACAAAACGATTTATTTTTGTACGAAATCTCAAGAGGAAGAGTACAGCAATTAACCAATGATTTATACGATGATTTGAGCCCACAATTTGTAGGGAATGCAGGCAAAATCATCTTTACATCAAACAGATTAAAAGATTCTTTAGAGATTGATAAAGGAACTTACAAAAATGTAAATAATCGTTTCAATTTATTTCTACACGAAGGAAAAGCCAAAGAAGCGATTGTAAAACGTTTGGTGGATTCTTTAGGAACAATTTCAAGACCAATCGTTTCAGATGGAAGTACTGTTTACTTTTTAAGTGACGAACGTGGTATTAATAATATCTATCGCCTTGTTGCTGGCGATTCTGTTGTTACACAAGTAAGTAATTTCAAAAACGATGTTGAAGATTTTGACTTTGCAGGAAGTACGAACAGTTTGGTTTATAAGTTTTTAGAAAAAAGTCAGGAAACAATTGCTTATCAAGCACAAGCAGATTTTGAAACAAAAAATAATGTTCCATATACGCTTAGAAATGTAAGACTTTATGGAATGAGACAAACAAACAATAATCCTGCTCAGACTAAAACAGAAATACCCAAAACCATTACAGAATCAGCAACAACTGTCGTAAAAACGCCAAAAATAGTCCTTGAAAAAGGTGAAATTGATACCAACGATTATACTTTTGATATTACAACGATTTCTAAAAATGCTGGTCAAAGTGGAACAGAAGTACCTAAAAACGATAAAAGAAATAAAGTAGAAAAGATAATTTTAGCGAAGCAAAGTCGTAAGGAAAATATTAAAATTAAAGCTCCGACAGACTACAATAATCCTTTCGTTGTTAATAATACCGATCTTGATTTTATGGTTGATCCACTTCCACAAAGAGGGTTTGGGTTAAAGGGAACAATTAATATGAATGACTTACTTGAAAATCATCATCTTCAGGGAGGCATATTTCTTACTCCGAACCTAAAAAATGCTGATTTATGGGGCGAGTATTCTTACTTAGCTAATAGAGTTGATTACAGCATTAGATTTGACCGCAGATCACTTTCTGAAGAAACAGAATCAACCATCAAAAAATATCACTTTAACAGACTTTCTGTTTCGGCTTCATATCCAATCAATACTAATACTCGTGTTATTGCAACGCCTTCCTTTACGGCAAATAGATTTTTAGATTTAAGAAGCCTAGCCGCTCCAGATGGCGTTTCTACATACTTAGGTGGAAAGGTTGAATTTGTTTACGACAATACTATCAGTCATGGTATCAATATGCTTGAAGGCACGAGATTCAGAGCTAGAATAGAACATTACTCTGGTTTATCGAATTCAATTGATGGTTTCAATCGTGTATTTATTGACCTTCGTCATTACATAAAACTAGGAAGAGGTACAATTGTAGCTGGAAGGTTCTCTGGCGGACATTCTTTTGGAAATGCACCCAAAGCCACGGTGATGGGTGGTATGGATAATTGGTTGGGGATTCAATATCAAGATAGAAGTGGAGATATGAATAATCCTTTTAATCCAACAACAGCCGATACCAAAGTTCCTATTGCCGATAATAAAGATTTGTTTTTACTAGATTTTGTTACTCCTTTACGTGGTTTTAATGTGAATAGATTATCAGGAACAAGTCATTTTCTTTTAAATTTGGAAGTAAGATTTCCTATTGCAAAGTATTTGTACAATGGCCCTATTTATAATAATTTTTTCAAAAACCTTCAATTAACGACATTTACCGATGTGGGTTCTGCTTGGACGGGTGCAAGCCCATTCTCAAGAAGAAATGGTTTTAATACTATAGTAAAAGGTCCATCAACAAATCCATTTCAAGCTTCAGTAACAGATTTTAGAAACCCGTTTTTAATTGGTTATGGAGTTGGTGCAAGAACTACCATACTAGGATATTTTGTAAAGTATGACTTGGGCTGGGGGTTAGATAATAATGAAGTGAAAAGTCCAATTTCTTATATAACTTTAGGATATGATTTTTAAAATATCCTAAAATTTATATGAATAAAACAATTTACGTCTTGATATTACTGTTAGGTTTTGGTATTTATTCAGTAAATAGCCAAAGCCTAACAACTTCAAATCTTCCTATCTTAAAAGTCAATACGCAAGGAAAAAGTATTGTTGATGAACCCAAAATTTTATCGACGTTTGAATTGATTCATAAAGGAAATGGCTTGCTCAACAACATCAATGATCCTGCAAATATTTACAAGGGTTTTGCTGGTATTGAACTAAGAGGCTCGTCATCTAAAGATTTATTCCCTAAAAAACCTTATGGCTTTGAAACTTGGAAAGATAGCCTTGGCAACGACCAAAAAGTAAGTCTTTTAGGAATGCCAGCAGAAGCTGATTGGGTCCTAAATGCTACTTATAATGACAAAACGCTGATGCGTGATGTACTCACTTATGACTTAGCCAATAAAATGGGGCGTTATGCAACTCGCACACGTTACTGTGAAATGATTTTGAATAATGACTATCAAGGAATTTACATCTTGATGGAAAAAATCAAAAGAGACAAAAACAGAGTAGATATTTCAAGCTTAAAAACGACAGATAACACTGGTGAAGATGTAACTGGTGGTTACATTATTAAAATTGATAAAACGTCTGGCACTCCTTCCAAAAATTGGACGAATAGCATCTCCACTCCTTTCGGCAATTACAAAACCTTCTTTCAAGTAGAATATCCCAAAATTACAGATATTACACAGCCTCAATTTGAATATATCCAAAAATATGTGAACGACTTTGAAGCAGCTTTACTTTTACCTGATTTCCAAAGTCCACAAGCAAAATGGCGTGAAATGTGCGATTTGGATACTTTCATTGATTATTTCTTGATTACAGAATTTGTAAAAAATGTTGATGGCTACAGATTGAGTACCTTTTTTTATAAGGAAAAAAGTAGCAAAGGTGGAAAACTAAAAATGGGACCTGCTTGGGACTATAACTTAGCTTTTGGTAATGCAGATTATTACGATGGTTACAAATCTACAGGTTGGCAATACAAAATCAACGATATTGCTTTGCCTAAAAATGACCTTTATCCTGCACCATTTTGGTGGCAACAATTGACGCAAGATTCTATCTTTAAAACTAAAACCGTAAAAAGATGGGAAGTACTTCGCAAAACTATTTTCAATCCTGATAATATTAACAAATGGATAGATTCAACAGCTATGGTTTTAGAGCCTGCGATGAAAAGGAATTTCAACAAATGGCCAGTTTTAGGAAAATATACATGGCCTAATTATTATGTAGGAAGTACTTATCAAGATGAAACCAATTGGATGAAAGAATGGATAAGAACCCGTACATTATGGTTGGATAGTCAATTCCAAACATTCGCACTTACGTTGGGCAATGAAGATTTTTTAGAAAAAGAGAAGCCTATTAAAGTATTTCCAAATCCTGTAGAAAGCGAAACTACTATTGAATATCAAGTATTTAAGAAAGGAAACGTTTCCATTATGCTACATGATATAAATGGAAAAGTAATCAAAACATTGGTTGAAGAATTTCAAAATACTGATACTTACCAAATCCCGTTAAATTTAGGCAACCTAAGTGCTGGAAGTTATATTTTGAATTATCAATTAGATGGAATTCCTATTGAAAGAATTAAACTTTTCAAAAAATAGGTTTGTAGGAAAACACAGATAATCTAGGCTGGCACTTAAACATCAAAGTTTGAATGCCTTCAGAAAGTTTATCCAAATTTTCATCTAAAGAAATTAAATAATGTCCTTCCCAAATATCAATTAAAGACATCAAAGGCGTATAAAAAGTAATGCCAATTTCATGTGCGTTTTTATCCTTTATATTTGAATCAATAATATCCATCTTACACTGATTGAAAGGCATAAAATTATTTCCAAGATTATCTCCTAAATGGTAAATTTTCCCTTTCCATTGTAAAATATAGGGATGTGCAGCCATACTTACTAAAAAATGCAATTGTTCAGCCTTTTCATTTTTACTGAGTATTTCTTTGAACGTAAGTAATGGAGCTGTCTTATCATTGAAAAGTTGAGATTGCATCAAGAATTCTTGATAAGTACTCTCCCAAATATACTTCTCCCAAGCTGTACTTGAATGCTGATTGATAACAATCCTAAAAGCGAATCTAACTTGTCCTTGTGGCATTTTCTTGAAATAATTTAAAAAGAGGTTTGAGAAAATCATATCCTCAAACCTCTTTTTGATAGTTTACAGACTATTAACCTTTTACATAAATTGTATGAGTAAGTACATAACCAGCTGCTACGCTTCCAGTTACTGTTGCTAATTCAGTTGCAAAACCATCTCTAAAAATATTATCTGTCGCATTTTTCGTATCTGCCTGTCCATGACTAGCATATACGCCTTGTGCATAAACTACCGCACTGACATCTTCTGGAAAAGCAATTTGTGTAACCAATAAAGAAGTACCAGAAGCATTGTAAATATGAACGTGAATATGAGGTGCTCTACCTGAGTACCAACCCGGATAAATACTCGTGAAAGCAGCAACTCCAGTTGAATCGGTTGTCTGGCGTCCTCTTAAAAAATGAACAGAAGTATAATTTGTACTTTGCATACCTGTTCCACCGTACTCAGAATAACCTCCAGCTGCATCGCAATGCCAAATATCTACAATGGCATTGGCTAAAATATTACAACTATTATTGACATTTCTGATAACAATATTAATTGTCAAAGGTGTGCCTTTTCTATCGGTAGTAATGTCTTTTCTAATCAAAGTGGCAGGTTCTTTTGTGGGAAAAGGACCTGCAGTTTCTGTATTCGTTACCGAACAGCTTGACGGAGTAACAGAAGTATCTACTCCTCCAGTGGTTGGTGTGGTAGCATCTGCTATTACTTCATCTTCTTTACACGAAGCAAGTAACGGAGCAGATACAGCTAATGCACCAAGTGAACCAAAGCTTTTTCTTAAAAAATCTATTCTTTTCATTTCATTGAGGAATTTAGGGAGTTCTTTCAAGAATACAAGTATAGTTAACAATGTATTGCCTCAACGAATAAAAACATTGAAAAATTAAATATGAATTTCAGCTAATAATATCATTGCACCATTAGAAAGTGCTTCAAATTCTACCTTCGCATCATCCGTAAAATTCCATAAAGCCAAAGCATCTTTGGTTTCTAAAAGTCTATTTTGAACTTCAAATGCACCTTCAATGATCAATACAAATAAGCCATTTTTCGGATTTTTTAATTGATAGAATCCCTCTTCTCGCCCTTCATATTGCCCAATAAAAAAGTTATTTTCTTTTGAATTGAGTGAGATTAATTGATTTTGTTCATCAAGATTTAACTCCTTAATATCAAACTTTTCAGTTTCACTTTTTGCTTCTTTAAGCTGAATTTGTAAAAAACTGATTGTTTCATCTGCGTATGGATTTGCTATTTCATAAGTATCACCAGCTTCTCCTGAAATCATAAACGACTGACTAGCAACGATATACTCTTTTTCATTTGAATTAAAAGTAAATAAAAAACCTCCCACTAATGGCAAAAGTATCAAGGTCGTTGTTTCTTTTAATGTCAGTGTCAGACGCTCTCCTGCACCCAATATTTCTTCATTCAATACTTTTAAGTCTCCAAATGGTTTTCTGCTTTCATCAAAATATAGTTCGTCGTTGAAAGTATGAAACCTTTTGAAGGTTTTCCCAAAAGTTAATCCTCTTTTTTCGGCAAGATAGATTCTAGCTTCATTTTGCTCTAGCATAATTTTGTCTGTTTAAAGAGAATACAATCATTCTGGAAAAATATTGCTTTGTACTTTGTGCTGAAACTAAAAAAGGTAACAAAAGCTACCCTTCAAAAGCGATTTTCACATGAGAACCATCACAATATGGTTTATTTTTTGAAGCACCGCATCTACAAAATGCCGTCGTCTGACTTTTCATCGTTTCGTTGCCGTCTTTATCTTTTACTTTCAAATTTCCATAAATTAATAATGGGCCATTTGCCAATACTTCTACTACAGTATCTTCTAACACTTGGCTTTCATGGTTTTTTTCATCATTCATAAAATAACTTAAAGCACCTGAAGGACAAGCTTTTATTTGTTCAATGATAGTTTTTGTTTCTTCCTGTTCTAAAGTTATCCAAGGGCGTTTCTTGGGGTCAAAAACAGAAGGAAGCGTTTTAAAACAGATAGCAGAATGAATACATTTTGAAGGTTGCCAAACCACCGTTACTTCTCCGTTGCTATATTTCTTTTTGATTTCCATGAATTTATTGAGCTTTGTTCAGACGATATTACAAAAAATCTGAATACATTCTAAAAATGTTTGCGAACTTTACATTGAATTTTGTTAATCAGAAAAACAATGGAACTTGAAACATTAACGCTTCCGAAAACTATTATTCCACTTTTAGAGCAGACGCAGGCTGCTTCTGCGGAAATGAGACGTTTGACGGACGAAAAGAAAAAAGCCATTCTGAACCGTTTGGCTGTGGTTTTAGTAGAAAACAAAACTCAAATCATTGCTGAGAATCTGAAAGATTTAGTCCGCATGGATTTATCCGACCCCAAGTATGACCGTTTGGTTTTAAACGAAAGTCGCATCGACGCATTGGCTGAAAGTATTCAAGAAATAGCGGTACTCCCCGACCCCACTGGAGCAACTTTATTAGAAAAAACTTTAGATAACGGTTTAAAAATCAAAAAAATAGCCGTTCCGATGGGCGTAATAGGTGTCATTTACGAAGCCCGCCCGAATGTAACGGTTGATGTAACGGCTTTGTGCATTCGCTCTGGAAACGCTGTGGTTTTGCGTGGCGGTTCGGATGCTTTTGACACAAATTCGTACTTGGTCAATTTGATTCACCAAGTATTACAAGAGTTTGGCATCAATACAGCTTGCATTACTTTGTTGCCAACAGACCGTGAATTGGTGAAAGAATTATTAACAGCAACTCGTTTTGTTGATTTAATTATTCCTCGTGGTTCGGCTTCTTTGATACAGTTTGTACGTACTCATTCTTTAGTACCAACGATTGAAACAGGTGCAGGCGTTTGTCATACTTACGTGGAAACTTCGGCAGATTTGCAAAAAGCAAAAGCGATTGTTGCTAATGCCAAAATTTCAAGACCGTCGGTTTGTAATTCTTTAGAAACTATTATCGTTGATGAAGCGGTTGCAGATACATTTTTACCATTAATTATCGAAGATTTTGCCAAAGCTCAAGTAGAGATTTTTGCAGATGAAATATCTTTTGAAGTATTATCTAAACATCAATATCCTTACTTACAAAAAGCTCAGGAAAGTGATTTTGGTAAAGAATTTACAGATTTTAAATGTTCAATAAAAACCGTGAAAAATACGGATGAAGCTCTGGAACATATCCGTAAACATTCTACTCGCCACTCGGAAGCCATTATTACGACTAATGATGAATTAGCTGAAAAATTCATAACCGAAGTAGATGCGGCGGCTGTTTATACCAATGCTTCAACCAGATTTACGGATGGAGGACAGTTTGGTTTGGGAGCTGAAATCGGAATTTCTACGCAAAAACTTCACGCTCGTGGACCTTTTGCTTTAGAAAAATTAGTGACAGAAAAGTGGCTAATTACTGGAGACGGACAGATTAGATAGTATTCCAATAGCGGTATTTCAAAGAAAATAAATAAAGGGACGCAGCGATTCGTCCCGCTATGATTATGAAAATTGAAGCCTACCAAGTATCAGAAGTCATCAACCTTAAAAAGTTCAGAAACGAGTACACCAACGAACCGTTACTTTTTAATAATTCTGAACTTTTTTACAAGCAAGAAGAAAACAAATACTGCTATTTGTTGAGCTATGGCGTAGTAGTTTTTGGAGGATTTAATGATTTAGAAAAAAGTGCTTTTCTGAAATTCGTAAAAACCTTTGCGGAAGATCTTGTTTCTGCCAAATTTGAAGAAAATTTCGACCTTCAAACAGATGCCCAAACCGCACTTATTCTTCGCTATAACTCGATTACCATTCCCGAAATCACTGAAGATTCTATCAGAATTGTGATGTTGAATATCGGTCAATCCGTTTCTTTAGACTATTATGAATTCTTGACTTTAGAGATTTTTCAAGATTCACAAAAATTCACAGACGAACTCGAACAAACAGGTACGTTTAGCCATTCTAAGAAAGATTTACTAAAATTTATCGGAAGAACCCTCAACATCAAAAATTCAATTATTGATAATCTTTACATTTTTGATGCACCAGATGTTGTCTGGGAAAATGAACATTTAGAACGCATCGACAAAGGTTTGAAACGAAACCTTGATTTAAAAATGCGTTATCAAGATATTGATTACAAATTAAAAATCGTTCAAGAAAATCTCAAACTTTTTACAGATTTACTTCAAAACAGAGAAAGTACTCGTCTGGAATGGATAGTAATTATTCTGATTTTGATAGAAGTTTTTGACATTTTGGTGAAGAAGTTTTTTGAGTGAATTACCGTTTAATAAAAAATAATCTCCATAACAATCTACTAATCAATAACTTAAAAAAAGTATTAAAATATTAAAATTTGATAGTATTTCTTAATATATTACTTTTACACTCAATAAATAAACACTTTAATTATACACAAAATGAACAAAAAAATTCTACTAATTCTTAGCTTAGTTGCGTTTTCCTTAGCCTCTAAAGCTCAAACTCGCCTTGGTTTCAAAGGTGGTGTAAATTTTGCTAATGTTACTTTTTCTGCAAGCGGATTTTCAATTTCGCCAAGCTCTATCACTTCTTTCCACGTCGGTGGTGTACTAGAATCAAGATTATCTGATAGAATTGTTGTACAGCCTAACTTATTATTTTCACAAAAAGGTTATTCGGCAGAAATTAGTGGATTCAGTTCTACAAAGGCTACTCTTAATTATTTAGAATTACCGGTAAACTTTTTGTACGAAGCTAGCGATTATTTCACAATAGGTGCTGGACCATATTTAGGTTATGCACTTAGTGGAAAATCAGTTAGCAATGGCGTTTCTACTGACGCTGAATTTGGAGATGGTGGTCAGTTGAAACGAGCAGATTTCGGTTTAAATTTTGTTGCTGGCTATGAAGTCCTTGACGGACTGATAATTAGTGCAAATTATTCTTTTGGTTTAGCCAACATTAGTAATGAAGCTAATTCAACTGTAAAAAACAAAGTAATTGGTATTTCTATCACGAAGCTTTTCGGTGAAAGATAGATAATCTATTATAATTACGACTTAAATCAAAAGCTCAGCAAATAAACTGCTGGGCTTTTTGATTTAAAAAATTATTCAGACATAATTTCTATTTAATCAACCATAAGCATGACTAATAAAATCTTACTAGCTTTAGTTTTATTATTTTCTATATTTACTTCAAAAGCCCAAACACGTTTTGGTTTGAAAGGTGGAGTGAATCTAGCCAATGTTTCCATCACTTCAGGTGGAGTAACAGTTACCCCAGATGCACTTACTTCCTTTCATGCTGGCGTATTATTAGAAACCAGATTAACTGAAAGAACGCTACTTCAACCCAATTTGCTTTTCTCTCAAAAAGGCTATGAGAGCCAATCACCAAGTAGTAAGTCCACAGTCAACTACATTGAAATACCCATCAATTTACTTTATGAAGTAACTAATGATTTTACAATTGGCGGTGGAATTTATGCTGCTCATGCTATCAATGGCAAAGTAGTCATTCAAGGAAAAAGTAATGACTATGATTTCAGTGCTGGAAAAGCGAATCGTTTTGATATGGGTGTAAATCTAATCGCTGGCTATGAAGTAGTAGAAGGACTGAGAATAAGTATCAATTATACGCTTGGCACAGCGAATATATTAGATAATACTTACCTGAAAGAAACTAACAAAGTTTGGGGTTTTTCATTGACCAAATTTGTTGGTGAAAGATAAATTTTGCTTTGCCACAGCAATAAGTTTAGCAAAACCTGCTAAACTTATTCTTTTTTAGCCTACTATAATAAAAGCGACATCGCCCTATCTTGATTTGCCAAATCGTACACTTGTACCTACATTTGTGTATGGAAAACTTTGTCGTTTCAGCCCGAAAATATCGCCCGCAATTATTTGATTCCGTCGTTGGTCAGTCGCATATCACTACAACGCTCAAAAATGCTATCCGTACCAATCACTTAGCACAGGCATTTTTATTTTGTGGCCCTCGTGGTGTAGGAAAAACTACTTGTGCCAGAATTTTGGCAAAAACTATTAACTGTCAGAACCTTAGCGAAGAAGCCGAAGCTTGTGGAGAATGTGAATCTTGCCGTTCTTTTCAGAATAATGCTTCGTTTAATATTCACGAATTGGATGCTGCTTCAAACAATTCGGTTGATGACATTCGTAGTTTGATTGACCAAGTGCGTTATCCTCCGCAATCAGGAAAATATAAAATTTATATTATTGATGAGGTTCACATGCTTTCAACAAGTGCTTTCAATGCCTTTCTGAAAACTTTGGAAGAACCGCCTTCGTATGCGATTTTCATTTTAGCCACTACCGAAAAGCATAAAATACTTCCAACGATTCTTTCTCGCTGTCAGATTTTTGATTTCAATAGAATTCAAATTAATGACATGACGCAGCATTTATCAAAAATTGCTTTGCAAGAAGGCATTGAAGCGGATAACGATGCACTGGAATTAATTGCCCAAAAAGCCGATGGAGGATTGAGAGATGCTCTTTCAATGTTTGATTTGAATGTTACTTTTTCAAAAGATAACATCCTGAGGTATTCGGAAGTATTAGATAATTTGCACATTCTGGATTATGATTATTATTTCAGAATGACCGACGCTTTGGTTAATGCAAACATTTCGGAATCGCTTCTATTATTCGATGAAATCTTGAAAAAAGGTTTCGATGGACATCAATTTATTGTTGGCTTATTAGAACATTTCCGAAATCTTCTGGTTTGTAAAGACCCCGTCACAGTCAGGTTATTACAAGTTTCTGAATCTGTTCAAGCAAAATATTTAACGCAATCTACCAATGCACCCTATTCATTTTTAGCGTCAGCTTTAAGTATTGGCTCGGCTTGCGATTTGAATTATAAAGCTGCCAAAAACCAGAAATTACATGTTGAAATTTGCTTGTTGAAACTAGCTAATATTTCTAAAGTATTGAATTTAGCCAACTTACCAGCAACGGAGGGCGATGGCTTGGGAAAGGATTTAGGGACTAAGGAAAACGACACGAAGGTACACGAAACTACAAATGTAAGTTCGGATACTACTTCGGTGAATATTCCCCAAATCCCAATCAGCAATCCACAAATTGGTAAATTAAGAAGTACTGCAACGCTTGGGAAACCAGTTACTCAAGCTCAAGAACCACAGAATATCGTTACTCCAAAAGCTACAGTTCAACAGAATAAAGCATTTACGCTGGAAGAACTCCAAGTGGTTTGGAACGAACAAATAAAACATTTAGAAGAAAAACAGCGTTTTAGTGAATATGTAATTTTGAATAGACCTTTTACTTTGAAAGGAACGACGATTCATTTAGAAGTTGATAATGATATCCAAGTAGATTTATTGACTACTACTTTAAGAACAGAAATACTTACTCATCTCAGACAAGTTTTACAAAATTCAACAATTCATCTTGAAGTTGTTGTAGCAGAAGTAGAAAACAAAACGCTGATTTATACTCAGGCTGATAAATTTAGATTTTTAGCAGATAAAAATCCTGCTCTCAATGAATTGAGAAATGTTTTGGGTTTGGATTATGATTATTGATGGCAAGAAGCTGTGAGCTTTTATGCCGTTGTGTGTTTCTTCACATGTAACTAAGTTACCCATAGAATCGCTCGTGAAGACACGAGCTACGGCAAAGCAACTGACTTAGAAACAATCCTTTATCTGATGAAACGAAGGAAATTCATTCATAAAATACTTACCCTCGCTACGGTCTCAAAAACCAGCGGGGGTATTCTTTTTACCCAAGCTGAAAAAACGCAAATGATTAAAACTCGCACGAATAATCCCAATCTAAAAACCATTCTGGATACTTGGGAAGGTACACCTGTTGACCAAGACGGTCGTTTTATGAATCATGAGTTTCCCTTTATTCATAAATTGGGAACGGCTTTTAAATGGATGACGACTAAAAACCCTCAGAAACAATTCAAAAAAGAAGATACTTGGCAACTGGAAGTAATCAAAAATGATACTTTTTTGACTGAACCTCAAGATATGATTGTTTGGCTAGGTCATGCTTCGTTTTTTATTCGTTTGAATGGAAAACAAATTTTAATTGACCCTGTTTTAGGAAAAATTCCTGCTACCAAACGCCATTCTGAATTACCGATTTCACCTGAAAAACTCCAAAATCTTGATTATATTTTGGTTTCTCATGCTCATTACGACCATTGTGATAAAGACAGTTTGAAATTATTACAAAGCCAGAATCCAAAAGCAACTTTTCTGACAGGTTTAAAAATGACCGATTTACTCCGAAAATGGATTCCTAATAACGAAATTCAAGAAGCTGGCTGGTATCAACAGTACCAAACAAAAGACGATTTAGAAATTTACTTCTTACCATCAAGACATTGGTCAAATCGTTCTTTGGGCGATGTCAACGAAAGGCTTTGGGGAGCATTTGTATTAAAGAGTAAAGATAAAACCATTTACTTCGGCGGAGATTCGGGCTATGGCAGTCATTTCAAAGAAGTAGCCGCTTTGTTTCCTAATATTGATGTAGCAATGATTGGTGCTGGAGCTTATTCGCCACGCTGGTTTATGTCGCCAAACCATCAAGACCCCGAACACGCTGTGCAGGCTTTCAATGAAACCAACGCTAAAGTAATGGTTCCTTTTCATTATGGTACTTTCGACCAAGCCGATGAACCACTTTCTGAACCTGAACAAATTTTAAAACAATTGGAAAAAGACGGGAAAATCAATCAAACCCTAAAAATCTTGAAAGTAGGCGAACAACTTTTAGTCTAAAGCGGTGGAAACATCGCTTTTTTTATGCTTTTTCAAAAAATAATTCCAAAAACTAAAGAAATAGTTTGTAAACTAAAATATTAGTTTTATATTTAACCAAGAATTCACAAGGGTATCAAACTTAAATAAAATTTAAAGAAAAATGCAATCAGTAGAAAGAGAACTAACCAAAGCTGAGGAACAAATTATGCAAGTACTTTGGCAAATAGAAAAGGGCTTTGTCAAAGATGTTTTGGATGAATTACCCGAACCAAAACCTGCATATAATACAGTTTCGACCATTATTAGAATTTTACAAGAAAAAGGATTTGTTAGCCACAATTCCTATGGAAAATCGCATGAATACTTCCCTATTATTAGTAAAGAAAGCTATAGTTCTTTCGCTACTGAAAAATTGGTAGAAGGTTACTTTGAAAATTCATTCTCAAGTCTTTTTTCATTCTTCTCTAAAAAAGGGAAAATTGACGTAAAAGATGCAGACGAGATTTTGAATATGATTAATAAAATGAAAGAAGAAGAAGAGAAATAGAAAAGCTGCAACGCTGACTTTGGTAAATATTACATAGTAAACATCCTATTCAAAACTTAACATTTAACAATGTTCTATTACTGTTGATGAAGTAATTTTCTACACCTTCAAACCTATTCTCTAAATTCTCAAATAAAATAAAAAGCTTAAGTTTTAAATTCTATCAATCATTAAATAATTCATGTAATACAAACAAAGTCATCCCACCAACTTAAAACACTGTGAATCAATACTTTAAACTGTATTAGTTCACAACTCATCACTCACAATTCACAACTCATACTTAAATACTATGGCTGAAATATCTGCATCCGACAAAAGCAATGGTTCAAAAAAGAGAAGTCATAAATTATCAACCAAGATAGATATGACTCCAATGGTAGATTTAGGTTTTCTACTCATCACTTTTTTCATGCTTACCACTACCCTAGCCAAACCAGTGATTATGCAATTGAATATGCCTGACAATGATGACCTTGGACATACATCACCAGTGCGTTGTTCAGAATCTTTGAATGTTGTATTGGATGACCAAAATAAGGTTTTCTATTACCAAGGATTGGAATGTAATCCGAAAGTGAGCAGTACAGATTTCTCTGATAAAGGCATCAGAAAAGTATTGTTTGACTACAAACGTAGAATTGGCGACAACTTTACGGTGGTCATTAAATCAACCAACAAGGCAAAATATCGAAACATGATTGATTTGTTAGATGAAATGAAAATCACTAATAACAAACGTTATGCTATCGTTAATATCACACCAGACGACGAAAAACTACTGAGTATTAAATAATTACAAGTACCCTTATTCTTTTATTAAGCTATCCGAAAACCAAATTTACGACACTATGAATTGGCTAAGCTACCTCCTCCAAGTTAATTTGTATTTAATACTTTTTTATGGTTTCTATCGACTGTTATTGCGAACAGAAACTTTTTTCAACCTCAATCGAGGCTACTTGGTGGCATCGGCTGCTTTGGCTTTTTTTGTACCATTGATGCAATCAGAATGGGTAAGAAGTTGGTTTGTTACTGAACAAGTATCCCAAACGTTTAATACTTTTTATTCGCCTGAAACTTTTTATGTGACAGTAAAAAGTGCCACAAAAGGAGGCTTAACTGTAGGCGATATGTTTGCGTTTGCGTATATCGTCGGTATCATTCTGGGAGTTTGTCGTTTCGGAGGAAATTTAGCCTACTTGGGTAAAATGATGAAGAAAAAAGTTTCGGGAGAAAATAACCAAAGAGCTTTTTCATTTTTCAATATGGTTTTTGTTAGTAAAGAGCTAAAAAATCGCTCTACGATTATGAAACATGAATTTGTGCATATTCGTCAATTACATTCTGCCGACATCATGCTTTTTGAATTAATCGCTATTTTCAATTGGTTTAATCCGATAGTATATCTCTACAAAAGTTCTATCAAACAAATTCATGAATTTATAGCTGATGAAGTAGCAAGCCGACACGAAGCATCAAAAGCAGACTATGCCATGTTACTTTTTCAAGAACAATTTGGGGTACAGGCTATTCCATTAACGAATAATTTTTTCAATAAATCACTCTTAAAATTAAGAATAGATATGTTACAAAAACAACGTTCAACCCGAACAGCATTATTAAAATATGGACTAACTGCTCCTTTGTTCATGACAATGATTGTGGTTTCCTCGGCTACGTTAGCGAGTAAATCAATTGCTAAGATAGAAGACAGTATCTTTGATGTAAGTAAAACAGATATTTCTTCTGTAAGAATTTCTTCAACAAAATCTGCTCGCCAAGTTTTATCAGAAAATGGCATTGATCTCTCTGACGCACTCATTATTAGTCCAGCTTTGGCAAAAGAATTATCAGAAGGTTCAACAAATGAACAAATGTTAAAGAAATCTCTTCAACGTGTTTTACTTTACCCTTCAATTGCATCAAGAAATTTAATTGTTGGTAAAGTACAGGTAGGTTTTACAGTTGCTCCATCTGGAAATATAGAAAATATTAAAGTTTTAGATGCCAAAGAAGAGCGTTCTATTTTAGCAGAAGAAGTAATCCGTTCATTAAATTCCATCAAAAAGTTAAAAGAAAGTGGTCAATCAGAAAATTTAATGTTGGCTGTAAATTTCGGTTTAGAAGTAAAAAAGCAGAACGGAACACAAGAACTATTACTTAATGAACCAAGCAAAGAGTTCAAGGGATGGAAAAAGTTAGATGAAATAATTGTAATGGGCTACGCTAATTCAGAAGCTAAAACGATACAAAAAGACACTAGTGGTGTATTTAATGCAGTTGACCAACAAGCTGAATTCCCGGGAGGAATGGAGGCTTTTGTAAAGTATCTTCAAAATAATCTAAGATATCCTTTAGAAGCTCAAAATGCAAAAGCTTCAGGTAAAGTTTATGTTCAATTTGTTGTTACTAGAGACGGAAGTACAGCTAATTTTAGTGTTCTTAAAGGTGCTGGCTATGGCATGGACGAAGAGGCTATTAGGGTTTTAAAAAGTGTTCCTAAATGGGAAGCAGGTGAGCATAAGGGACAAAAAGTAAATAGTAGATTTACTGTTCCCATTAACTTTGTTTATAGTGATAAACAAACTGATGATAGTGAAGTGATAGAAAGAAGTACAGGTAAGGCTAGTATTATAATAAATAAGAAACCAGAAGAATGGAAGAATAAACCCCAACCCCTATACATTTTAGACGGAGTAGAAACCTCATCTTTCAAATTAGAGAAAATCGACCCAAATACTATTGAAAAAGTTGATGTTCTAAAAGATGAAAAAGCGTTAATTAAATACGGAGAAAAAGCAAAAAACGGCGTTATTATTATCACTTCCAAGAAAAAGTAATTCTCTTAAAAAGCCTCAACTAAGATTGAGGTTTTTTAAAAATCAAATCAACTAAAAAATTAGTTCAATATTCAAACACAAACAATCATGGAAAATCAAACAGTAGTACACGAAGACGATACTTTGGAAGACATTGTTTTTCAAAACCGCAACAAAGCTTATGGTGCTTATATTTTAAGAACCGATTATCAACGAGTAATCAAAATTGCCTTATTGGGAGGCATCGGTTTATTTTGTTTAGCAATTGGTACACCTATGATTTTAGCCAATATTAAGAATGAAGATAAAACTGAAGTAATAGCAGATGTTATTTTTTGCCAGCTTTCAGAACCACCCAAAGATATACCTATAGAGCCAAAAGTGACACCTCCACCACCGCAAGAGGAAGTTAAAGTACATAAAACAATTGCCTTTAACCAACCTGAAATTGTAGAAGACGATAAAGCAACTGAATTACCGCCCGACCAAGATGTACTTAATAATACCAATGCCCAGATTAGTTCAGTAACGCAAGAAGGAGAAATTGGAGAGATTCCAGTGGATGACCCTGATAAGTTTAAAACAAGTGAAGGCACTGCACCCGTTGAAGTAAAAGTTGAAGAGGATATGGTTTTTATGGCGGTAGAGGTAGTACCTGAGTTTGTCGGAGGCAATTCGGCTTTGGCTAAATTTCTTCAAAAAAACTTACGTTACCCACGAAATGCGTCAGAAGTTGGAATTGGTGGAAAAGTGTACGTACAATTTATAGTGGGCAAAGATGGAAATATTTCAAGTATTGATATTTTGAAAGGTTTGGGCTTTGGTTGCGACGAAGAAGCACAAAGAGTAATTAAGTTAATGCCACGTTGGAATCCGGGCAAACAATCTGGCAGAAATGTCTCCGTAAAATTTACTTTACCTATCGTTTTTCAACTCGACCAATAATCTGAGTGCAAATACTTAAATAGCATAAGAAAATAAAAATTGTTTTAGTAAAAAGTTTTGTTAAAATATAATTATTTCAATTTTATTTTAATTTAATCATTTGGTTGTTAGGATATTATAAAATATTTTTTTGAATATTTGTGTTAACTTTGATTATGAGAATAATCAAAACATTCACTAGAATTATTTATAAAATAAAAATATTAATCTTAAAACCCAATTACGATTATGGCTTTAACGAAACAGTATTCAAAAAGTAAACCAGTATGTAAAGTAACTTTTGCACTTCCTGCTGAAACAGTAAATGGTGCAAAAAAAGTAAGTTTATTAGGTGATTTTAACGAATGGAATCCAACAGCATTGAAAAAACAAAAAGATGGTACTTTCAAAGCTTCTGTTGAATTAGAAGTTGGCAAAGAATTTGCTTTCCGTTATTTAGTTGATAACGATATTTGGTTGAATGATGAAGAAGCAGATAAATTTGTTCCAACGGGTGTTTCTTACGATGAAAACTCTGTTGTAGTACTTTAATTTAAAAGGCGATTGAAGAGAGCTCAACTTTCTTCAATCGCCTTTTCTGATATTATAAACACTTTTGTACTGAAATTAGGGAAGTTGATTAATGTAATCCAAAGCCTAAATTCATTTCCTATCCACCGCTTCTATTATACTTTTACTATCATTTTCTTCTCGTACATTATCCACAAAATTCCTAACCAAATCAGTACAAAAGTGATTGCTCCTGCCAAAGAAGCATTCTTTGGCTCGCTAAAGAATGGCACAATAAAAGATTGATATAGCCAAGTAATAGAACTTACTTTTTCGCCATCGGGCATTTCTACTTTTATCATGTTCATAATTCTTGGAATTAAGCCTGATAAAAAGAAAACTGTAATGGCATTTACGCCATAAACGACAAAGGGTTTTGTCCAAGATTTATAGCCTTTTACATCTATCAACCAATAAAATCCTGCCAAGAAAAACATCGCCAAGCCAATCGTCCAAAGGGAATATGAGCTCGTCCACAAAGATTTGTTGATGGGAAAACCTGCGGCATCCCAAGCCCAAGCCAATGCCAAAGCGATACTTCCATAAAAATAAATGTAAAGTATTCGTTCAGAAACACTTTTATCGTTGCGTTGTAGCCAAGTACCCACCAAAACTCCCGCTAAACCGTTGGCGATGGCTGGCAAAGTACTGAGAATACCTTCGGGGTCCCAAACTTTTACGGCTTTGTACAAATGCGGTACGCCCAACAATAATCTGTCTAAGTACGCTCCTAAATTATGTTCGGGTTCAAGATTCGCTGCACCAGCGTCTGGAACTGGCATGAAAGTCATTAACAACCAATAACCAATTAATAATGAAGCAAAAATGATTTGTTGCGTACGCTGTTTTGTCATGAGGAAAACGATAGAACTTACTAAAAAAACGAGAGCAATTCTTTGTAAAACGCCCGGAATTCTGACGATAGAAAAATCAAATTTTGGAAAAAGCGAAAGAAAAATACCCAGAGCAAAGAGTTTAATACTTCTTTCGATAATCTTTAAAATGGTTTTGCGGTCTGCTACTTTTCCTTGAAAAGCGAAGGAAATTGAAACGCCTACGATAAAAAGGAAAAATGGAAAGACTAAATCTGTTGGTGTACAACCATTCCATTCAGCGTGTTCGAGTGGGGCATAAATATGCCCCCAATCGCCCGGATTATTGACCAAAATCATCATGGCGACCGTCAAGCCACGAAAAACATCTAAGGAAAGTAAGCGTTGTTTCATTTTTTTAGCTGTGAGATTTGAGCTACGAGCTGTGAGCTTTGAGTTTTTCTTTAAAACAAGTCTGAAATCCGACATCTGAAAGCTGATAGCTCAAAGCTCACAACTCAAATCTACAATCTATCCACAAATTTCACAACCGCCTCTATCATGCCTTTTGAAAGAGGTAAATCTGGATTGGTATAAGTTTCGATATTTTCGGCTCGGTCGGCTGGGGCATCTTTCAAGACATGGTTCATCCCGTTAATCAATAACAATTTAGCTTTGGGCTGTGCCGCCGCCAACAATTTACCTTCGTTTTCACTTACTTGAATATCCGTTGTGCCTTGAATAATGAGTGTTTTTGCTTTTACTTTTTTGATTTCCTCAGCAGGTACATATTTCAACCAAGAAATCATGTAAGGCTGAATACTTGGACGAAAAAGCATGATAATCGCCATGTTTTGCATTAATTTCGGTAATGTTTCTCCTTTTTTGAGTTTATCCAAATTCCGTTTTACTTCATTCTTCACTGAATCTGGCAAAGGCTGTTGAGCCATTTGTTCATTCAAAATTTCATCAATACCACGAGCTGGTCCAGCCAAAGAAATGTAGCCATCCACAGGTGATTTTTGAACGGCAACCATACTTAATAATGAGCCTTCAGAATGACCTAAAACGGTAATTTTTGAAAAACGATTACTCTTTTTCAAGGTATCAATCCACTGCTGAACATCTTGAATGTAAGTTTCAAAAGTCAAATCGCTTTCTTTCATCATCGAAGACGCACTTTTGCCAACGCCTCTTTTGTCGTAACGCAAAGAAGCGATGCCATTCTTTGCCAAACCTTCTGCCAAAAGTTGATAAGATTTTGCCGTTACATTCAGTGAACTATTACCATTGCGGTCTGTCGGCCCAGAACCTGCTACGATTAATACAACAGGTACTTTTTTAGTGCTGTTAGGCATTAACAAAGTGCCATCCAAAACGCCTTTACTTTGTTTGAGTACTACATTTTCTTCATGAGTTTGGGCAAAAATTGGATTCAACAAAGAGCAAAAAGAAAGGAAAATAAAAAGAGTAGTTTTCATTGTGTTTATTTTTGGGGGCTAAAGCATTCTTGGTGAGCCATCACGGCATTTCAAAAATAAATTGTCGTAATTTTGAATGCTGTTCAAAGATGCAAATTATCCACAAAATCTAATGTCAAAAAGTATAAACGGTTTTCAATTCAAGCAATTTATGATTCATCAAGACCAAACGGCGATGAAAGTAAGTACCGACGCTTGTATTTTGGGAGCTTATACTTCACTTGAAAATACTACAAAAGTATTGGACATCGGCACTGGTACTGGACTGATAGCACTTATGCTGGCACAACGTTCTGAGGCAAAAATCTCTGCCGTTGAATTAGACGAGAAGGCTTATCAACAAGCGGTTGAAAATGTTCAGAACAGTATTTTCAAAGAGCAAATCACGGTTTTTCATCAAAGTATTCAGGATTTTGCCGAAAACAATAAAGATTTGTCTTTCGAGTTAATCGTCAGTAATCCGCCTTTTTTTCAGAATCATTTAAAATCAGTTCAAGAAAATAGAAATAAGGCATTACACACAGATACACTTTCGTTTGAAGATTTGTTGGCTTCGGTGATGGCACTATTATCGACCGAGGGGCGTTTTGTGGTTTTACTTCCAGCTTATGAAAGTACAGTATTGGAAAATTTAGCCTTGCAAAAAGGACTTTATCCCAACAAAAAATTACTGATAAGACACCGAGATGGCTCGAAAATATTAAGAATTATTACGACCTTTGGGTTTGCTGAACAAGAAACGATTCAAGAGGACTTACTCATTCGTAAACTTGACGAAAGCTATACAACACAATTTGCAACACTCTTAAAAGAGTATTATTTAATTTTTTAAGCTGTAAAACGGGATTCTATCCCGTAAATATATCATCACATCATGTTAGATATTTCTGTTATCATTCCCCTTTACAACGAAGAAGAATCATTGCCCGAACTTTGTTCTTGGATAGAAAAAGTAATGAAAACGCATCATTACAGCTACGAAGTAATCTTTGTAAACGACGGTAGCCGAGATAATTCTTGGCAAGTGGTGAAGGATTTATCCAGCAAAAATACTTTTGTAAAAGGGATTTCTTTCAGCAGAAATTACGGAAAATCAGCGGCTTTGCACGTAGGTTTTAAAGAAGCCAGAGGAAAAGTAGTCATTACGATGGACGCTGATTTGCAGGACAGTCCAGAAGAAATTCCTGAATTATACCGCATGATTACGGAAGATAATTACGATTTGGTTTCGGGCTGGAAACAAAAACGCTTCGACCCAATCACAAAAACCATTCCTACCAAATTATACAATGCAGCTACTCGCTCAATGTCGGGCGTATATTTGAATGATTTCAATTGCGGACTCAAAGCTTATAAAAATGAAGTAATTAAATCTATTACGCTTTATGGCGAAATGCACCGCTATATTCCTGTACAGGCAAAATGGAATGGCTACGATAAAATTGGCGAGAAAGTAGTACAGCACCAAGCCAGAAAATACGGGACAACCAAGTTTGGCATTGAACGCTTTTTGTACGGTTTTTTAGATTTACTTTCTATTACTTTCGTACAGAAATTTGGTAAAAGACCAATGCACCTTTTTGGTGGTTTTGGGATTTTGTTTTTCTTGATTGGAAGCTTTATTACGATTTACTTAATTGGCGATAAAATTTACGCCATTGCCAACCATATAAAATTTAGAAACGTAACCGACAATCCGCTTTTCTTTATGGCTTTGGTAGCCATTATTATCGGCGTACAATTATTTGTAGCAGGTTTTATTGGTGAATTAATGACCAGAAATTCTGAGAAGACTACGGATTATCAGATTAGGGAGAAGGTATAGGGATGTTATTTTCATTAGGAACGGGTTTAAACCCGTTCCTAATGAATTTTAAACAAACCATTTGAGACTAACACTAACACTATAAAAATATTCCTGACAGAATTTTCGGGAGTATTCTGAATTATATCAAATAGTAAATCTCTTTCTGTTAGCACTGTTCCAAAATTCAATACTCATTTCTCCTTTACTCTCTAAGCAAAAATTTCATCTTCTTTAACCTTAGTCTTACTTACTTTTTCTTATAACTCATTATAAGAAAAATCTGTAGTATAGAGATTTAGAACTTAAAGGTTTCCATACACTATACTTATGTTTTACAATAATGTCACACCGTAAAATTACTTATGGTTAATATTCAACTATATCTTGTTAAAATATACATAGAATGCACTTGATTTAATCTCTACTTTTATGACCTAATTTATGTTAATTGGATTAACACTACCTATTTGAATAATTTTGTTGATGAAATTTCCTGATAATTGATTAAAATCTATTAGGTAATGGCTTAAGTAAAATTTAAAGCAACCACCTAATAGATGTGTACTAGAAGCTTTGGTTTTGAGCAACTTCCTCCTAAATCAATGTGATAACATTTTGTTAATTCAAACAAGTAAATCTAATATTTTAATCTACGATTTACCTATTTGAATTAAGTAATATTTCATTCCATTTTAATACAACTTTTATTCAAATTATTACCCAACACGCAAGTCTATAAAAACAATATTATTGAAATCTTAACTAATAAAAAACATTAAGAAAACTAGGAATATTAACCTTTCTTTTAGTTTTGTTTTATGAAGGCTATTTGTCGATATTGATAATGATTCGTTCTAAAGAAATTCCTAAACCTTCAGATATTTCAAAAAGATAGTATAATGTTGGATTAATTTTTCCAGCTTCAAGTCGCTGAATAGATTGTTGATCCTTCCCAATTGAATGGGCAAGTTGTGTCTGGGTGATTGATTTTTCCTTTCTAATCTCCCTTATTCTAACACCAAGTTTATTTAAAAAATCCTCTTTTTTCATTTAAGAGTAAAGGAATGGGAGAAAATAAGAAAATTATACAACGAATACGTTGTATTTATATTTATTTTATATAATTTAGAGGCAGAATAAACAATTTTCATAAAATACACTCTTTACTTTCTGACACCATTAGTTTAAAGCTCGATTGCAACCGCTATCTAATTGATAGTAAAGCTTGTAAAGGAAATGTATCAATGTTTCTTGTAAGTTTTTTATTTTTTATTTACAACTTAATTAGAGGCCTTTAAACCGCTACTCTAATTATCACTAACACATCAAAAAATGTATAATCTATTTATTACCCATTACTTACTTGTAATAGTAAGCCTGCTTCTTCTTTTCCAAATAAGTATGTTCTTGTACTATTTTATCAGAAAAACTCCAATAAATCAATGTCCAAGTTGTGGGAATAGACTAAGTGGTGAAAGAATTCGTAGGCCTTTCCTAGTTAAATTATTTCTTTCAACTTACATCAGCAACATAAGATATTACAAGTGTCTTAGCTGCTACAATAATTTTTTTATTACTTCTAACATTCATGAAAATGATTTTATAAAAAAGGTTAAGGAAGAAAAAGAACATTCTGCATAATTTTCTTAGTAATAGAACTGAATACTCATTTACGGTTTATATCAATGTTTGGTTTTTTACTTCATCTAAATATTTTCCTTTTTTAATTACCGCCAACTTACTAACAATTATGGAGTAGCCAATGGCTACTCTGAATTGTTTTATAATTATTCAGTTGTAAAACCTCATTGGTAAAGTATTTAAAGCCCTTCGCAAGGCTGTCAATATACCAAAACCTTCATTAAACAAGCTATATTCTAATATGGAAAACACTAAGTTCTTAAATCTAGATACCAACATTAAAAGTGAAATCATGAAACATGTGCTGTATAACATGCCGATGGTAATCTATCTATTTGATATACATCAAAGAAGAAATCTCTTTACTAATGAGCAATATCACAAAGAGATTGGTTATACTACCGAAGAATTTGACACACTTGGAAAAGATTGTTTAAATAAATTAATTCATCCTGATGATTTCGGAGGACTAAAAAGATTCTACAAAGAGCTCGCCTGTAATAAAAATAGCGATTTTTATATTCATATTAACAGATGTCTATGCAAAAATGGAACATTTAAGTGGTTTAAAAACTGTATTACTATTTTGGAAAGAGAAAAATCAGGAGTGCCATTGACTGTACTAGGAATAGCATTTGATATTACTGCCCAAGTAGAAACTAGACAAAAACTATTTGATCAAATTTATAACATAGAAAAAGTATCTTTCAAGCTATCTCATGAACTTAGGCACGAACACAGCAAGATATTAAGTATTTTGAATCTTTCAAAAGATAATGATATGATAGAAATTGGAGACATCCAGTGGCTTGCAAATGCCTTACATACCAGTGCTGAGAGTATTGATAAATCTATCTATGATATTTCTCAACAACTACATTTGATAAAATCCGAGTTTATTTCTTTGAACTCAACTCAATTGTAAATCATGCTAAAGGTAAACGTTCATAAGGAATCGTTACCTAATGATTTAAAATATAAAAAGGGAAAGACTCCCTTTTTATATTTGTTTTTTCATCTTCCAATGAGGAATTTCGCCGAAAAGCAAATACGATTCTGCATAGATTTCGTAGCCTATTGCTTTATAAAATTCAAGTGCATTGATTCGGGCATCCAAAATGATTTCGTCTAAGCCTTTTTCTTTTCCTAAGTCTTCTAAATACTTCATCAGAAACTTCCCGACTCCTTTTCCTTGAGCATTGTTGGCTACTGCCACACAGCGTACTTGTCCTTCTGTTACTGAATTAATTTGCAAACGAGCAACACCCAGTAATTCATCGGTGTCGGCATCAACTGCCATTACGTGATGGGCTTGATCTTCATCAGACAATACTTCACTTCCTTTTTTTTGATGCCATGGTTCACGCAAAATCGTAAAGCGTAAATCATAATATTTTTCCCATTCTTGGGCAGTATTGGGGATTTTAGCAATGAGCATTTGTTTAGCTTTAAGCCTAAAGCAATGAGCTTTGAGCTTATTTTATGATTTTATAAGTTATTAAACTTCCAGCTTTGAGTGATTCAACTTTCACTTACTGTAAATATATGTTTAACAATGAGAAAGAGTTTGAAATTTAAAACTCAAGGCTCGTAGCTCAATTCTCATTGCTAATAACTTACAACTCCGTTACTTCTCCAGATACGCCTAATTCAGAAAAAAGACGTTGCCAGTATGTTGAAATAGCTGGATTATTAATTTTTCTGGAAGCCGTCGGTTCAAAAGGTTTGGCAATAAAGATTTGAGCCATGCTGATATTTGGCAGAGTGGTTTGTAAACGAGCGGCATCTTCTCTTGCCCAGCCAACAGCTGCGGCATCATCAACTGGAGGTGTTTTATGAAAATCTCGACGATTTGCTCCTTTCATACTTTCAACCATGTCTGACAGAAAATAGGCTTTTACCGTAAACCCTTTGCTAATTTCATGGTCAATCAAAGGTAAAGCGGCTAAAATATCTGTACTGTTTTTACTCGTTGAAGGGTTTAGTGACATTAAGTGATTGATGACTACTTTTTTGAAAATGCTACGTTCTTTACTGATGTCCATTTCAAATTCTGTCTTTTGTGCTTCAGCATCCGTAGCACTTGCCCCCTCAGCAATTTCCATTTCAGAACGAGCAACCAATGCTGCTACTTTGGCTTTTGCCGTATTTTCATGAATGAAAAATACTTCAATTTTATCGCCTTTAGTTTTGATATTTTCGTCGATTAGTTGATTGATAATCTTGGTATATTTTTCATAGATAAATTGTTTGTTTGGGTCAACACTGACAGATTTATCAATAAAAATCATCGAGCAAGTTTTACTTTCATCAACGGCATTTTCATATTTGGTGGCGGGGCTAGAACAGCAAACGAAGATTGTAACGGCAATGATAAACAGAAAATATTTCAATTTATTTTTCATGGTTTTTCGGGTTATGATGTGCAATGAAGACAGTTAAAAGCTTGATTCAAGCTTAGTTATTTAAAACATTTGCAAAATAATCAGTTTTGTCTTAGAATCCATCATTCCTCTAAACTTATCCTTTGTCAATATGTTATTATCTTTGGGACATCGTTCTATTTTGAATTAATTTTAACGAATCATGAATAAGAATCAAAAAATATTTCGCTGGGTTTTTATCATTTTCACCCTCATAATGGCAGGATTGGCAATACAAATGGGCATGAGTACGACTGCTCCGTGGAATAAGAAAAAGAATAAACCCAAAATTGAAATTGGTAGCGACGCAAAATTATTTTCATTCTAAAACAAAAAAGACTTTCCTAAGCTAAATTCGGAAAGTCTTTTTTATGTTTGGAAAACAATTACCTATTCAAAATACGCTTAATATCATTGGCTTGGGTTAGATACTCCCCAAATTTATCATAACTTCCAGAAATCATTAAACCTTTGAAAGTCAACAAAGTAGTAATATAAGAATCGAGTACGTCGATGATATTTTCTTGATTTTGTCGGAAAATAGGAATCCAAGTTTCTGGACTCGACTTTGCCAAACGTACTGTTGATTCAAAACCTGTACTTGCTAAATTGAAAATACTCTCTTCATCTTTTTCTTTCGCCAAAACCGTTGAAGCCAAAGCGAACGAACAAATATGTGAAATGTGCGAAATATAAGCTGTATGAATATCGTGAGCGATAGAATCCAAATAAGTAATTCTCATTTTCAAACCCTCGTTATACATTTTCTTGATTAATTCTACCAATTCAGGTTTTGAGTCTTCAATATCACAAAGTACACAGTTTTTACCATCAAAAAGATGACGAATGGCGGCTTCTGGCCCAGAAAATTCTGTTCCAGCCATTGGGTGAGTTGCCACAAAATTGCCTCTGTTTGGATGATTTTTCACCGCTTCAATTACTGCTTTTTTGGTAGAACCCACTTCAATGACTACTTGGTTTTCAGTAATCTGATTCAATACTTCTGGCAATAAAGTCAACAAAGCATCTACTGGCACAGCCAAAATAATAATATCCGATTGTTTTACAGCATCTTGTAAAAGAGCCACACGGTCGATAAGCTTTAATTCTAAAGCCTTAATAATATGTTCTGTTTTGTTATCGACACCAATTACTGTATCTGCAAAACCATTTTCTTTTAAACTCAAAGCCATCGAACCACCAATCAGCCCAAGTCCAACTACTGAAATAATCATAATTTTGTATTTGGCTTTGAGCTTTAAGCTTTGAGCAATGAGCCTTTAGCTGTCGGCTTTGAGCCTTTATTTTTAAAATTCTTTTTTATACTCTTTTTAGACTAAAACGCTTTTAAATCTCTCTTACTTCTCAAGTCTTTTGTCTTGTTTCTTGCGTCTTTCATCCTCAATCCTAAAGTCCTAAAATCCCAAGTCTTGTATCTTGCATCTTTCGTCTTGACTCTTGCTTCTTTAATCTTAAAGTCCTAAAGTCTTACAGCCTCAAAGCTCATCACTCAAAGCTAAAGAGCTAACAATCCTCCCAATCGCCTGCTCAAAAACTGATACCTCAGCACACAAAGAAGTACGAATGTAGCCATCACCTGCCGAACCAAAGATTCCACCGGGAGTAATGAAAACACCCGATTTTTCAAGAATCTCATCCGATAATTCAAAACCTGTTTGATAATTGGCTGGAATTTTTGCCCAAACAAACATTCCAGATTGATTTTTATCGTACTGACAGTTGAGCAAATCCATCATTTCAAAAACCTTCTGCTGACGTTCACGATAAATCGCATTCAATTCATCAAACCAAGACGAAGGATTTTCCAAAGCCTTCACCGCTGCCATTTGCAATGGTAAAAACATTCCAGAATCCATGTTTGATTTAAAACGTAAAACAGGATTGATAAACTCAGCTTTTCCAACCAAAACGCCCAAACGCCAACCCGCCATATTATGCGATTTCGACAATGAATTTAGTTCTAAAGCTACTTCTTTCATTCCTTCCACAGCTAAAGCACTTTCGGGGTCGTCGTTCAAGATGAAACTATAAGGATTATCGTTTACAATCAAGATATTATTGGCTAAAGCAAAATCTCTTAATTCTTCAAAAAAGGCTCTATTCGCTTTCGCACCAGTTGGCATGTGCGGATAATTTACCCACATCAATTTTACTTTAGATAAATCTTTTTCTGCCAATTTTTTCAAATCGGGCAACCAACCATTTTCTTCCGAAAGATCATAATCAACCACCGTAGCCCCCGTCAATAAAGAAGCCGCACGATACGTTGGATAACCCGGATTGGGTACTAAAACTTCGTCGCCAGCTTCTAAATATGCCATCGAAATGTGCATTACTCCTTCTTTTGAACCAATCAAAGGCAATACTTCATCCACAGGATTTAAGCTTACTCCATAGGCATTTTGATAGAATTTCGCAAAACCTTCACGCAAGGCAGGAATACCCACATAGCTTTGATAGGCATGGTTTTTAGGGTTTTCTGCTGCTGTTGCCAATGCTGAAATAGTTTCAGCAGAAGGCGGTAAATCGGGACTACCGATACCCAGATTCAACACATCAATACCTGAAGCACGCATCGCTGCGATTTGTTTTAGCTTGGTCGAGAAGTAATACTCCTGCACCAAATCCATTCGGGAAGCTGGTTTTACATTCATTGGTTAAAAGCCTTTTCGTACTTGGAAGAAGGCACAAAAAAAACCGACTTTTTCAAGTCGGTTTGTGTATATGTATTTTTTGATTTTCAAAAAGATTAGTCAAAACACAACCGACTGCTACTGTGCGTAGTAGTAATAATAAGTACGGTATGTGTTCGCTGAATTATTCATGGCTTCAAAGGTAATGTGATTTTTTTATTTTGGCAAGTGTTTGTTTTGGGAATTGAAAAAATGTCATTCTAATTCAAACCCCAGCATACTCTTTTTTTTCTCATATTCACTTAAAAGAATCTTCTTTAAATCTTCATTATTTTCCATAATTTGATACATCTTTTCTCTAATCCGAATCAAACGCTGTTCAGAACTTAATTCTAAATATTCCTTGGAAAGTTTTTTTACATTTAACTTAAAATCTTGATAATAATTTGCTTCATCTTCTTGAGCAAAGTCCATTACTGTCATAAAACAAAATGCTTCAACTAAAGGATGGGATTCTTTAGTAACTAGTTTACCTTTGAACCCATTGTATCCTACACAAACTTTAAAATAGATACTACTATCTGGCTTTACCATTACAGCATGAAAGAATTTACTGGCTGTTAAAAATAATTGTTCTTTAGTAATTTTCTCTTTCTCTAAAAGTCCATAATTGTTATTTAGTCCAAAAACCTTCTTTGAATTCAAGTACCAATACAAGAGGTTGTTTACATTTTTTTGAAAATAGTTATCCTTTTTTAATTCTTCAATGAAAACCTCTTTCAATTTCTTTGTATCGTTTTTACAATCATCTAGCTTAGACTTTTCAAAAGATGAATAATTTTCAAGAATATAATGCAAATAAAGAGTATTATTATTAGTCAAATCCGAAAATACATCAGATGCTTCTAGTTTATTATTTGGATAAATTATTACGAATGAATTTTCTTTATCTTTCTGTACAACAACTTGAAAGAGTTTTGAATAATCTTCTTTAAACTCCAAGGAATTGACACTTTGAGAAATCCCTAAAATAGATTTACTAAGAAATATAATTATAAAAACTATAGCTTTTTTCATTGATTAAGGTTTTAAGATGTATTTAAAACACAAAGATAAACTAAAAAGATAGTTTAGCCAGCTATTTAATTAATATTATACCCTTTTCTTTATTGAAATACTAGACTTAGAATAATTTCAAATCGCTAGATTTTCCATTACTTCCTAAAACGATTAATCGTTTTCACCAATACTCTTTTAGTACTTACTTTAACGGTATTAATGGCTGATAGTACTTTTGTCTTGGGCTTCGGTTTTAAAGAAACATTATAGTTTTCTAATAAATGTTTCTTGGCTAATTCTTCTGAATTCCAATAAATATCTGAGTTAGAATACGCACTGATGCCATTTCCTAATGAGTTAAAGGGCGAATGTGTTGCAAAATCTTCTAGCCTATGATGTTTAAAAACATAACCTTGATTTACCATCTGGTGAAACCAAACTGTTCCCCAGTCATTTCCGCCCCAGCCTGCGGCGAACGTAACATTATTACCTTTAGGCAAGGAGCTTTCACGATAAATAGCTGTACTAATCAAAGCGGCATGTTCATTTAAACGACATTCGGGCAATGGATGAATTTTACCTTCATTGATTAATCGCATTGTTACTTCTCTTCTTGGAATATCATGACGATTCATCATTTCAATTAACTCACTTTTTGTAGGTTTGTATTGGTCGAAAGTACTAGACTTACACTTGTTTTCAAAAGCCGCTGGACATACCCAACATTGACCAATCGCTCCTGTTCCAGCCAGTTTCTCAGGGCCTTTTTCAAAAGTTTCTAACATTTTACCTACTGCATCGTCATGAAAAAGGCAATCGTTGTGAATCACTAATACATAATCTTGGTCAGATTGCTCAAAAGCATATTGATAAGGAATTTGGTAGCGGTACTTAGCATCATTACGAGTTCTTTCAAAATCTAGTTCTCCCAAATTATAAAAGTACTTGGGTTTGAAATAGACGATTGGCTCATCTTTCAGCACTTGCTTCAATAGGTACATTCCATTAGAATCCTTTTGTGGTTGATTCTTTTCTACCGTAACATAGATTTTATTGATGTGTTCTCTACTATGCTTAAGCAAACTTTTAATGGCTAAAATCGTGTGATAGGGTTTACCATATAAGCATACGCTTACATCTACTTTCTTTTTTTGTTTAATACTCATTGAAAAAACTGTATTAAGTGTATGTATGATAAAAAAATGAATTGCGAATTCATTATCCCTCGTTTTATAGTGGTATAAAATGGAGACAATAAAGTAATTTTGGAGCATTGCTTAATGAAAACAACAGTGGTAATTATTTCATTGTTAAGCACATGTCTATTGATTATAATCTTACCTGATGTCAGGCACTTTGGTATGATTTTATTTTGGAAGTTTTCTAATCATGTAGATACTAAGAGTATAGAACTTCTTTTGTTTAATCACAGTGTTGAAGTTAATATTCATTTTAGTGTTAATGAACTAAAGAAGATTATTTTTTCAAGAAAATCTTCTCATCAAAGCTTTTTCATCAAATCAAACACCAAACCCGATTCAAAACCTTTGCTAAGGGCATAGCTTAATAGTTTTTGTTTGCGTTTTAATGGATTACTTTCTTTGATTTCTTTCGCTTTTTTTTCAAGAAGGTCTGTTAAAGTTTGTATATAATCTTCGTCTTCAATTTCACTCATTCCTGCTTTTAAACAGTACTCCGATACGCCACGCATTTTTAATTCTTGCCGAATTTTTAATCTTCCCCAACGTTTCTGACGGAATTTACTGCCTGCAAAAATTCTAGCAAAGCGTTCTTCATTGAGGTAATTATTTTCAATCAGCCAAACAATAATCTCCTCCGCCTCATCACCTTCTACTTCCAACTCAGCAAGTCGTTTTCGTACTTCTTGTTGCGTGCGTTCTTGATAAGCACAAAAGTTAGCGGCTTTCACAAGTACTTCTCTGTTCATTATCTTCTACTATTTTTTACTTTATTTTCTTTGCCGAAAGAATCCTTCGCCACATAAATTACTCTGCTAATTAATCCTACACCAGCAATACCGCCAAAGAGTAGCATCATGATGGTTCTTTCGTTTAAACCCAAATCTAAAAGACTTGTTAAAGCCCAAGCTAAAACCGCCAAGAGCATCAATCCAGCCACAGCCAATAATATATATGCGATATTTTTCATGTTAGAATTTTTATGCGTTCCTACAAATTTCGTGGATAGCTTTTAAATGTTTTTATTATCAACTATAAATTTCGGGTATATGTTGAAAATATTTGAATCTCCATTCATTTCCTGACTATTTGGAAACCAATTAGGAGAATGGAAATAGAACATTTCTTGGACGAGAAGCAAAATCTCTCAGTCGGGAAGCAAAATCCCTCAGTCAGGTGTCACATCCTAAAAAAGCTTGACAGTTTTAGTTAACTTTTACAGCGATGTCTTTATCGACCGAATCTTCTTTTAATACAACTTTAGTTTCATCTTCTTTCGAGCAACAGGATGAGGATTTCACTTATGAAGTGGCTTTTCGCCGCTGGTTAGTTCGAGAAATAGAGGAGCAGCGATTAACGCCTGCTCAAGCGATCGAACGTTTCAATTTCCATCCTAATAATGGTTATACCTTAATTCATAAATGGCGATTGAAATATGCTGGGGAAATGGTATTATCTTTACCAGAAATGACCTTTCAAGAGAAACAAGATTTAGCCCTTCTTCAAGCCAGAACCAAGGAGCTTGAAAAACAGCTTGAACAAGCCAAAATATACAACATTGCCTTAAATACATTGATTGATGTAGCTGAGGAGAAGCTCAAGATTAATATCCGAAAAAAGCCTGGAGCCAGACAGTAATCTTGCTTATGCAGTGGTATGGTCATGCTTACAGCCTTGGCTACTTCTGCAAACTGTTTGGCAAAAGCCGTCAGGCTTTTTATGAGCAAAAGAATGTTGTCCATTCAAAACCTCTCGAGGAATCAATAGTGTTGAAATGGGTATTGGAGATACGTAAGAACTTACCTCGTTGCGGTACTTCTAAGCTATATGAAAGCTTGAAACCTCGTTTGAAGGAGCATAATATTAAGTTAGGGCGAGATGCTTTATATCGCTTGCTTGATAATTACGGTCTTCTAATTCGTCAACGTAAATCAAGAGCAATAACCACTAACTCGAATCATCCTTACCGTAAATATGGGAATTTAATCAAGGAATTAGTCTTGAATCAGGCAGGGGAATTATGGGTTAGTGACATTACTTATATTCGTACAGCGAAGGGATTCAGCTATTTAAGTATCATCACTGATGCTTATAGTCACAAGATTGTAGGTTACAAACTTCATCCTACCTTAGAAGCTAAAGGAGCAATTGATGCCTTGTTGATGGCAAGTAAAGACCTCAAGCGGACAGATAAACTTATTCATCATAGTGATCGTGGGATTCAGTATTGTTGTCAAGAATA
>NZ_JACHKT010000012.1 GCF_014204325.1 Arcicella rosea
GACTAATCTCTCAATCTTACCAAATCTAGCTACAATTATCTTCCTAATTGCTCCCTCTTCTCAACCCGTTGGCGTCGTTTGGGAGTGCAAAGATGTAGGATTAATTCGTAACCACCAAACTTAATCGCAAAGTTTTTTGAAAATATTTCTATAAAAAATCACAACATACACCGCAAATAACTTAATATCAATACTTTATTACACTCAATAAATATTGAAAAATATTTGAAAAAAAATGAACATTCTTTAATCATTCAAGTAACTATACTAAAAATAGTGTGCTTAAAAATAAAACGAGTACTAAATTTTGAATCTAGTACTCGTATATTTTACTCGAAAAATGTATTAACCTACAATAATAAGATGATTTTTCTTGCCTTTTCCTACTAATAAGTATTTGCCATTGAGTAAATCAAAGGTTGCTGGGTGATTTGGATCAGCAATCTTGGTTTTGTTAATACTTAGTGCATTTCCTTGGATAGCTCTTCTTGCTTCTCCTTTTGAAGGATAGATTTCTGCATTGGTTATTACTGAAACCAAATCTGTCACTGTTGGACTTGCTTCAAAATCAGCAAGCGTAATTGATGTTTGAGGTACACCATCAAAAACTGCTAAAATATCAGTATCGCTCATTCCTTGTAATACTTCTAAAGTTCCTTTTCCAAAAAGAATTTCAGAAGCTTTAACGGCTATGTCGTAATCCTTTTCAGAATGTACTCTTATGGTTACATCTTTGGCTAATGCTTTTTGCATGATACGAAGATGTGGTGCTTCTGCGTGTTCTGCTTCTAGTTTTTCAATTTCATCTTTTGAAAGTAACGTAAATACTCTTAACAAACGTGCGCAATCAGCATCTGTAGCATTCAACCAAAACTGATAAAACTGGTATGGCGTTGTCATTGTTGAATCTAACCAAACGTTTCCAGATTCAGATTTACCAAATTTTGTTCCGTCTGCTTTGGTTACTAATGGCGTTGTCAGTGCATAGGCTTTGTGTTCTATTTCATCTGCACCCCCTTCTTTACGTCTGATGATTTCTGTTCCAGTGGTGATATTTCCCCATTGGTCAGAGCCTCCCATTTGTAAACGAACATTTTTATTTTTGTATAACCAGTAAAAATCGTAGCCTTGCAATAATTGATACGAAAATTCTGTGAATGAAATTCCTGTTTCTAAACGTTTCTTTACAGAATCTTTAGACATCATGTAGTTTACAGAAAGATACTTGCCTGCTTCACGTAGAAACCCTAAAAAGCTAAATTCTTTAAACCAATCGTAATTATTAACTACCTCCGCAGAATTATCAATATCACTAAAATCTAAAAACTTTTCTAATTGTTTCTTGATACATTCTTGGTTGTGGCGAAGAGTGTCTTCTGAAAGGAACTCACGTTCTGCTGCTTTTCCTGATGGGTCTCCAATCATTCCTGTGGCGCCACCTACTAATGCGATTGGTTTATGTCCACACAATTGAAAGTGTTTTAACAACATAATCGTTGCTAAATTTCCGATATGTAAAGATGATGCTGTAGGGTCAAAGCCGATGTAAGCGGCTGTCATTTCTTTTTGTAATTGTTCTTCTGTGCCAGGCATCATGTCCTGAAGCATTCCACGCCAACGCAGTTCCTCTATAAAATTGCTTTTCATTTCTAATTAATGATAAATATGCTCTCTGTTTAACTTTTCACAAAGTTAGAGATTGTCTATTGATATTTTACTTGCCTGAATGGTATTCCTGAAATGTTAAGCAATAATCTCTTAGCAAACCCCATTTCGTACTGCCCATGCTACTAAGCCTGCTACATTTTTTGTTCCTGTTTTTTCCATAATACGATTTCGGTGTCCTTCTACCGTTCTTGCACTTAAACATAACATTTCTGCGATTTGCTGAGTGGTAGTTCCTTGACAAATATGCTCAAGTACTTCAAGTTCTCTGTCGGAAATACCGACTTGTAAGCTTAATAAATTTTCTGCTTTTTTCTCAGGCTTATTAATCATCCTGTTGTGCATTACTTTTACCAAAAAAGGGCCGTAGTAATAGTCTTCATTAAAAACAGTATAAATGGCATTTTCTACTTCGTCGGGATGAGCATCTTTTAATAAGTATCCATTGGCACCTAGTGACATCAGGTGACTTACAAACTTATCTTCGTCGTGCATAGAAATCACGATAATTTTTACTTTCGGAAAATCTTTTTTAATTCTTTCTGTTGCTCTGATTCCATCTACTACGGGCATATTCAAATCCATCAAAACAATATTGGGCAGTAATTGCGGAATATTATCTATTAATTCCTGTCCATTGGATGCTTCAAGCACTACTTCAAAATCATCATTATGACTTAACAAGGAAACGAGCCCACGACGGAAAAGTGCGTGGTCGTCGGTGACGGCTATTCTAATCTTAGTTAGCTTACTCATTAATGGTTAGATTTATAGAGGAAAAATATCCTAAAACGCTACATAATATACATATCAAAGAGGAACTGTAATGATAAACGTTGAACCTCGTCCGATTTCAACGTCAAATTTAAGTTGTCCTTTGATAAGACTCATACGACTTTCGATATTTTTTATTCCAATGCCTCTACTTGGCTGATTTACAGCTTCTAAATCAAAGCCTTTTCCATCATCTGTTACTTCTAATCTAAGTTTTTTGTTATTTTCGGATAAAGTGATTTTGATTTCTTTTGCCTCCGCATGTTTTAGGGCATTATTAACTAATTCTTGCGTAGAGCGATAAAGTGCTAATTCTGTCTTAGCATCATATCTTGCGTTTAGGTCACAAGTAAAATGAATGGGGAGATTGGTGTGGAGTGTCATTTTCTGAGAGAAATCTTTCAAAGCTTCTATCAAACCAAATTCATCTAAAGTACTTGGCATTAAATCTTTGGAAATTCTCCTGACATTATGAAGGGCTTCGTTTAGTAACTCTTCTGTTCTACCAAGCAGTAAAGTTCTCTTGGATTCGTTTTCTGAGTACTTGTTTAATTGTGAGAGACTCATTCTTGTAGCAGAAAGTAATGCTCCGATTTCATCGTGCAAATCTCCACCAATTTGTCGGCGAACTACTTCTTGCGAACCAACACTTGCCTCAAGCATGGCTTGATGAAGTGCTTCTTCGTGTGCGGCTCTTTGTAATCTTTGACGACGATAATATACAATCACAAAAAGTATAATTGCCGAAACTGGCAAAAGCATTGCAATGGTGCCTAGAATAACGATTTTGACCTCATTCATTCAATTAAATCATTTATAGACTCCAAATTTCTGCTTTATCAGTCGTTCATGCAAAAAATAGACTAAAAGAATGATAGAGGTGGCAAAAGTAATCATCATGATTGTGCCGACTTCGATGATGATTTTAACTGTAGAGGCGTCTTGCTGAACCATAATCCTATTGCTAAAAAGATTCTAAAGATGAAAGATAAGATGAAATATATAACCCATAGCTCCTTAAAAAAAGGCGATTTATGAAAGAGTACTGTTTCTCCGTAAAGGAATAGAAATAAAGTACCTGAAAAATAAAGTAAGCAAGCTACACTAATCCAAAACATCGGAGTGACAGAGAGTTTCTGTACAGTTAGTGTTTGGAGAAGTTGGAAAAAGTAAATAAATACACAAATAATAATTATGATGCAGGCAATTGAATTAATTAAACTATTGAACTTTACAAAATTGGAAGTTTCAGTAAAATTGAAAATAGCAAAAAACGTAAAAACTGATATGGTAATTAAAGTAATTCGTTTAACTAGTTTATTTATAAATACTTCTCGATACATTAAGACCAATAGTAAGCACTCTACTACCGAAAATATGTTTAGCATAAAATGATTAGGACTGTGTAAATATCTTGCCCAAAAAGTTGCTATTATTTCAGTTAGAGTAGATACTATAATATATACAAACATTAGTTTTAATTCTAATGTGAAATTTTCCCTTCTGATAATAGCAATTATCAGAGGGAAAAAAACTCCTAAAGATGATACGTATGCGAGTATATCTGGAAAGGTCATCCTATAGTTTAGTCTATGTGTACTGGACAGTAAGGTGGACAAGGTGGTGGTCCAATGATACATGAAGTAGAAATAACTTCACAGTCACCGTTAACTCCGCTAATAATTAATTGGTGAACCTCATCTTCGTCATAAGTATGTTCAATTTTGAAACCTACGATTTCTGGATTTTCTTCTAGCATTGCTACTAATAAAGATGCACTTACATAATGAGAATGTACTTGGTGTTTTTTCTTGTAATCTTCTAATCCTTTAGATGCTTTTTCTGATTCTCTTTTAATAAGTTTACCTGCCATGTTTGTTAAATAATTGGGGTTGGTTAATAATATTCAAAACTACTAAAATGTATATAATTACAAAGTATTCTAATGAAAATAGCGTAGAAATACACATAAAACAGGTATTTCTACGCTATTTCTTTATAGCGTAATCATCTTCTTGATGTATTTACCTACAATATCAAATTCTAGGTTTACGATGTCACCGATTTTTAAAGTATGAAAAACAGTATGTTCGTAAGTGTAAGGAATAATGGCTACTCTGAAAGTATTTATGCCTGAATTAAATACAGTGAGACTTGTTCCGTTGATACAGATTGAGCCTTTTTCGACAGTAACGTTTTGTCCGTAGTTACTATATTCAAAATCATAGAGCCAAGAACCATCTTGTTCAATAATGTTGGTAACTATTCCTGTTTGGTCAACGTGTCCTTGTACAATGTGTCCGTCGAAACGTCCATTTGCTGGCATACATCTTTCCAGATTTACTTTTGAACCTACCGTTAAAGCTCCTAAATTGGTTTTTTTAAGGGTTTCGTCGATGGCTGTTACCGAATATTCTTCTCCTTTAATATCAATTACGGTTAAACATACGCCATTGTGGGCAAGACTTTGGTCTATTTTTAATTCGTTGGTAAAAGGACAAGTAAGTGTAAATGTAATGTTTGTTCCTTCTTTGCTAAGATTGGTTACTTTGCCTAATGCTTCGATGATTCCTGTGAACATTTTTTTATCTATTATCTGTTATCGCTTTCGCAAGTTAATTTACTAATTTTGCTTATCTATCAAGAACAGGCATGTTCCTCTTAAAATTCCTCAAAAAATGTTCAAAAATAAATTCTTCCTTGTTTTTACCAGTGTTATTTTAGTTGCTATCATTATTTACTCTTTTGTTGATTCTCAAGAAAAACCTGCAACTGAGGCTCTTTCAGATAATTATGCGAAAACGGTTCTAGCTTTAAGACAAGCCAAAGATGAGGCTTTGAAAACCGAAAAAGATTCGCCCATTGAGGATAAAAAAAACTTTAAAGGCTTACATTATTTTGCAATAAACCCTGTTTATAAAGTAGTGGCTACTTTGGATAAATTAACAAGCGGACAAAGTATTAAAGTTGCGATGACGGGCGGAGAAACTGAGGAATATGAAGCTTTTGCGAACCTAACATTTGAAATTGATGGGAAAAAATGTGCTTTAAAAGTATTTAAAACACCTGAAGGAAACTTGTTTTTACCTTTCCGTGATTTAACAAGTAATAAAGAAACTTATGGTGCGGGGCGTTATCTTGATTTAAAAATGGAAGATATTAAAGACCAAAGCATTGAGATTGATTTTAATCTTTGCTATCAGCCATATTGTGCTTACAATCCTAGTTTTACTTGCCCAGTGCCACCAGCAGAGAACTTTTTGAATGTTGCTTTGAAGGTTGGGGAGAAAATGTAGTATTGAAGGACATAAAATATCCCCACTTAAAAAGCAGGGATATGCGTTTGTTTTGATGAAAATGTAATTAAATATTATTGAAAAACACCAAGCTTTTCCGAATCAACAGTTAGTAAAGTATTATCTGTTAATCGGGTTGCTAAAGCATAATTTTTGATTAATTCATAATGATAGAAGAATTTCATGGTATGAATTTTCGATTCATAAAATGAGGTTTCACTTTCTTCAAGGCTTTGGGTAATTAATGCTTGTTTAGCTACAATTGCTTGTTTAAGCCATATCCATGCAACTGTGGTAATCCCGAAAAACTCCATATAAAGATTGGCATCTGCTAAAAAAGCCTCATTATCTCCTTTGGCAGCAATACTTAACAAGTGCATCGTTACTTTTTGCAAACGTCCTAGTTCCTTTTCAAGCTTTTCAGCATAAGGTTTTAGTTCATCAAAAGTATTTGCCAGCTCAATACTCTTCATTATTTCATTGAAAAGTAACTGTGGTGCTTTGCCATTATTCAATGTCACTCCCCTACCTAATAAATTCAAAGAATGTATGCCCGTTGTACCTTCGTAGATAGACATAATTCTGACATCACGAGCCATTTGTTCTAATGGAAAGTCTTCTGTGTAGCCATACCCACCCAAAACCTGCAAGCCTTCATTCACTGCTTTGATACCCATTTCGGCTGGATAAGTTTTAGCAACGGTTGTCATCAAATCAAGCATTAATTGATAAGGTTTTGCCTCCTCAGAGGTTTTACCAAGTGCATGAATCATGTCTTGCCAGTGATAACATTCTAGTAAAAGTGCCAAAGAGCCTTCAACAACGGCTTTTTGAAACAACAACATTCTTTTTACATCGGGATGGTTAATGATATACGTCTGTTCTTCTTCTAAATTTTTGTTGTTAAGTTTCCTTCCTTGCGGACGCTCCTTCGCATACTCCAATGAAGCATAATATGCGGCAGAAGCAATGTAAGTTCCGCCCATGCCAACGCCTAACCGTGCTTCATTCATCATTTGAAACATGTAGCTAAGTCCTTTATTGGCTTCCCCCACTAAATATCCAATTGAATTATCTTTATCACCGAAGGTTAAGTGCATAGCGGGCGTAGCTTTCTGCCCCATTTTATGATAGATTCCTGTAGAAATCACATCGTTATCTACATTGAATTCAGTCCCATTGGCATTTGCTCTGAATTTAGGAACAACAAATAAAGAAATTCCTTTAGTACCGAGTGGTGCACCTTCAATTCTTGCCAATACTAAGTGAATAATGTTATCGGCAATGTCATGATCGCCAGCAGAAATGAATACTTTCTGACCTTTAATCTTAAAAGTACCGTCACTTTGTGGAAAAGCAGTCGTGATAACATCTGAAAGCGAGCTACCAGCTTGAGGTTCAGTTAAACACATTGAGCCAGTCCATTCGCCAGTTACCATTCTTTGGGCATATTTTTCTTTTAATTCATCCGAACCAAAAGAAAAAATCAAATTTGCAGAACCAGCCGTTAAACCAGTAAACATTACAAAAGCATTATTGGCTGAACCTCTAATCATTTCGCTTGCTGCGTTGACTACAGTTGGTAATTGTTGTCCGCCATTTTCATAATCAAAAGTTGCGGCAATCATTCCTGCATCGCCCATTGCTTTTACATAATCTTTTACGGCAGGATGTACTTTTACTTGACCATTAATTAACTGAGGCTGGTTTCTATCGGACGAGACGTAGGCATTTCGGAGGATTTTATCAGCAATTTCTTCGGCAGTATCCAAAACCATGTCGAACATATCAGGCGTATAATCCTGAAAGTATGAAAACTTAGTAAGTTCTGCCACTTGCAGCACTTCTTTCAACATAAAATCAAGATTGCGACGAGAATATTGCTTATTCATGGTTAATGGCTTTGTGTCTTGTTATGCTTGCATACAATAGAGCGTAAAAGTAATAACATTAATATTATTCTGCAAGCATACTGTTTCAATTTAAGGCACAAAAAAAGTTGTCCTTTAGGGTGACAACTTTAAAATTCTGTAAAAAAACCTCTTTACTTAGCGTTTTTCGTATTTATTGTATTTTTTCCGACATAAATCATCGTTACAAAAAATAAAATAGTTGAAACCCAACTGAATTGGTTAAGTAAAATATCTATTCCCTTATCATTGAAATAAAGACCTACAGCAATTCTTAATAAAACACAAATTGCATATACACAGAGTACAAAATATATATTCTTGTTCACATTTTTCATAGCTTTGGGTATTACTGATATTGAAATACAATGCTAAAGAGCATATTATTTTCTAATGGATTTCAAAAAAAATCTTCCAATGAAGAAAAGGAAAAGTCCAAATAAAATTACATTAAAAAGTTGCCATAAAATTAGGCTTAGGTTTGAAGTTAAAATGTTGTTTATCATGATTCTGAAAGTTTTTTTGTTTGGAAACTATTTACGATAAAATTAAGATAAATCATTGATAAATAAAAGTTTTTAATAGATTACACTTGTGCGATTATAAGCTGCAAAAATCCCAAAACCGCCTTTAATGTTTGAATAAATACTAATAGGTTCAACAAAAGGATTATCCTGCGAAAGTGCATTCTCAGCTAAATCTTTATGATAACGGTAATAATGAATATCGGTATTTAATACTTGTATTTCCCAAACTCTGTAGTCGCCACCATAAAGGTTTTGTCTTTTCGAAAGGTAAAAATTGTTGGTTGAAGTCAACCTTTTACCGTCGTTGTTTTCATCAGTAATGGAATGTTCTGGATATTCGGAAGTTGCGTAAACATTCACTACACCCTTAGGGCTTGTATTGATGGTTTTTGAAAACACAAAAATGCTATAATGATTTGCTTCATTTGGAATATCATCCCAACTAACGTTATAATTTTTATCACCGTACACAGAAGAAGTACCTGTTTCTTTAACGGTAATTGTTTTCAAATCTACATTATTTAAAGGAATGGTGCAGGTGGCTTCTGCTTGTTGTCCATCATAAGTAGTTATTTTTAACGTATAAGTTTTTCCAGCCTCCACCTTAAAGTTTTTTGCTTTGAGTGTAAAAACGCCAAAACCACTGTTTAAAGGTTTATTAAAAGTAGCAGTTTGTGTTCCATCAGAAATCGTGATGATAGCTTTGCCTACATTAGCGAACCATTCTTCATACTTACTTGTGCCGACGATTGGTCTTGTATAATTCAGCCGTACTTGATGAATAGTATCTTGCGGACAAATAAATGCCTCAATTGTGGGTGCTGTACTTGATGGAATATTATCGACATCCTCAACCACAGTAAGTAAATCATCATTACAACTTGTGAAAAAGAGTACAATAACAACGAGTAATAAATATTGAATTTTCATGATTTAGAATTTAAAGCTATAGCTGACAGATGGAACAACGGGGAATAATCCTTTTCTATAAAGTTTATTTTCATTATTACCTGAACTTGCATTATAAACCTGACCACTATCATAATAAAAAGGGTTCACACGGTTATACGCATTGTAAATACTTACTTCCCATGTACGCTCGCCTCTTTTCTTTTGTTTATGAAATTGAACACCTAAATCCAAACGATGATAGGCGGCTGCCTGAAAGGAATTTCGTTCTCCGTAATAACTTACTTGGGTATTAACAGAATTATCGACGTTTGTATGCCCAACCAAACGAGAACTCGCTAAGGGAATGGTCAACCGATTTCCAGTACCATAAACCCAAGTAGCCGAAAGCGTGATTTTCGGTTTGAGTTGATAAGTACTTACAATTGATAAATCATGACGACGGTCATAACGTGGAGCGAATTCTTTCCCATCATTTATTTCAGCAAATTGATGTTTTATCCATGAAAGCGTGTAACCAAACCAGCCTTTTAATCGCCCAACTTTTCTTTGTAACATTATTTCCATTCCATAAGCTTTTCCTTTGCCAGAAGTAACGTTTTCTTGCCAATCCACTTCGCTCGTTTTCTGTGCATCAGGACCAAATTCTAACAATAAGAAACTTGCTCCTTCTTTATAGCCGATAATATTATCCATTTTTTTATAGTAAGTCTCAACCGTCAAAGACAAATTTTTGTCTGGAAAATCTTTAGCTATACCTATTGCTATTTGTTGAGAGGTTTGTGGAGGAATTTTATCCGTGGCAGAAACCCATAAATCTGTTGGTAAACCTAAACCAGAATTTGAAAGTAAATGAATATATTGGTTCATTCGGGCATAAGACGCTTTGATAGCCAAATGATTTGGCAAACGATAAGCACCCGAAAAACGAGGTTCAAGATTGAAGTACTTCTTTGAATTAACGTTAAAATTACTGAGGCGAAGTCCTGCATTAACAGTAATTTTTTCATTTACGTGCCAAACATCCTCTGCATATAAAGCTGTTTCTAAAGCGTCAGTAGCATTTTTTTTAATGCCTGATGTATCTGTTCTAGCATCAACTAATATTAATGCACTTGGTGTAAAACGATGAGCAGTAAGTAATATTCCTGTTCGGATGGCGTGTTGTGAGGAAGGCAAAAAATCTAAATCTGATTTCAGCGTAAAATCTCTAATTCCAGACGAGTAAGCTAAGGAATAAAAACCTTTGTCGGTAGTTTCTTCATTATAAACTTTAAAATTGTAGTTTGTAAAAATAAGCGAAGTATTACTAAATAGTTTTTGGTTGAATAGATGATTCCAACGTAAAGTAGTAGTGGCGTTTCCCCAATTAAAACCATTACTTTCTTGAGAGTCACGAACTTTACTATTTTCCTGAAAATCAAAAACATCACGACCGAAGTATCCACTTAAATAAAGTTTGTTTTTCTGTCCGAAATCGTAGTTTACTTTCATGTTTAAATCGTAGAAATACATCGTTGGGAAATCTCCACCAGCAATTGGCTTTAATACAGCATCGGCATAAGAGCGACGAGCAGAAAATAGAAACGAAGACACATTCTTTTTCAATGGGCCTTCTAAAGTTACTCTGCTAGATAATAAGCCAATTCCTGCTTCTCCATGAATTTTCTCTTTATTACCTTCCTTCATTTGCATTTCTATGACAGAGGAAAGTCGCCCACCGAAACGAGCAGGAAAACCGCCTTTAGTCATTTCAACACTTTTGAGGGCATCGCCATTAAACACCGAAAAAAAGCCAAACAAGTGATTGGCATTATACACAACAGCATCGTCGAGAATCAATAAATTTTGGTCAGGACCACCACCACGCACATATAATCCTGCCGAACCTTCTCGTCCTTTCTGAACGCCAGGCATCAGTTGAAGTACTTTTAGTACATCTTTTTCACCCAATAAAGCAGGAATATCTTTAATCTGTTTGATGGGCACAGAAACTACACTCATTTGCTCGCTTTCACTCACAAAATTTTGGCGTTCGGCATTGACAATTACTTCTTTTAAATCGGTTGATTTAACTTTTAGCTCAATATCAATTTGTTGACTGTTATTCGCCCTAACATTTCTTTTTTCAGACTGATAACCTAGCATCGAGAACACCAATTCAAGGGTTTCAGTATTGGAAATCGTCAGAGAGTAAAAACCGTAGTTATTGGTTTGCGTTCCAATTTTTAGGTTGGGAATTGCTACAGCAACGTTGGCTAAAGATTCTTTACTTCCCTGTTCACGAACATAACCACTAATCGTGATTTTCTGAGCAATAGAAGTATTGGCTATGATAATGAAGAAAGTAAAAAGTAGAATTTGTTTCATTTGCTATTTTTTAAGACGTAGTTCAATGGTTCTACCTTGATAAGTTGGACTAGAAGCTTGTGGCCCTTTTAGCGTCATTGAATTCCCATCCAAGAATACTTTATAAGAACCGTTCAAATCAATTTTTGGCACTTTTGTCTCATACACGAATATTGATGCTTCATTAAAAGAAGATGAAGCATTGTACTGTATATTGACTTTCTCATTTCCTTGAAGATTATAAAAGCCATTACAAATCTTTGCTTTGTAATCATCACATTCATTCAACTGAAAAATACTGTTGGGGTATTTTACCACAGAATCGGGAGCAGTCTGTCCAACTTTTGAATAGACTATTTCATCTAATTTCCAATTACCAGACATATCTTCAAGGAGTTTGATGGTATCGTCTTTGCAAGAAAAGAGGAAGATGGTAGATAAGGTTAGGAATAGTTTTGAGTACGTTCTCATGGTATTTAGTTTAGTGTAAATTAAAATATTAACGATTTGTAGTTGCTATAAATAATATTGTCAGTATCATAATCTCTTTGTTGGATAATCCTTCAGAAACAAGTCGAAGTATTTTAGATTCTTGACGGGTAAAAAAAATCTACTTCGGTAATTTTGGTGTTGTGATGTATGAATTCCATAGGATTTATTAAGTTTTAGGGAATACTATTTGTTAATTATTTGTCAAATATAAATTATTTTTTATTTGACAAAACTATATTTTCTGCATTCATTTCTTATAAAAAAGCAAGAAAAGCTACAAGTGTCTAATTTTCAGAATTTTAATGAATTGTATTTCAAAATAATTATTCTACAAACATAACTTATCCATAAATATCTGATTTTCTTCACTTTGTATAACCACAAGCCCACCAAATCAACAAAAACTGCAAAGGAATTCTTAACCATAAAATCCATTCAGGAATTTTGACAAATTTTCCAGAAGTAATCATAAAAATATTGGCTGGCAAAACTGCTATCAATAACAGAATTATTCCCCAAGCGGCATAAGTACGAGTCGCTGGAAAAAGTAAGGCTATTCCTAAAATCACTTCTGCCAATCCGCTTAAAAAGACCATTAATCCATGTGCTGGAATATACGGAGGCATAATTGCCAAGTAAAATCTGGGCTTGATAAAGTGATTGATGCCTGCAATGGTATAAAGAAATGACATCAGGTAAAGTCCAATTTGTTGTATCATCGTTTTTTTTTGTTTAGTAATAATACCGAATATTCTGTAAAGCTCTGCTTTATGTTAGAAACAATATTTTCAAACAAGATGTTATTTCGCAAGAGTATGGTAATTTTGTAAAATTATTCAAATAGAATTATTCCGACGGATAAGGTTGTCCGTACAACAACATAATGAGCGTAGTTCCTTATAAAGAGCAAAATGCAAGCAAAAAAGAGCAGGTAGCTCAGATGTTTGATAATGTTTCACCGAAATATGATTTTCTAAATCATTTATTGAGCGGTGGAATTGATATTTTATGGCGTAAAAAGGCTATAAAATTATTAAGAAAAGCCCAACCAAAAACAATTTTGGATATTGCGACAGGAACGGGAGATTTTGCGATTGAAGCGTTGGCTTTGAAACCAGAAAAAATCGTTGGTGTTGATATTTCTGAAGGAATGTTGAGTTTTGGTCGTGAGAAAATTAAGAAATTGGGCGTAGAATCAATCATTGAATTACAAAAAGGCGATTCTGAAAGATTGAATTTTGAAGACAATACTTTTGATGCTGTTATCGTTAGTTTTGGAGTACGGAATTTTGAGCATCTGGAAAAAGGATTAACAGATATGTGCAGAGTGATGAAGAAAGATGGTACTTGTATCGTTTTGGAATTCTCAAAACCTTCGGCATTTCCATTCAAGCAACTTTATAATTTTTATTTCAAATATATCTTGCCCGTAGTTGGTAAAATTGTTTCAAAAGATACTTCTGCTTATACGTATTTACACGATTCTGTACAAGCATTCCCAGATGGAAACGATTTTATCCAAGTATTCGAACGTGCAGGTTTTAACAGAACCCAATGCTTACCACTCACTTTCGGAATAAGTACTATTTATATCGGCAGAAAGTAATTCTTTCTTCTTTGTTTTTTGGCATTTGTTCTGTCGGAACTTCGATAAACGCCAATGCGCAAAACTATGATTACAAACGTATTTATGATGAGTATTACGATGATAAGCCAGTTCATTTTGGCTTTTTGTTTGGTTTTGGTTCATCAAGATTCAATGTTTATCATAGTAACAATTTTAAAGCTCCAGGCGATACTGCCATTACGATTGTTTCGCCCGGGAATTTCTCTTTTCAAGTTGGAGGTTTGGTCAATTTAAAATTGAACGACCGTTTCGATTTGAAATCTGGGATTAATATTGCCTTGTATGGTCGTCAGTTGAATTATCGTTTTACCAATTCTCCTGATTTTCCTCCTGAACTTCGTGAATCAACTTGGCTTGAAATACCGATTCTATTGAAGTATAAGTCGATGAGAAGAGGTAATTCAAGAATGTACGTAGATGCTGGCGTTAAAATTGGACTAGAAACCAATGTACGTAAAAATGCCAATAATACTCGAAAATTAGATACCAGAACAAGTGATCTTTCTTTAGAATACGGAATCGGTTTTGAACAATTCTTTAAGTATTTTAAATTCACGCCTGAGATTAGATTTTCGCATGGATTGACAAACTTATTCATTGCCCCAAGTGTGAACAACTATGCAAGAGATATACAAAGATTGAATGCCCATAGTGTTACTTTGTATTTGATGTTTGAATAATTTTTTGAGTGATTGGTGATTGGTAATTAGTGATTAGAATTTTAAAAGCCTGAAAATTTTATTGAAAAGTTTTCAGGCTTTTTATTTAGTTGGGATTTATTGTATCTCCAATGACTCACTAACTCAAGAGTATAAATTCTAATCACCAATTACTATTAACTAATCACTTTCTCCTCAACACCATCAATTTATCATTATTTCTTGCGAGAATCATTAGAATTTCTTTTCCTACTTTGATGTTTCTGATGCGTTTTACTTGTCCTTTTACGCTGATTCCATTGAGTTTTTCAACTTCAAACTGACAATTTCCTTTGTTAATCAAGATAGTTCCATAGTTGGCATCGTATCTTCCCATTTGGATATTGCAGTCGTAGAAATTCCCAAACATGATTATATCTGGCAACTTATCACCGTTAGCGTCTATAATTTCAGCAGCATAATAAGGTGCATATTGGGCTTTTGAAGGCAAAGATTGCACTGTAAAATTCCCTTTTCCGTCGTTTACCAAAATAGCATTATCAAAGTAATTAGCTTCAAATACTTTTGCAGCCGACAATTCACTTTCGCCCACAATATCCGCAATTGTAGCTTTAGCAAAATCTTTAGCCAAAAGAAATTTCTTTTTGGTAAATGGAAACTGCTTTTGTGTTTCAGCTTTGTTGGCAAACATTACTTCTGTTCCTCCCAAATAATAACTTAGTACTTGGTCGGTAGTGCCATTTTTATCAAAATCACTTACATACATTCTAACAGGCTCTGTTTCCGAAGCTTTAATTCTACTATTTTGACCAAGATTTCCAGCCAAAATATCCAAATCGCCATCGCCATCAAAATCGTAAGGCATGGCGAAATTCCACCAACCTTTTTCTTTTGTGAGCATTTTTTTGATAAATTTTCCTTGCTGATTTTCCATTTCACAGATTCCATCCCACTCCAAAGCCAACAAAATATCTTGGTCGCCATCTTTGTCCAAATCTTGAACAACGGCATTTTTCACCAAACCAATATTTCTTAATTCTTTGGCGTACTTATCAGTTACATCCGTGAATTTTCCTGTTCCGTCATTTTGTAAAAGATAGGAATCAGGAATTTTCCCATAAGAATATGGTAAAGAACGAGCAGTAATCAATAAATCTATTTTCCCATCTTGATTAATATCAATTATCTCAATAGCTGATGCCGATAAAAATATCTTTGGAATAGCATCTACTTTTAATGATAAATTTCCCTTACCATCATTTAGATAAACTCTCGGTGTGAGATAATTGGATTTACCAAAGTACTCATTTCCACCCTCAGCTACAGTCAAATCAAGATGAGTATCATTATTTACATCAACCCATTTTGCATCTACTTCTTCATAAATACTATCTTGTTTGAAAACTGTTTGTTTGCTTTCAATAAATTTACCGTTACTTTTTTGTAGAAATAAATGAGGCATTGATGTTTTAGAAGAACCTAAAAACACATCTTCTAAGCCATCATGATTAATATCTGCAACTGCTAAAGCGGGGCCTTCGGCTGACATTTTATGAGGAATAAGGGCTTCACGTTCAAACTCATTAAATTCATTTTCTTGATGTTTTACGTCCAAATTCAAATCCTTAGCAATGTCAGCCAGCAAAGGCGTTTTAGCAGGTTTTTGTTTGAAATGTTCGTAATCAAACTCTGGGAGATTTTTACGATAAGTAATTGTTACTGAATCACTTCCTGATTGAAGATTAAGTTTCTGGAAAGTTCTATCAGGCCAAATCAAGTAAGTAGAATCAATATCAGCTTTGTTTCCTAAACCAATATTCATCGGAATTTCCATACTTGCTTGAAAAGCTTTTACTGGAAATTTTTCATAAGAAATCGTTTCTCTGCCTTTTTTGAAAACTAATACTTTTGCTCCGATGGCATTCAAATTTTTCTCAGAACCTTTCAAATACAAACGAAGAAAGGCATTTTCGGGAGCGTACTCATTGGCTTTGTTTTCATAAATAAAAGCCTTTTGATTGATATTATTCGTGATAATATCCAAATCGCCATCATTGTCTAAATCGGCATATAATGCTCCGTTGGAGTATGAATTTTGATTATTTTCAATACTTTTCTCTTTGTCTTCAAAACGAAGGTCTGATTTATTTTGAAAGAATTTATTGGGAATTTTTATTTCGGGCAATTTATCTACCAATGAAATATCACTTTCATCCATTTCTTTTCTTTCCAATTTCATCTGAATATCTTCGGCAGAAACAAAACTGATATAATCAATATCGTTCATTCGTTTCGGAATTCCATTTGAAATGAATAAATCTTTGCGACCGTCGTTTTCAAAATCAAAAAACAAAGGCGACCACGACCAGTCTGTTGCGTGTACACCCGCAAACATTGCCATTTCCGAAAAAGTGCCATCGCCGTTATTCAACTGCAAATTGTTTCTAGCAAATTGATAATTATAGCCGTAACTTAACTTGTATTGAAAAATATTATAGGAGTCTTCGCCTTCTGAACGCTTCAAAATCTCACGGTCGAAAGGTAACATATCCAAAGACATGATTTCTGGATAAATATCATTATTGATATCAGCAACATCAATTCCCATCGAAAACTGACTGGTGTGCATCATCGACTTTTCGATCCTTTCCAAGAAAGTACCATTCTTTTGATTGATGTACAAGTAATCATTTTCGTGAAAATCATTTCCAATATACATATCTGGATAGCCGTCGAAATTGACATCGCCAACACCAACACCTAAACCATAGCCTAAAGCGTCTCTTTTAATACCTGTTAGTTCGGCTATTTCAATGAACTTTCCGTCGTCATTTCTAAAAAATTTATCGCCTGCCAAAGGATGAAAAGTGCCTTGAAAAGTACTTCTTACACCAAAAGTACCATTTTGATGTACTGAATGATTGAGTTGAAACATATCCAAATCGCCATCCAAATCATAATCAAAAAAGGCAGCTTGCGTACCAAAACCGACTAAATCTAACCCATACTCTTTCGATTTTTCTTCATACACAGGAATGCCGTCTTTGGTAATTTCTTTACAGACGAAGAGTAAATTATGTCCTTGTAAAGTTTCAAAACCACCCACTTGACTTACGTAAATATCTAATTTTCCATCTTGGTTTATATCCACTATCGAAACTCCATTCGACCAGCCTTTTTCTCCTTTGAAATTTGACTTTTCAGTAATGTCCTCAAACTTCATTCCTCCACGGTTAAGGTAGATTTTATTATCTTTCAGATTAGCAGTAAAACACAAATCAACCAATCCGTCATTATTAAAATCGCCCGCACCAACGCCTCCGCCATTATAAAAATACATATAAGTAAAGATGTTTAAATCTTTGGTTGGCGTTAGGTCATTTGAAAAATCAATGCCAGTTTTTTCAGCATCTAATAATTCAAAAGTGTAGGGTTGTTTGGTTTTGCAGGAAACTAAGAAGAGAAAGAGGAGGAAGATTAAATACCTCACCCCCCACCCCCCTCTCCTGTTGAGAGGGGGAGTCTTAAAAGTGAATGAATCTCCCCTCTCAACAGGAGAGGGCGACCGCCGCTGCGGGTTGGGGGTGAGGTTAATTCTATTATCGTTTTTTCTCATCATTTCTATATTTAAAAATGTAGCAACTATTTGAATTGAAACAATTTAGGCACTTCATTATTCAACAATGTCAAGAAATTTACTTTTCCTTGAATCTTGATTGGACTGATTTGCTTTACTTCTCCGTTCATTACAAAACCGCTTTCTTGGTTTGTTAATACTTTGAATTGAGCTTTGCCTTTGTTCAATAAAACATTACCACGACTGGCATCAATCATGCCCAATTGCGGAATGAAACCTGTATAATTTCCGCCAACAATAATGTCTTTCAATCCGTCATTGTTGATGTCAAAACATTCAATCGCATTGATACACGAAGTTTGAACGCCTTCTGGTAAATCAACTAAAGTAAAGTTCCCTTTTCCATCGTTGATTGCCACCGAAGATTTACAAGTTTTTACTGTTTTCACCAATGCACCTTCTAAAACATTATCGGGGAACAAGTCTTCAATGGTTTTCTTTGCATATTCTGAGTGCTTCAAAATCTGCTTTTTCAAGGCTGGAAATTGTTCTGCCATTTCTCTTTTCAAGAAAACAGGTTTGTCTTTTCCTTCAATACTCTTGGTCATGATTTTATCAAGAGAACCATTATTATCAAAATCTTTTACCCAAATTTTCAAAGGTGCATCCATTGAAGCTTTCAGTGTAAAGTTTTCGCCCATGTTTCCTAAAATCAAATCATTATCTCCGTCGTTATCAATGTCGGTTACTTTCAATGCTCCCCAGAAACCTGTAAATTCTTCTAAACCAGTTTTTAGTTTTTCTAATTTTTTCCCTTTTACCGTAAAAATCACAGGCGACATCCAATCTCCAACAACAATTAATTCTTTCTTTTTATCGCCATTCACATCTTCCCAATAAGCATCACGAATCATTCCTAATTCGGTCAATTCTGGATTTACTTGTTGGGCAATGTCTTTAAATTCTCCTTTTCCATTATTTTCATAAAAGTAACTTGGCGGATTTTTTCCGTACTCCATCGCATAACTTCTACTTCCTACGAATAAGTCTAAATCACCGTCATTGTCATAATCAAAAGGAGCAATTACAGCAGTATTTGTTCCATTTTGTGGAATTGCTCTCGAATTGAAAGTAAAATTGCCTTTTCCATCATTCAAATAGAGTTTGTCTATCAAATCTCTTTCGCCAAAACGTACTTCATTACCTCCGCTTCCAACGTACAAATCCAAGTCCCCATCTTTGTCAGCATCAAAAAAAAGTACAGCTGTTTCTTCAAAATAGGAGAAGGTTTTAAACACTTCCTGAGCAGATTTTTTAAAACCTGAACCTGTTTGTAAGTACAATTGTCCTGCTTGGTCTTTCGCTCCTGCAATATAAACATCTTCCAATCCATCACCATTTACATCGCCAATAGCCGCTTTTGGCCCTTCTTTTGACAACAAAGCTGGAAGGTTTTTTTCTTGATAAAAATCAACATACTCGTCTTCTTGATGTTTATCAAAAATGGTATTAACCGCTTCAAAATAGCTTTTTGTGTTAATACTCTTTGCTTTTGTTTTTACGACTTGAGCATCTTTAATTGAACAAGTAAGTAATTGGTCAGCCTTTGGATTTTTAATGATACTTTCTCGCAAATCAGCCCAAGTGATTTTGATAGAATCAATTCTAGTAACTTTTCCTAAACCAAAAGTTAAATTATATTCTGTACTTGACTGAAAACCTCTTGAAGGAATTACCGAACGAGTTTGTATTTCGCCATTGGCGTAAAGATCGGCTTTTGCTCCTACGGCAAATAAGTTTTTACCTTCTCCTTTCAAACTCAATTTGATAAAATGGTTTTTCTCCTCTTTTTTGTCAGCATTATTTTTATAGACAAAACATGGCATATTTACATTATTCACCAATAAGTCTAAGTCACCGTCATTATCCAAATCGGCATACATTGCTCCGTTTGAAAACGAAGGAGTTGCCAAACCAAATTCTTCTCCTTTTTCTTCAAACTTCAAGGTTTTGCTATTGTGAAAAAAGTAGTTCGGAATTGGTACAGAAGGCATTTTCCCAATAATGGTATTGATATTTTCCTTCACGCCAGTCGCTTGCATTCCTTGAATGAGTTCGTTGGCAAAGAAATCAATAAAATCTTGGTCGATTACATCATTGTAAATTCCGTTGCAGACATAAATATCGTTGTAGCCATCATTATCAGCATCAAACATTAACGCACCCCAACTCCAGTCGCTTCCTGCCACGCCACTATAATTGGCGATTTCGCTAAAAGTACCATCTTGATTATTGAGTTGAAGACTATTTTGCTGAAACTGATTATAAAAACCACGGTCTTTTTTCAGTTTAAAAACATAATGATTGTCGAATGACGAAGTAGTTTTTAGACGGTACTCATCACGAGGAAGCATATCGGTTGTGATGATTTCTTGGAAACCGTCGTTATTCACATCAGCCATATCTGCCCCCATCGAAGCCAAACTGATGTGTTTCATGCGTTGCTCAATTTCTTCTTTGAATGTACCGTTTTTCTGATTGATGTAGAGGTAATCTTTCTCATAGAAATCGTTTGAAACATAAATGTCTGGATAATTATCGTTGTTGGCATCACCAATCGTTACGCCCAAACCAAAGCCAATTAGGCTGCTATAAATTCCAGTATCTTTTGAAACATCGTGGAAATGTCCATCGTCATTTCGCATCAATTTATCACCGCCACCTTTCAAGAAATCTTTCACTGGCCAATCTTCTGCACGCATATCACGGTTATTGGCATAGTTCAAAGTATTGACAGGAATAAAGCTATTGTTTAGAATATAACAATCCAAATCGCCATCTAAATCATAGTCAAAAAAAGCGGCATGAGTAGTGTAACCGCCTTCGTCTAAGCCATACTTAGCCGCAGATTCTGTAAAAGTGAGATTGCCATTATTGATAAAAAGTGCGTTTTTTTGCTTTTTCGTAAATTTCCGAAGACCAGCATTACACACATAAATATCCAACAAACCATCGTTGTTGATGTCCACCATTACTACTCCAGTATTCCATTTATCGGCTTCTTGAATACCTGCTTTTGCTGAAATATCTTCAAATTTGAAATTACCTTTGTTCAAATAAAGTTTGTTACTTCCCATGTTTGAAGTAAAAAACACATCGGGCAAACCATCATTATTGATGTCGCCAACGGCTACGCCACCGCCATTATAAAAGTTTCGGTAATTGAAAATATTGAACTCTTCAGTATTTTCAATTTTATTATTGAACAAAATCCCAGTATCTTCTTCCTTCATTAATTCAAACAAAGTATTTTTTCCTTTGTCAGAACAGCCAAAACATAATGCTACAACAGCGAAGAAAGCTATATTTTTTAACATTTTCATTGATTAAAATATTTGAATAAGTCTTTTTAGAAAGAACTTAAAAACTATAATTTGAATAAGCAATTTAAATCACTCGTATGGTAATCATCCGAAATCCAAAAAGTTTTTTGTGAAAGAGAGACATTTAATTTGAGGCGATTATCAGGTGATTTTACCTCGATTAATGTTTGTGCAAAGCCTACAAAAGAGGCATAAAGCAGCATCAGAAATGTGCCTAAATACTTCATTGAATTAAATTTTTGATGGATAAAAATGGTTAATACAAATGTATTTTAAAAGATAGACTTTCCATCAACAAAATTCTGAATTAATAATTTAGGTTTTTTGTAGATGATGGAACCTTTAAATTCTTTCCATTTTGTAGCGTCTTGTTGTTCGTGATACTTTGCAATCGTTCCTCTTAGATTAATTATACACTTTTCATTATTTAATTGTGTTATGGTAATTTCTCCGCTAGTCATTAAATACCCAATGCCAATTCTAAGTTTCTTATCTTTTATTTTCCCTACCATTGCACTTGAAGCTATTGGGTTTTCTGCGAATACTTGTTTCACTATCGGCATATCTTTACTCCATTTTTCAGTAATAAAAGAAACGACCAAGTTTCCTTCATACTGATCTGAAATATTTAAGCGAAACGAAGTTGGAAATATTTCTATATCACCAGTAAAAACACTTTCTGATTGATAAAATAAGGTATCTTGAATGGTTATAATAGCTTTAGCTTGACCATCTTTTAACTTACTTAATATCATTTCTGTATTCTCAGAAGAACTTGAACAAGAACTAAGTAAGAAAATACTATAAAAAAATATTATAAAAATGGATGCAGTATTATTTTTCAAATTCATAATTGTCAATATTATAGCTCCTTCATAAATCAAAAATGCTCGAAAATTCGAGCATTTTTGATTTATAAAAAAAATTATTGATTAATATCCTGTATTTTGCTTCAAATTCGGGTTTGATACAATTGCAGAAGAAGGAATCGGGAACAAAACAAGATTTGCATCTTTTTTATCAGCCCCATTTCCAGTTAAGAATTTACCAAAACGCACTTCATAAGTTCTTGCTCCGCCTTCCCAGTAAGTTTCACGACCGATTTCGTCGAACAAAGATTGGTCTGTTAATGAAGCAATAGCACTTGCACCACGAGCAACTCTTAATTGGTTGATAAGTAATAAGGCTCCAGCAGCATTTCCACTTCTGTAAAGTGCTTCAGCTTTCGCTAAAAATACTTCTGCATAACGCATTAATATATATTTCCCTGCATCAGATGGGTGATATTTAATAACACGAATACCTTTGTCTGTTGCTGCTCCTGCTAAAGGTACATCACGAGTAAATGAAAGAACTTTCAAAGTACGAGTATCAATCAGAGGTTTACCATTGTCATCTATTTGTGTTCCAATCAAGAAACCACGACCGATACCTGAAAATTCTTTTCCATTACCTTTAGCAGGTTCTCCAATACGTTGGTCATTTTTATCAAATTTATCATAAAAGTCAGCTAAAGTGGTAAAACCATTCCAACCTGATGGATTTTGACCATAGTGAAGTGTCATAAACCAACGGTTTTGTGGAGTACCTTCCAAACTCACAAAAATGACTTCTGTTGAAGCAGCAGTAGAAAAGTTTTTGAAATAACTACTTTCAAGAGAAAAACCAGAAGCAGTAACAGCATCACTATATTTTACTACTAAATCCATATCAGCTTTATCAAAAGTATATGGACCTTCAGGTTTTGATGACTTATAAACTGCTTTGTTCAAGAATAATCTTGCCAAAAGTGCATTTGCAGAAGCTTTCGATGCTGCTCCATTAGAAGCCGAAGGTTTAACTTCAGCCAAGGCTGGAAGAGCCTCTTGTAAATCTTTAACAATAAAATCAAAAGCTTCAGAACGAGTCATTACTTTCGGGTTATCATCAACACCTTGAGTTACCTCACGAAAAGGTACTTGACCAAATAAGTCCATTACATGATACATATTAAATGCACGTAAAAACTTAGCTTGAGCCATTTGTGAAGCTGATGGATTTGAAGCAATAATCTCAGTTGCTTTATAAACACGTTGGTTCAAATTATTCCAAGCATCTCTTACATAAGTATGAGATGCATCCCAAGTATGAGCATCAAGCGTACGCCAAACACCATTATCACCCCAGTCAACGCCACGTGTTGGAGGAATCATCTCGGCAGAAGTATGCTGACCTAAGGCATAAATACCTGCTTGATCAGTATAGGTTCCTAAATCTTTATATGCAGATGCCAACATTTCGGTTGGATCACCTGGCGTAAAAACACTTCCACCAGTTGAAACACGGACAATTGAATCCTTTTCTGTAACAACTAAATCAGTACATGAAGAAAGTGAGATAATACTCGCTCCTGTCATTAATATTTTGAATATATGATTTCTTTTCATCTTTGAATACTAGATTATTTTTTGAAATTAGAATGAAATATTTGCACCGATTGTCCAAGTTCTAGCTCTTGGATAAGCTGTGTAATCAATACCGAATGATGGAATACCATTCAATGATTTATTTGTACTAACTTCTGGATCTTGTCCACTGTAATTCGTAAAAGTTAACAAGTTTTGTCCTGTTACGAAAATTCTCAAATTTGAAATAACTTTACTTTCAGTTTTAACTTTGTAACCTAAACTAAGGTTTTGTAAACGAACAAAGTCACCTTTTTCTAAGAAACGAGTTGAAACGTCAGGGGCATTTAAAGCACCTTCACCATTTCCAATTACATTCTTAACAACATTTCGACCATTTGCGAAAGATCCTTGAGTAAAGAAAGCATTCGCAGTATTTGAATAAATATAATTTCCAAATACACCATTGAAGAATACGCTCAAATCAAAGTTTTTGTACTTGAAATTATTCGTCAAACCACCCGTTACTTTAGGAAGGGGACTCTTTCCGTCTAAGAATTTTTGAACATCACCATCTGGATAGATTGAATTTCCAGCTGCATCAAACCCTCCAAATTGACGAAGGAAGAAAGCAAACAAAGGTTGACCTTCAGCGATACGTTGAGCAAAAGCACCAGATAAACCTTGCCCATTGATTTCACCAGTATCATAAGTACCTTTTAAGTTTTTAACCAAGTTGTTGTTGTAAGCAACATTGAATAAAACTTCCCAACTAAAATCTTTTGCATCAACAGCTGTTCCGTTTAATGATAACTCAATACCTTGGTTTTGAATATCGGTATCCAAGTTTTTCCAAACGAAAGGAGTTGGTGCTGGCTGAGCAGAAACAACGTTAAATAATAAATCTTTAGTATTCTTTTGATAAATGTCAATACTACCAGAAAGTCTGCTTTTCAAGATAGCAAAGTCTAAACCAATATTCACAGAAGTAGTTGTTTCCCATTTCAAGTTAGGATTGTTAAACGCTACAGCATTTAGACCACCACCTTCTATATTAGTAGCACTCTGGTTAATAGACCATCCGTCGTATCTATCTCTACGATCATAAAGATTATGAGGAATTTCTTGGTTACCAGTTACACCATAGCCTACTCTGAGAGCTAAATCAGAAAAGACCTCTCTTGGAACAAACGATTCTTCAAACAACTTCCATTTAAATGCAAATGAAGGGAAATATCCATACTTATTGTTACCTCCAAATTTAGAAGAACCATCAACACGAAGTGTTCCAGTAAACAAGTATTTGTTTGCAAATGCCAAGTTTACACGTCCAAAATATGATTGTAACTCATCTTTTGCTGAATTCGAGTTTTGAATTAAAGACCCTTTACCAGCAGAATTATCTGCAGAACCTAGGTTATTAATCATCAAATCTAAATCAGATGTACGGAAATTACTTGCTGTAATTTGCTTGCTATATCTATCAAAACTTTGATATGAATAACCTAGTAAACCTGTAAATGAAAGATTTTTAAATTCTTTCTCATACGTGAAGTAGTTTTCCCATAGTTTATTATCTGTTTCAATATCTCTTACATATGCACGACCTAAACCACCTACACCTTCAATTATTAAGTCTTTAGAATAAGCAGATTTTCTACTCGAAAATGATTTATCAAAACCTAAAACCGTTTTAAATTTCAACCCTTTAAATAGTTGTAATTCAGCATTGATATTACCTAAAGCACGTAAAGTATTTGTATTATCTTTAGATAAATTCAAAAATGCTACTGGGTTTGGCTCAGTGATACCAGGCTGATTGTACTTACCATCTGCACCATATACCGCTAAAGTAGGATTTGATTTTAAAACACCTGCCAATAAGTCCCCAGTAAAACCTGAGTTCTCAGAAACTGGTACACCAACATCTTGTGTACTTGCAAAATTTAAGTTTGAACCAATCGTCAATTTATCGTTGATAAACTTCTTCGCTCCATTAAAACCAACACTGTATCTATCCATTTTAGATTTTTGGATGATTCCTTCTTGGCTCATATATCCTAAAGAAAAGCGGTAACTTCCTGATTGGTCACCTCCACCGTAAGAAAAATTATGTTGGTCGGTTTTAGCAGTTCTAAAAATTTCATTTTGCCAATCTGTAGCCCCTTTTTGATTTTGTCCTCCTGCAGCTATATATTCAGCGGTACTTAAAAGGTCGTATCTTTTCGTAATTTTACTAATACCGTGATTATAACTATAATCTAAAGTTCCTTTTCCTTTTCCTTTTTTAGTTGTAATCAACACAACACCATTAGCACCACGTGAACCATAAATTGCAGTAGCTGAAGCATCTTTCAGAATGTCAATACTTGCAATATCATCTGGGTTCATGAAGTTAAGTGGATTTTTTGCTGGCTGACGTCCAACACCACTTGATTCACCATCACCAGAAGTATTATCACCACTTAGAGGCACACCGTCAATTACAAATAAAGGGTTGTTTCCACCACGAACAGAAGATGTACCTCTGATACGAACATTTATACCACCGCCAGGTTCACCACTAGCTTGAGTAATTTGAACACCCGCTACACGACCTTGCATTAATTGCTCTGGCGAAGTCACAACACCTTTGTTGAAATCCTTTGCACCGATTGCACTTACAGATCCAGTAACATCTTTCTTTTTGACGGTACCATAACCTATTACAACTACTTCATCAAGTGCTTTCATTTCAGAAATCAGTGCAACGTTGACTACTGAGCGACTACCTACCGCAATTTCTTGCTTAGTAAAACCAACAAATGTAAAGACTAAAGTAGCATTACTTGGTACACTAATTTTATAAGTACCGTTAACATCAGTTTGAGTACCTCTATTAGTACCTTTTACTGCAACTGATACGCCTGGTAATCCTGAAGCATCTCCTGATTCAGTTACTTTACCCGTAACAGTTCTATCTTGAGCATTGATGCCCATAGATACAAACATTGCAACAGCCATCATAACTACTTTTACTAGTGAGTTAGATGCTGCACCTTGTCGCACAGAGCGACAGAACCATCTGTAAAAATGATTATTCATAAGGTTTTGTTAAGATTTGAAAATGGTTAATGAAATCAAGAGAAACGCTACAAAATTTTATGCGAAAGAAAGGAAATCACCGACTTGAAAGTTTCAAAGGGAAAGGATGTCAAATATGAAACTTTGGTATTTTCGCAATAAAAAATGTAAAATTGCTCTAATAAATCTTTGCAAAGTAGAGGAAAAAGTTTCTATAATTCAATTTTTTTATGGAAAAATTTAATTCTACTTTCTAATACTTGTTACTAAAAAATTGTACTTCTACATATTTTGAAAACTTAAAAAAAAGCTTTGTTCTAGGCTTAACCATTCAAATAATGTCCTCAAAGCATTTTTTGTTAAAAAATGTTAAATCTAATAGCAACATTATGCCTATTTATTTTTGTACTTTTTCAATACAAATACCTTAATAAAATATTTTTATAAGCTTCAAATTGATTTTATTGGTAAATTTGAAGTCTGAAATAAGAACTTAGAAAAACTATATTATTCTTTGTAGAATCCAAAAATGACCAATCCAACGATATTATCACAACTTGCCAGTCAATTAGAAGGTGAACTCTATCATGATACCGTTATGCGTACTTTATACGCAACTGATGCCTCTGCTTATAGAGAAATGCCTCAAGCGGTCGCCCTTCCTAAGACGATTGAGGATATTAGAAAATTAATAAATTTTGCTCGTGAAAATAAAACTTCTATCATTCCTCGAACGGCTGGTACTTCTCTTGCGGGTCAGGTAGTTGGCAATGGTATCGTAGTAGATGTTTCTAAAAATTTCACAAAAATTCTTGAAGTAAATAAAGAAGAACATTGGGTAAGAGTACAACCGGGCGTAGTTCGTGATGTATTAAACATTGAACTGAAAAAACATGGTTTATTTTTTGGGCCAGAAACTTCTACTGCCAACCGTGCAATGATTGGTGGTATGGTTGGCAACAATTCTTGTGGTTCAAATTCTGTTGTTTACGGCTCTACTCGTGAACATTTGATGGAAGTAAAAGCCATTTTAGCAGACGGAACGGATGTAGTTTTCAAAAATGATAATTTGAATACTTTCAATAATCATATTCAATCAGCACAAAGTAAAAATGGTTCGGCTACTTTGTTGGATAAAATTTACTTAAAAACCAACGAAGTATTATCCAACGAAAAAAATCAGGCTGAAATCAGAAATGAATTTCCAAAACCAAGTATTGAAAGACGAAATACAGGTTATGCTTTGGATATGTTGCTCAATTGCGAGCCTTATACCGAAGGAGGAAAACCTTTCAATTTCTGTGAATTAATTGCAGGTTCAGAAGGAACACTTTGTTTCTTAACAGAAATCAAATTGCACGTAAATGATTTACCTCCGAAAGAAATTGGTTTGGTTTGTGTTCACTTCAATGACGTTCAAGAATCACTCAAGGCAAATTTAATTGCGTTAAAATATAAACCTTCGGCTTCTGAGTTGATGGATCATTATATCTTAGAATGTACTAAAGCAAGTGTAGAACATAGCCAAAATCGTTTCTTTGTTCAAGGTGACCCAGGGGCGATTTTAGTCGTTGAATTACGTTCTGATTCAAAGGCGACCATTGAACAACAAGCCAAAGAAATGGAAGCAGAAATGCGTGCGGCTGGTTTGGGTTATCATTTCCCTGTGGTTTATGGCGAAGACACCAAAAAAGTTTGGAATCTGAGAAAAGCAGGTTTGGGTTTACTTTCTAACCTTCCGGGCGATGAAAAAGCGGTAGCAGTGATTGAAGATACTGCCGTTGATGTAAACGATTTGCCTGATTTTATTCGTGAATTCAATGAGATTCTTTCGGCAAATAATATGTACTCAGTACATTATGCTCATGCTGGTTCTGGAGAAATTCACTTGCGCCCGATTATCAACTTGAAGACGGTTGAAGGAAATAAACAATTCCGTTTGATTGCCGAACAGATTGCTACTTTGGTGAAAAAATTCAAAGGTTCGCTTTCAGGGGAACATGGTGACGGACGTTTGCGTGGCGAGTTCATCAAACAAATGGTGGGCGACCATAACTACGAATTGATGAAAGAAGTAAAACGTACTTGGGACCCTTACAATGTGTTCAATCCGAACAAAATTGTGGATACTCCGCCAATGGATACGTTTTTGCGTTATACTCCGGGGCAACAAACGCCTGAATTTAAAACGACTTTCCGTTTCCACGACCAAGATATTTTACAGCACGCCGAACAATGTAATGGTTCGGGCGATTGTAGAAAAACGCCTGCTTCGGGCGGAACGATGTGTCCTTCTTACATGGCAACTCGTAACGAAAAAGAAACGACACGTGCCAGAGCTAACATTCTTCGTGAGTTTTTAACACATTCTGATAAAGCGAACCGATTCAACCATGAGGAAATTAAAGAAGTATTTGATTTATGTTTGGCTTGTAAAGGCTGTAAAGGCGAATGTCCATCAAACGTAGATGTGGCAAAATTGAAAATGGAATTTTTACACCAATACTACAAAGAAAACGGTGTTCCATTGCGTAGTCGTATGGTTGGGAATTTTTCTTCGCTTTCAAAAGTAGCTTCTTATGTGCCGTGGGCTTATAATTTTATTTTTGAAACACCTGCTTTACGTAAAATCGCCAATACTGTCGTAGGTTTTCACCCTGACAGAACGATGCCCTTGTTGAGTAATACTACTTTTAAAAAGTGGTTTGACAAGAATCAAGTAACCTTAAAACCTGCGGAAACTAAAAAACAAGTATTCTTATTTATCGACGAATTCACGAATTATAACGATGTTGAAATTGGTATCAAAACCGTGAAATTATTGAATCGTTTGGGTTATGAAGTACTTATTCCAAATCATGCAGAATCTGGTCGTCCGCAATTATCAAAAGGACTTTTGGATGATGCAAAGAAATTGGCGAACCAAAATGTAAGCCTTTTAAAAGATGTTATCAGTGCTGAAACACCTTTAATTGGCATTGAACCTTCGGCAATTCTTACTTTCCGTGACGAATATCCAGATTTAGTAAATGATGATTTGGTAGATGCGGCGAAAGCTTTAGCCAAAAATACTTTCATGGTAGAGGAATTTTTAGCGAAAGAAATTGATGCAAAACGTATTTCTAAAAAAGTATTTACGACAGAAAAACGCTTGATAAAATTACACGGACACTGTCAGCAAAAGGCATTGTCGAGTTTAGTGCCTGCCAAGAAAACACTTTCATTGCCCGAAAACTATGAAGTACAGATTATTCCTTCTGGATGTTGTGGCATGGCGGGTTCTTTTGGTTATGAAAAAGAACATTTTGAATTATCAAACCAAGTAGGTGAATTAGTACTTTTCCCAACCATTCGTCAGCAAGGTGAAGATGTAATTATTGCAGCTTCGGGTACAAGTTGTCGTCACCAAATTCATGACGGAACAGGTCGCACAGCGAAACACGCTGTTGAGATTTTGTATGAAGCGTTGATTTAGATATGAGTTATGAATTATTAAATATGAATTGGTTGAAATAACAATTCTATCTATAAAATCAAAGATGTAGCGGTAACCTTCACGGTTACCGTTTCCATTTTATACCATTCTATTTTTAGGCAACCACAAGGGGTTGCTGCTATATTAATTATTAACCTTAACAAACCAATAATATATCAGGACAGTTTAATCCTCCTCTCTCATTTATCTTTGTACCCATTTCAACTTACTAATTATTTGAATCGGTTATATTAGTCTATTCAGATTACCGACAGCAGAATTCTAATAGCAAATCACAAAATCAACACATGGAATCAAGGAGAGAGTTTATCAAAAAAGCGTCTGTATTAGCCTCTGGGGCTGGTTTTCTGGGAATGTTGCCTGCTTCAATTCAAAAAGCAATGGCAATTAATCCTGCCGAAGGAAGTACTTTCTGGGATGCTGAACACATTGTCATTTTGATGCAAGAAAACCGCTCTTTCGACCACTGTTTTGGTACTTTACAAGGGGTACGTGGTTTCAATGACCCTCGTGCGATTACACTTCCAAGTAGAAATAAAGTGTGGTTGCAACAAAATGAAAAAGGACAAACCTTTGCTCCTTTTCGCCTAAATCTACGTGACTCAAATGCTACTTGGATGAGTTCTTTGCCACATTCTTGGGAAAACCAAGTGGATGCTTTGAACGGCGGAAAGAATGATAAATGGCTTCATGTAAAACAATCTGGACATAAAGAGTACAAAGATATGCCCTTGACTTTGGGCTATTATGACCGTGAGGATATTCCTTTCTACTACGCTTTGGCAGATGCTTTTACGCTTTGTGACCAAAATTTTTGTTCTTCTTTAACAGGAACTACGCCCAACCGTTTGTACTTATGGACGGGTACAATTCGTGAAAAGCAAGCTTTTGATTCAAAAGCCAATGTCAAAAACGAAGATGTAGATTATGGTAAATGGGCAAAATGGAAAACCTTTCCCGAACGTTTAGAAGAAAACGGTATTTCTTGGAAAATTTATCAAAATGAAATCAGTTTGCCTACTGGTTTGGAAGGAGAAGGCGATGCTTGGTTGGCGAATTTCACCGACAATCCGATTGAATGGTTTGAGCAATATCAAGTAAAATTCTCGCCAGAATATTATCGCTATATTCAAGAAGTTGTAAAATTTTTACCGAAAGAGATTGAGAAGCTTTCTGCTGAAATCCCAACACTTGAAGCAGGAAGTGAAGCTTTGAAAAAAGCAGAAAGAGCATTGGCACAAAAGAAAAACTATTTAAAAATCGCTCAGGAAGACATTGTAAATTACACGCCTGAAAATTTTGAAAAGCTTTCTACTTTCCAGAAAAATATTCATCAAAAAGCCTTTACCAACAACCGCAACGACCCACATTTCCATGAACTTACTTCATTGGAATATTCTGATAACGGAACTGCCCGAAAATTAGAAGTACCCAAAGGTGACGTATTGCATCAATTCCGCCAAGATGTTGCGAATAATCAGTTGCCTGCGGTTACTTGGTTGGTTGCTCCCGAAAACTTTTCAGACCACCCCGGCGCACCGTGGTACGGAGCTTGGTACTTATCAGAAACGATGGATATTCTTACCCAAAATCCAGAAGTTTGGAAGAAAACCATTTTCATTTTGGCTTATGATGAAAACGACGGTTACTTCGACCACGTTCCTCCTTTCCTTCCGCCACATCATCAAAAAGCTGACACGGGAAAAGTTTCAGAAGGCATTGATGTTTCGGTAGAGCAAGTGAATTTGGCTCATGAAAAGAAAAGAGATTACTACAAAAATCCAGAAAAAGATACTCGTGACGGAGCAATTGGTTTGGGTTTTAGAGTACCACTTTTGATTGCTTCGCCGTGGAGTAGAGGCGGAAATGTTTGTTCAGAAATTTTTGACCATACTTCTATTTTACAGTTTTTAGAGAAATTTCTCAGCCACAAAACGAAGAAGAATATCAAAGAAGACAACATTTCGGAGTGGAGAAGAACCGTTTGTGGCGATTTGACTTCGGTGTTTAAACCTTATAATGGCGAAAAAATCGCTCTTCCGACTTTTGTTGAAAAAGAACCATTTTTGGAAAGTGTCCATAAAGCAAAATTCAAAAATGTACCTTCTAATTTCAAGGCTCTTTCTGCCGAAGAAATTAAGGAAGCCAATACTTTGGGCAATGCTTCTGCCTTGATGCCTAAGCAAGAAAAAGGTATTCGCAAAGCCTGTGCTTTGCCTTATGAATTGTACGCAGAAGCTGGTTTTAGTAGCGATAAAAAAACGTTTGAACTTACACTTTCGGCTGGAAATAAGGCATTTGGCACAAAATCAGCAGGAGCTGCATTTGTGGTTTATACTCGTTACACCCAAAATGGTTTAGACGAAATTAGCACCCGAAACTATGCCGTAAAAGCAGGCGATACGTTGAAAGATACTTGGTCATTAGCAGCATTGGCAGATAAAAATACCCAAATAGAAGTGTACGGGCCGAACGGTTTCTTTAGGTCATTCAAACTGAATAATGCACAGACAAATGTTGAAACAGCTTTGACTTACCAAAATAATCAGCTTGCTAAAAATTCTTTAACAGGCAATGGTATGTTGATTTTGAAAAACAATGAAGCACAAAACCTTCGTTTTATTATTGAAGATTTAAGCTATAAAACAGGCAAAAAAATCGTAGAAGTTGCTAAAGGGAAAAGCCTAACGGTAGCTTTAGATTTCAGTAAAAGTCACGCTTGGTATGATTTTGCGGTTAAAATAGAAGGTAAAAATACTTTTGAACAACGCTATGCAGGACACATCGAAACAGGCAAAGAAAGCTTCACCGACCCTGCCATGGGACAAGTGATATAAGTAGCACAGGTTTCCAACCTGTCCAAAGCCCATAAAAAAACGGTAACCCATGCGGTTACCGTTTGCTATTTAAAACAAAACCTATCGATTCGGCAACCGCAAGGGATTGCCGCTACAATTCCAAATAAACCCTGTTACACTTTGCGGTTTTCTTCGGTTTTTAATCCTCAAACCTATCAAAAAGATAGGAAAAGCTATCTCCGAGATAGGACAACCTATCTTTTTCACGCAATTTCCCGCAAAAAAGACAGATTATTCTATCTAATTCACGCAAAATACCGCAAAATAGATGGAACGACCATTCTTTTAGATAGCTTGTCCTGTCTTTTTGATAAGTTGGGGTGTGATTTTGATGGACTTGCGTTTCATTGGAGACCTATTTCCTCTTCCTATTGGAAGTGTCTTCACTGCCCACGACAAAGCAAATGTGTAATCACTATCTTAAATCTGCTATAATTAGAGAATAATCTATTATGAAACTATTTAGTAATCACTATTACAATTTTATCATATATAAGGTGATTTAGTATTTGTTAGATAATATTCTTATATTCATAACTATAATCTTCCAGAATATCTTCTATCACAATAATGAACAGTAAGCAAGAAAAATTAGTGAATTTGTTTAGTCATACTCTAACTGGAGCACCATCAGTATTTGCTCCTGACCTTTATGGATTTTCTAATAAACAAAAAACAGATGAGCCTGCTGATATAGTCTGGCATTATGAGAAATTCGTTCTTTTAATGTACATGACTAGTACAGAAAAGGTCTTTCAAGATGAGTCTTTGATTGAAATAAAAAGACAAAAACAAATCAAGCATAACCTGAAGCAAGCAAAAAAATGGCTTAACCATTGGAGAGTGAATAAAATTCCTTTATGTGGAAAAAATGAGTTTCAGACATTCAATATTCCCTATACTAATGACTTAAAAGTTATGGTTATATCCATATATGAAATAGGGACAAAGAATGGGTACATTGAAATTGATTTTACAATAAAAAATAATATTCCTTTATGTATTTCATTACCTGAATCAGCTATTCGTTTATTATCAGAACTAGAAGCCACACCGTTGGATATATGTTGGATATTTACTGCTATAGTAAATATTGGAGTTCCATCTCCTTTCGATGCCCATGAAATAATCTTGAATCACTTTAGACCTAAAACGAAAGATTTCTACCCAGAGTTTCAAATAATAAATTACCAAGAGATGAAAAGCACTATTGAGACTATAAAAAAAATGAGAAGCAAAAGTGTAAGTCTAAAACACTTTGAAAAACTTGATCTTACAATCCTTATTGTATTAAATGACCTTCTTCATCAAGAGTTCCTGATGATTGCTGAAATAACTGATAAACTCATAGTAGAACATGGGAAAAAATTTGACTCTTTTAAGACTGTAATTATTCCACTTAATCATTATTTGATATCAGTTACAATTTGCAGTCTTGAAACAGTTAAAACTAATCAAGAAAAGCTAAAATTAAGTTTAGAAAAAAATAAACAATTATCAACAGAACAAGATAAGGATGCTATTCATTTTTTTTTCTGTGGGCTACAACCTGGTTCATACGACATTATTGGAGCATTTACAAAAACACGTAATACACACATAAACAAACTTCTTAAGAATTGTGTTGCTAGCCAACCTAATTATGAAGCTTTGAGTAATAAATTTAGCCAAGAGAGAAGATTATTAAAACTATTTGAGAAACAATTCTTAATTAATCCTGTCACAAACAATAGCTAACATTAATTGGCACTGCTAGTTATTTCATTTAGGTATTAATAAACAGTTACAATTCAAATTCACCTTTTGTCGTTAGCAGTGGTAAAAATACCTACTGCAAAGATTTTAAAAAATTCAAACCAAAGTTTTCAAATCTAAACTAGGACTGCCAAGGATTATCACTAGCAGTTTTAATAACATAATTATGCTTGCGGTTTTCTTCGGTTTTTAATCCTCAAACCTATCAAAAAGATAGGAAAAGCTATCTCCGAGATAGGATAACCTATCTTTTTCACGCAATTTCCCGCAAAAAAGACAGATTATTCTATCTAATTCACGCAAAATACCGCAAAATAGATGGAACGACCATTCTTTTAGATAGCTTGTCCTGTCTTTTTGATGGATTGGGGCGTGATTTTGATGGGATTACCGACTGAAGAAATAAATCCCCTTCCAACAATTCATAAAAAAAGTAAGCGAAATGCTGAAAAGACATTCTTGCCGATTAATTTTAAGGTATAATCCTTGTTTCCTATCGTCATGAAAATTATCAAAATCCTAAAAATTAGTTCGCTGGTCTATTTACTGATTCCGACTTATCTGTTTTTGCTTACTTGGGTAAGGGCTGAAATTGGAATAAGTGCCTGCTTGATTATTAGTATTTTTGTTTTCAACTATCTAAAAAATAGCCAGACTGACAAAGTGCGTCGCTTAAAAACTCCTATTAATTGGCTTACGGTTACGCTGGTTTTTGTCTTGGCTTTAGTGCTAAATCTACTAGTTGGTATCGGTGAATTCCGAGAACAAACCGTTGATTTTATGGCGAATAACCTAAAGTATCGTGACCTTGTTCAAAATAAATGGCCACTGTACTATCCTGATTTCAAGGTATATATGTGCTATTATTTAGGCTATTATCTTCCCACAGCAGGACTCGGAAAAATCGTTGGCATTGAGTATTGTCGCTATATTTCTTTGGTTTGGAGTACAACAGGTGCATTCTTGGTTTTCCTTTGGGCTATTACTTTTCTTGATAAATATCGTCTATCTGTCATTGGCGTAATCATTTTATTTTCAAATGCTTGGCTAGTGTACAAAGTAATACTTTGGCTAGATTTCCAAACTTATATTTATCCACCTTATCATGTAAAATTAAATAATTTTTGGTTGATGCGTCCACCCTTTTGGGAAGGCTTTGCCCTTGCTCCTCAGCACGTTTTTCCCGCCTGTTTTGGTGCTTGCTTTATGTTGGAAGCGAACTTTCTGAAGAAAATAAATTTAGATGAAATGTTATTGATGTTATTAGCAACGATGTATTGGAGTCCTTTGGCAAGTATCGGAATTTTTCCTTTTGTACTCTATTATTATCTCAATAATTGGTCGAGTTTATTTACCCTGAAAAGTATTATTGAAAAAATATTTTTGGTTCTTGGCTTTACTCCGTTGATTATTTATTTCCTAAGTACACAAGGCGTCAACAGCGATAATACGCAGTTTATGTGGCAAGCTGGCGTAGAAAAATGGTATTGGACTTATCTGTTTTATATTGTTTTCAACTTCTTGATTTGGTACTTTTTCTTAAAACAATTCCAACATCCCTTTACAAAAATGGTGAAGGTTGCTTTACTTTTTTTGACGATTGTACCTTTATATCAAATCGGGATTGCTAATGATTTGAATATTAGAGCGTCCGTTCCTTCCATGTTTATTCTGACGGTTGCCATTGCTTATGTTTTTGTGCAAGCTCAAAAAAGAAAGCTTTATTATTGGCTTGGATTAGCCTTTTTCTTGATAAATACGCTACCGACTTTACATCAAGTTTATAAGAGTATTTTACCTTCCAAACCACAAACAACCATCATGAAAGCCGACTATAAGCAATTTCATAATATGCTTTCTTTCCAACAAGTAATGTATGGCGACAGCACAGCGGTGTTGGAATACTCTTTAAAAAATGATTCTTTCTTTGAGAAACATTTGTTGAAGAAATAAAAATAAAGTAAAAAAAACTCCCGCTCATTGAACGAGAGTTTTAGAAACCTAACCACTAAATATTTAATCTTTGATTTCTTTTAGAATTTAAAAGCCGTAATCTCATTGTCTTTTGAACGATAATACATTAAACCACCGATTTCATCTAAATCATAAACTGGTTTTTTATCGCCCAAAATTACGGTTGCTTCTACTTTTCCGTTGTCTTTATTTACTTTCACTAAGCCTACTCCTTTCTGATTGCCATCATTAGCATCATCAGTTAAAATCGCTTGATAATTTTCTGTTTGTGCCGATGCTTTAAAACGTTTATTCATCATCGCAAAACCTGCTGAAGCTACAGCAGACCACATTTGTTGTGCTTGTTCTTGTCCACGGATGTAGCTATCTACTTCATAAGTTCTACCTCCACCAGCAGTAGCTCCTCTGGCATAACCTGCATTTGCTGCTGCCGATACTGCTAACATAGTTCCACCAACGGCCATGATACCTCCGAAAATCTTTCCAGCTGTGCTGGCCGTTGGGGAGTGAAAATATTGGCTGTACATTACATTTCCTGCAAAACCAAACTTCACTAAATTCTGACTAGAGGTCAATAAAATACCATCGTTGCGTACTTGGAATCCTGAAGGAGCTTCTTTTTCATTCAGTTTTACTTTGTCGGCTACAAATTCTTTCATGCTTGCACTTTGAAGATTTACTTCAAAAAGTTTTTTGTCAGAATAAATCCATTGTAAATAATCTTTCTGGCAAGCCACATTTCCTTCTTTCAGCTTCAACGATTTATCCCATAAATCTTTACCTGTTTCCAAACTTTGAAAGTTGACCTCTTCTGTAGTACGATAAAAAATGCCTTTAGGTGTTAGTTGAAGGTCAACTATTTGTCCATCTACTTTATTGGGTTTATCAAATACGTGCTGACCAGTTTTTAAATCTAAAATACTGAGTGAGTTTTTACCTCTTGAACTTTCCATCGAAATCAAAAGTCCTTTGTCGCAATAATTATAAAACGATAATGTTCCTTTTAGTTTCGGGCCTTTTCCCCATAAACGAGTACCATTTTGATAATCCAACATGATAATTTCGGGGTCATCGGTGGCAACAATAAATCCGCCATTGTCATAAATTGTTTCAACAATTTCGCCTCCAACTTTTACAGGATCAGCCCAAAGGGCTTTTCCTGTAGCAAAGTCAAAACTGTTAACATACTTTTTACTGGTATAGAAAAAACTATTTTTGTCTCTACCGGGGCGAATTTGTGTAAAGTAACGGTACTTAGGATTTAATGAATTTGACATACTGGCACCAAAGCCAGCACTTTTATCAACGATGATTTCTGCATTCGGACTTTTTTGTTCAATCTCCCAAACTTTTTCACCCGTCTGACCATTGAATCTAAAAATTGCTTTATTACTTACAATTAAAATATCTCCATTTTGAACAAAAGGGCGACCAGCAAACATTTCTGTTCCACCAAAATCTTTTAATTCTTGTGTGAATTTTGCATGTCCATCGCCAGCATCTACCAGCGTCATAACTTTTCTACCAGTTTTATTCAACCCAAGAAAGAGTACTCCTCCGAGCGGCGGTAATTCTGTACGCATTTCTACCGTTCTAAAACCCATTTCGCCAGTATTACACAATATTTTTCCAGAAACAACATCCAGAATAACATGATCCATCGACATCAAGCCTCTTTTGTCAATCAAAGCTACCAATGGAGAATTTTCAATGGGGTCGTAGCGTTCTTCTTTTAATTTTTTTAGAAACTCATGTTGCCATAATTTTTGTCCATTTTCAGGATTCAAGCCATACAAAGCATCATCTGTTGATACCACCAAAATACCAACGTCAGTCATTCGTTGCCAGTTAATACCACGTGGAAAACTGGTTTTCCAGAAAGAAGGCGTTTCAGCCTTAGCTAACCGATAAGCTTGAACCGAACTCGTCACCAAAAAGATATTTACCAGACAGAGTCCAATGAAAAGTATTAGTTTTTTCATAAGAGAAATAAATTTAAAAGAAGAGCAATTTTAAGATTTGGGCTTTCAGATAATTGCTTTCGTGATATTGATTTTGATGGTGGCAAATGTAGAAATAGCCAGTAGAAACAAAAAAATAAAGGAGTCCAGACTTATAAATCTGCACTTATTCATTGAGTGAATGAGTGAATGAGTGAATGAGTGAATGAGTGAATGAGTGAATGAGTGAATGAGTGAATTTATTCATCAAACTGCTAAAAGTATTTCTTTACGGTATTCGGCTGGGGTTTGGTTTGCGTATTTTTTAAATACTGCATAAAATGAAGATTTAGAATTGAAGCCACATTCATAACCGATTCCTTCTAAAGTAAGATGCTCGTATTCGCTGGCAACTAATTTTGTTTTAGCTTCTTCTACTCGATAAGTATTCACAAAATCAAAGAAGTTTTTCTGAAAATGTTGATTTAAGATTTTTGATAATTGATAACTCGGAATTCCAAACTCATCAGAAAGTGTTTTAATTGTAAGTTCGGCATTGAGATATGGTTTATTTTTTTGCATAAATTCTAGCAAGGTATTGGCAAAATTATCATCCACAGCAGGTAATGAAACTACTATTTTTTGCTCATCTAATTTCCTGTTTTCATTTGCTAATGTTATTTCAGAAAATGTTTCTAAAGTAGTAAACAATTCTGGCTGACTATAGGCTTTCCAAGCTACAAAACTCAAAATGGGCAATTGCATAAAAGGTACATAAGGAAAGAACTTTATAGCCAATAATCCATAACCAAGCGGTAAAACAAAGTGGAAAATCACTAAGAAAAGTAAGATATTAAAGAGCCATACAAGTCTCAGTTTTTCGATATTCGAGAAGTAGGTTGTTAAAGCCAAACGATATTTCAGCAATTCTACCAAACTTGCAACCAAGTAAGCAACATTTGAAAAATATAAAAGTAAATGATAAGGTCTGTTGATAGGATGTTTATCGGCTTTGATTAAATCAACATAAGCCTGAATCTCAGAAGCAGGAATAAAAAATAATTTTCCGTAAAAGAAAATTGTAGCCACGATGGCTGGGATAAAATGCAAATAGGTTTTCCCTTGATACTTTATGGTTTTGCCTGTATAAGTTTGAACAAAAAAGAACAGCAAAACACCCCAAAGAAACCGAAAACCTGCACTTAAATGGATTAAAAAAGGAACATGATAGATAAAATCAGAAAGACGAAAAATAAAGAAGTGAAAATTACTGAGTGCTTGAAGTAAAAAAAGTAATCCTAGATACAAATTACTTCCTGCATTGTTATGCCGATTTTTGAGAAAGAAAATAGCTAAACCAAGCAAAAAGAAAACACTTCCAAAGCCAATCCAATTAAAAATCATCTTCAAATATCAGTTAAATCACGAATTCTAGTAAAGCCCAAATTCAAATTTACAAAAATTATGTATTTTATTATTCTTTTCAATAAAATGAGATTTCTTACAAAAACTGAAAGAAGAAAATGGATATTTAATGCTGAAAAATACCAGAAATCATCTATTTATTTTATAGAAAAAGCCACAATTAATTAACAGATATTACTTACCGAATGTTTGAAAAGACAAAAAGGGTTTCTTGGGCAATCTGAAGAGAACGTTCTTCATACTTCGCATCTTGCAGAGGAGTATTATCAAACGCTTTGGGGTCATCGTAAGTCGTACCGATTCTCAGCTCTACTCCAGGAATAAAAGGACAATTTTCTTCAGCATCCGAGCAAGTCATGATGGCAGCAAAATGCTCTTGAGGATTTGCTTCGTTATTATATACTTTAGAAAAACAAATCGTGCTTTCGTTCTCGCTAAACTGAACAGTGTAAACAGGATTTATATCTTGGTTATTACTTTCCATAACAAAACCCATTCTTTTCAAAGCGTTAATTGCATTGATATTGAAAGCTGTTGCTTCTGTACCACCAGAGTATGTTTTTACATTTTCGATTCCATAATAAGATGCCGCAACAGCAGCCCAAATTTGTCCGAAATGGCTTCTTCTTGAATTATGCGTACAAACGTAAATCAACTTAATTACCTCATCAGCTTCTTTTTTCGTTTGAATGTATTTACTAATTTTCAAGAGTAAATTTTTTCTTTGTTCTGGAATAGTATCAAATGAATTCACTAATTCATCACATATTTTTTGGATTGAAGAATACATTTTTTGAAAATTAAGGTTAAAAATTAGCAACAAGATTCCGTTTTGGGTGTGTATCCGTTGAAAAAAGTATTTAAAATATCTTGAAATTGCTTCCAAGTATTTTCGTCGATACAGTAGCAAATGGCATTTCCTTCAATGTCACCCTTTATCAATCCAGCATTTTTCAACTCCTTTAAATGCTGAGAAACCGTAGGTTGTGCAAGTGGTAATTCGTTGACAATATCTCCACAAATACAAGAATCAACTTTAATCAAATAATCCAAAATAGCGATTCTAGCAGGATGGGCAATCGCTTTAGCAAGTGTTGCTAACTGATTTTGGCGTTCGGTAAAATGGTCTGTTTTGGTTGCACCCATGATGAATCAAGTATTTTATCGCAATATTACGATATGAATTCTAAAACAAAAAAGAAATTATGAAAATTGCTTCATGTAAGAATAATAAATACCTTGCTTCCAAAAGGTAAATAGTGATAATATTGAACCAATGTATAACCCATTTTATAAATTAAATAATGATTGTTGATAATAGTAAAGATTCAAATACGATTACAAAAAACACTAATAACAGATTTCTTGAACTTGATGCCTTGAGGGGGATTGCAGCAATGATGGTAGTTTTCTTCCATCTTTCAATGGGACGACCAGAAGCTGAATTTGGATTAAAATTAGGGACTACAGGTGTTGATTTATTTTTTATCATCAGCGGATTTGTAATTTTCATGAGTTTAAATAGAGTATCAAAAAGTAAAGATTTTATCATTAACAGATTAAGTAGATTATACCCAACTTATTGGTGTGCTGTTACTTTTACTTTTTTGTTGATTCTCTGCAAAACCTTATTACTCAAACAGCATTTTACACCAATCAATAATCTAGTGAATTATGTAGGAAACCTTACAATGTTTCAATATTATTTAGGTATTCCAGACCTTGACGGGCCTTACTGGACTATGATTATTGAAATGCTTTTTTACATTTCAATACTTATTTTGTATCAGTTCAATTTGCTCAAACTACTTAATATTTTAGGTTTAATCATTTCAATATCAATCGTAATCCTTACTTCGTTTTGGGGAAATCATAGCATTGTTAAATCAATTTTATATTGGATACCGTTATTACCTTACATTCCTCTCTTTTTAGCTGGTACAATTTTTTATAAAATCTATATTGACAATCAGCAAAAAATCAGTAATTACAGTATTATTATATTGTGTTTGATTTCTCAATTCCTACTTTTTGAGCATTCTGGCAGGTCTCATCATTTTATCAATCATCAAGAATACGCTCTAATGATTTGCATTTATTTTGCACTATTTACACTTTTCGTCAATCATAAATTAAATTTTATCGTTTCTAAATGGACTTTATTTTTGGGGAAAATCTCCTTCGCATTATATCTTACACACCAATATATTTCGTTACAATTTTTATTACCAATATTAGTAAATAAGCTTCATATCAATTTTTGGCTTGCAACGCTATTGATAACTTTACCAATTACAATAATAATAGCTACGCTCATTACTAACTATGTTGATATTCCATTAAGTAAGAAAATGAAAGAAAAACTAAAGTCTTTCAGCTAATTTTCAATCGTATTTAAACAATCATTTATCGTAAAAATTAAAGTACTTTAGATAAACTATTTAATAATTCATCAAAAATGAAAAAAACACTCTTAGCAGCTTGCTTACTCTTGAGTTCTGGTAATCTGTTTTCACAACAAAAATCAAATTATAGTCAATACGATTTGTTCAATCCTTTGTTCAATTATACGCTTTCTACGCCAACTAGAAGCGGAACAGGTTCTCCGGGAAGCACGTATTGGCAAAACTCTGCTGATTATAAAATCAATATCGCTTTAGATGATGAAAAAAATACAGTTGAAGGCGATGTAGAAATTACTTACAAAAATGCTTCTCCTGACAAGTTGAATTTCTTGTGGTTACAATTAGACCAAAATCAATTCAATACAAAATCTCGTGGTGGACTGACTACTCCTATCAATGGCGGACGTTTCGGAAACACCAGTTTTGAAGGCGGCTATCAAATAAAATCAGTAAGTATCGACGGAAAACCTGCTGATTTCTACATAAATGATACTCGTATGCAAATCAAATTGGCAACGCCAATCGTTGAGCGTACAGGAATTACAAAAATTAAAATTTCATATTCTTTCAAAATTCCAAAATATGGTTCTGATAGAATGGGAACACAAGAAGTAAATCAAGGTACGATTTATGAAATGGCACAGTGGTATCCAAGAATGTCAGTTTACGATGATATTGAAGGCTGGAATGTTCTTCCATACTTAGGTGCTGGCGAGTTTTACTTAGAATACGGCAATTTTGAATATGCAGTAACGGTTCCTGCTTCGCATATTGTGGTAGGTTCTGGAGAATTAACGAATCCAAATGAATGCTGGACAGCCGAGCAAATTAAGCGTTTTGCAGAAGCGTCTAACAGTGATAAAACCGTAATAATTTTAGGAAAAGATGAAGTAGGAAATGGGAATACTCGTCCCAAAAAAGAAGGAAAAATTACTTGGAAATTCCGTTGTAACAATGCTCGTGATGTCGCTTTTTCTAGCTCAAAATCATTTATCATTGATGCTGCTAAAATTAATTTGCCAAGCGGTAAAAAGTGTTTAGCGATGTCGGCATATCCAGCAGAATCTGCTGGCGATAAAGCTTGGTCACGTTCAACTGAATATGTAAAAGGTTCAATTGAATATTACTCTAAATGGCTTTTTGAATATTCTTATCCAGTGGCAACCAATGTGGCTGGTTCAATTAGCGGAATGGAATATCCTGGTATTATTTTCTGCGGAATGCGTGACCAAACTGAAAGTCTTTGGGGTGTAACAGATCATGAATTTGGTCATAACTGGTTCCCGATGATTGTGGGTACAAACGAACGTAAATTTGCTTGGATGGACGAAGGTTTCAATACTTTTATCAACTTTTATTCTACCGATAATTTTAATAGCGGAGAATACAAAGGTAATAAAATGGACATGCACCAAATGTCAAAGCAACTTTTCAGAGAGTCTGCCGAACCTATCATGAACATCCCTGATGTAATTCAGCCAAATGGATTAGGTTATGAAGCTTATTATAAACCAGCTATTGGTTTAAAAATTTTAAGAGAGCAAGTACTTGGTCAAGAGCGTTTTGATTATGCTTTCCGTGAATACATTAAGCGTTGGGCTTTCAAACATCCAACACCGTATGATTTCTTCAAGACGATTGAAGATGCCGCTGGCGAAGATTTATCTTGGTTCTGGAGAGGTTGGTTCTATGAAACTTGGAAACTTGACCAATCGGTAAAAGATGTGCAATATATAGAACAAGACCCAAAAAACGGAGCAATTATCGTAATTGAAAACTTAGAGAAATTAGCGATGCCAGCCGTTGTAGAATTTGAAATGGTAGGTGGTACAAAAGAAAGAGTAACATTACCTGTAGAAATTTGGCAAAGAGGCGGTACTTGGACTTTTAAATCGACAACCAATTTACCATTAAAATCAGTAACGATAGATCCAGACCACGTTTTCCCAGATTTCAATTCAAAAAACAATACTTGGAAGCCTTTAAATTATAAAGCTCCTAAGCCGAATTAAAGTTTATTAATCAATAAGGATTAGTCGATTGGCTAATCCTTATTGATTTTAGCCCCAAACTTATACTCTTAATCCTAACATTTTCTAATATGCAAAACACAGAATGGCTAGCAATGGCAAAAAGAATTCAGGCAATTGCACAAGCTGGATTATTTTATACCGAAAGTCCTTATGATAAAGACCGTTATCAAGAATTATCTGACCTCAGTGTTCAAATTCTAAGTAAACTTTCCGACGAGCCTATTGAAAAAATTGGTGCTTTATTTACTGAGGAAAGAGATGGCTATCAAACCCCAAAAGTTGATGTTCGTGCAGTAGTTTTTAACGACAAAAACGAAATTCTGATGGTAAAAGAAAGGGTTGATGACCGTTGGTCTTTACCAGGTGGCTGGGCTGATGTGGGTTATACTCCTTCGGAAGTAGCCGTAAAAGAAGTGAAAGAAGAAACTGGCTTGGATGTAAAAACCATTCGTCTTTTGGCAGTGATGGACAAGAAAAATCATTCGCATCCAGCAGAAGCTTGGTATGTTTATAAACTCTTTATTCTTTGCGAGAAAATTGGTGGAGAGATTTCCCAAAATACGATGGAAACCTCTGATATTCAGCATTTTTCTTTAGAAAATCTCCCTCCCCTTTCTGAACCAAGAAACCTTGAATCTCAAATTAAATTGATGTTTGAATACAAAGATAATCCTAACAAAGAAGTTTATTTTGATTAGTTGTGAGCTATGAGCCTTGAGCTATCAGCTTTGAGTTTTGATATTATGATGAATGATATAATTAAAAAAAACTCTGATGGCTGATAGCTCACCGCTGAAAGCCTTTTTAATACTTCAAAGTGATGGTTGTATCGTTCTTAAAATATCTTTTTACAGTCACGTCTAAACTTCCTGCTTTTTTGATTAAAGTATTTTTAGGCATCACAAAATCGCCCAATCCAGCTTTATCATTTCCTAAATCTACCGTTTGTACTTCTCCTTTGGCATCAATTAATTGAAAAACATAATGAATTTCACTGTTTGGAGGAATAATATTTGCCCATTTTTTGGCAACTTTCCCTTCCCAAACCATCTCTTTTATATCAGAAACTCCTTGATACACTCTATGAGTATCGTTTTTTGTTCTGAAATAATCAATCCCATAAATAATTACAACTGCCGCAATAATCATTGGTGTTAATTTACCTGAAAAAAAACTAGGGTCTTTACTTGATGCGTTTCCTGAACCACCAAGCATATTGCCAATTAAAGGCATTTTTAATTTTGGACGGGGTGCTCTTTTACGTGGAGTTGATTGTTCCATTACTTGCTGTTTTTATTATATCAAAGTTTAAATATAAAAGAAATCTTTTTTAAAACTATATTTTTAGTTAATATTTACTAGTATCGAAAATATATTGAATCAAGCTCCTTTTAGCTTAATGAATTGGAAACAAAAACGAAATACCGTAAACCCTTGATTATAAAGACATTATTTTCAGAGTAAATGTTTTCCAATTTTATAAAATAGCAATCTGCAATATTATTACAAGGAAATTGTTTTTAAAAGCGTTGAATGAACTAAATTTGTAAGTATTCTATTTTTAGTTTGTAATACAAATGATTGATGAAATTAATTCAATCATTACTTCTAAATGATTAAAACCCAACACAATGATAAATTCAATCACAAAAGCAGTAACAAAACTGTTTGGTACAAAATCAGAAAGAGACATCAAAGAATTGATGCCTTATGTGATTAAAACCAATCAGGAATTTGCTGCTCTTCGTAACCTTTCTGACGAACAATTACGTCAGCAAACGGCTGATTTAAAAGCTATTATCCAGAAAAATCTTGCTAAAATTGATGCTGACATCTCTGATTTAAAATTAGAAGTAGAAGCTAATCAAGAAATGTCTGTTGATGCCAAAGAAACAATTTTTAACGAAATTGATAAATTACAACTCGATCGTGATAAGCAATTAGAGGTAGTATTACTCGAAATTCTTCCAAAGGCTTTTGCCGTGGTGAAGGAAACTGCTCGAAGGTTTACCGAAAATAAAAAGCTAGAAGTTCCGGCTACGGTGCACGATAAATTTATCGCTGCTAAAAAGAAAAACGTTGAAATTGTTGGTGATACTGCCATCTGGCATAACAAATGGCTTGCGGCTGGCAATGAAATCGAGTGGAACATGATTCACTACGATGTTCAATTAATTGGTGGTATCGTACTTCATCAAGGTAAAATTGCTGAAATGGCAACGGGTGAAGGCAAAACGTTAGTTTCTACTTTACCTTGTTATCTGAATGCTCTGGCTGGACAAGGAGTACATTTAGTAACCGTAAACGATTACTTGGCAAAACGTGACTCTGAATGGAATGCTCCACTTTTTGAATTTCATGGCTTAAAAGTTGATTGTATCGACAAGCACGAGCCAAATACTGAAGAACGTCGTCAGGCTTATCTAGCCGATATTACTTACGGAACAAATAACGAATTTGGTTTTGATTATTTACGTGATAATATGTCACGTACTCCAGAAGAACAAGTACAACGCAAGCACCATTTTGCAATGGTCGATGAGGTCGATTCTGTGTTAATTGATGATGCTCGTACTCCTTTAATCATTAGTGGGCCGATGGCTCGTGGCGATGAACAAGAATATGATGCTTTCAATCCATTGGTGGCTCGTATGGTTGAGCAACAAAAGAAATTGGTACAAGATTTCTTGGTTGAAGCCAAAAAACTGATTGCTGCTGGTAATAAAAAAGATGGTGGTTTGGCTCTTTTCCGTGCTTTCAGAGGTTTACCAAAAGCAAGACCCGTAATTAAATACTTGTCTGAAACAGGTATCAAACAGATTTTACAAGAAACGGAAAATATCTATTTGGCTGATAATCAAAAATTAATGCCAGAAGCTGATGCTCCGTTGATGTTTACGATTGAAGAGAAAAACAACCAAGTAGAGATGACCGAAAAAGGGCTAACCTTTATGACTCGCATGGTTGAAAATCCTGATTTCTTCGTCATTCCTGACCTTTCTGTTGATTTGAATCAAATCGAACAAGCAGTTGGTATCACAGAACAAGAACGTTTAATCAAGAAAGAAGCTTTAATCCGTGATTATTCTGCCAAAACTCAGCGTATTCATACGGTTAGTCAATTATTAAAAGCTTTTACTTTATTCGAGAAAAACGTCGAGTACATCGTTGACGAAACAGATGGTAAAGTAAAAATCGTGGATGAGTCAACAGGTCGTATCATGGAAGGTCGCCGTTATTCAGACGGTTTGCACCAAGCAATTGAAGCAAAAGAAGGCGTAAATATCGAAGATGCTACGCAAACTTATGCAACGATTACTTTGCAAAACTTCTTTAGAATGTATCACAAATTGTGTGGTATGACAGGTACAGCAGAAACGGAAGCAGGAGAATTCTGGACGATTTATAAATTAGACGTTGTAACGATTCCGACAAACCGTAAAATTTCTCGTTTCGACCACGAAGATAAAGTTTACAAAACTGTTCGTGAAAAGTACAATGCCGTTGCTGACGAAATCCAAGAATTAGTGGATGCTGGTCGCCCAGTATTGGTGGGTACTACTTCGGTTGATAACTCTGAATTATTAAGCCGTATGCTTACGATTCGTAAAATCCAACACAATGTATTGAACGCTAAACAACACGCACGTGAGGCAGACATCGTTGCAGAAGCTGGTCAGTCAGGAAAAGTAACAATTGCAACCAACATGGCGGGTCGTGGTACGGATATTAAATTATCGCCAGAATCTCGTTCATCAGGCGGTTTAGCGATTGTAGGTACAGAAAGACACGAATCACGAAGAGTTGACAGACAGTTGAGAGGTCGGGCGGGTCGTCAGGGAGATGTTGGTTCTTCTCAATTCTTCCTTTCATTAGAAGATGACTTGATGCGTAAATTTGGTTCAGACCGTATCGCTAAAGTAATGGACAGAATGGGTATGGAAGAAGGCGAAGTAATTCAACATTCAATGATTACTTCTTCGGTAGAAAGAGCTCAGAAAAAAGTAGAAGAAAACAACTTTGGTATTCGTAAACGTCTTTTGGAGTATGATGACGTAATGAATTATCAACGTAATGCGATTTATAAGCGTCGTCAAAATGCACTTTTCGGAGAACGTTTAGCCTTGGATATTGCTAATAATACTTATGATGTTTGTTCTGAAATCGTTCAAAATAATGTAAGTTATGACGAATTAGAATTACGTTGTATTGATATTTTAGGCATAGAACCTCCGTTTACTCGTGAGGAAATCGGTAAATTAAATACGCAACAACGCACTACACGTTTGTATGATGCAGCCGAAAAGCAATATCATGTCAAAAACAAAGGCTTGGCTGAAAAAGTAGTTGCTTTTGCTAAAGAAGCCATTACGCATGGATATGCAGGTATGCAAGTACCATTAGTAAGTGGATCAATGGTTTCTCAATTGTTTGCTGATGCACAAGAAACACTTGATACTAACGGACGTAAATTGATTCAAGAAATGGAAAAATCAATCGCTTTGAGTTTGATTGACCAAGAATGGAAAGAACATTTACGTGATATGGACGACTTGAAACAGTCAGTACAGAATGCAAGTTACGAGCAGAAAGACCCATTGTTAGTCTATAAATTTGAAGCGGTAAAATTATTTGAACGTTTCTTGAGCAGAATCAATTTGGATACAGTAAGTTTCTTGATGAAAGCAGATATGCCAGAAATTCAAGAAGCATCTGCTCCTGTAGCTCCAACACGCCAAGCTCCGCAACCTAAATTACAAGTACAAAAAGATGAAGCCATTTCATCATTATTAGGTGGTTTAGCTGGTGGTAGAGGTGACGAAAACGACTATCATGACCCAAGTAATCAAGTAGTTGAAAAAGTTACTCCACGTCAAGCAATCAAAATTGCCGACCGTAATCAAAGAGTAACTGTTCAGTACCGTGATGGTTCAATCAAAGAAAATATCAAGTACAAAACAGTAGAACAAGACGTAGAAAAAGGCATTGCAGTAGTAATTGCCTAAATATTCTTTCCAAGTATTATCTAACAATTTTGATAGATAATGCTTGGAAATATTTCATAAAAAAGCCTCAGATTTTCAATAAATCTGAGGCTTTTTTTATGCTTGAGCGATGTATTATTTTATAAATAACTGATAACTATACAGTTGAAAAACTAATTACCAATCACTATTTACAAATCACTCCTTAATGAATCCAGCTAAACTTATACTCTAGTTCAGGAACTTTGATTCTGTCTGTCAAACGTGTTAAACGGTCTGGTAAACGCATCAAGTAATCTTGTGCTTTTGCTGCTGGGCCATTCAAACCCGTCATTGTAGCAATATTCCAATCTTTCAATAACAACTCTGTAATTTCAATATAGTCTTTTCCCGTATAAACACCAAGTCTTTGTGCTGCATCAGAAAAATGTCCATATACTCCACTTTTCTCACCATTCATTTCACGTAAAAAGTGAGCAGGCATTACAATTTTTTGTTTCATCATGTCCGCAAAAGCAATCATCATTTCCGAAGGGTCAATTTCAAAAATACTTGCAATGAAACTTTTATAAGCTTTATGATGACGCATTTCATCGGCAGCAATCATTGCACACATTTTCGACAATGAATTATTACCATGTTTTTTAGCCAATGAAGCTGTACGACGGTGCGAAATATTAGTCGCTAATTCTTGAAAAGACGTATAAACAAAAGTTTTGTATGGATCGTCATCCGTTTTAATATCAAAACCATCTGCAATTAAATACTGCGTTGAAGTTTCAACGGCTTTCATATTTACACGTCCTGAAAGATATACATACTTATTTAATAAATCTCCATGACGATTTTCTTCAGCTGTCCAAGCACGAGTCCATCTAGCCCAACCTTCTGGTTCATGAACCATATCTACACCTTGAACTACCATGATAGAAGATTCATAAGTAGGCAAAGCTTCCTCAGTAATCATATCACCAATAAGGACCGCCCAATAATCATAAGGTAGTTCACGAGCAGCTTGTTGAAGTTCTTTTACTTCATCAAAAAATGTTTCCTTACTAGCATCTGGTAAAAAGTCTGAAGGTTGCCAGTTAGTATCTATAGGAATGAGGTATTTGTTCACAATGTCGTCCATATTAACGGCAAGGTGATTCATTACTTCAATTCTTTCATTTCGCTTTTCCATTTAATTGTTGTGGTTTGGGGGACTAAAGTATCGGTCAAAAGTTTAATATCATCACAAAAACTATCCTATTTTCGCTACCGAATTTTACAAAGGTACTGAATATTATATAAATGGTAGAATGATAATTATCATTATTACGACATAGAATTAAATATTATTCGGATTAATCAATAAATCTTTTTGTAATTGGATGATAACTATCCACTCGGCGGTCTCTGAGATAAGGCCATGTAGAGCGATAATACTCTGTCTTAGCTAAATCTATTTCTTGAACATGTACTTCTTCTTGCTCGTGTGAGCCTAAATAAAGTAGCGTCCCGAAAGGGTTCGCTACGAAACTTCCACCCCAGAATTGCTGGTCAGCCTCACGTCCTACTCTATTCACCGAAACCACATGAACCCCATTTGCCACAGCGTGCGAACGCTGAATGGTTTGCCAAGCATTGTACTGCTCACGGTTGATATTTGGGTCTGTTTCGTTAGTATCCCAACCAATCGCAGTTGGATAAAATAATACTTCTGCTCCCATCAAAGCTGTAATTCTTGATGCTTCAGGATACCATTGGTCCCAACAAATCAACACACCGATTTTAGCAAATTTCGTCTGAAACACTTTATAACCTGAATCTTCTGGCGAAGCATCACCAGGAGTAAAATAAAATTTCTCGTAATAACCTGGGTCGTCTGGAATGTGCATTTTTCTGTACTTCCCTAAATACGAGCCATCTGCATCCAAAACTGCCGTAGTGTTGTGATATAACCCTGCGGCTCGTTTTTCAAACAAAGAAGCAATAATCACCACACCCAACTCTTTGGCAACTGCCGAAAGTGTATCAGTAGATGGGCCGGGAATGGCTTCTGCTAAATTGAAATTAGCGTGGTCTTCTACATCACAAAAGTATAACGAAGTAAATAATTCTTGTAAACAAACAATATTTGCTCCTTTTAGAGCCGCTTCACGAATCCCTTGAATCGCTTTTTGCATATTTTCTTGTACGTTTTCTGTACAAGACATTTGGACAAGTCCGATGTTAATTTTTTTTGACATTTTATTCTTTTACTTCAAGCTTTCAAATTTCATCTCGTTCATGCACTTAAAATGCCCTAAAGGACATTTGTCGTAACCTATTTTAGAACATGGACGACAAGCTAAGTGTTTCACTTCGAGGGCTACAAAATTAGTTTGATATGGGTACATTCCAAATTCAGGAACAGTATTTCCCCAAATAGAAATTACTTTTTTCTTGAAAGCCGCCGCTACGTGCATCATTCCTGTATCATGCGTATAAACAATCGTCGCTTCTTTAATCAACGAGGCAGACTGGTTTAAAGTGCATTTTCCACAGGTATTTAAAATGTATTTTCCTGTTTCATTTTTCAATGCTGAAATTAAGTTTTCAGCTTGTGCTGAATCTTCCTTCCCTCCTACCAAAACCAGCGGTAATTGAATAGTTTTGCACAATTCAATCATTTTATTCAAGGGCAATTTCTTGGTTTCGTGCTGCCCGCCAATAGCATAAACTGCATAAGTATTTCTGAAATCTTCGGGCAACCAATTAGCTGGTAAAATATCTTTTTCAGGAATATAATAATCTAAACCTTGATTATCATTTTGTATTCCCAAATGCTCAAGCGTTTTTAAATTTCTATCTACAATATGTACTTTAGGCATAATATTCTTCTTGAATTTTACCAAAAGCCATTTTTGAAAATTGATTTTATCAAAACTAAAAGATTTCACTCCTAATCTGAATTTAATAATTCTTGTTCTCAGATTATTATGCAAATCTATCACATAGTCGTACTGTTCTACTTTTAGTTGTTTTATCAAATCATTAAGACTGTCTTCCAACAAAAAATACTTATCAATGTAGGGATTATTTTCTACTAAAGTTTTATACGATTTCTTCGTTACAAAATGGACTTCGGCATCAGGATATTGTTTTTTCAAACAACGCACTACTGGCGTGGTGAGGATTATATCTCCAATCGAAGAAAAACGAAGAATTAAGAATTTGGTCATGTAAAATGGGTGATTTTCAGAGAAGAATTTTGAGCGATTAAGTCAAAATCAGAATCTTGGTAACAAATTTCAACGTTAAAATGAATGGCATAAGCCGCAATCAAACAATCATTAGCTTTACGAATGGTAACGCCTTTTTGACGTAATGAACGATATAAATTGGCTGATTCTATGGCAATTTCGATTGGATTCAATACTAAGCATTTAAAACTCAACAAAGACGATTTCAACCTTTCAAATTCTTGAAGACTTTTTGTTCCTTGAAGAATTTCTTGCAAAATTGTCGGTGTCAGCCACAAGGGTTGATTTTCAGCGATGTACTCTCTGAGTAACAAAGCTTGTGGTGTTGATTTATGTTGAATAAGCTGAATCCAAACCGAAGTATCAAAAATAATCGCTGGTTTCATTGGCTTCTCCATTGTTCTAAATCACCTTCCCATTCAATCCCTTGATCTATCAATGTTAATAAATCCACTCGTTTTAGATACATCAAGTACTCCTTCAAAGCAATATTTACAATTTCTTTCTTAGAAGAAGCTGGTTTCAATTGACTAATCTCTCGTAAGATTTCATCATTTATTTCAATATTCGTTCTCATAATCATCTGAGTTTTTATACACAAAAATAACGAATTTTATACACATAGATTTCATTTTAAGAGAATTTGAATATTTATGACAAGCAAGTTGATGAATTATTCCAAATTTCCCCCAGAAAAGCAATAACTTTGTATGATTGCGAAACAGAAGTAATTTTACCTTTCTGAAGAGTAATGTTTGATTAAGAAAATTAAAATCATGGCTGAACAAAAACAACAAGATACTGCTTCCACGCTAAAAGAAATCATTTCGCACGCCAAAGAATATGGCTTTGTGTTTCCTTCTTCTGAAATTTATGATGGGCTTCAAGCCGTTTATGATTATGGTCAAAACGGAGTTGAGTTGAAAAACAATCTTAAAACTTTGTGGTGGAAAGCCATGACAATGTTGAACGACAACGTTGTTGGGATTGATGCTTCAATTTTTATGCACCCGCTAACTTGGAAAGCTTCTGGTCACGTTGATTCGTTCAATGACCCAATGATTGATAACAAAGATTCTAAAAAGCGTTATCGTGCCGACCAATTATTAGAAGCGAAATCCGAACAATATGAAGCAGAAGGCAATCCTGAAAAAGGAAAAGCTTTGTTGCAAGAAATGGCAAGATTATTAGATGCTGGTGAATTGGATGGCGTTCGTCAATTGATTATTGATGAAAATATCAAATGCCCAATTTCGGGTACTGGCAACTGGACAGAAGTTCGTCAGTTCAATTTGATGTTCTCTACCCAAGTTGGTGCAGTTTCTGAAGATGCCTCTTTGATTTACTTACGTCCAGAAACAGCACAAGGTATTTTTGTCAATTTCTTGAATGTTCAGAAATCTGGTCGTATGAAAATTCCTTTTGGAATTGCTCAAATCGGTAAAGCTTTCCGAAACGAAATTGTTGCACGTAACTTCATTTTCCGTATGCGTGAATTTGAACAAATGGAAATGCAATTTTTCTGTCGCCCTGGCACTGAAATGCAATGGTACAATGCTTGGAAAGAAACTCGTTTGAAATTCCATAAAGCCATTGGTTTGCCAGCTGAAAAATTGAAATTCCACGACCACGAAAAATTGGCTCACTATGCCAATGCTGCGGTGGATATTGAGTACCAATTCCCATTCGGTTTTAAAGAAATGGAAGGTATTCACTCAAGAACAGCCTTCGACTTAACGGCTCACCAAACGCTTTCAAAGAAAAAACAACAATACTTTGATGCCGACCTTGACGAAAATGGTAAACCTTACGGAAACTACATTCCTTACGTAGTTGAAACTTCTGTGGGTGCTGACCGTTTATTTTTAGCCGTACTTTGCAATGCTTATACAGAAGAAACTGTTGGTGAAGGCGAATCTGAAAAACAACGTACTTATTTGAAATTCCATCCATCGGTTGCTCCTATCAAAGCTGCCGTTTTACCTTTGGTTAAAAAAGATGGTTTAGCAGAAAAAGCACAAGATATTTTCCATTCATTGAAACGTTCGTTCAATACAACTTACGATGATGGCGGAGCAATCGGAAAACGTTATACTCGTCAAGATTTAATTGGTACTCCTTACTGTATCGTAGTGGATTATCAAACAATGGAAGACGAAACAGTAACGATTCGTCACCGTGATACAATGGAACAAGAAAGAGTAAAAATCTCTGAATTGCGTGAAAAAATAGGTTACGCAATCAGCATGGAAAGAGTATTTGAACAATTATAATTTGATTTAATTAAAGACAAAATAGAGGCTTCTGAGAAATCGGAAGCCTTTTTTGTTTGTTTACTTACAATAAAAAAAACCTATATACGTTATCAAAGTACTTTTCTTAAAAGAAACTGGCTTAAAGCCCTTCATCTTTCAATTCCTGAATTCATTTCTTATCGTTCCATTTGGTAATAAACATTCAAATTACACTAGTAATAATTGATGTCAAATAGCTTTTTAGATTAGTTTTTTGTATTTTCATAAGCATAACAAACTTATTAAACCCCCAATATTATGACTAAACCCATTCTACAAAACTCTTCGCAACAAAATAATTTAGTACTTCAATATGGCAAAGATGCTTTATTGATAATTGTTGGAGTACTTTCTGCCAGCTTTGGGCTTGAAGGCTTTTTACTTCCAAATGACTTTATAGACGGTGGAGTTACAGGTATTTCGCTGTTAATTAATATTCTGACAGACATTAATTTACCCGTACTTATCATCATCGTAAACTTGCCATTTATTTGGCTGGCTTATACACAAGTATCCAAAATGTTTGCCCTAAAGACTTTATTGGCAATTGGACTTTTGGCACTGAGTTTAACTTTCATTTCGTTCCCAATCGTTACAACCGATAAACTTTTGATTGCGGTTTTTGGTGGTTTTTTTCTGGGTGCAGGCATTGGACTTTCCATCAGAGGTGGCTGTGTGCTAGACGGAACAGAAGTACTTGCCCTATTTATTAGCCGTAAAACAGTATTGAGTGTTGGTGACGTTATCATTGTTATCAATGTAATTATTTTCTCGGCAGCTGCTATTTTAGTCAATATCGAAACTGCCATGTACGCCATGCTTACCTACTTAGGAGCTTCAAAAACCATTGATTTTTTGATTCATGGTCTCGAAGAATTTACTGGCGTTACCATTATTTCAGAACATAGTGAGGAAATCAGAAAAGTGATTATTGAAAAACTTGGACGAGGCGTAACCATATTCAATGGCAAAAGAGGTTTTGGTAAAAGAGGACAAATCAACGAAGATTTAGAAATTATTTATACCGTAGTTACTCGTCTGGAAATTCAAAAACTAACTGATGAAATAGCCAACATCGATAACTCAGCTTTTATTATTCAGCAAACCATCAATGATGTTAAAGGTGGAATGATTAAGAAGTTACCTTTACATTAAAAAACTTACTAAAAAAGGCTAATTTCATTAAGAAACTAGCCTTTTTTCTTTGAGATTTTCATAAATAAAGAACTTCCAAAAAAGCCTTTATAAAAAATCTTCTCTTCAATTTTCACTAAACGATAAAAAAACGCATTTATCCAATTTGAAGGTACTTCAACATCAGAAACTACATTTTGGGTATCTATCAATTTAAGTGCTATTCCAAGTCGCTGACTTAATCTTACCGCTAGTACCAGAGGAGATAAAACCCAAGTCCAATAAGAGTAGTAATCAATTTTCAATAACTCTTTCGGCAACAAGCCTTCAATATCTCGAAGCTTAAATCGTTGTTTTCCACCAACGGCAATATCATGTGTTCCCCAAAAAATATTAAAGGCATTATTATTAGAAATAAAAATGCCTTCCTCTTTTAATAAACCGTGTATTGTTTGAAAAACATTGACAATTTGAGATTTCTCCAAACAGTAAAAAACATCATTGCAGACAATCACATCAAACTTGTTTGAGCTTATAAATTCTTCCAAAAAGTTGATGTCAAATCTCTGAACATTCAAATTTCTTTCCTTACAAAAAGAAATAGCGGCTTCGGAATAGTCAATTCCTTGAATATTTTGAAAACCATTTTTCATTAAAAAGCTCATCAATCCACCTGTTCCACAGCCAATATCTAAGATGTTTATTTGATAATTTTCAGGATATTTTTTAGTAATTTCTGCCAAAACTTTTTCGTGTAAGATACGATACCACCAAAGCTTTTCCTCAGCCTCAAACATTACTTTATATTCCTCAACATTACTATTCAGCATGACTTATTACTTTATATTTCACAGAATATTGTGGATAATTATTTTGTGTCAGGAACATTCTTCCCATGTACTCACCTATAATACCTAGTGACATCAACTGTACTCCGCCAAAAAACATGAAAACAGTAATTGAGTATTGAGACATTACTCCCCAAATATCTAAGCCAAAAAGTAGTAAAGAAAGTAAAATCAAGAAAAAACCTGAAAGTAGAATAAATCTTGCTGGAAGAATAGAATAGCCAAAAATAATGGTGAGAAAAAGTACTGACAATTTACTAAAAGTATAATTTGAACGCCCTTCCTCTCTTTCAGAATGTTCTACATGAACACTTCCAACATTAGATACCAAACTAAAAATTATTCCATCAATATAGGGAAATGGCCCTTTGTAATGACAAATTTCATTGACAATCTCTTTACTAATCAGCTTAAAACTTGACAAATAAAGTCCTTTGGGTTTATTTAATAACCTTGTAGCAAGTTGATTGACCAACCAACTACCAAAATTCCTAAAAATACTATGCTTTTTATCTGAATAATAAGTATAAATTACTTCATGTCCCGTTTTTTCTGCTTCCTTTAATAATTTAATAATTTCAGATGGAGGATTTTGGAAATCATCATCAATCATTACTGCATAATCACCACGTACATGATTCAAACCACACATAACTGCATTGAATTCCCCAAAGTTTTTTCGCAGTGAAACAAAAGTAATATTCTTGTATTTTTTTGATAATGCTAAGCAAACTTGTTCTGAATCATCTGGACTACCATCATTAACCAAAACAATCTCAAAACTATACTGATTCAGTTCTTCGTGAAGTTTCTCAACCAGTTTACCAATGGTTTTTGCACCTCTATAAACTGGAATGACAACTGATAATAACATAAATAGAATGGTTTAGTATGAATTTATCGTTTCAACGATATAATTAATTTCGTTTTCAGTCAAAGCTATATTAAGTGGGATACTAACCACTTCTTGATGAATTTTCTCTGTAATTGGTAGGGATTTATCATTCCACTCTACAAAAGCTTTTTGTTTATGAGGTGGAATTGGGTAATGAATATCAGTACCGATTCCTCTTGAACTCAAAAATTCCATAAAGTCATCTCTATGCTGTGTTCTAAGTATAAATAAATGCCAAACATCGTCATTAACTGTATCGATGGTTGGTAAAATCACCTTTTCATTTTTAATCTGATTTAAATAAATGGAAGCTATTTGTCGTCTGTAATTATTATCAAAATTAAGTCGTAGTAGTTTTAAATTTAATATCGCTGCTTGAATTTCATCCAATCTACTATTTACACCTTGATAATCAAATACATACTTTTTACTTGAGCCATAATTTCTTAAAGCTAAGATTTTTTCAGCAAGTTCATCATTATTAGTAGTAATCGCTCCGGCATCCCCTAGTGCTCCTAAATTTTTGGAAGGATAAAAACTAAAGCCAGCTGCATCTGATAAATTACCAGCCATCTTTCCATCATATCTAGCACCATGAGCCTGTGCAGCATCTTCAAAAACATGGAGATTATATTTTTGGGCAACCTGAGAAATGCTATTCATATCACAGCATTTGCCATAGAGATGGGTAACCAAAATTGCTTTAGTATTAGAGTTGATTACTTTTTCAATGTTTGCAGCATCTATCAAGTATGTTTCCAAAGAAGGTTCAACCAAAACTGGAATATACCCAGCCTGTTTAATTGCTAGAATCGTAGCGATATAAGTATTGGCAGCTACAATAATCTCAGAAGATGGTGGAAAATTACTTGCTTTTAAAATGATAATTAAAGCATCTAAACCATTAGCAACGCCAAAACAATGTTTAACACCGCAAAAATTTGCAAAATTCTGTTCAAATTCTTTCCCTTTATCACCAAGGATATACCATCCTTTTTCAACAACTTCATTGACTAGATTTTTAATTTCTACTTCAAAAGGCTTATTAATTGACTTTAAACTAAGAAATGGAATCTGCATTTTTTACAGTTTTTTATTTATAAGGTTCATCTTTATAATCACTAGAATCATATAATTCATTAGCTAGTACTAAAAGAATACAGGAATTTGAGTTTTCCTTCTTCACAATGAATATAAAAAGCTCTTTTTATACTTCCAGGAAGATGTTTTCAAACACGGTTAGGGAACTTGATTCAGAATCAAAACATTGTAATTCAAGAAATTTACTCATTGAAAATTTTGTTTTTCCACTCAAATACAGCGAAACCTAAGTAGAATTAAGCTCGATAACATTGATGGTTTGATTAATAATATTCTGAATTGGATAAAATGGCGTGTTCATGAGCGTAATTTGATTAGATAAAACAATTAAGTATATCTAACACTAAATAATTTTCATGATTGTGCAAAGCTAAAATACTTTACACTCGAAAGTAGCTATTCCAAAGATAAGCTACATAATTCTATTTTCCAAAATGAGATAAAAAATGGAATATGATTTCCCAAAATACAACATCATTTTACATAAATAAGGCAGTAACCTTTTTTTAATAGATTACTGCCCAGCAATTGTAAGATTTAGATTTAGAGATTAATATTCATTCTTGGGTATTTCCCAATAATTTTGCGGATTGAAGAGACTCTTATCATACTTTTTTTTCGTCTTGCAATAGGTGCACATAGATTATTTTCAAGTAAAATCTTCCTTTCTTTGCCAATATAATCCAGCACATATTGTGGGTTTATAATGTATGATTTATGTACACGCAAAAATCCATATCTAGTCAATTCTTCGTCAAAAGCATTAATACATCTTGCTAATAGACAGCTATTACCATCTTTTGTATGGACTAATGTATAGTTACTTTCTGCTTCCAACATGATTATTTGTTCTATTATTAAATGTAAACTTCTTTTTGAATCTACAATTAATTCAAAATTCTGACGAACTGTCAACGATGACATAAACTCATTTTTTGGGTTAGTGGTAATTTTAAAGCTTCTGAAGTATTAGTCGTGAAAGGCAAACAGAATGGAAACAAAACTTTATCATTTTTTTTATTCTAAATACAGTTTTGCTTCAACCTTCGTTTAAAATGAATTAATCAAAAGATAAATACTAATTTTGTGTACTTGTGTAAAACATAAATACCTTTTGAGATTCAAACACAATTGAAGTCAAGAGAAAGAAAATTCTTTAGAAATTAAATGAAAAATAAAAGCGTTCAATTTATCATCATTTTTGTAGTAATACTGGGAGTAAATCTCTTGGCAAATCATTTCTTTTTTAGGATAGATTTAACCCAAGAAAAACGTTATACAATCTCTGATGCAAGTAAGAATTTATTACAAAACCTTGATGATGAAGTATATGTAAAAGTATATCTAACAGGAAAAGGTATTCCTGCGGGGTTCAAACGTTTAGAAAATGCAGTAAAAGAAACTCTTGATGAATTTCAAATCTATGGTGGAACAAATATAAAATACACATTTATCGACTTGAATGCTGAGTATAAAGATGAAAAAACACGAAATGAGAAAATCGCCGCTATCGCTCAGAAAGGAATAACACCAACCAATGTTTACAATAATGAAGACGGTAAAAAAACACAAAGTTTAATTTTGCCTGGTGCTATTATCACTTACAAAGACAAAGAAATTGCTACTTTATTGTTGAAAGGAAATAAATTATCGTCACCTCAAGAAATCCTAAATCAATCTTATGAAGGAGTAGAATATCAATTGGCTTCTGCCATTAAAAGAGTAACCGCTACAGCCAAAAAGAAGATTGGCTTTTTCATCAATTATACCAATTTGCCTGCGGTGAATCAATTAGATTTAATTGGTGCTTTAAAACCAAACTATGAACTTTATCCAGTTGATTTAAGAAATTCACCAACGTTAGATGGTTTAGATGCCATTTTTGTTTTAAAACCTGAACAGGTTTTTAACGATGATGATAAATACAAAATCGACCAATTTATTATGAATGGTGGTAAAGCGATTTTCTTTGTAGATGCTGTAAAAGTAGATTCTGTAGCTCGTGAAGGAAATATGGCTCAAGTTCAAAGTGTTGGTTTAGAAGATTTATTATTCAAATACGGTGTTCGCTTAAACCCAAATCTCATCAAGGATGCTCAGATGAGTGCTGCGATTCCCTTAGATGTTGGAAATTTTGGAGACCGTTCTAATATTCAGCTTACTCAATGGCAATACTTTCCTTTGATAAATACTTTTGGGAAATCACCCATTGTTAGAAATTTAGATGCTATTTATACAAAATATGTTGGTACTCTTGATACTGTGCGTGCGAGTGGAATCTTGAAAACTCCATTACTGATGACGTCGCAATATACCCAGCTACTAAAAGCTCCAGCTATTATGAGCTACAATTTTGCCAGTAAAGATTTAAACGCAAGCCAATATAATGCAGGTGTTCAAACCGTAGGTTTGTTATTGGAAGGGAAATTTGAGTCTCTATACAAAAATAGAATCTTACCAAATGATACTCGTTTTGCTACTTTTAAAGCAAATGGTGAAGATTCTAAAATAATTGTTTGCTCTGATGGAGATATTCCTGCGAATGATTTTGACAAAAAAAATAATACTCCTCTCCCACTTGGTTTTGATAAGTATTCAGGCAATACATTCGCCAACAAGGATTTTGTGCTAAACGCTATCGACTATCTATTGGATGATAATGGAGTAATTGTTGCCAGAAATAAAGAAATCAAATTAAGACCTTTAGATAAAGCGGCTCTGCAAGATGATAGAACATACTGGCAATCAGTTAATTTAATTGTTCCTATAATTATTTTAGTGATTTTAGGAATTGCTAGAAACTTTTGGAGACAAAGAAAATATACTAGATAAATATTTTATTCATCATCTCGTAACCACTGAATGAATAAAATTAAGTTTCAAAAAATCTTTTTCTTGCTGGCGAAATTTAACTAAAAACAATTAAAAGTCAGGGCTTATTTGTACTTTTGTTGAACTTTTTAAAATACAGTACTTTATATCAAAACTGAAACCGTTTTGATACTTTAATAGTCATTCCCAACTAAAAATATTCTCTTAAGATAATGAAATTCGTCGTATCCTCATCAGTTTTATTGAAACAACTCTCGACAGTTAATGGCGTTATTGCTAATAATCCGATTGTACCTATTTTGGAAAACTTCTTGTTCCAAATTGATCAAACTCAACTGACTGTTACTGCTTCTGATTTACAGACCGTAATGATTACGACATTGGCAGTAGAATCTTCAGATACTGGAGCAATCGCTATTCCTGCTCGTTTATTATTGGATACTCTTAGAGGCTTGCCAGACCAACCAATTACTTTTAAAGTTGATAGAGATACTTTTGGCACTGAAATCATCACTGAAAATGGTCGTTATAAACTTTCAGGCGAAAACCCAATTGATTTCCCGAAAGTACCACAAGTAACAAAAAGTTTATCGGTACAAATTTCTGCTGATATATTAGGTGCGGCAATTGCTAACACTATTTTTGCTGTTTCAAATGACGATTTACGTCCTGCCATGACAGGTGTTTATGTTCAATTATCACCAGAATATACCAATTTCGTTGCGACTGACGGACACCGTTTGATTCGCTATAAAAGAAGTGATGTAAAATCAGAATATGATTCTACGATGATTATTCCTCGTAAAGCATTGAATTTATTGAAATCTTCATTGCCTTCTGATGACACAACAGTTACTTCTGATTTCAGTTCATCAAATGCGTTTTTCAGTTTCAATAACATCAGAATGATTTGCCGATTAATCGACGAACGTTTCCCTGATTATGAAAATGCAATTCCTCAAAATAACCCAAATGTATTAACAATCAATCGTTCAGAGTTTTTGGGTTCATTGAAACGTATTTCTATTTATTCAAATAAAACCACGCATCAAATTCGTTTAAAATTAGCTAAGAACGATTTAGTAATTTCAGCTGAAGACTTAGATTATTCTAATGAAGCGAATGAAAGATTAATGTGTGACTATGATGGCGATGAAATGGAAATCGGTTTCAATGCTAAATTCATGGTTGAAATGTTAAGTAACCTTACTTCAAACATGATTTCATTAGAAATGTCACAACCTAATCGTGCTGGTTTAATTATTCCTGCTGATAAAAAAGCGGACGAAGATATTTTAATGCTTGTTATGCCAGTAATGCTAAATACTTATGCTTAATTGACATTTAACATATCCATATTGGGGGCGTAAGAGTATTATATTCTTACGCCTTTTTTAATTTAAAATGTTAATGATTGTTAATCTAAAACTTTAGTGTTGCTTTCCTCGTTTAAGATTTACTCATCAATTAAACTATTTTCATCAAATTAAACGTTTTTGTATCAAACTTAATCAATCTTAAGAAAATGTTAAAAACTAGAATTTTATCTGCTTTATTAATCCTTTTTACAATCAGTGTAAATGCTAAAAATGAGCCTGCCAAAAATACAAACGCAACAGGCATTCAATTTTTTAAAGGTACTTTTCAACAAGCTTTAGCAAAAGCTAAAAAAGAAAATAAAATGATTATGATGGATTGTTACACTACTTGGTGTGGTCCATGCAAAATCTTGAAAAATCAAGTATTCACAGATAAAGCATTGGGAGATTACATGAACCAAAAATATGTTTGTGTGGCAATGGATTATGAAAATGGAGAAGGCCCGGCAGTAGCTCAAAAATATCCAGTGGATGCTTATCCATCAATTTATTTTATGGATAACAATGGTAAAGTAAAAACGATTATGGTTGGTGTGCCAAACCCTATTCCAAATGCAGCGAATGTCATTCTAGCACAAGCCAAGAAGTTTGTAAAGTAATTTTATTACACATAAAAAATCCGTGAATTTGTTTCGTACAAGTTCACGGATTTTTTTATTCTATCTAACAAAAAACTTATTTAGAAATCTCTTGTTTTGTTCTCATTTTAATATTCAGTACTTCAACTAATAGAGAGAATGCAATAGCAAAGTATAAATATCCTTTTGGCACTTCACCAATCTCTGAACCAAAGAAAGAAAAGTCGGCATCGTGTGCTGCCTGTGCAACTAACATAAAACCAATCATAATCAAAAATGCCATACCAAGCATTTGAATAGAAGGGTGACGGTTCACAAAATCGCCAACTGGTCCAGAGAATCCCATCATAATTACAACCGACAATACAACTGAAATAATCATAATAGGTAAATTGTGCGTTAAACCAATTGCTGTAAGGATAGAGTCTATCGAGAATACAATATTAATCAACGCAATTTGAAGTACCACCGCCGTCAGTTTATCTGCTGCCGAACCCTTAGGGACAGTAACTTCATGTTCATCACCAACTTCAAGTTTCTCATGAATCTCAGAAGTAGCTTTATAAAGCAAGAATAAACCTCCTATAAATAAGATTAAACTCTGCCCAGAAATACCTGCTTTAAGCCAGCCCAAATCAATATAAGTAAAAGGCTCTTGTAATGAAATAATGAATGAGATACCAAACAACAAAGTAACTCTGAATACCATTGCTAGTAGTAAACCTATATTTCTAGCTTTTGCTTGGTCTTTCTTCGCTAATTTATTGGCGGCAATTGAAATAAAAATGATATTGTCTATTCCAAGTACAATTTCTAAAAAGGTAAGGGTAAGTAAACTTATAATACCACCTGCTGTAAATAATTCTGACATTTTAATTTTGGTTTAAATAATTTGATTTCACAAATTTATCCAGATTAACCAATAATCAAAACTTCAATTGTTATGAAAGGTTAAAAACAGCGACAGTCATTCCAGAAATGGCATGAACGTTTTAGAAGTACTTTATCTTAAAATACTCATTTCTTTTCTTTCTTAATCATTACCAATACAGATAGCTTGATAGAATAAAAAACATCAAAAATTTATCACATTTTAACTTATTGATAATAAAACACTTATCATTTTATTTAAAAAAGATTCTATTTTTTCTCTGTTGATGTTTGGAGTGTAAGCAAATAAAGCGTAATTTTGCACCACCTTAAAAGAAAGGGATTTGGTTTCATAGCTCAGCTGGTTCAGAGCACCTGCCTTACAAGCAGGGGGTCCTAGGTTCGAATCCTAGTGGGACCACCAAATTACAACAACAATCTCGGTTTCATAGCTCAGCTGGTTCAGAGCACCTGCCTTACAAGCAGGGGGTCCTAGGTTCGAATCCTAGTGGGACCACCACAAAAGCCTTAACATTTCAAAATGTTAAGGCTTTTTTATTACCTATCAATTGGCAAATAGCAAACATGAGTCATCCCGAATTTTTTCTTAGAATAGTGAGGTTTAGGACGATTTGAGAGGTTTTTATATTTATTATTGTACAATCCTTACTTTTCTTGTCTTGAAACAAGAAAAGTAACCGCAGCGGCGGCCGCAAAAGAAATTCAAGAATTCCTAAACTCGCTTCGCTCAAACAGTAGGAATTCGTTGCCCATCAATCACAAAAAAGCGGTCGAAATTAGTTTTTTGACCGCTTTATTGTGATTTTAAAATTCGGGATGACTCATGTTTATTAACAATAGCTAATTACTTCTATTTTCGCATCATATTTGCCATGTTTGGCATTTTCATTTTTCCATCTTGAACATTGTTCATCATACGCATCATTTTACGCATTCCATCGAACTGTTTAATTAAATTATTAATCTCAGTAACAGAAGTACCCGAACCAGCTGCAATACGTTTCTTGCGAGACATATCTAATAATTCTGGTTTTTGGCGTTCTTTCGGAGTCATTGATTGAATAATGGCTTCAATTGATTTGAAAGCATCATCTGGAATATCTACATCTTTCACCGCTTGCGACATTCCCGGCACCATTCCCATCAAATCTTTCAAATTACCCATTTTCTTGATTTGCTGTAACTGCGAATAGAAATCTTCAAAACTGAACTGGTTTTGACGAATTTTCTTATTGATACGCTCAGATTCTTCTTCATCAAAAGCACTTTGAGCTCTTTCAACCAAAGAAAGTACGTCACCCATCCCCAAAATACGGCTTGCCATACGGTCGGGATAGAATTGGTCGAGTGCATCCATTTTTTCGCCCGTTGAGATAAACTTAATTGGTTTATCTACAATATGACGAATAGAAAGTGCCGCACCACCACGAGCATCACCATCTAATTTGGTTAATACAACGCCATCAAAATTCAAACGTTCGTTGAAAGTTTTAGCAGTATTTACAGCATCTTGCCCCGTCATCGAATCCACTACAAAGAGGATTTCTGAAGGTTTAATGGCATTTTTAACCGCTGCAATTTCGTTCATCATTGCCTCATCTACCGCCAAACGACCAGCAGTATCGACAATGATTACTCTTTTACCCATTTTACGCCCGTAAGAAATCGCATTTTGTGCAATCTCAACAGCATTTTTATTTTCAGGTTCAGCATAAACATCTACGCCTACTTGTTCACCCAAAACTTTCAATTGGTCGATAGCCGCAGGACGATAAATATCACAAGCTACCAACAACACATTTCTACCACTTTTTTTGAGGTATTGAGCTAATTTTCCAGAGAAAGTAGTTTTACCAGAACCTTGCAAACCTGCAATCAAAATAATCGCTGGGTCTGGTTTAAGATTGATAGCTTGTACAGAAGAACCCATCAATTTTACAAGTTCTTCATGGACAATCTTCACCAACATTTGACCAGGATCAACCGCAATAAGGATTTTTTGTCCCATTGCTTCTTCCTTGATGCGGTCAGTGATTTCTTTGGCAACTTTATAGTTAACATCGGCATCCATCAAAGCCTTACGGATTTCCTTGACAGTACTTGCTACATTGACATCCGTGATACGTCCCTTACCTTTCAGGGTACGCATTGCGGTGGTTATTTTACTGCTTAAATTCTCAAACATTTTTATCTATTGCTTCTAATTTTTCTTGTATAATTCAGGAATCGCATTGTTTTCCTAATGTTCTAAAAACTACAATTTTGCGTTTAAACACAAAGGTACAAAATTCTTAATAAACGTTTGTTGATGAGTTTGATATAATAAAATTTGTATCAATGTTTGTACTCTTTATTTAAACCAAACGCCACAAGCATCTTAAATCCTTGTGGCGTTTTTGTCGGGAATCTATCCAAATTATTTTCTAATCACCGCTCCGATTTCTTTCTCAAAAGCTGCCATTAGTTTTTCCATGGTTTTGTCGATTACTTTGTCTGTCAAGGTTTGTTCGTAATCTTGAAGAATGAAACTTACTGAATAAGATTTTTTGTCTGCTCCTAAGTTTTCACCCTGATACACATCAAAAACATTGATTTGACGCAACAAGTTTTTCTCATAATTACGTGCCAATTTCTGGATTTGGTCGAAAGTAACGGTTTTGTCAATCACCAAAGAAAGGTCACGACGTACTTCTGGGAATTTCGGTAATTCTACAAAAGTAGCTTTGTCGTTATATTGTTTGAACAAGTAATCCCAATCAAAATCAGCAAAGAAAACGTGCTGTTTTACTTCCGCTTTTTTTGCCACATTTGGTTTTACTAAACCTACTTTGGCTACTTCTTTTTTGTTCAATACATAACTTATGCCGTATTCAAAAGTTGCCGTTCCTTCTAAAGGTTTTGTATCAAGATTTTTGAAACCTAAACTTCCTAACACTTTATTGACAGCACTTGCCAAGGTATGGAAAGCTACTTTTTGTGATTTCAATTGCCACGTTTCATTTTCAGTATTTCCCGTCAAAAACAAAGCTAAATGGCGTTTTTCAACATATTTATCATTGATTTTGTGATAGGTTTTACCAAAATCAAACATTTTCAAATCTTTCTGACGACGGTTGATATTATGTGCCAATACTTCTAAACCAGAAAATACCATCGACTGACGCATTACGCCTAAATCTTCTGATAATTTGTTTAAAATTTCAACGTCGTCGTTTGGCAAATCTGCTTTAATCAAAGCAGAATAAGCTGGTTTTGTTAAAGAATTGGTAATGATTTCGTTGAAACCATTCGCCGCCAATACTTGCGAAATTCTTAATTGTAATTGCTCTCTGTCTTTTTGTGGAAAACCTGATAAAAATTCAGTACCAAGATTTTCAGACAATTCTACATTTTCAAAACCGTAAATTCTAAGTACTTCTTCAATTACATCGGCTTCACGAGTAACGTCCACACGATAAGGCGGAACGATTGCGGTAAAACCATTTTCATCTTCGTTCTGAATTGTAATATCTAAAGATTCAAGAATTGATTTTACTAAAGCTTTATCCAAAGTTTTACCAATCAAACGGTTTACGTTTTTGTATAAAACTGGAATACTGAAATCTGCAATTGGATTCAGATAAAAATCAGATACTTCCGAAGCAATTACGCCACCTGCCAATTCTTGAATCAACAAAGCTGCATATTTCAAAGCGTATAATTTCGCATTTGGGTCTGTTCCACGCTCAAAACGGAAAGAAGCATCCGTTTTCAAGCCATGACGTTGAGCCGTTTTTCTTACAGAAGCAGGGTCGAAATAGGCTACTTCTAAATAGACACGAGTCGTTTCTGGCTTGATTCCTGATTTAGTTCCACCAAAAATTCCAGCGATTCCCATCGGTTCTTCGCCATTACAAACCATCAAATCTGTTTCGCCTAAAGTACGTTCTACTTCGTCGAGCGTAGTAAATTTCGTACCTGCTGGCAAAGTTTTTACAATTACTTTCTGTCCTGAAATGGCATTCCAGTCGTAAGCGTGCATCGGTTGCCCTAAGCCATGACAGATATAATTGGTAATATCTACAATATTATTAATTGAACGCAAACCAATGGTTTCCAAAGATTTACGCAACCATTCAGGCGATTCCTTCACCGTTACGCCATCAACAGTTACACCACAGAAACGTGGGCATGCCGTAGCATCTTCAACGATTAATTCAATCGGGAAGTTATTATTATCAACTTTGAAAGCTTCAACTGAAGGCAAAGTAATCGCACGCCCCGTTTTTGCTTTAATATCACGAGCTACTCCCCAATGTGAGGCAGCGTCTGCACGGTTGGGCGTTAATCCGATTTCGATTAATAAATCTGCTTCTAAATTAAAGTACTGAGCCGCAGGCGTTCCGTTTGGTAAATCAGTATCCAACACCAAAATACCAGCGTGCGAAGTACCAAGACCAATTTCGTCTTCAGCACAAATCATTCCTTCCGAAAGATGTCCATAAGTTTTTTTACTGGTGATTTTAAAAATCTCAACACCTTTTGCATGGTCGTAAAGCGTAGTTCCGACAGTAGCAACAATTACTTTTTGTCCAGCTTCAACGTTGGCAGCACCACAAACAATTTGTGAAGGCGTTTCTCCGCCTACATCAACAGTAGTTAAGCTCAACTGTTTTTCCTTGACCATAAATCGCTCACAAGTAAGTACTTCACCTACTACAAAACCTTGTAAACCGCCCAAAATTGCTTCGTGACGCTCGATGGATTCTACTTCTAAGCCCGTTCCAGTTAAGAGATGGTCTAATGCTTGAGCCGACTCTGTTATTTCTACAAATTGTTTAAGCCAATTAAGGGAGATTTTCATTCTAAATGCAATGTAAGATTTCGTGATTGAGAAATTAATTTCTTTTAAAATTTCTCGGAAAGACAAAGTTAATCAAAAAATAGAAGACAAAAATAAACCCCACAAGATTGCTTGCTTCTTGTGGGGTAAAGATTTTATTCTGAAAGCTTAAAACAACTTTACAATCTTACTTTTTAGGAAAATCATAAACGGTTAATTTTAATCGTTCTTTGGTTATTTTAGTATTTAATTGCTCTACTTCAGCACTAATTCTAGCTGATTGAGTTGTTGACTGTAGGGCACCTGTTCTATAATACTCTAAAGCAGATTTCAGACAAGCTTCATTCTCATCTCCTAAATCTTTGGTGAAATCATCCGTCTGAACTTTATCTACAGAAAAACCTTCATAAAAATTACCTGTTCCTGCTGAATTAACATTTCTGAAAGCTACAGGAAAAGCATAGTAATCCATAGTTGGTATGGCATAATAACCTACTGGCTTACCATGAGTAGTACTTCCTATCAATTTAACGGTCATTACTGGTTTTAACGCATTGATTAATTCCTCACTTGCAGATGCGGTTCCTTTGTTTACAATAATTACGATTTTGCTTAATTTCAATCCATTAGTAGCAGTAGCAAAAAAATCAGTGTTATTGTATTGGGTGTAAACGCTATTATGTTCTGTCTTCGCAAATATTTTTCCAATGGCTGCTGATGGAGCAATTAAATTGCCTAAATAATTAGCAACTAAGCCATAGCCTCCACCATTATAACGTAAATCAAGGATTAATTCTGTTACATTTTTTGATTTGAAATCAGCAAATGTTTGGTCTAATACATTAAGTGTTTTCTGGGCGGTTTTGCCATTGATAGCATCTCCCAAAAATGAATCAAAATTAAAATAACCTACATTTACTCCATTTATAGAAAATACTTTAGGATTGATTACATAATCAGCTTTATAAGCTCCAGCAGTAAGCGTAAGTGTTTGTTGCGTACCGTCGGGTTTTACAAACACAATGGTCTGTGAAGTTTTCCCCAACTCGGTATTTAATTGATTGATATTAGCATTAGTAGCATCAACTCCATTGATTTTTAGTACTTGCCAACCACGTTTTACGCCCAACAAACCCGCAGGAGATTGTGAATAAACCAATTTCACTCTTAAATCTGTAGCACTTACAAAACCATACTGCATTCCAACATCGGAACTATTCCCACTTACATAATTATCCCAGACAGATTTTTCAATGGCAAAACTCCATCTATCTTGATATTTCCCATTTACGAATGGGCTATAAGTTCTTACTTTTCTCATCACCGAATCAGCCGTTGGATAACCTGTCGGTTTGAATAATGTAGCCGTTGGTAAACTCGTATTCCAGAGGTACAAGGATTGCGAAATAGCATAAACGCTATCTCTTACGTCTTTTGTTGCACTATTGATAACATCGTCTTCTGATTTTTTGCAAGACGAAAACCAAGTAAGCGTAAAAAGTAATCCGACAATGGCAATGTTTTTAGTTTTAAGAAGCATAATAATTTGTTTTGATTTGGAATAAATACTTAACGTTCACAAACTAAATTTATTGAGCATTAATAATTTGACATAAATTCCGAAAAGCACTTTCACCTAAAGCTTCAAAACCACTTGAGTCCTATCAGCTTTGCTTACTTTTTTGTAATATTCGATGAGTTCAGCGTAACTTTCTGGTGGAAATTTGCCTTGATTTCTCACTAATTTTCTGATATACAATAAGCTTCCATCTTTTACTTGAAATTCTGATTGATAAGTTCCGAAGCGGTTTTCAAACTTAATTCCTACTGGCTTAAATTCTAAGGTAGCATTTTTAGGTAATTGATAAGTAACTGAATCTGTTTCGGTCAAAGCCACTTTTAACACTACTTCTGTTTGACGAGGTTTATCCAACGCTGGAGGAACGGTATTAATAGCTGACATTAAATTGGGCGTTAAAAATAATCTCGTTCCACTTTTAGATGCACATTTCCTTACATTCAAATCTAATTTTACAGTAGCAGTCGGAATTCTTTTCTTTTCATCTTGAATAGAAAAATTGCTTACTTCAAAGCTGGGAATATTAATTCGTCTATAAAGTTGTTTCTGTTGCTCTTCTTTACTCGATAAGTTTTTAATATCAGAATAATCGTCCGATAAAAGTCCTGTATATTCTGTTACAGCAGTAACTGTAGCATTTCCATCTTCTTCCAAAGCTACTTTAATATTCCTATTTTGCTGGTTGTCTTTGGCTTTATAAACTGGCGTATGGACTAACTTCCCTCCTTCTGGTGTTGATAAAAGTGCGTAACGGTCGCTGGTAAAATCAGACAAATAACCAAAGGCATTATCTTGTGAAGTACATTCCAACCAAATGGTATCGCTTTTCATCGGTACGCACACAATTACGTGATTAAATTGTTGTGAAGGAAAATCTGGATGAATATCTCGCTCATTACTTCCTCCTCTAATCGAAGCATAAAATGATTCTATTCCAACACTTTTTAACAAGGCTTTTGTGTAATTCGATAATGCTTTACAATCGCCATAACCTTTTTCAGCCACATAACTTGCTTCAAAAGGTTGCCAACCGCCAATGCCTAATTGAATAGAAATATAACGGGTTTTAGACTGTAAGTACTCGTAGATTTTCTTTACTTTCTGGCTTGGGTCTGAAATATTAGCGACCAATTGTTTTACTTCCTGTTGTACATTTTCGGGTAGAACATCTCTTCCTTTTCCTAAAATATTATCAAACTCCCCCAAATCTTTCCAAGTTTTCATACTTCCTTTGAAACCTTCTACTTCAAACTCATTCGGAGCAGTCAGTACTCCTTTTCCGTAACGTGTCCATTTCGGAGAATACAGTTCGTTTTCATATACCTGTAAATTCTTTACTTGCCAAGTATAGCTTTTGGATTCTGCGATATTTTCCAAGGTAGGTTCTGCTAATCCGTTAATTGATTTATAACGAAGTGGCAAATTAGCTGGCATTTGTATCTTTAAAGACGATTGTTCAACTGCTACATTTTCTTCGTCTTCTTGCGGAAACCACATCGGATAAAAAAGTAAATTTTTATTAGTCGTTTCTGTTGTGAACTCTACCGTAAAAGGGAAAATCGCATATTTGAATTCAGCATATTTGTAACGGTTATCACCAAAAAGCGTTCCGTTTCCAACGGCACTTCCATCGTGAATATCGTCTTTTTTTACCTTTTTTACTTTCTCGCCATTACTGTCATACAATACGCCTTCAAAATTATTTACTTTTTCAAGTTTACTGTAAAAAAGTGTCATAGAAGCATATTGTAAACCTTGTTCATCAAGAATTGTAATTACTTTATGATTTTTTTCAGTAGCTTCTCCTAGGTTTTTAACCGTAAAAATGGTTTCGCTTTTACGAATTACCGCATGGGCTTTTTCCTTTAATTCTGCTGGAATGCTAGCTACATTCCAATTATTCTGAGCAAAGGAATTACTCAAAATACCTGTCAATAGTAGTGAACTGATGATAAATGCTTTCATTATTTATTGGGCTTTCTTTAAAACGATTTGTTCTGCGTGTTTCTGAATAATTTGATCATAAAACCTTTTTAGCAATTCATATTCTTCGGCAAAGTACATGGTTTTCTTCAATGTAATTTTGCTAGAAATCGTAATTACATCTTCTGATTTTGCCACCATAAAAGCAAATCTACCAGCATCTTCAGGTAAATTCACTCGCATACTCTTAGGCATTTCTTCAATTACATAACCTTTTGGTATGGTGTAAGTAGCGATAAAACTATCTTCAATCAAAGTACCGAAATCAACAGGATATTTTCTTTCTAATGTTGTGAAAGGGTTTTTATTTTCGCCTTCACCAATCATCGGATTAAAATAAATTCTATCGCCAGCTACTCCTACGCCTTCATTAATATTCAAATCCAATTTTACTTGTAACGGTCTTTCTATTTCGTTCTCATCTTCAAATTCAACTTTTTTTACTTCCCAGTTATTATGCGACTTTTTAAGATTATCAATGTATTTTGCTTTAGTATCTCTCTTGATTTCCATGCGTTCATCATGAGCGGCATAACTGATATGATTGATACTTAATTGTCCTTTAATTTGTCCTTCTGGCACAATTTCAAAATTAGCAATTAGTGTTTTAGCTAGTTTTTCATTGGTTTTCAGTTCAACCCAATCGCCTGATTCTCCATGAATCCATCTTCCTTTTCCATTCAAACAACGAATTGGCAAAGTACCTAAAGGCATCGACGGTTCGGTAGCATCTATCAATAACCATTGTCCTTGCACATCTACTGCCGCAATTACATAATTGAATTTTCGCTCAAGTACATAATAATCTAATACTCGCCCATTATCTCTGGTACTCAACACAACGGGGTCGGCTTCAATATCCAATTCTCTGAGCAAAGCAATCAACATCAAATTCAAATCTGCTGAATTTCCCGTTTTTGCTTCAAAAGCTTTTTTCAAACTTCCACTTGCCATGAAACTCCTTTGCTGATTCCAAGTCATATTCTTAGCAACATAATTGTAAGCTGCTTGAATTTTAGATAAGCTATCTTTGGCGGTCGCTTTAATCGTTGCGGCTACTTCTTTCAGAAAACCTCCTTTGTTCAGTAATCTTCCGAAATTATCATAATTGGTTAAGGTTTTTGAGAAATCATTCCATGTAGAAGAAAAATGTTTGGGAATGCCTCCTGTTGGTACATAAGCAGAAATTTCAAACTCCACTTGCGAACGATAATCCTCAATCGTAGTAATGTATGGTTCTACTTTTAAAGCAGGTACATCTTTCTGAACAAATCTATAATAAGTGGCTGCGACGCTCTCTAAACCAGGTCCAAAATTCAGAGACTCTTTCGTGATAGATGAGACTACAAAAGGTTCATAACCTTGTGTAATTAATTGGAATTGATAAAAATCTGGCACTTTTACTTGGTATTCGCTCCAAAGTGTTGGAATACCTCTTTGAAATTCCCAAGTACGGATCTCAGTATCAAAGTCTGATTCAATTCTGTATGAATATTCTATGACTGACCCTTCTTGTACATTGGGCAATGTAATTTTTTGAATCATCAGATTCTCACTTTTCTTTTCCAGAAAGATTGAGCTTTTTTCTAATTTGGTCGTTACAATTTTGCCATCCACCAAATTGTAAGTAGCTCCTTTGATATTTAAAGCGTATTCTCTAGCGGTTCCTGTTCTAGAATTACTTAAAGCAAAAGAATAAGTTGCCCATTCATAGCCAGCTTTCTTGAGGATTTTGATTCTTCTATGCCTTTCATAAACGACCTTCAAACCACCTTGACCACTTCGATAGGTATAGTTGTGGGTTCCGAAATCGCAAAGTACTACTGCTTCGGCAGCAGTATCTTTGGCGTAGGATTTCATTTGTAAATCAGCCATTTCTACTTTTCCATACTTAATGGGGCTGTTTTGGGCATTGATTGAAAAGGTCACGAGGACTAAAAAAAAGCCTACAAGGATTCTTTTTAAAAAAGTATTTTTCATCTGTATGTGTATTATTAAAGTATGTAGTGAGTTTGGTTTAAAAATTATTTTGTCTGTAACAAAAAAACAATATCTCCTTTCTCTAGACCTTACTTTTCTTGTCTTGACACAAGAAAAGTAACCGCAGCGGCGGCCGCAAAAGAAAGTCAAGAATTTATAAACTCGCTATCGCTCAAACAGTATAAATTCATTAAATGCTGACGCCTAGGAGTCTTTTCACGCAACTGTGTCTTTTTGCTACAAAGCAAGATTTCTAAGTTACATTGTTTGTTTTCTAAATCACATTGCTTGCTTACTAAGTCACATCGCTTGTTTCTTAATTTACAAAGCAAAATTTGTAAATCACATCGCTTGTTACTTCTTCTTCAAAATAATTTGCTCTGCATGTTTTACAACAATTCTGTTATAAAGCTCTCGTAATGCCCCATACTCTTCGCTACTATAAAGTGCTTTCTTTAAACTTACTTTGCTATCTACTTTCACTTCACCTTCCAGTAATGTTGCTCTGAAATCAAAACGACCGCCATTATTGGGCAAAGTAACACTTTCTCCTTTTGGCATTTCTTCTACGGCATAGTCAGCAGGAATTTTGTAAACTGCACTAAAAGTTTCTTCTTGCGGTACACCAAATTCAACGGGATAATTTCTGATTGGCGATTTGAATGGATTGGTTTCTTCTCCCAAATCAAGCATCGGAGTAAAATAGATACGGTCGCCAGCGATGGTATAGGCTTCATTATAAACCGTTTGAATTTTCATTTCAGGCATTTTCCCTAATGAATCAACAGCCACTAAATCTACTTTACTGATATTTTGGTTTGGTTTATTTTTCTTGAAATTGCTGATAAAATCTTCTTTCCCTTTGTTCAACACTGCTGACCTAAAAGAGACAGCCTCATGCCCTACATAAGAAACATTTATATTTCCTTTAATCTCTTGCTCAGGCAAAATACTCATTTCAAGCAAACTTACTTTTCTACTGACAGGGCGAGTAGGAATCGGTATCCAACGACTATTTTTTCTGACAATCAATCTCCCTTTTTCATTCAAACAATGTAGTGGAAGTAAATCCACTTGGGCATATTTGCTAGTTGCATCCAGCAAAATATCTTTACCATTCAAGGAAACATGGGCAATGGTAAAATCAAATCTGTCCAACAAAACCAAATCAGTCGGCAAACCATTTTCACGGGTACTCAATATCATCGGATTGGCATCAAAACCACATTCACGAAGTAAACGCACCAACATCAAATTAATTTCTGCTGAGTTTCCTAGCCCTTTTTCTGCTACTTTATTCAAATTTGCACTAGAGGTAAATACTTCGTTTTCACCATCCCATTGCATATTATTTTGAATATACTGATAGGCAGCCGTTAGCAAAGCCAAGGAATCTTTAGTTTGTGTTTTTAGGATTTTGGCGATGTTTTGAGCTTCATCATATTTCTTGATCTGCTTTCCAAAATAATCGCTCGTCAATAAAGTTTCATTGAGTGCCTCCCAAGTTTGAGAATAATCTATTTTACCTTGATTCGGTAAATAAGTTACCGCTAATTCAAAACTAAGTTTAGAACGATAGTTTTCAAGGGTTGTCAAAAAAGGTTCTTCTTTCAAAGCAGGAATATCTTCAATGGCAAATCTGTAAGCAATAAATGGGTCACGAATATCACTACGCATAAAGTTCCGAGTGCCTTGTTTTGTTTCCTGAACCTTCAAAGGTAAAAGACTATTCATGGTAATTTTATAGTCAAAATAAGCTGGGATTTCAGCACGTAATTCGCTCCAAAGCGTAGGAATACTGGTTTGAAAATTCCAATTGCGTAAACGATACCACAAGCCCGACTCTATCTCGTAGGTATATTCAAGTACCGAACCTTCCTTTACTTGTGGAAAGGTAAACTTTTTATAAAAAAGCGTATTCCCAGCTTTTTCGTCAAAAAAATCATCATCAGATAATGAGTAACTCACGGGGTTACCGTTTTCGAGATTCCAAGTAGAAGCTTCTAAGTGATCAATTGATTCTGCTTTATCGAGATTACTTGACAGAAAATAAGGTATTTTTTGACTGGCATATCCAAAGCCAGATTTCTTTAGAATTTTGATGCGGACGTGTCGTCGATAAATAACTTTAGGCAAATCTTTACCAAAGTAATAACTGTATTCGCCATAGTCGCAAAGTACAACCGCTTCAGCAGCAGTGTCTTTGGGATAGCTTTTCATTTGAAGGTCTTTCAAGTCCACTTTACCGAAAGTAATCGGAGCGGGAGTTTGAGCATGGGTATAAAAACCTAACAGCACACAAGTAATCAGTAGAATACACTTGTGAAAAGTACATTTAGGTGTCATTGAAATTAAATAAGTTAATTATGGTTTAATAAATTATCGCATAATTACACATAATATTAGAACTCTCAAAAAAATATTTGAAAACTTTATTTTATTAAAACACCAATAGTTTTACGGCTTGAACAAAAGCCACTAAAATAAAAGTCCAACCCATGATTGTATCGAACATTTTGGGTGATAAAGATTCAAAAACTAATCCTCTTTTACGATTAGCCACATAAGCACATAAATAGTTTAGGAAGAATGCACCAATACTTGCACCCAATACAAAAGCAATTTTGTCGAATCCATTTTCAATCTTCAAGAAGCTATAATTCTGATAATTAATCAAGATGACCAACCAAAAAGGCAATAATTGCGGATTGAGAAATGACAGTAAAAATCCACTCAAAATATCACTCCCTAATGATAATACCTTTACTTCTGCTTGAACTTCGGCTGTTTTCAACAACTCTTCTTGTTTTTTCTTAGGTTTTAAATAATTCCAGCCGACCAGCAATAAAACAGGCAAAACAGCCCATTGCATGATTTCAAAAATAAGAGGGTATCGTTCAAATATCTTTAAGCCTTCAACAGCCAAGTAACCATAAATCATTTCAGGAATTACTCCTCCAAAAGTCATCCAAAGTCCAGCGGAAAGATTCTTTTTAAGTGTTTTCTGTATCACCGACATATTCAAAGGTCCAGGATGAAATGAACCTGCAAAACTGATGAGGAAAGTGATGAGGAAAATAAGAAGTGATTTTGCCATGATACAAACTTACAATAATGTTGATAGCAATTGGTCAGCTAGGTGACGCATTACAGAAAAGAATAAATCATTACGAAAATTTCTCTTAAATTCTGACAAAAACCAATTTTATCCTTAATTTTAACTAACATTTAATAAGTTGACGAGATTTTTTCGCAATAAGATAATTATGATAATCAGATTCACAGTTTCAAATTTTCTGTCATTCAAAGAAGAAACAGAATTTAATATGCTAACAGGCGATATAAAACGCCATCCACATCATGTTTACAAACATCCAAACGTAGATGTATTGCGTGCTGCTGCGATTTATGGAGCAAATGGAGCAGGAAAATCTAATTTGATTAAGGCAATTGACTTTCTTAAAAGATTAGTTTTAGGCGAAAATATATTAAATAGCTATCAAAAATTTAAACTATCAAAAGAATTTTCAAATAAACCATCCGAATTGGGAATTGAATTTGATATAAATGGAGTAGTTTACGCTTATGGAATAGTTTTCAATTATGAAATAGTTTTAGAAGAATGGTTATGCAAAGTAACATTTGATAAAGAAGATGAACTAATCTTTACAAGACATACAGATGAAAACAAAGTCAGCAAACTGAATTTTAATGAAAAATACTTGCAAACCGAAAAAGATAAATACTTTTTAGAGTTTTATGAAAAGGAGTTATTAGTATCAACGAATTCATTTATTTCCACTGTTAAAAATGAAGACTTTGGAGAAATACTGATTATAAAAGAATGGTTTTTAAAAAATATAGTCTTCGTCTTACCAGACTTTAGACCATCACAAATGTTTGGAACACTATTTATCCAGCCTGAATTAAGAGAATTATACAGTGAAATGATGGCAAAATTTGACACTGGACTTAAAAGTATTCATTTCAAAAAACAAGCCTTAGAAGATTTTGATTACAATTTGTTAAATAAAACATCATTGGAGTCTTTGGAAAAAATGTTCAAAGAAGACCAAAAAAAAATCCGTGTTGAAACCAAAAAAAAATCAGTACATATTTATTCCTATGAAAATGGTAAAATTTTCATCAATGAATTAATAGGTCATCACGGAGAAGGAGATGACACGGTTGAATTTGGTTTAGATGAGGAGTCAGATGGAACTATTCGATTATTAGACTACTTAACTATATTTTTTCTACTCAGCATAGAAGATACTATATTCATTATTGATGAAATTGACCAAAGTATTCACCCATCTTTATTGAAAACATTTCTAAAAACTTTGATGGAACTAAATACTACTAAAGGTCAAGTCATTTTTACAACTCATGAATCAAATCTTTTGGATTTAGAGATTTTCAGACAAGATGAAATTTGGTTTGCTGAAAAAAATAATGAAGGGGCTACACAATTGTATCCATTATCAGATTTCAAACCTCGTTACGATTTAGATATTAGAAAAGGATATTTGAACGGACGTTTTGGTGCTATTCCTTTTTTAGCCGATTTAGAAAAGACTATCTAATGTAATCATGCAGAAAGAAAATAGAAATTATAAAAAGAGTATCCCTCACCGTGATTCCTCATGGTTTATTATTATTTGTGAGGGAGCAAAAACAGAAGTTGAATATTTTACATACTTCCATAAATTAAAACAACAAAGAATTAAAATCAAAGTAGTTCCTCCATCTGATAATAAATCTGCTCCTAAATGGGTATTAGACAAAGCTGTAAAAGAAAGTGAAAACTTGAATTTTAATAACTATGACCAACTTTGGATGGTAATGGACATTGACCGATGGGAACTTAAAGACCTCCACACTATTCAAAATGAGTGTGATAAAATCGTCAATTGGAATTTAGCGATTAGTAATCCGTGTTTTGAAATTTGGTTATTGGCTCATGCAAAAGATTTAGAAACGTTTTCTTCCCAAAGTGGCAGAGAACTTAAAAGACATTTTGGTTTGTTGAAAGATGAAGGTTTATTCCCTAAAAATCCATTACAAAACCTTCATTTAGCCATCGAACGAGCTTCAAAAGCTGATAATTCTCCACATTTTATTCCAGAAAGAGGTAGAACAAAAGTATATTTGTTAGCTCAAGAACTAATTAAACGAATTGGAGAACATCATTTCAAATAATTCCGAATCCCTTTTTCAAGAAGAAATCACCCTTTTTGCCGATGTAATCGTACCTGTTGCTGTACCGAATACTTTTACGTATCGTGTGCCACGTGAGTACGCTGCCAGTATCACTACGGGTTTAAGAGTAATTGTGCAATTCGGGAAAACCAAAGTGGTTACGGCTGTTATTGCCCGTATTCACAACAAACCGCCAGAAAAATATCAAGCCAAATATATTTTAGAAGTATTAGACGACGCTCCTTTGGTGAATACCAAACAAATTGAGCTTTTCTACTGGATTGCCGATTATTATATGTGTACCGTCGGCGAAGTGCTGAACATTGCTTTGCCTTCGGGTTTGAAGATTTCGAGTTTATCGAAAGTACAGTTTAATCCCGAATTCGACCAGCCTGCTTTATTGACAGAACGTGAAACGGAAATCATTGAAGAACTCAAAAAACATCAGTCTTTGAATTATGATGAACTCGCACGTTTTGCCGAAGTAAAAAATGTTTATCATATCATTAAGTCTTTAATTCAGAAAAAGGCTGTCATTGTTTTTGAAGAAGTGCGTGAAAAATATACGCCAAAAATTCTAAAAAAAATCAGGCTAAATTCTTTTTATGAAGATGCAAATTACTTAACGGCTTTGATTGGCGAGTTAGAAAAATCGCCCAAACAATTGGATGTGATTTTGAATTATTTAAAGTTCGTTCCCGTCCTCCGCACGCCTGAATTGAATAAAAAAGGTTTAGAAAAAAGTGCCTTGACCAAAGCCAATGTTTCGGAAAGTTCGCTGAGTACTTTATTGAAAAATGGGATTCTTGAACAATTTGAAGTAATCGTCAGTCGCTTTGAAGAAGACCTTGATTTTGTGGAAGCTCCAACGCCAGTACTTTCTGAATCTCAAGAAAAAGCTTTTGCTGAAATCATGCAAAGTTTTCAGACAAAAGACACTACGCTTTTGCATGGTATTACGGGCAGTGGAAAAACCGAAGTATATATCAAATTGATTGAACAAGTATTAGAAAGTGGTTCGCAAGTACTGTATTTATTGCCAGAAATTGCCTTGACGACCCAAATTGTGGTGCGATTACGCAAGGTTTTTGGTGATAAAATGGGCATTTATCATTCTCGGTTTTCGGATAATGAACGGGTAGAAGTATGGAAAGGTGTGGTTTCGGGCAAATTTCAATTTGTGGTGGGCGTGCGTTCAGCGGTGTTTTTGCCTTTTGATAATCTCGGACTCATCATTGTTGATGAAGAACACGAAACTTCTTATAAACAATTCGACCCTGCTCCTCGCTATCATGCCAGAGATGTAGCAGTGGTGATTGCTCATCGACAAAAAGCTAAAGTATTGTTGGGTTCTGCTACGCCTTCCATTGAAAGTTTTTACAATGCCAAAACCGAAAGATATGGTTTTGTAGAAATGAAAGAACGTTTTGGCAATACGCAATTGCCAGACATTGAACTTATCGACATCAAGGCGGCTCGAAAACAAAAACTAACTAAAGGTGATTTTTCAAACCTGATGTTAGACACAATGGGCTTGAATCTGGAGAAAAAACAGCAGACCATTTTATTTCAAAACCGTCGGGGTTATTCGCCATATATTCAGTGCGAAGATTGCGATACTATTGCGGCTTGTCCCAATTGTGATGTGAGTCTTACTTATCATTATAGCAATCAAGAATTGCGTTGCCATTATTGCGGACACCACGAACCGATGTCAAAAACTTGTCAGGCTTGCGGTTCTACAAAGTTGAAAACAAGAGGTTATGGTACAGAAAAATTGGAGGAAGAATTGCAAATCTTTTTGCCAAATGCCAAAATCGCCCGCATGGATTTGGATACTACCAGAACCAAAACGGCTTTCCAAACCTTGATTAATGAAGTAGAAAGCGGTGCGGTAGATATTTTGGTGGGTACGCAAATGGTTTCTAAAGGATTGGATTTTGAAAAAGTGAGTCTTGTCTGCATTTTTGATGCGGATAGAATGATTCATTTTCCAGATTTTCGTGCTTCGGAAAGAGCTTTTCAAATGCTGACTCAAGTAGCAGGACGAGCAGGACGAAGAGCAACGCAAGGCAAAGTATTGATTCAGACCAATAATCCTAAGCAAAAAATACTGCAACAAATTATCGAAAATGATTATGAAGGTTTGTATCAAGACGAAATCAAAGAGCGAGAAGACTTTCAATATCCACCTTTTACCAGAATTATCAAGATTACTTTAAGGCATATCGACCAACCTAATGCCGAAAAAGCAGCCCAAGCTTTAGCACAAAAGCTTATCGAAAAACTGGGAACACCAAGAGTATTAGGTCCAGAAAAACCATTGGTAGAAAGAGTTCGTAATCAGTATTTATTTGAAATCATGATAAAACTCGAAAAAACCATCAATCTAAAAGGAGCAAAAGCCTTTATTGCCGAACAAGTACAAAACATAATACTATCAAAAGACTTTAAAGGCGTTGGGATTGTCGTGGATGTGGATTGTGGATGATTTAAGGGAATTCGTAATTTTATGTCTCAAGCCCCCTTTCCGTGTTCTGTGTGCCACAGAACACGGGAAAAGAATACTTATTTAGTCCAAGTGACGCTCTGATTAATACTTGGACTAGCGGCGAGTAAAGATTTCGCTGAGCGATAAAGTGAGGTTCGTTTCTTCTATTTTTCTCCTCATAAGAAAAAACGTAAATTTGTCTATCTTTAAAACTCAGCAGTCAAGCTGAATACAACAAATACTTTAGAAAATAGCAATATGTCGATAACAAAAGAGTATGAGTTAGTGGGAATGCAAAAAATTAGTGAAGCGGTTGCTTACACGTTGAAAGAAATGAGAAAATTTGCCCAACCGGGTATCACAACAAAAGAGTTGGATAATTATGGCGGACAAATCCTGAATGACTTGGGAGCTAAATCTGCTCCTTATCTTACTTATGGTTTTCCAGGTTGGACTTGCATTAGCACTAATAATGAATTTTGTCATGGCATTCCTTCAAACAGAAAAGTATTAAAAGAAGGAGATTTAATCAATATTGATGTTTCGGCAGAACTTGGTGGTTTTTGGTCGGATAATGGTGCTTCATTTGTCATTGGAAATGATGTAAATAAACATCAACAATTGGTTGAAGCATCAAAGCAAATTTTACATAAAGCTATTTTTAACATTAAAGGTGGCGTGCGTATTGCTGATATTGGACTTTTGATTGAAACCGAAGCTAAGAAAAGAGGTTATAAAGTCATCAAAAATCTCACTGGTCACGGAGTAGGAAGAAGTCTTCACGAAGAACCGAGCGAAATAGCCAATTTCAGAGATAAGTATAATACAACAAGATTTAAGAAAAACTCGGTCGTTGCGATTGAAACATTCATTTCTACGACATCAACTTACGCTGAAACATTGTATGATGGCTGGACGATGGTTGGAAACAAAGGCGGTTTTATGGCACAACACGAACATACAATTGTTGTTACCGACGGAAAACCAATTGTATTGACGGAGATGAATGACATTTGGAATTAAGAAAAAGCATTGTTTTGGAAGAAGTTCGTGGAGACACGAGCTTCTTTTTTTGACCACGGAAATTAATTCCACGAGTTGAAAACTCGTGCTACGGTTTTGGTTTTTGTTGTTTTAATTGAAAGACATTTCCTTCTGGGTCTTCTCCATCACAAAAAAAATAATCGTAGTTATCGAAAGTCTTTACTTCGCCCAATGTTACTTGTTGGGCTATTAGTTGCTCTCTCAGTGTATAAAGGTCTTCATCTACTTCAAATACAATTTTGGTATTATTATCAAATTTGAAAGCTTCTTGATTTTCTTCTAAATACTGTTCTCCAATTTTATGCAATCCGATTTGACAATCCCCTACTTTTAAGAGTAACCAATTATAACCATATTCTTCAATGATTTCCAATGCCAAAATGCCTACATAAAAGTCTTTTAGTACTTCTATGCTTTGAACAAAAATGATGATGGAAGTTAGTTTTAGTTTCATGGAAAATGATTTATACTATTTCTTAATCTTTATAGTTTTTGCTGACTATCTAGTGATTTCACTAACAATGATGACACTTAGAATAGACCATATTACAGCACCAATTGCAACAGATAATACATACTTCTTATACCGTTTATGTTTTTCTTCATCAAATTGATTATCGAAATAGACAAAATATTGTTGCAGTTTTTTCTTCTTTCTTCTATAGATAAAAAAAGATAATATTGACAGGATTACTATTATTACACCTATAGCAAGTCTTCTTTCTAAAAAGAATAAATCATTATCCCAATATTTTGACAAGCCAAATGTTGATGTGCAATAAATCATAACTGGAGAAAAATATAAAAACCCAACCGTTAACAATACAAAAAATGAATGAATCTTTGCGTCAACCAAATCCTTATTATCTTTTGAGTAATATCTATATGTGAAATAAATAATGTAAATCAAAAATTCTTTAATTTTTCTCATTTGCTATAAATTCTTTTCTTGAATCAGTTTTTTCATTAATGACTATTGATTAAACCTGTCTCAATATTTCCTAAAACACATTACTCTTAACTTAATGAAACTAATCATTACTTAAAAGATTGATGCCTATATATCGTACTTGTTTTTTCGTTGACTATCTAGTGATTTCACCAACAATAACCATACTTAGAAAAAACCATACTAAAGCACCAATTGGAATAGATAACACATACTTTTTATACCGTTTATGTTTTTCTTCATTAAATTCGTTATCGAAATAAACAAAATATTGTTGCAGTTTTTTCTTCTTTCTTCTATAGATAAAAAAAGATAATATTGACAGGATTACTATTATTACACCTATCGCAAGTCTTCTTTCTAAAAAGAATAAATCATTATCCCAATATTTTGACAAGCCAAATGTTGATGTACAGTAAAATGTAACTGGCGAAAAATATAAAAACCCAACCATTAACAATACAAAAAAGGAATGAATCTTTGCGTCATCCAAATCTTTATTATCTTTTGAGTAATATCTATATGTGAAATAAATAATATAAATCAAAAATTCTTTAATTTTTCTCATTTGCTATAAATTCTTTTCTTGAATCAGTTTTTTCATTAATGACTATTGATTAAACCTGTCTCAATATTTCCTAAAACACATTACTCTTAACTTAATGAAACTAATCATTACTTAAAAGATTGATGCCTAATGACTAGGTAGGACAATTATCAAGGTATCAGAAGTAATGTCTTTTTCGGTAACTGACCTTACTTTTTTACACAATTTATTTTTCACGATATTTTTATCTGAAAAACTATTTAAGTCTGTAGCTTTAACAATAAATACATTGACTTTACCATCATATTCAATATTTATTCGTTGCTTCATCGAAATAGCATTCATTACTCCATCAAGACTGCTAGACTTAAATATTTCTTTTGTTGATTGTCGTTTAACTCTAAAGGAGAACATTTGATTTTCTCTTGAAATAATAGAGTCCTCTTTATATGCGTAAATTACAGATGGTCTTTTTCCAATCACGACATTAGTAGTATCTGGTCTTATCAATTTGATAAGTGTTGTATCTCTAATAATATCATCTTTAGATAAAAAATAATATATATCCTCATTAGTGTTATTAGTCAGATAAATATATTCATAATCTCCTTCATTCTTTATACAAGAAGAAATCAATATGACTAAAAGCAAAACTAGTTTTTTATTCATCGCTTTAAACGTTGATTAGTTTATGTAGAAATCACCTTTGGCAAGTTTAGTGACTGTAATATATCTACTAAATAAATATTCATGTTTCAATCTTCTGACCAATCAGGTCCTTGAAAACATTCATAATAAATGATATACGCTTCCAAATTAAATATCAATAATTCAGGTATTGTAAAGCAGAGTTTCAGATATGAATTCACTCTTTCAATACCTTACGATAAAACTCAACTATTGAAGAATCGGGAGTACTTGTTATCTTATTTGGGGGTGCTATCCCAGTAACTTTTCGTAAGGTTTTCATTCGACCTTCATAACCATTCATTCCAAGAAAACGCCAATTATGAGTAATTTTCCATTGATAGGGGTCTTTTAAAAGATAATGATTGTATGTGGTATCTTTATTTTCTGATATAAATTTACAAGCCGTCAAAACAGAATCTGTATTGTTAGATTCTAACATAGTTATTACTTCTTCTCGTGTATAATGCTCCTTGCAAGAGAACATTAGTAGGGTTATTAAGAATATAAGTTTTTTCATTTTTACAGTGTTGAGCTTAATTCACGAACAAATGCTCTATGTGCATTTGGAGTTCAGAGAAAACCTAAGACTAGATAGGGCATCTCAATCTAGTAGCATGGGGGTAATCCAAAAAAGAAATATCGAAAAAAACATATAGGTTATGGCTATTAATACTTTTCTATTACTTCTCATTTCCCCTTCTAATAAATTGATTGTTAGTTCTCTAGACCTTCCTGAGCCAATAAAATATCTTTGATTAAAAAAATAAAAAAAAGCAAACGTCAATGGTACAAATAATGCAAAATCTTTTGTAATAGTAGGCTTAAACATTATTAAAATAAAAGCTACAACTATGGTATTCACATTAAAGGCAAAGCAGATTCCAAGAAATGAAGAAGCTAAAGCCTGATTTGCTCTCTCTTTTTTAATAAACCTCATAAAACAATACATACACACATATAACTTATCTATCATTTTTTTCATTTTTATACCAATCTAACCATACCATTTTATAAGTAGAATGTCTTGCTTTTGAGTTAATTTAATCATCCTGTAAAAATACCCAGAACGAGCAATCCCTCTATGCGTGTTTGAAGTCTTAGGAAAACCTAACACTAAACAGGGGTTAATCTTCTATATGAAAACTAAATCCTAGTGCGAGACTATTCCTTTTTATATGGAAGACCAAGCTGCTTTAATATCCTATTTTCAAATAATGATAATTCTTTTTGTGTCTCATCTTCATCCAAATCTCGATTCAATCTCTTCCAATTTCCTATATCAAGCCCATTATTAATAGCTACAACTCCTAATTCTGATTTATTTTTGTTACCACTACATACCCATATTCGAACAATTTTATTCTCTTTTTTATAGTAGAAATATATTATAAAAAAATTATTATAAGACTGGTCAGTATGGTCGGTTAATTCACATTGTTCTGGAGTATTATAGGAAGGATTATCTTCTTTGAATTCTTTTATTTTTTGTTTCAGCAACGACTCTTTTACTTCTATTTCATAGATAGCTGAAAATGGATAGGCTCCTGAATAAAAAAATGGAGCTATTGTTTTTAGAATGAATAAGAGTAAGCCCAACAGGAATATTGTTATGAAAACTTTTCTATATTTTTTGAACATGATTATACATGAAATTTATTTGAATTATATAGCTAATCAGGCTTAGCTAATACACCCTTTAAGGTTAATGCCTATATAGGGTCTTAAAGCTCATATTGTCTGATAGACTTAAGGATTCTTTTTTTCAAGTATTACCCATTTCTTCGCTATAATATCCATAATTTTTTCTAACTCTTTATCTCTGTACCCGTTCAAACAATGTCCAACAAGACTTTGCTTTTCAGCTTCTAAACTGAATAGAACATCTCCTCCAATCTGTTTAGCGTAGTTTAAAATTGGTAGTCGTTCATCATTGGGGATATAGCTTAACCAAGCATCATAAAATAATTTGCTCCTGTCTTTTAGTAATGTGCTATCCCCATTATTTATTAAACCGTAATTAATACAGTGAAATAAAAAATAGTCTTTCATTAAGTTTTTGGCTTGTTTACGTTTTGAATCAATAAATGAGGCTGAAACTACTGTTCTTTTTTGTGAGAATGTGCTACTAATTGTGAATAGCCCAATGAATAACATGATTAAAATATTCCTTTTCATTTTATACTCGTTTTATATTGTACATGACGCACTGACTTAGTGAAAAACACCACGCCAAGCGAGGGAATTTACAGATAACTCCCTCTCTCTTTGTAGCCAATTACGAGCGTCACGTTCTACTCCGTTTGGAGTCGTAGGAAATGCGTCGATTAACTTTCCTACAACAGCTTTTTAATTGATTATTAGTAAATTACAAAAATAATTTACTTGAAAATATAAAAATATCGGTTGTTTGACTTTTGTGCAAAAATCGTTTTTTGTGGGACGCTACGCCGAGCGAGGGAGATAATGATGTTAATATATATTTCTAATCATATTAGAAGCAATAATTGAACTAACACATGTAATTATAATATAGCATATTGTTAAAACTTTGTGTTTATTACTTACTGAAGTAATACTTCTTAAATCACTCTTGAATGTGAATAGGTGACTAAATCCAAATGATAATATAGCCTCAAAAATATTAATCGTACCATTTAGAATATTTAATTTATTGATGCCAAAAAATATTTCAATGACAACTCTTAAAGAATCTATGTTGAAGTAAATCAACAAACCATAAATGGCAAATGTAGAGTTCAAAGCTCTACTATAATCTCCTTTTTCTATTCTTTTAAAAAAGATAAAAATACTATTTCTAAAAATAGTCATAATATGAGTATTTATTTTGGGGAAAAGCTAATCTGGTTTAGCTAATAAACCCTTTAAGGTTAATTCTTTTTTTACTATTGAGTCAACAATCTTTTCCAATTTCACATCTCTGTATTGATTAATACAAAATGATTTTCTTCATCGTAAAATTATTATTTTAATACTCAAATCACATACCTAGAATGAGCAAATGCTCTATGCGTGTTTGAAGTCTTAGGAAAACTTATGACTCGATGGGGGAGAGAATATAAGCCTTCTAAGAAGGCATGACGCACTGACGTAGTGAAAAACACTTCCTACAACCGCTTTTTAACCATTTGATTTCCAGTAAATTAAATATTCGATTTTTGAAGAGTCATTCCCAGTCTTTTAGCCATTTTTTCTAAGTTTTTTAATTGTCTATCTTGATATTTTATCTCATATTCAGCTTGTGTGCGTGTTTCAAACTCTACCTTCTTAGTCATCATGTTCCAGAAAATTACAGCTATTTTTCGTGCTGTGGCTTTTACAGCGACAAAACTGCCTTTCCTTGAGGAGAGTTTTCGATAGAATGAGCCTAAATAACATTTGCTATTACTCAAAGCCCACGCAGCCATTCTAAAGGCTTGATTGGCTCTGTTGGCTACTGAATGTTTAAAATGCCCAACAATTTTTTCTCCTGTAATTTTGGGTTTGGGAGCTAATCCAAGCCAAGAAGTAAAATGTTGAGCTGTTTTCCACTTACTCAAATCTGTACCTGTTTCTGATAAAATGGTAAGTATCGTTTTCTCGTCCATTCCTCTGATTTGAGTTAAATCTACGCCTACCATTTCTTTTAGATAACTCTTGACATCGAAGGCGTAATCGTTTTGTCGGATTGCTTTTGTTTTGACTCTTGATTCATCACCTGAATCTCCATTGATTTCTCCCAAGGTTCGTTCTATCTCTCTTTCACAGGATAACATTTGCTCTTTAATAAAATCATACATCATTAGTGCCTGTTTGAGACTAAAAAGATGTTCGGCTCGCCAATTACCTTGTAAGCCTTTCTCAAAATCTTCCACAGAGGTTTTCATCTGAGGATGGCGAAATTTTGCTAATTCTTTGGCACTTCTTTCTCCTGAAACTATCGCTCGGATGATATTCATACTGGTTTGTAACTCTGTTCCAGAGGCGATTTGATGCAGTTTAATATTCAATAATTGAAGCGATTTTCCCATCAATGCGACTTGAATACTTTTTTGTTTTTCCAAATTCTCTCGCTGACGAACATAGGCTCGTAACTCTCTGATTTTACCCTCTGCAATGAACGACCCTCTTAACAAGCCGTAGCTATGTAATTGCTGTATCCACTGACTATCTAATACATCACTTTTTCGACCTGGTACATTGCGAACATAGCGAGCATTGGCTAAACAGACTTCTAATCCTCTACTTTCAAGAACATCATAAAGATTGACCCAGTAAATACCTGACTGGGCGTCCCCGTAGATTCCATCGCCACCGAAGTAACCCCAAGACTTACCAACCAATCGGCTAATTCGTCTAAATCTTGAGTGAAAGTACCAAAGCGTTTGACGGATTCATCTGACAAAGCTCCTACACATACATAATGAGCACTAGATCCCACATCAATACCTGCTACCTGTTGATTTAAGACCGAAAGAGGACTAACTTTGGTAGATTGTTTGACCTTTTTGCGATTCGATTTTTGTTTCATCTCTAACCAATGTTTTAGATAAGTAAAATGAAAACAAAGTAGGATAGTCTAAAATTAAAATACTCTTCCTAACGAAGTCTATGCTCTACAAAAGTAAAACATAACCTATCAAATATTGATTTGACTACTATCGCTATGCCACGCTACGCCACGAAATTGGAAATATCAATAGTTTTACGGCTTTTGATCTTTGTTTGCAAATACAAAAATATCGGTTGTTTGACTTTTGTACAAAAATCGTTTTTTGTGGGTCGCTACGCCGAGCGGGGGGTGCTAATCCAAGCCAAGAAGTAAAATACAAAAACAAAACATAACCTATCAAATATTGATTTGACTACTATTCTATGCCACGCTACGCCACGAAATTGGAAATATCAATAGTTTTACGGCTTTTGCTCTTTGTTTTCAAAGGTAAAAATATCGGTTGTTTGACTTTTGTGCAAAAATCGTTTTTTGTGGGTCGCTACGCCGAGAGGGGGCTATTTCCCTTGATTTATATAGAGATTTAAAGAATGTAAATAATCATCTTCAAAATAAATAGCACGTAGTTCATTATATAAAAAGGTCTCTTCATTTAACCAACTACAATTCTTACTTATTAACTGAACTCGTATTGATTTTTCTCTTTCTTTTGTAACAAATCCAACATACCTTTTTTGATGATTTTTCAATTCTATCCCTATCAAAGTTGATTTTTCTCTAAATTCTTCAAATAGTTTTGTAGAATTTTCTAAATCTACCTTTCCAAAAATCATAGAATTTACCCCTTTTAATTCTATTACTTTTTGAGTAAAAATATCATCTTCGGAAATATTGATTTCGGAAATATATTTTTGATTTAACAATACATAACCATCTGTTATAAAATCAACAGGAATATATTGAAGTAATAGCCAATTAGCTCCAACACCTATTAGTATTCCTTGAAAATGGCTATTAGGACGTATTTTTATGGTGATAACTTTATTTAAATATTCACTTTTTACATTTTCCATTGTATATTAATGCTTATTTTTTTGAATCCTGTGTTCTATATCTTTTATTGTCTGCCTTTTCACCACCTTTATCTTGTTTATTACGAGCTCTACCTGCTTCGTGTTTTCCTTTTGTAGAACCTCTTGCATTTGACGTGTGTTCGGCACCACCTCCATACTGTGAATTGTTACTGTTTTTTGATTTTTTTTCAGCAGCTCGTTCATTTTTAGTAGGCTTATTATTACCGTCTTCATTCGCTCTTCCTTTTTGATTTTTATAATTATCGCTTCCGTTTGAATAAAGCATTTTTCCTACAGCAACTTCAACTCCACCTTTTATAATCATTCCAGCACCTATTGCGGCGGCTGGTGCTGCAACAACTGTTGCTGTTCCACCACTTCCCACCTCTACTGTAATAGAAGCTGCTACAATTGTTGTACCACCACCTATATTTATTGCACCATCAAGGACTAACTTTTGTAGATTGTTTGACCTTTTTACGATTCGATTTTTGTTTCATCTCTAACCAGTATTTTAGATAAGTAAAATGAAAACAAAGTAGGATAGTCTAAAATTAAAATACTCTTCCTAACGAAGTCTATGCTCTACAAAAGTAAAACATAACCTATCAAATATTGATTTGACTACTATCGCTATGCCACGCTACGCCACGAAATTGGAAATATCAATAGTTTTACGGCTTTTGCTCTTTGTTTTCAAAGGTAAAAATATCGGTTGTTTGACTTTTGTGCAAAAATCGTTTTTTGTGGGTCGCTACGCCAAGCGAGGGTTTATAATCTCATTCAGTATTCTTCCGAATAATCATAAAAAGGATTATTAAACTTAAAATCGACAATCCAAGTGTAATTTTAAGTTGCCTTTGAAATTTTACAATTTCACTACTTCGATTTTTAACTTGTATCATTAGTATTTTCCTTTCAACTTGAGAAAGACTTTCGGACGTTTCAATATTTGTTGTCATTAAATCAACCTCATATTTATAGCTAACAACAGAATTTATATAGCCATAACATTGAAGTACTATTCCCATCCCAAATATTAGCACTAGTATTTTTAAATATCTCATTTTATTTATTTCGATTATAATACCAATTACCAAATCCTTTCATAAAAAGGTTAAACCCTGATGGAGTTGTAATATCATGAATTCTTACACCTCCAGATCTTAAAGCATCACAAGTAAATGTGGTACAATTATTTCCTGCCAAATTGTAAGTGTCTATTATGCTCTTGTTGGAGTTATTTCCAATGAGGGCGAGTGTCCACCTTTTATTCAATAAAATCATTCTCAATTTTACGAGTTGGAAACTCGTGCTACTGATGTGACAAAGCAACTGCATTCATACTATTTGCTCCTGCACTCACGGGATAAGCGACTGCATTCATACTATTAGCTCCTGCACTGACGGGATAAGCGACTGCATTCATACTATTTGCTCCTGCACTCACGGGATAAGCGACTGCATTCATACTATTAGCTCCTGCACCGACGGGATAGGCGACTGCACTCATACTATTAGCTCCTGCACTGACGGGATAAGCGACTGCATTCATACTATTTGCTTCTGCACTCACGGGATAGATGACTGCATTTATACTATTAGCTTCTGCACTCACGGGATAGGCGACTGCATTGATAAAATTGGCTATCGCAAGTATTCATTAAGTGATTTGTCTTTTAAAATAAGTAGTATATTTAAAATGAATGACGGCATCTTTTTCAATTTAAAACATTGCTTATCAATATCTTAAACTCACAACTCTTATTTACTTCACTTTATGTTCCTTAAACAATAGCCAATTGCTTCTACGCTCTGTATCTCTCCTATTAATCGGGAATGCTTATAAGTTTTTTTCGATAAAGTTGGTCATCATTGTATAAAGATGGAAACGTGTGTTTCCTCCATAAATACCATGATTCTTGTTTGGGTAATAAAACGATTGAAATTGTTTATTTGCCTTAATCAATGCCTCCTCTAAAGCGATTGAATTCTGAAAATGAACGTTGTCATCGCCTGTTCCGTGTACTAATAAGAAATTACCTTTTAAATTTTTGGCATAAGTAACGGGTGAGTTTTCATCATAGCCTTTTGCATTTTCTTGAGGCGTTCTCAAGAAGCGTTCAGTATATATACTATCATAAAAACGCCAGTTGGTTACGGGTGCAACGGCAATGGCAGTTTTGAAATAATCTGCTCCTTGAAATAAACAGTTGGATGACATATAGCCACCATAACTCCATCCTTGAATACCAATTCTTGTTTTATCTACGAATGGCAAATTACCCCAGTATTTGGCGGCTTCTATTTGGTCTTTTACTTCTAATTTCCCTAAATTCAAGTAGGTACATTTCTTAAAGTCTGCTCCTTTTCCACCAGTACCACGGTTATCTACACATGCCACGATGTATCCTTTTTGAACCAAATGTTGATACCAAAAAGTATTGAAACTATCGAATTCATTCAATACTTCTTGACTGCCCGGCCCACCGTATAAGAACATAAAGACTGGATATTTCTTTTTAGGGTCGAAATCCGTTGGTTTAATCATCCATGCGTTTAGCTCAATGTTCTCTGAGGTTCTGATAGTCATGAATTCTTTCTTAGCAATATCGAATGTTTCAAGGGTTTTTCTGAGTGCGGCATTATCTTCCAATACTTTTACTAATTGTCCCGATGGTGCTTTGTGTAAACTTACTTTCAGCGGACTATTGGAAGCGGAATGTTGAAGGATATAATATTTAAAGTCATTGCTAAAGCTTGCGGTATTCATGCCATGCTCTTGCGAGAGTTGTTTTTTCAGCTTTCCTTCTAAAGAAATACTGAATAATTGACGTTCAGTACTTGATAATTCAGTAGAAGTAAAATAAAGTGTCTTGGTATTTTCGTCGATGCCACAAAAATCATCTATTTCCCACTTACCAGTTGTAATTTGACGGATTAATTTACCTGACATATCGTAGTGATAAAGGTGTTTAAAACCATCTTTTTCAGAAGACATGATAAATGATTTTCCATCTGATAAATAAGTCAAATCATCTCCAAAGTTTTCAACATCTACATAAGTATTACTTGTTTCTGTAAGCACAATATTGCCTGTTCCTGTTTGTGCATCAGCATGAATAATATCCAAACGGTTTTGTAAACGGTTTAATCTTTCTATCGAAAGCAAGTTAGCATCTTGTGTCCAGCGGATTCTTGGAATATACATATCAGTTTCAGAACCAATATCCATTTTAATGGTTTTCCCTTCTGATAAATGATGCACCGAAATGCTTACAGTAGAATTTGCTTCGCCAGCTTTTGGATATTTATATCTGTAATCTGTAGGATAAAGCTTGCCCCACATTTGCATATTGTATTCTGGAACGTTGGTTTCGTCGAAAGTATAGAAAGCAATCTTTTTACTATCTGGCGACCATTGAAAAGCACGAGCAAAAGAGAATTCTTCTTCATAAACCCAGTCGCAAGCACCGTTGATGATATGATTCCATTTGCCATCGTTAGTAATTTTTTGTTCTGACATGGTTGCTAAATCCACCACAAATAAATTATTCTGACGAACAAAAGCGACTTTAGCACCGTCGGGCGAAAAAGTAGCAAACATTTGTTTTCCACCGCTTGACAATTGGACTAATTTCTTGGTCTTTAGGTCATACACAAAGTTTTCTTCTTTAGAACTACGACGATAAATTGGTTCAGATTCAGTACTGATTAATAATTTTTGTTCATCGGCAGAAAGAGCGTAATCATCCACCATGATTTTCTTTCCTAAGTTTTCAACACTCACGGCTTCGTTGAATAACGTTTCAACTGCGGCGCCATCTGTTACTTGGTGTTTGATAACTTTGCCATTATCAAGAGCAGTATAGAATGCTCCGTCTTTCATCCAGTTGATATTCTGTACTTGGTTCTGAACGAAAGTGTATTTAGACCAAATGTCTTCTAAAGTAATGGCTTTTTTGTTTTGTGCCAATGCAGAATAATTATTGGCAGAGAAGATGACTAAGGCAAAAAAGAGTAGTTTTTTCACGAATGTTATGGGAATTGGTTGTTGATTAATGACTTGATGAATAGCTTTTCGGTTTGTACGGAATTAATTGTAAGATATATCATCAAAGTTAAAAAAAATAGCGTAGAAAAGGCGGTTGTAAAGCTGGAATAGCCCAAAACAAAATAGGCATAACCGAAGCCATGCCTATTTTTAAGAAAATATATGTAATGTTTTCACTGTTTATAAATAACAAATTCTGGCGTCTCGATAGTATTACTTACATTCAAAGCTCTGTCTTTGAGTGTAACAGCAAATTTTAAAGTATCGTTTTTACCAGTCATGTATGGAACTCCATCATAAAGCCCATAAACAAAAGGAACTGAATAATCTATAACACCTTCGATAGGACCAGGCTTTGAACTTTCCTTCAAGTGAAATAAAATATCTCCACCAAATTTTTCTTTAGGGTCGCTCCTCAGGAATTTACCATTTTTTTTCACATACACATCAATGACAAAGGTTTTTAGGCTATCCCCGTGTATTTTTTTCAAAGCTGCCAATTCATCTTTTGTAATTCCCAAATCTCCATCACCATCTTGATAATTAATTGATAATATTAGTGAATCTGTTTTATTAGTCCCATTTATTCCAGAAAGTTTTGTAATAATGCGAACATTATTATATGAAATACTTGGAATATTACTGAAATCTGGTAGCCCAGTACATGAAACAATCAATGCTAAAAATCCAAATATGTATAAAATCTTCTTCATAGTATTAAAAAAAACATTTTGATGATATAACGTTTTATCCTTCTTGCTTGTTGCTTTATTGTGCTGCATTTTAATGAATTGCTTAATTTTGTAGAACGATTAAGAGGAATTTGAAGCATAGACCCCAAAAATGATAACATCAGCACAATTAAAAGCAAGCGTTCTAACAGTAAATTCAGCAAATTTCGATGCTTTGGCTTTGGATATTTTCCGTTTTCAAGCACAAAATAATATTACTTACGCAAAATACTTAAAAAATCTTCAAGTTGATGTATCAATATTGCAGTCAATTCAAGACATTCCTTTTTTACCAATAGAATTTTTCAAGACTCAAACCATTTTAACTGGCGATATTGAGCCTAAAGTTATCTTTGAAAGTAGCGGAACGACTGGACAAAATACTTCAAGACATTTAGTAGCCGACCCTGATTTTTACTTGCAAATTGCTGAACAAATCTTTGAAAAGTTTTATGGAAAACTGTCAGATTTTACCATTTTGGCTTTACTTCCCTCCTATCTTGAGCGAAATAATTCTTCTTTGGTTTATATGGTTGAGCATTTTATTCAACAAAGTAAATCGTCTGATTCTGGTTTTTATTTGAATAATTATCAAGAATTAGGAGCAACGATGCAACGTATTTCGACAGAAAATCCTGATAAAAAAATCCTATTAATCGGTGTTACTTTTGGTTTGTTAGATTTTGCCGAAGCTGGCTTAGATTTATTTTTTTTACAAGATTTCAATAATTTAATCGTAATGGAAACAGGCGGCATGAAAGGGAGAAGAAAGGAATTATTGCGAGAAGAAGTACACGAAATTTTAACAAAAGCTTTTGCTGTCGATAAAATTCATTCTGAATATGGCATGACGGAATTACTTTCGCAAGGCTACTCTTTTGGCGATGGTATTTTTGATTTACCTGCTTCGATGAAGATTTTATTACGTGATGTTAACGACCCATTTAATGTTGAAAATCAACATAGAGGAGGCATCAACGTGATTGATTTAGCCAATGTAGATTCCTGTTCGTTTATAGAAACTAAGGATTTGGGTTCTTTTGCCACAGGAAATCAACAATTTAGGGTATTGGGCAGATTCGACAATTCGGATATTCGTGGTTGTAATTTGATGATTATGTAATTACGGATGAGCTTCCAACCATTCTTCGCCATCTTGGTAAACTTCTCTTTTCCAGATAGGTACTACTTGTTTCAACGTATCAATCAGCCACTCACAAGCCTCGAATGATGCTTTACGATGTGGCGTAGAAACGGCAATTACTACGGCTACATCACCGATTTCTAACACACCTTTGCGGTGAACCATTACTACTTTTTCTATTTCCCATTTTTCACAAGCTTGGTCGGCAAGTTCTTGCATTTTTTTGATTGCCATCGAATCATAAGTTTCAAAAATGAGTCGAACGACCTCTTTTTGTTTATTATGATTTCTGACTGTTCCGATAAATACATCCACCGCTCCCGCACGTTCAGACTGTGCGGCATCAATGCAAGCTTGAATATCAATGGCTTTATCGGCTATTTGTATCATTTTAGTTGTGAGTTGTGAATTGTGAGCGGTCCGCCGATGCGGTGATGAATTAGTGAATTAAAATACTGAAATACAATACTTTAATTCACTAAGTAATGTCATTAATGATACTTATTATTGAACATTTGTTATTAAAACAATCTTCAAATCAACACATCTTCAAATCATTTCTCTAATTCCACAAAAGAGTATTTGTATAAATGTTTTTCGTCAATATTGTGGTCGATTCGGTTTGCTTCTTCCCAAAGTTCTTTGTCAATTGCTGGGAAAAAAGTATCGCCTTCAAAGCTATGATGTACTTCTGTCAAGTAAATTGTATCTGCAAAAGGCAAAGCCAAACGATAAATTTCTGCTCCGCCAATAATAAAAGCTTCGTTTTCTTCTATTTCGTTGGCGGCTTCGATGGCTTCTTCCAAAGAATGAACCGTAATGCAACCTTCAATTTGAAATTCAGGATTTTTAGTAATGATAATAGAAGTACGGTTCGGCAAAGGCTTTCCGATAGATTCAAAAGTTTTACGACCCATGATAATCGGATGCCCCGAAGTAAGTCTTTTAAACATTTTTAAATCTTCTGGCAAACGCCAAATCAACTGATTATTATGTCCGATAACGCCATTTTCAGCAACGGCAACGATGATTGATAATTTCAATGCAGTTTTATTTAATTTTTACTCAAAAATAATCGTCTTATTTCCATGAATAAACACTCTATCTTCAAAGACTAATTTTAGGGCTTTTGCCAATACGATTTTCTCTACGTCACGTCCAGCCTGAGCCATTTCTAAAGCATTTTTAGTATGATTGACACGAGTAATATCTTGGAAAATGATTGGACCTTCATCCAAATCATCCGTTACAAAATGTGCTGTTGCACCAATGATTTTCACACCTCTCATATATGCCTGTTTATAAGGATTTGCTCCAATAAATGCAGGCAAGAATGAATGATGAATATTAACAACTTTCTTTCTAAACTTCTCAGTAAACTCATGCGTAAGTATTCGCATAAATTTGGCTAAAATTAAATAATCTGGCGAATAACTTCTTACTAATTCTTCAATCTGCTTCTCATGCTCAGCACGAGTAATACCTTCTGCTGGAATGTAATGAAAAGGAATATTAAACTTTTCAGTAAGCGGACGCAATACTTCATGATTGCCAATGACAGCCAAAATATTGAAAGGTAAATCTTTGAATTCATTGCGAATCAATAAATCAGACAAACAATGATGCTCCTTTGTTACCAACACCACAACGTCTTTTACTTGCTTGGTCGAAAGGTCGATATTAGCAGTACTTGGCAAAATTCCTCTTAGTCCGTCTTCAATTCTTTCTGGGTCGCAATCACCCGAAAAAGCCACACGCATGAAAAATAGATTATTGTCTATATCTACAAATTCGTCGGTACGTTCAATATTGAGATTGTTGAAAAAAAGTACTCCTGTAATTTTATGAACAAGTCCTTTTTCGTCAGGACAATCAATTCTTAATATATAATCAGTCATTTTTAATGAATATTAAATCTGGGTTTTCAATGTTTTACTCATCTTCACAAACTCGATTCCATCTTTTGTCCAAGTGTCTGAGACGATTTCAAAGCCAAATTTTTGATAAAAAGGATAAGCAGTTATTCTGGCATTGCACCAGAGGGTTTTTATATGTTGTTTTTCACATTCGTGAATCAAGAAATTTAATAAAGCCGAACCATGTCCTTTGCCTTGGTGAATTACTTGAGTTGCAAATTTTCTGAATTGTGCATTGTCATTTTCTATAAATAAAGAGACGATTGAAAGTAATTCATCATTTTCAAATACGCCAAAATGTAAACCATTTTCATCTTCCTCCAATTGCACATAAGTAATTGGTTTGTCGGGCCACATTACGCTTTGTCGGATTGCCCAAGTATCGTTAGGACTTATTTTTTTGATTTCCACAAATAAAATTGATTAAAATCATTTTTGGGTAAATGTGCTATCAAAGAAGTGTGAAAACAATATTGATTGTGTTAAACCAACGTTTTTCCCTTCTGAAAGACCTTACTTTTCTTTTCTTGACAAAAGAAAAGTAACAAAAGAAAGTCAAGAAATTCTAAACTCGCTTCGCTCAAACAGTAGAATTTCAGAAAATTGCTGACGCAAAATTATTTTACATACTGATCTTCAATATTTTAATATAGAATACTTTTAATTATATTAATATATTTCCACTTCTTTAAATAGCTAATTAAAATACAAAGTAAGTAGATTAATTCTTATTATTTTCAAAGCATTTGTTACTATTTTGGTTAAAATGGCATTTTCAGTTAAAAATCAAATATTCGGTTCTTATTGAGCCTGATTTTCAATATTTTTATTTTTTGGCACTAAAAATTGTATTTTTTTCAAGCACAAGTCAATCTATATAGAATTTAGGGAAACAAAACACATTCCGTATTAATTCATTGATTACCTTTGCCCAAAAATCATTCTTTAATAAAAAGAAAATTGAATTAATTCAATCAATTAAAGTTCAAAATTCCCAATTAGCATATTTCACAATGGAAAAAATTAAAGTTGCGAACCCTGTCGTTGAATTAGATGGCGACGAAATGACTCGAATTATCTGGAAATTCATCAAGGATAAATTGATTACTCCTTACTTAGATGTAGATATTAAATACTACGATTTAGGAATGGAATACCGTGACGAAACTAACGACCAAGTAACAATTGATGCTGCAAATGCTATCAAACAATACGGTGTTGGTATCAAATGTGCTACAATCACGCCAGACGAACAACGTGTTGAAGAGTTCGGCTTGAAACAAATGTGGAAATCGCCAAATGGAACAATCCGTAACATCTTGGATGGTACTGTTTTCCGTGAGCCAATCGTTTGTGCTAACGTTCCAAGATTAGTACCAAACTGGACAGCTCCAATCATGATTGGTCGTCACGCTTTTGGTGATCAATATAGAGCTACTGACTTCTTAACAAAAGGAAAAGGTAAATTAACAGTTACTTTCACACCTGAAGATGGTTCTGAGCCACAAACTTTTGAGGTATTCAACTTCAAAAACGACGGTGTAGCGTTAACAATGTACAACACTGACGAGTCTATCCGTGGATTTGCTCACTCATGTTTTAACATGGCATTAAGCAAAGGATGGCCTTTATATTTATCAACTAAAAACACCATCTTGAAAAAATACGATGGTCGTTTCAAAGATATTTTTGAAGAAATCTACCAAGCAGATTACAAAGCACAATACGAAGCAGCAGGTATCACTTACGAACACCGTTTGATTGATGACATGGTGGCTTCTGCTTTGAAATGGAATGGTAATTTCGTTTGGGCTTGTAAAAACTACGATGGCGACGTTCAGTCTGATACTGTTGCTCAAGGTTTCGGTTCATTAGGTTTGATGACTTCAGTATTGATTACTCCAGACGGAAAAACAATGGAAGCTGAAGCTGCACACGGAACTGTTACTCGTCACTACCGTGAACACCAAAAAGGAAGACCAACATCTACTAACCCAATCGCTTCTATTTTCGCTTGGACTCGTGGTTTAGAATTCCGTGGTAAATTAGACGATAACCAAGAATTAATCAACTTCTCTCAAACTTTAGAAAAAGTTTGTGTTGAAACGGTTGAATCTGGTAAAATGACGAAAGATTTAGCTGTTTGTATTTACGGAAATAAAGTAAATCATGGCGAACATTATTTATATACTGAAGAATTCTTAGCTGCAATAGATGAAAATCTTAAAGCTGCTTTGGCGAAGTAATTTTTGTTTTTTCAATATTAAAAGAGGGCAAAGTCTTAATGATTTTGTCCTCTTTGTTTTCTACCACTTCTTTCTTCTAAACAAAATGAATGGTAAATTCTGTTATGTTTTCTTCATTGGTTTGTAAGGAAAAAGTAAAGCCATGATTATTTAAAATTTCTCTGCAAAGCATTAATCCTATTCCTTGTCCTTCGGGTTTATCGCTGAAAAATGGCGTAAACAATTGTTGCTCAATAGTTTTGGGAATGGGTTTGCCGTTATTACTGATAAGTATTTGCGTATTACTAACGCTTACTTTTATTGTTTTTGCTGTATTTCCTTCACAAGCTTCAATGGCATTTTTCAGGACATTCACCAAAACTTGTTCCATTTGTCCAACATCAACCGCTACTTGTTTAGGGTTTTCTTGATAAGTCGCTTGCAAGGAAATACCTTTTTGTTCCATCTGTAAACGCATCAATGCAACTGCATTGTTGACGATAGCACTCATACTTTTGAGTTCTTTATTAGGCAAAGGCAAACGTACAATATCGGCAAAACGTCGCATAAACAGGTTCAATCTATCATTTCGTTCAGTGGCTACGTTCAAGGCATTTTGTAAATCAGGTTCTTCGATATATTTTTTTGTAACATCTAAAATAGAATTCACTGCTCCAATCGAATTATTTACTTCATGTGCCATCATTCTAATTACTTTTCCATAGGCTTTCTTTTCTGTCGCCAGAATTTCTGTGGTGAGTTCTTCAATCAGTAAAAAAGGGCGAGCGAAACCTCTATCCATAAAAAAAGAACGCTGGATTTTATAAGTTGCCAAGCCGTTTAATTGTACTGTTTGGGCTTCTTTGTTTGCTAATAAAAGTAAATGTGGAATAATTGGATGCTGAATTTGGCTCAATGGAAAAATCGTAGTAAAGTATTCTGGCAAAGTAAAAAGCTCTTGTGCTTTAGGATTAGCTTTAGTAATATTTCCATCAAAATCTAAAATCATAATGGCAATCGGTGAAGCCTGAATCAGTTTTTCCAGAAAGAAATGTTGTTCCATTACTTGCAGGCGTTCGTTGCGAAGTTGGTCAATCATGGCATTATATACCGCAATCAATTCGTCCATTTCGTACTTGCCAACGGGTTTGAATTTCACTGCAAAATCTTGGTCTTTTATCGCCTCCGCTCCCATTAATAAGAATTTTAAAGGCTGAATAAAATCTTGATACAATTGTATAGCAATCACAATCGAAGCCAAAACCAAGATTTCGGAAAGGATAAAATAGAGTTTATTCTCATTCAAAAGCCGAAAAGTAAGGAAGATAATCACGGCATGAATGAGCGTAACAAAAAGGATATATTTGGCTTTTAGGGACAAGATTTTATTGAGTGATTTTCTATTGAGTGATTGAGCGAATGAGTGATTTAGTGATTTTATTAAATAGTAGCTTTAAATGAGTATTTAAATTGAAAGCACAAAGCCATAACTCAACATTCACCAACTCAAAATTTATCAAAACATTTACGGTAAAGCATTAATTTAAAGTTCAATAGGTTCAATTACTACTACAAACCAGATGAATGTAATTGTCAATAATAGTTGAACCCAAAGGTAGTAATTCGACTTTAAAAACAGTTTTTGTCTATAAAATTTTAAGAATTGATACAGATTGAAGAAGGTTATTGGAATAAAAATTAGCCCTAAATGAATAAAATGATTTGTTTCTGTGTACATGAAACTATTGTCACCTTCTCCAAAAAATAGCATGGAAAATAGGGCATAACCATAATAAATGACGAACCAATACCCAACTTCAAAAGTCAATATTTTAATGAGAGGTAAAGAATCTAATTTGTAGATTGAAAAACTATTGCGTTTCATAGCTTACATGGTTAAAATCAATTATAAAAAATATTTAGCGTTCACGCAGCCACTTTCCAATTTACTAAAATCTGAATATCAAATACTTAAATCACTAAATCACAACTCACTCATTCACTCAATATAAAATCACTCAATAGCAAAGGGTATATTAAACTTCTCCAACCGTCGATATAAGGCAAAGCGAGTGATGCCGAGGGAACGGGCTACTTTTGAAATTTTGTTTTGATGAAAAGCCATCGCTCGTTGAATCATCAATAATTCCATTTCATCCAAGGTCATCGTTCCTACTTCTGGCAACGTATTTTTGTTGCTGGGCGAAGTATTGATAGATATATTTTGTTGAAAATCCTCAATCGTTAGTTCGTCTTTGGGCGTTAGTAAAATGGTTTTTTCTACCAAATTTTTCAGTTGTCTGATGTTTCCCGGCAAAGGTAAGGTTTTGAGCCAATGGATTGCTTTCGGTGAAATACTTAAATTCGGACGCTCGTAAATGGTTTTTAAATTATTGGCAAAGTAAATTGCCAAGGCTGCAATATCTTCAGGTCTTTCACGCAAAGCGGGTAATTTTACTGAGATAAGATTGATTCTGTAAAACAAATCTTCCCGAAAAGTATTGTTCGCCACCATTTCTTCTAAATTACGATTGGTTGCACAAATTACTCTTACATCCACAGTTTTACTTTTGCTACTTCCCAAAGGTTCAAAGGTTCTATCTTGCAAAACTCTGAGTAATTTCACTTGGCTCGACAAATCTAAATCTCCAATTTCATCCAAAAAGATTGTGCCTTTATTCGCCAATTCAAAACGCCCAATTCTATCCGATTTTGCATCTGTAAATGCTCCACGAGTATGTCCAAACAATTCGCTCTCAAACAACGTAGCCGAAACGCCGCCTAAATTTACTTTGACAAAAGGCTTATGTCGCCGTTTGCTATTTTGATGGATAGCCTCCGCAATCAATTCTTTACCTGTTCCACTTTCGCCAGTAATCAACACAGGTGCGTCGGTAATGGCTACTCTGCCGATGGTTTCAAGGATTGCTAAAAGCTTTGGGTCGTTGCCGACGATGTGTTCAAATTGGTATTGTTGGTCTAATTTTTTACGATTGGGCGATTGTATTTTCTGTTGAGAAAGATTTAAAATCGTGTTGATAGACTGAATAATGTAGTCATTCTGCCAAGGTTTTGTCACAAAATCTTTTGCTCCTAATTTCATCCCTTCTACTGCCAAATTGATTGTTCCCCAACCCGTTAGCAAAATCACAGCAATATTTGGGAAAGTATGACGAATGATTTTCAAGGCTTTCATCCCTTCGTCACCAGAAGTTTCGATAGAAAAATTGAGGTCAAGTATAATCAACTCTGGCTGAAATTCTTCGATAACATCCATTGCTAAAACAGGTGAAGAGCAAGTCTTCACCTGAAAGCCTTCTTGCCGAAGCATCAACGAAAGTGATGTCTGCACAGCAAAATCGTCGTCTATGATAAGGATTTTGTTCATTTTTTATAGGTTATCGGCATTCGGACATCGGATTTCGGATTTAAGATAATACGATTTCAGCACTAAAGCCGAAAGATGATTTCCGACATCCGAAATCCATAAAGCTACTGTTCATGCAAAGCCATTGCTGGTTGAATTTTGGCGGCTTGTCTGCTTGGATGATAAGCACAAAGCGTAATGATGCCGTATAAAATTACGATAGAAAGCCCAATTGCCATCCAATAAATGCTGGTTTCTACATTGAACATGTGCATTAAAGGAACTTGCACGGCAAAGAGTACTCCGATAAGTATGCCAAAAGTAGCAATTACCCACATTTCGCCCACAAATTGAATTTTAATATTGCCTGCGGTTGCTCCCATTGCCCGACGAACACCAATTTCTTCACGACGCTTAGCAATGTTTAAATTCAAAATGCCAAATAATCCCATTGCTACATTCACTAACAAAAAGACTGTAATAATCAGGAAAATAATAACAGGTACTAAAGCAAAATTATGTTGATTTTGGCGTTGGTCTGTCAGATAACTAACTTCTGTCGTCCAATCTTTAGCGATAGCACCTATATCTTTCGTAAGCTTTGCTTCAAAATTGGCATCTGTGCCGGGTTTTACTTTTATCAGCACTTTATTGTAATCATATTTATCATCCGCAAGGTTAAAAATACAAGGACTGTTATCCATAAATTCACCCTTTGCTTTGAAGTTTTCAATGACTCCAACTACTTTTTGATTCTCTCCAATAATTTTCCCTATTGGATTTACTTCGCCAAATAAAGCTTCTTGTACTTTTTTATTAATCACCACAGGTTTGAATTTCGCTACGACATCAGCCTTTTTAAACCAATTACCCAATATTGTTTTCATACCCAAAGCCTTTGTAAAATCTTCATCCGCTGTATAATAATCAGCAAGAACAGAATGCTTTTGATAACTAATATTTCCATTACTCTGTGTAAATGAAAAAGGCGAATTATTAGACATTCTTGAAGCTACTTCTACCTCTGGATATGACCTAATTTTCTGAAAAACAGTATTCAATTTTTCAGCAATGGCTGTTGTATCTTGGTTTTTGTTCAAGTCCAAAGCCCAAACGTTTTCATATTCAAAACCGATAGGTTCTAAATAGTTTTTGAAGTTGTAACTTATCAGCGACATTACGCCGAAAAGTACCAAAAAGGAAAACCAAATCTCTACCATCAATAAAGTATGGTGTCGTCTTTTGTTCCAGATGAGTTTAAATAAATGAGATAACATATCAATTGTGATTTAGTGAGTGAGTGATTTAGTGATTGTTTCAGTTGTGAGTGAGTGAGTTGTGATTTAGTGATTATTTTTATTTGTACTAATCAAAAAAAGCTCAAAACTCATTGCTAAAAAGCTAAAATGCCAAAATCCGATAGCCGAAGTCCGACAGCCTCTACGAGCTTTTCAGTGCATCAATTACTTTCATTTTTGACATCCTGATGGCGGGAACTACGCCTGAAAGCAAACCAAAAATCAAACAAACCAATAAACTCACGCCAAATACACTAAAATTGATACTTAAATCGGCATGAAGAATTAAACCACTGTCATTGAAAATACTGATGATGATGAGGGTAAGGATTAAAGCAAAAGAGCCGCCAATCATCGTAATAAAAATATTTTCAATAATAAATTGCCAAGCTAAAGAACTGGAAGGTGCGCCAAAAGCTTTACGAATCCCAATTTCTGAAGCTCTTTCCATGATTCTACTCACATTCAAATTCACTAAATTGATGGCAGGCAACCCCATCAACATCAGTACAATCAAGAAGACGCCAACATACAGAAAAATCTCTTGTCCATCTCTTAAAAAACCATACAAAAAAGTATCTACATACGTTTGAGCTTTGATATCGATAATATCAAACCTATTCCCCCAACTCATAATGGGTAAAGGAATTCTTCTGACAGAAGCGTCAAATTCATCTTGAATTACCTTAAAATCACTTTTATTTTTTGCCAAAATAATAGCCGTGAAATTACCTTGTAAGCCTTTGGATTGATAATTACTCTTAGGCAAATTATAAGGAAAAAATACATCCGAAAAAGTCATAATACGAGTAACAGGAGCAGATTTTACTACGCCAATTACTCTGAATTTCTCATTATCTACTTCTATACTTTTGCCAATGGCAGAAGCTGTTTCATCTTCAAAATACTGTTTTTTCATGGCATCCGTAATGACCACTACGTGTTCGCCATTGGCAATATTTTGTTCATTAAAAGGCTTTCCTTCTAAAAATTCATAGTCGGTTACTTCCCAAAAAGTAGCATCACAAAACTTCGTACTTACTTTGATTCTTTTACCATTCAAATACGAATTAGCCGAGTTAATCATCGTTGAAAATCCTACTTTTTCGGGTGTCTTCAAAGATTTTAAATGTTCTTTAATGAAACTATAAGAAACAGGACCGCCATTCATAGAAGTTCTGGCTGAATCTCGCAAGGCAATGTTCATAATATAAAGCGACCTATCTCTTTTGTATTCTGGATAATGACTTCCGACTAAATGGTCGATAAAGGAAGTAATCACCATCAGCACCGTGAGCGTCAGCGTAATACCGAAGAGCGTAATAAAAGTATAGAATGGATGCCGAAGAAGGACTTTCCACGCTATTTTAATGTAATTGAATAACATGATTTTTGAAATTTAGAGGTTAAATTAAGATACTTGCGAGCCATCAAAAAGGCGTATCAAACGATGAGTTTTCTTTGCCATATTTTCATCGTGTGTTACCATTACAATGGTACTTCCTGCTGCATTGAGTTGGAGCAGAATGTTCAAAATTTCATTGCCCATCGCACTGTCCAAATTCCCTGTTGGTTCATCGGCTAAAATGATTTCAGGATTTCCAACAATGGCTCTGGCAATGGCAACACGTTGTTTTTGTCCGCCCGAAAGTTGGTTCGGAAAATGTTTCATTCTATTACTTAATCCTACTTTTTCTAAGGCTTCTTTGGCGGCTTCTCTCCTACTTTTATTCGTTGAAGCACGATAAAGCAATGGAATTTCTACATTATCCAAAATGGATAAATCGTTAATCAAGTGGAAGCTTTGAAAAATAAAACCGATTTTCTGGTTTCTTAAATATGCCAAATCTTTATCGGTAAATTTCTCAACGGGCTTATTATCAATGGCAATTGTTCCCGTAGAAGGTTCGTCCAACAATCCCATGATGTTCAAAAGCGTACTTTTGCCACAGCCCGAAGGCCCCATGATGGATACAAATTCTCCTTTTTTGATGTCGATATTGATATTGTTCAATGCCAATGTTTCAATATTGCTGGTCTGATAGACCTTCTCGATGTTGCTGAGTTTAATCATGATTATTTTCTAAGATTTAAAGATTCATTTAATTCAAAATCGTATAAAGTATAATATCGTAAAGTATAATACGCTCGCCAGTAATCTCTGAGGGCAACGATATAATCTCGTTTGGCTCGGTCTTTCTCTTGCAAAGCAATGCCCAAATCTGTAATACTCAAATCAGCTAAAATGTACCTGTCTTGTGCTATTTGATAACGTTTGGTAGCAATTCCATCGGTTTCTGCGGTAAGCTTTACTTGTTTTTGTAACATTTCAAAAAGTGTTACTTGGGTATAAATCTGTTGTTCAAATGTCAGCTTGTCTTGTTCAACACTTTGCTGGGTGAGTTGTAAATTCGCCTTGGCGGTTTCTGTTCGGGCTTTCGACCTTCCCCAATCCATGATGGGCAAAGTAAACTGAATTTCTACAAATTCACGGTCTTGAGCATTTTTGTAAATATCCAAAGGTTTTGCTCCTCGATTCGACAAACCAAAAGCGACATTCAAATTGGCATTCAAACCATTTTCGGCTTTGGCTTTGTTCAAATCTCTTTCAGCTTCAAGGATTCTTCTTCTAAAAGCAATCGCATCTGAGCGACTTCCCAAAGCCGCTTGAATGGCTTTTTGTGCATCAATTTCAAAGTTTTTAATCTGAAAAGGAATCGCCAAATCAAACTTATTGGCTTCTCTGTAACCAATGTAAGCTTTCAATTGCAACATGGCTACTTCTGCTTGTTGCTTGGCAGATGCTAAATCTTTTTGGGCATTTAGCACCGACAAACGCAATTGTAAAATGTCATTTTCAGAAATTTTACCCAATTCCAACCTTTTTGAAGCAATTTTATAGAGCGTGTCATTATTACTTCGGTTCTTTTCGGCAATCTGTAAATTCACTTGAGCAATCAATAAATCAAAGTAATAATCACTCACATTTAATGAAACCTTTTCTAAAGATTCCAAAAAAACTTGCTGACTTTCTGAATACTTCAAAGGCTCAATTTGCTTGTCCCACTTCATTTGATTGTAGCGAAAAAGTGGTTGGCTTAGTCCAAAAGCCACAGGTACGCCATTGTACAAAGTAGAATTTCGTTCAAAATCATCAAAGCGTTGCAATTGCTTTTGTATGAAAATCGTTCCGCCTGTCTTGGCTATACTTTGACTCAACGCAAGCGTTAAAGTAGAGTTATTGTTGGAAACCGACTGAAAAGCCACCGTTCCATCAGGTTGCAGTACTTGAATAAAAGAACGAGTAAAACTTGGCAAAGCACCGCTCAAACTTAATTGCGGTTTAAAATCCGCTTGAAAAGATTTAAATCGCCAAAAATCCGTTTCCTTTTGGGTAGAAGCCTGTTTGGCGGCGATAGATTTATCTTTTGCCATTTGTACTGCCTCTTCTAAACTTAATGCTGTTTGTTGTGCAAAGGAAATATTACTGATGAACAACAAAGCGAGTAAAATCTTTTTCATCGTTGTTCAATTTTAATTTCCTGCAAATGTTCGTATTGACTCAAATCCGAAATAATCACTTTCTCGCCTGCTTGAATCCCGCTTTTGATTTCCACATAATCGAAATTCGACAAACCAATTTCTACTTCTCTCCTTTTGGCAATGCCCTTTTCCAAGACAAACACTGACGTTTTTCTTTTACCATTAAAAGCCGGCCCATTGGCAACACGCACGGCATTGGCAATGCGATTGGTGACGATAAAAACTTCTACTTTCATATTGGGACGAAGTGATGCGTGTTTATTATCATCTAATGCAATTGAAAATTGTACAATGCCATTGGCTACCGAAGGTTTTATTTGTACAACTATGCCACGCAAACTGATTTCATTGACTTTCACAATCACAGGAATGCCCACTTTCAATTGGTCGGAATAGGTATCCGAGCAAGACCCTTCAACCCGAAAACTGCCCAAATCAGCCAATTTTGCCAACATTTCACCTTCGTTGACGGCAGAACCAATTTTATCATTCACCCAAGTAAGCACACCCGCACGGTCGGCAACAATATCCGCCATCGTGATTTTATGTTGCAATTCTTTTAAATTCTTACTTTCAATTTGGGCATTCAATTCCGACTCACGCACATTTGCCCCCACAGATTTGCGGTGATAATTCAATTCGTTTTCTAATTGAGCTTTTTCTAATTCAGCAATTTTCAAGATGTTTTCAGCTTTGGTGACATCTTCTTGTGTGCGTCCGCCCACTTTTTGCAGACGTTTGGTATCTTCCAAATCAGCTTTCAAGCGGTTGATAGTCAGCGATTTTATTTTATCACTGATGTCGGAATCATAGATTTTTTTATCCAAATCCATCTTGAGTTTTCCGATGCTATTTTGTTTCAAAGCCAATTGGTCTTTGAGTTTTTCCAGTTCGATAAGCGTCAGCGATTTATCTAAATCCATAATCGGCTGACCAGCCTTTACAGCAGCACCTGTGCTAAAAAACACCTTTTTGATACTGGCTTTTATCGGACTGGTAATGCTTTGTTCAAAAGCAGGAATTACTTCGCCCGAAGCCGTCAGCGTATTTTCCACACTACCGATTTCAGCCACCGCCGTTCTGATTTTAGAAGCTTCCAAAGAAGATTGAAGCGAATTTCTAAAAAAGTACAACAACACAAGCAAGGCAAACATAAGCGACAAACCGATAAACCACTTTTTTGATTTCCGTTGATTAATAAGGTTTTGAGAGATTTCTTTGTCCATAATACTATAAGATTTGCTATTAGTATTTCAAACACAATGCCAAACGACAAATCATTGATTATCAATAAATTAAACAAACAAAGAAGTGCAATAAACGTGCGATTTAGCACAGTTTGTGCGAGAAAGAACAAAGTAGGTTTAAGAAGAAAATTTGATGACAAACAGAGGAATATTGGAGGTTGCAGAAACTTCTATGCAAGTCAACAAAGGAGTTTTGCAGGGATACTTTAGGATTTTGTTTGTTTACAATGAAGTTTTGTAAACTTACATCAACATTTTGTTGGTTTACAATAAAGCTCTGCAAGTCTGCAAAAAAGTTTTGCAAGGTTACAGAGAAATTTTGTTGGTTTACAATGGTTTTTTGAAGGTTAAATCCATTGCTCTGAAGGCAACAAAAAGTCAAATTAAGCTTACAAAATACCTTTGTAAGGTTGCAAAACAATTTTGTAAGCTTACAGAAAAGTTTTGTTTGTTTACAAAAAAGCTATGTAAACAAACAAAATTATCCCATCAACCATCATAGATGTAGATTTAACCAAAGGCAATTTCTTGCAAGCCTACACAGAAATTTTATTGACTAACAAGAAGCTATTGTAAGGGTGATTTACCGTTTAATAAGTTTCTAATGGAGTATTTTGGGAATGATTGGAAATTTTGCTATGTTTAAAATGAAGAACCTTAAATTAGATTTGAGGCTTTCTATAATCTAATTTTAATAATTGTGAGTTTTAATACAATTTAAAGCCGATGATAAGAATATATCTTGATTGGAACGTAATTAGTAATTTTAAAAAAAACGATTTTAAAGAACTAAAAGATTTCATAACAAACAATAAAAATAAATTCATTTTCCCTTATTCCCCTGCACATTTTAGAGATTTAATGAAAAGTTTTTCTCCTGAAAATCAATACTTTAATGAGGACTTAAAGTCATTAGAGTATTTGTCTGAAAATCATTTAATGGAGTGGCAAACAGATAAAGTTAAACCTTTTTTTTTTACACCAAAAGCTTACTTTGATAGAGTAAAAAACAAAGAAAATATTTTTCCTTTAATGGATATTGAAAACGTATTTGGAACACTTGATAAAGGCACTTCTGAATTTGGGATAGTGTCAAAAACAATTGAAACTCTATACAAATCACTACCCATAGGCTTTATGATAAATGATGAAAATAGGGATATTCTTTCCAAAATGTTTCCAAATTTAAGTAAAACCTCTAATACATGGGATTTGATGAAATCATTTAGTCTTTTCTCTGAAAACTTACTAAAAGATGGCAAATATTACAAAGACTTACGGAAGTCATTAGCCGACAAAGGACTCAAATTAGAATCAAATTCTGGCAATTGGCAAGAAGAAGAAGTAATCAAAAACATTGATAATTTTCTAAAGGCTTCAGGATTAAATAAAACTTTTTTAGAATATGTCAATCTTATATTTGAGCAAAGAAAAGAAGCTGTAAACAGGTATGAATTTTTTACTAGTGCTTATTTGATGTTTGATATGATTGGGTACAAAGTAGATAAACTTCCTAAACCTACAGATACTATGCAAAATATACAAATAGATGCCGAACATTCATTTTATGCAGCTCACTGTGATTACTTTATTGCATCAGATAAAAACTTATTAATAAAATCAAAAGTGTTATATAATGAATTTAATATTTCTACTCTGGCATTAACACCCAAAGAATTCTTGAGCCATATCAATGAAGTTATTCATTCCAATAGTTCGAAAGATTATTTTTTAAAAGAAGTATTTAGTTTTATAAAAAGTGATTATGTTATTGAATCACATGAAGCATCATCTATTGGTAATGAGTTTAAAATATTTGGTTTAAAACTTCCAATATATTATTTCAATTTTTTCAATAGTGTCATACTAATACCTAATGATGATAGTGATACAATTATTCTTACTTTTAAAAAAGTTTTTAAGCACTATTCTGATTTTATTTATTATTCTGAAACTGAAAGAGTATTAGATGATATTTGTAATTTTTTTGGACAAGTTGAGACAAAAGAAGACTTTGAAAAGAAGAAGAAAGAATTTATTTATGAGAATATTGGAACTGAATTTATGTGGGATTTAGGTAGCGTAGTTATTATTCTCCAAAAAGACGAAACAAACCAAAGACCTATTTTAACGTACATTATTTTGCCATCTTTGGAGCTATCTCCAAAGATATAAACTCTTGCTTTTCTTTGCCGAAGTTCGTGTCTCCACGAACTTCTTTTTTGATAAATAATCACAGTCAACAAATAGTCGTCCGTAAAGACACGGACAAGGGCTAAAAAACCCTATCCGTTAGTAGCAAAACTATAAAAAATCAGACATATAAACATGATTAAAACCCTCGTAACAATTTTATGCTTTACACTAATGATATCGTGTAAGTGTAAGCAATTATATTTAACGGAGAATGATAGCCTTTGGGCAAAATCATATGAAAAAGGTGATGTAGCTATCTTTCAGTCAAATAGAGATGTAAACAGAAAAGATACAATAACTATTTTGAATAAATCACATACATTGCCCGGCTCAGACTGCAATCCGTTAGTTTCTTCAACCAGCTCAGAGTTTTATTTGATAGAAGCTAAATTTCAACACGAAGGACAAACGAATGATTCAGACTATTTACTTCAACTAAATAAGGAAGAAGATGGCTCTGCTATTCCTATCATAAGAATTTTTGATATTGAATTCAACGGCTCAACTCTTAGAGATACAGTTGTAACCTTAGATAAATTTGGTGCCCAAAATTGCTATTCATTTAATAACTTTCAAAGCTTCAATAATTTTCCAAACTTTAAAATAAGAAATTTCGTGTGGAGTAAAAAAATGGGTTTAATTCAATATACAACTGAGAAAGGAGAAAAATACGAACTTCTTAAGAGGTCATAAATTCTGCCGAAGTTCGTGTCTCCACGAACTTCTTTTTTGATAGATAATTAAAGTACCATCACAGTCAACAAATAGTCGTCCGTGAAGACACGGACAACGGCTGAGTACTTCTTTTTGATAAATAATTAAAGCACCATCCAGTCAACAAATAGTTGTCCGTGTCACTCATGGCATGACTGACAATAGATTGTTTTACTCAACATCATTTGATAAGTCATGCCATGAGTATATAGGGCTAATTCATTTTGCCAAAGTGCGTGTCTCCACGAACTTCTTTTTGATAAATAATTAAAAATATTACAACAGTCAACAAATAGTCGTCCGTGAAGACACGGACAACGGCTCTGCGATTACAATCAAACGAACATAAAGTCATTCTTCAAATCATTTAATTTTAAGTAAATAGGGTAAAAAAAGGCATTTTTAGCCTTATGTTTACAATACTCTCAAATGAAATGATTTATGAAATATTATCTATTCTCAGCTTACTTTCTCCTATTTTCTATTCAGGTTACTGCCCAGATAAAACCTGTTGTCAAAAACTTACATTATCAACCTTTTCAGGGAAACGGATTTGTTTGTGTTAATCCAAAACAGAAATTCAATCGAGCTTTGTATGGTGGCAATACTGCTTTTAGAGTAGAAGCTGGCGATTTCCCAGAGTTTGCTTTGTACTTGCCCGGCATGGGTGGAAACTGTAAAATCGGTTTATTGAATGGCACAAAAAGTAAATGGCTTTCGGAAGCACAGAAAATCCAAACAGTATATCAAGATGGAGCGATGCACTACAAAATTCAAGATGAATTATTGGGCGATGCTATTTTACTATTGAAAGTAACAGCCGCTTACACGCATGAAGCCATGTTGATTGAATACCATTATGAAGGCAATGAACCCAAGCAAACCCAAATACTAACGCTGTTTGGTGGCATTACGGCAAAGAAGTTTTCAAGAGATGGTGATATTGGTGCTGACCCAGAAAGTAGTTTCTACCTAAAAGCTGAAAATTGTAGCCATAATAAAATCAAGCTCTCAAAAAATACTTTTCAAATCCAATATCAGCCTAAAGATTCCTCACAAGTTGTTTCAGGTCTTTTCCCTAGCAATTATGCTTTAGCAATTACAGATGCTACGGCTCAACAATCGCCTTTGTCTGTCAAAAACTTTGCTGATAAAATCACTAATCCATGCTTGATGAGTATTGGCGATTTACAAAAAGCAGAGCAATTTATCTTGATTCAAAAAGGAAATAGTAGTCATATTGCTTATACAGAAATCCCTTCTTTTAAAAATCAAAATGAAGTATTGCGTCAGAAAATAGTTAATACGATTCAAATTAAAACACCTGATACTTTATTGAATCCGATGGGACAAGCTTTAAGTTTGGCTGCCGATGCCATTTGGGATAATCCAACTTATATGCACGGTGCTGTTGCTTGGCGTATGCGTTTGCCTGCTTGGCGTGGGCCTTATATTGCTGATGTGCTTGGGCAACATGATAGAGCGAAAACGCATTTCACTGCTTATTCAAAATCTCAGGTTGGTGATGAATTTCCTTTAACACATTCTTCTCCCGATACAGTGATGCACTTGGCTCGTCAAATTGAGAAAATTGGGAAAGGTATTTTTACAGAAGGATACATTTGTAGAAATCCGAATGGAGATATTCGTGCGCATCATTATGACATGAATTTGGTTTACATCGACCAACTCTTAAATCACTTCAATTGGACTGGAGACACTACTTATCTCCGTGAAATGTGGCCGACTATTGAAAAACATCTGGCTTGGGAAAAACATAATTTTGATGCTGATAACGATGGACTTTACGATGCTTATTGCTGTATTTGGGCAAGTGATGCTTTGCAATATAGTGGTGGTGGCGTTACGCATTCTACGGCTTATAATTATCGGGCTTTTCGTTCGGCAGCTTTCTTGGCTAAATTACTAGGCAAAAATGCGAAACCTTATGAAGATGAAGCCAACAAGATTTATAAAGCGTTGCAAGAAAAATTATGGTTGGATGAAACTGGTTGTTTTGCTGAATACAAAGATGCTTTGGGTTTACAATTAACGCATCCTTCGGCGGGACTTTGGACAATCTATCACGCCATCGACGCACAAGCGGCTTCGCCAAAGCAACAATATCTGATGACAAAATATGTTGAAAATAATATTCCGCATATTCCTTTCAGCATTCCAGCACTCAAACAAGATTTCTATCAACTCAGCACAACTAATTGGCAACCTTATACTTGGAGTATCAATAATGTAGCTTTGGGCGAAAACTTGCATACTTCTTTAGCTTGTTGGCAGGCAGGTAATAAAAACTTAGCTTACGAAATTTGGCGAAATACACTCATCGAAAGTCTTTATACTTCTGCTTCTCCAGGTGGTTTTGAACAATTATCAAGTTTAGATGCCATCAGAGGTGAATTATATAGAGATTTTGCCGATGGAATCGGTATGGCTGGCAGAAGTTTGGTAGAAGGTTTATTTGGAATCAAACCACAATTATTGGAAAGTAAAATACTTATCCAACCAGGTTTCCCCGATGAATGGGCTTATGCAAATCTTAAAACAAGTGATATTGCGTTTGATTTTAAGAAAAATATAAAGCTGTATGAGTACGAAATAAAAACCTTTTGGCAGAAAAACGCTGAAATCATCCTCAGTATTCCAGCAGAATACACAAAAGTAAAATCGGTTTTGGTGAATGGAAAACCAACAAAATTCACTTGGAAAACTAATGGAAATGATGAACCAATCCTTGAAATCAGTACACAAAAGGGTAAAAGTTTTTTAGTAAAAGTGTTATTTGAAGGCAATAAAATCAATCCCAAAACAAATAATCCAGTAAAAGAAAAAGTTGAAACTGTTCATCAAAAACAACAAATTCTTACTGAAAATCAAGTATTTAAAACCATTAATTTAAGTAGTTCTTTCAATGATAAAGTCACTCGTATTTTTAAAAACAAGTATTTATCGCCACGACCGCAAAGTGCTACTTTACAATTACCGATTCAAGGAATTGGTAATTGGTGTTATCCTTTGACAGATGCGAACATTGATGATGCTGGACTTCGCCAGAAAGCAAAGCAACAAAATGGTCTCATTCATTATCAGCAAATTCCATTTGCTACTCCTACTGATAGCAACCAAACAAATATCGCTTTTGCAAGTAAATGGGATAATTTTCCAGATACTTTGCTGATTCTTCCTAAAGAAAAAGTTCAAGGTAAAAATATGCACCTGTTAATGGCTGGAACAACCAACCCAATGCAAAGCCAAATGGTGAATGGAAAAATTGTGATTCGATATGAAAGTGGCGAACAAACTACTTTTGAATTACATAATCCAAACAATTGGTGGCCAATCGAGCAAGATTATTTTTATGATGGAAAAGCTTTTCAATACGCTCAGTCAGCACGACCAACACGTTTATTATTAAAATCAGGCGAATTCGTGAAAGAATCCGCCAAACATACAAGTATCAAAGGCTTTAGCAATATGGTAATTGATGGCGGTGCTGCCAATGTTTATCAATTCTCCATTCTTCCTAAACCAATCAAATCTATCCAAGTAATTTCACTCTGCAATGATGTAATTATTGGTTTGATGGCGGTTACTGTTCAAGAATAATTGAGCTACAGATTGGAGATAATGAAAATACTTTATCTCCAATCTTTCATTTCTTCCTCAATATCTTCTATCAGAAAATGTTCAATCGGCACTTTTGCTCCTTTTAATAAATAAATACTTGTTTGATATTCTCTGGCAAAAGGATTTTCAACTTTCCCCGTTAAAGCCACTGATTGAAAAAGCGGTCTTTCTTTTTCACGATTTTTATCGTCATCATCCCAATACTGTATCAAAATGATGTTTTTGATTGCTGTTTTACCAAGTGGCGGAAACCAATTGATATAATCAGCATTTACCGTAACAGCATTAATATGTTTAAAAGCTGAATAATAATTGATAGCCCCCGCTTGTCCGTAATTATCACAAAGTACTAAAGTGCTTTCTTTGTCTTCAATACCAGCATAAACGCTATCTACTTTTTGGGCTAACTCTTTCCAACCCAACATATCGGCAAAGTCTTGCGGAATTGTATGGTCTTTTCCATCTTCCCATCTTAACAAATCAAACTTTTTGTATAACTCAGTTCTCTGTTGTATTTCTTTTGGGCTATAATTCGGAAAAGCAATTTTCATCATCGGTAAAAAAAGAACGATTATCAATAAAATCGCTAGGGGACGAAGGTAAATTGTCCAGCCTTCTTTTAAAATACTTTCCAGATAAACCGAACCGAAAGCTAATAAAATCGGATACAAACCAATAGCATAATAGGCTTTTGCTTGTAAATACACGAAAATGAAAAGGGAAAATACAAAAGCCCAAAAGAAGAAACGATACTCCTTAAAAGCTTTATACTTAAAAAATGAAATGAATGAAGCAATTAGCACAAAGAAAGACGATACAAAAAAGAGTATTTGTTCTTTCAGAAAATCTGCTCTTTTTACATTCACTAATTGATACTTTTTGAGTAATGCCATGTGATGAATCACAGGAAAATTGTTTTCGTATTGCCAAATCAGATTCGGAAGTATCAACAAAAACGTTCCAAGAATAGTCAAATACAAATGTGGATTTTTGAAGACTTTTCGCTGTGGACTTATCAGCAATGCTGGCAATATTCCTAGCAATAAAAAGACGATATTGTACTTATTCAAAAAGCCAAAAGCGAAAGTAATTCCTGCTATCCACAACCATTTATTTTGTTGTGTTTTGAAGTATTTTAAGATGCTGAAATACAGGAATGTCCAACAAAGTATATCTAAAGAATTGGGTTGAAAAAGTGTATTAATCCGTAAAATCACAGAAAGCGTAACGGCTGTTGCTCCTAAAATCAAGGCAAAAATTCCTCCATTAAGTGCTTCGATGGCTTTCCAAACGACAATCATCGTTAATACTCCAAAAAGTGCAGGGAAAAACTTCACCCAAAATATACCATTCCCTAACAAGAGAATAATATAAGAAAACCATGAAGTAACAGGCGGAACAGATAAATACCCCCAAGCTAAATGACGAGCTTGGTCGAGATGTAAATATTCATCTCTGTGTAAATCATAACCAGCATCAATTAATGTTGATTGTAAAACAAACTTAAATATAATGAAGCAACAAAGTATCAGTGATTTCTTTAACATAGTCTTTTAGGAAGAGAGGTTATCATTTTTAGAGCAATATATCGAATCTTGTTCATAATGAAAATTGAAGTGGCAATCTTCGTCGTAGAATCTTGAATATTTTATCTATTTTTACAGAAACTGATTGTTAGAGTTTAGAAAGGTTGTATGAAAAATAAAAGAAAAGACTTAATCTGTATTGCTTTTTAAAAGATTAAAATTCTTACTATTCATTCCATCATTCACCACTTGCTAAATCACTCATTAAGTAAAAAACATGACCTCAAAAACACAACAAACGACCAACGAAATCAAGAATTTTGTCTTGAGTTCTTACTTCGGTGATGGGCTCAGGATTACTTTTGGTGCAGTGATTCCAAGTTTAATTTTATCTCAGTTTGGTTTATTACAAACAGGCATTACGGTTTCTTTGGGTGCTTTATGTGCAAGTATTGCCGATACGCCTGGGCCAATTACGCATCGTCGAAATGCGATGTTGGTTACAACCTTAGTGGTTTCGGTTGTTTCTTTGTTAACTGGCTTTGCCAATGCTTCTGTTTATTTTCTTGGCATTTTAATCCTTGTCTTCAGTTTTCTGTTTTCAATGCTTTACGTGTATGGCAACCGTATTGCTTCAATTGGTACAGCAGCTTTATTGGTAATGACTTTAGGAATCGGGGATATTCGCTCTTTTTCTGAAATTTTACTCTATACACTTTATATCATTGGTGGTGGTTTATGGTATTCTGCACTCAGCATTTCTTTGTATAAAATCATGCCTTATCGCTTGGCACAACAGTCTTTGGGCGATTGTGTGATTGAAGTTGCCCATTTCATGCGAATCAAAGCGGGTTTTTATAAAGAAGGAATGGATTACGACGAAAACTATAAAAAACTGCTAGAATGCCAAGTTTTGGTCAATGAAAAACAAAATGCCGTTCGTGATTTACTTTTTAAAAGTAGAGAAATCGTTCGTGAATCAACACAACAAGGACGTTTCTTGGTCATTGTTTTTGTAGATGTAATGGATTTGTTTGAACAAATCATGTCAACTTTTTATAGTTACAAAACTTTACATAAACAATTTGATGAAATAGGCATTTTAAAACAGTTTGAAGTAGTTTTATTGCAATTATCCGACCAACTTGAAGAAGTAGGCTATGCTTTGAAGGCAGATACTAAACCTCAGCTTTCTTTAAGATTACCTCGTGAAATCAGAGATTTAAAACTTGAGATTGAAGCCTTAGAAAGAGGAGATTATGGTAATGAATTTAAAGAAAGTGGCGTACAAGCTTTGAATAACATTGAAGTAAATGTTGAAAATATCTTCAATAGAATCAAGAAGATTAACGGATATTTTAAAGACAGGAAAGCGAGAAAATTGACTAAAAGTCAAACACAATCTGCTTATTTTATCTCTCATGAAGAATATGAATTCAGTTTATTCAGAGAGAATCTTGCTTTAAAATCAGAGATTTTCCGCCATGCCATCAGAGTATCGGTTGTGATGCTAATTGGCTTTATCATAGCTCAATCTTATAATTTCTTGCACAGCAACTGGATTTTGTTGACCATCATGGTGATTATGAAGCCAGCTTTCAGTTTAACCAAAGAAAGAAATTATCACCGTTTGATTGGAACAATTATCGGGGCAATCGTCGGCATGAGTATTCTCTCTTGGGTGGAAGACGGCAAAGCTCTTTTTGCTATTTTATTGATTTGTATGTTGGGAGCTTACAGTTTCCAACGGAAAAATTATGTAGTCAGCGTATTGTTTATGACGCCCTTTATTTTAATACTCTATGATTTTTTAGGAATGGGAAGCAGAGCCATTTTTATTGAAAGAGTATATGATACCATTATCGGCGGAAGCATCGCTTTTGTGGCTAGTCACGTATTTTTACCAAGTTGGGAACATCAAAAACTCAAGACTGTTTTGGTTGAAATGATTGAGGCAAATTTGGCATACTATCACCAAGTTTCTACTTACTATTTCGGACAACAATATGATAAGATTCCCTATAAAATTATCCGAAAAGAAGTATATGTTCGCAGTGCCAATTTAGCTTCGGCATTTCAAAGAATGTTTTCTGAACCCAAAAGTAAACAGCTTAGTATCAAAGAAATCCATAAATTTTCGGTATTAAATCATTTAATGTCTTCTTATGTAGCAACATTGGCATTGTATATAATGGAACACAAAGAAGAAATTCCTGCCATTGAATGGCTAAAAGAAATAGCATCCAACAGCGAAAAGCTTTTGAATGAAGCTATGATGACCTTGATAAAAAATGAGAATACTGCTGGAGTTGAATTGAAAATTCTTCCCCTTAAACATATTTTTAAAGAGGATGACGACGCCATTCTCATCGCCGAACAATTCATCGACCTTCAAAAAGTAGCCTTTGACATCTACAAAATTTCAGAGAAGATTAAGGTTTAGGGAATATCTCCTGTTGACAAAATGCTCTACTCTTTCTTGAATTTGGGTCTTTCATTATTTATTACAAAAAGCCCTTTAACACAATATTTTCAAGGGTGAAAATATATTTTTCTACCTTACAAAATAGTTTTTCAGGGGTGAAAATATTTATTTCTACCCTACAAAATAATTTTTCAAGGGTGAAAATATTTATTTCTACCCTACAAAATATTTTTTCAGGGGTGAAAATATATTTTTCTACCTTACAAAATACTTTTTCAAGGGTTAAAATATTTATTTCTACCCTACAAAATATTTTTTCAGGGGTGAAAATATTTATTTCTACCCTACTAAATAGTTTTTCAGGGGTGAAAATGTTTTTTTCACCCTTACAAATATTTTTTTCAAGGGTGAAAAATAGTAGAAAACAGATTGGTAATCTTCATTTAAACTTACTTAGATTTAATGAAGATAGATTGCTGTTGTAAATCAATTTCAGGGCGAGTTTCATAGGCTGAACCGATTTCGCAAAGTCTATCCATAATCTCGGAAAAGAGTTTAAACATGATTTTTAACTTCTCTAAATCCTTAAGTACACCCACAACTTCTAAATATAACTCATCAACGCCTTCAGGAAAATGTTGTCCAAAATAACCTTCATCGTCTTTAACTTTTACTTGAAATTGAGATAAACTAGACAATGCCAGAAAATCATTTTTGATGTCTTCATCCTTGAACAAAGTCTTTATTTTCTCAGGATTCTTACTTTTTAACACAAAAGTATCGTCAAAGATTTTATCTTCTATTTCAATATCTTCCATACCAAAGTACTTCCCGATTGTTGCAAAAAAACCTTCTTTGAAAATCTCAAACCTAAAATCATCTTTGTTTACATAAGCACAACGCATTCTGGTATAGGGTATCGTGCTTTTGCCTGTAGAACGATGAAAGACATCCAGTACGATTGTCCAATTTTTATGTTCCAGTACTACTTTAGAATCATCTACCAGAAAACTCTTTTTCAAGATAAATTGTGCATTGATTTCTTGCTCTAATTGTACCCAGATTTCTTCCTTACTTGGGCCGAAAATATTTCTTAATAATCCCATTTTATGTTGTATTTGGTGGAAATGAAACATGAATTATTCCAAATTTTCTCTTAAAGTAGTAAGCTATTAGACAATTTCAAAGATTTTGTAGTCATTATTGTCTTGTCCTTACTTTTCTTTTCTTGATAAAAGAAAAGTAACAAAAGAAAATCAAGAATTCCTAAACTCGCTTCGCTCAAACAGTAGGAATTCATTGTCCATCAATCATAAAAAAGCGGTCGAAATTAGTTTTCCGACCGCTTTTATTTGACATTAAAATTTGAAATGTCACCTGACGTATAAATATGATAAAACGAAGTGTTAAGCTTCTTGAGGATATTTTAGTCCAATCTGACTTCTGATTTCGCACATCAATTCCATCAATTCTAAACTAAATTGTAAAGGAAGTCTATCGTTTTCAATTCTTCCTTCTGTTAAACAACGTTGTACATCAATGGCTTCATAACTGTATCCATAACCATTTCTTTCTGTTTGAAATACCTGAGGCTCTTCGCCAGCTAATTTCAAAGTAAAGCTAAAGGTTTCATGGAAACGACCAGAAATAGCAATCTTTCCTTTAGTACCGTAAATAATACAAGTAGTTTCTGTTTCAGCCGCTAAAGTTGAGTATAAAGAAGCTGTAGCACCGCTCGGGAAAGCTAAAGCTACTGCACAATTCATATCAACACCCGTTGGTGCAAAAGTAGCTACAGCTTTTACTTCAGAAGGTTTACCCAATAATAATTTACTGATAAACAAAGGATAGATGCCAATATCATACAAAGAACCACCCGTAAGTGCTGGATTGAAAAGACGTGCGTTTTCATCATATTGTGCCAAGAAACCGAAATCAGCCGCAATGTGCTTGATTTCACCAATTGTTCCTGCTTTGATAATTGCTTCAACTTGATTGATAGCAGGATGAAATCTTGTCCAGATAGCTTCCATCAAGAAAAGATTTTTCTCTTGAGATTTCGCAATCATCTCTTGAACCATTTGTGTATTGATGGCAAAAGCTTTTTCACACAAAACGGGCACTCCTGCTTCCAAACACATCAAAGTATTTTCATGATGTTGTGCATGGGGTGTGGCGATATAAACTACATCAATTAAGCCACTTTGTATCATTTCTTCATAACTTCCGAAAGCATGAGTAGCCTTATATTTTTCAGCAAAATCTTTTGCTTTGGCTAAATCACGAGAAGCCACAGCATGCAAAGTAGCATTAGGCACATAAATGTTTAAATCATCTGCAAATTTCTCGGCTATTTTCCCACAACCGATAATTCCCCAACGAAAAGTATAATTCTGAGCAACTGAATCCATTGAATAATAGTATTAAAAGGTTTGATTAATAACGATGTTGATTAGAAAGGTATTTGTTGTTTAACTAACAAAAAATAAAGTCTTTGAATGATTAAAATTCAAAGACTTTAAGGCAATAACTCTTTATTTTTTCATGACTTCAATCAAGGCTTCTACTTGCTCAACATTCACTGCGGCGAAATTAGCAATGCGTAGTTGAGAAGCTTTAAAGTCGCCATAACCTGAGCCTATGACTAAATTAGCATCTGCTTGTACTTGTTTGATAATATCTGCTGCCGACCTTCCAACTACATTTACTACCACAACGGTCTGCGAACGATGTTCTGGATTTTTTACAAAAATCTCTAAAAAGTCTGATTTTTCAGCAAAGCTGTATAATAGTTTTGCTTTTCTTTCTGTCTCTTTTCTAATCGTTTCGATACCGATTTTATTCATGTCTTCGGCTACTTTACCTAACACATAAATCGCCATTACGTTTGGTGTTTCAGGCGTTTCAAATTTCTCAAAATTTTTGAATAAAGAAGGCAAACTATGATAAGTACCGATTTGATTTTCGTGCGTTTTCATGCGGTTTGACTTTTCCAACATCGCAGGATTGGCAATCCAACAGCCTAAACCTGCTGGCATTCCAAACGATTTTTGTACGGAAAAGAAAGCAGTATCAATGGTATTGAAATCTAAATCTGGATACGGAGCAGAAGAAACCATGTCAACCGCCACAAATTTATCTTTATTGGCACGTTTCAATTTATGAATTTCAGCAGGACGCATCTGTACACCCGACGACGTTTCGTTGGCAGTAGTACAAATCAATTCTGAATACTCTGGAACAGTAATTTCGGCATAATCAAAACCTTCACCAAAAGGTTTTTCGTATTGATGAGCATACTTGTTGAGTTCTTTCGAGAAATCGTAAAATTTCTTAGAAAAAGAACCATTGACCAAGTGAAAGCTTTCGTGTTCGACTGTATTTTGAATAATACGTTCCCAAATTTCAGTAGCAGAACCTGTAAAGAAAATACCATTTGATTCGGGAATGTCCATCAAAATACGCAATTGCTCAACTGTATGTTGATAAATACTACGAAACTGAGCAGAACGGTGCGAGATTGAGCCTAATTGAAGCTCAAAAGCATCTCTATAATGTTGTTCTACTGTAGGAAATAATTCGGCCGGGCCGGGGGTGAAGTATGTTTTACGCATGTATGGTTAAATCTTTAATCTTGTTCAGTAAATTATTGACATCAGCAAATTGCCTTCTTAACTCATTAATATCAAGTTGCTCTATCAAAAGATAAGAGTTTTTCAATTTTCCGTATTTGACTTTCTTTATCTTTCCTCCTTTTTCATATTGAAAAAATTCCTGTAAGAGTGAATTCAGTACTTTATCTGGACTTTCAATACTCTCAGGTTTTACGTTTTGAATCAACGAAAACTCAGCCATCGGACTTTGAATGATTCTTTCGTATTGTTGAAAAGTACACTCAATAGCCTCTGGTTGAGAAAGTATCCATCCTTCCATCGCTTGAATCATAAAAAATACAGATTCCCTATACTCATCCAATTCATATTGTTTGATTAGAGTATCTCTTTGGCTTTCATCTCCATCTAAATCCAAAAGAGCTAAAGTATTTGAGCTTACTCTTTTTTCAGATTTGATTGCTTTTAAAACACTGGTATAAGAAGCCTTGGTATCAATTTCAATACTTATATTATCAGTATTGTCTAAACCAGCAGATAATAATTGATGAAAACTCTCACGAAGTTTTTCACTATTATCAAAAGTATCGGCACTGGCATTACTATTAGGATGAACGCCACCTTCTAATAAAATGCTTACTTCTACCATCGTTTTCCTCCAATTTGACCTCTTAGCCACATTTGTCCAGCTAAAAACTCTCCTTCCCAATCTGGAAAATCTTCTTCTGAAACCTTTTTTACAATCGTCTCATTCGCTTCATTCTTCTCAAAAATCATTAAATCTTCTAATTCAAAATCATTTAATAACAAAGGCGAATGTGTAGCAATAATCATTTGTGTACCGTTTTGAGCAGCATACTTAATGCCTCTTGAAATACCATAAATCATATCAGGGTGTAAACCCATTTCTGGTTCATCAAGACAAACTACGCTTCCTCTTTTAGGATTATAAAAAATAGAAAGTAATAATAAGTATCGTAACGTTCCATCAGAAATATGTTCAATGGTGATGGATCTATCTAAATTTTTCTCTTTTAACGAAAGTAAGCTTTTTCCCGCAACTGGTGTAGTAAAAACGAGTTCTCTGAAATTTGGGTTTATATTTTTAAACTCTTCTACAAGTTTATCAAAAGCTTTAACAGAATTCCCATTCAAATAACTCAATAAAGCTGTCAGATTTTTGCCGTCACTTAAAAGATTCTCTTCTGAATAGTAAGGTGATAATTGACGAATGGGGCTTTCAAAGGATGTATCGAAATAGTCATGAACAGTAAGCTTATGTACAATAGCAAGAATGCACATGAAAATATCATACTCTTTATTATTAGACCATTTATCACCATCCTCTCGCTTCATTAAAATATATTCATTTTCGAGGATACTCTCTTGAACTTTATATCCTCGAACTTGTCTTTGAATATCTATCTTATAAAAAATATCACTATCGACATTTCTTATAACTGCATTCCTATTTATCGACTCTTGGGAAAAAACATAGGCTATATTTATCTCACTTGTATCAGCGTTAATAAAATTTGCTACTCCATCAAATGCTCCCCATCTCTGCGAAAATAGTTTTTCAAAATCTCCTTCAATACTTGCCTTCAACAAACGTATCGCCTTGATGAAATTTGATTTCCCTGTTCCGTTGATTCCTACAAGAACATTGGTATCAGCATTCAACTCGATGGTTTGTTCAGTGCCAAAGCTAAAGAAATTTTGAATCGTTATTTTCTTAATCATGCTTTATTGATGGGTATAAATAATTTGTGCCACTTACGTGGCACAAATATAAGCTGTTTTCAGAATCTTAATACAACATTCTAAACTTAATCGTATTATCAATCCCTTTTAATTCTTGGATGATTTCGTCGGCGTATTCTTTTGAAATATCTGTAATTACATAACCAATTTCGGTAGTTGTTTTCAAATATTGTCCTTGAATATTGACGTTGTATTTGGCAAAAATGTTATTGATTTTCGCCAAAATTCCCGGTACGTTTTGGTGAATATGCAATAAACGGTGTGCGTTTTCTAAAGCTGGCAATTGCAATTCTGGGAAGTTTACAGAGCCATAAGTACTACCGTTGTTCATAAACTGCAATAATTTGCTTGGCACAAATTCACCGATGTTTGCCTGAGCTTCTTCTGTTGAACCTCCAACGTGTGGTGTAAGAATTACTCTTGGCAAACCACGCAATTCGTTGATAAACTCTTCGTCGTTTGTTTTTGGTTCGTAAGGGAAAACGTCCACGGCTGCACCCCACACTTTGCCAGATTTCAAGGCATTTACTAAAGCTGGAATTTCCACTACATGTCCACGAGAAAGGTTAATGAAAATTACATTGTCTTTCATCATTTCAAATTCCTTCTCACCGATAATGTTCGCATTGGTTTTGCGACCATCCACGTGCATTGAAATAAAATCTGAAATATTTAAAAGCTCTTCTAAAGTCTTACATTTTTTAGCATTTCCTAACGCTAATTTATCAACCGCATCATAGAAATACACTTGCATACCCATCGCTTCGGCAATTACCGAAAGCTGAGTACCGATACTTCCATAACCTACCAAACCTAATTTTTTACCTCTGATTTCGTAAGAATTTTTAGCTGATTTATCCCAAATACCTTCGTGCATTTTGTTTGATTTCGTCAACAAATCACGAGTAAGAATAATCATTTCGCCAATCGCCATTTCAACGACTGAACGTGTATTTGAATATGGAGCATTGAAAACGGCGATACCACGACGCTCGCATTCATCCAAATTAATTTGGTTAGTTCCAATACAAAAAGCTCCCACCGTCATCAAACGACTAGCATTTGGATGCTCTAATACTCTTTTAGTTAAGTTTGTTTTAGAACGTAAACCTAAAATTGAAACGCCTTTGATTTTCTCGATTAATTCATCTTCATCCAAAGCACCTTTCAATAATTCTACTTGAAAACCTTCCATTTTAAAAGCCTCCACAGCTTTAGGGTGAACATTTTCTAATAAAAGTACTTTAATTTTAGATTTTGGATAAGACTGCGAACGAGTCAAGCCATTGATGTATAAAAATTCATCGAAAGAAGCCACTACTTCGTCGGCTTTGTCGGTTACTTTTTGGCGTTCTACATTTTCAGTAAAAGCGAAAAATTTAGATGCTAAACCAGCTTCACGCATTTCGTAGTCGGTGTAACCATCGCCAATGGCATAAACTTCGCCGTCAAATTTCAAGTCTTCCAACAACTTTACTTTACCTTTATCTTGCGATAAAAGATTGTTGGTATCATAACCCGTAATATTTCCTTCAGCATCGTAAGTAAAAGTATTGGCAAAAACATTTTCTGCTAAAATACCCATTCCAGTAGCCACTGGCACGATAAAATCTTTGAATCCAGAAGAAACGATATAAATATTGGCAGCGTTTTCACGAATAAATGTTTCGTTTCTAAGGAATGAATTGGAGATTTTTCCTTTCAAGAATTCAATCAAAGTAGCTACATGGTCGCTATTAGCAGGTAAAAGAGCTACTCTTGCTTTCAAGGATTCTGCAAAACCGATTTCGCCAGCCATGCCTTTATCAGTAATGGCTTTAATTTCACCTACAATTTTATCATGGTCTTTATGACCAGTCAAAGCAATTGCAGCTAATTCATCTAATCCTTCCACTTTTGTGAAGGTACTGTCAAAATCAATGACGTAATTTATTTTTTGTTCGACTGTTTTGGTACTCATATTGTCCTTAACTACCGATTTGAGGTAGTTTATCTTGATTGTTTTAAATCTAATTATTACTTATCCACGCTAAAGCTCTTTTTTCAGACCATAATATTCCTTGATAATTATCTTGGTAAAATCCACAGTGTCCACCGTTTTCAGGGGCTTGGAAAAATACGTTGTCTAAAGCATTTACTTTTTCAAAAGGGAAACATGCCTTTGATAAAAAAGGGTCATTCAGAGCATTAATAATTAACGTTGGAATCTGGATTTTGTCCAAGAAGTATAAGGAACTATTACGTTCGTAATAGTCTTCTGCATCTTGGAAACCATGTAGTTGTGAAGTGTAACAATCATCGAAATCCTTTAACGTTTTGATTTTCGAGATGTTTGAAGTTTGTATTTGCTCTGGAAAAAGTTTTGCTTTTGCCAAAATTTTCTTTTTCAAGGAATCATTGAATCGTTTGGTATAAAGCCACCCGATTGTCTGACTACTGCTTGAGAGGTGCAAAGGTACAGAAAATGTAACTGCTTTCTTGATTTTTGAAGACAGATTTTCTGATTGTTCGCCCAAATATTTCAACGTTAGGTTTCCACCTAAGCTAAAACCTACTAAATAAATCTCTTGATAATCTTTTAAAATAGCGTGTTTTATTACCCAGTCGAGGTCATCGGTAGCACCAGAATGATAAAATCTTGTAGTTCTATTCAATTCTCCAGAACAACTTCTAAAATTCCAAGCCAAACAATCAAAACCATGCTGAGTAAAAAGTTGAACCATTCCAGTAATGTATTGTCGAGTAGAATCGCCTTCTAAACCATGTGATAAAACGACAAGCTTTTTATTATTTTCAGAAAACTGAGTATTTGCTTTTGCCCAATCTAAATCCAAAAAATCGTTGTCGGGAGTCGTAATTCTTTCACGCAGATATTTTACAGTTTTAATTTTACGAAAAACTGATGGAAAGATGGTTTGGAGGTGACCATTCGGTAGCCAAAAAGGAGCTTGATAATCAGCGTGTTTTACAATTGGCATAAATTTCAAATTTATCCTTTGAAATTACATTGAATCTTTGAAAGGTTCTATCATTATATCAAAAATCAATATTACTTCTTAGAAAAGTTAAAAAACAATTAAATCATTCATTATTGTGATTGGGAAATAAAGTAAGTATTTATAGATTTAGATTTTTTGTACTACTAACTTTTTTTCACTTTCAATTCATTATAACCACGTTTGTCGCTTACATTGTTTTTTTCAGAATGCTCTGCACTTCGTTTTTGAATTTCTTCTGAACTAAGCTCTTCTTCTTCATTTGAAACTGGTTGCTGAATGACTGTTGGCTTTTGTGTTTGTGGATTAATTTCATCTGGATTACCCAAAGGGTTTTGATTACCCGTCTCTATTGTTTCAGTTCTAGGAATAGCTTCTGGTGGAGCATATCTTTGAGAAGACTCTGCTTGGCGAAGGGCTTCACCAAGTGGACCATCCCAAGTTTTTTCTTCTTTCTTTACAATTACTTTGTTGGGTTGCTCTCCTCCGTTCTTTTCAAGTTTAGTAAGCGTTTTTTCTTTTTTGCTTTTCATTTCCGTAAATAATTTAAAAGGTTAAATATTAATGGATAGTACCAAAAAACTATTCTATGAAAAGCTTAATTAATGATCAGTATAAAATGACCGAATTTGAGGTGAGATTAAATTTTTAGGAAGAGAATTGCCCAATTTCAACCAAACCAACCTTAAAATGAGTATTTGTTAAAACACAAAAGGCTATCTTACCTCTTGATAAAATAGCCTTATTTGTACTCGGTGGTTTCTAATTACATTCCGACTTTTGGAAGTACCGGCAAACTTTCGTTACCATCTTCCCCAACTGCCTGAACGGCAAAGAAGTAATTATCTTTTGAATAAGGTAAATTAATGCCATTTTTGGTTGTGAATATTTTCTTTTGCCAGAAAGGCTGATATGTTTCACGAATCAATACATAATAACCTTTTACTTTTCCAGATTTTGGTGCTTGCCAGAAAAGCGTTGTTGAATTTGTCAAATTTTTAGTGTCAACCGTCAAGTTCTGAACTGTTGCAGGTGCTTTCGCTAAATTTGAAAGTGTTGCTAAGTTCATGGCTGTATTTTTTCTCAAGTATTCAAAATCCATAAATTCTGGAAAATCTCCGTATTGAATTCCTTTTTCTGTACGTAAATCTTGATGCTGATGTTCGAAGTTTTCGTTCATTTCGGTTACTCTTACCGCTGCAAAACCACGATTAACGAATGGAGTGTGGTCACCTCCACGCAAAAATCTATCATTGCGATACACCATTACTACTTCTAAATTATCAACATAACGTTCGCCAACTTCTTTGGCATATCGAGCCAACTGACGAGCCTTTCCGTCATTCTCCTGTCCTAAGTTTCGGATACTTCCTGCTTTTTTATCTAATTCAAAAGCGGGTAAACCTTCACTGAAAATTCTGACACGAGTATTATCTATAATTCGAGTATCGTGGCTATTATTTGAGCCAACAATATCATTATTCATGATGGCTTCTATATTCCACTTTTCGTCTAAAGCTTTTTGTGCTAAATAATCAGCCCCTAAAAGCCCTTGTTCTTCACCACTTACCACCAAGAAAATAATAGTCGCAGAAAATTTTGCTTTAGCCATTACTCTTGCTAATTCAATCACAGTCGCAGTTCCAGAACCGTCGTCGTTTGCACCTGGTGCATCCGATTCTCTATTCATCACATTTGAAACTCGGCTATCAATATGTCCAGACACTAAAAAAAATCTATCATCATTTGGGTCTGTTCCTTTCAAAATTCCCATGACGTTGCCCATGTCTTGGTCTTTATCCACACGTTTTCCATCTGGTTTCAATACCCAAGAATCTATTTTGGCAGTCATTCTGCCTTCAGATTGCTTGGCAAATTCCTGAAAACGACTCAAAACCCAATTTCTAGCCGCACCAATTCCTCTTTTTTTGTCGGTAGCTGTACTTAGAGTATGACGTGTACCAAAACTCACTAATTTATTAATGTGTGATTTCAAACTATCAGCATTTACTTCTGAAACCAATTGTTCGATAACTGGATCACGCTGAATGATTTTCTGAGCAGATACTTGAAAACCAATGAGTATAAATAAAATAAAGGTAGTTTTTTTCATTTCGATGAAAATTTGATTTTAAGTATTTGATGAAATTTCAATTTACAAATTATGCACGATAAAAATCTACTCCTAGAAAGAGTTTTCGCTAAGAGGAATAATCTTTGGCTCAAAGTTGATAGGTTAAGCTCATAAAAAAAGCCTCCGCTTAGGGCGAAGGCTTCTGAAATTATAAATTTTATTAATATTTGTAAAGCGTTTTAATCTTGAACAAATGTGCATTACTGGTATAAGTTTTAAAACTTTTTTCAAATTCTGTCGGATACCCATTGGCATCGTATTTATACTCGAACTTGTAAGGAACATTCGAAGGAATACTTCCAGAAAATACTTTATCTAGTTTGATATTATTGTTTTTTGAAAGGTTTGTCAAGAACAAACTGTATAAGTTCATTTGTGCATAAGGATTGATATTTGAATCATACTCATACTTTCCGCTTTCTGCACCTGATGACCCCGTTGCGACATCTTCAACAATGTTTCCATTTTTGTATTTGATAGTATAGTTCATCTTGTTACCATTATCGAAAGTATATTCAGCCATGATATTTTCTACATTATTTGTTATTGCATACTTAAAAGTAGCGTTAACGGTTTGTCCATTTTTGGTTTCTTGGATAGCAGCCACTTTTCCATTTGAATTATAAGTAAGTGTTGAAGTACCAAAAGATTTGTTTTCGGCATCAGAGTAATCTACTTTTTTCAACAACCCTGCTTCATAACTATAAACCATTTTGAAAGAAAACTTCAAGACATCCGTCGAGGTTTCTGCCTGAAAATAGTCTATTTGTTTCACCAAACCATTTTCGTTGTACTGATAATTTACTTTTGAATAAGGTCTTGATACACCGCCAGCTTCCATAAAGCTTTCTTCGGAATTTAATTGTTTTTGGTTACTTTTTCCTCCAAAACTAATTACATCACCTTCTTTGATTTGCTCTTTTGTAAAGGTTAGTTGTTGAGTAATTCCCCATTTCTGAAATTTAAACTGGAATTTCTGATGTGTTTTCACCAAATACACTTTGTTATTTGCTGTACTAATACTTATTTCTTTTTGGTGAACAACATTGTTTTTGTCCCAAGAAGTAAGTGTGATATTAGTTGAAGCACTGTCGTAAACTATTGTTCCGACTTCCATTTTCACATTGACGATTACTCCAAAAACACTATCGGAAGGTACGTTGGTATTGATACTGTCGTCAGGATTTTCAAGCTCTTCTAACTCATTATTTTGACAGGAACTAAAAACGAGGGCAAATGCGAACATTGCCATTAGTACTAATGAATACTTTTTCATGATAGATTTTGAAAGATTAAGAGGATAAACTTTTAAGGTAATCCATTGTTAAAAAACATCACTTAAAAAATAAAGTGAATTCAACAATAGACGGCAAACTTGATTGAAAAGTTGTAAATGTGTAGAATTATTTTTTTGTTTTTCCTTGAATCTTAATTTTACAAATCTATTTGTTGTAAACATAATAGGCTTCACGGACAATCTCTTTGACAACTTTATCGAGTTTTTGAGCCTCCTCGCCTAGTTGTTCTATAAAAGCATTACGTTCCTCTTCGGTGATTTGATAATCTTTGTCTAATATAATTTTGGTAAATCCTAAAATATTTGAAAGCGGATTTCTTACCAAGTGTGATTGTTCCCAAGCAATTCTCTTCAAAAGTGCTACTTGTTCATTGCTTTTGAGCTCAGCTTTTTTTACTTCATCAATACTTGTGGCGTTGAAAGTAACACCTATGATTTTTGAATGTGAATCATAAACAGGGAAAAAGCGAATTTTGAACCAAACTGATTGTCCATTAGCAATTACTTCAGTTTCTTTAACAGTGATTTTTCCATTGAGGGCTTCATTGAAAAAAGCATAAAATGCCTCTTTTGTACTCGATGCGATGAAAGGTCTGAAATCATCCCCAACTGTAAGCTGTTTGTTATGATATTTCAAAACATCTTCTTGCGCTGATTTATTAAAATTAACAATCTTTAGGTCTGGACTTATAAAAATATTAGAATCTGTAGAACTATCTAGGATGGCCAACAATTTACTTTCAGAGCTTTCTAGTTCATCAATTGTTTTAAGGAGTTCTTTTTCGATGGGTTGAAAAACGTAGATTACTTCGGCTGCAATGATAAAAACCGAAAGAATAGCTAAAAGTATTTCCATCATTATGACGAATTGCTGGTCTTTATCTTGCTCCTCTTCAAGTATTTTTATAACCTGATTCATTTTGACAAGAAAACTAGCTTGGTTTTCGCTGATTGCTTGAATCCTTTTTAAATCAATTTTAAAGTTTGGTTTCAGATAATGTTTAATCAATGCAACATTTCTGTTACTTGTAAGTAGTCCCAATCTTGCATCCAAGTTTTGAACAGCATTCACTCCTAAAGATTTATCGCCATTCAATAATGAAAAATGTATAGTTTGCCAATCTTTAAAAGTTTTCTCAAGGTCTTTTTGGCTTAGTTCTTGATTTAATAATTTTATGAATTCAAGATTTAACTGTTGGCTTAGTACAATCTGCTGAACAGATAAATGAATATTTTTTGTACTTTCATGCTTTTTGTTTAACCAAAATTGAATAAATAGTTGATTAATTGTCAATACCAAAACGGCTAACAACACACCTACAACATATTTATTTTTAAGTTTGTACTTCATAAATTAATGATAAATCCTATTGTGTGTTTGGTTTATTTGCTGAATTTTTATTCATAATTTCATCAAATAAATAGCGAAAAATACAAAATTTGATAGCAAAGTTCTACAATCAACCTCTTTTTTCAACTATAAATAATACTTAATGTTACAATATCACTAAAAAACAGCACATAACTTATAGGCACGATTCTATTTCTTTAAAAAAATTATTAAACGGTAATTCATCTGAAACATTACTGATTGAGATTCAATATTTAGTTTGTAAACTGGAGAAAAAATTAACACAAGAAAAGGTTATCTGAAGATAAAATAGCCAAGCAAATTCGCTTTGAGTGAGGAAGAAACACATCTTACAAAGTCATTATGGCATCCATTGAACTCATGCCAGCAGTATTCAGCATTCCAAACTCCTCACTCCAAACTCAAAAAGTGGTGGTCGAGATGACGAGTATAATCTTTGGCTACGAATTCAAGCGTTACCAAATCTTGTCCCAACATGGGCGTAGTTTCGTTGCCCCAATTAGTAATGGTTTCGTAATTTTCTTTGGGTAAATTCAACAATACTCTACAAAAATGTTTATTCAACAGTACCCACATTTGAATTAAATCTTTTGTATCATAATGTTGATAATCAGCCGCTTTTACCCATTCGTTTTGTCGGTAAATGATATGAGCATTTTCTTCATATTGTCCAACGACCATTCTGCGGATATTACTTTGAGCGGAGTCAATCAAATGTCCTAATACTTCTTTTTTAGACCATTTTTCTGGACTTGCTTTTAATGCTAAATCAGCTTCCGAATGTGCTGAAAAGTATTTTTCAACAGTATCAATTCTAAGTCTTAATTGTTCAACTACTTCTTCCATTTTATTGATATTCAGGATGTTTGGCAATAAATTTTTTAAGGTTCCCCATCGCTCTTTCTCTTACTTGTTTTTTCAAAAAGGGAGTCCAACCCAAGAGTTTCCCAATCATTCCTAAGGATTGCGACGACCAGCGGTAAAAGCTAAATTTATCACGATGCGTCATAATTTTTCCATCTTTAAAAGTAAAAGTTGCGTCGATGATATTATGTACTTTATTGCCCGATTGCGAGAAAGTGTACCAAGCTTCCCAATGAGCTTTGCCAGTATTTTCATCCGCTTCTACTCCCGAAAATTCTACAATCGTACTTGCTCCTACTCCACAAAGCATTCGCCACATGGCAGGAATTTCCTTCCCTTTCAAATCAAAGGCTTCGTCTTTAAAAGTCGCTTCGGGATGATAACAATCTCCCATCGTTTTGAAGTCTTTTACCTTAAAAGCTTCATAAAAAGTAAGGATTAATTTTTCGTTTGTGTTCATTTTTTTAGCCTTGAGCTGTGAGCCTTGAGCAATGAGTTTTTTAGTATTGAGCTATGAGCCTTGAGCTATGAGATTTAGTTTTTTAAATAAAAAGAAAAACTCAAGGCTAACAGCTCATATCTTGCAAAAGATTTTTATTTGCTTAAAAAAGTACAATTTTGTATTTACTTCAAAATGGGATAAAAAAGTAATCTGTCATATCGCTA
>NZ_JACHKT010000013.1 GCF_014204325.1 Arcicella rosea
GATAAAGAAAGCATTAAAAGTAGAAGGAAATTGGCAGGTTGGAATGACCAATATCTAATCGAAATGCTCTTTAATATTTAAATGCGTTTAACCTAGACAATGATGGAGAGTTATGCTACTTTCAATAATATTTTCATAGAATCAAAATCAGATGAAGAAGAAGAATTTAGATTTCTCCTATGGAAACTTGATGGTCTATTTGATAAAGAAAAGTTTGAAATTGGAGAAAATGATTTTCCTAAAGCAAAAGAACTATTGGAAAGAGATAAAAAAATATTAGTTGAAACTATTGCTAAAATTGAAGCCTGTAATTTTTACTATGTTTTGCCAAAATTGGAATTAGAAAAGGTTTATAAACCAGATAAATCAAGAACAAATTGGAGATTCCTAATTGATGACAATTTAAAAATTACACCTTTAAAAATTACTGACTTAATTAAGCATACTTGTAAAACAAAAGGATTTATAAATACCTATAGATACACTTCTACTCATTCTCATACAAATTATTTATCAATTGAACATTTTAAGCAAACACGTGGAATACCAATACCTGATGAGTACGTAAACCCAATAACAAAACTTGCAATTTATCTTACTTGTTTAATGATTTCTGATATTACAATAATTGATGACAATGCAAAAAAGGAATTTCAAAACCTTCCAAATGGAGTAAGAGAATATGTAACAGGAATAACCAAAGCAATTAAAAATCAATAAAGGCAGTTCATCGCTGTTTCAAGTTTTTCAACTTGGAACGAATAAATAAAATACATGTAAATAAACCAACGCCGTAACAACCGCACAAAATTCGGATAACCAAACGAACATCGACAAAATTGATTAAATTTGTCTAAAGGTTTTAGATACAAAACAATGAGAGCAAAATATATAAACCCATTTACTGATTTTGGATTTAAGAAAATCTTCGGAGAAGAAGCCAGTAAGCCTTTGCTTATCGACTTTTTGAATGCTCTTTTGCCTCAAACTAACCAAATCGTTGCCCTGAATTTCAAAAACACTGAGCAATTAGGTCAAACAGATGCCGACAGAAAAGCCATTTATGATATTTATTGCGAAAATGAAAATGGTGAGAAGTTTATAGTTGAACTTCAGAAGGCGAAACAAAACTACTTCAAAGAGAGAACTATTTATTATTCAACTTTTCCAATTCGTGAACAAGCGGAAAAGGGCGAATGGAATTATAAATTGAAAGCAGTCTATTGTGTTGGAATTTTGGATTTTTCCTTTGACGATTACGAAAATGAACCCGAAAAAAGTGAGGTAGTTCATACCATTAAGCTCAAAAACGAATACGGAAAGGTTTTCTACGATAAGCTAACTTATATTTATCTTGAAATGCCCAATTTCAAGCAGACAGAAAGCGATTTGAAAACCCGTTTGGATAAATGGTTATACTTCATCAAACATTTAGAAGATTTTCAAAGCATTCCAACAATCTTTAGAGATGAAGTATTCACCCAAGCTTTTGAAAAAGCTGAACTTGCAAAATACGGGCAAGCAGATTTGGACAGCTATGAAAACAGCCTAAAAATATACCGTGATTTAAAAGGCGTAATTGAAACCGCTTTTGATGAGGGGAAATTAGAAGGGAAATTTGAGGTTGCGAAATCTGCAAAACAAATGGGACTTTCACTGGCTGACATTATTAAGTTAACAGGACTTTCTGAAAATGAAATCGACAAGCTGTAGAACAATTAGCACTACTCAAACAAAGGCTATAAATTGCTCGTGAAGACAAGAGCAATAGCAGTAATATTACTCCTTCACATGATACTTTGAAACATCAATATTGGGTGTCGAGAAAATTGTGCCTTTGTCGGTGATTAAGATGGCTTGATAGTCTGGATATTTTTTGAGGAGTTTTAAGCCTGCTTTTTTGCCTAAAACCATGATAGAAGTACTAAAACCGTTGGCGGTTTCGGCACTTGGGCCTAATACGGTTACGCTACAAAGTCCCGTGGCGGGATAGCCCGTTACTGGGTTGATGATATGTGCATATCGTTTACCATTGAAAATCACAAATTTCTCATAACTTCCCGAAGTCACTACGGCACTTTTTACCAAAGGAATAATGGCAAAAATGGTATCTTTCTTCATCGGATTGGTAATGCCTACCGACCACGCTTTTCCGTCTGGACGTTTTCCCCAAATACTCATATCTCCCGAACCGTTTACGATGCCCGCTTTAATGCCTTTTGCCAACATCATTTCTCGGCATCTGTCGGCGGCATAGCCTTCGCCCAATGCTCCAAAGCCAATTTTCATGCCTTTGCGTTTCAAGAAAATGGTAGAGTTTTCTTTGTTTAATTCAATGTTTTCGTAACCCACTTTTTCCACCGATTTTTTGATAGCTTCGGGGCTTGGCATTTCTTTCATTGAACCGTCGAATTTCCAAATTCTGTCCATTGCCGCAAAACTAATGTCAAAAGCTCCTCCTGTAATTTTCGAGAAATGAATCGCTCGTTCCGTCAAGGCAAATACTTCTGCATCAACTTTTACGGGTTTTATGCCTGCATTTCTGTTTACTTCCGATACTTGTGTATCGCTTTTCCAGTCGGAAATAAGGTTTTCTATTCTAGTGATTTCAGCAATTACGCTATCAATGTTATTTTCTGCTGATAAAGCATCATTGGCAACAATCGTAATATCAAAACGACTGCCCATTAGTTTCACCGCTCTTTTACGAAGTACCTGAGCAGAAGTATTGAAGCCAATAATCAGGAGTAAAAAGAAGAATATTTTTTTCATTATAAGATGAATGTTTGATGACAAAGTTAAGCAGTTAATCTTGACTTTTATCGCTAAAAACTAAAACAAGCGTTATTACGAATCTTTGAATCAAAAATCGTTTGTCTCAATATTCACTAGCAAAGAAGTAGTCCGCCTATTCATTTTAAATACAAATAATCAACTGGCAAATTGTAACATTAAATTGAGAGAATCATTTTCGGCAACGTTGCCGGCAACGATTGCACAAAAAAAGATAAAATTTTGTTTGCTAAATCCAATATGCTAACTGAATATTGAAGCTTACTAAGCTAAAAATCTCACAGTTTTCATCTCTCGACTTCCTGAAACTTTGATTATTTTTATCAATATCGTAAAATACAACATCATGAAAAAAAGAATCTCTTTGTTAATTGCCATTTCATCGGCAATGTTTTATAATAATCTTATAGCACAAAAAACACCTACTTATAGCTGGAAAAATCTTCCCAAAATAGTACAACCCACTTTTGCCAAAGATACTTTCAATGTCACCACATTTGGAGCAAGACCAGATGGAATTACTTTAAATACTCAGGCAATTAATGAGGCGATTACTACTTGTAGTAAGAAAGGTGGTGGTGTAGTACTTGTGCCAAATGGCATGTGGTTGACGGGCCCAATTGTGCTAAAAAGCAATGTGAACTTACACATTAAAAAAGCCGCAACACTTTTATTTACGGAAGATAAAAGTCAATATCCATTGGTTGAAGGAAGTTATGAAGGTAAAAGTGCAGCAAGAAATCAATCGCCAATTTCGGCGACCAATCAAGAAAATATAGCCATTACTGGACAAGGAATCATAGATGGAAGTGGCGATGTTTGGCGTGCGGTCAATAAAGCTCAACTAACTGAATCAGCATGGAATGCCAAGAAAGCTTCTGGAGGAGTTTTGAAGGCAAACGGACTGACGTGGTATCCTAGCGAACAATTTATGAAAGCTAGTGTAGAAAATAGAAGTATGTTATTGAAAGAAGGCGTATCACTTCAAAGTTTTGCTGATATGAAAGATTTCCTTCGCCCGAATTTGTTGGTAATCACTAAATGTAAAAAAGTATTGCTTGAAGGCGTTACTTTCCAAAATTCGCCCGCTTGGTGTTTGCATCCATTGATGTCCGAAAACCTTACACTTCGTAATTTAACCATCAAAAATCCAGAGTATGCCCATAATGGCGATGGAATGGATATTGAATCTTGTAAAAACTTTTTGGTGGACGGCTGTACAATTGATGTTGGCGATGATGCCATTTGTATTAAATCGGGTAAAGACGAAGAAGGTCGTAAAAGAGGTATGCCTACAGAAAACGGAATCGTCAGAAATTGTATCGTTTATAATGGTCACGGTGGCTTTGTGGTAGGAAGTGAGATGAGTGGTGGAGCAAGAAATATTTTTGTATATGACTGTACTTTTACGGGAACAGACAAAGGTTTACGTTTCAAATCTGTAAGAGGAAGAGGTGGAATTGTTGAAAATATTTATGCCAAAAATATCTTTATGAAAGACATTGCTCAAGAAGCTATTTTCTTTGATATGTACTATTTCGTAAAATTCGCCACTGATAGCCCACGTGACGAGCGACCTGTCGTAAATGAAGGAACACCAATTTTCAGAAATATGAGATTTGAAAATATTGTTTGCAGAGGAGCTAATAAAGGCATTTTTGTACGTGGATTATCTGAAATGCCTATTCAAAATATTCAAATGAGTAATATTGTGTTAGACACTAAAATTGGAGCTGAATTCATAGACGCAAGTAACATTACTCTTGAAAAAGTTACACTTATTTCAGAAAATACAAAACCCGTTATTGCTGTGAATAATAGCGATAGTTTAATTTTTAATGCGATACAATATAAAGCCAATACAGCATTACTTTTTGCTATCGCTGGCGAGCGTAGCAAGGCTATCCAAATCCTACAAACCGATAGCAGTAAAGCTCAAAAACAAATTGAATTTACGGAAGGTGCTACTAAAGAAGCAATTACTGTAAACACTGGAAAATAACACAGCAATTTGTCCTTTAATCTATCCTCATAAAATCCTTGTTTAGTTATTCTAATGACTACTTTCGGAGTATTTGCCCAAAAAAATACGGCGAATACTCTTTTATTGTTCAAAACCCGACCATTCAATAGTAAAACTTAAAACATTCTAAATGTAAACGTTTTACGAATGATACTCCTGAAAAAATGAGTTAACCATTAGATTTATCATTATCTCTCAAAAAAAATCAAAAAATATGACGCTGAAAATTATAACAATCTTAGTGTTAAATCTGGGAATTGGCATCATTCACATCAATGCACAGACAAAAAAAACGGTTTCCAAAGTTTGGGTGGCTGATTTAGGAAACGGTAAGTACAAAAATCCTGTCATCGATGCCGATTACTCCGACCCAGACGCTTGTCGGGTTGGTTCAGATTTTTATATGACAGCCTCAAGTTTTGATGCTGTACCGGGTTTGCCGATTTTACATTCTAAAGATTTAGTCAATTGGACGATTATTGGTCATGCCCTAAAACGCCAACCTCCTTACGAACATTTTTCAAAAACACAACACGGTAATGGTGTTTGGGCACCTGCTATTCGTTATCATAATGGCGAATTTATGATTTATTACCCAGACCCAGATTTTGGTATTTATTTAACAAAAAGTAAAAATCCAACTGGCCCTTGGTCTGAACCACTTTTAGTAGAAGGAGGAAAAGGACTTATCGACCCATGTCCTTTTTGGGATGATAATGGCGAAGCTTATTTGGCACATGGTTGGGCTGGAAGTCGTGCGGGTATCAAAAGTATTCTAACCATCAAAAAATTAAGTGCAGATGGCACCAAAGTATTAGACGAAGGCACAATCGTTTATGACGGACACGAATCTGACCCAACTATTGAAGGTCCCAAAATGTATAAACGCAATGGGTTTTACTACATTTTTGCCCCCGCTGGTGGCGTTTCTACCGGTTGGCAATTGGTATTACGTTCAAAAAATGTTTATGGACCTTACGAACGAAAAGTAGTGATGAATCAAGGTTCATCGCCAATCAATGGGCCACATCAAGGTGCATGGGTAAATACTTCGCAGGGTGAAGATTGGTTTCTTCATTTTCAAGACAAAGGCGTTTATGGCAGAGTTGTACATTTACAACCTATGAAATGGCTGAACGACTGGCCAGTAATTGGCATCGACAAAGATGGCGATGGAACAGGTGAGCCAGTTTTGACTTATAAAAAACCCAACGTTGGAAAAAACTATCCAATTAGTACTCCCGCAGAATCAGATGAATTTGACGAATCTACTTTGGGTTTACAATGGCAATGGCAGGCTAACCCCAAAGGTATTTGGCATACTACCAGTAAACAAGGCTTTTTAAGATTGTATTCATATCAAGCACCTAGCGAAGCAAAAAACTGCTGGGAAATTCCTAATATCCTCTTGCAAAAATTCCCGACAGAAGAATTCATGGTAACAACCAAATTGAGTTTTAAGCCCAATCCTAAAATAGATTCTGAAAAAGTAGCCTTGATTATTTTGGGCAAAAACTACACAAATTTAGGTTTGAGAAGTAGCAAAGAAGGTATTAATCTAGTATTAGGAGAAAGTATCAAAGCCATAGATAAAACACCCGAAACAGAAAAAGTGATTACTCGTATTGAGCAACATAAAGCTATTTATCTACGTGTAAAAGTAAATAAGGGTGCTATTTGTCAATTTAGTTACAGCCTTGATGGGCAAACATTTATCAATACTGGTAATGAATTTAAAGCAGAAGTTGGTCATTGGATTGGTGCAAAAATGGGAATTTATTGTACCAGAAACAATCAGAGTAATGATGCAGGTTATGCCGATTTCGACTGGTTTAGAGTAACCCCAATCACTGACTAAAAAGTGGTTATAAATTTATTGCAATGGCTTGTAAAAGTCATAAACAATTATGAAAAGTATCGCCTTTACATAAAAAAATGCCTGTGTTTAAGAACATTATAGATAAAAATAATTCTTCTATTTAAGAGAATAATTACTGTGTAATTTTTTACTAATTAGCAATCAGTACATTAATTTGTATTGGTTGCTAATTTTTATTTATAGCCATTTAAGTTTATTTTTTTACAGCCCATTTTTATCAAAAGTAATACATTTGTAGCTTTAGTATAGTCACTAACGTTTGAAATTCTGTAACCGTCGCAGCGATAACGTGAATGAAAATTATATTATTTATGCTCTTTTAATGTATTTACAATTGAATTAAAATAAACATTGCCCATCATAGGATATTGGTTTCCTATGGATTCCTCCAAATTCATCGTAAACTTATTTTTAATAAAAACACTCTTAACACATGGAACGCAAGCCATTTTTCAATCTAGAAACTGACATTCGTAGTAAAGTTACTAGGCATTTACTCTACGATACACCTTTATCTATCTACTTACTTGATATAGCACAAAGACGCAATATCTTTATGAATGAACAGTATTACAAAGCTATTGGATATACCGCTCAGGAATTTGAATCGTTTGGAAAAGATTTCTTGGAAGAAATGATTCCCCCAGAAGATTTTGAAAATCTCTATAAATTCTTAGAAGAATTAACCAACTCTCCTAAAGACGATTCACATATTTTAGTACACAGATGTATCTGCAAAGATGGAAGCTACAAATGGTTTAAAAATTATATTACTATCTTTGAAAGAGAGCCATCAGGTGTGCCAAAACTTGTGTTGGGTATTGGCATCGAAGTTACCTTTCAGGTAAAAGCTAGGCAAAAGCTTTTTGAACAAATCAAGAAAATTGAAGAAATATCCTTTTCTCTATCACATGAACTTCGCCATGAACATAGTAAAACATTAAGTATTCTTGAGTTTTCGAAAGAGAATAAAGAAATGGTTGAGGTTGAAGATTTACAATGGCTTGCTGGTTCACTCTACGAAAGTACCGAAAGTATCGATAAATCTATCCACAGTATTTCCAAGCAATTAAGCTCTTTAAAATCAGAGTTTATTTCATTAAATTCCATAGAGATATAATGGATTAACCAATTATATTGAACTCTATTGAAACGTTTATATAAAAATGTGTCTATAAAAGCTTTAATCTAACGAATTTAGATAGAATTTAATTAAAGTAGATTCTTAGTCAAAACAGAATCAAAATAGCAAGATTTAATATTATGGTTATTATTTTAAATCGTTAGTTTAAAATAATAACCATAATATTAAATAGTTCTTTAAATATCATATTGAGAAATCCTGATTGTTTTTGGAAATTTAGCCTCAACAATTATTTATCTGTTCTGAAAGGCGAAGCTGGTAATCCTTCTTTATTAAAAAGGTTTGGATTAACAGGATTATCTGCCCACGCATATCTTACATACAATGGTTTGGCTACTTCATCACTCCAAACAATTACTCTATCCCCTTCTATTTTGGTTTTTGCCCAAACGAATTTTTTATCTTCTCCAGCTATCGCAAAATCACTTAATTCTTCTCCATCATTACTTATTAAGCCTGAACCAATATTAGAAAAAAGAAGCGTCATTTTACTTCCTTCAATACTTGAAGACTGAAAAATTGGTCCTGAGTAAGTAATATTTTCCTGATAGGCGAGTTTCATGGCTGATAGTGAAAGGCGTTCGCCAACATCTTTTTTATTGTCTGGATGAATATCGTTCCATTCTCCTAAATCAATGGCTACGGTCATGGCTGTATTGGGAACAGCCAAAGTTTTCAATTGGGCTTCTCTAACAACTGCCATATTACTTTCGGAAGGCAAATAATTATAATCCATAAAACCCGGAAGTTGAACATACAAAAATGGCAATAAATCTTGTTTCCATTGATTCCGCCAATCGTTAATTAAAGCAGGCAGAAGTTTATTGTATTCATAAGGTCGCCCTGTATTACTTTCGCCTTGATACCAACAAAAACCTTTTACAGCATAATTAATAACAGGTGAAACCATCGCATTAAACAAAGCCGTTGGTTGATTTTGGGCAGAAATGCCTGTATTTCCATTCAAAATATTCGGTTTGAAAACAAGCCCGACTTTATATTGCCAAGTACCTTTCAAATCAACAGTGTCAGTTTCTGAAAAAATGCAATAAGGTTTATCAGGTACAAAACCGCCTTTCCCTGCGTTGTTTGTTACTCGTACTACGAAAAGATTTTTACCAGCTTTCAGTACATCAGCAGGAATTTTGTATCTGCGTTGAGGATATTGATAACCAGTACTTCCCACCTTTTTGCCATTGATATACAATTCTTCAGCATCAACAATTCTTCCCAAAAACACTTTTGCCGATTTGCCAACCATCGTAGCAGGAATTTCTATTTCTTTTCTGTACCAAACTATTCCATTGAGGTCTTTTATTCCTTGGTCTTCCCAATATCCCGGAATATTTATATTTCTCCAGTTTTTAGGCGAATAAGCAGTATCAAACCATTTTGTGTTTTTTAAACCTTCGTCAATGGCTTGTGGGGTATTATTTGGAATAATTTTTCGGTTCAAACTATTCACGTAAGCCGTATCTTTATTTTTTTCTATAATCGCTTTTTGTACTGAAAAATCCTTAAACCCTTGCTCGCTTATCCATGCTTCAATAGGCGTACCGCCCACACTTGCGTTGATAATCCCGACAGGAACTTGATATTTTTCATGGATTTTTTTAGCGAAAAAATAAGCTACCGCCGAGAATGGACGCACATCTTCTCCCACCGCCGATTTCCATTCCCCATTCGGAAAATCATTTTGAACCGACTGCAAATTGGTAAGTGTTGGAATCCAAAATTGTCGAATTTGAGGAAAATTCGCTTCTGCAATTTCTTTAGCGTAAGTAACATCATGAATATTCAACTGATGAACTATATTACTTTGTCCGCTACAAAACCATACTTCACCAATCAAAATATCTTTTACTTCCAGACGAGTATCACCCAAAATTTCCATCGTAAATGGGCCGCCAGACTCCATAGCAGGTATATTTACTTGCCAATCTCCATTTAGATTGGTGATAGTTTTATAGCTTTTACCTTTAAATTTTATTGTGATTTTTTCCTTCGGTTTTGCCCATCCCCAAACTTTAAGATTCGTATTTCTTTGAAGTACCATTCCATCACTAATCAGTTTTGGTAAACGTAATTGTGCTTGTGCAATGATACTTATCGTAAAAAATAAGCAACTAAATAGTATTTTTTTCATCTTGCTACTGTACTCTATCGTTTTAATTTCTTTATCGAATTGGATTTTACTTACTTGTACTGATAGTTTCTGCCGAACCAAGATAGTTTTGTTCTGTCCTACCAAAATTCAAGCCTAATTTCTGTAAAACAACTCCCGAAGTCACCATCCAATATTTTACAGTATGTTTACCTTTTCCAACAAGTGAGTGTTTACTTGTTTTGATAATGATATTTTCGGCGGCCCATTTGTTCCAAATACCTTTATCACTTGTTTTATCTTCTTTGTTCAGACTGATGATTTGAGGCTGTTCATCATCTATTGAAATGGCATACTGCAAACCATTTTCTGTTCCGTAGAAATTTAAACTTGGTGAAAAGTAAGCTTGAATCGTCACGTCACCTTCACTAAAAGTATAAATTTCATATTCTAAATGCGAAGCATTTCCTTCAGGTTTTTGCTCTTTAGCGGTAACAGGAAAAGTAGTAATTGCCGAACCTGTTCTACCGTGGTCGGGTAATATTTTCCATGTTATGCCATTTGCGTTAATCGCTTTTGTAAAATGGTTTGCCTCGATGACAACCCCATTTTGTTCGTCTTGATAAAAGACATTTCCTTTTGTATTGTTTGGAATCTCGGCTCTTTTTACTGGTTGAATGGCTATTTCTTTTTTCTCAATAACAGCCTCATCGCTGAGATACTTTACTGCTGGCATTTTCTGTTTTTCGGGCTGTTGCCAATAGGTATAACCAATGTGCGTTTGGCTCATCAGATGATTCCATTTGCCATTATTGAGTTGATGGTATTCTTTTGTTATTAAAGAATCATTATCATAAAGTTGTTTTACTTGCTGGGCATAAGTATTGGTTTCTTTCCATTTATTCTCAAAAGCTTCCTTATTCAATGCCACATTGTAATACATTTCATTGAGGTTAGCACAAGCTTTGATAGGATGTAAAACCAGTTGAAAGTAAGCATCTTGATATTCAGGAGATAAATATTTTTTGATACTTTCGGCTTTCTGCAACAACCTATTATAATCTGTCACTACGGTTTTCCATTCGCCAGTTTTCAGGTTGTAAGTATTTGCATCTAATAATTCAGGCTTACGTCTTCCGTTGAATTTACTGTATTGATTCAGCAAAAAGGCTATTTCTTTGGCATATTTATCGCCAAATTGCTTGCTTGCCCACTGTTCGCTATACTGCTGTAAATCATTGGCTTGAATCTTTTCTGGATTCCAAGCATAGTCTAAAAAGAAAGAAATTGGATACTCCATCGGTTTAATATCGCCTACGTTTACAATCCAAATATCTTTCACCTTGTGTTCCCAAGCTAAGTGCATTTGTTCCCAAATTCGAGGAAGCGGATTGGTATTCAGCCATTTATAATTGCGTGGCCCGCCCACATAATCGAAGTGATAATAAATTCCATAACCGCCTTTGCGTGGTTTGGCATCGGGCTTAGGAAGTTTACGAAGATTTCCCCAGTTGTCATCACAAAGTAAAAGCGTTACATCGTCAGGAACGGTCATGCCTTTATCATAATAATCTTGTACTTCTTTGTACAATGCCCATAATTGTGGAGTTTCGCTGGCAGGTTTACCTGTTACTTCGCTGATGATATTTCTTTGGTCTTTTACGATTTTTTCTAATAAAGCCGTTGCAGTTTCTCTTGACATGGGTTCGTCGCCATCGCCTCTCATACCAACACTTACAATTTTTTCATTGGTGGCTCGCTTTATGCCTTCTCTCCAAAAGGCTTGTAGCTTTGTCGGATTGGTTTCATAATTCCATACGCCACCTTTTTCTCTTCGCCATTCATCGTGGGCACGCATCAAAGGTTCATGATGAGACGTTCCAATCACAATACCATACTCATCTGCTGTTTTGATATTCTCTGCATCGTCGGCATAAAAAGCACTTCCCCACATGGCGGGCCAAATGTAGTTGGCTTTTAAACGGAGTAATAATTCAAACACATTTCCATAAAATTTGTGGTTAAATCCCCCAAATTTTTCTTTACTCCAACCTGATAAAGCGGGAGCTTCATCATTGATAAAAATGCCACGGTACTTTACTTTTGGACTTCCTTCTGAATAGCGACCATTCAAAACATAAATTTCATCGTGTTTTGGCACAGGCACGTCAGCCCAAAAATACCAAGGCGAAACGCCTATTTGCTTAGATAAATCATAAATGCCATAAATTGCTCCTCTCCTATCTGAACCAACAATCACCAAGGCTTTTTTTACATTCGGAAAAGGATTTTCAATCGTTTGAATCACAAAAGTTTCCCATTTTCCTTGAAGGCTTTTTACATCAATTTTCTTTTGAGCCACCAGTGCATCAATCCATTGATTTTTTCCTAAAGTACCCACAATAATCAATTCATCTTTTTTGCTGAGTTCGTTGATGATATTGGGTTTTCTACCTGTTACTCTTTCTACATCACTTTGCAAATCATTTGTTGCACGAATAACGGCTTGCTCATCTTTTTGGGAAACCAAAATAGAAGCCATTTTACTTTTTGAGGCTACACAAAAGCTTTTCCCTTTTGATTGAAAAGCTACATAAGTGTCAGGATTTATGCAAAAACCAAATAGTGGAAATAGTAATAAAAATACGCTAAAAATATGTTTCATTATTTTTGTTTTTTGAGCTACGTTTTTGAACATATCCAGCCAGTATTTTTCTTTCAATGATGGAAATCAAGATTTTTTCCATTGAAGTACTCCCCACTATTTGATTATATTTCAAGCCTGTAAAAATTTGGAGGCGTAAAGTAAGTGGAAACGATAAACATTGAATGTCACATAACACTAAATCTATATTCCAAATGTTCAAGCAACCTATATTCTTATTGTATTTTACTTGATAAATCAATACTTGTCGTTGTTAAGCCTTCCGCTTTGATATATAGCTTTATTTTTCCTGTCTGTCCTTTTTTGGCACGAACAATCACCAATGCCAAACCTTTAAATGCTTGGCGTTGGTGCGAAGCAAATGACATTAAATCGGCAGGATTTCCATTATCCGTAGCTACAATTTCGCCTGCTCCTTCTATACTAAAAGATAGTTTATGGTTTGCATCAGGTACGGTCAAATCGTTTTTATCCGTAATTTTTACCGTAATAAAAGCAAGGTCTTCACCATCGGCTTTGATGATAGAACGGTCTGCCGAAGCCTGAATTTTGGAAGCTTTTTCAGTCGTTTTTACGATTTCTTCGGTCCAAAACTGACCATTTTTATAAGCAATTACTTTTAATTCGCCTGCTTGGTATTTCACTTCATCCCAGCGAAGACGGTACTCATATTCGGCTTTTTTCTTTTTCCCTTGCGATACTCCGTTTAAAAATAATTCTGCTTCATCACCAGAAGTAAACACATGCACTGGTGTGATTTCGCCTATACGATACGACCAATTCCAATGCGGTAAAATGTGTGCAATTCGTAAATTTGGTCGCCAACGAGCTTGGTACAAGTAAAATCTGTCTTTTTTGAAACCTGCCAAATCTATAATACCAGAATAAGAACTACGGGCTGAATAATAAGGTGTTGGCTCACCGATATAATCCCAACCAGTCCACACAAATTCGCCTGCTACGTAAGGGTGTCGGTCCTGAGTAGCAAAAACTTTATCGGGTGAAGAGCCAAATTGAGCGGTATAAAGTTCATAAGCACTTACTTCTTTGGTAACAGGATTCCCGCCTACGCCATCGCTCACAGGAGCGGAATTTTCGGAAGCCACAGGGAAAATATATGAACCACGAGTACTTAATGCTGATGCAGTTTCGCTACTGATAATTATTTTATCAGGAAAAGCCTTTTGAAATGCTGGATAAGATGGTGACGTTCTGATACCGCCTTTTAAATGTTGGTAAGCAGAAGCGTCTCGAATGCCTTCGCCTTGATAATTCAAACTCATAAAATCCATTTCTTTTGAAAAAGGCATATCAGCTTTGGCAAAATTCTGTGATGCCGAAGCTGGACGAGTAGGGTCTTCTTCATGAACAATATCGTGTAATTTTTTAGCAATTTTTGCTCCTTCCACATCTGTATATTGTTCGCCTACTTCATTCCCAAAACTCCAAGCGATGATAGATGGATGGTTGCGGTCACGACGAATGAATGAACGAGTATCGGGTTCGTGCCAATCTGGAAAAATCAGGTGAAAATCGTGGGGTGTTTTTTTGCGTTCCCAACTATCAAAAATTTCATCAATCACCAAAAAGCCCATGCGGTCGGTTAAATCAAGTAATTCGGGAGCAGGCGGATTGTGTGCCATCCGAATGGCATTGCAGCCCAATTCTCGAAGTACTTCAAGCTGACGCTCGGCTGCCCGAACATTAAAGGCTGCTCCCAAAGCTCCTAAATCATGGTGTTGATTCACGCCTTGAATCCTGATTTTTTTGCCATTCACCATAAGCCCTTGCGTAGGGTGAAATTCAATTTTACGAATCCCGAATGGTGTATCGTATTCATTTACTATTTTTCCTTCACTGAAAAGACGAGTACGAGCAAGATAAAGATGAGGTTTTTGATTGGGATATACTCCCCAAAGTTTTGGATTTTTGAGCTTTAAAGTGGTTTCTTGAAGATAATTTTCGCCAGTTTTGATACTGATAATTTCTGATGGAAAATTGGCAAGGGCTTTTCCAATGGGTTTTAACAATGAATCTAAAGCATAGATTTCGGTTTTTATTGTTACTTTTTTATTCACACTTGCTCTATTGACGATTTGTACAGCCAAATTTACAATGGCTTCGCTCTCAGAAACTTCGGGCGTAGTGATAAAAGTACCCCACTGAGCCACATGAACAGGAGCAACTTTCGTCAGCCAAACATTGCGATAAATGCCACCGCCTGGATACCAACGAGCGGAATGATTGGGGTTATCAATTCTAATCGCCAATTGGTTGTTGTTACCAATTTTCAAGTAAGGCGTTAAATCTAAACGATAAGAATTATAGCCATAAGGCCAACCACCGATTAAATGACCATTGAGCCAAACCATGCTGTAAGACATTGCTCCGTCGATGTCTAAGTAAATAATTTTACTTTTGTCTGCTTGATTGATACTTATTTTTTTACGATACCAAGCTACGCCTTGACTGGGCAAACGTCCCATTCCGCCACCAACTTCTGGTTTGTCACCTTCGTAAAAGGCTTGATTAATCGCCCAATCGTGGGGTAAATTCACTTTTTCCCAATTATTATCTGAAAAATTACTTTTTATGAAAGGAAAATCTGTCGTCGGATTTCCAGCGGGGGGAACGTGTTTTTTAGAAGGGTCTTTGATAAAATCGTTGGCTGTGGGAAGAATCCACGCTTTCAATACTTGTTCTTTTGCTTCAATTTTTATGGCCTCATCGGGTTTTGAATCGGCAACTTTGCTGTCGTTTACTTCTTGTATGGCTGGACGAACGTCATAAATCAATTTATCAGGATCGGCTTGATAACGCATAAATCGCCAACCTTCGTTGAGTTTTACTCTTTCGTTTTTATTTTTTATTGATGTGTTTTGTGCTTGAACATTCAACGATACAATCACCCATAAAAAGGCAATTCTTTTTATCTTTAATAAAAGGTTGGTTAACAAATCTTGCTGCATTTAATTATCTTTTAGTATTTGTCTTCCTCAAAATCTAAGAGAATATTGAGGAAGAAGAAATTCTTATCAGTTATTCAATATAATGGTTGTTACACTGCTTGGAGGAATATCCAATTCTACAGTCTTGTTTATTACTTCAAGGTTTTTCTTATTGAGTGTAGATGTTTCGTTAGTGGTATATGCAATGGCAGTATTGGGCGTTAAGCCATTTAGTTGAACACTTTTTATGGAAAAAGCCTCTGGATTGATAATCACCACAACAGTCTGTGATTCCTTTTTATAAGCTGTAATTTTTAGATAATTATTAGCAGGAACATCAACACCAATTCTTACAAAATCAGGTCTGATATATTTTGAAAAATGTGAAAAAGCATAACCACGTTTAAGCACTTCTCCATTGGTTGTATTTTGTTCACCATCGCCAATAAAAGAATAATAACGCTGAAGATACCACCAGATATAAGCATTCCAATTGTTAGTCATCGCATCGTGAACAGTTTTTAGCATAGTGATAGATTCTGCCCATTTAGCGGTTTCAGAATAGGTTTTCCATTCAGCCGCACCAGCATTGCCTGTATTCAAATTCAATAGATACTCTGTCATCCAGATTTCCTTTTTCTTTTGTTCTGCCAAAGGAAATTTTGCCAATCCGCCTCCGTAGATATGCCCTGCTACGATGTCTATTTTTGAGGAAGCTTCATCATTTAAAAGGATAGCATTTGTCAGGTTTTGATTAAAGTTTAATGATTCTGGTGCAGCAAGCTTTGCTCCAATAATTTGACCTGGTGCTTTTAAAAAATTGATAAAATCATCTGCCGTATAATCGCAGGACTCATAATTTGGTTTCCAATCTGGTTCATTTTGGATAGAAACTACATCAATTTTTGCTCCATTTTGAGCCATGTAAGCGATAAATTCATTGATATAGTCTTTGAATGCTTTATAATTTTCGGGCAATAAATGTCCTTGAATATCACTTTTATTACTCTTTAAAGATGCTGGTGGCGACCACGGACAAGCGAGCACTTTCACACCATACTTATTGGCTTCCTTTACAGCTTCAATGATGATAGGCCATTCGCTTTTGTTAGATGATATTCTAACCCTGAAAATACTCAATCCTAATTGATTGTCGTTCAGCCCAAAAGCCTTTGAGGCTTCGCTTGGTTTTAAAGATTGTGTTCCCCACATCCTATTTGCACCGCCAAAACCTGCAATAGTTTGATAAGTAGTGAGGGACGTAATAGTTACTTTAAAAGGATTTGTCTTGACTACTACGGGTTTTGTTTCTTCTTCTGATTTTTTACAAGAAAAACTAAAAGCAATACAGATAGCTAATAAAATGGTGTTTTTTGAGATTCGTTTCATTTCAATTATCCAAGTTTAAGAGGTACTATTTTCATTTTCATAAGTCTATTCTTTCCCTAAAAAGAATAGAAGAGATAAACATGTTACCTCTTCTATTACTTTTATATAATATTAATTATAACCTGGGTTTTGTTCTAATTTTGCACTTCTATTTCTTTCTATTTCTCCATTTGGAATAGCCCAAAGATTGAAATGAGGCTTCATATTTACACCATAGAAAGGATTATGTTTTACAACTCTATCATATAATTTACCCGTTCTCATCAAAGTTAGCATTCGCTTTTCTTCAACTCCAAATTCACGCAAACGCTCGTCAAGAATATAATCAAGGTTTACATTGCTTGGCAATACTGCTGAAGCTTTTGCTCGTGCACGCACCACATTAATATCTGTGGCAGCAGCGGCTTGATTGCCCAAACCAATATATGCTTCGGCTCTGAGTAGATATGTTTCAGCTAATCTAAACATATACTGATCAGCATAAGTACCTCCAGCCGATGATTTCAACTCATATTTCTTGATAGGGTCTGATGAACCCGGATTTACATATAAGCCCGCAGGATGATTGAATGGTGTTGTGGCTTTTGACTGATATGGATAGAAAAAGCGAGAAGGATAAGTAATTCCAGCTCCAGCTGGTGGGTTTTTCGTAGAAATTACTTTTCCAAAGAAAGGACTCGCAGGATTAGTAGCCACTACTTCACGAACAAAGTTATGATTCGCATTCCTAATGTCGTTGTTGAAATCGCTTTGCCAAACAGAATCTGCAAAATACCTAGACGGTTGTAAGAATCCTACACCTCTGCCACCTGTATAATCACCTACTGGCCATGTAAACAAGGCTACGCCATTTACTCGCATATCACGAAAAAGAGGAACGTGTACTCTTTCTAATTGATATGTTCCAGCCTGAGCCGTTGAAGTTGCTCCACCACCTTGTACATCCGTTTCAAATTGAATCACCCAAATACCTTCTCTGTTCCCTGCTGTTTTTCTGTTTTGGTTATTTGCTTGAAATAAATCCCAATATACATCACCAGGCGTAACGGAAGAACGAGAACCAAATCGATTCTGCATTAAATCTGTGGCGGCATCATCAATTACAACTGTGGCAGCATCAGCCGCATTTTTGAATTGTCCATCCGCTAGATATACTTCCGACAATAAATGTTGTGCCGCAAGGTTTGAAATCTCTCCATCTTTTACAAGTGCGATAGTCGGCAAATTCACAGTAGCAAATTTCAAATCTTCAATAACTTGTGTTAAAACCTCTTTTTTAGTTGCTCTTTTAAAATCGGTTTTTTCAGCAATGATTTCCTCTGTTATCAAAGGTACACCACCCCACAAGTATGCAAGCGTTCTGTAAGCAAAAGCTCTAAAAAACTTTGCTTTTGCTTCATACACTAACTTATCTGTTGCAGAAAGTGATGAACTAGGAATTCTACTAATTACAGTATTCGATTCTGCCACAATCTTATAAATCTGAGACCAGTGATTATTGGCAAGTGCTCCTGTTGAACTAAAATCTGAAGCAAGGTTTGGGTTTGTCCCTACTGTTACTTCTATCCCTAAATCAGTTCTATACAAATAGTGCATAGGTTGCCAGTCACTTCTTGAATAAAATTCTGCTCTCACTAAAGCATAAAGGTTATTGACCGAAGCATCAAAATCTTTGGCTGTTTTGAAAGCATTACTTGTACTCAAAAATGAGCTTGGGGTTTCATCTAGGAAACTCTCCTTGCAAGAAAAGCTAAATAGCAGGAGAATAACTAACGATAGTAATTTTATTTTTTTCATTTCCGAATTGTTCTAATCTTGATTAATAAATTATATTTAAGCCTACCGTAATGGCTCTTAATACGGGTCTTCCTGAAGTTGTCAGACCATTTACAGGGTTTCCGTCGCTATCATTATCATTTACTTCAGGGTCCCATCCTTCCCACTTAGTCCAAGTATGGAGGTTTTTACCACTGATGTATAGATTGATAGATTGTGCTTTCGTTGATTTCAACAAATTGCCTAAATTATAAGAAAGCGAAACATCTTGTAATCTGATAAAGCTTCTACTTTGGAACATATTAGGCTCGATTTTAGCTCTACTGCCCGAGATATTTCTAGGATATTTCCCAGTAGGGTTTGTTGGCGACCAAAAATCTATTCCTTGTAAATAATTTACTCTTATGCTATTGTCATCACGGAAATATGATGGATTGTTATTTCTAAGGTAGCCATCTTTTCCTCCTTGTACAGAGTTAATTAAAACACTTAGTGTAAATCCTTTATATTCAACACTGTTTGAAATACTAAAACGATATGCAGGCTCCGTTCTTCCTAAGAAAATTCGGTCAGCTAGAGGAGTAATATCTTTATCCCCATTTTGATCGACAATTCTCACCGAACCTACTGGAAAGCTTGGTAATCTTTCATCAGTAAATTGATAAATACCATTTGTTTGGTAATTGTAAATCGTACCGATTGATTTCCCGATAAAAAGATTGCTTGAAATAAGGTCATCTTCTATACCATCACCATTGGCATCTACACCCGTGAGTGAAACAATTTTGTTGGTATTAGCAGAAAAATTGATAGTTGAAGACCATTTAAAACCACCTTTTTCTAAAATTTTCCCAGTAAGAGATGCCTCAAAACCAGTGTTGTTGATTTGTCCTAAGTTGGTATTAATATTACCGAACCCTGTTACATTTGGAATCGCTACGCTAAATAACAAATCTCTGGTTTTATTATTATAGTATTCAAGTGAACCATTTAATCGGCTATTGAGGAGCGTAAAATCAACCCCTAAATTTAGACCAGTAGTACGCTCCCATTTTAAATTATCATTGCCCAAAGAAGTTACTTGTTGTCCAAAAGAAGTAGTTCCCCCATCTCCATATACGTAAGAATATTCATTTCCAGTAGAAACCCTTGCAATAGAAGTATAGCGAGAAGTCTGGTTACCAATTGTACCATATCCAGCACGCAATTTCAAGAAATCAACCGCTTTAACTTCTTTCATAAAATTTTCTTCTGAAATAACCCATCCCAAAGCTGCTACAGGAAAGATACCATACTTATTATTTTTGGCAAAACCAGAGAAACCATCACGACGCACTGTAGCCGTTAGAAGGTATCTATTTTTGAACTTGTAGTTCAGTCTTGCCATTTGGTAGTTCAATGACTCGTTCCAAGCCTCAGATTCTATAAATTTTGTAGTACCTAATGCTAGGTTATTATAACTTAATGAAAGCCTAGAAAAACCTTCTGCTCTTGCATTGACAGAATTAAATTTTCGTTCTACTGAACCATATAACAAAGTACCCGTTACTTCATGTTGTCCGAAAGTTTTGTTGTAAGTAAGAATGTTATCAAAAGTATAGTCGTAATAGTCTTGAGTATTTTTATAAGCTGAACCCGTTTGCCCTGCTCCATAAATACTTGAATTGAATCGCTGAGAAAGTCGGTAATTATTACCAAAATTCATGCGATATTTTAGTCCTTGCAAGAAAGGGAAATCTATTTCTGTATAAATATTGGCAAAAAGGTACTTGTTTCTATCATAATCATCTACTTCATAAGTGGTAAATGGGCTAGGTTCTAAAGTATTCGTTGGAAAAGGAATAAGACTTCCCTTTGCATCGTAAGGCACTAACAATGGCGATATACGAATAAGACTACTAAAAGATGGTTCTTGCCCATCTTGGTTCACAAAAGAACCAGATGAAACTAAACCTACTTTCATCCATTCAAATGGTAGCGTTTCGATATTGGCACGAATCGATTGTCTTTTGAATTTATCATTTACAATAAACCCACTTTGGTTTACTAATGACCCTGAAATCAAATAGGTTACTTTTTCGGCTCCCCCAGAAATACTTAGGTTATTTTCAAAAATTGAACCTCTATTTGTTCCCTGACCAAACCAATCATAGTTATTAGGAAGTAAATTGCCAGCACCATCACGCATTGAAGCATCTGCAACATCTGATACTTTGAAATTAGGATTCGGTTCTGTATAACCTGGTGCAAGATATGCTCTATCATAAAAAGCCTCGGTCAATTGCTTGATAAAACCATCACGGTCATAAGGTTTTAAATTACCAATGGTAGGTGTTTGTGAAGTATAAGCACTTGAAAATGAAATACGTGGTTTTTGATTATACTTCCCTTTTCTTGATGTAATCAAAATTACACCATTAGCTGCCTGAGCACCATAAACCGCCGTTGAACTCGCATCTTTCAATACATCAATAGAAGCTATATCATCAGGATTGATTGACGACAACGAACCTGTATATTGAATACCATCTAAAATAATCAATACGCTTTGGCTACCATTCAAGGTTACTTGTCCCCTGATAGAAATTGGAGGAGTACCACCAGCACTTGTTGACAAACCTACGTTTAATCCCGGTACTGTTCCTTGAAGATATTGCCCAATGTTAGTGTTGGGTGCATTACGCATTGTTTCAAGATTTACACTCGCTACCGCACCTGTTAAATCTGACTTTTTCTGTGTACCATAACCAACTACAACTACTTCTTCCAAGGCTGATAAATCTTCTTCTAATGTAAGTTCTATCGAAGTTTTATTGCCAACCGTGATTTCCTCTGTTTTATAACCTACAGAACTTATTACCAATATTTCAGTCGGAGTGGCATTGATTGAAAAAAGTCCTTCATTGTTGGTCGTTGTACCTCTTGTTGTTCCTTTTATTCTTACAGAAGCACCCACCAGAACCTGACCATTTTTAGTTTTTATAGTTCCTTTTACTGTTTGTGCCTGTATCGTAAAGCTGGAAATGAATAGCATCAGAACACACAATACTATAAAATATAGCTTGTTCTGCCGTTGTAAAATAGTTTCGTTTAATTTTTCCATAGTAATGCAAAATATGATTGTTTTAATAAATTATTTAACGTTCCTCATGTCTTGAGGCGTTTTTGACGGTGTAAAGTAAGCTGATGGGAAAAAAACGGATTAGCACATAACGTCAAATATATGTACCGTTTGTTCAATGGACATAGAATCGTTAAATTATGGCATTTAATATTACAAGAAAGTGGCTGTATCATCCAGATTTCTTTAAAAGTCAGCGATACTCTTTTATAGATTCAGTGAAAAGGCTGTTTTGTTTGCACTTTGTCTGTTCGTCTTTTGGGCTATAAAGTAAAAAACCGTAGCTACTAAAAGTTGCTACGGTTTATATAATCATGATTGGTATATTTCATTTATTCTGACAAAATACTTTTTGATAAATCTTTTTTTAGAAGAATATATTCTGAAGGTGAAACATTGTACTTTGCTCTGAATGCTCTGGCAAAATAATTTGGGTTTGAAAAACCTACTTCATAGCCAATCTGCGAAATTTTCATATCACTCTTTTCCAAAAGCATTGCTGCTTTTTTAAGCTTAATTGAGCGAACAAACTCTACAGGTTTTTCTCCTGTTAAGTTCAATATCTTGCTATACAATGTTCCTCTACTCATGTTCATTTCTTTACTGAGTTCTTCTATCGACAAATCTGCCTCACTGATATTCTCTTCGATGTGTCGGATGATTTTCACCAAGAATTTTTCATCTTCGGTTTCCATCTCAATTTCAGCAGTTCCAAGATTGATTTGCTTGCTATAAGTATCTTTTAACGCACTATTTAAATTGAGTAGATTTTCTATCCTTACGTTCAATAGCTGAAAGCTAAATGGTTTCGTTAGGTAATCACTAGCACCTGTTTGTAAGCCTTTCAATTGGTCTATTTCTTCTGATAATACGGTTAATAATATCACAGGAATATGCTTGGTTCTACTGTCTTTCTTGATTTTTTGGGTTAGTGCAATTCCATCCATATTAGGCATATTAACATCACTAACAATTACTTTCGGATGGAACGTAAGTGCTTTTTGCCAACCTTGTTTTCCGTCTGCGGCTTCTATAATTTTATATTTTTCCTTCAAGTTATCTTTCAAATATGTTCTTAAATCCTCACTATCGTCAACTATCAATATCACAGGTTTATCTATCTGAGTTGGTTCTACAACTACCATGTCGGTTACTGTTGAAACTTCTTCTAATGGTTCTGATAATACGTTTACTACTGTGTTATTAGAATTAAATTGTTTTGTTATTAATGGTAAATAAACAGTAAAGACACTTCCCATACCTTCTTCACTTTCTACTTTTATGTTCCCTCCATGAAGTTTTACAAATTCTTGAGTAATAGAAAGACCAATGCCACTTCCTTGATTGAGAATATTTGTATGATTATTTATCTGATAAAATCTGTCAAATATTTTTTCGAGCATATCTTTTGGCAAACCAATTCCAGAATCTCCAATAATCAGTTTGATTCCATTATCGGCTTCTGTTTCGATATGAAAATATACATCTCCATTTTCGTTCGTGAACTTAATTGCATTTGAAAGTAAGTTGAATAAAATGCGTTCTACTTTCTCTTTATCAAAAACTGTATAAAATTCACTTATTGAGCTTTCAAAGTGAAGATTGATTTTTTTCCGTTCAGAGATGTACTTAAAAGATTCAAATATTTCTTTTCCAACCGCAATCAAATCATCTTCAGTAGGGTTTAGCTTTAATTCATTGTCTTCTATTTTACGAAAATCTAGTAACTGGTTCACTAGGTTCAATAATCGTCTTGCATTTCTATTGATCAGGTTCAGCGTATTGAGTTTATCGTTACTCTTTTCTTGCGATAATAAACTTTCAATAGGATTAATAACCAAAGTTAAGGGTGTTTTTAACTCATGACTTAAATTGGTTAGAAACTTGATTTTCAGTTGTTCCAATTCCATTTTTCGTTCAGCCTCAGTTCTTTCTTTTTCGATTAAATGCTTTACTTGAAGACGTTCTTGTTCTAAGGCAAATTCATTCCGTAATTTCTGAATTCCCCTTCTGCGTAGCGACCAAAAAGTAAATACAATGATGAAGAAATAGAAAAAATAAGCATAAAAAGTACGCCAAAAAGGTGGATTTACGATGATTTCGATTGTCTTCTCTGGAGTATGCCATGCTCCATCTTCACTGTTTGCTTTCAGCCTGAATGTATATTTTCCTGGATCTAAGTTTGTATAGCCTACCGAAGTAGCAGAACCCACCTTGTTCCATTCTTTGTCAAGCCCTTCCAACATATAAGAATACTGGCTTTCTTTGGGCGATGTGTAATTTAAGGCAATAAAGTCTAAGGTGAAATTTTGTTTGTAACTCAGTTCAATTTTTTTAGCAATATAAATGGGTTCAGTAATTTCTGAATTCTCGCTTGGATTAATACTTTTATTGGCAATTTTTAAATCTGTAATAACCAGATTAGGGATTTTTTTATTCTGATTCAGGTATTCGGGCGTGAAGAAATTGAAGCCATCAAGCCCTCCAAAATACATTTCTCCTGTACTTGTTTTTAAACCCGCACCAATATTGAAAGAACTCTGCTGAATTCCATTATGATGTGTATAGTTTTTAAATATCTTTTTATTGGGGTCAAAAACGCTAATTCCTTTGTTGGTACTTACCCATAATTTTCCAGATTTATCTTCTAAAATCATGTAAATCATGTCGTTAGCAAGCAAATGTTTTTCGCCAAATTGTATAAACCTTTTTGTGTTGGGTTCATACAAGCACAATCCACCGCCAAATACGCCAAGCCATATTCGTCCTACTTTATCACAGCAAATACTCATTATTCTATCTAAAGGCAAATTGCTATTTCCATGATTAAAAATAATTAACTCATTTCGCCTTGGATTGAATGAAGCAAGCCCAGAACCATTGGCACCAAACCATAAATTACCTTGCTTATCTTCTTCAATGGCGTTGATATAGCCGTTAATGGCTAAATTTCTATCATCTTTTTGAGGAAAAAGCTGACTAAAATGAGATATTTTAGCCGTCTTTTGGTCTATTTTATAAATACCATTTCCATTAGAACCTATCCAAATATTTCCTTGGCTATCTGTCTTGATACAATTGATACCAATATCGGATAAATCTGTTTTAGTTTTAGGGAAATGGATTGTTCTGATTACAGCATTGTTAGTTAGGTCGATTTGGAAAAGTCCATGAAGATAAGTTCCTAACCAAAGGCTATTGCCCGAACGCTCTAAAGTATTCGCTTTTCCTCTAAAACCATTTATTGAAAGTTGTTTCAACAAACCTGTTTTTCTATTGAAAATATTCAGCCCGCCACCATCTGTTCCAACATATATATCCCCAGATGGGTGTTCTGCTAAAGCGGTAACAGATCCAGCACTCAATCCATGAGTGTCAACTGGATTAAATTGTTCATGATTAAAAAACGCAAGGTTTATATCATATTTATTCACGCCACTTTGTAGCGTGCCAATCCAAGCAATACCATATTTATCCAAATAAATCTCTATTACTGAATGCCCAATAAAACTACCTATCTCACTAAATTTACTTGAGCTTGAATATTTTATCCTTGTGGTTTTGTTACTTTTGGGGTCGAAAATGTTTAATCCATCTTCCGTTCCTACCCAAAGTTTCCCAAGTTTATCAAATACTATTTTATAAATCTTATTACTACTAAGTGTTGTTTCTTCTGATTTGATAGATTTAAAATACTTAAATGTTCCATTTTTCACATCCATTACATTCAGTCCGCCTCCGTCTGTACCCAGCCATAGATTTCCCTTTTCATCCTCAGTAATTGTTCTGATAATACTATCTGAAATACTTGTTTTATCGGTAACGTTGTGTAAAAAACGTTTAAAAGTCTTTTTTTCTTTATTAAATAAATGCAAACCGATACTTGTACCAACCCAAATATTACTTTTGTGGTCTTCAAATATGCTCAGTATTACGTCAGAATTTAGTTTGTTTTTATCTGTGGAATTTGCCTTGAAAGTTAGTATCTTTTTGGTTTTAGGATTGAAATAATACAGCCCCGTATAAGTTCCTACCCAAATGTTTCCAGATTGTTCTGCGTACAAACTCCTAATCCAACCGTAGGGAGAAAAATCATAATTGGTAAAATTATTGAGATTCCGATTATACAACGATAAAGTAACAGTAGTACCAACCCATAGATTACCATCTTTATCTTCTTGCAGTGCCATTACTGTACCTCGACCAACACTGGTTGGCTCAGACTCAGTGTGTCGGTACACCGTAAAGTTAATACCATCAAATCTGTTCAAGCCATCTTCTGTACCAAACCACATAAACCCATACTTATCTTTTAAGATGGCATTTACGGTATTAGAGGACATCCCATTTTTACTATCAAGATTAATAAAATTATAGTCTTTTTGTTGTCCAATAGCTTGTTGACACATCAAAAGTAAAACGATGATAAAATATTTATTTTTCATTCCTAATTAATATTATACGCTATTTCAGAGACGAATATCGGCATTTTATTTCCACTAGTTGAAGCTATCCATCATTTAAAATAGCTAGTGTGTTTGGTTAAACCATTCTGTGAACGTTATGTTGGAAAATAGTTAAAACTCTATCTATAGGATTACTTTAAGGATTTTTTTATTAATACTTGCCAAAGCGGCTCATTTTCCCAATTATTTAGGAAGCCAAGTTTGTAAATCACACAATTAGGGTTGTTAGCAAATAACTCAAGAATTTTTGTTTTTATAAGATGCTCAGGACTAACAAAATCTAACATATTAGCTTATGAGAAGAACAGTTCTTTTTACCTAGAGGGTCTGAATAAACCTTGTTTTTTGCTTTTTCTTGTGTTAATATCCAATCTACAAAGTCATGGAAGTAACGTTTGTTCGCATTTGATTTATGTCCACGGTGTTGGTTTACAATAGATAATGATGTTCTGGTAAAGGTTCTGGTTTATCCCCAAAATAGTAAAAATGGTCAGATAGAAAGGTGAATCGCCCACCTAAATCACCTTCTCTATTATGTTCATAATGATTGCTTTCTACTATTTTAGGTGGGTCAACAGAAAAATCATATATACAATCCCCCATTTTTTCCTCATACTTTTTGCTATGCCAATTCGGGATTTTATTTGGTACTTGCTCTTTACAGTAATTATCATATTCCTGCATTGTTAATTTTTGAGTTATTTCCATTGCGTAAACAACCTTGTTTTTAAATCCAAATTCAACCGAACCTGTACCAACTACCCAGTCTCCTATATTAGCAACTCTGCGGATTTTGGGCTTACAAATATTAAGGGTACAAACACCCCAAAATGGATTAGGGGCTGATCCATCGTCACATAGAATACAATATGAGAAAAGTCTAGGCATTTTTTGATAATGTTTATTGGTTAATTTATGTAAACCTTTGGGTGGACAAACTTATAAAATACGTTGGATAATTACCATGTAACATTGCTGTAAACTCTGATGTAGTGGGGAATACTATACCATCGTTTTTATTATTTATAACCTATTTCATAGGTTGTTTTATGGGTTATTTTACTAATTGAACCTCTCCAATTGTCACGAATTAGCAAGTTATCGTTATTATATTCAAATGTTTTCATTGATGAAACTCCGTTTGAAGAATCTTCAACTTGTTTGATTAATTTGTTTTTGTCGTTATAAAAGTAAGTTACTTTGATAGTCGTGTTGAAATAATATGAAATCGTCTTTTTCTCGATTAATAATTTAGCAGAATTATATTGATAGGCTACTAGTTCTTCCTTTCCGATTGTCGTGTTTGATTTGTCTTCATGAATCAGTAATTGGTTCAAATCGTATGTGTATTGTGTCACTGAATTACCCATCGTATTTGAAGTTTGAGTTTCCTTTATCTTGTTTCCATTTTTATCATAATCAAAAAGCCATATTGCAATGATTTCTTCATTTCGGATTAATTTGCTTTGAATAAGTTGATTTAAATTGTTGTAACTGTGATTAATTACCAAGGTGATATCCCCTTTAAAATCAAAGGTTCGTTCTTGAATTAATTTATCATTTTCATCATAAATAAACTCTTTATTAATGATGATTTTATTATCCTCATTGGGTGAAGCTTGTTTGAAAAGATTACCATGTTGATTATAAAAATTAATATTAGTAATTGTTCCGTCTTCATCAATTGTTTTAATTGATTTTATTTTGAATTTTAATATTTCATTTTGGGAAATTTCTTGTCCAAACGAACAGATTGAAATGGCAAAGGTTAAAAACAATAAAAGTAGTTTTGTCCTCATGTTGAATTCGTTGCTATAAGAGTAATGCTTTCTTTATATGCAAGAAATAATTACTACCAAATTTCTATAATCTAAAGCTACTAAGTACACAAAATATAACCAAATTTAATGGGTCTATTTAACTACATCCACCCCAACAAAAAAAAGTCCAAACAGCAAATACCATTCAGACTTTTTTGATAAATATACAAACACTATTTCACTTCAAATTGATACAAACCTGAAACTAATGTCATTTTTACTTGATTGTTTTCAATACTTACTTGACTAATTCCTTTCACTTGTGCGATGGCTTTTCCACTTTCTTTTACTTGTGCAATGCTCTTGGCTGGCAAATAGAGTGTGGCGGTTGTATTGGCTGGAATACTGGTTTTATACACAAAAGTATTGCCTTCATAACGCCATTCACTGCTGATTTTTCCATACACTGAATCATAATAACCTTTTGCCCAAGTCATCACTTTGTCAGGGTCGGGCGTTGGTTTTAGGACGATGGCTTTGAAGGCAGCCTTTTCTGGACTTCTTTGAATGCCCAAAGAGTAATTATTCATCCAAGCTGCTACTGCTCCGAAAGAGTAATGATTGAAAGAGTTCATGCTATTATTGCCTCCAAAACCATTTTCTACGGTATAAGAATTAAGTCTTTCCCAAATAGAAGTGGCTCCGTTTACGACTGAATACAACCAAGAAGGATACTTAGTTTGTTGTAAAAGTCGATAAGCATTGGCTGAACTTCCATTTTCAGAAAGTGCTTCAGATATAGAAGCCGTTCCGATAAAACCTGTCATCAATGAATATTCAGGACGTTCTACGCCAAGGTCGTCTTTGTTTTTTCTTTGAATACTTTCGTTCAAATTTTGAATGGCATAAGCTTTATTTGTTTCATCGAAAACACCCAAATCCAAAGGAATGGCGTAAGATGCCTGAGTATCAATCAATGTACCCTTATCAGATTTTCCACGAGTATCCGCTTCATTTGGGGCAGCGATAAAACCCGTTTTAACACCCGATTTTACGGTTTTATGCGAATTTTTATCGACATATACTTCATTGAAAACTTTCTTTATTGCTTCATAACGTGTTTTGAAAGCGGTTGCATCTTCTGTTTTTTGAAGAATCGTCGCCACTTTGTTCATAATTTCTAAATCATAAGCAAAGTACGCCATCCAAAATAAAGTATTATCGTTTTTATTGCCTTCTGGACTCAACCAGTCGCCCAATGGACCTTCGTTCAAAATACCAGTCGTTTTATCTACTTTACTTTCTAAAAACTGAATGTAGCGTTTCATGGCATCGTAATGCTCTTTCAACAATTGTACATCGCCGTATTGCTGATAAGTTTCCCAAGCCACCACGATACCCGCACTTCCCCAAAGTGTACCGCCAAAACCGCCACCCATGGGTGCAACGTCGGTGAATCTACCACTTTCGGCTTGTACATCACGCATTGCCAAAAGGTGTCTTCTCAAAAATAAATCTGAATTGGTAAGATAAGTAGCACTTTTAGAGAATACTGAAATATCACCGCTCCAGCCCATACGTTCATTTCTTGCAGGCGTATCAGTTGGGATTGAAAGGAAATTACTTCTTAGCGACCAAGTAATATTTCTCCAAAGTTTGTTGACCAAATCGTTTGAAGTTTCATAAATTGAACTCAATTCTTTGACCGAACTAATCACTAAACCTTTTACATCCGCCACAGGAATCACTTCGTCAATGCCAGTTAGCTCAAGATAACGATAACCGTGAAAGGTAAATCTTGGCTGAATAATTTCATCGCCTCCTTTTAAAATATACATATCTTGTGTCAATGCCGCTCTGATGTTTTCCATCATTACCATTCCTTCGTTTCCTTTGTAGTCGGGAAGACTTGGGTATTTTACTTCTGCATAACGTAGCGTAATGATTTGTCCTTTTTTTCCATTTTTAATCAAGATTTGTGGAAAACCAACCATATTTTGACCCATGTCATACACAAATACTTTCGGACGAACTTCTTCTACACTTTGGGCAATCATTGTTTTTACAATGCTGGCGTTGTCGCCCATTTGTCCTACGATTTTACAATCTTGATAATCTAACGTAGATTTTCTACCCATAAAATCTGTGAAAGTTCCCTCATAAGCAGTGCCTTCTAATGGTACTTCTACTGATGCTTTCCAAGCATTATCGTTATAATTGGCTGTTGTCCAATCTTTAATCAATTCCTCTTTGTTAGCATCATAAACTTCGCCTTGGAAATAACTTCCATAACGAACTGGGCCGTCGTTGAAAAACTTCCATTCTTTCGGATTTGAAGTAATTACTTGCTCTGAACCATCTGAATACGTAATGACCAATTTTGTCAAAAGCGATTGGCGGTCGCCAAAATAATTCCAGCTTTCGCCACTGTAAGTAATGTTTCCACTCCACCAACCTTCGCTCAACCAAGCACCTATCGCATTTTTTTCGCCTTGTTTCAATGCCGAAGTAACATCGTAAGTTTGGTACAAATGGTGTTTGTTGTACTGCGTAAGTCCGGGATTGAAATAATCGTTGCTAACTCTTTTGCCATTCAAATACATTTCATAAATCCCTCTTGCGGTTACGTACAACCGAGCATTTTTGATGGCTTTCGCTTGTGTGGCAAAAGTACTTCTAAGCATCGGAGCGGCATTTTTACTTGGATTTGTCAAAATCAACGCTCCGCCCGAAATGGCATAAGTAGCATTTACAATACTTAGTTTTTCAGCTTTAAAAATGCCTGAATAATTACTATTCGTCAACTTTTCAGTAAAAAGTGTATTAGAAGGGAAACGGAAATTCTTGATTTCAAGCTCAGAAAAATAGGCTTTCTGATTGTCATTAGTTTGAAAACCAATGTCTGCCAACATCGGGAAACTGATAAAATTATTACCACTTCCGACAGGATTCAAGTTGAAACCTCTTTGTGCAAAAGGCGAAGTTGGAGCAGCACTTTTATCTTTCAACAGATTTTCCGCTTTTGTGCCATCCACAAAAAACTCAAAAACGCCAAAATTACATTCTGCATAAATTTTATGTTTTTCGTACTTGTTGGCTTGGTTGATAAGGGTTTGAGGAATATCAAAAGATTTAAAAACCTTGTCTTTTGAGTCTGTTTTGTCATAACCAACTCTGTAAATATTAAATTTTGCCAAGCCGTCAGCAGCGTCGGAAACGTTTACGATGTCTAATTCCAAGGCGATATAGCTTTGGTTTAAAGCATTTTGTACCGCCATTAAATTCAGATTCTTATCCAACAAACGGCGGTCGTTTCCTCCGAAAACAAAAGCTGCTTTGCTTGAATTTGAAGCTTTATCGAGCTGAACAGTATATTGAAATTTATAAACCGAAAGGTATTGCGAAAATAAAACCAAATCTTCGTCACCACCACCAATCCATTTTGCCCCAGACCAAGCCGATAAATCTGGATTTGGGTTCATCAAACCCGTTTCAAACCATGAAGTATTACTACTTATTTGGTTGAAATTATCCCAAACGTTTACTTTCCACGTATAACGAGTAGTAGCTTTTAGGGGATTTCCGGTGTACTCAATGCCATGCGAAAGGTCGGAATTTACTTTTTTAGAATCCCAAACGACTTGATTTTGGGCATCCGAAACGATGATTTGATAAGCCTTTTGAAAATATCCTCTTTTCTGGACATCCGATACTTTCATTTGCCAAGCAAAATGCGGATTCTGGATGTCGATACCCAAAGGATTAGCTTGATAATCAACCGTTAAATTTCCTACAGATACATTCGCAAATGCGTTTCCAAAGAACAAAGTAAAGAAGAAAAAGGTAAGCCAATAAGCCTTTTGTTTAAGCTTCATAATTGAATATTTATTAAAACCGATTAATAGATATTACAATATATAGATTTTTTATAAACAAACCTTTATGCAATCACCTGTTAAATACCAAAGTAAACATAGTGAGCATCATTCTATTGCTAAAATGATGCTCAAAAATAGGCTTGCATGTTGTCAGGTGGCTACTTTTTCTTCCATGAGTGGCAATGTGGCTTTTGATATTCGACAAAAAAAGCAAGGCTACCTTAATATTTTAAAGTAGCCTCGCTTTATCTAAAATTATTCTTCTCTAATTTACCAGAATTGTATTAATCGTATTAGCTTTTAAAGTAGGTTGTATTATTTTATCTTTTAGTTGAATGCTAACTGTCTTATCTTGATTTTCAGCATTTCTAATCAGAATTACAAGGCTTTTATCAGGATTAACAAAAGCCAGTAAATCAGTATATAAGCCAGAACTTGCTACTTTTTTGGCTCCTGTTTTCACAAAATGGCTCAAGTGTTTCATCAAGTAAAATTCATAATTATAGCTATAAGTATGCGTGTTTGTATCTACACTTACTAATGAATTTTGTTTCCAACCCCAAGTACTGATAGCTCCTTTGTTTAATGATGTATTCCAATACATATATGCACTTGTACCGTTATTGAGGTATTGTTTCATCAAGTCCCAAGCATAATTGCAATAAGCCCAGTCGTTAGTACCAGTACCACATTCTTGCTCAGACTGATATAAAGGTAGCTTTGGATAACGTTTATGAATGCCTTCAATTGCTCCTTTGCCAGCCCACTGAAAACCTACTCCTTTGATATAATCTTTACTTTTGGGGTCAGTCAATAAGGTATCTACTAATTTTTCATTAGCTCGCTCAACCGTTCCAAAGAATAACTTAACACCACTTTTTTGCATTTCAGGGCCAAGATATGACACGAAACGAGTAAGTCCTGCGGCTGTCCAAGTACAGCTTGGAAACACTTGTGGAGAATTAAATTCATTCTGTGGCATTACCATTCCAATATGAATAGCTTGTTTTTTATAGGCTTCAATAAATTTTGAAAAGTATAAGGCATAAGCTTTAAAGTACTTTTCATCTTGGATAAACATATCTGTTCCTTCTTTTCCTTCTCTATCTACTGGCAAACCGTTATTTATGCCTGTAAAATCCATCCCCCACTTTTCTGATTTAAATGTACTATTCCCCAAAACACTGCGTGAAGCATAATGTTTATTGTATTTCATCCACTGAGGTGGCGACCACGGTGAAGCCCATATTTTCAGCTTTGGATTGTACTTCTGAGCATTTTTGATAAAGGGAATCAAGGTTTCAAAGTCGTTGGCAATGCTAAAATTTTTCATATCGAAATCACCTTCTGTTTCATTATAGGAATACCAATTCCTCGAAAAATCGTTCGCACCAACAGGCATTCTACAAATCGTGAAATTAGCTCCATGGTTTGGAGCAAAAAGTTCTTTCAGTATATTTTCTCGGTCTTTTGCTGGTAATGAATTAAGAGAAGTCCAACCTAATTCATTAAAACAAGTACCAAAGCCCTCAATGGTTTGTTGTGTTTTACTGAATTGGATTGATACATCCACTTTTCCAGAAGATTTTTGTGGGATTAAACCTGTTTGTGTAACCCATTGTTTATCAGGCGAAGTAGCTACCCAAGTAACTTTGTTTTGTGCGTAGCTCGTCACTAATAAAAGTGATAAACTTAAAGACGTAAAAAGTTTTTTCATTGCTGAGGATTAAAAAATGTTGATATTGAAAGGAAATACGCAACAAATATAATTATATTTTTGTTGATATATCAACAACCTGATTCTGATTATCTTATGCAAAAAATAAGTAATACTTTCTTTTATCAATTAGAGAAGACCGTAAAAACCTATCGTCAATATTTTCAAGCTCAAATGAAAACGCATGGATTTGATATTACACTCGACCAATGGTTAATTTTAAATACAATACTCGACTATCCAAATGCTTCTCAGACAGAAATTGCTGAAAAGGTATTTAAAGACAAAGCCTCTATTACTCGTATCATAGAATTATTGATAAAAAATGAGTATTTAACTCGTGAAGGACATCCGACTCATGGACGAATGTTTCAATTCCAACTCACACCCAAAGGGCTGAAAACCATTGAACAGTTAAACCAATTAGTGCCAAAATTTAGAGAAAATGCCTTGGCAGGTACTGCTTCTGAAAATATTGAAGTAAGTCAATCACTGATGCAGATTATTGTAGAAAATTGTAAACGAGAATAAAAGCTATTTTGTAATAAAACCACCACGTAGTTTAGGTCGATGACTAAGGATTGATTTTAAATATCAATAGAGATGAAATAAATTCCATCTCTATTGATAAAACGAAGCCCATAGATTGTTTTTTGGGAACAGAATTATGCTGCTTTTTTAGCTCTAATCCCTAAAATTTTATTCTTCAATGACTCAATGATATAATACATACAAGGCACTAAAAGTAGGGTCAAAAACATTGAGCTGGTTAAGCCCCCAATAATTACCCAAGCCATCCCATTTTTTACTTCTGCTCCTGAACCAGTAGCTAAAGCAATCGGCAACATACCTGTAATCATAGCGATGGTAGTCATTAAAATTGGACGTAAACGTTCTTTTCCTGCTTCAATCAAGGCTTCTTTTACGGATAAACCTTTTTCTTTGAGGTGATTCGTAAAGTCAACTATCAAAATACCGTTTTTGGCTACCAAACCTAAAAGCATAATCAAACCTACAATGGCGAAAATCGTTAGAGATTCCATCGTTAAAGCCAAGGCTAATAATGCCCCGATTAATGCCACAGGAATTGAAAAGAGTACCACAAACGGATAAACCACACTTTCGTAAAGAGCAACCATGATTAAATACACCAACAAAATTCCTAATAACATGGCTGTTCCTAAACTTCCAAAAGCATCTTTCTGACGTTGTGCTTCTCCTTGATAATCAATCACTACGTCATCTGGAATTTTCAATTTAGCAATTTGTTTTTGTAAATCTGCTACGATAGTTCCCGTTGGGCGACCCACTGCTGAAGCCGTTACTTTAATAGAATTCATTCGGTCTGAACGTTCCAAAACTGATTGTCCTACAATTTCAGCAACGGTGGCTACATCTTTCAATTTAATAATCGCATTTCTACTATTGCGAAGCGTAAGTTCACGCACATTTTCGATAGAACGTTTATCTGATTTTTCTAAAGAAATATTAATCGGATACTCCTCCCCTGCTTGTTTGAATTTCGATTGGTCGTTTCCTCTAAATGCCAACTGAATCGCCCCTCCTACTTCTGGAATACTTAGACCTGCATTGGCAATTTTGTCACGGTCGAGCTGAATAGCAATTTCAGTTTTCAAGCTTTTCGTACTAAATTCTACGTAATCAGTTCCGGGTGTTTTACGAACAATGGCTTTAATTTGATTCGCAACCTCCTGAATTACAGCCATATCTACGCCTTTTATCGCAATCTGAATCGGTGCTTCGCTACCGCCCGTAAGACTTACGGGACGAATTACGACTTTCAAACCTGGAATTTTACTAATTTCATCACGAATAGCCGTACTAAAAGCATCTGTAGAAACAGTTCTATCTTCTTTTTCAACCAAAGTAACAGATATTTCAGAAATGTTGGCATTTGAACTTCCCGTACCTACCGCACCCGTTTGTGTACCAACGTTAGCAAATACTTTTGTTACTTCTGGCTTTTGGAGAAGTAATTGTTCTACTTTTTTGGTCATCAAATTGGTTTGTGATAATGGTGTTTGCGGTGCTAATTCAAGTTGAACAGCAAACTCGCCACGGTCGCCCGAACCTGCAAAAGATGAACCAATAAAACCAGTAGCCAACAATGAAACCGAACCTATAAACATGGCAAGAATCACAATTAAAACCCATCTTTTATGACCCAAAGACCAAGTAAGGAGTTTTCCGTACTCTTCTTTTACGGCATCCAAAAATCTTTCAAAACCTAAGTTGATTTTCCCCCAAAGGCTTGATTCACTCAAGATTTCAACTTTTCCCCATTTTGAAGCCAACAATGGTGTAAGGGTAAAAGACACAAACAAACTCATCAAAGTAGAGAATACAACTACCAATGAAAATTCACGCAAGATATTTCCAATCAAACCGCCACTCATCGAAAGTGGTAAGAAAACCACAACGTCCACCAAAGTAATGGCAATAGCGGTGAAACCAATTTCTTGTCGTCCTTCAATCGCTGCTTCTACTTTGGTTTTACCCATTTCAAGGTAACGATAGATATTTTCTAATACCACAATACTATCATCCACCAAAATACCAACGACTAAGGAAAGCCCCATTAATGTCATCAAGTTGAGCGAAAAGCCAAAGATGTACATTAAAATAAAGGTCGGAATCATCGCCGAAGGAATAGCAACCAATACAAAGAGTGAACTTCTGAAACTATGCAAGAAAAACAACATTACCGCTCCCACAATGATAATCGCCAAGAACAAATCATGTATTACGGCATCAGCAGAAGCCAAAGTATAGATTGATTGGTCGGCTGCAATGTCATAAGAGAATTTTTTTGAAGCGTAACTTGCTTTAATTACTTGTAATTTTTCCTTTACAGATTTACTTACATTTACTGCATTGGCATCCGCTTGTTTTACGATTTCGATACCTATACCTGCTTTTCCATTGTTACGATTTAAGGTTTTAGTTTCGGTTTGTCCGTCTGTGATGACGGCAAGGTCTCTCAACAATACTCTGCTTCCATCGGCATTCTGACGAATAATCAAGTTTCTTAATTCTTCCACTTTCACCAATTTGGCATCCAAACGGATTGAAGTACGATTGCTGTTACTCAATACGCTTCCAGCAGGATACGAACTATTGCTATTGGCAATCATTTGGTTGACTTGTGCCGAAGAAATATTATAAGCTTGGAGCTTGTCGTTGTCTAAGTTTACTTGTATTTCACGTTCATTCCCACCAATCAAACGAACTGTACCAACGCCAGCGACGTTTGATAAAATAGGTTTGATTTTTTGGTCGATTAAATCATACAATTCAGGTTCAGACATATTTGCCGAAGCACTGATTCTTAATACTGGAATTTCGTCAGTATTGAATCGGTTTACCACGGGGTCATCGGCATCGTCGGGCAAAGTAGATTTAATCTGATTGATTTTTCGCTCTGCATCTCTTTGAGCATCAAGTGTGTTAATGCCCGATTTCAACTGAACAGTAATCAATGAAAGACCTTCAGAAGAAGTAGAAGAAATTTTATCAATTCCTTCGATAGCCGAAACGGCTTCTTCAATGGGTTTGGTAAGCACGTTCTGAATTTCGTCAGAAGACGCACCACGATAAGTAGTTTGAACAATGATTACATTGGCTTCAAATTTTGGTAAAAGGTTATAATTCAATTGTTTATAACTCACAAAACCAAATAGAATCAGCGTTACGAAAATTACTGTAATCAATAATGGTCGTTTGATGGATATTTCGGTAATTGACATATTTTTAAGGTTTATTGGTTAGAAGTTTTTGAAATTTTACTTCCGTTGGTCAAATTGATTTGTCCGCTCGTAACTACTTCTTGTCCAGCTTGTAAACCAGCAACTACTTCAATATTTTCACCCATTTCACGACCAACAGTAATTTTTTGAACCTTCGCTACATTGCCTTCTACGACATATACATAAGGATTTTTTGTACCTTCTACCAAAGCCAATTTAGGAATTTGTAAAACGCTCGCTTTGCGACCTAAATCAAAATTCACCATGACATACGTACCTGCTCTTAATTGATTGGTATGCATTTGTAATTCCACACGGTAATTATGATTTTCGTCACCTTTTGGCGTAATAAACTTTACCGTTCCAACAAAGTTTTTATCAGGAAAAACGTCTGATGAAATCGTAGCATTTTGTCCTAATTTCAATTGATAAACATCTTTTTCATTCACAAATACAACGGCTTTCAAATGTACATCGTCAACGATTGTGGCGATTACTGTTCCCGGACTTACATATTCACCTGCCATCAATTTGCGAGAAGTAACGATTCCGCTGATTGGTGCGATAATGTTTCCATCAGCAATTTGTTGTTTTACTTGTTCAATTTGAATGCGAGTATTTTCAACATCATATTTTGAATTGATTACGCTCAGTTCTGTTCCTGCATTTCCTTTGAATAAATCGCTGTTACGTTGGTATTCTTTTTCTAATTTACTAAGCGTTAATTCATTAGCTTTTAAATTGATAATTTTCAATTTAGAATCTAACTGTCCAATCACTTGTCCTTTTGATACTCTTGAACCCACTTCGATAGAAAGCTTTTCGATTTTACCTTGCACACCAATCGCCAAGGTAGCTTCATTAGTCAATTCCAAATTGGCTGGCAAACTTACTTTACCATCAAAAGGTTGAAAATCTACTTTAATTGTTGAAACTGCTACAGGAATAATTGAGCGGTCAACAACTACTTTATTCGCTTCAATTTTTTTCTTATTTTTAACAAGCGTAAATGAGATTGCTCCTGCCAAAACAAGTAATGATAATGTTATGATGAAAGACTTTTTCATGTGTCTGAAGATTAGAATTGGTTGATATAGCTTTTTAAGTTCCCTTTAGATTTTTCGTATTCAAGTCTTGAACTCATTACGTTAATCAAAGAAGTGATATAATTACTTTGTGCCTCTTTATATGAATAATCTGCATTGAGTAAATCTGAAAGCGTTGAAACGCCCTTTTGATATTCCAAGTCGCTACTTTCAAAAACCTGTTTGGCGAAATAAAGATTTTCACGATTGATGATTAAATCTGATTGAGATTTCAGCAATTGTGCATTGGAGTTTTTGAAAGATAATTGCAAATTATTAGCACTAATTTGCATGTTTGCTTTCGCATTCAATAAACTAATTTCTGCTTGTTTCAACTGACTTAATTTGCGATAACCACTAAAAATTGGCACACTTACTTTCAAACCAATCGTTGAAAAATCGAACCAATTAGAGAAAGATTTTGCAAATTCATTATTCAAACTGGTAGCTCCATAACGAGCGTACATCGAAACCGTTGGCATAAAAGCGGCTTGTTTACGTTTTACGTCAAATTCTTGTAAAAGAGCATTGTTGTTTTGAATTCTGTAATCCAACAAATTATTTACTTGGAAATTATTGTCTTTTTCAACAATTGCTAAAGATTCATAATTTGAAAATTCTATCACATTAATTTCTTCATCCAACGACATCCCCATGGCGTGTTTTAGTTTGTTCAATGCCACTTGCTTGTTCATTTCCAAAATAGATTTCTGCGAAATGATATTATTTAAGCTTGATTTGGTACGGTCGTAATCGGTCTTTTTGATGACTCCTTTTTCTAAACGCAACTTTAGAATGTCTAATAGTTCACGGTATTTTTTCTCATTTTCCAGCGTGATTTTTTCTTGTTCTAAATAAACCAATACTTGAAAATAAGCACTGACGGTATTGTAAATGATATTGTCTTGGTTTTGCTCTTTTTTCAAAATCGACAATTGATTATTAGGTTCAGCCGCTTTGATGCCTACTAACATCGACTTATCATATAATACTTGGTCTAATTGAGCTGTACCAGTAGTATTGTATTGCGTACCGAATTGTAACCTAATTTCCGTCGGACTAAATGCACCAGCAGGAATGATAGAAACTTGTCTTTTGAGGTTATCATCAAAAGTAATGTTGGTACTTACTTGTGGTAAATAACCTGCCAATGCTTCTCTTGATTTTTGATTGGCGATGGCAATTTCGTTCTCATAAACGGTGTTACTCACATGGTTTTTGAGAGCAAAATCTACACACTCTTTTAAGGAAATATTCTTTTGTCCATGAACATCATAGCCCAAAACGAATAATATCAGATAAAAGAAAATCTTATTCTTTTTCATAATGATAGTTGATAAATAAATTATTGATTTTAACGATAGTTGATTCAATCAACTATTAGGGCAAAAAAACTACCTTTCGGCGTTTTCTTTTAATTTAATAAGTACTTTTTTGAAGGTTTCCATCTCATCATCAGAAATAGTTTCCATATTTTTCTCGCTGAGATTAGAAATAATTTGTTCACATTTTTTAAGAATTTCAGCCCCTAATTCAGTGATGACAATATGTTTTTTTCGACGGTCAATTGCATCATTTACTCTGACAACATAAGCCATTTTTTCAAGCTGGTCGATGTGACGCATAATGGCAGATTTATCTTTTTGCATAATTTCAGCTAAATCCGACTGTATCGATTCTTCTTGTGAAGTTAAAATTCGGAGTAAATAATTTTGTTCGGGAGTTATCTTAATATCTTGATTATCAAACTCTTTAGCCGATTGTTTGAAAAGAGCTCTTATTGTATTTGCGAATAAAAACTGAAATGAAGTCTTTGTAATTTCCATAATATAGTTGATTCTCAATATTGTTGACTTAAATAATAGTTGACAAAATCAACGATTCAAAATTACAACTATTATTGTTTTTACAAAAACATATGATAATTTATTTTTAAAAGAATAAAAAAAGGTTGTGCTCAAAAGAATGAATAGCCCGATATTCTTTGGGATTCTTCCGAAGGTAGGCAACTTTACCCCTAACTCTTTTTAGAGAAAAGTTAGGGTTTATACACAAATCTTGTAAGTTAGCACTTGATAATCCTTAATCGAATTACTCCTCAACAAGGGAAAGGTTGAGCTATGAGGTATTTTTTTAAAATTTTCCGCTCTCTAATTTTATACTCCTCAATATCAATCAGGTTGTGATATTTCCGAATCAATTCTTCATCAAATTATTCAAGATATTGGTGCTTTGAATTCTACTCATATAAGTAAGCATACTTTCGTGCTTACTTGCTAGCAAAAGTCCCCCACTTACTACCGTCAAAACGCCTGAAAAATGAAAATGTTCAGCGGCATAATACATAAAATAAGGCGTGAGGAAAGTCAAAACTACTTCTATACTTGGTGTTGTTGGCAGCCATTTATGAATGGTGAAGAAAATAAATCCGACTGCTAAACCAATCAATATACCCATTAAAATAACAGAGAAAAAGCTGTAAGTCGCTTCTTGCCAATGAAACTGCCCCGTAATCACTGTTGCCAAGGCAAATCGAAATACAATTAATGAAGAAGCATCATTGAGTAAACTCTCGCCTTCTGCAATGCTCAAGAGTACTTTGGGTACTTTCAACTGACGCATGATGGTGGTTGCAGAAATGGCATCAGGCGGAGAAATAATCCCTCCTAACAAAAAACCAAGTGCTAAAGTAAAACCGGGAATCAGTGCTTTAGAAACAAATACAATATCGCAGGAAGTAATAATCACCACAGGAAAAGCAAAACTTGCGATTGCCCTTCGCCATTTCCAAAACTCCAAAAAATTGGAAACAGACTAAGTGCTAAACCTCCTAATACTAAAATGATAGGATAGGCAATTTCTAATTTATTGGCAATCATGACCAATGTCAAAATAATAAAATGAGCGATACATATTCAATGAATAAACTTTGCATGAAAAGAAGGTTTTAAAACGTATAAGTCTAAGAGTTTTGGTTGGAATGTAATTCCTAAGATATAAATATTTATTAAAATCTATCCTTAACGAAGTAAAAGTTAGCTTAAACACAACCATAAATTCCCTAAAATAAATCATCCTTCTTCATTTGTGAAGAAGTATTTATCCTTTAAAATATCAAGAAAATAATCGTTATGAATAGGTGATATTTAAGAATTGAAAAACAGTATTTGGGATTTGAAAATTTGCTTTTCGGGTTTATTCATGAAATATGTTTAATTTTGACCATTGTTTAGATTATTATAGTACATCAAAATCCTAATTCTTAATTAATTTCATGTCTGAATTTGCCCCTTGCCCCAAATGTAATTGTGAGTACACTTATCCAAGTGATTCGCTCTTAGTATGTCCTGAATGTTTCTATGAATGGAACCCCGATGAAGTAGAATCCGAAATAGCAGATCCTAAAATATTAGATTCAAATGGTAATGAATTGAAAGATGGCGACACCGTGGTTGTCATTAAAGATTTACCTGTAAAAGGTGCTCCGAAAGCCATTAAAGCAGGAACGAAAGTAAAAAACATTCGCCTAACAGATGGCGATCATAATATTGATTGTAAAATTGACGGTTTTGGTGCAATGGCATTGAAATCTGAATTTGTCAGAAAAGCGTAGTAGGCTTTGAGGCATTAACAATTCACAAAATCAAAAAGAGGCGATAATCAGAGCAATCTGTTATTGCCTCTTTTAGTTAAACATCTAGATATTCCATTTCGTGTCTGTTGATAATTACTTGTCCAGAAGTAAAAATACAATCGTTACCTTATCATAATTATTTATTGTACTAACTTACAAATGGGTTTACTTACAATTAAAATACCGTTATGACAGAATTTCTGAAAACGAGCAATGAACTTTTATACTATTATTTTCCTTTTAAAAGGAACTTGACATATTTGAATTTTGCAAACAAATGAATATCATAACAATTAAACAATTTTACGAAGAAATTTTGGGAGGAAATAATCCTGATTTAGAAGATATTCTCAGTGAAAACATCAATAAGGATATAGGTCATTTCAACGTTTTTGATATTGAAAAAATGTATAAATCATCTAAATCTAAGCCTGAAATGCCTTATAACAAAAGAACTTATTACAAAATAAGTTTAATTTCAGGTAAAAATAAAGTGGAATATGCCGACAGAACGATTGAAATAAATGAATACGGTATTCTTTTTGCTACGCCAAAAATCCCCTACAATTATACGCCATTAGATAATAAGCAAGCTGGACATTTTTGTGTGTTCACGAAGGAGTTTTTAGCTAAATCCAAAATTGGTTTAGAAATAGATAATCTTCCCATTTTTACCAATCAAAGTGATTTTGTGTATCAAATTACGGTAGAACAATTTGAGCAAGTTAATACTCTTTTTGATAAAATGCACGCTGAAATAACCTCTGATTATGAATATAAGTATGATTTACTCCGAAATTATTTAATGGAACTCATTCATTATGGGCAAAAATTAAAACCTATTTCACCCCTTGAAAGTAACAAAACAGCCTCAGCAAGAATCACTTCATTATTTATTGAATTATTAGAGCGTCAGTTTCCTATTGAAAATACAAGCCAGATTTTGTTGTTGAAAAGCCCTAAAGACTATGCAGCAACTTTAGGCGTGCATGTAAATCATTTAAACAAAGTTTTAAAAGAAACAACAGGGAAAACTACAGGGGAAATTATTGCCAGTAGAATTAATCAAGAAGCTAAAGAATTACTAAAACAAACACATTGGAATGTTTCGGAAATAGCTTATACGCTTGGTTTTGAGGAAATTGCTCATTTTTCTAATTTCTTCAAAAAGCATAGCAATCAATCTCCATTACTTTTCAGAGAATAATTATTTGATTTTCGCAAGTATCAATTTGATTATTACAAACCCTATATATCACATTGTTTGCAACTTTGCCTTATCATTAAAAATCAGAAAACAATGGCAAATAATGCAAACAAAATCGTCTTATTAACAGGCGGAAGTCGTGGACTAGGAAAAGAATCGGCACTACAATTAGCAAAAAATGGTTTCGACGTTATCATCACTTATCAATCAAATAAAACCGATGCCGAAAATGTGGTCAATGAAATAAAAGCATTAGGAAGAAAATCAGCAAGTCTTCCATTAGATTTAGGAAAAGTTGCTTCTTTTGATGGCTTTGTTTCAGATTTGAAAGACATTCTGGAAAAAGATTTTGGAAAAACTACAATTGATTCCCTCGTAAATAATGCTGGAACAGGCTATTATGCATCAATAGAGGAAACGACAGAAGAAGCATTCGACGAAATGGCGACCACACATCTTAAAGCACCATTTTTTCTTACTCAAAAATTACTATCAATCATTAATGAAGGCGGAAGCATTATCAATACTTCATCTGGTTTAGCTCGTTTTAGCTATCCAAATTATGCAGCTTACGCCATTATGAAAGCTGGAATTGACACCCTCACTCGTTATCAAGCATTAGAATTTGGTGCTAAGAAAATAAGAGTTAATTCTATTGCTCCTGGGGCAATTGCAACTGATTTTGGCGGTGGTGCTGTAAGAGATAATAAAGCATTAAACGATATGGTCGCTTCCAATACGGCATTAGGTAGAGTTGGTTTGCCCGATGATATTGGTAGTGTTATCGTATTTTTATGTTCGGAAGACTCAAAATGGATAAATGCCCAAAGAATTGAAGTAGCTGGAGGGGTTCATATTTAGGTTTATTACTTTTGATACTGAATAAAAATAGTGCTAAATAAAGTACGATTTGTTTTATTATGTAAAATCTCTTGAAGTTTATTTCAAGGGATTTTACTTTACTTAGTTCAAGCTTCTGTACTCATTTGGGGTATAACCAGTACTCTTTTTAAACATTCTATTAAAGTGTTGTGGGTATTTAAAACCTAGTTCAAAAGCGATTTGGCTGACTGATTTTTCTGTATCAAAAACTTTTTCTTTGGCTACATCTATTAATTTTAAATGGATGTATTCCTGAGCAGATTTCCCTGTCTCTTTTTTGATTAAATCTCCAAAATAATTCGCTGAAAGATGCAGACAATCAGCAAAATATCCAACAGAAGGAAGTCCCAAATCTTGTATAACTTCAGTTTGAAAATAGTCATTCAACAAATGTTCAAATCTTGATAAAACATCATTGTTGATGTTTTCACGAGTAATAAATTGTCTATCATAAAAGCGAACACAGTAATTTAAGAGTAATTCAATGTTGTTTGTAATAATTCTCTTACTGTGTTTATCAATTGCTTGGCTTATTTCGTATTCAAGTTTATTCAATAAATCTTTGATAATTTCTTGTTCTTTTATGGATAAATGAAGTGCTTCATGCGATTCATACGAAAAGAATGAATACTGATTCATGAGTTTTCCCAGTGCTGTTCCTTTTACCAAATCAGGATGAAAAAGTAATACCCAACCCGTTGGTTGATAATTTTCTTCATTATTTACTTCTATCACTTGCCCAGGCCCTATAAAAACAAGTGTTCCATCATCATAGTCATAGCTATTACGTCCATACTTCAATTCCCCACAATGTAGTTCTTTCAAAAAGATAGCGTAAAAACCAAAATGAAAACGACTGTAATTGGGCAACGCTCTGGCGGTGGAATTATCAAACACACTTATTAGTGGATGTTGCGTTTCTACACCCTTTATGTCATTGTATTGGGAAATCTTTTCAAGCTTTATAATCTGTTCCATGACCTTAATTTTAAATCTTTCGATGTAAATATAGCATTAGGATTTTATCTATGTTTAGCCCCATCCTTAAATCAGTAATGATGGTAGCAACATCTGTAATATATATACTTTTAAAAAAAAATAAAGGGAGAAATTTGTATTGTCATTAAGGTTTTGACTAAGGTCGAACTAATAAACAATTACAAGATTCAACATGAAAACAAGAACATTAGGAAATAGCGGATTAGCAGTATCAGCTCTTGGAATGGGGTGTATGGGGCTAAGTTTTGGTTATGGTCCAGCTACAGACAAAGATTCTGCCATTAAATTAATCCGAGAGGCTTACGAACAAGGAATTACTTTCTTCGATACAGCTGAAGCTTATGGCAAAGATAATGAAGAGTTAGTGGGTGAAGCCCTTGCTCCTTTCAGAAATGAGGTAGCGATTGCTACTAAGTTTGGGTTTCGAGATGGGGATTCGAAGAAAGGACAAGACAGCCGTCCAGAACGTATCAGAGCGGTAGCAGAAGAATCTCTGAGACGATTAAAAACGGATGTTATAGATTTATTCTATCAACATCGTGTAGATACAAGCGTTCCGATGGAAGATGTGGCGGGAACGGTTAAAGACCTTATTAAGGAAGGAAAAGTAAAACATTTTGGACTTTCTGAAGCAGGCGTTGAATCAATCCGAAAAGCACATGCAGTACAACCTGTAACTGCTTTGCAAAGCGAGTATTCGATTTGGTGGAGAGAACCAGAGTTAGCCATTTTACCTACGCTTGAAGAATTAGGCATTGGTTTTGTGCCATTTAGTCCATTAGGTAGAGGTTTTTTAACAGGTACTATCAACGCAACTACACAATTTGACCCAACAGATTTTAGAAATATTGTTCCTCGTTTTACACAAGAAAACAGAAAGGCGAATCAAAAATTGGTTGAATTGTTAACTGAAATTGCCCATCAAAAAGAAGCAACCCCTGCACAAATCGCATTGGGTTGGTTATTGGCACAAAAACCATGGATTGTTCCGATTCCAGGGACTACAAAATCACATCGTTTGACAGAGAATATTGGTGGGGCTTCTATTGATTTATCTGAAAATGATGTAAAAGCCATTGACGAGGCTTTTGCCAAAACTAACGTACAAGGAGATCGTTATCCTGCTCATCTCACACAAATAGCAGGGAAGTAATTGAGTGAGTTCGTGGTTGACAAATACCTTATTCAGAAAAATCTTGCAAATATTTTCTTACACTTGGGTTAGAAAATATTTGCAAGAAAATTATTAAACAACAGTTGCAGAAGTAGCCAACGAAAATGAAACAGCTTTCCTACTGCCGTTCAAAACTTTTGGGAAGATTCTTAAAAAATACTCAGTATTAAATAGTCGATGAATCGGCAAACACATAAAAAAAGACTATTGATAGACTTGTCTATAAAGATTGAATTTCTTAATTTTCTTCATGCAAAACAAAAATATACGTTCGGTTTCAGAATTCAATAATGAACTAAAACTAAAAGGATTTAATGTCTTCCAAATCGAAAGCGATGGAAATGCTACACGTGTTTACAGCAGAAAAGACTTTTATAAAATTTGTTTAACAACTGGGGAAAGTATTATTCACTATGCCGATAAAAGTTTCGATGCTGATGGTACTGTTTTATTCTTTGGCAACCCTCATATTCCTTATTCTTGGGAAACAATCTCAACAAATTATGTGGGCTACACTTGCTTGTTTTCAGAAGAATTTTTAAAGTCAGACCGTTCTGAAAGTTTACTTCATTCGCCATTGTTTAAGATTGATGGCACACCTATTTTAAAAATAACAACACAACAACGTGAATTTTTAAGTACTCTTTTTCAAAAAATGATAGAGGAACAACAAACGGATTATGCTTATAAAGACGACTTAATCCGTAACTACATCAATTTGATTATCCATGAAGCCTTGAAATTACAACCTTCAGAAAATTTTAACCAACACAGAAACGCTTCTTTCCGAATTACCTCAGTTTTTTTAGAACTTTTGGAAAGACAATTTCCTATCGAAGACCCCGAACGACCGCTTCTATTAAAAACGGCACAGGATTATGCCAAAAATCTGAATATTCACGCTAATTACCTAAATCGTGCTGTAAAAGAAGTTACAGGCAAACCTACTACTGCCCATATTTCTGAAAGAATTATTAGTGAAGCAAAAGCTTTATTACAGCATACAGACTGGAATATTGCAGATATTGCTTACGCCCTCGGTTTTGAATATCCTACCTACTTTAATAACTTCTTCAAAAAAAATACTGGCACTAATCCAAAATCATTACGCACACAAGAAGTTTGAAATTCTTAATGATTGGTTTGATAATCGTTATCAGTTTGAGTGATGACTGAAATACATTTGTAGCATATTTTTTGATATGTGAATTATACACATTAAATAGTTAATTGTGTAAAATACCTTATTAAAGAATTTTTAACTTACAGTGTTATGAAACAAATTACAAACCAATCTAGCGAAGATATTTTTGACCGAATGTTGTTGGGTGGAGTTATACAAAACAGCGACCCTCAATTTTATAAAGTTTTTGAACAAGTAAGTGCTACAAAAAAACTTTCCGTTGCCTTAAATTTGGCTTCTGACACAGAGAAAATTAGAGAAATCATTGGTGAAATTATTGGTGAAATTATAGATAATTCGACGACTATTTTTACGCCATTTAATACGAATTTTGGAAAGCACATTACTATCGGAAAGAATGTTTTTATCAATCATGGCTGTACTTTTTTAGATTTAGGCGGCATAACGATTGAGGATGATGTATTGATTGCCACCAATGTTCAATTAATTACTGAAAGTCATTCAATAAAACCCAATGAACGCAAAGCACTTATATTGGATGCCATTCTGATAAAGAAAAACGCATGGATAGGGGCAGGTGCTATCATCTTACCTGGTGTGACTGTTGGGGAAAACTCAGTTGTTGCAGCAGGGGCAGTTGTTACTGCTGATGTTCAGCCTAATACGGTGGTAGGTGGTATTCCTGCAAAATTCATCAAGAATATTTAATTTAAAACCTCAGCAATATGAAAATCATAAGCTTCTTTTTAGTCAGTTTAATTTATATTCAATTGTTTGCTTGTAATAAAAACGGAGAAGTGAACCCAACAAACACTTCTAATACGGATAATACTCATCCATTAAATCCCTCCAATCAAGATTCCACCACAAATAGTATGAAAATGAAAGTAACCATTGGCACGAATGTTTTCACTGCTACATTCAATAACAATGCTACAGCAACGGCTTTCAAAGCTCAACTGCCTATGACTATCAACATGACCGACCTGAATGCAAACGAAAAGTTTTTTGATTTGCCGAATGCTTTACCTACCAATGCTTCGAACCCTGAAACTATTCAAAATGGAGATTTGCGAATGTATGGCTCAAATACTTTGGTACTTTTCTACAAAACATTTTCAACATCGTATCGCTACACACCGCTCGGGCGTATTGATAATCCTGCTGGATTGGCGGCTGCATTGGGTAAAGGAAATGTAATGGTGAAGTTTGAATTAGAGTAGAGAAGAGGTATTTAAAGTCAAGACATTAAGAATTTTTTACTCATTTCCTTTTAAAGAAAACCTTTATGGGGTTTGGAATACATAACACTTCAACAAAAAATGATATGCAAGAACAATTTAAACTATTTGTTGAAATAATTAAATAGTAAAGAATCTTATTCATCAAAAGGCTAATAAGATTCTTTATCTTCTTTAATAAATAGCCAATAATCCTTATTGTGAAGTCGTTATTATGGCACTATAAACACCATCATCTTATGAAGAATAATGACATTCGTTTAAAAATAAGATGATGTGGTCTTGAAAAAATCTTTAATCATGTAAAACTCCTTCATCATGAACAGGAATAACAGTATTATTTACTTCATAGCATGTTTATTAATCTTTTCGCACTGTTCACAGGATAATGCTCCAGAAACAACAACGCCAACGACTCCAACTTCACCAGTCGAGAGTAATCCTCCAAATACAAATTATACTCCTGCATTTTCTGGACAAACCCGTATCAATCGTGTAAGAACAGTTTCCGACTATCAAGTTAATAATTTAACTACAAGTCTTTCCAATCCTTGGGGAATTACTGCTTTACCCGACGGACGACTGTTAATAACAGAAAAAGCTGGGCGGATGCGTATTGTTACTGCTACTGGTGAAATAGGTAGCCCAATTAGTGGGATACCTGCCGTCAATCCATCAGGTCAGGGTGGTTTACTTGGTTTATGTATTGACCCTGCTTTTGCATCCAACAGAATGGTATATTGGGTATTTTCTGAATCTGTTTCTGGAGGTACTGTAACGTCAGTAGCTAAAGGTCGATTAGCAAATAACGAAACAAACATGGAAGCTGTGACCGTTATTTACCGTTCTAATACTCCTTATAATGGCAATTTACATTATGGTGGTCGGGTCGTTTTTGACCGCTTGGGAAATCTCATAGTAAGTATCGGTGAACGTTCTTCTTCAGACATTCGTGCTATGGCACAAACTGTTAGTAGTAGTTTAGGAAAAGTAGTGCGTATTACAACAAATGGACAGCCAGCTTCTGGAAACCCCTTTTTTAGTCAATCAGGAGCTTTACCTGAATTATTTACTATCGGACACAGAAATCCTCAGGGTTTAGCAGTACATCCAGTAACGGGAGATATATGGCAAAGTGAACATGGCCCACGTGGTGGTGATGAAATCAATCGCTTACAATCGGGAGCAAATTATGGTTGGCCTGTTGTAACTTACGGCATTGAATATGGCGGACAACCAATAGGCTCAGGTATTCAGCAACAAAGTGGAACGGAACAACCTGTATATTATTGGGATCCTGTGGTATCGCCCAGTGGCATGACTTTCTACAGTGGCAATCGTATTCCAGAATGGCAAAACAATCTTTTTATAAGCTCGCTTAGCGGTACTCATATCGTTCGACTGGTTATTGAGAACAATAAAGTAACAGGAGAAGAAAGATTACTTTCGAATGAAGGTCAGCGATTTAGAGATATTACGCAAGGAAGTGATGGTGCTTTGTTCGCCATTACTGACCTAGGTCGATTATACAGGATTGACAGGAAATAAAATAAATTATTCGAACAAGAAAAGTTCAAGGAAACACTGCACCATCAAAGGGTTCAGTGTTTTTTGATTATGGTCAGTATTGTAATTGCTGTTATGATTTATCGGATATAAAATCTCCTCTTTTTAATTTGAAACAAATGTACTTACTCTCTTAAAAACACAGTTTTCAATCAGTAAAAATGGTAGGAAAAGCAGTAATTTTTATACTAATATCAGGAGTAAATATCTTTACTTTGTTCATTGAAATTCTAATAAATCAATTCTCCAAAACTTTAATTTACCTGTATTTCCTTTTAATTACTAATTGGAAAATATTCAAAACTGCAATATTTTATTTGAAAAACATTATTTATTATTAATTTATTTATATATTCTTGTTAAATATCAACAATAAAGTAAATACAACACTATGGCAAAATATTCTCTAAAAATAAATGGTAAAACTCAGCAAATAGATATTGACCCTTCAACGCCAATACTTTGGGTTTTAAGAGACCACCTGAATATGACAGGTACAAAATTTGGTTGCGGAATGGCTATGTGTGGTGCTTGTACAGTCCATTTAGATGGCTCTGCGGTGCGTTCTTGTAGTTTACCTGTATCGGCAGTTGGAAAACAAGCGATTACAACTATCGAAGGTTTATCTGCCAACGGTACTCACCCAGTACAAAAAGCTTGGATTGAACACGATGTGGCTCAATGTGGCTACTGTCAGTCTGGACAAATCATGAGTGCTTCGGCATTGTTGAAAAGTAATCCTAATCCAACCGATGAAGATATTGATAATTATATGAGCGGAAATATTTGTCGTTGTGGTACGTATTTGAGAATTAAGGATGCAATTAAATCTGTAAAGCTTTAAGCAATAGGCTTTAGGCAACATTTTTAGCATAAAGCATAAGACAAGAAAATATCAAAATGGAAAATACAAATACACAAAATCGTCGTTCGTTTTTAAAATCTTCCGCTCTTGCAGGCGGTGGATTAATGTTGAGTTTTTCTTGGTTCGCAAATGCTCAAGCTGCGGACAAAATGGTTGCAATGAATTTGCCAGATCAATGGAATGAACTCAACGGATATATCAAAATTACTCCTGATAATGTTATCAAAATTATTTGTCCAAACCCAGAATTTGGTCAGAACGTAATGACTTCGCTGCCGATGATGGTCGCTGAAGAATTGGAAGTAGATTGGAAGAATGTGGTCGTAGAAATGGGGACGCACGATAGCGTGAAATTAGGAACACAATTTACAGGAGGAAGTAATTCCGTAAGAATGTACTGGAAGCCTTTGAGAAATGCAGGAGCATCGGCAAGACAAATGCTTATCGAAGCGGCAGCTCAAACTTGGGGAGTTCCTGCCAGCGAAATCACGACAAAAGCAGGCGTTTTATTACATTCAAGTGGAAAATCGGCAAAATATGGTGAAATGGCGAATAAAGCCGCTACCATTCCCGTTCCGAAAGAGGTAAAATTAAAAGCTCCAAAAGACTTTTCCATTGTAAGAAATTCACAAAAAAATACAGAAGGACAAAAAATAGTTACAGGGAAACCTCTCTTCGGAATTGATACTCATGTGGAAGGAATGTTGATTGCCATGATTCAACATCCGCCTGCATTCGGGATGAAATTAAAATCTTTTGATGCTTCACAAGCCCTAAAAATGCCGGGAATCAAAGATATTTTTAGCTTTAAATTATACGATGATGGTTTCGTACAAGCTGGTTTTGATACTCGTACTTTCAATGAAATGATTGCCATCGTTGGTAAATCTACTTGGGAAGTAATGAACGCTCGTAAAAAAATCAAAGTACAATGGGAAGCGGCTGGCGAAATCAAAGAAACCATGATGGGTCGAGGCGGAAAAAGAGAAGTGACTATTCCGAGCAGATTAGAAACAACAAGTAGCCAAATGGAATTAATGGCTGAGTATGCTAATGGGCGGCACTCCGCAAAACCAGCACAGCAATTGAGAAAAGATGGCGACCCAGAAACAGCTTTCAAAAATGCTGCTCAGATAATCGAACGTACTTATAATGCTCCGTTTTTGGCACACAATACCATGGAGCCAATGAATTTCTTTGCCCATGTTTCAGAAGATAAAGCTTTAGTTGCTGGGCCATTACAAGCACCAGGTTTGATTGAGCCTACACTCACAAAAATTTTGAATCTTCCTGCTGATAAAATCGAAATTCAGATGACTCGTATGGGTGGTGGTTTTGGGCGTAGAGCTTACGGACAATATGCCTTTGAAGCGGCTCGAATTTCTCAAAGAATGAAAGCTCCCATAAAATTGATTTATAGCCGTGAAGACGATATGACTTATGGTATCTATCGTCCAATGTACACGGCTACTTATCGTGCGGCTTTGGATGCTAATAAAAACCTGATTGCTTTTCATGTAAAAGGTGGCGGTATTCCCGAAAACCCAATTCATGCCAATCGTTTCCCTGCTGGTGCGGTGGACAATTACTTGGCTGAAGGCTGGGAAATTCCTTCTAATATTACGATTGGTGCTTTCCGAGCTCCACGTTCTAACTTTAATGCCGCAGCCGAACAATCTTTTTTAGATGAAGTAGCCGAAGCTATGGGAAAAGACCCAATCGCCTTCCGTCTGGATTTGTTGAAACGTGCCAAAGAAAATCCAGTAGGCAAAAACAATGAGTATGATGCCGACCGTTACGCAGGCGTTTTGGAATTACTCAGAGAAAAATCTGGTTGGGGCAAACCAGAAAATAGTGGTAAAAAACGTGGCGTAGCCGCTTATTTTTGCCATAATTCTTATGCTGGTCATGTAGTTGACATGGTGATTCGTGACGGTCAACCTTATGTTGAAAAAGTAACTAGTGCCATTGATTGTGGCGTAGTCGTAAACCCTGATGCGGCAATCAATATGGTGCAAGGTGCTGTGGTTGATGGTATTGGCAACTCATTTTATGGAGCTTTAACACATAAAGACGGTGCGGCAGAACAAAGTAATTTCCATAATTACCGCATTATTCGTCATAATGAAGCTCCGAAAATAATAGACGTACATTTTATACAAAACGACATAGACCCAACTGGACTTGGCGAACCTCCCTTCCCTCCAGTGTTTGGTGCAGTAGCGAATGCTTTGTATAAATCTACGGGCAAAAGGTATTACAATCAGCCATTTACTGTTGAAGGCACTAAACTGTAAACTCAACTATCTTGGAAAGAAAATCCAACAAATGACAGACAGGCTGAAAGCTTGTTATGTTCAACTTAATTACACTAAAGCGGTCAATTAAAATACCTTTTTCCGGAAAAGAATATTTTAATTGACCGCTTTAGCATTGGGTTGAAATACGCTTATTATTTCCCTAATTTAATTATCTCAACCAACAGCATTTTTATTCAATGTTACATACTCAGATGGTGATACATTATACTTTGCTTTGAAGGCTCTGGCAAAGTAATTCGGATTAGAGAATCCAACAGAATAGGCAATTTGTGATATTTTCATATCATTCTTTTGCAAAAGCGAAAGTGCCTTTTTCAATTTCAACGACCTCACGTATTCAACGGGCGTTTCACCAGTAAAGCTTAATACTTTTACATAAAGTGTTCCTCGACTCACAAACATGGCTTTGCTTAATTCCTCAATAGAAAGATTGGGATTTTCAATATGTTCTTCTACATAACGAGAAAACTTCAATAAAAACTTTTCATCTTCTGAAACTACTTCTGTTTCTGGCGTTTCAACCTGAATGTGCTTAGTATAAGTGTTTTTCAACAAACTGTTCAAACTAAGCAAGTTTTCTATTTTGATACTTAATAAATGGAAACTGAATGGCTTAGTTAAATAATCACTTGCACCCGATTCTAATCCTTTTAGTTGGTCTGTTTCTTCCGATAAAACGGTCAGCATGATAACTGGAATATGTTTGGTTCGGTTATCATTTTTAATTTTCCGCACCATTTCTATTCCATCAACACCAGGCATATTAACGTCACTAATAATTACTTGAGGATGGTTCGCCAAGGCTTTTTGCCATCCTTGTCTGCCATCCGAAGCTTCAATGATTTTATATTTTGTCTTCAAGCTTTCAACTAAATATGCTCTCAAATCGTCGTCATCATCCACAATCAGCACAACAGGCATCTCCATTTTTGGAGGCTCGTTTTTAGCAAAATTTTCAATCGGATCCGATTCTTGCTGCGTTGCTATTTGAGCCGTCGCTTGTTGGAAGGTAGTCGGCAAAAGTGGTAATGAAATAATAAAAGCACTTCCTACTCCTTCTTCACTTTCTACTTTTATCGTTCCTCCATGAAGTTTTACAAATTCTTGTGCAATCGACAAACCTATTCCACTTCCTTGATTTAAAATATCTGCATTATTATTTACTTGAAAAAATCTTTCAAAAATCTTGTCTGTCATGTCACTTGGTAGCCCAATTCCTGTATCACGAAGAATTAATCTGACACCTGTTTCTCCATCACTAGCAATCTGGAAACTTACATTTCCACCATCATTCGTAAATTTTATGGCGTTTGAAAGTAAATTAATCAAAATTCTCTCTAATTTATCTTTGTCGAAAGTTGTAAGGTAATTACTGTAGGCACACACAAAATGTAGATTAATATTTTTTCTTACAGCTATATATTTAAAAGAATCTACTATTTCTTGGGCGAAGGTAACCAAATCACCTTCAGTTTTATGGAGCGTTAATTCATTCGCTTCAATTCTTCTAAAATCAAGTAATTGATTCACCAGATTCAAAAGTCTTTTGGCATTTCTACTTATCAAATTGAGCATTTCTAGCTTTTCAGAACTATTTTCCTGAAACATCAGGTTTTCAATCGGATTCAATACAAGCGTTAACGGTGTTTTTAACTCGTGGCTCAAATTGGTCAAAAACTTAACCTTTACTTTTTCAAGCTCAGTTTTTTGTTCTGCATCATGTCGTTCTTTTTCGATTAAATGCTTCATCTCTAAACGTTCCTGAGATCTGGTAAATTCATGCTTTAATTTTTGAATAGAACTTCTTCTTATCGCCCAAATAGCGAGAATAATCATTAAAAAATAACAGAAATACGCATAATAAGTCCGCCAAAATGGAGGTTTCACAATAATAGTAATCACTTTTTCAGGTGTTTGCCAAGAACCGTCTTCGCTGTAAGCTTTAAGTCTAAATGTGTATTCACCTGGGTCAAGATTGGTATAAACGGCTGTATTTGCTGTTCCTGCATGATTCCATTCTTTATCAAATCCTTCTAATTTATAAGAATATCTGTTTTCGTGAGGAACAGTATAATTCAATGCCATAAAATCTAACGAAAAGTTTTGTTTATAACTCAAAACCATTTCCTTGGCTATCGAAATATGTTCTGATATTTCGGCATTTTCAGCTGCATTAACCTGCTTATTGTTGATTTTCAGACTAGTAATTACCAGTGGCGGCACATTCTTTTTTTGAAAAATATTGGCTGCTTTAAAAAAGTTAAAACCATCTAAGCCACCAAAGAATAAGGTTCCGTCAGTAGTTCTCAAGCCTGAGCCAACGTTAAAAGTACTTTGCTGAACTCCGTTATAATAAGTAAAATTTCTAAATACTTTTTTGAGCGGATCAAAAGAACTTATTCCCTTGTTTGTACTTATCCATATTTTTCCGTTTTCGTCTTCTAAGATTTTATAAATTACATTATTTGATAATGAATAGTTTTCATCAAATCGTTCAAAAGAATTGGTACTGGTTTTATACAAACACAGTCCACCACCCGAAGAGCCAATCCAGATTCTACCTGCATGGTCGCAAAAAATACTGTGAATTTTGTCAATTGGAAGCCCACTATTGGCATGATTAAATACTTGAAAACGTTTTTTTGCTGGATAATATACGGCTATGCCAGTACCGTTTGAAGCAATCCAGAAATTACCAGCTTTGTCTTGTTCGAGACTTGTAATGAAGCCATTCAGTGGAAATTTTTGTCCAGCAATCATTGGGAAAATTTTTTCGCCAGACTCTATTGTATTGCTTACTGGGTCGTATCGATGAACACCATTTCCATTTGTTCCCATCCATATTTTTCCATCAGCACCTGTTTTAAAACAATTTACGGGACAATCCGCTACATCCGTTTTACTCTTAGGAATATAAAAATATTTAGAGGCACCAGTAGTCATGTTAATACTGTATAAACCAGCCTGATACGTCCCTAACCAGAGTGTGCCATTAGAAGATTCCAAAGAAATAACTGATGAAACATTTGCCCTTTGTTCTTTTAATCGATAAGGTTTTATTTGGCCAGTTTTGCGGTTAAACAAATTTAACCCTGTTCCTTCTGTTCCGATGAACACATCTCCAGAAGGATTTTCTGCAAATGCCATAACGGAACTGCCTGTCAAACCGTTCGGGTCGTAAAAATTATATTTTTTATGATTAAAAAAGGTCAAATTAGTATCATACTTATTTACGCCTCCTTGATGTACCGCAAACCAATAAATACCAGCATCGTCGATATAAATATCTCTAACCGAACGCCCACTAGTACTTGGCACAAATCCGTTTTGTTCTAACAGTGATGCCTTTACTTTTGTTGATTTCCCCGTTTGTGGATTAAAAATATCAAGGCTACCCTCTGAACCAACCCAAAGTTGACCTGCTTTATCGAACACTATTTTGTAGATGTGATTATGAGACAGTGCATTGGTGTTATTTATATCAGATTTATAATTGATAAAACTAGCCTTTGTTACATCCATCACGTAGAGTCCGCCTTTGTTAGTACCAATCCAAAGTTTACCTTTTTTGTCTTCGGCAATCGTATTAATCTGGTTGTTTGGAATAGTATCAGGGCGATTTGGGTCTTTTCCAAATCTAATAAATTGTCCATTTTGATGATTGTAAAGGTGTAATCCGTTGTCAGTACCAACCCAAATATTATTACGACTATCCTCGAAAATACTGAGTACAGTATTCGAGTTTAACCTAGATTTTGGAGTAGAATTAGCCTTAAAATCTTTGACCTTTTGCGTTAGAGGATCAAAAACAAACAATCCCGAGTAAGTACCCACCCAAATTTTTCCTGAGTGGTCAGCACATAAACTGATAATCCATCCAAACTTGGTAAAATCATAATTAATAAAAGAATCCAGATTCAGATTATATGCAGATAAAGTAAAATTGGTTGCTAGCCAAATATTCCCTAATTTATCTTGTGTCATCGCTGTTACTGACCCTCTTCCGATACTGGTGCTATCATTATCTTTATGGTGATAGGCAACAAAGTTTTGTCCATCAAATCTGTTAAGTCCATCTTCTGTTCCAAACCACATAAAGCCATTTTTGTCTTTAATAATGGCATTAATAGAATTTGAGGTCAGCCCGTTTTTACTACTGAAATTAATGAATTTATATTCTTTTTGTTGCCCATCAATATAGTGAGCAACTAAACAAAAGATGACTAAAAAGTAAAGCTTTTTCATTTTCCTAGACTTTAACCTAACAACTATCGGTTCGACGCTCCAAATTATCGTCATTCCCCAACCCAAACTGATTATGCTTTAGAGCAAATTTGTAAAACTTTAAAAGTTACTTCTAAAAGCCAAAAATATCTTTATTCTTCAATATTTGTATCAAAGTAGTTTTTGTACTTAAATCTACTTTAACCCTTTTATTGAAGCAAATCCCCCATCATCGTTAGATGTGGGGGATTGCAAACTCACGTGATGATTTTTTGCCAAAAATGCTATTTCATATTTGCTTTAATAGATTCTGCTACATACGAATATGCCATTTTTCTTACATATTGTTGAGTCCAAAGTCCAATTGGATCATCAGCTCTCCAACTTGAATTAGCTGGACTATCTAACGGACTCCATAAAGTGATACCATATCTTTGTGGAGCAGGAATTAGCTCAAAATATTTATCAATAACATATTTATACATCTCAGCTTGTTCCTTATACTGTGCTTGAGTAGCACTTGCTGTTTTTACGCCACCTAAACCAATATCCAATTCCGAAATTTTAATCAATTTACCAGTAGCAGCTAATAACTTAAACATATCTGCAATCTTGGTTTTATCAGACTTAATGTCGATGTGCATTTGTGTTCCAATACCATCAACCTTCACTCCTTTTCCTTCGATATAGTTTGTGTAGGCAATAAGTCCACGACATTTATCCAGACTGTATTCTAGATTATAATCATTAATGAAAAGGATGTCTCCAGCATTACCATATTTTCTAGCTAACTTAAAAGCAGTTACACCATAATCTTTACCCATGTAGTCTTGCCAGTAGAATTCATCACCAGCTGTTGTTCTACCTACTCCTGTTTTTAATTCGTAAGGTTTGCCATCGTCCATTGGTTCGTTTACAACATCCCATGCTTTTACATAAGGTTTGCTTACGTTCATCATTCCAGCCATCCACTTGTCTAAAGCACTGGTAATGAGGGTGTTCTTTTGCTCTACAGTTTTTTCTTTTGTTTGGATGCTACCCGTAGCATTGTACTTTGTTAAAGTAACATTATCAAAATAAAAGTTAGTAGCAGTTTTACCAAGATTAAAAGCAATTGCCCCACAAGTAGCCATATCAGCGGTAACTGTAATTTCTCTGGTATAGGTAGTCCAAGTTGGAGTAGCTGAAAGAGCTCCAAAAAAGTCCCAGTGTTTGTATGCGCCAGGAGTTACGTGTGCTTGGGTTGGATATGTTGCGGGAACATCTGCTCTTATATCCATTTTAAGGGTATATTTTTCACCTACCACAGCAGCAGGAGAAAATTTCACGAAAAATTGAGCTTCCCAATCATTAGTACGAACACTTGCATTGGTAATTTTCAATGCTCTACCAACTCCGTTAGCACCCCCGCCAGCAGCAGTATAAGAGATTACAGCATTCGCATTGCTTTGGAAATTAGCAGCAGCGTCTGTTTCAAAATCAGCGGCAGTAATCAAGTCCCAACCTGGTCCAGTTGATGATAAAACATCGGGTGCAATTACTTTTTTCAAATAAGTAGCATTCTGATTAGCATGCCAACATAAAGTATGGCCATACACTGAAATATTATTTTCTTTGGCTGCTGCTAATAATTTACCAACGTTATCTAACGCAAGGCTACCATCTGCTTGTACTATTGCACCATGCTTCATTTCGTAGCCTAAGGCTATTTCATCGAAGTTTTTGTTGGCTAATCTGTACATTACTCCCCTATTAACATAATCATTAAGTGACAAAGCAACACCTAATTTAAAATTTGGATGAGCCGTACGATTAATATAGGATTTTAATGCTGGGTAAGCATCTATATCCTCCTGAAGAGCAACACTTTCAGGTTTTAGCACATCAAATTCCAGCGGTTCGTATGCAGTACACGAAGTCGCCAAAACAGTGGTCAGGCCAAGTGCAATTTTATATAATTTGTTCATACAATTTAAAGATTATAAGTATTTAATTTACTGATTACTTTGCAATTGGAGTAAACGTTTCAAATGTTACAGCACGGTCACGCATTACAAGTGTATCACTTGAGGAAACATTAATACCTGAAAGATTGATATCATATTTTAGATAAAGAGCATCTCTATCTTTATTTCCCCAGCTTTTTTTCTCGCCTTTTTTAACGAATGCTCCGCTACCAGTTGCCGTATATCCGCTTGTTCCTGAAGAGATTGTACATCTTCCACCTTCGTCAAATCTTAAAGTAAGCGTTATAGAAAGGTTTCTACCATCTTTGTCTTTTACAGTAATGGGAAAATTCAATTCATTCAAAGATTTGGTTGACAACTTATTGATTTCATCCTGTTCAACATACTGTGCATGACGAACAATTGTTTGATTAACTGCACCAGTCACAACATCTCTTCCACGTCTCAAATAATTTCCGTGCCAAGGGTTAACATATTTAACTGCATAAAGAATAAAATGCTTACCATTCAGAATTGAGTCTGCACCTGTTACACCTGTCATTTTTAAAGGAATTACATAAGTGTTCTTGATTGCTTTGGTATCTGCGAAGAATGCATCTGTAAGCTGCACGTCAACACCACCCGCAAGCGTACCATTCGGAATTGCAATTTTATCTGATGCCAATGTATAGTATTCTCTTGGCATGGCAAGTACTTCATTACCGGCACTGAATAACAAACCATTACCAAGCAAAGAGTTATCTACTTCTACTTTGATAGATACGTTATTTTTACTTTCGTACACACCACCAGTTGCTGCATAGATTTGACATTTTTTAGCATTGTCTAAATCAGTATTCACAAAAGCATCTTCCCCTAGCGTAATTGTTCTAACAGGATACTGATAGGCAAAATACACTGTCTGGTATTTGAAATCAGGAAATACTGCTTCTTGGTTACAGGAAATAAGCCCTACAAGGGTTATCGCCAATATTAAAACCACTTTTTTCATATATAATATTTTTTAATAGAATTTTGATAAGAAATTAGTTCCATCCTTGGTTTTGCTCTAACGCTGAATATTTCAATATTTCAGAGTATGGAATTGGTCCATATTTCATAAAGTTTTGATATACCCTTGTTTCAACCGAAGGAATAATTGTGTAAACATTACCACTACGAATACTTACACCTTTTGCACCCTCTGTCAAATCACTATTCCAACGACGTAAATCCCAGAATCTGAAACCTTCAAAACATAATTCTAAACGTCTTTCGTTACGGATTAATGCACGCATCGTTTCTTTGCTATTTTTTGCTGATTCAAGATATTCATCGTTGTTGGTCAAACCAATTCCTGCTCTTCTACGAATAGCTCTAATCACGTCGTATGCTGAATAAGAATTACCTCCAGTAGCCGTTGGTCCGTTTGCTTCGTTGGCTGCTTCTGCATAATTTAAGGCAATTTCTGTGTAACGAATATGTGGCTTATAATGACGCTGATTCGTTGCCGATGTTGGATTTAAGTTAACATCTTGGCGTAACAATTTTCTCAAATAATACCCTGTTCTTGTAGATGTTGCAGCAATTGTCAAACCATCGTTAGTTGGGCTATCAGCAGCAGTGTTTATTGCTGTGTTGTTTACACCTGAAGTTTGTCCATTTACTAAAATAAACATTCTCAAACGAGGGTCACGATTAGTGTATGGATTATTGGCAACATATCCACTTTTTGGGTCATTGATAGGATAACCATTCAACATGGGAAACGCATCTACCAAATTTTGGGTTGGGTTAATTCTACCGTTTCCAAATAATGTTGGAGGAAAGTTGGCCGTTTCCAAATCTCTGTTTTCATTCCAGTTATTACGCCACAATACTTCTGGAGGATTGGCACCATCTTTCAATGTTCCAATTTCTGCCACATTGGAATACCAAGTTAACCCACTCGCAGCATTCGCTACAATGGCACTTAGCCCTCCATTTAGATTGAGTACCTCTGATGAATACTTGGCTGCATCAGTCCATTTATTCACATTACCACCATTAAAAGCTGGACTTGCAGCCAAAAGTGCTGCCTTCGAGCGGATTGCTTTGATGATGCGTCCTGCTATTAGTCCACTGAAAGTTATTCCAAAAGCACGGTTATATTGTTCAACAGTAACTTTACCATACTTAGCTGGAATCAGATTTTCTTGTCCTGATGCAAGATTGATGTAATCCAAAGGAAGTTTGGCTTCTGCACTATCCAAATCTTGATAAATTTGTTTCATGCAATCATCAAATGATGCACGTGGCAAATTATAATTATCATTAGTAGTTTGTGCTTTATTCAAGATAGGTACTCCCAACATCATCCCATTTTTACCAACACCGCCATGCGACTGAAGTAAATGATACAAAAACAAGGCTCTTAAACCGTAAGCTTCTCCTTTAATACGAGTTCCAAACAATTTACTTGCACCAGCATCAGCAACCCATTGAACTTTATCAACTTCTCCTAACATCAAGTTTACGTATTGGATTCCTGTGAAGCAGTTTGTCCATTGGTCTGCTGGGTTGTTAGCGGGTGTCCACTGACCAGTAGCGATTCTCAAATAACCATTGTTTTGATCATTGGTCACAGCATCATCAGTTGCGACATCATTAAATGACCAGAAGTTTGTTGGAATTCTATTGTATCCGTTCATTAAAATACCATAAGGGAAACGTGCATCATTGGGTAAATATGCCGTTGCTTCCAATTGTCTGTTATTTTCTTGAGCTGGTTCGATGAGGTCTTGGCATCCACTGAGGAAGACCGAGACTGACACCAACATTACCAATATTCCTTTTATTTTATTTGACATGATATAATATTTCGACATTAATTTAAAATTTAGAAAAGCGCTTTTACGCCTAAGTTAAATAATCGTGTTTGTGGAGAGCTACCAACATTCAACTCTAAAATTTCCCTTTGTGACGAAACTGTCAGTAAATTAAATCCATTCACATATATACCGAATTCTTTAACCAATGATTTCGTCTTTAACAAACTCGTCAAGTCGTAAGAAATTTGAACTTTCGTTAAATCAAATCTATCAGTTTTATAAAGCCAGAAGTCTGAAGGACGGAAGTTGTTAGTTCCTGCTAATGTCGATAATCTTGGGTAAGTAGCAGTTTCTTTAGTAGCTTCTGTCCAGCGATTTCTTACCACTTCAGAATATTTGTTTTCTCCAGATACCCAGAAATACGAACCTTGACGCATTGCATTTGCACCAAATCTACCTGTGCCAAGTGCGAAAAAGGTCAATTTTTTCCATTGTGCAGTAAAGTTTACTCCTATCGTCATTGGTGCTCCAAAAAAGCCCCCTTTTCCTAAGAATACTTCGTCACGTTGGTTGATGATACCATCACCGTTTTGGTCTTTGTATTTGATGTCACCAGGTTTAACCAGTCCGAGTGCCTGTTGCGAAGGAGAGTTTTGAATATCGCTTTGGTCTTGGAAGAAACCTAAGTTTTGTAAACCCCACATCGCATCAAGTGCTTTTCCTTGACGATTTTGATAAGCGTCTTCGTATATTTCTGCTCTTTTTGTAGCCTTTGTATCGTAATACGTACCGTTCAATCCCAATGACATATTCAACTCGCCTACTCTCTTGTTAACATTTACACCAAAATCAAAGCCTATGCGTTCGTCTTCATTATAATTCACGTAGGGAATAAACGATGAATATAAAAAGCCACCAGGCTGACCTGTTTGAAAATAGTTTGGAAATAAAACATTTGATTGGATGATATTTCCTTTGATTTTGTTGTAGAAAAACGAAGTATTTAATGTTAATAATTTCTTGAAAAACGAACCTTCAATACCAAACGTCAACTCTTGTCTTTGTGGGAAAACCATGTTTGGGTTATCTCCTCTACGTGATACCGTTGATTGAAAACCTGTACCGTCTTTCCAGCCATACCAGTCACCTAAGTTCGAATAAATGCCTTGGTATAGGTAATATTCATTGATGTCTAAATCAGTATTCAAGATACTTGCCGATGCTGTTAGTTTTAAATCATCTACTACACTCGAGTTTTTCAAGAAACTTTCTTGACCGATTCTCCAACCCAATGAAAGTGAAGGAGATAAAGCAGCTCTGTTTGCTTCTGGTAATTTAGCTGAAACCACATAAGCAGCACTAAAATCTAAATAGTATTTATGGTCAAAATTATAACTTGCCAAAAATCCTAAGTTTGCATTACTTGTTCTGTGGTAAACTGCTGAGGCGGATTGTTGGAATCCGTTAGCTAATAAGATAGTTGAAAAATTATGCTTTTCGCCAATTGTTTTATCGTAGTTTAATTGACCAGAAAATGCAATTGTTTGACGATAAGTATTATTACTTACGTTTTGAGTTCCCGATCTTGTATCTTGACCATAAACTGTAAGGTTACTTATCAAATCCGTTCCACTATAATTATTCCAAGTAGGAGCAAAAGTTGCATAAGTATAATTGTAAGCCAATGTATAAGAAGTAGCGTAGTCAACCGAGAAATTAGTTTTAAAACTCAAGCCTTCTAAAACATTTCTCAAATCAGCCTTAATACCTGTATTAAACTGAAATTGTCTATTTGCATTTTGGTTATTTCCTCCTGCATAAGTTGTTGCAATACCGTTTGTTTGATCTAACTGCGTTCCTCCAAGGAAATACTTTCCATCTATGATATTGTTACTATTTTGTAATAAAATTTGCGATGCAACATCATCCTTTTCAACTAAATCAATAGGAATTAATGGTGAAAATCTATTTGGACGAATGGTAGCAGCATTGTTCCAATGGTTTGTATTTACTCCTCTTCCCGTATTGAAAATTGCGGCAGCATCTGCATTCAATGAAATAAACTCATTTAGGTTTACATCAATATTTCCTCTAAAATTCAAACGATCTGAACTGTTATTGTTTTTTGACTCACCAAAATTCAAAAGCGAACCTTGCGTAGAATAACCAATATTAGTGTAATATTTTACTCGCTCATTTCCACCAGTAATTTCTGCGGTAGCATCATGACGACCAAAAGAACTTGATAAGTATTCTGGCGAATAAAAATCTACATTCGGATAACGGTATGGGTTACGACCAGAAGAGAAGTTGAATATCTCGTTTTCTGAGTATAAAGGAGTCAATCCATCATTTTTTCTGGCTTCGTTATACAATGTCATATACTCCCCAGATCCCAAAAACTTTGGATAACTTTTTGGAAGGTTTATTCCACTGTTAACTCTAAGATTCAAAGTATTTGATCCAGATTTTCCTCTTTTAGTGATAATATTCACAACACCTTTAGCTGCACGGCTACCGTACAAAGCAACTGCATGAGCTCCTTTCAGGAATACGATTTGGTCTATCTCAGTAGGTGCTACGTTTCCAAGTTCACGAGGAACACCATCAATCATGAATAAATAGCTTCCCATACCCCAGTTACTATTTCCATTAAAACCAGGCACTAAAGCATCCATTCCATCAAGTGGAAAGGTGAAATAGTTTTTGTCTAATAATTCTTTTGCATCTACCTGTGATACACCGCTCATCAAATCTCGTTTTTCAACGTCACGAAATGGCAAACGAACAAAGTCCGCTTCTTGTCCCACCTGCATCCTAATTTCAACGATTGGCTTTATAACTGTTACGTGATAAGTTTTGTACCCTTTTGCAGATACTGACAACACCTCATCAGATGGAACGGCTATCGTAAATGTTCCTTGTTCATCCGTAGTAGTTGTCTGACTGCCTTCAGCAGAGCAACTTACTGTAGCCCCAACAATGGGTTTTTTATCAGGTCCCAAAACGGTAGCCCTGATTTTAAAAATTGGAGCGTCTTGTGCAAAAGTTTTAGCATTTGAAAAAGCCAATAACGTACACAAAACAGTTAGTATTTTTATAAACTTCATAATTTTCGTTTATCTGTTTGAATATTGAATATTAGTAATGGTAGGTAGGAAAATATCCTACCATTACATTTCATAATTAGACTCTTACCAACCTGGATTTTGAGGGAACTCTAAATATAAATTTACATCGTTTGTCTTCATTGGTAACCAGTAATGTTTCGCTGTAAACTTACGTTCCAAGATTACCGTTTCTCTTAAATTCAACACTCTGTTTTCTTTAGAATCTTTGGCAGGGTCAAGAGTACTTGCTCTATCAAACTCAACAGCTTTTTTAAGTGTGTACGGGTTTTCTGTCAATAATAACCAGCGACGAAGGTCGTTGAAACGGTGTCCTTCAAAAGCAAGTTCAACAGCTCTTTCACGTCTTACTTCGCTCATAAAAGTTTCTACGCTACTCAAGAACTGTGGAGCAACAAAACCAACACCTGCTCTTGTTCTCAAAGTATTTATTGCATCTACCGCAGTTTTAGAATATCCCGGAGATTTTCCACTTGGACCACCATAGGCTTGTGCTGCCGCTTCTGCATACATCAGATAAACATCAGCAAGTCTCATGTATGGAACTTTGATGTTAAGGCTTTTATCGTAGCTATAACCTAAATCGAATTTGTTGGCTGTTCTTGGGATAAATTTATAATTTAAGTATCCCGTTCTACTTCCACTTGCAACATCTCTGTAGGTTCCTCTTGTATGCAAATTCGCATAGCGGTTTATCGTTTCTGACGCATTAGGGATATTACCATTTACCATTTTCATGCCGTCATAAACGATGTCATTATAAAAACGAGGGTCTCTACCTTTCCAAGGCAATTCTGGATTATATCCTGATACTGGATCTGGTTTTGTTGCATCAGCAATTGGTAAACCATTTGCCATACCATACATATCAACATAATTAGCAGTTGGGAGGAATTTGGTATCTCCTTCACTGATAACCAGTGGGGTATATTGTTTGGCAGTACCATACGTTGAACCATGTGCACCATAATATGGCCCTGTAAAAATTGCTTCTGTGCCTCCTGGGAGTGCCCAGTTTTGTCCAGTTGTATAAAAATTTGTGGAATATTTATCAAAAGGAAGTAAACTATGAGGTGCTTGTCCGCTTTCGCAAAGACTTAATAATTCTGCTGCCGCATCTGCTGCTTTTTTACAATATTCAACATTATATGTTCTACCACCACCTGAAACTGAGTTCATTAAAGGACTACCAGCCCACAAATAGTTTTTGGCCAAGTAGCCAAGCGCCATTATTTTATTAATACGAAGTGTATTTTTACCAAGTGTTCTTCTACCAGCAGTGGTTGCATCCCAATTTGTTGGAAGTAAGTCGGCAGCTTCTCTAAAATCTTTGGCTGCTTTTTCGGCACACTCACTGTATTTCAAGCGTGGTAATGTCAATTTTTGGTCACCAGGCAATACAGTATCAATGTATGGAAGCCCACCAAAAAATTGCATAAACATGAAGTGATACCAGCCTCTAAAAAACAATAACTGTCCCTTGATTAAGTCTTTTTCTTCTTGGGTTGCATCATTCATTTTATCAAGATTGGCAAGACCCATATTGGCCTTACGAATACCATACCAACCCAAACCATACAATGACTTTGTAAAACGGTCGTCATTCGTAGAGTTATTATTTCGGTCAAGCCAGCCAGCTTGCCATCCGTCAAAGTTTCTTTGCCATCCCCAGAAATCTCCGTTATCAATTTTTACGCCAAAGTGTCCTGTTGCTGAAACTGATTGTATTTCATCATCACCCCAGTTGAATGAACTAGTCCAATAACCGTTTGAGAAATCAGGAATGGTATGATAAAGTTCTTCTGTGAATCCTTGAAAACTTACAAAATTCTTGTAAGCATCTTGGTCAGATACTGCCGCTTGTGGGTCACGATCCAAAAACTCTTTACAAGAAGTTAATCCTGAAGTCATGGAAAGGAATAAAGAGGCAATTAGAATATTGATTTTCTTTTTCATGATTTTGATTGATTAGAATGTGATGTTTAAACCAAGGTTATAACGTCTAACAGTTGGATATGCCCCTTGCTGAGAAAATTGAGCTCCACCAAAGTTTGCTTCTCTATCATCAGGCATTTTGCTCCAAGCAATTAAATTATTCCCGTTTAAGTAGATTCTTAATCCTGCAAGACCTAATTTCCTACTAGCTCCCGATGTTAAACTGTAAGCAATTTCTGCGTTTTTAAGTCGAACATACGAGCCATCGAACAAATACTGTGTACCACGGTAATAATCGGCAGGAGTTGATGACCAACGAGGAATTGGAATACCTTCAGCATTAGATGGCGACCAATATTCTCCCTCTTTATAAACCGTATTTTTTTGGTTTACTAAACTTGCAAAGCCAACCTGACGACTAACATTATTCACTGCATAGAATTGAACGAATGCCGTGAACCCTTTCCAGTCTAATCCAAAAGTAGCATTATAAGTATTTTGAGGCCAGTTTGTATAACCGAATGGTACACGGTCTTGTGCATCAATTACACCATCGCCATTATAATCAACTATGTAAAGATTCCCTGGTAATTTTTGGTTATCCTGTGCATTATGAATTGTACTTCCATACAACTGATCCCAAGTATTATATTTTCCTTCACTTACATAAGAGTACTCCTGATTGATTGCCTTACCTTCAGTTTTTTGATAATCAGGTAGTAACTCTGGGTTTGCTGCTTCGATAATTTTATTTTGTGTATGAGTCATGTTTAAATCAGTCCACAAACGAAATTTACCGAGCGTTTTACTAATGTGTAGCTCCAGTTCATAACCACTTGATTTTACTTGGCCTAAGTTGGCTACTGGTGGTGCTGCTCCATAATATGAAGGCACATCTTGACGATTTCCTAACAAAATTTTGGTTCTATTGTCACTGAAAACGTCAGCCTTGGCTTTGATGAGACCTTTTAGTAATTCCACATCAACTCCGACATTAAATTTCTCTGATTCTTCCCACTGAACTGTTGGGTTACCAACTCCTGTTTGTCTGTATTGTCTGTATGGACTTTGCTCTGCTGCTTCCCCAGTAGTACCTAATCTTGCCAATCGCTCGAAAGCCCATTGATCTAAATAAGGCCATCTTATCCCAAGATTATCAAATCCTGTCTGTCCGTACGAAAATCTCAATTTCAATAAATCAATCGCTCTTATTGATTTAATAAATTTTTCATTCGACAATATCCAGTTTACCCCTCCAGATGAGAAATAGTTGAATCGATAGTCAGAAGCAAATTGCTCTGAACCGTTATAAGCACCATTATATTCTATGGTGTACTTGTTGTTAAAAGTATACGTCGTTCTGAATACCCAGTCTTCTCTGTATGTAGGCACTATACTTCCGTTGGCAAACACGTTTCTGTTCATCAATCCCATCGCAGTCAAAAAATGCTTCCCTCCAAGGTTTTTTGCGTAATTCAATTGGAATTGGTAAAACAAACGTCGCTGACTCGCTCCAATATTACCAGCAGCTGGAGACCATCGGATACCTTCCTGAAAATCAAATCCCGTCACTCCATCTACCGCTTGTTTATAGGTTACGATTCCCGTTTCTGGGTCTATCCATTTCAACTGTGCGTCATTATACAAATCATTAATCCCTCTATCACTTTCCACAAAAGTGTTATCAAAAGATATATTTCCAGTAAACTTTAATCCCTTGATGAGTCTTCCTAAATCCTGCTCAAGCGAGAAGTCTGTTGTTATTTGAGCCGTAGTGGTGTTAGCAACTCCACCTAATCCAAGTATTCTTGCTGAGTTTTCCGCTTTTTGTTCATTGGGTGCGTAAAAACCCCATGAGCCATCTGAATATCTGGGTAAAATAGCGTCTGGTGCAGCGTTGTAAGCATCAATCCAAGCTCCATACTGCCCACCCCCACCAGTAAAGCCCCAAGGTGTTTTTCTGACACCATACGAACCAGAAATGTTAGTTTTGAATAAAGTACTTGGTGACAATTGAAAATCAAGATTACTACGAACGTTTAATCTGTCAAATTCAAATCCTTGCTTATAACCTCTGTTATTATCATACACTCTGAATAAATCAGCTTCATGCAATACATCGGCACTCGTAAAGTATTTCACAAAGTCGGTACCACCACTAATGTTAATGTTTGCGTTATTAGAAATTGCATTTTTTCTAAATAAAGCTTCTTCCCAGTTAACATTTGGATAACGCTCTGCTTCTGCTAAATTGGCAGGGTTTCTGTACTTTTGAAGAATTGCTTCTGGTAAAAAGTTTCTCCAACCATCTGGTCTTGCTGCGAGTTCGTATTCAATTGCCTGATTTCTGATGGTTAATCCATCATAAGAATCATACTTCTCAGGTAACTTTGAAGCTGATTTCATGATTGTATTCACCGTAGCTCTAATTGTAGCTTTACCAGTTTTCCCTCTTTTTGTGGTAATTAGGATTACCCCATTCGCTCCCCTAGAACCAAACACTGCAGTTGCCGAAGCATCCTTCAATACTGTTACGGCATCAACAGAACTAATATCAACAGAATTCATTGGACGTTCAACACCATCAACTAGGATAAGTGGAGCTGAATTATTTGGGCTACTAATACCACGAATGATTATCTGTGGATCTTCTCCTCCCGGTATCCCTGTTCCTGAGCTGGTAATAAGCCCCGGTACATTTCCAGTCAGAGCAGCTCCGATACTTGATACACCGCCTGCACGCTCCAGTGTTTTACCTGTTGCTTGTGTCACCGCAGCAACAACACCTTCTTTCTTTTGTTTTCCGTAGCCAACAACTACAACCTCATCCAAAGCAGATTGGAATTCTTCCAATACAACATCAATTGAAGTTTTGTTACCAACGAGAACCTCCTTCGTAATGAAACCAATAGAACTAAAAACTAGAATTGATTTAGGCGTACAAGCTATAGTGAAAACACCATCCTTACTTGCACTTACTCCTCTGGGGGTTCCCTTGATACTAACGGTTGCTCCGGGAATCCCTTCCCCTGAAGCGGACTTTACAGTCCCTTTTACTGTTTGAGCTTTTAACGAAAAGCCCGAAAACCCAATCAAAAGGGAAATACACCATACAATTAAATACAGCTTTTTCCGAAAGATTGAAATGGATAAGTCAAATTGTTTCATAGGTAAATAAATATGATTCATTTAATAAATAATATGAAATTACTTTTGCAAAATAAGTTGATGAGGAAAAAATAGAGTAGCACTAATCACTATATATATATTACAAATGTTCAGTAATCTTGGAAAGTGTCAATTTCACACCATTATTATTCAAAAAATTGAATAGATGTTCCTAAAATGAACATTATGGATACCAATTATGGCTAATTATAGTAGTAATTATTTTTGTTAGGTAAGTAAATAGCCCTTTTTGCAGAAATTAGTAATAAATAGATAAGTAGCACATTCTATCGTTTTGAGAATTATAAGGACACTTTAGTTGATTGTTTAAAAAACAATTGATGTACATACCAAAAAAAAGTTCTCTATTTCCTGAATTACCAGTAATAGAGAACCTAAATTCTTGAATTAAAAAAAACTATTTTTGATGAAAACTATACCCCATCAGCGAAAGCATTTTTTCAGCATAACGTTTGCCAAGTTCTCGATAACCTGCTGCATTAAAGTGTAAATTATCAGCAGCATCTGTACAGCCACTTGATGAAATTACATGGGCATTTTTGATTGTTTCTGGTAACGTGGCTATAATTTTATTCATACTTGCACAAATACCTCCTTGGTCGGCATTTACGGTTTCACCAGCTAACAAAGGTACTTTTTTTGCTTTTAGATGAAGGTCACCTATCAAGTTATCATACACTCCTTTCACTTTTTTTGTCCAGAGTGAGTCATTCGTATTAGATTCTCCTTGATGTAATAAAATACCTTTAATCACACCGTCTTTTTGTGCTAGTTTTGCCATTTCTACCAATCGACCATACGGATTTCCATCATATTCTTTTACCATATTTCTAAGCCAATTGGGTGTAGTAGTCACATAAGATTCATAGTTATTTTTATCAAAAAGCTCTATTTTACAACCACCAACAGCAACATTAATGATACCTATTCTAACTTTTTCAGGAAGGTTGGCAAGCATTGCTCTTCCAAAATAGTCAACAGGTGTAATTCCTGTGTAGCAACGACATAAAGGAGGAACAGCCGTGTACCAATTGCCTTTACTCCTACCTAAATTGGGGCAATCTACTGCTTCCATTACCTGAAAACGGCTATCGACATTGACGGTATCCTGAGGCTCAAACTTGGCATTACCTTCCATATTGGATTGCCCAAAACTCAAGAAAATGTAAAAGTTTTTGTCTTGTGAAAGAGCCTTAAAACTTGTAACCAATAGACTGATTACCAATAAAAAATATAATCTCTTCTTTACCATTTTATTTAAACTGGATGCTTTTGATATTCAATAACTTACTTTGTTCTTTCGGAAATTTGATAAAAACATCGTGATGCCCTGAAATACCTTTTAATTTTTTTGTGAGTGTTTTCCAAGAATCATTCGTTTCAGTAAAAGGCATAGTAGCAATCAGTTTACCTGTTCCTAAATCATCAAGCCAAATCTCCATTTTTCCAGCACTTTTTGCCGTCATTTGAACTTGAATTTGCGAAGCAGATTTACTTTTATTGCCCAAATCAACACCTGAAATCATCAACCAACCTCCTAAATTTGAATCATTAGTAACGGCTTCTTCCGTTCCAATTTTTACTTTTTCTACTCCATAGTAGTTACTGTATCCAACAGCTGGAAGTTCTGAAAAACCATCTTTACAAACAAATGAATCAAAATCAGCAGATTTTCCTTCGGCAAATAGCCCTACACTTGTGCCAACCCATGAATTGTAATTAGGTTGGGTTTTATCAAGATTAATAAGACTGATACTTTCTCCGATTTTAGTCCAATTCTTACCGTTGACACTTGCAAAAGCTGTTAAGTCATGTTGATTTCTAGTTACCTTTAGCCAAACGACATCTCCAAAAGTATTTGGAATTGAGAAAGATGTTTTACCGAATTGGAAAAAAAACTTCTTGCCGTTTTCAAATCCACTGTAGAGATGTGCAAATACCTTTTGGTCACCATTAGTCATATAAATACCTGCTTTTACAGTTGACTCTGAGGCATTTATATCAACTTTGGTTACTGCAGAATAATAATGGTCAGTTTCTTTTTGTACGATACTTGTACGAGTACTATCTGGTAATAATCGTAACCAGCCTTTTCTAGCATCTAATGAATAACGATTGGCATCTTTTTTACTGAGGAAATGCCAGCTTAGTGCCAAAGGAGTTTGGTCAAACTCATCTGAATCAACACTTCTCCATAAAATTCCTGATTTTGGAAGTATAGGTTTAGCTATGGGTAATGTTGTTGGTGCCATTCCCCAAGGTCTGTCGCCTTCCCAAATAACGGGATATAATGATGTTTGACGACCCAAACCCGACCAATCATTTCCATCATATTTTTCATAACTCTGACCAATAGTCCACCAAGTACCATCAGCCAACTGAATTGGTGCGGAAATATGATTAGGGCGACGGAAGCCTGTTTTGGTATCTGTTATAGGTTTAAAAAATTCTCCAAGACGTTCCCATTTGGTAGAATCACTGGTAAGAGCAGTACCTCTAAGTACGTACTGCCCTCCAGATACATCGCCAGCGGGAAAGTAATAATAATAACCATTTCGCTTACACATTACTGGGCCTTCTGCCCAGCTATATTGTAATTTAGCATTAATCCAGTCAAGGTCAATTACAGAAGATGTAAGTTGCCCATCTTTCCCTAGTTCTTGTAAACGGTTGGTTTTTTGTCCATTTTTAATGACCATATAAGGCTTACCATCATCATCCACAAAGATGGAATTATCATAACCTAAAGGCCCAGTTTTAGGATTTGATTTTACTTGAACAGGTTCAGTCCAAGGTCCTGATGGAGAATCTGCTTTTGAAAACCATTGTCCATTTGCAGAAAAATAAATCCAATAAGAGCCATAAAAATAAGTAATTGCTCCTTGCCAAGTACCAGCAGATGGTCTGTCGGTTACCCAATTAGCTTTTTGTGGTGGTAATACACGGCTGATAACTTTCCAATGAACAAGGTCTTTAGAATGATAAATCGGCATGTAAGGCGTAAAATGGAAGCTTGAGCCACAATGATAAAAATCGTCTCCAACTTTAATCATTGTAGGATCTGGATGATCGCCAGGTAAAACAGGATTTACAAAAGTTTTTACTTCATCGTAAAATGAAGCGTTACTTTGGGCATAAATCTCATTTGAAGTGAATGATAATACAATACTTAAAAGAGGTAAGTATTTCAAAATAATATTTTTCATGTAGGTAAATTTTAACTTATGTATTCAAATAAAATTAGGCCTCTCTTTTACACAAGAAGCCTATTGATTTATTTAGAATGCTTACAATAAGCCGTAGCGTCGGTCTATTGCAAACATTATTAATGCGAGTAATTACTTATTAATAATAAGATTGTCTTGTATTTTAAAAAAATCGAAGTCAGCATAACCACCTATATTTTTGGTGGCATAGTTGAATAAACCAAAACGATAACCCATAAAATGCGGAATGGTATAAGGCATTTTGATAGCTTCGCCAATCGGTTTCCAAACTTTTCCATCTAGGCTGTAAAAGAAATAACCAGTGTCAGCTCGATTTCTAAAATCACATTGTGCCATTAAAAAAATGGTGTTTTGTTGAAGCGGTACTTTTTGGATTTCAACAGGTTTTCCAGAAGAAGCACTATACATTACGATTGATTTTTCTCCATTTTCAATTTTCACACCTACCAAACCAAAGTTTTTTTGTAAAAGACTTAATCCAGCAAAGTCTCCTTCTTTCATATTTGAAATATCTAAAGACGTAATTCCAGCACAAACTGGGTCAATGGTTCGCTGAGTAAGCGTGTTTCTAGCTAATACAAAACTGCTATCAATTCTGCCCGTTTTTAATCGTAAATATCCTTTTCGTTCAGAAACCGACCATAAGTTATTGTCAGGATTATGGTTCCATTGCCAAACTAATGGCAATTTTGATTCTCCTTTTTTACGAGTAAATTCATCAGAATTAACGAGATTTGGAATCAATCCTTTACTGGCTGGAAGGTCTAATTTTTCTGGAACTTTACCATTTTCGCCTAATACTGGCCAACCGTCTTCCCATTTTACTGGTACTAAATAGGGAATCCGACCAACTCCACCAAAATCACGGAATAGGTACGAATACCATTTTCCGTCGGGTGTGTCAATCAATCCTCCTTGAGCTACTCCTAAATCTTGGAATCCCACTTTTCCTTCCCAAGGCCCTGTAATTTTATCAGCTCGGTGAATTATCACAGTACGCATACCGCCACGAGGCCAGCTGATATTGAATAAATAATATTTACCATTTACTTTAAAAAGCTGAGAACCTTCTGCGGGTAAACCACCGTTAGTTCCCGAAGGAGTACTGGCGTTTTCAATAATTACTTGTTCTGTACTTCCTTCTTTTACGCCAGACACATCAGCATTTAGTTCTACTAATTGTAGTTTCCCGCTACCATAAATCAAATAATTACGACCGTCATCGTCAAAAAATAAAGTCTGGTCATGATAAGAAGGTTTGAAGGAAATGGCTTTCCAAGGTCCTTTTTCGATGTTTTTAGTAGTATAAATATGCGTTCTTCCAGTTGTTTGTGCAAAAGTCGTCACATAATAAGTACCATTATGAAACCGCAAGCTACTTGCCCATGAACCTCTGCCATAAGTACTTTTGCCATTACGAAGACTCAAATCATCTACATTTGCTAAAGTATCATAAGCATAGCCAAGCATTTCCCAGTTTACCAAATCTTTTGATTTCATAATAGGTACTCCAGGACTCATGTGCATAGTTGTGCTACTCATGTAGTATGTATTTCCAACACGAATCATAGCCATATCTGGCACATCTGCAAAGATGATTGGGTTTTGTGCCTGCTTTACTTGTGCAAATATGTTTTGACTAAGTATTAATAATATTGGAAACAGAAATCTCTTTGTCATTTAAACCGCATTTAATGAGAATTACTAATACTTAATAGCCTTGAATAAAATTAGGCTCAAGAATAAGGTTCAATTGTCTGAATTTTTCCATCCACATCGTAAGTAATTTCAGTGACTTTTACGCTTCGTAAATGCGTTACTCCTTCTGAAAGGCTTGAATCGTGATAGAAAAGATACCATTTTCCATCTACTTCACAAATAGAATGGTGTGTCGTCCAACCAACTACAGGATTCAATATTCTACCTTGATAAGTAAATGGGCCATACGGATTATCACCAGTAGCATAACAAAGGAAATGTGTATCGCCAGTAGAATAAGAAAAGTAATATTTTCCTTGATAAAAGTGCATCCAAGACGCTTCAAAAAAACGTCTTTCGGTGTCCCCAGCTAATAATGGATTTCCATTTTCATCCAAAATCAATACTTCTTTGGGTGCTTCTGCAAAGCCAAGCATATCATCCCTGAGTTTAGCAACTAATGGATTAAGTGCTGCTTCATTTGCTTGAGGTTCTTGATTTTCGGCTGAGTATTGATTATTTCGGTAGCTTTGAAGTTGTCCGCCCCAAAGTCCACCAAAATACATGTAAAAAGAACCATCTTTGTCTTCAAAAACCGCTGGGTCAATTGAATAACTTCCTTCAATTGGCAAAGGTTCTGCTACAAATGGACCAACGGGTGAATCAGACACTGCAACACCAATCTGAAAAATATTATCTGATTTTTTGGCGGGAAAATATAGATAATACTTTCCTTCTTTGTGTGCAGCATCTGGTGCCCACATTTGGCGTTCCGCCCACGGAACATCTTTTACATGAAGTGCAATACCATTATCAATCGCTTCACTTGTTACAGAATCCATCGAAATTACATGATAATCTTCCATCGCAAAATGGCTTCCTAAATCATCAAAAGGGATACCTGCTTCAATATCATGTGAAGGATAAATATAAATTTTACCATTAAATACATGAGCCGAAGGATCGGCGGTATAAATATGTTTTACAAGCGGTTGCGAAATCGCTCTGCGATTCAACTCCTCAAAATCAATATGTTCTATGCTTACTTCTGGCATTTGTCAATAATTTTATGCGTTTCTTCTTTGCTTTAATTCTTTTTCAAGTTTCAATTCCATGGTTTTGTCAATTTCGTACCAAATGACTAAAATGGCCCCTAAAATGAAAATTATTCCAGGATAAATACTTACCGACATCTTGATACCTGAAACAGCCTCGGCTGTTTGGTCAGCTTTTTCGGCAATGTATCCATAGTTAGATAACAATGTTGCTCCGATAGCACCACCGATACTTAAACCAGCTTTTAATCCAAAAATCATGGCAGAAAAAATGATGGCTGTCGCTCTGCGGTTATTTTTCCATTCGCTATAATCTGCTACATCGGCAATCATTGCCCAAAGTAAAGGAATCGTTACGCCATAAGTAAAACCGTGTAAGAGCTGAGTAACAAACACAATTCCTATTGAATCTCTGGCATAAAAATTAAACATGATTAAACATAAAGCCGAAAGTGTTAGGAATATGCCAAAAACATTACGTTTCCCAAATTTATCAGCCAAAGGTTTTGAGAACATAATTCCCACAATCATCATAATAATTCCACCAGCGTTGAATAAACTATTTGCTGAAGTTGGAGCATCTTCAGGCCATTCAAATTTCCCTAAACCCAAACCTGTAATAAATTGATTCAAGCCTTCGATAAAATGGTTAAAACCTATTTCTTGCAGGAAAGTAGCTTGTGCAACAGGATTTAAGTAATATTTAAAATAATAAATATACATACCCCCTTTTAGCGATAAAGTAATGAAAATCAATATCGTTAAGGAAAGCATAATTACCCAAGGACGATTTTTTACTAAATCTGAAAGGTCTTGACTTACGCTACTTTTTTCTTGTTTGGTGGGTAATACTCTTTCTCTGGTAGTAAGAAATGTGATTAGAAAACAGACCACTCCAATTGTAGCAAAGAAAAACATTACTTTTTCAAAGCCAACAGCTTTATCACCATGTCCTAGTGAAATTGCTAGAGGTAATAATAACGATTGAATGATAAACTGAGCCACCATTACCGCCACAAATCTATACGATGATAAACTGTTACGGTCGGCCATATCGCCCGTCATTACGCCACTTAGTGCCGAATAAGGTAAATTATTGGCAGAATATACAAGCACCAATAATAAATAGGTGATTAATGCGTAAATAACCTTACCATCTTCACTAAAATTGGGCGTGGAAAATGCTAGAAGTGCTATGACCCCAAAAGGAACAGAAGTCCAAAGAATCCATGGACGAAATTTTCCCCAACGAGTACTGGTTCTATCGGCAATTAAGCCCATGGCTACATTAAAAAATGCACCAATGATTCCACCCGTAAAAATCACCAAACTGGCTTTCCCTGCTGGTATTTTATATACATCGGTATAAAAATATGCCAAGAAGGTCATTAATGTTTGAAAAATTAAATTGGCGGCTAAATCTCCAAGGCTATAGCCAACTTTCTCTAAAACAGATAATTTCTGTACTCCTTTTTCTTTATTCATTGGGTCAAATTTATTTTGCTACTTTAAGATTTAATACAGCATGATATGCTTTTTTAGGCTCTAAAGCTCTATCGAACAACAAAGGATAATTAGTACGATTACGGATTGGGAAACCATTTAACCATGAGTGACTATCATCTACACCCCAAAAAGTAACTCTACTAATTTTTTCTTTATGTTTCAAGAAAAGTTTAAAAATATCTGTATAGCGATTTGCTAAAGCTGTTTGTACTGAATCTGGCAAAGTATCTTTATAGGGATTCATTGCGGGACTTTCAGCAAATCGTTGATTTACATCAGCCCCTCTTAAATCCCAAGGGTTAGGTAATACGGTAAGGTCTAGTTCTGTAAATGCCACTTTGATACCTAATTTAGAAAATTCAATAATAGAGTCTTCAATATCTTTCAAGTTCAAGTTGTTAATACTCCAATGCCCTTGAATACCTACCCCGTCTATTTTTGTGCCACTTGCTTGCAATTTTTTAATGATTTCAATCGCTCCTTTGCGTTTAGCTGGTTGCTCAATATTGTAGTCATTATAGTACAATGCTGCATTTGGGTCGGCTTTGGCAGCTAAGTCGAAAGCTTCTTTGATATAGCCTTCTCCTAACTTATTAAAAAAAACTGATTTGCGTAATGTTCCATCTTCATTCAGTGCTTCGTTCACCACATCCCAACTATTGATTTTTCCTGCATATCTTCCTGCAACAGTATTAATATGTTCGGTCATAAATATACGTATCGAATCTGCACTTTTTATTTTACTTACAAACCTTGGTAATTGTGAATGCCAAACCAACGTATGCCCCACAACGTACAAATGATTTTTTTGTCCATATTCAACATACTTATCTGCTAAATCAAAATTATATTGATTTGGTCTAGGATGAATAACCTGAGATTTCATGATGTTCTCAGGAGTAATGGCATTAAATTCTCGCTTAATTAACACATTTGCTTTTTCATTTCTTTCCAAAATATGTTCTGTACCCAAGGCTGTACCTATCAAAAAATCTTCTTGATAAGCCGACTTTAGCGATTGAGTTTTGTTCTGACTCAAAGACAAATGAATAAATGAAACACAAAGCAAAAGTGTGCAATAAAATGATTTTATTATTTTATTATAATTCATAATTTCTGGTATAAATATATATATATATAATTGATGATTCTGTTTAAAAAAATACTTTATCTAATATCATTTCTCTTTTCAATGCTATACGTTTCAAATAATTTTCAGAGAAAAACTGCTCCAAATAAGAAATTGGGAGCAGTCCAATAATCTAATAATCAGTCTTTACAAATGAGTTTTGAGATAATTTAGTACATTTATCGTCACAGTTAAATAGGAAGGAAGTAAGACGGCTGAATTTTTCCATGAGATTGTTAAATATGATTATTTTGTCTAAATACTTTTTTGAGGATGTAAAGTAAGTAAATCAATAAAAAATTAAGTAGCACATATCGTCATATCTACGTACCAAATGTTCAGTGAACATAAAATTGTTAAATAAACACCATAAATATTACCATAATTGGTGCTAAATCCTCGGAATGTGTAGGAAAATTGGAAAAGAGAATAGTAGAAGTAATTTTACTTTTCTATTTTTGAAGTGAAATAAATATGACTTGATACACTAAAAATTGAATAAGATGGAATCTATTTTTAAGAAGGTGTAGCCATGCAATTGATTGCTTTTTTCTATTTGGAGAGTTAAATCAAGGATAACAGTATCTGGCTACTCTTTATATTTGGTAATCTTTAAAATAGCCTTCTGTGGCAACATCCACAAATAAACCTAAAGCACCAATAGTATTATTTTCCCCTAAGTGTTCATTAACAACTAAAGAAGGCTATTTGTTATCATTTAAAAACAGTTTAATTGTATTAAATGATAACGGCAAACATAATCATCGGCTCTACCGTTAGTCGGACGAATGTAGATACAATCGTATTTTGAATTATCAGCATTGATTCGGTACGCCACTCCAATAAAACCACGGTCGAACGGTGAAGCCGTTTTTAACAATCTACTCAGTACTTTTACTTCAATAATACCATCTTTAAAATCAAGGTCTTTAATCCGTACAAAAGTAGCCTCATCTACTTTCTTTACGGTAGAATCTTTGATTACTTTCAACACTTTCATCCCTTCAAGTTTTTTAAAAGACATGAATACTTGGTTGGGAATCAAATTATTTAATTCAAGCTTAGTATATTGAGCGATTGAAGCCTCAGTAATAATTCTAGTAGAGCAACAAGACCTTTATTTTTTGTACTTGAATATTCCGAAGCTTGACAGAATTTTTAAAGTAATTGTTGAATAACAAAATCGAGTATTACAAACGTTTAGCTCAACTGCCGAAGAGCGTTATCTGGATTTTCTTGAACGACACTCAGATTTAGCCTCTCGCCTACCTAATACTCAAATTGCTTCATACTTAGGAATCACTCCCGAATTTTTGAGTAAGATTCGTAAAGATTTAAATAAACCAACCAGTAAAGAGTATTTTTTTATATTTTTCATTTTTGTACAAATACTTCTTTGAATAGTTTTATTTTTCAGGATGTCTTAATCGAATATCTTAATTACACGCTAAACATATTACTATAAAAATGACAAGTAATCTATATAATATGAAACTACTTTTTATCTTCTTTTTTGCTATTTCAAACCTTGTACAAGCACAAAAATCATTGGTTTTATGGTATGATAAACCTTCAGGCAATGTATGGGAAAGAGCTTTGCCCATTGGCAATGGTAAAATTGGAGCGATGGTTTATGGAAATGTAGCTCAAGAGATTTTACAATTAAATGAAACTTCTGTCTGGACGGGTAGCCCCAATAGAAATGATAATCCAGATGCACTGGCTTCATTACCTGCTATTCGTCAATTGGTTTTTGAAGGAAAACAAAAGGAAGCTGAAATCTTGGCTGGAAAAACAATACAAAGTAAAAAATCAAACGGACAGATGTTTCAACAGGTTGGAGTATGGGTTGGAAAGTAAATTGGTGGGCTAGAATGCTAGACGGAAACCATGCACATTTATTAATTCAAAATCAATTATCACCTTTAGGTGTAAATGCAGCGGGTGGTGGTACTTATCCAAATTTGTTTGATGCTCACGCTCCTTTCCAGATTGATGGTAATTTTGGTTGTACTTCTGGCATTGCAGAAATGCTGGTGCAAAGTCATGATGGTGCAATCCATTTATTGCCTGCTCTCCCTGATTTTTGGAAAGAAAAAGGAAGTATTTCTGGCTTAAAAACTCGTGGTGGTTTTGAAATTCTAAAAATGACTTGGGCGAACGGAAAAGTAACAAGCTTACAAATAAAATCTAATATTGGCGGAAATTGTCGTTTGCGTATCACAACAGCTATCAAAGGACAAAAATTCAATTTACAAACTGCAAAAGGAGAAAACAGTAATCCATTATTTATGACGGAAGAAACGGAGAAACCAATCATTTCGCCTAAAGCAAGTATTAAATTGGCGACAATTCCTTCGACTTTCTTATATGATTTTGCTACCGAAAAAGGTAAGATTTATACCTTTAATGTGCTATAAAAGACTACAAAGCAAAACATGAGTCATCCCGAATTTTTTCTTTGAATAATGAGGTTTAGGACAATTTGAACGGTTTTTATATTTATTATTGTATAGTCCTTACTTTTCTTGTCTTGAAACAAGAAAAGTAACAAAAGAAATTCAAGAATTCCTAAACTCGCTTCGCTCAAACAGTAGGAATTCATTACCCATCAATCATAAAAAAGCGGTCAAAACTATTTTTTTGACCGCTTTTTTATGATTTTAAAATTCGGGATGACTCATGTTTTGAAATTCATTTTCAAAATACGTGATTTCCTAAAGCTCCATCACAAAAGTATATTTGCCTGAACCTAATCCCATTGTTCCGTCTGAGCCCACACTTTGCTTTGTACCATTTTCAGTAATTGAACTGATTTTTTGTGTTGGAAAAGTCAGCGTAGCGGTAGTATTTGCTGGAATTTCTACTTCCCAAGTCAGTTTTCCATTTGCTATTTTCCAAGCAGAAGCCACTACTCCATAATTGGTTTTCAAGCTTCCTTTGGCATAAGTAAGCCCCCCTCCTATTTGTGGTTTTATGATAATTTCTTTATAGCCTGCACCATCAAATTCTTTAGTATCAATCCCTGCAATATTTCTGTACATCCAGTCGCCTACTGCTCCATAAGCATAGTGATTGAAGGAAGTCATGCCCGGGTCTTGGAAAGTACTGTCTGGTTTCATACTGTCCCAACGTTCCCAAATAGTGGTAGCTCCATGTGTTTTGATTGGATATAACCAAGACGGATAAGTGTCTTGCAAAAGCAATTTATAAGCCACATCATTTCTACCAAATCGGCTCAAAACTGGATTCAAGAAAGGCGTTCCTAAGAAACCTGTCGTTAAGTGATAATTGTACGATTTGATATTTTCTACCAATCTTTCTAAGGCTTGCGGTCGAAGTGTTTCTGGCAACATATCAAATTGTAAAGCCAAAATATAAGCCGTTTGCGTTTCAGAAATCAATTTTCCAGAAGCTGTCATGTACTCGTTTTGGAATTGTGTTTTGACTCTTCCCAAAAGCTTTTCATAGGTTTGCACATCCTCAGTTTTACCTAATATTTTACCAGTATTAATCATTAACTGCACGCTATAAGCATAAAAACATTGTGCCACCAAGTAATTATCTGTAATAGCTGATTTCATTCCAATCATTCCTTTTGAATCATCAACACGGTACGAAAGCCAATCAGCAAACTGAAAACCAGTATTCCATAAATCATTTTTAGCTACTTTATGGATATACTCCACACTTTTCTTCATGGTTTCATATTGCGTTTCAAGTACTTGTTTGTCGCCAAAAGCTACATAAACATTATATGGAATAATAATGCCAGCATCGCCCCAACCAGCGGCTTGCGAAGGACCGTCATTCAATACATTCGGAATCACGTGTGGTACTGCTCCGTTTGGAAATTGGTCTGCCGTGACATCTTTTAACCATTTTACAAAAAACTGATTGGCATTGAAATTATAAGAAGCTGTTCTTGAAAATACTTCGGCGTCACCTGTCCAACCTAAACGCTCATCACGCTGCGGACAGTCGGTTGGTACGTCCAAGAAATTACCTTTTTGTCCCCATTGAATATTTTTTTGTAATTGATTTACCAAAGCATTTGAGGTCTCAAAATTCCCTGTTTGCTCCATATCCGAATACAAAGCATAAGCCGTAAAATCTTCTGGATTGATTTTTCCATCCACTCCTTCTACTCGCACATATCTAAAACCAAAAAACGTAAATCGTGGCTCAAAGAAATCTTTACCATTACCACTTAAAATATAAGTAGCCTGAGCTTTTGCCGAACGAAGATTGGCAAAGTATGGATTTCCGAATTTATCCATCATCTCAAAATGCGAAAGTGTAATTTTATCGCCAGATTTTCCTTGTGCAGAAAGCGTTATCCAACCCACCAAATATTGTCCAAAATCTAAAATTGTTTCACCATTCGTTGCCTTAAATACTTTTACTGGCTTAAACGTTTCATGTTTTTTAATGGGTTCATTTATTGAAGCATTCAGATAATCTGTCGGGAAGTTTTTCTCTACTGCATTTTTCCAATTTGTATCATTGAATGCGATACTTGCCCAATTAGCTGTTCTTTTAAGAGCGTCAATTACTTCGCCATCATAAATTTCAGCGAAACGAATATCACTTTCTGCTACTTTCCAAGAATTATCCGAAATAACACTTTCCTTTGAACCATCAGAGTAAGTCAATTCCAATTGAAAAAGTAAGGCTGTTTCTTTACCATAAATATTTTGCTGATGCAACCAAGCCAAACGAGTTCTGTACCAACCACTTCCTAAAGTTGCACCGATTGCATTTTTTCCAGAAGTCATTAAACTCGTAACGTCATAAGCTTGGTATTGCAAATGTTTGTTGTAGCTCGTCCAGCCCGGAGTCAAGAATGCGTCGCCTACTCTTTTGCCGTTCAATTGAATTTCGTATAAACCTCTTGCCGTTACAAAAGCCGTAGCATTTACGATTTTCTTTTTTGATTCAAAACTCTTTCTAAACATCGGCACAACACCATTTACAGTATCGTTGACAAAGCCCGAACTTATCCATTTTGCTTTCCAATCGCCTTTGTTTAAAGCTGTTTGAAAATTGGCAGAAGTCCATTCCGACGTTTGTCCTTGATTATCCCAAGCTCTTACTTGCCAAGTAATAAGCGTATTAGAAGGAAGCTTTTCACCTTGATAAGCATTAAAAATAGAAGAAGAAGCATTTACTTTCCCACTCGACCAAACCTCCTTTTTCCCATTTTTTACTTGTATTTCGTAAGCTGTTTGTTTTACATTTTTCTTATCAGAAATTAATTGCCAAGCAAATCTTGGTCTTTCGGCATCAATTCCAATTGGATTTTTTAGATTTTCAGTCGTTAAATATTGGAGCTTTAATTGGGCAAAAACAGCGTTTGCCATTAAAAAGCAAAAGAGAAAGATAATTTTTAGCTTCATGATAGTATTTAAATTGGATAAAATATATAATTAAGTTATTGGAGATGAGTGTATTAAATCTTTTACCATTCTTTAATTAAGACAATTACTTACTCAATACCAAATAAGTATAAATATATCTTGGAATAAAACAAGTACTCTCATGTACCTACCTTTAAATACGTTATTATTTCACGCTACACTACCTTGTCCTGCCTATAACAAATTAATTGAGCATTGCCTTAAAATCTTAATCAAATAAAAAAACGCCCCGTTTCCAAGGCGTTTCGATTGTATATAAAGTGTTTAGGAAATCGTTTATCTTCCCATCCAACCGCCATCTACGGTCAAGATTGTTCCTTGAACATATTTTGAAGCATCTGAACAAAGGAAAACTGTTGCTCCTTTAAAGTCTTCGGTTTCTCCCCAGCGTCCAGCAGGAATTCTGTCTAAAATACTTTTTGAACGATTTTCGTCTCCACGCAAAGCTTCCGTATTATCTGTAGCGATATAACCCGGTGCAATGGCATTCACGTTAATTCCTTTTGATGCCCATTCGTTGGCGAAAGCTTTTACTAAACTTCCGATAGCACCTTTACTTGCCGCATAACTCGGCACATTAATTCCTCCTTGGAAAGTCAACAAAGAAGCAGTAAATACGATTTTCCCAGAACCTTGGCTTATCATCATTTTACCAATTTCACGAGTAAGAATAAATTGAGCATCTAAATTGATACTCAATACATTATCCCAATATTCATCTGAATGTTCAGCAGCAGGATTTCTTAAAATCGTTCCTGCATTATTTACTAAAATATCAATGACTGGAAAATCCGTTTTTACTTGGTTGATAAAAGTATAAAGAGCATTTCTATCAGAAAAGTCACATTGATAAGCTTTGAAATTTCTGCCTAATGCCTTTACTTCTTTTTCCACTTGGCTTCCTTCAAGTTCTAATGATGCCGAAACGCCAATAATATCCGCACCAGCTTCTGCCAGAGCTAAAGCCATTGCTTTTCCGATGCCTTTTTTACAACCTGTTACTAATGCTATTTTGCCATCAAGGCGGAATAAATCGAGTGTGTTCATTCTTTTTTTGTTATAAATCTTTTACAATAACCTCATTTGTGTTACAAAACAATATACTTTTTAAGTTATTCAAGCAATCTCTTTGAAATATTATATAGAAAAGGAGCATTTCAACAGTATGTATATTTAATTAGTAAAACTTAAGAACATTTATACTGAACAATATATGTATTTTCGTACGATATTTTTTCTAAAATTATTATATTTTTTACTTTTTATTCCTGCAAATTTAAAATTTTATTTTAAATTTGCAGGAATAAAAATGAGATTATGATTCAAAGAGAAATTAGTTCAGAATTACTTTTTAGAGTAAACCATTTTCCTGTTTCGGCAATCTTAGGCCCAAGACAAGTAGGAAAAACAACTTTGGTAAAAGCTATTCAAAGAGAGCTACCAAAAGAAAGTATCTATTTTGACCTAGAGATACCATCTGATTTGAATAAATTTTTATCCGACCCCGAATTATTTCTCAAAAACTTACAGCAACAAACTGTTATTTTAGACGAAATTCATCGGCTTCCTAATATTTTTGTCTTACTCCGTGGTTTAATCGACCAACAACGTGAAGCTGGGCGATTTATACTTTTGGGTTCGGCTTCGCCAGATTTATTGAAAAATACAGCTGAATCGCTCGCTGGACGAATTTCATATTTAGAAATGCATCCATTGCATTATCGTGAAATTGCACCAGAGAATTATCAAAACCACTGGCTTTGGGGTGGATTTCCAGCAGCATACTTAGCAAAAAATGAACGTATCAAAAATATTTGGCTAAATGATTTTTTGATGAGTTACCTTGAAAGAGATTTGCCTCAATTAGGGCTTGCAGTTTCGCCATTACTCATGCGCCGACTTTTGATGATGCTTGCCAGTATTCAAGGTGGAATTTTAAATTATTCTACTTTGGCAAATTCACTGGGTGTAAGTCAACCAACAGTAAAAAATGCCATTGACTTTTTGGAACAAGCCTTTTTAGTGCGTCGTTTACAGCCTTATTTTATAAATATTGGTAAACGCCTAGTGAAAAGTCCTAAAATTTATATTCGTGACAGTGGACTTTTGCATCACTTATTGAATGTAAAGGATTTTAATAGCCTTTTAGGGCATATAGTAGCTGGCGGTTCTTGGGAAGGTTATATCATTCAGGAAATCATCAGTATTTTACCACAAGATACTCTCCCTTTTTATTATCGTTCTCAGGATGGTGCTGAATTAGATTTAGTTATTGAACAAGGCTTAGGGATTAAACTTGCTATAGAAATCAAATTATCCGACTCTCCTACCCTTTCAAAAGGGAACAGTATTTCTTTACAAGATTTAGGTAATCCGCCGCTACTGGTTGTTACGCCCTCAGCTCAAGATTATGAACTTCGACCGAACGTTTGGGTTTGTTCAATTGCTACTTTGGCACAAAACTTAACGAAGTTTGGCTTAAATATTTATCAACTTTAAATTCTTGTTGAATCTTTACGACTTTCCTAAAACCTGCGTCATGTAATCATCCGCCATTTCAATCAAAGCTTCAGAATGTAATAATTTGCTGTAATCTATTCCTTGAAGTGCCAAGGCGTGTACAAGTTGATTTAATGTAGATGCTTTCCCTTTGCCTTGTAACAATGCTTTATACTGAAAATATTTGATTCCGAGCGGTTCTAAAACATCTTGCATTTTCAAAGGAGTGTTATCTTCTGGCATTTTGGTGGTATTGAAAAGCAATTGTAAAACCGTGGTGTAAAGTTTTGCATAAAAGAAATTTGCTACTTCTTCATCAGCTAAAATCCTATTGAGTTTTTCTAATAAGTCTGGACAAAGTGATTGATTGATTCTATTTGCATCGCCATTGATTTGTGAAATCTCTTTGTCAGAAAGCATATTCCCTCCTTGGCTCGTACTACCTTTTATGACAACGTAATTCATAATTTTAAAACATTAAATTGTGGAATCTTGAATTTATATACAAAAATTATCAAATTCCGCTAAATTAAAAAGTCTTTATTGCTTGATTCTTAATTTTAAACACATCTTAACACAAAAAACAATGAGCATACATTCATTTTTAAAACAGAAATCCTGAGGAATTCAGCCTCAGGATTTCTATTGATTTGTTGGCAAAGAACGATTGCCCTCTCTCCTATTCTATTTTATATTGTCAAAAAACTTTAAAGAATACCTAAATAGGCTCCATATTCTTCCAAAGTATTCCTTAAATTATCAAAATCTTCTTTACTTCTACTTGCATAAACCTTTTCTGTTTTTGCTGTTAAAGTATTCATCCAAATACTTAAATCATGTGTACTTTCTTCTGATTTACTATTTTTGATATTTAGCTTTACTCCTAAAGCACTTGCTTCTACTATTTTTTCAATCTCACTTATTGCTGTAATTGGCTCAATGTTTTCTGAGATTCGTCCTAAAGTTTGAATGACTTTTTTATCAATCTTCTTTTTTCCTGTCAGAATTTCATTTCTTAATGTAGGTTCTATTTTAGATAATCCTTCTGCAAATTGTCCATCTCTTTTAATCGTCGAAGCACCTACATTATACTCTTTCGCAAGTTTTTCAACGGTTCTGCCTTTTTCTTGTGGACTAGCATTGGGTTCATTGTGGACCCAATGACCCGATCTATCGTACTTGCCCGGCCCCGTTTTTTCATTCAAAAATCTTAATCCACGGAAATATGAAATTTGTTCCGAACTAAGGTTTCGTCTTCCTAATTGTAAATCAATCATGTAATCTTTCACTTCCTCTTTGGAATTGAAAGGCATGAGTTGCACACTAAAATTCAAATTGTGCTGTTTACAAATCTGAAAACGGTTATGTCCGTCAACCAAAATATATACTGGCTCGTTTGGATACTCAGCATTTGCTTCAATCGCACTTCGTTTGGTTTCCCACAAAGTCAAAGCATCACGACAGCCATTTTTCAAAATATTTTGTTCTAACAAAGAAAACTCTTCCGCACCCAGAGGTGGAATAAACATTCTGAGTTCTTCCAGTACTTCTATACTCTTTTTTACTTGCTCGTCAGATATTAATTTATTATTGACAAAAGTGCTTTTTGTGGTTGCTGCAATGGCTTTTCCTAAATCTAGTTTTTTCATCTTTCCTCTTATTTAACCAATTGAAGGTATTCAATGTATTCATTACAGAAATCAGCGTACAATTTGGCTGCTTCTGAAGCACCAGAAAACTTTGAAATGGTATTCAACATTACTTGTGCTTTTTGAAAATCGACCAAATGCTTAATTTCTGTTTTGAAAATCCTGATGGGTAAATTTGCTCTAATGGCTTCTTTAATATTATCATGCACCGAATTCTTTTTAACCATCGTAAAAACCAAACCATCGATATCCAACATAGGATTTAGGTTTTTCTTTACATCATGTACTTTATCCAATAAAGTATTTACGCCTTTCATCGCCGCCATTTCAGGCAACATTGTTACCAAACAAGCATCTGAAGCATACATTGCCGAAACCGTTAACTTACCCAAAGAAGGCGGACAATCTATCAAAACATAGTCAAATTCGCTCAATAGAGGAATAATACGGTTTTTAAGACGTAAATCTCCACCAGTCAATAATATTAGTTCGTATTCTGCTTTGGCTAAATCAATATCCGATGGTGACAAAAATAGGTTTTCTTGAATTTGGACAACAGGAAATTCTGCATCATTTATCAGCGAATCTGCTACTTGTACTTCTGGATTTTCAATACCAAGAATTTGCGATAAATTTCCCTGTGGGTCAAGGTCTATCATCAATACTCTAAAACCTTTGTTTGCCAAGGCTTCTCCCAAACACGAAACCGTGGTTGTTTTTCCAACTCCTCCTTTATGATTTACAACCGAGACAACTCTTGCTTTTTGATATAAATCTTTAGAATAACCATATTTCATCAAAACGCCTTCTAATGCTACCAAATGGTTTTCATTCAGCTTTCGGTTTCCTGCTACTGCTTGTCTTAAAGTACCAGAAGGTAAAGATGCTTCTTTTTCAATACCCGCTATCGACAAAGCAGGGTTATGTCTAAAGAACTTTAAAGCATTTTCTTGTGTAAGCATTTCTAAATAATTTTAGGTTTTATTACATATCTGTTACAAACTTAATTTTTTTGTAACAGATATGCAACAAAACAAATGTATAATCTTTGTAAATAATTATACATTTTCAAAAAATACCTCAAAAATTGCTAAAACAATAGACAGAGATTCAAATCTAGTTGAAAAATTGAAATTGAAATGAGATAAAACTTGACGGGCTACACTATACGTTAAAAGGATTATTTAATAATCAAAAGATGAGACGACAGATTTTAATTATACAAGATTGATTCCCATTTTCTTCGCTTCTTTTTGTAAAGCAATTGCTTCAGGACTAGCATGAATTTGCTGTTTGTAAGTACTTTCTACAATTGAAATAATCGCACCGTTGAAAGATGGATTAATGTCTAAATATTGAATGATATTTTCTGCAGAAACAATATCTTGAAAATGTTTTTTGAATGATTCAAAAGCAAACTGGGTTTCCAAAGAAGTACTCAATTTATTCACTACAAATTCATAGCAATTTGAATCCGTTTTCAGCAACTCAGTAATTCTATTCTGGCAATAAGTATGATACTTCTTTTTTAAATTGAACACATTCATGTTCAAACCTTCTTCTCTAGCTTTTTCTAAATGTGCTTTTTTCTTTTTTTCTCTTTCTTCTTTTTGCTTTGATTCTTTTTCTTTCAATAAAACAGCAAACTTCTCATCTTCCAACAATTGAATGATATAACCAATAACATTTCTGATTAGCTTTCCTCCTTTAACTTCAGCCAACACATAACTAACTGTTTCTTTGATTTTTTGCAGTGGATAAACTTTCAACCATTTTTGAATCAATTCTTCCGAAGCTCCGTATTCTCCTAGCAATTTTAAAAATTCTGTAACTTCCTTATTTTCAGGAGTACTTTTCTTACTTTCTTTGATTAATTCATACGTTGCTTCCTCAATATCATCATTCGGTACCGAAATATTGGCATTTCGCTGAATGGTAAAAACTAATATGACGACAGTATTTCCCTTTTTTCTTTCTTCATAAGTGAAATACAAATCGCTGGTTTCTTGCAATTCTTTTTGAGCAACGTTGATTACTCTTTTTCGAAAATCAGTGTATTTGGCATAACGGTCACCCAGACCCAAAATATCTTTGAGTTTTTCTACTTCAAATTTAAAAGTGCCCAATCGTTCAGATTCCTTACAGAATTCATAAAATCTGATAGCATAAATACTCTTCAATTGCAAAAGTGAACGAATATCAATAACTGTGAAATTGGTTTTCAATTGCAACAAATAAGGCGTTAAAGTAGGAGAGAAGTCTATATTAAACTTTCCTAAGCCATTGTTGTAAGTATAACCCGCAATGATGGTCGTGTTGATTAAACCACCGTCAAACTTGTTGTATATTGTTTTCTTTAGAAAATTATCTAATTCGATATTAATCCTAGAATAAATGGCGGTGGTACTAATCCCCGTGATTTTCTTAAACTCTTGTACTGAAATTGTGATAGTGTCTAGTCTGTCTTTGGTATGATCTATTTTTGAAATCATGTGCAAAAGTATTTTTACCTGTATCGTACTCAAATCATATCGAGCATTGATTACAGGATTACTTTTTACTAACTTGAAGGGTGAATTCGATACGGCTGCCATTGCACTAGCAACTTTATCCGTTTTTTTATTTCCCATAACTATCATGAAACATAGTAATCAACAGCGGACAGAGACATCTAAATTTTAATAATCGCTTGCAATTTAATACTTCATGAGTAATCAACAAAATCCTTTAAATATATTTTTAGGAGCATTCTTACACAATACATTCATATTGTCTCTAGTCTGCATTCAATTTGTCTCGCTTATACATTCATATTGTCTCTAGTCTGCATTCAATTTGTCTCGCTTGTGCATTCATATTGTCTCTAGTCCGCATTCAATTTGTCTCTATATTGCCTTTTAATATACTCATAATCAATAACTTATGCCTCCTAAAATACTTAAAAGAATATAAATAATAAAATCAACAAAGAATAAAACATTGATGTTTATCTATTTTTTTATTCTTTTTTTAAAGATTTTCAATAATATTTTCTGTTATACTGTTTTTCAAGGGTTTATTGCTTCATTTTAAATTTAATTCACTTGAAAGCAACAATATATTTAAATAGTTTCTTAGAATTCTGCATGGATTTGTAGATTATTCTTAAAATTGTCAATGAGACATTCAAAAAGTCTCACTTCTCACTCTTTTCAACTATTCCGTTTGCGAATTATTAATTCAAATTGTCTCTTTTCTATCTTTTGAATGTTCTTTGATGACATTCAAAAAGTCTCTCTTCTAATATGTGTTAAAGATTCATTGATGTTTTTAAACTAATTCAAATTGTCTCATTTCAACAATTTCTCAATCTCTGAATTTAGTTATGAATTATGATTAATTCGTTCAGTTGCTTGATAGATAAGCACTTATCTGTGCATTCAATTTGTCTCACTTGATAGCGTATGACTATACTTTTTTCATCTGAAAGAATACATTCAAAAAGTCTCGTTTTAAAAATGATTGAAACTTTAGCCTTTTGAACAATAATTAATTCAAATTGTCTCACTTTACTCTGATAAGAGCATTCAATTTGTCTCTTTTATAAGTACTCTATTAAACTTTATGACTCTAATAAATACATTCAAAAAGTCTCTATTAGAGATTTAGCTGTCTTTAAAGTATGCTTAAATAATTCATTCAAATTGTCTCTGTTGGACATTCAATTTGTCTTAGTTTAAATAAACCATAGTAGCAAATAATTAGGATAAATTGATGTGAGAATGATATGTATAAGCATTCAAATTGTCTCACTTATCGAAACGGCTGTTTTCAGTTATATGAAAAGGGGTTTATTTACAGATAGCATTGGGTTCACAATGAACCCAATGCTATCTGTAAATAATATTAAATAATGCCTTTAGTGTGAATGGATGGCTTTTTGAAAAATGTGTTGAATATTATTGTCCAAAAAGAGTTTCCAGAAAGTCATTTGACAGCTTTACTTTGAAAAAAAACCTTCTAATGATTCATTTAGAAGATGCTTGTTGGAAGGAAATAATTACAGTACATAAGATTTATGGAAAATAGGATTTACAATAAACCTTTTTGTATTATTATTAAAGTACAAAATAATTAATTCAATATTTTATGTAAATGTCTATCCTTTAATGTATTATGCTTTATAAGTAATTTTTAAATCATATTTAATCGTATTCAATTAAGTAAAATATTTACCTGTAGATTTTGGAAGATTAATTTGAGAAATTATAGATTTTCCCCTTAGTTTCTCCCAAAAGCTTCGTTCAATTCCGAAGTTGTGTATTGCCAAATACTTTCAGAACCTTTTTGAATACCTTTTACTTTTTCAAAAACGGTTTCGTAGCTTACGTTAAATTCTGTCCAAGTACCGCCTTGGTTAGAACGATTTTGTAATATGGGTTGAAGTCTATCCATTGTTTTGGCAAATTTTGCTTCATTACTTTTTCCCTCTTCAAATTCTAACCAAATATCAATAAATTCCTGTGTTTGGTTTGGCGGTAAAATACCAAAGATGCGTTGTGCTGCAATAAATTCCTCATCTGTATTCACATGGTTTTTTGTAGTATCGTACAGAAAAGTATCGCCAGCATCAATTTCTACAATATCATGAATCAATACCATTTTTAAAACTTTCAATACATCAATAGGTTCGTTGGAATGTTCGGCTAAAACCAACACCATCATTGCCAAATGCCAACTATGTTCGGCATCGTTTTCGTGCCTGTCGCTATTGAATAATTTCGTTTTACGTTGAATATACTTTAGTTTATCAATTTCCTTGATAAATTTAAATTGCTTTAAGAGTTCGTTAACTTTCATGGTAATCTTCTTTTAATTATTCCTATTTTTAATTTTAAGTTTGCAAAGGAAATATCATTTTTAGCTATTTAAAAGGACAATTGTCTCGCAATAAAATGCTCAGAATAAATAAAGAATTATTGAATTTTTTGGGGCCACTTTATCATTCAGATACGGAAGGTAATATTATTGAGCAGACTTTCCAGCCGAAGAGTCAAATATTACTTGAGCATAAACAAGTGTTTTCAGTCTATATCATCAAAAGTGGTATTGCTAAATGTTACTTAACGGAAGATACAGGTGCAGATTTTATTCAGGAATTCTTTGGCGAAGGATGGATATTTGGAGAAATTGAGGCAATCAGAGATGACCTAAGTTTTTGTAATATTGATGCTATTTCTGAAGTTATTATGTATAAAATTTCTAAGGATTTTTTTTATAATTTACTCAATACAAATGAAGTTTTTAATCGTTTGATATTAAAAACTTTAGCCAACAAAATATATTACAAGGCCATTCGCCATTCTTACAATCAATCTCATCCCGTTGAATCTAAATTATTGAGATTGAAAGATGATTTTGCAGACTTAGCCAACTTGATTTCTAAACAAGAAATCGCTAATTATTTGGGCATTACAACAAGAAGCCTTAACAGAACACTCAAAGAATTGAAAGTAAAAGGTTTAATGAATTTTTAAAAGTGAATAGGAGAGGGGAGTAGTTGAAAAAGAGTACAGAAATTTCTTGAAAATATCGTTTTGAAATAGAGTGAGAAATGATTGATGGCTGATTTTCTCTTTCTTTATACAAATCCACTTAGATTAATTTGAAAGATAAAGTATCTCAATTGATAAAGACGATTTTGATTAGCGTTCAAATAAATAATCACAACAGCTTAATTATTGTAGAAAAATGATTTTTATCATTCCTTTCTTGTGTAATTTTGTATTATGATTGAAAGACCAATAACTGACTGGTTGCCTCTGACCAAAAAAGAGGTAGAAAAACGTGGATGGGACGAGTTAGATGTGATTCTAATTTCGGGAGATGCCTACGTAGATCATCCTGCCTTCGGAACGGCTGTAATTGGACGTATCATCGAAAGTGAGGGTTTCAAAATTGCGATTGTGGCTCAACCCAACTGGAAAGATGATTTACGTGACTTTAAAAAATTAGGAAAACCAAAATACTTTTTTGGCGTAACGGCTGGCTGTATGGATTCTATGGTGAATCATTATACTGCCAATAAACGTTTGCGTTCAAACGATTCATATACGCCTGGTGGAGAAGCGGGTTATCGTCCAGATTATGCTACTACGGTTTATACCAAAATATTAAAAGAGCTTTATCCCGATGTTCCAGTTTTAATTGGAGGTATTGAGGCTTCGCTTCGCCGTGTTACGCATTACGACTACTGGCAAGATAAATTGTTGCCTTCTATCCTATTCGATTCGGGTGCTGATATGTTGGTTTATGGCATGGGAGAACAACCGCTACGTGAGATTTTACGTTTGGTAAAACAAGGCGTTCCTTTGAATACCATTCGTAATGTCAATCAGATTTCTTACTTACAACCTGCAAGCGAAGCACTTGGAGAGTTCAATAACTGGGATACTGTTGAGATTTCAAGCCATGAAATTTGTTTGCAAGACAAAATTAAATACGCTGCCAATTTCAAAGTAGTAGAAGTTGAATCGAACAAATGGCAAGCGAACAGGATTATTCAGAAAGTAAGCGACAAGATTTTGGTAATTAATCCTCCTTTTAAAACAATGGAGGAAAAAGAAATGGATATTTCTTTTGATTTACCATATACTCGTATGCCACATCCGAAGTATAAAAAAAGAGGACCGATTCCATCTTATGAGATGATTAAGTTCTCAATTAATATGCACCGTGGTTGTTTTGGCGGATGTAGTTTCTGTACGATTTCGGCACATCAGGGCAAATTTATTGCTTCTCGAAGTGAAAAGTCGATTATGAAAGAGGTTGACCAAATTGTGAAACATCCAGAATTTAAAGGCTATATTTCAGATTTGGGCGGTCCTTCGGCGAATATGTATCAAATGAAGGGAAAAGATGAATCAATTTGTAATCGTTGCCAAAGTCCGAGTTGTATTCACCCTGTGATTTGTTCAAATTTAGATACTTCGCATACGCCTTTGACGGAGATTTACAAAAAAGTAGATGCTCATCCAAGTGTTAAAAAAGCATTTGTAGGTTCGGGAGTTCGTTATGATTTATTGGTGGATGATTTCAATAAAAATAACCAAGACGGCAACCATGATATTTACATGGAACAATTGGTTACTCGCCACGTTTCTGGTCGCTTGAAAGTTGCTCCTGAACATACTTCTGATGCTACTTTGCGAGTAATGCGTAAGCCTTCGTTTAAGTATTTCAGAAAGTTCAAGGAAAAATACGATAACATTCAAGCGAAGCATAACTTGAAACAGCCTTTGATTCCTTACTTTATTTCTTCGCACCCTGGTTGTGAAGAAGCTGATATGGCAAATCTTGCTGCTGAAACCAAGGATTTAGGTTTTCAATTAGAACAAGTACAAGATTTCACTCCTACGCCGATGACGGTTGCCGAAGTGATATATTATTCTGGCGTACATCCATATACTTTATTGCCTATCAAAACGGCAAAAACGAAAGAGGAAAAGCAGAATCAGAACAATTACTTTTTCTGGTACAAACCAGAATTTAAAGATTGGATTCGTAAGCGTTTGCACAAACTCAATCGCCCAGACTTAGCTGACCGACTTTTAAAAAGTCAAAAGCAAGCGGCTATCGACAAAATCATCGGTGAAAGCGAATCAGCAAAAGCAAAAAAGAGAAAGAATTATTTTAAGCGATAGACATTGGGAGATATAAATTTTGAGTTTTGAATTATGAAATTTCATTACTTATAATTTGTGTCTTATCATTCAAAAAGCGGTCGGAAATTCAGTTTTCGACCGCTTTTTTGATTTTAAAAATTTGAGATGATTCATGTTTCAAATATTGTATAAAACTATTTTAGGAGTTTAAAATCGTTAGCCAATTGATATTCACAATTTAAACTTAACCTTGTAATTCTTTCATTAAATCTACCAAAGAAATAGTTTTTACTCCTTCAGCAGAAGGATAGCTTTCTTTTCCGGGATAAACTACGTATCGTTTTGTAGCTTTTATGTCTTCACAGCCCAAATAAAAACCTTTAGAAACTGTAGGTGATAAAGAACGTTTTATCTCAATGGCATATCTTTCTTGATTGTTAATTTCAATGACTAAATCTATTTCAGCTCCTGCTGAAGTTCTGTAAAACCAAAATGTTAGCCCTTGAGGTAAACAAGCAATGATATTTTCAATAACGAAACCTTCCCAACTTGCTCCAACAATTGGATGCCCCAACAAATCGTCTTGAGTAGTAAGGTTTAGCAAAGCGTGAGTCAATCCACTATCACGAATATAGACTTTGGGCGTTTTGACTAATCTTTTCCCAACATTTCCAGACCACGGCAGAATAGTTCTGACAAGAAATAAATCTTCTAATAATTCAATATATCGCTTTACAGTTGGAATGGTTATTCCCAGACTTGCCCCTAATTGTGCCGTATTTAGTTGTCCTCCTTGATGATGTGCCAACATCGTCCATAACCTCCGTAATGTTACCGCAGGAATCCTTGTTCCCAATTGTGGAATATCTCTTTCAAGATAAGTGCTGATAAAATTTTGTCGCCATCTAAAACTGGCAGCGTCTGTTTGTGCAAGAAAACTATCTGGAAAGCCACCTCTAAGCCAAAGTATATCAATATTGGTTTCGCTTAGAGAATAGACTTCTAAAGCTGTCAAACCTGTCAATTCTTTGTACGCAATCCTACCAGCCAAAGATTCCGAAGACTGCTTCAAAAGGTCAAGTGATGCAGAACCTAAAATCAGGAATTGAGCAGTTCTGAAACCTTGTCTTCTTCGGCGGTCAATCACACCCCTCAATACTGCAAATAGTTCAGGTACACGCTGAATTTCATCCAAAATAATAAGTTTCCCTTTGTGTAATTCAAAATAGGCTTCTGGGTCATTTAACTTTGCTTGGTCAATAGGGCTTTCCAAATCAAGATAAATCGGTTCAGGACTTAGTGATAATGCTATCTCTTCCGCAAGTGTTGTCTTTCCAACCTGTCTGGGACCCAAAATACTTACTGCTGGAAATTCTTCGAGCAATTCAATGATTTCAACTTGGCTATTTCTTGCAATCATCCTTGTAATTATAATATTGTAATTTATATTTGCAAGGACAAATATATCGAAATAATTATAATTAGTAGCCGAATGAACAAAAAACTACCAAAAATCGGTCGGGAAAATGAATTTTTCAGACCGATTTTTGATTTAAAAAATTCCTTCGATAATTTAATAACTTTGTCTTTCTCAATACCATTATCCTAGTAATTATAAATTAGAGTATTATAATTACTAGGATAATGTTTCTTTTTTAATACTTTAGAACAGTTTAAGAAATTAATAACCCTTATCCAAATTCACAAAATTTGAAACTATCAAAAAATTAAAGATATTGTTTCTTATAAGAGAAAAAAACGATAAACAATAGGCTCAATTTTGAAGCAAATTTGCTTTAAAGATTGAGCCTATATTTTTAACAAGTCGATAATTTATTTAAACGATATAAGATAATATATGAATAATAAAAGAACTTTTGTCATTTATTGAAAATTTAAGATTAAAAATTTTGTAGAAATAATCAACGTAGATTACCTTAGCCGTTGATGACAAAGGCAATATTAAAATATCTCCTCTCAATTAGCATTCTCTTGTTGGGTCTTAGCAATCAGCTAAACGCTCGAACAAACAGAGAAGCTGCTCTTTTTGCCCCAGTCAAAAACATTAATGTTGGCACACATCAACATGGTTTAACCAATATCTTTACTGCTTTATCTTTTGAAAATCGTGAGAATTTATTCTTTGATTGCGAGGAAGAGCATGAGGAAGATGACGATGATAAAGAAAGTTATCTCTCTCAAAAAAAGAATTTAGTTAATACTTATCTTGCTGCTGCTCCTTTTTTTAGTTGGTACACAAAACTTTTTTTAGTACTCAATACTTCTCAAGTCTTACATTTCGGTAAGCATTTTTCACATTTCCCTCTTTATAAATTATTCATCGTATTCAGTGTGTTCAGAATATGATTCCTTTGCTTTTAGTGATAATTTGATATTTCACTAATCTTTCCCCATTCCATTTTCATTCTTATTAACAACATTAATAGGCTGTCAACTAGCACTATACGTCTTTTTGTACCCTATACAATCTAAAATTTCCAGAACCATATATTTAAAGAAAATGATCATGAAAAAAAATCTCATCATCATGAGCTTGGGTGCTTTGTTATGCTATACAAGCTGTGAATCTAAAAAAGATGAAGAAAAAAAGGAAGAATCTAAGCTATTGGTTACCAGTCCTATCCTAAAAGATACTACTATTACCAATGATTATGTTTGTCAGATTCATGCCATTCAGCACATCGAACTAAGAGCGTTAGAAAAAGGCTATTTAAAACAAATTTTTGTGGACGAAGGTAAGTTTGTGAAAAAAGGACAACTTTTATTTCAAATTCTACCTGTTCAATATCAAGCAGAAGTACAAAAAGCAGAAGCAGAAGCCAATTTTGTGGAAGTAGAATATAAAAACACCAAATTATTGGCAGACAGTAATATCGTGTCTCGCAATGAGTTAGCCCTAGCAAAAGCCAAATTAGATAAAGCAAAAGCCGAGTTAGCTGTCGCCAAAGTACACTTAGGTTTCACCGAAATCAGAGCACCTTTTGATGGCATCATCGACCACTTTCAAGTAAGATTAGGAAGCCTTCTGAATGAGGGCGATTTACTTACAACGCTTTCGGACAATAGTAAAATGTGGGTTTATTACAATGTTCAGGAAGCTGAATATTTGAATTATAAAGCTACTACGCAAGGGAATAAATTGATGACCGTAAACCTGTCGATGGCAAATCATCAATTATTCGACCATCAAGGCGTAGAGGAAACCATTGAAGCTGACTTCAATAACGAAACAGGTAACATTGCCTTCAGAGCCACCTTCCCGAATCCAAAAGGACTTTTACGTCATGGCGAAACTGGTAATATCCAAATGGTTGTGCCTTTCAAAAAAGCGTTGATTATTCCTCAAAAAGCCACTTTTGAAGTATTAGAAAAGAAGTATGTTTTTGTGGTAGGAAAAGACAATGTCGTGCATTCAAAAGAAATCACTATCAGTGCTGAAATGCCTGATTTATATGTAGTTAAGAGTGGTGTTTCAGCGAATGACAGAATACTGCTTGAGGGAATTCGTAAGGTAAAAGACAATACGAAAATAGTATATGACTACGAAGAACCACAAAAAGTTCTTGCCAATTTAAGAGTATATGCTGAGTAGTAATAACGATTCAAAAAACTAATAATATGTTTAATAAATTCATCAAGAGACCAGTCTTGGCCATCATATTATCGCTCGTTATTATTTTTATGGGCGTACTGGCAATCAAGACACTGCCTACTTCGCAGTTTCCTTCAATTGCTCCTCCGATGGTAATGGTTTCAGCATCTTATCCGGGTGCAAGTGCCAAATCACTGGCAGAATCAGTGATTATTCCTTTGGAACAATCTATCAATGGTGCTTGGGGCATGAAATACATGACTTCCGATGCTACCAGTGCTGGTGAGGCAAATATTCAAATTGTATTCAATTTGGGTACTGACCCAGACGAAGCTTTAGTGCAGGTTTCAAACCGTGTTCAACAGGTAACCAATAAGTTACCTGCTCTTGTACAGAGGGAAGGAGTAGTAATTACGCCTATCATGCCAAGTATGTTGATGTACGTTAATTTGTTCAGTAAGGACAAAAACGCCAACATGAAATTCCTTTTCAATTATGCAGGGATTAACATGATTCCTGAATTACAAAGGATTAATGGTGTGGGACAAGCTAAAATTTTGGGTAGCCGCCAATACGCTATGCGTGTTTGGCTGAATCCAGATCGTATGAGAGCCTATAATATTTCACCAGATGAAGTAATGGAAGCCCTCAACGACCAAAGTGTGATTGGTAAAGCGGGACGTATAGGGAGAGGCGATGGTAGTCGTTCGGAAGCTTTGGAGTATGTTTTGGCGTATTCTGATAGATTTAGTAAGCCAGAAGAGTACGAAAATGTAATCATCAGAGCGAATCCAAATGGTGAAATTCTTCGCCTAAAAGATGTGGCAGAAGTAAAATTGGGTAGTGAATATTACGATATTTATTCTAACCTAAACGGAAACCCATCAGCGGCGATTGTCTTGAAACAAACTTATGGTAGTAATGCCAGTGAAGTAATTGGAAAAGTAAAAGAACAGTTGGAGCAATTAAAAAAATCTTTCCCTCCGGGAATGGATTATGAAATCAGTTACGACGTTTCTAATTTCCTTGATGCTTCCACCGAAAACGTAATTCATACTTTACGAGATGCTTTTATTTTGGTGGCATTGGTGGTATTTATCTTTTTGGGCGACTGGCGTTCAACGCTGATTCCTACGATTGCTGTGCCTGTTTCCTTGATTGGTGCGTTTATGTTTATGCAACTTTTCGGGTTGACCATCAACATGATTACGCTTTTTGCCCTAGTATTAGCGATTGGTATTGTGGTCGATGATGCGATTGTCGTCGTCGAGGCCGTCCATGCCAAGATGGAAGAAGAACATCTTTCGCCTTATAATGCCGTCAGAAAAGTAATTGGTGAAATCAGCGGTGCGGTAATTGCCATTACTTTATTAATGACAGCCGTATTCGTTCCAGTAGCCTTTATGACTGGGCCAGTAGGGATTTTCTATCGACAATTTGCGATTACGATGGCAACCTCTATCGTCATTTCAGGTTTCGTTGCCCTTACGCTTACGCCAGTACTTTGTGCCATGATTTTGAAAAATAATCATGGAAAACCAAGAAAGAAAACATGGTTGAACAGAGTTTTGGATAGTTTCAACAGCGGTTTTGAAAAACTGACGGGTAAATATGTGGGTTTATTAAGGCTAATTGTAAACCGAAGAGTACTTACATTCGGAATATTAATCGCCTTCAGCTGTGGTATTTTTGGGATAACTACCATTTTACCTTCGGGCTTTATTCCTTCTGAAGATCAAGGGATGATTTACGCCATTATTCAAACGCCTCCGGGTTCAACTTTGGAAAGAACCAATGATATTTCTGGAAAATTACAAGAAATCATTCAAAAAGTAGAAGGCGTACAATCGGTTTCATCAATCGCTGGTTATGAAGTATTGACAGAAGGTAGAGGTTCAAATGCAGGTACTTGTTTGATTAACTTAAAGCCTTGGTCGGAACGCAAGCATTCGGTGAATGAAATCATTTATGAATTGGAAGAAAGAGCCAAGGAAATACCCGGAGCGACCATCGAATTCTTCGACCCGCCAGCAGTGCCCGGTTATGGTGCAGCGGGTGGTTTTGCCTTACAATTGTTAGATAAAACCAACTCTGGTGACTATAAACAATTGGAAAGAGTAAAAAATGATTTCATGAAAGAACTGGGAAAACGTAAAGAGCTAACAGGCTTATTTACTTTCTTCAGTGCGAATTATCCGCAATATGAAATTGAAATCGATAACCAATTGGCGATGCAAAAAGGTGTTTCTATCGGTAATGCCATGAATACTTTGTCGATTTTTATTGGTAGTACTTACGAACTCGGTTTTATTAAATTCCAACGTTTTTTCAAAGTATTCGTGCAGTCAGCACCAGAATATAGAAGACTTCCGACGGATATTTTGAAACTGTATGTAAAAAATAATCGTGATGAAATGGTGCCGTTTTCTGCCTTTATGAGAATCAAAAAAGTACAGGGAGCAAACGAAATTAACCACTACAACATGTACAATACCGCCGCCATCAGAGGTGCTCCTGCAAAAGGATACAGTAGTGGTGAAGCCATTAAGGTGATTCAAGAAGTAGCCAAAGAAACCTTACCACAAGGATTTGATATTGACTGGGCGGCACTTTCAAAAGACGAAACAATGCGTGGAAATGAAGCCATTTACATTTTCCTTATCGTAGTTGTGTTTGTGTATTTCGTTTTGGCAGCACAGTATGAAAGTTTCTTGATTCCATTATCGGTAATTTTCTCACTGCCTGCGGGTATTTTTGGTTCGTTTTTATTACTGAAATTGATGGGCTTGGCAAACGATATTTATGCACAAGTAGGACTCGTCATGCTGGTTGGTTTACTGGGTAAAAATGCAGTTTTGATTGTAGAATTTGCCATGATGAAACATAAGGAAGGTTTTACTGTAAGAGAAGCGGCTATCGAAGGTGCAAAAGTACGTTTCCGTCCAATTTTAATGACATCCTTCGCCTTCATCGCAGGTTTGATTCCGTTGATTCTTGCACATGGTGCTGGGGCAATTGGTAATCATACCATCGGAGCGTCGGCACTTGGCGGTATGCTTTTCGGAACAGTTTTCGGCGTAATAATCGTACCGGGCTTGTACTACATTTTTGGTACTTTGGCAGAAGGTAGAAAGCTGATTAAAAACGAAGATGATGACCCATTATCTGAAGACTTTGTTCATTCAATTGATAGTTTCCCCCAACCCGAAGAAGAATAATGAAAACAATAAGCAATAAAATCACCCACCAATGCTTGGGATTCTTTGTCTTAGCATTATCGGTTTCGGCTTGTGTCGTACCCGTTAACATCGTTGAAAAAAAGGAAAGTAAATATACCCCTGAGCGTTTTAATAACGCTCAGGACTCTACCAACACAGCAAAAACTGTTTGGAAGAATTATTTTACAGATCCTAATTTATTGTCATTGATTGACACCGCTTTGCATAATAATCAAGAATTAAACATTACGTTACAAGAAATTGAAATTTCTCAGAACGAAATAAGTGCTAGAAAAGGGGAATACTTACCTTTTGTGAATCTTGGCGGTGGAGCTGGTGTTGACAAAACATCAAGATATACCAGTCAAGGAGCGAGTGATGATATTTCAGAAATAAAACCAGGTAGAGCAACGCCCGAAATCTTACCCAATACTTATTTGGGTGCTTTTGCCCGTTGGGAAGTAGATATTTGGCACAAACTTCGTAATGCTAGAAAAGTGGCAGTTGCTAATTATTTAGCATCTGTCGAAGGGAAAAATTTCTTAGTTACTAATCTTGTTTCTGAAATTGCTAATTCTTATTATGAATTGATGGCATTGGATAATCAATTAGACATTATCCAAAAAAACATTGATATTCTTAATAATGCTCTAACGATTATTAAATTAGAAAAAGATGCGGCAAAAGTAAGCGAATTGGCAGTACGTAGATTTGAAGCAGAGGTTTTTAAAACGAAAAGTCTTCAGTATAAAATTCAACAAAATATTGTTGAGACTGAAAACCGTATTAATTTCCTTGTAGGTAGATTCCCGCAACACGTTCAAAGGAATTCAGAACATTTTAATGAATTAATTCCAACAAAAATGTATGCGGGTGTTCCATCTCAATTATTGGAAAATAGACCTGATATTAGACAAGCGGAATTCAAATTAGGAGCGGCAAAGCTAGATATAAGTGTTGCCAAAGCTAATTTTTATCCATCACTGGGGCTTTCGGCTTCTTTGGGATTACGCTCGTTCAATCCTATTTATTTGGCAAGTATTCCTCAGACGTTGATGTCTTCTTTGGCAGGAGATTTAGCTGGTCCATTAATCAATAAGAATGCTATCACGGCGACTTATAAAAATGCCAATGCTAAGCAGATACAAGCTGTTTATAATTTTGAACGTACCATTCTGAATGCTTATATCGAAGTAGCCAACCAATTATCAAATATTGATAATTTGGAGAAAAACTACACGATGAAGAACAATCAGGTGCAGGCACTTACACAATCAACAGGCATATCGCTCAAGTTATTTAAATCAGCGAGAGCTGATTACATGGAAGTATTATTGACTCAGCGTGATGTCTTAGAATCAAGAATGGAACTGATTGAAACCAGAATGCAACAAATGAATGCCCTTGTAAATACTTATCGAGCACTGGGTGGCGGTTGGAATTAGTGAATTGATTTTTTAAAACTCCTTTTGGTAATCTTATCAAAAGGAGTTTTTTTTTAGACCAAAACCGTCGCTTCAACGATTTTTGAGTACTTCTTTGGCAAAAGTAAATCAGCATTCATTTAAATTTCTACAAATTATCTCCAACATTTTTCCTACAAAAACAACTGCTGTAATATTTTACTTACGAACACAAAGCTTCTGTGAGATTACTTATTCTGCATTCTGTACTCACTAAGTTTCATCCCTGTTTTAGCTATTAAAAATTGAATTTTTCGAGAATAAAGTAATTAAATGGCTTTAAATGAAGGAGGTTTTGATGAATTTGGGAACGAGAAATACTAAATCCCCAATTCTGCTCTTTATGTATCACTTTTCTTTATAAGTAGAAAAGCCTAAATCGTCCTTAAATCGAACAGTCACTGTAACAAAATCGAACACTTTAATAATTGTTTAAAAATATTAAGTTATTGAAAAACAGCTGTTTGTGTTTTTTGGCATAGTTCTGTTAATACTATTGGCATGATTGAAAAAATGTAAATATTAAGCATTTAACCTCAAACTTTCAAATAAATTTTAATTTCTAAAAAACAAGAAAATGAAAACTTTAGTAAAAACTTTCGCAATCGCTTTATTCACAACAGTATCATTCTTTGCTAATGCAAGTACAGATACTAACGACGCTACAAACGCTAAAAAAACTTTTACAGTAGGCGTTTACCAAACAATTAATACATTGAAAATGAATGTAATGATTGAAAAATTAGCAGGAAAAAACGTAACGGTTTTTTTAAAAAATGAAGATGGAAATGTAATTCACACCGAATACATCGGTAAGAAACAAACAGTTTACCACGGAAAATTTGACTTAAAAGAATTAGAGGATGGTAAATATAGCTTTGAAATCAGCGATGGAAATACAAAAATCGTGAAGAATGTACAAGTTGGAACAACTAAACCAGTATCATCTTCTGATCGTTTTATTTCGTTGAACTAGTTATTGTTTAACAGCTAAACCTATCAATTCCTATGAATTACGAGTTTTGTTTCAAAACTCGTAAAAAAACAAAAGCGGATTATTCGATAAGAGTAATCCGCTTTTTGTTTGACTATATGTTACTTTACTCTAAATTAACCTCCTGATTTTTAGGATACTTAACGCTATATTTCAAAATATGTTTTTTCTCCTGCTTGGCTGGAAGCTGGTATTTCCAAGTAAGTATTTTACTTTCTTTATCCAGCGTGGCATCTTTGTACTCTTGTTCGTCCACCGTAATTTCTTTCGTCGTTGAAATCGGGAATTGGTCTTGAATAACAATGTTAATACTTTGCTGCTTATTATTTCTTACACTGATTTCAAAGCCTCTATTTTCATTTTTGTAATTACTCAAAAACTGCTTGGTGCTAAATTCTTTTAATCTTTTTCGTTCAATGATAATGCCTTTGTCTCTTCCCAAAGAAATATTGAGTGTATCGCCAGCATGACGAACATCGAGGATTGATTTACCTAAATATGCACCTTCTAAGTAAAGGTTTACTTCACCTTCCAATAAATTAAGGTCTTGCCAGTCAATTAACTTAGCTGTCAAGAAAGCGTCTTTTTCTATTTTTGGCACAGCAAAATACTCATACAATGCTGGTACAGTTTGGTTTTTAATATCAACCGAATACATTTTACCATCATTCAAAATCGTATAAGGAATTTCAATTTCAAAAGTTAAAGTAGTGGGCTGATACTTTTCTGTAGCAACTAATGGGGCAGAACGAGCAGCACTTATAGTACTGACTGCACCTGTCATACTCTTCTTATGTTGAACACCATAGCCAACCACTACTACTTCGTTGAGTTCCTGTTTATCTTCTTCCAAAGCAATATTGATGATTTTACCATTGATATATGCTTCTTGTCTTTTAAAACCGATATAGTTAAAAACTAAGTACTGGGCATTCTCAGGGAGCTTTAAACTATAGTTTCCTTCTGAGTCCGTTGAAACACCTATCGTAGTTCCCTTTACATTAATCATTACACCGGGTAAAGGTAAATTTGTGCCTCTTTCAGTTACTTTTCCTGAAATTTCGTTGGCATTATGTATTACTGGTGAGCTAAATGCCATTGATTGGGTTTCTCCAAAACGTAAATACCAAGGTTCTAAATTCGGAGCGATGCCACTTTCGGTTGGGTCACCGTTTGAGATAGTGAGTTTTACATCTTTCCAATCTTCACCAGAACTTTGATATACATTGGCTTTGAGCGATAAATCTATCGGATTGCTAATGTCTTTTACTCTTAAATCATAAGTAGCAAACCATCCTGCATTTTTTACAAAATAGCTTACATCGAAAGAAGAACTACCCATTTCTTTAGCTGAAACAGTCACTAAAATATCGCTAGTTGCGTACTCTTTGTTATTGTTCAGGGCTCTTAACTGATAGTCGATTGTACGAATACTGCTGTCTATTTTTTGGATAGTTTTTTCATACTCAATTTGTTTCAAGAGTACTTCCGAAAGTCTATTTCTTTGAAAATCAACAGCTTCTTTTAAATCTGTAGTTTTCACACCAGTATTGCTTCCGCCGATGGATTGATTTTTAGTGAGGATGGTTTCTTCGTTTTTGAAGACTGCCAACATACTTTTTTCAACTCTTAATTTAGCTTTTAGACTTGCTTGTTGGTTTTCTAGCGTAGAAGTTTCTTCACGTCGCTTTTGTTCGTTGAGGTAATTCGTTTGATGGATAACCGACAAAATGGTAAAATTTCCGAAGCCTTTTACTTGAATACTTTGTACATCAATGTTGGGAGAAATGCCCGAAAAAACTAATTCGGTTTTGCCAGCTTGTAGATTTGCTTTGGCTTTTCGGCTCACTTGAGCACCACTGGTGAAAACGGTTACTTGCTCAATTTTGGAGCTAACATTTTGCTTTTTGCCTTGGGCGAAGGTCATTTTTCCTCCGAAAACAAGAAGGCAAAATAGGTAAAGTGCGATAGTTCTTTTCATTCGTTATGTAGTTTTTGAGTTTAAATATTTTAATAATGAGAGTAATATGCTTTCTTAAAGACCGATCACCTTAAAATCCGAAATCTCCTGATGCGAGAAAGTAGAACGAAAACCAAAGTAAGATGCTGGTGGAAAATGCTTGTCTTTCGCTTCAAAAAGTTTTTCATCATCAGCCCAAAAGCTTGTCATATTATCATTAACGATAATTTTGATTTGATATTCATGATTGGGCTTTAATAAATATTGGGCTTCGCTTTTTTCGGCTAAAAGTTTTCTTTCTCCTGCTTCATACTTTCTGAAACGAGTTGTTTTGTTGGTATTGCCGCCCATGCCCACATAATACATTTTTAAATTATCGTAGTCTTCAAATTTTCCAGTACGAGTAAAGAGATTGGTATTCTTTGGGTCTTCTGCCAACCAAAAAACATTCAAATCCGAAAGGCGGTCGTTTACGCCACCGTTCAAAACAAACTTTCGTTTAAAAGTAATCATATAATTACCTTTTAGTTTTTGATTGAACCAAACGCTTACACCACCTTTTGTATCCAGAACAAGCTTATTATCAATAGTATATACTTTAGAATTGGGCAGAGGTTCTATTTCTGAAACCCATTTTTTAGGATTGAGTACTCCTTGAAAATCTTCAGAAAAAAGGATTTTATTATGATGAATTTGAAGCTTGCAAGCGATTAGTATATTTAGTATAGAGACAATAAGTACAAAATTTCTTTTATTCATGGCGTTTAAACAATAGTTTTAGGTTAAAATTGGGTAAAAATACAGATTAATTTGCTTTCTAGCCTTGAGCTGAGCGCAATAAACTTGCATTTTTCCAATAGGTTTGAAGTTCAAAATGACAGTCAAAGTACTCAGCAGCTAACTCTCAAAATAACAATATATGAAATCACCTTTTTCGTTTACTCGTCGATCATTTGTTAAAAATTCAATGATTGCCGCAGGTTTACCTTTGTCTTCTTCTATTGATTTTTCGAAAGAAAATCAATCTGTTTTCGTTCCAGAACCCAATGCAGTGTCTTTAGCTTGGTTAGATAAACAAGTTTCTCCATTTTTCAGAGGAACGACTTGGGGAACACCTTGGGCAAAAGGTTTACATAAAAAGGGAACAGAATTTACCTTAAAAAGTAATGGAAACGATATTCCTACTCAAACTTGGCCTTTGGCATTTTGGCCAGACGGAAGTTTAAAGTGGACAGCCCATGCCATCAGTAAAAATGAAAAATTAGCTGATAATATTCAGTTGAAAGTTGGAACACCTGTAAAACCAACGGTTTCTTTAAAGATTCAAGAAGGAGCGGATAGCATCAAAATTGACACAGGAAAAATTCAATGTGAAATTAATAAAAAAGGACAAACCTTGATTACTTCTTTACAAAGAGATGGTCAATTAATAGCACAAAATGGCAAATTGGTTTTGTCTGTTCAAGATAATGTAGAAGCTGGAGAAACATTTAAAATTGATACTTTTGAAGGAAAAATTGATAAAGTAAGTATTGAACAAAGTGGCGACATCAGAGCTGTTGTGAAGATTGAAGGCTCGCATCAAAATACGGCTTCTAAAAGTTTATTGCCTTTCGTCCTTCGTTTGTACTTCTATGCAGAAGCGGAATCTATCCGAATGATTCATACCATTATTTATGATGGCGACGAAAACAAAGATTTTATCAAAGGTTTGGGCATTCGCTTTTCTGTGCCTATGAAAGAAGCTTTGTATGATAGACATATCCGTTTTGTTGGAGAAAACTCAGGCGTTTTTACAGAAGCCGTACAAGGTTTATCAGGTTTGAGAAGAGATGCAGGAAGAACCGCTTTAGATGCCCAAATAGGAGGGAAGTCGGTTACGCAATTGCCTGATAATGTGCTGAAAAACATTCAATACATTCCCGCTTTTGGAGATTATACTTTATATCAAGGTTCGCCAGATGCTTTTGATATTCAGAAAAGAACGAAAGCGGGACATTCGTGGATACAATCTGCATTCGGTGGGCGTGCCAGCGGAACGGGCTATTTCGGTACGCCAAAAGGAGGAATTGCTTTTGGAATCCGAAATTTTTGGCAAAGTTTTCCTGCACAAATTGATATTAAAAATGCTCATACAGAACAGGGAGAAGTAACTTTATGGTTTTGGGCACCCAAATCGCCAGCGATGGATTTACGTTTTTACCATGATGGAATGGGGGAAGACACGCACGAAAAACAATACAGTGCTTTAGATATTACTTATGAAGATTATGAACCAGAATTCGGCAGACCTTTTGGCGTGGCTCGCACCAGTGAGGTACAAATTTGGGTTTTAGCTGAAACACCTTCTGGCGAAAACTTGGTAGAGATTGCCAAGCAGATTCAAGAACCAGCTTTATTGGTGGCTTCGCCAGAATACTTGGCTCAAGTAGGAATTTTTGGTAGTGCTTTTTCTGTACCTGAAAAAACTGCTTCAGCCAAAAAACAAGCGATTGAAAATCAACTAGATTTTTACTTTGATTATTATAAAAAGCAAATCGACCAACGTCGTTGGTATGGTTTCTGGAATTTTGGCGATGTCATGCACAGTTATGATAACGACCGACACGTTTGGAAATATGATGTAGGCGGTTTTGCTTGGGATAATTCAGAACTTTCAACAGATTTATGGCTTTGGTATTATTTCTTGAGAACAGGCAGAAATGATGTTTTCAGAATGGCAGAAGCCATGACTCGCCACACGGGCGAAGTAGATGTGCATCATATCGGGCGTTTTAGTCCGCTAGGTTCTCGCCATAATGTACAACACTGGGGTTGTAGTGCCAAACAGTTGAGAATCAGCACGGCAGCCAACCGTCGTTTTTATTATTACTTAACGGCAGACGAAAGAGTAGGGGATTTGATGCGAGAGCAAGTAAATGCTGATAGAACACTGAGAACGATTATTCCAGGAAGAAAAATCGGACAAAAAGCACCTGAATCAGACCCTAAAGGCGAACTAGCAAGTGTTTCTTTTGGAACAGACTGGGGTGCATTGTCGGCCGCTTGGCTCACAGAATGGGAGCGTACTGAGAACCAACAAGTAAAAGCCAAATTACTCAACAGTATGCGTACCATTGCTGAACAAGCTCATGGCTTTTTGACAGGTGGTGCCATTATGGAATTGGCAACAGGGAAATTCCGTCAGGAAGATGCTAAAAAACTGTCGGTTTCACATTTGAGTGCTGTGTTTGGCTTGGCTGAAATTTGTGCTGAACTGATTGATGTAGTAGATATGCCTATTTTTGAAAAAGCTTGGTTACAGTATTGTCAATTATACAATGGCACAGCAGAAGAACAAATAGCAGCGTTGGGCGAAAGTTTGAAAAAATTGAATTTAGAACAAGGTCACGCTCGTCTAACCGCCTTTGTTGCTAAACGGAGTAAAAATGCTGAATTAGGAAAACGTGCTTGGAAAGAGTTTTATGGAGGAGAAGGAGGTATTAAAAAGCCATCTATTCAAATTAAAAAATTAGTTGGACCAACAGTACTGAATCCTGTAGAGGAAGGCATTGCAATTTCTACCAATGGCGTAGCCCAATGGGGTTTAGCAGCGATGCAATGTTTGGCTTTTGCAGGAAATGAACTAGAATAGCTAATGTAATAAATTGAGTGAATTGTGGTTTTATATTCTATTTATCCACAATTCACTCATTTACAACTTAAAACTCACAATTACCATCCTGGGTTTTGTAGCATTGCTGGTGCTTTGCGTACTTCTGAATCTGGAATTGGTAATAAATACATTTCTGGACGGAAATTATGACGTCTGATAGACTCAGTTACTTCATACGTATAAGTTGTTCCGTTTTTGATAATTCTCATACGCTTGTTGAAACCATTGTTAACAACCATCGCAATTTTCCAACGACGAATATCATTCCAACGGTGGTCTTCAAAAGATAATTCGATACGGCGTTCATTTCTGATAACCTCTCTCATTTCTTCTTTTGCCATGCCCGCTTTCAAACCATAAAGATTATTTGCTCCTGGCTCAATACCTGCTCTTTCACGAAGTTCAATCAATTTAGGATAAGCCAATTCTGGTTTTCCAGTTTCGTTGATAGCTTCGGCGTAGTTCAATAATATTTCGGCATAGCGTAATAAAGGCCAGCCTCTGTTAGTATTAAAACTACTATTGGCAGAAATGTTTACATCACACATTTTACGAGTATAATATCCTGTCGTTTGTCCTGACACAGTAAATCCATCTGAAGCAGCACCTTCATGTGTATAAACGGGTCTTAGTGCATTGGCAGAAGCCAAGTAATATAAAGATTCGTTATAGACGATAGAATAACCAAATCTAGGGTCACGGTCTTTATAAGGATTTTTCGGGTCATAACCAGAAGTAGCGTCTGTAATGGCTTTTCCGTTTTTCATTGGGAAAGCATCTACCAAGTTTTGAGTTGGTACAGCGTTATTTCCACCACCTCTGGTTGGCATATTATAAAAACCTTCCATATCACGGTTTGCAGGACGGTTTTGGAAGAAAATATATTCTGGATTTACTCTTTCCAAAAATACTTGTGCAAAACCATTACCTGGTGCAGTGATATTATCTTTATACAAACTGTATTCGTTTGAATTGATAACTGCCAATGCAGCGTCAGCCGCTTTTTGCCAATGTGCTACATCATAGGTTGGGTTACTTACAATTTTAGCTAAATCAGCATTTTGTGTTTCAGCACCACCATTGAACAATGGACTTGCCGCATTCAACAAAACTCTTGCTTTTAATGCCAAACAAGCACCTTTTGTGATACGTCCATAATCTTGCTCAGAATACTCATTTTTACTTGGTAATTGTGCCGCAGCAGCGTCCAATTCGCTAGTTATGTAGCTTACACATTCTGCATAAGAATTACGAGGTTCATTAATAAAATCGGTAATTTCATATACTTTATCATTCACCAAAGGCACACCGCCAAAACTAATTAATAGCCAATGATAATACCACGCTCTCAAAAAGCGAGCTTCTGCCACCATTTGAGTTTTCAGTTTGGCAGATAAAGGTGCTTGTGGTAATTTTTGTAATAATAAATTTACTCTACGGATATTGGTATAAGGTGTTGACCAAAATTCAAAGAATGGAAAATTGGTCGGACTTACCGTTCCGCTGTAGAGTACAACTGCTTTTTGACCAGTACCAGAGTAACGATATTCAGCGTCGTCGGTTGCTTCTTCAGTATTTCCGTGAGAATCCCAACGGCCTTTGTTAAAGCTAAAACCCACGTCGCTATAAATACGAAATAAGAAAGCCATTGTACGAGTACTATCGCTAAAAACCGTTTCCTCGGTTAAAGCATTTGTTTTTGGGTCGAGGAAATCATCAGAAGGTTTGCAAGCGGCAAGGCTACCAATGATACATCCAATTAACAATATTTTTTTCATGACTATTTTCTTCAAATAAGGTTAAATACTTAGAATGTGGCACTTATGCCGAGGTTAATTAACCTCTGAGGCGGATAACTTACTCTGTCCGTTCCAGAAGTAATCTCTGGGTCGAACTGATACAGTTTACTTAATTTAGTAAACGTAAGTAAGTTAGAACCATTCACATAAATACGGATTTGCGGAATACCTAGCTTTAGAGAGAACTTGCTTGGTACTTCAAAATTTACCTGAGCATTACGCAAACGAAGGTAGTCGCCTGGAATAAACCAGAATGTAGAAGGATAACCTCCTGGATCACTAATCCCACCTAATAAAGTAAGACGTGGATATTTGGCATTATCTCCTAATTCTGGTGTCCAAGCTTGCTGGTGTATAGCGGTTAAGTTTGATGAAAACGCACGGATAGATTCAGCGGTACCTCTTACGTTAAAGTTGAGAGCTCCCTGAAAATTGGCACTGATACTAATACTCTTATAACGAACTCCCAAATTGATACCATAAACAGTATTTGGTGTATTCGGATTTCCCGTTACCGACATATCATAACCATCAATTTTGCCATCATTATTCAAATCGGCATATTTCAAATCGCCTGGTTGTACTGGTACAGCCGTTTTAGGGCTACTTGCAATATCATCCGCATTTTTATAATAACCAATAAAAGTATATGCTCTGATTTGTCCGATACTATTACCAGTGTAAGCTTGGTATGGATACAGAGAACTAGGTTCGTCTTGGAAAATGATTTTGTTTTTTGCAACAGAGTAATTTCCTTTGATTGAATAAGAGAAACCATTACGAGTAGGACTTTGATAACCCAATTCTAATTCAAAACCACGGTTGTTTACTTTACCAATATTTACAGGGGGTAAACCTTGTCCGAAAATAGCAGAAACCGTTCCACGAGTAGTAAGGATGTCATAACGATTATTGTCGAAGAAATCTACGCTACCAGTAAGGGAGCTATTCAATAATCCGAATTCTAAGGCAACGTCTAGTTTTTTCTCTTTTTCCCAAGTTACGTCGTTATTAGAAAGTGTTCCTTCAAATACACCATTGTAACCATTACTAGAATATCCGAAGTTTGGTTGTACCACACCGTTACCCGTACCATAGTTTTGTTGATAATAATACGAGAAACCACTTCCCAAAGCATCATTACCCACAATACCATACGAACCACGAATTTTAAGCATATCAATAGTTTTGTAAATACCTGTTTGTTGGAAGAAAGGCTCTTCAGAGATATTCCAACCTGCCGAAGCCGCTGGGAATAAACCAAAACGCTTATCACTCACAAAACGGTCAGAACCATTATAGGCAGCATTCAATTGTAATAAATAACGGTTTTTATAATCGTATCCTAAACGCCCCGAATATCCTTGGAAGTTATTAGGAATAAAATTGTAAACATTATTACCGTTAGAAGCTGTAGTTGAGTTACGATTCATCAAAGCCAAACCATACACGTGGTGAGCTTTGTTAAAAGTTCTATCATAATTCAAGATAAACTGCATATTGAATACTCTTGAAGTACTTCTTGGGTCATACCCAAGAAAGAATCTTCTTACTCTATACACGTTAGGGTCACGTGGTTCGTAAGTATCTGTACTTGCATTATAAAGGAAAGATGGGAACTGGTCACGTGTCATACTTCTTGTATAAGCGTAATTGCTAGTGAAAGAAACACGACCTTGAATATTCAAACCTTCCGTAATAAAATTCAATTTCTGTTTAGCCGAACCAATGAAGTTAATATTACTTTCATTACTCTGGCTATAGCCATAATACGACAAACGACCAATTACGTTGTTTACGTTATAACTTGGGTTTTCGTTACGACTCCAAGAACTATATCCTAATGAACCATCTGGATTATAAATCGGATAGGCAAAAGGTGCTAAAGTAGCGAAACTACTATAATCATAAAACAAATCGTTATAACCAAATGGGCTACCAACTTGTGGCGTATTTACTTGGGCAAAGTTTCCGTATAAATCCAAACGTAAGTCAAGTGTTTTGGTAACACTCATGTCAAGATTTGAACGATAATTATAACGTTGGTGGAAATAATTACTGTTTACGCCTTGTCCTTGACCGTAATCTTTCAACATCCCATCTTGATTCAAATAACCTACTGAAACAAAGTATTTTACTCTTTCTGTACCACCCGATAAATCAAGGTTTCCTCTGTATTGCTTACTGAAAGTTTTGAATAAAGCTTCTTTCCAGTTCACATTTGGATGACCGTAAGGGTCGGCACCACTTTTGTATAAAGCTAAATCTTCATCAGTAAAACGAGGTTTGAAAGATGGACTTGGGTTAGCAGCATTATCATTAATTTGTGCTTGGTTGTAAAGTCTAGCACTTTCATAAGCGTCTAAATAACTCGGAATTTTTGTAGGTTGCGAAAGAGCTGTTTCTACTCTTACCGAAATTTGTGGCGGTCCTGCTTTTCCACGACGAGTTGTAATTACAACAACACCGTTTGCACCTCTAACTCCATAAATAGCTGTTGTAGAAGCATCTTTCAAAATAGATAAACTTTCAATTTCGTTCGGGTCAATTCTTGCAAATTGGTCATAAGAAAACTCAACGTCATCTACAATAATCAATGGACGGTTATTACCATTATATGAACTTACACCACGAATGAAAAAGTTAGCACCATCAGCCCCAGGACGACCAGAAGGTTGTTGCGAGAAAAAACCTGGTAGCTTACCTGCCAAAGCATTTTGTAAACTGGCAGCAGGGTTTTCACGAATTTCACGACCAGAAACCGAACTTACAGAACCCGTCAAAGTAAGTTTTTTCTGTTGTCCAAAACCAACAACCACAACTTCCTCTAAACTTTTTTCATCAGCTTCTAAAATAATATTGAGGTTTGATTTGTTGGCAACCAGTACTTCTTGTTGTTTATACCCCAAAGAACGAAAGATTAATACGCCACTTTGTCCTTTAAGTGTAATTCGGAACTTCCCGTTTTCATCGGTTAAAGTACCATTAGTCGTTTTCCCTTTTTCGAAAACGGATACGCCTGGCAGGGTCTCTTTGGCATCAGCGACAACACCACTGACGAGCTGCCCCTGTGCGTAAAGTGAACCGCTAGTGAAGGCGGTAAGGAATAACAGGATATATATTAGTTTTTTCATAAATTCTAATGAATTTTATTATGCTTGAGTCAATTTTACCAACCTTCGTTTTGGATTAAACTTGGGTTTTTCAAAGTTTCATCATAAGGAAGCGGCATGTAATAAAGTCTTTTTGTAAAAACCATATTACTGATTTGTACAGGCGTATAATTGAAAACACCATTCGTTTGAGTAGTGGTAATTCTCATGCCCATTAAAGCTCCGCTCAAAGCGGTTTCTCCAATTTTCCAGCGACGTAAATCCCAGAATCTATGTTCTTCAAAAGCTAATTCAATTCTACGTTCGTTTTGAATCAAAGTTCTTAATTCTTCTTTCGTAATACTTGCCTTGATGCCATAACGATTATCCGTTCCAGCTTTAATGCCTGCTCTTTTACGCACTTCGATTACTCTTTTTACAGCATCTTCAGTTTTGTCGAGTTCATTCAAAGCCTCAGCAGCATTCAAAATAATTTCAGCATAACGGAATAGCGGAAAGTTGTGGCTTTGATTGGTGTAAGTAGTATTATTAGAAAAATCAGCCATAAACTTTCTGAGATAATAGCCCGTTCTGGTTTGTACTATATTGCCACCTGGTTTGTCTTTTCCACCTTCAAAAGTTTCAACGCTACGTCTTAACCAAGTTTGTCCGTTGAAGAAAACCGTTAAAGCCAAACGTGGGTCACGGTCTTTATAAGGATTTTGCGGAGCATATCCAGAAAGTGGATTGCTGATTTCTAATCCATTATTCATCGGAAAAGCATCTACCAAATTTTGTGTTGGACTCGTCAAACCTTGACTAGCCGCTGGCGACCCATATCCGATTGGTGCATTCAAACTTTCAATAGAAGTATTGTTTGAGCCTTGTTTTGCAAGGATAATTTCCGTGTTTTTCTTCACCGTGAAAATATTATTGTACGAAGCTTGCAAAGCGTAGTAATTCAAATTAATCAATTCGTTGTTTGCATCAAGTGCTTTTTGCCAACGAGCAGCATCATAAGTAGCGTAGCCATTCAATGTTTTCAAATTGGCATTTGTACTTACTCCACCACCATTAAACAATGGGCTAGCCGCATACAATAACAAACGAGACTTTAATGCAATGGCTGCACCTCTTGGGATTTTCCCCCATTGGTTATCCGAAATTGGTTCAGGTAATAAATTGCCTTTGATGGCGTCACATTCGCTTACAATATAGTTTACACATTCTTCGAAGGTGTTTCTTGGTAAAGACAAATTATCTTCAATCGTGAATACTTTATCGGCAATTAACGGAACGCCACCATATCTTTTCAGCAATTCGAAATAGAGGTAAGCTCTTATAAACCTAGCTTCGGCTTTCCAAGTAACAATACTTGCTGGCGTAGCGGGTACTTTATCAATATTGGCCAAGAAGATATTTACTCTTCTGATTCCCGCATAGCTATTTCCCCAATATGGGTCTGGGTTGTTCAATACGCTGATGATTCCGTTGGTGTAATATTCAATAGCACGATTAGTTCTTGAAGGAATCGCATCGCCAGCACCAGCATCTAGGAAATCGCCACCAATTCGGTTGAAACCCGTTGGAATATAATTGTAAATATCATTCAAGAAAAAAACTGCCAACGTAGCATTTTTATCTTGTTCATCCCAAACCAAATCCTCTTTAATCCAATCACGAGGTTCGGTTTCTACTCTTTCACAGCCCGTCCACGACATCGACAGTACCAGTAAAAGAAGGCTTGTATATAATTTTTTATTCATTTTTTTCAGAAGTTTGGAATTGTGTGATGTGAATATTCTCACAAAAATCTCAGAATTATTCGTCTATGCTTACAATTTTAAATTCACGCCAAAATTGATAAGTCGTTGAACTGGATAATTACTTTGATAGCTTTCTGGGTCAATTGATTTATCTTTATTGAACGTAAATACATTCACTGCATTCGCAAAGAATCTTACCGAATTCACGTTGATTTTACCCGCCAATTTTGTTGGTAAAGTAAAGCCAACTTCGATGTTTTTCAAGCGAACATAATCCCCAGAACGCACCCAGTAAGATGAAGTAGCCTGATTATACACATTTGAACCAATCCAAAGACGTGGATAAGTAGCATCTGTATTAGTAGGCGTCCAACGGTCTAAATGTTGTTCAAATGCTTGACCGAATCCACCATTTTGAAAAGCGAAAGTAGAAGCATTATTTAAGTAAATATTTCTGTTGGCAACTCCTTGAACCAAAGCAGAGAAATCAAAAGCTTTCCAGCTAAAACCTAAACTAGCTCCGAAAGGAATTACTGGTTTGGTATTACCAATCGCCGTTTGGTCTAATTGGTTAATAAGCCCATCATTGTTAAGATCTTTGTATTTAATATCTCCTGCTTGTGGCGTGTAACCAATAATACTTGGTGCGCTAGTGGCTTCTGCCGTAGTTTGGAATAAACCATCTGCTTGATAACCGAATGCTTGTCCTACTCGCTGACCAGTACGTTGCATCCAAGCAAAAGGCTGATTTACTTCGTCAAAATATAATACTTTTGATGATTGAACTCCTGCATTTACTGTGGCATAAATACTTACATTTTTGATGTTCTTTTGATATAAAAGTTGTACATCTAATCCCGAGTATTGATTTCGTCCGATGTTTTCGTTCGGATAAGTATTTCCTAATAAAGCGGTGTTACGTCCACGTTGCGTCAACAAATCGTAGTACTTCATGTGATAATACTCGAAAGTAAACCCTAATTGTTGATTGAAAAGCGAACCTTGCAATCCGACATTCAACTTATTAGCTTTTTCCCAAGTAATATTTGTATTGGCGATTGGTAGTTCCGTAATCGAAGTATTTGAACCAGCACCTGTACCAAAAAATGCACTGCTGCTATCAAAATATCGTTGGATGTACGAGAAGTAACCTGGATTATCATTTCCTGTTTTTCCATAAGAACCATATAATTTCAGGTACGAAAGCCATTCTTGAGATTTCAAGAAATCTTCTTGACTGATGTTCCAAGCTAAACCAACCGATGGAAAGAAACCATATTTAGTTGTACCACCATCTGGGTAACGGTTAGAACCATTCAAACCAAAAGCCATTTCAAGAATATACTTTTTTGAATAGTTGTAGCTGAATCTTCCTGAAGTTCCAGTAAAAGTTAAAGGCAAATCCGAACCTGCTACTGAATTTTGACGGTTCGCTAAAAGTAAACCAGTGAAACCATGTTCGTTGAAAGTACGGTCATAACCCAAAGTCAATTCCAAATAGTCTGAACGTCCTTGATAATCAATTCCATTGGCATTCAGCTGGTCGCTGTTTGCACCAAATTGTTGGTAACTCTCTTGTCCAGTAGGAGAAAGGTTTCTTTGAAAAACTGCAAAGGTTTTAGGACGAAGAATATTTTCAGAAAGCGTAGCATAATAAGAACCTGTAGCTTTTACCCATAAACCTGTTGTTACTTCATCCAAAGTTCTTTTCAAGTAAAAGTCAGCTAACATATCTCTTTTAAAATTCTGCTGATAACCAGAACCAACTGTTTGTGCCCAAATGTTACTTTGGAATTGTTGCGAGCCGGCATAAGATTTATCTGGATTATAAACAGGATACGCATTGTTTGGCGTATTCATGATGGAGCTTAGAATTGAACCTGTGCTAAAACCCGCATCATTACCATTCAAGATTCTTCCTAATAAGTAAATACCGCCTGATAACTTTGAGTTTAATTGTAAATCAACATTCGAACGAAGTGTGTATGATTTAAAATTGTTGTTAGTACTGTAGGCATTTATATCGCTTTGTTTCAATAAACCTGATTGATTGATGTGGTCGAATGAAACAAAGTATTTAGAGAAACTATTACCGCCACTCGCACTAAAAGTATAACGGTCTTGTCTTGAAGAAGAATTCAATACTTGGTCTTTCCAATTTATATCTGGATATAAATATGGGTCTGAACCTGACTGATAACCTTGTAAGGCTTGTTCAGAATATACAGGAGCTAAACCATCGTTTTTCAAAGCCTCATTATACAAAGTAGCATAATTGAAAGAATTTAATGCTTTCGGAAAACGCAATGGTTGTTGAATGGCTGTTTGTGCCGTAAACGACATTCTCGCAGTGTTTGGATTTCCCTTGCGAGTTGTAATGACTAACGCTCCGTTAGAACCACGCACACCCATCATGGCTGTAGAAAGTGCATCTTTCAACACCGTAATCGACTCAATTTCTTCTAGGTCAAAAACAGTTAATTGACGAGGAATACCATCAATAATAACCAGTGGGCCTTGATTTCTTAATGAAATACTTGTGCCATCATTACCGGGCTGACCAGTAAACTGATTTGTACTGATACCCGCCAATCTACCAGACAAAGCACTGATGACCGAAGTAACGGCTGATTTCTGTAAATCATTATTGAATACCGCTTGAGAAGACGAAGCCGTCAAATCACTTTGAACGGTAGTATTGAACAAACGACGAAGTGGTTTTGAACGAAGTACTGCTGGGTTTTTACTGCTTAGTACTATGATTGGCGAAACTTTATCGCCCACCACATAATCCATAATTTTTGTACCCGAAGCAAAGATTTCTAATTTGTCTCCTTTATTCGCTCCAATCGTCAGCGAACCCGCTGCATCAGAAATTGCTTTAAGTCCTTTGGTTTTGTTGTTAATCCTGATATTTACCAAAGGCTCTTCGTTTTCGTCGATGATAACGGGCGAAAACACTTCTAGCTCTGTTGCTTTAGTTTGGTCAGACTGTGCCACCATCAACATCGCATTAAACATTAGCATTGTCGTCAAGGCAATCCTACACAAAGGAAACCAGTAGAGACTGCGTTTACGTATAAATTTTATCATAGTTTTGTTTTTTTGAATTTTTGCAATCGTTTTTTATGAATACTCATAATGAAAAAAGGAATGAAGTTTGAACTACATTTTATCAAATATTAAATTTGAATAATGCAAAAATAATTAATGAAAATTCGCCAATAGGGTGGTTTTTTCGTATAAAAAGGGGGTTAAAATCACAGAAAAGAAATCATACAATGCCATTTCAATCATTTCAGGCGATAAATCAAGGTATAAATGTCAAAAACGTTATTTTGATTGTATCCACGAGTATTTTAATTGAAGAATCCTTTGTAGGGAATAAACATATTTTATTTTCTAATTGAGGAGAAGTTTTTGCTATTCCCCTTTAGTATCATAAACTTTGTAAGATTTTGATAGCGTTTTAGGCTATTGAAATTTAATCAACCGCTGAAAAGAAAGAAATCTGAATGGCAATGTCCGTTACTTATTTATGAAGTATTATCTATTAAACATACTCTTGATTATTTCACTTGTTCCTAAACTTTGTTTGGCACAAGTAAACACAGAAAAATTTCGCTTTGAACATCTCACTGTAAACGAAGGCTTACCCCATAGTGACGTCATGTTTGTCGTACAAGACCATTCGGGTTTTATCTGGACGGGCACTAATAATGGTATTAGTCGTTATGATGGCTATGAACTAAAGAAGTATGATATTCCCGTCAATCCAGACAATGGCTTACCCAGTAATCGTATTCATGCTTTACATGTTGATAAAAAAGGATCGCTATGGATTGGAACAGAGAGTGCAGGACTTAGCTTATTGGATGTACACCACGACCGAATTATTAATATTACAGAAAGGGCAAATTCGGAAGTTAATAGAACATTAATGAAATTGCTGAGAGTCTCGGATGTTGTGACGATTGTAACAGACGATTTAGGACGCATTTGGGTAGGAACAAGTAAGAATGGACTATTTGTATTAAAAGTAAATGAAGAAAACATACTTGAAAGCATTCAGCAAATTACGATTAATAAAAAAACTGCTTACAGGGTTTCTAGTTTAGTTTTTGACAAAGACGGTTATGTTTGGATTGCTACTCGTTCACAAGGTTTGTGGTATGTTTTACCAAAAAGCTCAACGATTCATCGTTCGGCATTAGCGATAAATTATTTAAGAGCTTTCCATGTAGATACAAGAGGAGACCTTTGGGTAGCCACTAGCGAAGAGCTTTATTGGGTGAGTAAAGCAAAACGACTTACCTCAAAAGGACATGAAGTAACCTTAGGAAATATTTCGGAAGTAGAGTGTATTTTTTTAGATTCGTTCAATCAATTATGGGTTGGCACAAATTATGGCTTACGTTTTTGGTCGCCAAAAAGTCAGATTAAAACTGGCGAGATTCCGATTGATATTCAAAAAGCAACAGTTTTTTTACCTTTGGATGATGACCCTAGTAGTATCAATTCGGGAAGAATTCACCAAGTATATGAAGATAACAATAATACACTTTGGCTAGCGGCTTCGGCAGGTGGGCTGAATAGGGTTAATTTACACAGAAAACCATTTTATAGTTTACAGCGGAAATTTGAGCAACATCCCACGTTGCCCAACAATTACGTCAACTGTATTCGTAAAGATGTTAAAAATAATTGGTTATGGATTGGTACTCGAAATGGTTTTTCAAAGTATGATTTAACAACAAATACTTACCAAAACTACATCAGCAAACAATCGTCAGGTGATGCCACTGTTGTAGATGTTTCTGCTTTCTGCCAAAATAATGATGGAACACTTTGGGTTGGTACAAGGTATTTGGGGATTTTTAAACTGAAAGACGGTAAAAGGGAACAGTTCATACAAATTACTCCAGATTTAAGTCTGTATAATACAAGCATTGAAAAGATTATTGAAGACCGTTTCGGGAATATTTGGTTAGCTACTTTTGAATTGGGCTTGTTACGTTTAGACAAGGAAGGAAAACTATTAGAAAGGTATTGGGGCGAACATAATCCGCTGATAAGTAATCAGTTTACATTTTTAATGTACGATGCTTCAAAAGATATTTTGTGGGCAAGTACCCGAGATAAAGGGGTTTTGAAAATTCAAGTTCAGGATAAAGGCGTTAAATTATTAAAACAATTTAGTTATGATGCCAATAATAAAAACAGCTTGAGCGGGAATTATGCTTGGCCACTTTTGCAGGATAAAAATAATAATATTTGGATTGGAACAATTGGTGCTGGTTTGAATAAAATTTCTACAAACGCTGAAGGAAAAGATTTGGTTCAAAGGATTAATTTGCCATATCCTAATATCGAAAGTATGGAAATTGATGCCGATGGAAACCTGTGGATTGCGGGTGACGGTTTATTGAAATTCAACCCATCATCAAGTCAATGGCTTCATTACGATGTGGCTGATGGCTTGCAGAGTAACTCTTTCAAAGTAGGAGCATCCACAAAAGCCGCCGATGGCACTTTGTACTTTGGGGGTATTCGTGGGCTTACTTATTTCAATCCTTCAGAAATTCGTCCAGACTTAAAGGCGTCGGTTATCAGGTTAACAAATTTCAAAATTTACAATAAACCCGTTCAAATCGGAGAAGAAATTAATGGGAGAGTAGTTCTTGAAAAGCCCTTAGACCAAACCCAAAACATTACAATTAAAGATAAGGAGAACGATTTTTCAATAGAGTTTGTGGGCTTAAATTATAATAACCCACACAAAAATGTATATGCTTACAAACTTCAAGGATATAATAAAAATTGGGTTTACACAAGTTCAAAGCAAAGAATGGCTAGTTTTGCCAACCTTTCAGCAGGCGAATATTCTTTGATAGTAAAAGTATATAACGGAGAAGGAAGATGGTCGAAGTCTCCAGCGATTCTAAATATTACAGTGTTGCCACCTTGGTATAAAACTTGGTGGGCTTATACATTATATACTTTCCTGATTGTTGGTGCTTTTATCTTATATCGTAGGGCAAGTTTAGCCCGACAAGCCTTAGAAAACACTTTGGCTTTAGAGAAATTTAAAGTAGAAAAAGAAAAGGAAATTACAGATTTGAAACTCCGTTTTTTCACCAATGTTTCTCATGAATTGCGTACGCCACTTACTTTAATTTTGGGGCCGATGGAAGAATTAATGTCGATTGAAACCAAAATGAAGGACAAAATCGTACTAATGCACCAACAAACTCGGAAATTATTAGAGCTTGTCAACCAATTGTTGGATTTCAGAAAAGTAGAATCAGGTCATGTTTCCTTGCGGGCTAGTCAAGGAAATATTCTTAGTTTTATTCAAGAAATATTCTTGATTTTTAAATTGAAAGCAGATGAATCTCATTTTGATTATGCCATAAGTATTCCAACAAAACCCGTCAATATGTATTTTGACTGGAGTAAACTAGAGATTATTCTGACGAATCTGTTGTCTAACTCATTCAAATATACGCCAGAAAGAGGTAAAATTAGAATAGCAGTTGCAACAGTTGGTTCGCCTGAAATAGAAGCCGTTTTTGCCAATAAAAAGCTTATTGATAATTACTTAGAGATACAGGTGCAGGACTGGGGGATAGGAATGAAAGCTGATGAAATTGATAAAATCTTTGATCCATACTTTCAGGCTTCGCATACCGAAACCATGAAAATTATGGGTACTGGGATTGGTTTGTCTTTGGTAAAACAATTTGTGGAAGCTCATGGGGGTGAAGTTTATGTAAAAAGTGAAGTAGGGCAGGGGACAACCTTCTTACTAAAATTACCATTTGGGAAAGCTCATTTGGAGGCTCATGAAATTTATTCGGAAAGTACAGAATTTAAAAAAGCAACTGTTAGCAATACTGTGTCAGTTGTAGAAAATATTGATTTAGAAAAAACACCAGTAAAAGTGCCGCATACTACTCGTATCTTGATTGTGGAAGATAATGAAGAATTACGCTTGTACTTACAACAACTTTGTGAAGCAAATTATGAAGTTTTTACCGCAGTAGATGGACTAGACGGTTGGGAAAAAGCTTTACAACTTTTACCAGATTTAGTGATTAGTGATGTGATGATGCCAATGAGCGATGGCTTGGAATTATGTAGAAAAATCAAACAACATCCTAAAACCACACATATTCCTGTGATACTTTTAACGGCAAGAGTAGCAGCTGTTCATGAATTAGAAGGTTTAGAAACTGGAGCGGATGAATATATGGCTAAACCATTTAACCCGCTGATTTTGAGTGCTAAAATATTGTCTATGTTACAAAGTAGGTTGTTACTTCGAGAATATTATCAGAAGCAATTGTTATTAGAACCGACTCAAGTAGATATTCCAGATGAAACAAAGCAATTGCTAGAAAAAGCAATGGCAATTATTGAAGATAATCTGAGTGATTCCGATTTTAATGTACAAGTATTAGTACGAGAAATGGGGATGAGTCAATCAGCATTTTATCGTCAGATTAAAGCCATTACTGGTCAATCGGTAGTAGAATTTATCCGTGATATTCGCTTGAAACGTGCTGCTCAATTATTGAGTACAGGTAATTTGCGTGTTTCGGAAGTAGCCATGATGGTCGGGATAGAAGACATTAAATACTTTAGAAAGATGTTTCAAGGGATTTATAATATGCCCCCTTCAGAATACGCCAAACAACAACGTGGCAATGTGGGGTAAATATGAATTGGCAGTGATAAATTATGAATAATAGATACTGATTACGGTATATTATTTATCTGATTACTTGACAATTTTTCTAACTGTAGCGGCAACCCTTGCGGTTGCCGATTGACAAAGTAAGATATGAGAAATGGTAACCGCTACATGTAATTTTTTTTATTAGCATTGGTAGTAAATTTCAATTACATGAATACAGAATTTTTACCCTCCTTTTTGACGAAAATCCCCCCTTCTGAAACTGCAATCTCTTCATAGTTTTGTACCATGTAATTTTATCCAATTTAAACGTATTAGACAATGAGAGTTTCTGCAAATGTACTACTATTGGCAATGAGTTTTTTTCTAGGTTGCCAAACACAGAAAGGAAATATTAGTAATAAAGAAAAAGCCTTTAAACCTGGAAGTATCTGGAATGATAATAATGGAGAAGTAATCAACGCCCACGGCGGTGGGATTTTATACATCAACAAAACCTATTATTGGTATGGTGAAAAAAGAGGAAAAAGTGCATCGGAAGGTGTAGCAGTTTACTCTTCTAAAGATTTATATCGTTGGAAAAACGAAGGAATAGCTTTGGCAAAATCGAACGACCGAAATAGTGAAATTGCCGTTGGAGGCTTGGTAGAACGCCCGAAAGTAATTTATAATGCCAAGACCAAAAAGTATGTGATGTGGTTTCATTTAGAATTACCCAATAAAGGTTACAGTGCTGCCAGAGCAGGCGTAGCTGTTAGCGATAAAGCCACCGGCCCTTTTGTCTATTTGAAAAGTTTCCGACCGAATGGTCACATGTCAAGAGATATGACACTCTATGTTGATGATGATGCTACAGCCTATCATATTTACTCCGCTCGTGAAAATTATGATTTACGCATCACTAAATTGACAGACGATTATTTATCAGCTACCACAGAAGACACTTTACTTTTCAGCAGTCACCGTGAAGCACCAGCCGTATTTAAAAAAGATGGTTTATATTATTTAATTACAAGTGGTTGCACAGGCTGGGCACCCAACAAAGCAAGTTTACATACTTCAACATCGTTGTTTGGCCCTTGGAAATTGGTTGAAGACCCAATGAACGGCCCTTTGGCAGAAAAAACTTTCAACGGACAATCAACCTATATTTTACCGATTGCTGGGAAAAAAGATGCTTTTGTTTTTATGGCTGATAAATGGAATCCGAAGGATTTGAAGGATAGTCGATACCTTTGGTTACCGATACAATTCAAAGATGGTAAGCCATTGATTACTTGGCAAGATGCTTGGAATTTAGATGCTTTCAATCAGTAAATTCTCATGTTTTACCTTTAATACCTATCACTATGAAATATTTTTTTATCGCTGTTATTACTATTTTCTCTTTTTTTGCTTCTCAAGCTCAAGGTTTAGCCGTTCAGAAAAAGTGGCTTAAAGAAGGTTATAAACTTGTTTGGTCGGATGAATTCGAGAAAGACGGTACGCCAAACCCTGCTAATTGGTCGTATGAAAATGGTTTTGTTCGTAACCATGAATTACAGTGGTATCAACCTGACAATGCTTTTTGTAAAAACGGCAATTTAATCATTGAAGCCCGAAGAGAACAAAAGCCCAATCCCAATTATGTAGAAGGAAGTAAAGATTGGCGAAAAAAACAGCCAATGATAGATTTTTCATCTACTTGCATGATTACTGCGGGTAAGAAAATATGGCAGTACGGACGATTTGAATTAAGAGCAAAAATTGATATTAGTCAAGGCGTTTGGCCTGCTTGGTGGACTTTAGGAGTCGATAAAAACTGGCCAGCCAACGGCGAAATTGATATGATGGAATTTTACCGAGGTAAATTGCTTGCCAATATCGCTTGTTTGTCCGCCAACAAGCAAGCCGAGTGGCATAGTAATACTTTTTCGGTTGATTCACTTGGTGGGGCAAACTGGGCAGCACAATTTCATGTTTGGAGAATGGATTGGGAAAAAGATTACATTGCTCTGTATATCGATGACCAGCTTTTGAACAAAGTTCCAATGAATGTTTTAGTTAATAAAGATGGTTCGGGTTTTAATCCTTTTCAGCAACCGCACTATATGTTATTGAATGTAGCGATTGGTGGCGATAACGGAGGAAATCCATACAGCAGTACTTTCCCAAGCCGAATGGAAGTAGATTATGTTCGGGTTTATCAGAAAGAGTGAAATTACCGATATAAATACAAGTTTTAGAGAAAGATTACTTAAATCCTTCTTTACATTAGGGTGTGGCTTCAGTCATACCCTAATGTAAACTACACTTCACAGGGAATACAGTGTAAAAACAGTAGAAATTGTCCCTATCTTCGCTTTTGTGGGTAAGAATAAAAGTATTCACTTTTACCAAACTATCTATGTTCAAAAAAATATTACTGGTTTGTGTTTTTGCTTTGCCTTTAGGCGTGCTAGCACAGCAAAAACCTATTAATGACCGTGCCATTTGGCTACAGCATCTTGATCAACTAGCAAAACCTATTTTGCGTAGTTTGGCAAATGACAGCCTTAGAATTGTGATGCCCCAAACGATGTCAAAATTTATTGATAATGCCAATAATCGTAAAGAGGTGGCTTATTTAGAAGCTTTTGGTCGTTTGATGTGTGGTATTTCACCTTGGCTGAATTTAGAAGGTGGTTCTGCTAAAGAAGTAGCGTTAAGAAATCAATATAGAAATTATGCCTTGAAAGCAGTAGCCAATGCCGTGAATCCTAAGGCTAAAGACTATATGGCTTTTGAAAGAGGCGGACAGCCTTTGGTTGATGCTTCTTTTTTAGCTTTAGCCTTTGTGAGATGCCCGTGGTTGTGGGAACATCTTGATACGCAAACCAAAGACCAAGTAGTAAAAGCCTTTTTAGCAACAAGAAATACCAAAGCAGGGTTTTCTAACTGGATATTGTTTTCTGGAATGATTGAAACCTTTTTCTGTAAATATGGATACCCTTGGGATAATATGCGGATTGAATACTGTTTCCGTCAGTTTGAGCAATGGTACGTTGGCGATGGTGTTTATTCTGATGGCCCACCGTATCATTGGGACTATTATAATAGTTATGTCATTCATCCTTATTTGGCGAATATGGTAAAAGAGTTAGGCCCGAAAACAGGACTTTATAATTGGACATTCGATAAGATTAAACAAAGAAACGAACGCTTTGCCGTTATCCAAGAAAGATTAATCAATAGCGATGGTTCTTTCCCTGCTACAGGGCGTTCGATTGTGTATCGTGGTGCTGCTTTTCATCATTTGGCAGATATTGCTTGGCGAAAAGGCTTACCCAAAGAGTTAAGTCCCGCACAAGTACGTGGTGCTTTAACAGCGGTTATCAAGAAAACAACTGAAAGCCCAAGTACTTTCACAAAAGATGGCTGGTTGACAATCGGTTTGTACGGTTCTCAGCCAGATTTAGCAGATTTCTATATCACAACAGGTAGCTTGTACCTCTGTGCCAATATCTTATTGCCATTAGGTTTGCCAGAAACAGATGAATTTTGGAGTAGTCCAGCTACAAAATGGACATCACAAAAAGTATGGTCGGGCGAGGCTGTTTTGGCAGATCATGCCATAGAGTAAGTAAGAGTTGTGAGTGATGAGTTGTGAATCTAAAGTACAAATATTCAAGAATTAATTCACTCAGTAACCACGTTTATTTACATAGACAAGCTAATGCTAGAATATTATAAACTCAATTTCATGAATTGTAAAAAAGGATTAATTACCTTATTGTTTTGTAGTCTTGTATTTTTGGCAAAAGCACAAGAGAAAATAGCATTGCTAGAAGTAGGAGAGGGTTGGGCGAAGAATTCAGTCAATGCGGTTATTTTTCGTAAAAACTCATTGGTTTCTTATAAAAATTATCAGTTTATTGCCTATTACGATGCCGACGCTTTTGTTGTTCTGGGAAAAAGAAAACAAGGAAAAAGTACTTGGGAATTACAGAAAACCAATTTTAAAGGCAACGCCAGTGATGCTCATAATTCTATTTCTATCATGATAGATGGAGATGGTTTTTTGCATCTTTCTTGGGATCATCACAACAATGCACTTCGTTATGCCGTCAGTAAAGCACCTTTTTCATTGATGATGGGAGAGAAGCAAAGCATGACAGGACGTACCGAAAGCAATGTTACTTATCCAGAATTTTATCGATTACCCAATGGAAACCTTTTGTTTTTCTACCGAAATGGTGCTTCTGGAAAAGGCAATTTGGTCATGAATCAATATGATTTAAAAACCAAAAAATGGTCGATGGTGCAAGAAAACTTGATTGATGGAGAAGGACAAAGAAATGCTTATTGGCAAGCTTGTTTAGATAGTCAGGGTACAATTCACCTTTCTTGGGTTTGGCGAGAAAGTGCCGACGTAGCCAGTAATCACGACATGGCTTATGCTCGTTCAAAAGATGGCGGAAAGACTTGGGAGAATTCAAAAGGCGTTGCTTATCAATTACCTATCACCGCTCAAAATGCAGAATATGCCTGTAAAATTCCTCAGAAAAGTGAACTAATCAATCAGACATCCATGGTGGCTGATGCCGAAGGAAATCCATACATCGCTACTTATTGGCGACCAGCCAACGAAAGCGTTCCACAATATCATGTCATTTATTTAGCCAATCAACAATGGCAAGTAAGTAATCTTGGTTTTAGAAAAACGCCTTTTAGTTTAAGTGGCGTAGGCACGAAACGCATTCCTATTTCAAGACCACAAATTTTGGCTTGGTCGTCCAAGAAAAATACTTTATCTGCCATGCTGATTTTCAGAGATGCTGAAAGAGGCGATAAAGTCTCTACCGCCATAACGACAGATTTAAGTAAAGGCAATTGGCAAATTAAAGATATTAGCGAAACCTCTGTAGGTTCGTGGGAACCAACTTACGATACAGAACTTTGGCAAAATAAAGGCGATTTACATCTTTTTGTAGAAAAAGTAGATCAAGCCGATGGCGAAGGAAAAGTAAATATTCCAGCCCAAAAAGTACAAGTACTTACATGGAAGGCTGTCAAAAAAATCAAGACGAAAGAACAGAATAAGTAGTCGATGTATTCGGAAGCATTTAGCAAAACCTATAAGGGTTTGAATCCTTATAGGTTTATATCCTAATACTTATATAAAATAAACGATGTTTTAGGGAATTGTTTAAATAAATATTCACAACTCAAAATTCAATCACAAAAACTATGAAACAATTTTTTCGCATTGCTATCAATACGGTAATGATTTGCTCGATGGCTTGGTCGCTTGTTACGGCACAAACAAGTAAAACACATCCTAAAAGAGCGACTTTATTGAAAACTATCAATCAGAATTTCAAAGATGCTGGCAAACAATATAAAGTATTGATGAGTAATCTGCCACAAGATAAATTCCCGAAAACATATTTTCCGAAAACTGGTAAATACGAATTTAGTGGTTCTGGTTGGTGGTGCAGTGGTTTTTATCCCGGTTCATTATTATACATTTATCAGCAAACAAAAGATGCTGAATTACTGAAAGAAAATAACCGTATTTTAGGCGTTTTAGAGAAAGAGAAATTCAATACTACAACCCACGATTTAGGATTTATGATGTATTGTAGTTTTGGAAATGCCAAAGACATCGCTCCCAAACCTGAGTACAAAGATATTTTGATTCAAAGTGCTAAATCTTTGGCTACTCGTTTTAATCCAACGGTTGGTTGTATCAAATCTTGGGATTCAAAAAAAGGGGACTTTTTAGTAATCATTGACAACATGATGAACCTAGAATTACTTTTCTGGGCAACCAAAGTAACAGGCGATTCTACCTATTATAAAATTGCGGTGACACATGCCAACACGACGATGAAAAATCACTTCCGTCCAGATTATAGCTCTTATCATGTCATTAACTATAATTCTGAAACGGGTGGCGTTCAGCAAAAGAAAACCGCTCAAGGTTATGCAGACGAATCCGCTTGGGCTAGAGGACAAGGCTGGGGACTTTATGGCTATACAGTAATGTATCGTGAAACGAAAAACCCAATTTATTTAGAGCAAGCTAAAAACATTGCGAAGTTTATCTTAACGCATCCAAACATGCCAGCCGATAAAGTACCTTATTGGGATTTTAACGCACCCAATATTCCAACGGCTTTACGTGATGCTTCGGCGGCTTCGGTAATGGCTTCGGCTTTGTTAGAATTGAGTGGTTATGTAGATAAAAACTTGAAAAAAGATTATATCAAAAATGCTGAAGCAATGATTTACTCCTTGTCGAATACACCATACAAAGCTACAATTGGTACAAATGGAGGTTTTTTAATTGAACATTGTGTTGGTCATATTCCTCAGAATACCGAAGTAGATGTGCCTTTAACCTATGCAGATTATTATTTCTTAGAAGCCATGAAGCGTTATAAAGAGCTTAAATAGTGACAAGCTTTGAGAGTTGAGCCTTGAGATTTTATTTTGCATGATTATCTATGACAAAACAAAACCTTAAGGCTCAACTGTTTAATAGTCAGGGTTGTAAAATTGCTCAACCCTTATCTTTAAATCTTATTTTACAGAAAACATGATTAAAAAAATATTACTACTCACTTGTCTATTTGGATTCAGTATTCAATCCATACAAGCACAAAAAACAGGAAACAATAACCCAATCATTCCAGATTTAATTGCCGATCCAAGTATTGTTCAGTTTGGAGATACTTTTTATTGCTATGCCACAACCGACGGTTACAATGCAGGTTTAGCCACAGCAGGACCTCCAGTACTTTGGTCGTCGAAAGATTTAAAGAACTGGTCGTTCAATGGTTTTTATTTCCCAGCCGCCGAAAAGCAATTATTCTGGGCACCAAGTTATCCAGTAAAAGTAAAAGACAAGTATTACTATTACCCAACGGTCAATCATGATATTTATGTAGCTGTTGCTGATTCTCCCGCAGGCCCTTTTACGTTGCCCAAGGGCGATTTTAGTAAGGAAAATACTTTCCCTTTGTTAAAAATGGATGCACCCAAAGGCACAAAAGGAATTGATGCAGACGTATTTATCGACGACGACCAAAAGCCATATCTTTTCTGGGCACAGCGTGGTGCTGGTCGATTGAATCCTGATATGATTAGTTTGGACACGACTTCTATCCTGAAAATCTCTACCAAAAGAGGCGGTTATTCCGAAGGCCCGATTGTATTTAAACGCAAAGGGATTTATTATTACCTATATACTTTAAGCGGACACGAAAACTATGTATATGCTTATCAGTATAGTAAAGTTTCGCCTTTTGGTCCATTTATTTATCCAGAAGAAGACATCATTGCCAAAACCGATGTAAAAGAACAAATTTATGGGCCGGGGCATGGAAACGTATTCCACATCAAGGATGATTATTATTTTACTTATCTGGAATTTGGACGTTCAAGTACAAACCGACAAGTGTGGATTGATAAAATGGAATTTAATGAAGATGGAACAATAAAACCCATTAGATTGACCAACAAAGGCGTTGACCCTTTTCCATCTTTAGCAAAAAATGAAGTAGCGATACAATCTGCCGAAGCATCTTCTACTTTGCCAGATTTTAAAGTACCTTATGTAAAGGATAAAACCATTAACAGAACTGAAACGTATTCGCCACAAAATGCACTTGATGGCTCTAATGGTACAAGATGGTTGGCAGCAACAAAAGATAGCACAGCTACTTTTACGGTGAATTTAGGGAAGAAGACAGCGATTAAAAAGGTTGCATCTTACTTTGTAAAACCAACAGCTGGACATGCTTATGAATTAGCATATTCGGTTGACGGAAAAAATTGGAAGCCTTATGGCGGTCATGCTGAAATAAAAGTACAATCTCCCCATATCGACGAACGTAGTGTAAAAGCACAATATTTAAAACTAACTTTCTTAAAAGGAACTTCAGGTTTGTGGGAATTTAAAGTTTATAAATAGCTAAAGAATTATGTTTGAAGCATGAGTTATACTGAATTTAAAATCATAAAAAGCGGTCTAAAAACTAATTTAGACCGCTTTTTTATGATTGATGGGCAACGAATTCCTACTGTTTGAGCGGAGCGAGGCGGTTCGCCGCTGCGATTAGGAATTCTTGATTTTTTTGTTACTTTTTGTATCAAGACAAAAAGTAAGGACGAGAACAAATCTAAAAAACATTGAAATTGTTAAAACTTGCTTTTTCAAGAGAAAATTGGGGATGACTCATTTTAATAACGTTAGTTTTTTGTCATTTTCAAACAAAATATTCATTTTTGCGGTTTTATTCGGTTTTTAAATCAAAAAAGATACTTGAAGTATCTCAATACATACTTCAAGTATCTCACGAGATACTTTTTACCGCAAAATACCGCAAAAAAGTATCTCGTGACATGCTTTTAGTATCTCTCGACATACTAAATACCGCAAAATACCGCAATCAAATATCTCTGGAGATACTTTGAGTATATCGCTTGATACTCTGAGTATCTTTAAGCTTTATCAAGGTATCAGTTTTGTTTCTCATTTGTAAAAATGATTTTTTTCTCTTTGCTTAGTGTAATATTAGTATTCAAAGCCTTGCTTAACAAAATATCATCATTCATCAACAAAAAACTTTAGCAATGATTTACAAAAATCTATTATTAACAGCACTGTTAGCTTGCGGATTATCCGTTTACGGACAGCAAAATCAGTATTTAACGGTATCAAAAGATGGGAAAAAAGTAGGACTTAGTGAGGCAGGAGCTTCATTTCTGGCACAACTTCCGTTACATTGTATTCAAACTGAATACCCGAACAAGCCTAATCATACCATAGAAACGGCTCAAGAAGTAGCATTAAGTCCAAAACAATTGCATCCTTCTTTTTATGGTTGTTTAGATTGGCATTCTTCAGTACATGGGCATTGGATGTTGGTAAAAATCCTCAAGACTTACCCCAATTTACCAGAGACACAGCAAATTATTGCCATGTTAGAAAATAGTTTTTCGACAGAAAACCTTCAAAAAGAAGCGGATTATTTTAATCAATACAAACTCGCAAAAGGTTTTGAACGAACTTACGGTTGGGCTTGGGTACTTAAATTGGATGAAGAATTATTGACTTGGGATAACCCAATGGCGAAGCGTTGGCACAAAAGTTTACAGCCTTTGACACAAGTAATTGTACAACGTTGGATGGAATATTTGCCCAAACAGACTTATCCAAACCGAACTGGTGTGCATCCGAATACAGCTTTTGGGATGGTTTTCGCTTTAGATTGGGCAAGAGCAACTAAAAATATTGCCTTTGAACAATTATTAGTACAACGTAGCAAAGACTATTATTTCAAAAATAAAGCCGTTGCCGCCACACTCGAACCCGACGGCACAGACTTTCTTTCGCCCAGTCTTGAAATTGCAGATTTGATGCGAAGAGTATTAGCACCACAAGCTTTTGTGCAATGGTTTAACCAATTTTACACTGCCGAAGGATTAAAAAATGTACTACAATTACCCATCGTCAGTGACCGTTCCGATTATCAAATTGTACATTTAGACGGTTTAGCACTCAGTAAAGCTTGGTGTTTGTTGGGCATAGCCAAGCAATTACCCAAAACAGATTTACGCAAGAAACAATTTCAAGAAAAAGCTACAACCTTTTTACAAAAAACCTTACCAAATATTGCCAACGGAAATTATGGAGGCGACCATTGGTTAGGCTCATTTGCGATGTATGCTTTGAGTTTGGAGGTGGAGTAGTAGAAAGTTTAACAGAGATTTATTTATGTGAGTCATAATATAAGTAAATCTCTGTCAAAATGAAGGTAGTATGAATAGTCTGAAAGTTTATAGTAACAGTTATCTTTTTTAGGATTGTTTACTTTGGCTTTCCTTGAAAATTGTTTTTCAATATTCATTCATAATAAAATCCACTCATATTCTGGGTGGATTTTTCATTTTATTTGAGGTGATTTAC